>UCFC01000067.1 GCA_900471515.1 Hyphomicrobiales bacterium | reverse complement strand
GGCAGGACGGTTGCGGGGGATGGCTGAGGCACAGGAATGGGGTGGTTGGGGTGGGCCTCCGGGCAGGACGGTTGCGACGGCTGCGGAAGGCCCCTGCCGCCATGCCCGACGCCGGCTTTGGGCAGCGACGCCTCCTTCACTCTCCTCACACCCGTCACGACCACAGGAATCGCTTGGAGGAGCCTCAGCCGCTAGCCTTCGTCCCGCCCGCGGCTGCCCGTTCCAGCAGGGCCGCGGCAACCGTCTTTGCCGAGGCGAAGGCGGTCGTGTCGCCGGTGGCGTGGGAGAGCAGCAGCGCGCCCTGGAAAATCACGTTGAGCTGCTTTCCCAAAGCCTCCGGCTGCGCAAGGCCGGCCTTGCCGCAAAGCTCGGTGAACCTGGCCTCCGCCCGCGAGGCGGCGTGGCGGCCGAGGGCGACGATGCGGTCGTGTTTGCCGGCATATTCCTGCGCCGCCTTCAGGCCGAGGCAGCCGCGCGTCAGGATGCGCCTGTCCTGGCCGTGGCCGGTGTCGAAAAAGGCGACGATCTGTTGCCTCGGGTCGGAAATTCTGGAGACCGGGTCGAACAGTTCCTGCACGATGAAGGCGCCGTAAAGCACCAGCACGGCCTCGATCAGCTCCTCCTTGGAGGAGAAATATTTGTAGATCGTGCGCTTGGAAATGCCGCTGCCGGCCATGGCCGCGTCGACGGCGGTGGCGTGGAAGCCGCCCTCGTAGAAGCGGTCGAACGCCCATTCGACGATTTCGCGCTTCTTGCCGTCGATGTCCAGATTCTCGTGCCTCATCCGGGCCCCCCAACTGCTGACCGCTTTTCCAATAGCAAAGCCGGTTGACCAAGTAAACGGTTCGGTTTACATCTCCGCCCGCGGTAAACGATCCGGTTTACCTCCATCGCCAACCTGTCGAGGTCATCATGTCCCTATCGAAGAAAGTCGTCCTGGTATCGGGCGCCAACAAGGGCATCGGCGCCGCCACCGTGCGCCGGCTGCTCAAGACCGATATCGCCAGAATCTACGCGGCGGCGCGCAATCCCGCCGCGCTGCCGGATTTCGGCGACGCCCGCGTCGTGCCGCTGCAGCTCGATGTCACCGATGCCGCCTCCGTGCGCAGGGCGGCCGAGACGGCCGGCGATGTCGACCTGCTCGTCAACAATGCCGGCACCATGGCCTGGGGCGACTGGATCACCAGCACCGACGCCATGGTCGAGGCCGACATGAACACCAATTTCTACGGCACGCTTGCCGTCATCCGCGCCTTCCTGCCGGCCTTCCTCGGCCGCGGCTCGGGCACGATCGCCAATGTCGTCAGCATTGTCGGCCTTGCCGCCACCGCGCCGATCTCCGGCTATTCGGCCTCCAAGGCGGCCCTGCAGTCGCTGACGCAATCGCTGCGCGCGACACTCGCGCCGAAGGGCGTTTCCGTCATCGGCATCTATCCCGGCCCGGTCGATACCGATCTTGCCGCCGCCGTGCCGCTGGCCAAGGTGACGCCGGAAGAGGCCGCCGAAAACATCGTGCTCGGCCTCGAAAAGGGCGACACCTACATTTTCCCCGATCCGCTGGCAAAGCAGATCGGCCACCTCTTCGCCACCGACGGCCACCAGCTGGAAGCGGCGATGAATATCGGCGGCTGAGCCGCGCCTTCCCGAAAATCACGGCAACAAACCCGGTGGCGGCCGAGCGGGGCCGCCGCCGCTGCCCCATCGCGGCCTGCATCCGGCCCGGCGCGACACACTGAAAGGACGAACGAATGGGCGATCTTCTCGATCTGGTATTCGAGGCGCATGGCGGGCTCGACGAATGGCGCAAGGTCGCCTGCGTCGATCTGCGCCTGACGATGCGCGGCGAGGCGGCGATCAAGCGCGGCGGCGGCCTCAAGGACGTGCAGGTCCGCATCGACACGCGCCGCCGGCGCACGCTGATCACCCCCTACCCGGCGCCCGGCCGCCGCGGCCTCTTTGCCGACGGCCGCGTGACGATAGAAACCGATGCCGGCGTGCCGGTCTCCGGCCTTGCCGAACCGCGCCAGTCCTTCGCGGGCTACGAGGTCTTCACGCCCTGGAGCCCGGAACAATTCCTCTATTTCGTCGGCTATGCGCTGAACAACTACCTGACCATGCCCTTCCTGCTGGCCGAAAACGGCGTCACCTGCGAGGAGCTTGCCCCGCACGAGGAACATGGCGAGACCTGGCGCGTGCTGAAGGCCACCTTCCCCGCCGGCCTGCATGTGCACTGCCCGGTGCAGACCTTCTATTTCAACAGCCAGGGCTATCTCGTGCGCAACGACTACGCCCCCGAGGTCAGCGGCGGCGGTGCTGCCTCGCACTATACCTACGACCACCGCTTCTTCGACGATTTCCTCTTCCCCACCCACCGCCGCGTCGTGCGCCGCGACGAGACCGGCCGAAGCCTGCTCTCCGCCCCGTCGATCTTCGTGCTCGACATCGGCCAGGTGGTGGTGACGCGGGGGTGAGAGGCAGGAAGGATTGCCGGTGGGCCGCGGTGCGTGGAGCCCCCGCCGGCATGTCCCCGGCAACTACCAGTCGACCGCCGCCGGCTTGGGGATGCGCGCCACGATATCCGCAAGGCTCGTTCGCGCCAGCCGCGCCACCAGGAGCGCCTCGGCATCGTCGAGCGCCGCCTCCACGCTGCCGAGCAGCGCCCGCTCGATGGCGCAGCCCGGCGGGTTTTCCTCGCCCTCGATCTCCATGCGCAGGAAGCGCTCGCCGAGTGCGGCATAGACATCGGCAAGCGTGATCGCGTCCGGCGCGCGCGCCAGCAGCCAGCCGCCGGAATGGCCCTTTTCGGAGGAGACGAGGCCGCTTTCCCTCAGAAGCCCCAGCGTGCGGCGCACGACGACCGGGTTGGTGCCGCTGTGTTCGCCGATCTCGCCCGAGGTCAGCGGGCGCGGCGGCGTCAGCGCCGCCAGATGCGCCAGCGTGTGCAGCGCCAGGGAAAACCGGCTGTTTCGCTTCATCGATGCCATTCCTTCAATTATGTAACTTTTAATGTTGCGTGAATGACGCAACCCGTATAGTTACATGATAACATCAATTGGAACATTGTCATGGCCTCGATCGAAACGCGCGCGCAATCGCCGGCCGCGGTGCTGGCGGCGATCTATTGCTTCAGCGCCGGCCCTGTCGGCTTCGCCATCCAGAAATACCTGACGGCCTGGTTCGGCCCGGCGGAAATCATCGCCGTGCAGATGACGACGGGTGCGGCGGCGCTGTGGGCCGTCTCGCTTTTCCTGCAGCGCCGGCCGGTCGCGCCCGCCGAAAGGTGGAAACCCTTCGCGATCGGCATTCTCCATCCCGGCATCTTCATGATCGCGTTCACGGCGGCAAGCCGCAGTCTCGATGGCGTCACCCTCATCCTGCTCAGCGCCTTCATGCCCGCCGTCGTCGGCCTCGCCGCAAGGCTCCTTCTGGGCGAGCCGCTGAAGGCCACCACCTTTTTCGGCATGGGCGTGGGTTTTGCCGGCCTGCTGCTCGTCATTTCCGAGCGGCAGGCCGGCGGGCAGAATTCGGCCGGCGGTTATGTCACCGCGCTCTCGGCGCTCGGCCTTGCCGCCTGCGGCCAGCTCGCCGGCCGGGCGCTGCACACGCGCTCCGCCGTGCCGTGGACGGTCGTGGCGACCATGCAGGTTTCGGGCGCGGCCGCCGTCGCCTGGGCCGCAGCTCTCGTCACCGGCTTCGGCATGGGGCTTGCGGATGCCGCGCGGCACTGGCCGTCCCTCGCCTATATCGGGCTGGTGGCAACGGCCGGCGGTTACTTCGCCTATAATTTCGCGCTGTCGAAAATGCCGGTGCTGCAGCTCGGCCTGCTCTCCTCCATCGGCCCCGCCACCGGCGCCGTGGCGGCAGCGGTGATTTTCGACAGTCCGTTCGGGGCGCGCACGGCCGCGGGCGTGGCGCTGATCGTTCTCGGCACCGCGCTGCCGGGATTGATTACGCTCGCGCGGGGCAGGACGGCGGCGCGTCCGGAGTGATCGCAGCCCGCCCCTTGCCCCACGAATTTACGCCGGCGTTTACGGTAACGTACTTCCCCGCCATATGCGCGATTGGTTAGGACTCCCCCAAGCCGAGAAGCGGAAGCGGAGGGGTTTCTGTGAGACATCGCCAAAGCGAAAATCCGGGCCGGCGGCGCCTTCGTGCGGGAGCCATGATCGCCGCCGCCGCCATTCTCGTCGCATCGGGCCTCGTCGCATCGGGCGCCCGGCGCGCAGAGGCCGCCGACGACCTCGTCATCGCCGTGCCGAACTGGCCCTCCGGCCAGGCGACGGCCAATATCCTCAAGGTCGCGATCGCAAGGACCTTCGGGCTGGAGGCCGAGCTGCGCCCGATGGGCGAGCTTAGCGCCTTTGCCGGGCTCGAAAGCGGCGAGATCGACATTCACCCCGAAGTCTGGCGGCCGAACCTCGACGCGGCGATCGAAAAATATGTCGACGGCAGGAAGGCGGTGGTGCTGGCCAAACGCGCCGTCGCCGCCTGGCAGGGCCTCTGCGCCACCGAGGAGGCGGAAAAGGCCGATATCAGGAGCGTCAAGGACCTTTCCGACCCGAAGAAGGGCGCGCTGCTCGACACCGACGGCGACGGCCGCGGCGAGCTCTGGATCGGCGCCGCCACCTGGACTTCGGCCGACATCGAGCGCATCCGCGCCATGAGCTACGGTTATGCCGGCAACCTGGCGCTGGTGGAGGCGGAAGAGGATGTCGGCATGGCCGCCGTCGATGCGGCTGTCGCCACCGGCCGGCCGATGGTCTTTGCCTGCTATGCGCCGCACAACGTCTTCGAGCTGCACAAGGTGACGCGCCTGCAGGAGCCGGCCTATGACGCGGCGCACTGGAAGATCGCCCCCGGCAGCGATCCGCAATGGATCGCCCATTCGAAGGCCGATGTCGCCTGGCCGCCGTCGAGCTTCCGGATCGCCTGGTCCGCCGCCTTCGGCGCCCGCCATTCCGACGTCGCCGCCTTCCTCGACAGGATAGACCTGACGCCGCAGGAAGTGACGCTGATGACCTATGCGCTGCAGGTGGAGCGCACGCCGCCGGCCGACTACGCGGAAAAATGGGTGGCCGATCATGCCGCCCGCATAAAAGGGTGGGCAAAGCCATGAGCCTGACATTGCAGAAAGCCGCGCTCGCCGCCCTCGCCCTCGGCCTTGCCTCCCATATTGCCCTGGCCGCCGGCACGCAGATCTACGATCCGAAGACGCGCCAGTGGGTGGATTACGACAAGAACACGGCGCGCAAATATTACGCCCGCAACAAGCAGGTGCCGGATGCCTTCCGCCGGCAGGTCGTGACCTTCCGCACCGCCGAGGAACCGGGCACGATCATCATCGACGGCAACCAGCATTTCCTCTATCTCGTCCAGCCCGGCGGCCAGGCGATCCGCTACGGCATCGGGGTCGGCCGCGAAGGTTTCGGCTGGGCCGGCATCGTGCGCGTCGGCCGCACCGCCGAATGGCCGACCTGGACCCCGCCCGCCGAAATGGTGGCCCGCGACCCGAACGCCGCCAAATGGGCGGCCGGCCAGCCGGGCGGCCCCGACAACCCGCTCGGCGCCCGCGCGCTCTATCTCTATGCCGGCGATGCCGACACGATCTACCGCATCCACGGCACGCCGGAATCCTGGACCATCGGCCTCGACGTGTCCTCCGGCTGCATCCGCATGAACAATGACGACATTATCGACCTGCATTCGCGCATCAAGGTGGGCGCCAAGGTCATCGTCCTGATGCAGGGCGCCGCCCTCTACAAGGGCGTTTGAGCGGGGGGGTTCAGGCCGGGGCGCGGCTGGCGGCTTCAATCCGAAACGGGGGAAACAGAATGCGCATGTCCTTTGAGAGCCGGCCGCTCCTGGCCGCATGTCTCGGCGCCGTCGCCGCCGCACTCGCCGCCTGCCAGTCGTCCTCCCCGCCGCCCGACCAGATGTCGCGCACGGCGGTCGAGACCGCGCCGGCCGACCTGCAGCTGCTCTGCGCCGATGCCGTTGCCAAACAGGCCGGCCTCGACCGCGCAAAGATCCTGCCGACGAGCTCCCGCCCGGTCGAAGCCGGCGGCTTCACCGTCGACCTCGACGCCTCCGGCCGCAAATTCGCCTGCACGATCGACAGGACGGGCGTGGTGCGCAACGTTCAGGCGGTGTGAGCGCGGCGGTTCGGGGTGCGCGTGGGGCGTCGGCGCGGGTTGGCGGTTTGCCGCTGGCGTTTTGCCGTGTGGTACCCCACGACGGCATCAAACGGCCCTGCCGCCCCTATTCGCCGGCCGGCTGGATGCTCGGATAGGTGGCCCCGGCTTCGCCGCCCAGCCGTTCCAGCATGATCTCGATCAGCGCCCGCACCTTGGCCGGCACATGCGGCCCCGGCGGGCGCACCACGTAGATTGCGCCCTCGTCGAGATAATAATCGACCAGCAGCGGCACCAGCGTGCCGCGGCGGATCTCGTCGGCGACGATGAAGGAGGGCAGTTCGGTGACGCCGAGGCCGGCGAGAACCCAGCTCAGGTGCACTTCGGCATTGTCGGTCGAAAGCCGCCCGCTCGGGCGGATCGACACCATGCGCTCGCCGGCGCGGAAGCGCCATTCCGGCGTGCTGCGGCCGGAATAGATGATGCAATCGTGCGAGAGCAGGTCTTCCGGCCGCTCCGGCCGGCCGTGGCGGGCGATGTAATCGGGGCTGGCGACGATGAAGGGGCGCACCGGCGCGATGCGCCGCGCAATCAGCGAGGGGTCGCGCAGCTCGAACAGGCGGATGGCCGCGTCGTAATGTTCGTTGATGAGATCGACCGCGCGGTCGGAAAAGGACACGTCGAGTTCGAGGCGCGGATGGCGGCCGGCAAGCTCGGTCAGGATCGGCCCGAGATAACGCTGGCCGAAGGCGAGCGGGGCGGCAAGCCGCAGCCGCCCGGTGACATCGCCGCCGGCATAGGTGGCGACCGCGTCGCGCGCGTCGTCCAGCTCGGCCAGGATGCGCCCGCAGCGCGCCTTGAATTCGAGCCCGGCTTCCGTGGCGCTGATGCCGCGCGTGCTGCGGTTGATGAGCTGCGCGCCGAGATCGCTCTCCATGCGCGCGATGCGCCGGCTGACGATCGATTTCGACACGCCGAGGCTCTGGGCCGCGCGGTTGAAGCCGCCGCTTTCGACCACCGCCACGAAACTCCTGATATCGTCCAGATCGATCATCCGCGTTCCACTGGACGCAACACCCTGTTGCCGCAAGCGGGCATTGTGCCGCCCTTCCCCTCGCTTTAACCTCGGTTCACTCTATTCAGCCCGATGGCTACTATCATGACGGATATGGCGCCGCCAGTGGCGGCCGGAGGCGGACGCGTGCCCGATGACGGGGTGCGCCCGCAACGGGCAGGCATGCCGCAGGCAGAGCGTTGCCCCTCCTGAAACATTCGGGCTGGAAAAGGCGGGCCGCGGGCGCGGCCCCGAACCGATTGGCGCAGCATATCAGGAAGAGCACATGGCCGACACGCCGACAGCAAGGAGCCTCCCTGCCCGATGGAGCGAGGCGGGGCGCAGAGAAGCCTCTGCCGCGCCGGCGCCGATCGTCGTCTTCCGGGGCGGCGCCGAGGCCGGGGCGCCGGCCGCCCGCCCGCGCGGGCAGTCCCGCCACGGCGCCCTCATCCACTCGCTCCCGGTCCCGGTGCTGCAGCTCGACGCCACCGGCCTGTGGGCGCTCTTTTCCGCGATGAAGGCCAGGGGCCATGCCGAAAGCCTGTTTGCCAACGGCATGTGGCAGGGCGGCATTTCCAAGGCCGGCCTCTTCGTCGCCGATGCCAACGAGCCGGCCGTCTCGCTGCTGCAGGCCTCCGCGCCCGGCGACCTGACGGGGCCGGCGAGCTACCTGTTTGCCGCCTCGCCCCAGACCCTGCAGCGGCTGCTGCGCGCCTGGTCGGAGGGAACGAAACTCTTCAGCGAGCAGATGAAGATGCGCAATTTCCGCGGCGCCACGCTTGAGGTCAAGCTCTCGGTCGCCTTGCCCGCGCCCGCCTTCCCCTCTCAGGACGGGTGCGAACCCCTGCTCGTCGTGCTTGAGGACGTCACCGGCCGGCGACCGGCGGGCGAACTTGCGGGCGACCACGCGCCCGACCCGCTGCATACGGCGCGGCTTGCCACGCTCGGCCGCTTCGCCACCTCGATCGCCCATGAGGTGAACCAGCCGCTGGCGGCCATCGTCACCGATTGCGAAACGACCATGCGGCACCTGGCGCGCGACGAGCCGAACCTCGCCAAGCTCGGCGAACTGGCGGCGCGCATGGCCGCCAGCGCCAGGCGGGCGAGCGAGATCGTCAGGCGCGTGCGCGCCATGGCGAGCGGCCGCACGAACACGCCGGTCCCGCTCGATCTCAACGAGATCGTGGGCGAGGCGCTCGCCTTCCTGCGCCACGAGACGGACATGCACGCAATCACGCTCTCCACCGACTGCCGGCCTGGCCTGCCGGCCTTTCGCGGCGACCGCGTGCAGATGCAGCAGGTCGTCGTCAACCTGCTGGTCAATGCCGTCGAGGCCGTCGTCAGCAGCGGCAGGCGCCCGCCCCGCATCGAGATCGCCACCGGCGAGGCCAAGGGGCGGCTGGAATTTTCCATCCGCGACAGCGGCGACGGCATCGCCGCGGCCGACCTCGCCCGCATTTTCGACTGCTTCTACACGACCAAGGAAGACGGCGTCGGCGTCGGCCTCTCCATCTGCCGGTCGATCATCCTCCACCACGGCGGCGAGATCACCGCCGCCAATGCCGGCGACGGCGGGGCGGTGTTTCGCTTTTCGCTGCCGGCGGTTGGTTCGGGGGATGGATAGCGCGGGGGATTTTGTTGGGCGGTGTGGCTTGGGGTGTCTCGCTGGGTGTGGGAAGTCATCAGGCGCTGTGCCGCTCCCCTCAAGCCCCCACCTTCCGGTAGGCGGCAACCGTCATCCACACGGCCGACAGCAGGAAATAGAACGCGCCGAAGCCCGCATAAGGCGCAATGTCGAGAATGCCGGGCACTGCCGTGCCCAGCGCCCGGCTGATCATGAAGCCGCCGGCGAGTGTGGATTGGGCGCCGCTGAGCACCATCACCCATTGGGCGCCGTAGCTGCGCCAGCGCCGCACGGCGGCGGAAAGCTGCAGCAGGCCGGACAGGATGGCCCAGAGGCCGAAGACGCCAAGCACGGCATGGGTGCTGCTGGCGACGGCAACGGCGACCGCAAGCGTGGTGATCGTGCTGACGGCGACGTTGAACGCCTGGGCGGGATTGGCCTTCAGCCCGCCATTGGCGCGCGCGTCCACGAGATTGGCCACAGCGTCCCAGGCGGGATAGAGGACGAGCAGCGCCGAGACCAGCGCCGGCTGGCCGGAAAAGACGACGGCGGCGGCGACCCAGCCGACCGAAAAGACCGCGCGGACGAAATAATAGGACCGCAACCAGCTGGACGGGGCGGAAGGTTGGTTCTGCATGACGGGCTCCTTGTTTGCCTTTTGTCTTCCTACTAGTAGGTAGATCAATTTACGGAGTCAACCCGCCCGCAGCCCGCCCTGCCCGCAGCCGCAACACAAGCGCGTGAGCGCGCCGAACTTGACAGCCTTCCTACCCGAAGATAGGCAGGCGGCATGGAACAGACGACTTCGGAAAAGATCCTCGATATCGCCCAGTCCCTCGTCATCGCGGGCGGCTATAACGGCTTCAGCTATGCCGATATTTCCGAGGCGGTCGGCATCCGCAAGGCGAGCATCCACCACCATTTCCCCACCAAGGCCGAGCTGATGCAGGTCCTTGTCGAGCGCTACACGCAGCGCGCCCGCGCCGGCCTGAAGGCGATCGGCGCGCATGTGCCGGACCCCGCCGGGCAGCTGCGGGCCTATCTGGCCTATTGGGAAAAATGCATCCTCGACGCCTCGCAGCCCTTCTGCGTGTGCGCCATGCTGGCCGGCGAAATGCAGATGCTGCCCGCCCCCGTGGCCCTGCTCGTGCAGGCCCATTTCGAGAATCTGGCGGCCTGGCTGGCATCGGTGCTGAAGGCCGGCGCGGACGCCGGACTCTTCCGGCTGGACAAGACGCCCGAGGAGGAGGCCGACATGCTGATGGCCTGCGTCCACGGCGCCATGCTGTCCGCCCGCGCGCTCGGCAATCCCGGCCTGTTTGCGGCAATCGTCGGCCCGCAGCTTGAAAGGCTCAAGGCCTAAGCGCGCCGATACCTGCCGGCTCTCAATGCGCGAGCAGCAGCGGCAGCCGGCAATCCTCGACCATCCTGCGGGTGACGCCGCCGAACAGGCTCTGCTGCCATCTGGGGTGGTTGTAGGCGCCCATGACGATCAGCCCTGCGCCGGTGTCCACCGCATGTCTGGCGATGATCGCGTCGGCGCTTTTTCCTTCGCTCGAAAGGCGGTCGACCTGCACCTTGACCCCGTGGCGCGCGAGAAAGGCCGCAATGTCGGCGCCCGGCTCTTCGCCGTTCACGCCCATGCGCGCGACCGGATCGACCATGGTCACATGCACGAGCCCGGCCCTTTCCAGAAGATCGAGCGACTGGCGGGCGGCCCGCGCCGCCTCGTTGCTGGAATCCCAGGCCAGCACCACGGCCTTCGGCGGCGCGGCGAAGGCATGCCCGCCGCGGTTGATCAGCACCGGCGTCGGCGCCTGGAAAAGCGCGCCGTCGAAGATCCGCCTGCGGAAATCCGCGTCGTCTGCCGCCTCGCCTCCCAGAAGCACGATATCGGCATAGAGGGCGCGCTCGGCGATATCCTCGTCGGCCCATGCGAATTCGGTGTAGAGATCCTGAACCTCGAACGAAAGGTCGCGGCCGGACAGCGCCGCCTTGATCTTCTCCGCCGCCGCGGCGAGTTCGTCGATCTCCCTGCGCCTCTCGTCCAGCCAGCTGGTGGAGACGACGTCGTATTGCCCGAATGACGGCGCCGCGCCGATGGAAACGACAAGCGCGGTCAGATGCGCCCCATGGGTGGCGCAGAACCCCGCCGCGCCTTCCAGATCCCGCTCGTAGCTGCTGCTTTTGAGGATGCTCAGAACTGTCGTAATGGCCATGATGGCTGCCCTCCGTGATGGACATCGCCACGGTAGCGATCCGGCCGGGGCGGTCTTTGATATCGGTCAACAGGGATTTTTGGCGACATGCGCCGCCGCGTGAGAAAAGCGCAGGAACGGTCGGGCGCGCCGGCGAGGAAGCGCCCGGCTTCCCGCTCTATTGCCGGCGGCTGGGCTTCTTTCCCGAGGTGGCGGAGCACGAGACGCTCGCCGACCTCTTCCTGCCGCTGAAACAGAGCAATTCCAGGAAAAGTGGGAACCGGTTTTCCGTCCGGAATTACGAAAAAACAATAGGATAGAGCGCTTCCCCCGATTCCGTTTTCGCCGGAAGCGCTCTAGCGGCGGCTCAATGGCACAGCGCAAGGGCGCGCCGGCGCCCTTCGCTCCTCTGCGGGCGGCAACGGTCCACCGAGAGAATGTCGATCAGGTCGGCGAGCCGGAACTGGTGTTCGACGCCGCCGACATCGATGAAAAGCTCGCCGCCGCTGATGTGTAAACCGACGGCGACGAAGTTTCTCTCTTCACCCTCATCCAATACCGAAACAATAAACAGAGGCCCCTCCCTCTTTCGTCTATTCCTTTTTATAGAGTAAATCGGTGAATGCTTTATTATTAGCAGTTAATAATAATTTCTATTCAACGGATTGCAATCTTTCCCTGCGCGGCCGGAAAACGCGGGGGGCACGCGCAGGCTCAGCTTTCGCCGGCCGGCCGCCCGGCGGCGGCGGACGTCCGAGCCGCCTTGCCCCGGTTGACCAGCAGGCGCGACAGCACGTTGCGTTTCCTGCTGCGCGGCACGAGGTCTATGTCGCTGACCAGCCTGGCGCCGCCCTCGCGCCGCTCCAGCGTGATCTTGCGGCTGTGGAAGACTTCGAGTTCGGCCCGGTGGGCGACGCTGACGATGGTGACTTTCGGCAATTCGCGGATCAGCATGTCCATCATCCGGTCCTGGCTCTTTTCGTCGAGCGCGGAGGTGGCCTCGTCGAGCACGATGATATCGGGATCGTGCAGCAGCAGGCGGGCGAAGGCGAGGCGCTGCTTTTCGCCGCCCGACAGGATCTGGTCCCACGGCGCCTCCTCCTCCAGCTTCTCGTTGAGATAGCCAAGCCCGACCGTCTCGAGTGCGGCGCTGATCTCGTCCAGCGGCCAGCCGTCGGCGGCCTTGGGATAGGCAACCGCCCGGCGCAGCGTGCCGGAGGGAATGTAGGGCCGCTGCGGCAGCATGAACAGGCGCCTTCCGGGGTGGAAATCGACGCTGCCGTGGCCCCAGGGCCAGAGGCCGGCAATGGCGCGCACCAGCGTGCTCTTGCCCGAGCCGGATTCGCCCGAGACCAGCACCCGCTCGCCGGGCTCGATCTCCACCTGCGTTTCCGTCACCACGGCGGTGCCGTCGTCCAGCGATACGGCAAGGTCGTTCAGCGCAAGCACCGCCTCACCCTGCGTTTCGCCGCGCTGGATGCGCCCCAGCGCATCGCTCTTTTCGGCCCGCTCCAGCCCGTCGAGCGACATCATCAGCGAGGCGACGCGGCGCGCGCAGGCGTTCCAGTCGGCAAGGCGCGGATAGTTGTCGACCAGCCAGCCGAAGGCGGTCTGCACGATGGCGAAGGCGGATGCCGCCTGCATCACCTCGCCGAGCGTCATGCTGCCTTCGAGGAATTTCGGCGCGCAGAGCAGCACCGGCACGACGGGCGCAACCAGCATCGACCCGTGCGAGACGAAGGTCGTGCGCATATATTGCCGGGCAAGCTGCGCCCACTGGCCGAGCACGTTGGAAAAGGTGCGGTCGAGATCGTTGCGCTCCTCCTCCTCGCCGCCGAGAAGGGCGATGCTCTCGCCGTTTTCGCGCACATGCGTCAGCGTATAGCGAAACTCCGCCTCCATCTGGTTCTTGACCTCGGAGACCGCGACGAACCGCCGGCCGATGACGGCGATGGTGGTCGAGGTGATGGCGGCGTAGAGCACGGCGGTGACGACGAGGAAGCCGGGAATGGTGATGCGCGTGCCGCCGACCGGCAGCGTGAGCGCCCCGCCGATCGCCCAGAGAACGACGATGAAGGTGGAGGCCGACAGAAAGGCCGAGATGACGCCGGCGGTGAAATCGACGGGCGATTCGGTGGCGATGCGCAGGTCTTCGGAAATGCGCGCCTCCGGGTTCTTGTGGTCGCCGCCGATCAGGTTCAGCTGGTAATAGCGCCCGTTCGCCAGCCAGCGGGCGATGAGGCCGCGCGCCAGCCACTTGCGCCAGCGCCGCTGGATCATCATGCGCACATAGACCTGGCTGGTGACGAGCACGACGCTGCCGGCCACGAGCGGCAGGAAGACGGCGCCGAGATAATAGACGGTGGCCGCGTCATGCCGCTCGATGGCGTCGAATATGGCGCGGTTCCACCTGTTGATGCCGTACTGGAAGCCGACATTCATGCAGATCATCGCCACGAGCCCGACCGTGAAGGGCCAGGCGAACCCGTCCCCGCTCCGCCCCCAGAAGCCGCGCGCGCTGATCCAGAACCGTTTCAGCAGATATTTCTTGCGCGCCCGCTCCGCCTCCTCGGGCGTCAGGCCCGGATCGGGTTCGATCATGTCGGGCGGCGGCCCGGCCTCGACGGCCGGCGCCTGCGCCGGGGGCGATACATCGGCACCATCTGCCTCGGCGCCGCCGACCGATGTGGAAGGAATTTTTGCGTCGGTCATGAGCGCGAAAACGGCCAAGGGGCCGAAAGGTTTCATGCGGGCGCGATCGGGCCGGCCTGCGCCGCGGAAAAACCGCCCCGGCCCGGCGGCGGGCCTGCCCTAGCCCTTCTGGTCCGTGCGCCCCTCCAGCCGCAGCCGGCCGTCGAGCGCAAGCGCGATCCGCCCGCGGCCGAGCCGCTGCAGGCGCACCGGCAGCGCCTTTTCGTCCAGCCGGCGACGCAGAAGCAGCAGGCGGGTTTCGAGATTGTCCTTGAAGTCGGGCAGTTTCAGCGTCGCGTCGAGGCGGATTTCGCGGTTGGTGAATTCCAGCCGGCCGCTTTCCAGATGTTTCTCCAGCATCGAGGCGAGCAGCCGGCCGGCCACGCCCTTGATGACATATTCGCCGTCGATGAAGATGCTGTCGTCGAAGCGGTGATGCACGACATGGATGGAGCGTTCGGGCGGCGGAGCCTCGCTTGCCGCCGTCCTTGCCGGCTCGCTGTCGAGCGACAGGACCTCGCTGAGCGCCAGCGACGTCGCCGCCTGCCGCGCCACGATCGAAAGCGCCGCCTCGTCCTCTCCCGAAAAGGCCAGCCGTTTCCGGCTCTCGACGAAAAGCACGCCGCGCAGCGCGCCGGCGGCAATCATCGGCACGGCGATCTGGCTCATCGCGTCGGGCATGCCCGGCAGCGGGATGGAGCGGGTGCGGTCCTCGTCGGCGGCCGAATCGCGCACGGCCGCGCCGAAGCGGCGGATGCGGCTCATGTCGCTGACCTTGACCAGCCGCCCGCCGCCGGCCGCAGCGCCGATGACGCCCTCTCCGACCGGCACGTCCGAGCCGATGCCCGAATGTTCGTAGCCGAGGCTGCCGATGGTGACGAGCTGGCTGCGCTCCTCGTAAAGCTGCAACAGCAGGCTCTGGCCGAAGCCCAGATGGTCGCGGATGCCGGCAAGCGTCGCGTCGACGATGCCGTCGGCATCCGTCTGCGCGCCGATCGCCTCGACGATGGCCGCGGCGGCGGCGATCCTGTCGCGCTCCGGCTCGTCCGGCTCCGCCGTCGCGACCTGCGAGGGGATCGCGTCGATGCGCGTTACGCGGAAAACGTCGAGATTGCGCAGCTTCATGATGCCGGCCATGCCGACCTGGGCGCTGCTGGCATCGAGCTGCAGCGACAGATGATCGAAGAGCGGCCCCTCGTCCACCGAATAGGCGAAGACCACTTCGAGCCGGAACTGCGCGGCGTTGCGGGCATCGACCAGCAGCACGGCGGCATGCGGGTTGAGCCGGATATTGGCGGCCGTCTTGGCGAAGAACTGGTTCGACAGCGCCACATGCCGGTCGTCCACCATCGCCACATGCGAGAGATAGGAAATGTTCGGCAGGCCCTCGGCATCGGCGGTCGAGATGATCGAGGGAATGACGCCTTCGAAACAGGCCGAGAGATCGGAGAGCTTGAGGCTCATGGCGCGGCACTCCAGATGCGGCTGCCGGCCTGCGCGCCCGGCGTCTGCACGAAGATCGCCGCCGCGTGCAGCGTGACGACGACGGCCTGCCGGTTGCCGAGGACGGGCATGATGAGCTCCGGCAGCAGGCCGAGCTTCATCTGGGTGGAGACGACATCGACGATATAGCGGTCGGACCGCTCCATCTCCTCGCCCGTGGCCGGCCGCAGCTCCGCCCGCCCCTTGACCTGGTAGGAAACGTAATCGGACGGGCGGGTGAAGGTGGCCGCCGCCTTGCTGTTCTGCCTGAGATTGGCGATCGTCTGCGGCCATTGCCACTCGGAAACGACGATCGAGACGGTCTGGCGCTCGCGGCATGTCCAGGCGCCGGCGCCGCGGGCAATTTCCGGCCGGCCGGCCGCGCTCGCCGTGCCGATGATCTGCATCACCGGGCTCTCCATGAAAGCCGCAATATCCTCCTGAAACATGCCCTTCCTCAAAATGCGCTGCCCGCTCCACTTAGGCAGGTTTTAGGATTTTCGCCAACCGGCTTAGTGAGCTTTTAGGAAACGGCAGCCGACAAATTCGCTAGAGGGCCTGCACCGCAAACGGAGCAAGCCATCTCATGTCCGACACATCCATCCTCACCATGCCCGACAACAGGGTCGCCGTGATCGGCGCCGGGCCGGCCGGCCTTGCCGCCGGCCGCTGGCTGATCGCCGCCGGCCTGGAACCCGTCATCTTCGAAGCCTCCGCCCGCCTCGGCGGCCAGTGGAACCCGGCGGCGGCAACCAGCGCCACCTGGCCCGGCATGCGCACCAATACCAGCCGCGTCATGACCGCCTTTTCCGATCTCGACCACGCCCCCGGCAGCCACACCTACCTGCGGCAGGAAGAGATGCTGGACTATCTGGAACGCTACGCCCTTTCCTCCGGCCTGATGCCGCATCTGAGGCTGAAGACGCGGGTGGAGCGGCTGGAGCGCGCCGGCGCCTGCTGGCTCGTCCGCTCCGGCAGCGATGCCGGCAGCCGCGTCGAGGTCTTCTCCCGCGTCGTCGTCGCGACCGGCCGGCAGGCCCTGCCCGACGTTCCCGACATCGCCGGGCTTGAGGGTTTCACCGGCTCGCTCGGTGCGGCCCACACCGCCCAATATGCCGGCGCCGAACGCTATCGCGGCCGCACGGTGGTCGTTGCCGGCTGCTCGGTCAGCGCGCTCGAAATCGCCACCGATATCGCCCAGGGCGGAGCGGCCAGGGTCGTCGTCACCAACCGGAGACAGCGCTACGTCCTGCCCAAGCTGATCGCCGGCGTGCCGACCGACCATGTGATGTTCAACCGCGCCGCCGCACTGATGGAACGCGTGCTGCCGCCGGAAATGCTGGCCGAAGGGCTGACGATGAAGATCCGCCAGCTGGCGGGCTCGCCCGGCCAGTTCGGCGCGCCGGAACCTTCGGGCAATGCCTTTGCCGCCGGCATTTCGCAGTCGCAGGGCTTCCTGCCGGCCGTTGCCGAAGGCCGCATCGAGGTCAGGCCGTGGATGGAGCGCATCGAGGGGCAGACCGTGCATCTGCGCGACGGCAGCGGCGTGCGGGCCGACGCCATCCTCTTCGGCACCGGCTACCGCATGTCCATGCCCTGGCTTTGCGAGAAGCTTGCCGGCGCAATCGGCCTCGATGCCTATGGCGTCGATCTCTTCGACCACACGTTCCATCCGGATCTGCCGGGCCTTGCCTTCCTCGGCCTCTTCGATCTCGTCGGCCCGGCCTTCCCGGTCCTGGAGCTGCAGGCCCGCTGGGCGGCGCTCTGCCTTCGCGAGCCGGCGGCGCTGCCGCCGCGCGAGGCGATGCTTGCCGGCGTCAGCCGCAGCCGCGCCACGCGCTCCGGCCCGGTCAGCCTGCCGATGCATGCCGCGGCCCTGGTCTTTGCCCGCCACGCCGGCGTCGAGCCCGATCTCGCCCGCTGGCCGCAGCTGAAGCGCGCCCTGCTCTTCGGGCCGCTGTCGCCCGCCTCCTTCCGCCTGCAGGGACCGCACGCGCTGGCCGATGCCGCCGCCAGGGTCGAGGCGCAGGCGGCCGAATTCGGCGCCATCGCCTCGCCCGATTTCACCGCCGAGGAACTGGCGATCCGCGATCTCCTGGCCCTCGACCCGCTTCAGGCCGCCGTCTGAAGCCCCTCCCACCGGAAACCTCACGAAAAGGAACCGCCGCCATGAACCTTCTGCGCCTTCTCGCGCTCGCAGCGCTGGCCGCAATGCCCGCCTTCGCGCAACAGCCGGCACCCGCCCCTTCGGGCGCCTATGTCTCCGATCCCGCCCATACGAGCCTGACCTGGAAGATCGGCCATTTCGGCCTGTCGAACTATACGGCGCGCTTCACCGGCATTGCCGCCGAACTGGCCTGGAACGCCGAAAATCCGGCGGCCTCGACGCTGACAGCCACGATCGATCCCGCCTCCGTGCGCACCGATTTTCCCTTCCCCGAAGTCGAGGATTTCGACGGCAAGATCGGCAAGGGCGGCGATTTCCTGGCCGGCCAGCCTATCCGCTTCGTCTCCACCGCGATCGCCGTCACCGGCCCGAAGACCGGCAAGGTGACGGGCGACCTCACCTTCCGCGGCCAGACGCATCCGGCCGTGCTCGACGTCACCTTCAACGGCTCGATGGCCGAGCACCCGATGGAAAAGGCCCCGAAGCTCGGCTTTTCCGCAACGGCAACGATCAGGCGCAGCGACTGGGGCCTCGGCATCTATCTGCCGGTGCTGAGCGACGACGTGACGATCCTCATCGAGACCGAGTTCGCGCCGCCGAAGAAGGCCGTGAACTGAAGCCGGGCACCCGCCGCGGGCGGGCCTTGCGGCAAAAGCTTCGCCCGCCCGCGGCCGTCACATCCCCTTGAGGAGCCGGAACGCGATCAGCCACATGACGAAGGCGATGACGGTTTCGAGGATGCGCCAGGCGGCCGGCCGGGCGAAGATCGGCCGCAGCCAGGCCGCGCCATATCCGAGCGTGAAGAAGAACAGGAAGGAGCCGGTCGCGGCCCCCGCCGCAAAGGCCGCCTGATGGCCGGCAAAGCGCGTCGAGATCGAGCCGAGCAGGATGACGGTGTCGAGATAGACATGCGGGTTGAGCCAGGTGAGCGCCAGGCACATGGCCATGGTGCGGCCGAAGCCCGCGCCCGCCCCGCCGGCCACGTCCAGCGCGCCGGCGGAGCGCACCGCCGAAAACAGGCTTCTTGCCCCGTACCAGAGCAGGAAGGCCGCCCCGCCGTAGCGCATGACCGGATCGAGAAAGGGCATGAGGGCGACCACCTGCGCCAGGCTGGTGACGCCGAGCACGATCAGGACCGCATCCGACAGGGCGCAGGCCAGGCAGACGGCAAACACATATTGCCTGCGCAGCCCCTGGCGCAGGATGAAGGCGTTCTGCGCGCCGATCGCCACGATCAGGCTCAGCCCGGCGGTCATGCCGGTGAAATAGGTCGTAAGGTCCATGATATCAGGGCTTTCCGTCTCTTTGCTCACGCACTCCCTAGACGGATGGCTGACATTAGGCTAATTAATCATCCTTACGTTAATGAAGCCCAGCTTAACTTGATCGACTATCCCGCCCTTCGCGTCCTGCATGCCGTGGTCCAGACCGGAAGTTTCGAAAAGGCCGCAGCCCTGCTCAATGTCACGCCCTCGGCCGTCTCCCAGCGCATCCGCCAGCTGGAAGAGCGCGTCGGCGCCGCCCTCGTGGTGCGCGCAACGCCCTGCACGGCGACGGAAAAGGGCGACTGGCTCTGCCGCCACATGGAAAATGTCGGCATATTGGAAAGCGAGCTGCTGGAGCACCTGCCGGCCCTCAGCGACCGCGACAGTCCTCAAGAGCGCGTCACCCTGCAGATCGCCACCAGCGCCGACAGCCTCGGCACCTGGTTCCTGGAGGCGATGGCGGATTTTTCGAAAAGCTCGAACTACCTGCTCAACATTTCCGTCGACGACCAGGACCACACGGCCGAATGGCTGGAGCGCGGCCGCGTCATCGCCGCCGTCACCAGCATGGAAAAGCCGGTCGCCGGCTGCCGCCGCTATTCGCTCGGCGCGCTGCGCTACCACGCCACCGCCAGCCCCGAATTCGTCCGCCGCCATTTCCCCGACGGCGTGACGAAGGAAGCGCTCGCCCGCGCCCCGTCGCTGACCTTCAACCAGAAGGACCGGCTGCAGGCGGAATGGATCCGCCGCACGCTCGCAACCGAGATCAACGTGCCGACCCACTGGCTGCCCGCCACCCAGGGCTTCCTCGACGCCGCCCTGCTCGGCATGGGCTGGGGCATGAACCCGATCCAGCTCACCCGCGACCACATCGCCGCCGGCCGCCTCGTCGAACTCATCCCCGCCACGCCGCTCGATATCGTCCTCTACTGGCAAATCAGCCGCCTCGCCGCCGACCGGCTGGCGGCCCTGACGCGCACGGTGATCGACGTAGCACGCCGCTCGCTGGTCAGCGCCGACGTGCTGCACCTGCGCCACCGCGCCGGCTGACGGGCAAGGCCACCAACGCATCCTCCCCTCATTGCTGTGACAGGCACAAGAATGAGGGAGGTTGGGGCGGGCTTCCGGGCAGGACGTTGCGAGGGATGGGCGAGGCGCTGTTGGGGTGGGCCGCGGGCGGAGCTGCTGCGGGGGATGGCTGAGGCACTGTTGGGGTTGCGGTGAGAGGGCCGTGTCCGGTGGTGGAGACTGCGGAGAGGCCCCTTGCCGCCATGCCCGACGCCTGCTTTGGGCAGCGACGCTCCCCTCCCCACCCTCATCCCTGTGCCTGTCACAGGGATCCAGCCTGCCCAAGTCCTTGGGCAGGAGAGACTCATTTGCTTGCTGATTGAGGGAGTCATTCACCGCGCGGACGCGCGGTGGCTGGATTCCTGTGACAGGCACAGGAATGAGGGAGGTTGGGGTGGGCTTTGGGTGAAAACGGGCAAGGTTGAGCGTGTGGCCCTCTCCGCCCGTCGGGCGTCCGACCGAGGTTGGGGTGGGCTTTGGGTGAAAACGGGCAAGGTTGAGCGTGTGGCTCCGCTCCGCGCGTCGGGCGCCTGACCGAGGTTGCGCGGGTCTCAACCCGTCCTTCAGCCCCCAGGGGAGAAAGGGAATCCGCGGAGCCGTCCATGACCCGCTGAAACCCATTCCCTATTCGCTATTCGCTATTCGCCACTCGCTATTCGCTACTCGCTATTCGCTACTCCCTACTCCCTACTCACTACTCACTACCCACTACTCACCCCCCACTCCCACCACAAGCCTCAACCAACATCCCAAACAGCCATCCGAGCCCGGCATCCATCATCGCGGCGTGCGGGGCGACGGCGTTCAGGCGGAAGCGTGGCAGGGCAAGCGGCGCGTCCGCGGTCACGAGGCCGAAGCGGGCGGCGTAGAGGGCGGCGAAGCGGCGGGGCACGGCGACCAGCATGTCGCTCTCGCCGGCAATGGCGAGCGCGAACATGAAATTCGGCACCGTCAGCGCCATGCGCCGGCGCAGGCCATGCTGTTCGAGCGCGGTATCGACGAAACCGTGCGGATCGCCGGCGAGCGACACGACGAGGTGCCGCATGCCGACATAGCGCTCCAGCGTCGGCGCCTCGGCAAAGGGGTGGCCGGCGCGCATGGCGATGACGAAATCCTCCTCGTAGAGCGTGACGCAATGAAACCGCGCCGGAATGTCGTCGGCCGGCATGACGGCAATGTCCATGGCGCGCGACTCCAGCTCGGCAAAGGCGCCGCGCCAGGCCCGCGCCGGCGCGCTCTCGCCCTGTTCCGGCAGCAGCTGGCGGATGCTGATGGCGACCCGCGGCGCAGCCTTTGCCATGAGGGAAAGCAGCGGCGACAGGAAGAC
The DNA here is from genome assembly GCA_900471515.1 of Hyphomicrobiales bacterium. Classification (GTDB taxonomy): domain Bacteria; phylum Pseudomonadota; class Alphaproteobacteria; order Rhizobiales; family Rhizobiaceae; genus Rhizobium. The sequence continues at coordinate 24,746 of UCFC01000067.1, read as the reverse complement.
GGCCGAAACGCCGTCGGGGGCGCCGAGCGTGAAGCGGCGGCTGGAGCCGGCCGGATCGAAAGGCTCGGCCGTCGCCACCACGCTGCGCACCCTGGCAAGGATATCGGCCACCGGCGGCGCAAGCTCCAGCGCCCGCGCCGTCGCCACCACGCCCTTCGGCGTGCGCACGAAGAGCGGATCGTTGAGCATGCGCCTCAGACGCTGCAGCCCGTGGCTGACGGCGGAGGGCGAAATGTTCAGCCGGTCGGCGGCGCGCCCGACATGGCCCTCCTCGATGACCGCTTCGAACAGCACGAGCAGGTTGAGATCGGCGCGGGAAAGATCAATTTCATTCAGCATATCGCTGAAATCATATCATTGGATTCAGCAAGTGGAAACTGGCATTCCGAAAGCAGCCCGGCCGCAGGCCCGCGCCTCCGCTACCGGACACGAAAACCAGACACGCAAACCAGACACGCGGGGCCGCAGGTGCGGGAATTTTCGCGCGGCCCGCCCAAGCAGAGGAACACCCGATGTCACCGTCCAGACGAACCCTTCTTGCCGCCGGCGCGACCGGCCTTGCCTCCCTTGCCGCCGGCCTGCGCGAGGCCAGCGCCGACATGCCCGCCGCCGACATGCCCCCCACCGACATGCCCCCGGCCGAGCGGCTGGCCCGCCTCTCCGAAGAGGCCAACGGCGCGCTGCTGCGCGGCGAAGTCGATGCCTACCGGGCGCTGGTGCCGCGCACGCAGGATTTCACCCTCATGTCGCCCTTCGGCGGCACGCCCTCGCACGAGGCGGGTTTTACCGAAAAGACCTGGGAGGGCATGAAGACCTTCTTCCGGAACGGCGTGCTGAAACAGGAACTGGTCGCCGCCTATGCCGGCACGGACATGGTGGCGCTTGCCGTTATCGAGCGCGCCAATGTGGAAGTCGGCGGCCTGCCGGCGCAGGACTGGGCGCTGCGCGTCACCCTCGTCTACCGGCGCGAGCAGGGCGAGTGGCGCCTTGCCCACCGCCACGCCGACCCGATCAGCCACGCCATCACGCTGCAGCAATCGGCGGCCCTGGCGCGCGGGGCGGCCTCCTGATGCGGGCGGCGGGCCGATAGCGGCCCTGCGCCTCGCGCAACCCGGCCATGGCGCAGAAACGCCATGCGCCGACATGAGCCAAAAGAAGAATCTGAAATCAGAAAACGGAGTTTCCGGTCCTGGCGTCCGTGCCATCCATGGCCTGCCCGCAAATGGCGGGCGACATGAGACAGGATAGACGACATGAACCAGAACTATGCGCTGGCGGCCACACCGGAGGCGATCGTCCCGGCCTTGCTTGCCCACCTCAACTCCCTTGACGTCGAAACGATGCTCGGCTTCTACCACCCGCAGGCCATGATTATCGATGCGGCGGGCCACGAGCACAAAGGCCGCGAGGCCATCGGAGCGGAACTTGAGAAATATTTCTCTCTCGGCCTGCAAATGTCGATCACGCAACGCCACCTGTTCGTCGCGGCCGATACGGCCCTTCTCATTCTCGACTGGTCCTATATCGGCACCGCCCGCGATGGTACTGAGATCAACATGGTGGCAACGGCAACGGATATCGCGCGACGGGGGGACGACGGCTTGTGGCGTTATCTGATCGACAATCCGTTCGGCTCGCAGCGCCGGGACCGGCCCTGATGGCAAAGGGCGCGGATCCCTGCATCGAAGGCCCGTGGCGCGGCGTCGTCACCACCGGCATCTACTGCCGGAACAGCTGCGGCTCCCGCGTGCCCCGCGCGGAGAACCTGCGCCTTTTCCGATCCGCCGAGGAGGCCGAGCGGGCCGGATTTCGCCCCTGCCGCCGCTGCCGGCCGAACGAAGGAAATTTCGAGCAGCGAAACGGCGAGATCATCGCCGAGGCATGCCGGCTGATCGAGGAAGCCGACAGTCCCGCCTCGATATCGGCGCTCGCCCATGCGGTCGGCGTGAGCGAAGGCCATTTTCACCGGCTTTTCCGCAAATATACAGGCCTGACGCCGCGCGCGTACCGGGAGCAGAAGCGGGCGGCGGACGTGCGGGAAAATCTGGTGCGCGGACGCCCCGTGACCGAGGCCTTCTACGACGCGGGCTATGGTTCGAGCGGCCGGTTCTACGCCGTCACCAACAAGTCCCTCGGCATGACGCCGCGCCATTTCAAGGATGGCGGAGCGCAGGAAACGCTGCTTTTCGCCGTCGGGCAGACCTCGCTCGGGGCAATCGTCATCGCCTCCAGCCTGAAAGGCATAGCCGCCATCCTCATCGGCGACGACCCGGAGGCGCTGCTGCGCGACCTGCAGGATCGTTTTCCGAAAGCCACCCTGGTCGGCGGCGACGCCGATTACGAGCGCACGGTCGCCCAGGTCGTCGGCCTGGTCGAAGCGCCGAACCTTTCGAACGATCTGCCGCTCGACATTCGCGGAACCGTCTTCCAGAGGCGCGTATGGCAGGCGCTGCAATCGGTGCCTGCCGGCAGCACGGTCTCCTACGACGAGATCGCAAGGCGGGTCGGACACCCGCGGGCGGTCAACGCGGTTGCCAGCGCCTGCGCCTCCAATCCCCTGGCGGTCGCCATTCCCTGCCACCGCGTCGTCAAGAGCGACGGCACGTTCTTCGGCTACACCTGGGGGCTGGAACGAAAACGGGTGCTGCTGGAGCGCGAATGCGCCGCCGCGCAGGCGACGAAAGCTTCCACATAGGCTGCGCCGCCGGGCGACCCCGACCGGCCGACCGTGTCTGCGGCCGGTCGCCACAAATTGCCGACGGCGCCAGGCGCCGGCGACGAGACGTCATGACCCATCCTTACGAAAGGCAAACATATGGCCCGCCTGAACTGGTATGAAATCGCGCCTGATGGCGCAAAGGCATTGCTTGGCGTGCATCACTACGTAACGAGGAACACGGGCCTGCCCGAAGAACTGATCCACCTCGTCTTCCTCCGGGTATCCCAGATCAACGGCTGCGCCCATTGCATCGACACCCACGGCCGCGACCTGCGCAAGACCATGTCGGTCGACAGGATCGCCCTGGTGCCGGTATGGGACGAAGTCCCGCATCTGTTCTCCGACCGGGAGCGCGCCGCCCTTGCCTGGGCCGAGGAAGTGACGCGGCTCAGCGAAACGCACGCCTCCGATGCGGCCTATGCGGCGGCGGCCGCCGCCTTCGGCCCGAAGGACCTCGTCGATCTGACGATCGCCATAGCGGCCATGAACGCCTTCAACCGCCTCGGCGCCCCGTTCCGCCTTCCCGTGGCCGCCAGGGCGGCTTGATCCGGCTTTCTCCACGGCGAGGCGCCGCCTCGCCATTCGCGCGTCAGGCGAACGCCGGCTCGCCCGTGGGCGCGGCGCGGTAGGCTTCGCGGCCGCCGACCCAGGTGCGGCGCACGGCGGGTGCGGAGCCTTCGGGCCATTCGACCAGCACGAGATCGGCCCGCTTGCCGGGCTCGATCGCGCCGCGGTCGGCAAGGCCGCTGGCGCGGGCCGGGTTGGCGGAAACGAGCGGCCAGAGCGCGTGCAGGGGCGCCACGCCGTCGGCCTTCAGCCTTGCGAGGCCGAGCAGCATGGCGGGGTAATAATAATCCGAGGCGAGAATGTCGCAGAGGCCCTCGCGGATCATGTCGGCCGCGCCGATCGAGGCGAGATGGCTGCCGCCGCGCGTGGCGTTCGGCGCGCCGAAGACGATGAAATCGCCGGCGTCGCGGGCGGCCCGCGCCACGCGCCGGTTCATCGGGAATTCCGAGATGCGCGCGCCGCGGGCGCGGAAGAAATCGCGCGTTTCGATCTGGCTGTCGTCATGCGAGAGCATCGGCGCGCCGGCAGCCCTGCCGAGCGCCGCCACCTGCTCGATCGCATCGGGCACCTCCGGGCGGCGCGCCCACATGTCGCGCACCAGCGCCACCATGTCGGCCACCGGGATCTTTGCCCGCTTGGCGCGCTCGGCCATCTTCTCGGCGAAGGCCGGCGTTTCCGGATCGACCGTCGGGAAGGCCGGGTCGAGGTCGAAGGGCCGCTCCTGCAGCGGCGTCGAGGGATGCAGCATCACCATCGAGGTGTGGTCGTTGAAGGCGACGGACGGCAGGCGCGGGCCGGCCAGCGCCTCGCGGATGAGGTCGATCGCCTCGAAGCAGAAGGTCTCCCAGCGCAGCTGCACGCGGTTGTCCACCGTCAGCCGCGGCGCCAGCGCATCGAGCGCGCGCACGATCGCATAGCCGGTTTCGACCGAGCGCAGCCCCGGCTCCCAGCTCAGCGTCAGCGCGTGATAGGCGGTCGCAATCCCGTTGGCGGCCAGCTGGCGGTCGGTCTCCAGCAGGGCGGCGGCCACCGGCAGCATGGTGCCGGGGCGCGGCATGACCTGCCGCTCGAAGGCGTCGCCGTGAATATCCACGAAAGCGGGGCCGAGCAGATGGCCGCGCCCGTCGACGACGTCTGCCCCGTCGCGCGCCACGTCGATGCCGCTGATCCGGCCGTCCTCGATGCGCACGGAGGCCATTTCCAGGCGCTCGCCGAACACCACGCTGGCGCCCTCGATGATCATTGCCGGATTGTTCTGCATGGGTCTCGTTCCCGAAAAAGGAGTGGCGCGGCGGCGGAATCGGCCGCGGGAGCCGCTTCTAACCAGCCCGCATGACAGATTTGCGACCGTCCTGCCGTTTCGGCCGCATTTGCCCTCGGCCCGGCGGCAGCGGCAGACGGGCGGCGCAATCCGCTTTACGGACAGGCCCGCCGGTGGCAGGCTTACGCCAGGCGAGCGGCGGGGAAGATATGGCAAGGCAGGCGGACAGGACGGGACAGCCACGGCGCAGGCGCGGCAAGGGCGCGCCCCTGCCCGCGCTGCTGCAGGGCCGCGACCGCGACGTGGAGCTGATCGCCAGCCTGATCGCCCGGATCGATCACGGCGGCTCGACGCTCGTCATCAGCGGCGAACCGGGCATCGGAAAATCCGCACTTCTCGACGAGGCACGGCGCCGGGCCAGGGGGCGCGACCTGACGGTGCTGAGCATGACCGGCGTCCTGGCCGAGGTGCACCTGCCCTTCGCCGCGCTGGAACAGGCGCTGCGCCCGCTGATGAAGGAGGCGGCCAATCTGGTGCCCCGCCAGCGCTCGGCCCTGCTTTCGGCCTTCGGCCTGCATGAGGGCGCGGCCGCGCCCGACATATTCCTGGTGGCGCTCGCGGCCCTCTCGCTGCTGACGGAAAGTGCGGCACAGAAGCCGATCCTCATCATCGCCGACGACGCCCAGTGGCTGGACGAGGCGACCTACGAAGTGCTGGCCTTCATCTCGCGCCGGCTCACCTCCGACCCCGTGCTGCTCTTCGTCGGCATGCGCGACGGCTTCGAGCGCCTGTTCGACGACGCGGCCAACCTGCGGCTCCGGCTTTCCGGCCTCGGCGAGGCCGATGCCGGCCGCCTGCTGGATACCCATGCGCCCGGCCTTTCGGCCGAGCTGCGCGGCCGCTTCCTGAAGGAGGCCGCCGGCAATCCGCTTGCCCTGATGGAACTGCCGCGCGACAGGCGGGCGGCCGACATCCGCGATACGACATGGCTGCCGCTGACCGACCGGCTGGAGCGCGCCTTCTCCGCCCGCCTTGCCGATCTTCCCGCCGCGACACGCATGCTGCTTTTCGTGGCCGCCGAAAACGACACGACCTCGCTGCACGAGATCCTGCGCGCCGGCCAGGCGCTGATCGGTGCCGCCGCCGATGTCGGCGCACTGGCGCCCGCCGTTGCCGCCAGGCTGATCGACGTGGACGAAAGCGAGCTGCGCTTCCGCCACCCGCTGGTGCGCTCGGCCATGCATCAGGCGGCGGACCTGGCGACACGCCAGCGCATCCATGCCGCCCTTGCCGTGATCGTCGAGGCCGAGCTTGACCGGCATCTGTGGCATCGCGCGGCGGCGACGATCGGGCCGGACGAAGAACTGGCCGGCGAATATGACGCCATGGCCGGCCGCGCGCTGCGCAAGGGCGCCGTCGCCATGGCGATCGAGGTTCTCGAAAAGGCGGCGGCGCTGAGCGGCACGCCCAAGGCGAGGAGCGACCGTTTCCTGCGCGCCGCCGAGCTTGCCGCCGATCTCGGCCAGCCGGACCTTCTGGAGCGCCTGCTGCGCCAGGCCGATATCGGCGAGCCCGATCCCGTCGCTTCGGCGCGCATCGGCTGGTGCCGCGAGATGGGCCAGCCGCCGATGGTCAGCGACCCCGCCAGGATCCCGAGCCTTGTCGGCCTTGCCGCCACGGCGAGCGCCGCCGGCGCGACCGAGCTGGCAGGCAACCTGCTCTGGCGCGCGGCCCAGCGCTGCTGGTGGAGCAATGCCGACGCGGCGGCGCGCAACAGCGTCCTGACGGCGGCCGGCAGCCTCGCCCTGCCCGAGACCGATCCCTGCCTGATCGCCATATCCGCCTATGTCGAGCCGCTGCGGCTCGGCGGCGAAACGGCCGCCCGGCTGCGCCAGCTTGCCGGCACCGGCGGCGGCAACCCGGTCGCCGCCCGCATTCTCGGCAGCACGGCCAATGTCGTCGGCGCCTTCGATCTCGGCGTCAGCTTCCTTGCCCGTTCGGCCGCCGCCCTGCGCGATCAGGGCCGGCTCGGCGATCTCGCCCGCGTGCTCTTTGCCCAGGCCTGGGCGGAAATGGAGGTAGGCGACTGGACGGGCGCCATGCGGGAAGCCGAAGAATCCGTCCGCTTCGCCGAGGATACGGGCGGCACGCTGTGGGTGGCCGCCGCCACGATCGTCAAGGCGCGGCTTTCCGGCATGATGGGCAATCTCGACCAGTCGCAGGCCTATGCCGCGCAGGCCGAGCGGCTGGTCGTTTCCGTCGGCGCGAGTTTCCTTCTCGCCATGCTGCAGACGGCGCGCGGCATCGCCGCCATCGGCGCCGGCCGCCACTGGGAGGCCTACGAGCACCTGCGCCGGCTTTTTGCGCCGGCCGACCCCGCCTTCAATACCGGCATCCAGTTCTTCGGCCTTGCCGATTTCGTCGAAGCGGCCGTCATTTCCGGCCATGCCGAAGAGGCGCAGGCGGTGATCGGGCAGATGGCCGATATTGCCGGCCCCGCGCCGGTGCCCTGGGTGGCGACCATGCTGTGCTACGGCAGGGCGCTGCTGGCCGCCCCCGCCGATGCCGAGCGCTTCTACCGCGAGGGCCTTGGCCCGCCGGCGCGCAGATGGCCCTTCCTGCGCGGGCGCATCCTGCTTGCCTACGGCGCCTGGCTGCGCCGCCAGCGCCGGCCCGCCGACGCGCGCGCGCCGCTGCGCGAGGCGCGCGACATTTTCGACGCGCTGAGCGCCCTGCCCTGGAGCGAGCGCGCCCGCGAGGAGCTGCGCGCTTCCGGCGAGACGAGCCGCCGGCGGACCGAATATGTCTGGGAGAGCCTGACGCCGCAGGAACTGCATATCGCCCAGCTTGCCGCCGAAGGGCTCTCCAACAAGGAAATCGGCGCAAGGCTCTACCTCTCGCACCGTACGGTCGGCTACCACCTGCACCGCATCTTCGCCAAGACCGGCGTCACCTCCCGCGCCGCCCTGCGCCCCATCCTGGCGGACGCCGCGACACCCGAAGGGCAATAGATCAACCCGTCACTCGACTGGTCATTTGACAGAAGCGGCGGCACCGCGCCCGGCGCTACCAATGGGGCTGCGTGCAACCTTCCCGGAGAAAACGACCGTGAAACTCTTGCCCCTACTCGCAACCCTCAGCCTCGGAGCAACCCTCATGATTCAGCCCGCCCAGGCAGCCCCCGACGCCGCCACCGACCCGCGCATAGACCCCCAGGTCCGCGCCTTCCTGAACGAGATCAACAAGGACCCGAGCCCGTTCTGGGAGCTGCCGCAGCCCAAGCCCCAGGAGATCCTGACCGGGCTTCAGAACATGACGCCGGTCGATACGTCCGGCGTCACCACGACCGAGCAGACCATCACCCAGGACGGCCAGAGCGTGAAGCTCTACATCATGAAGCCCGAGCATGTGACCGGCAAACCCGGCGTGCTGCTCTTCATCCACGGCGGCGTGTGGATCGTCGGCAATTTCGACAACCACAAGCGCCTGCTGCGCGACCTCGTGGTCGGCTCCGGCCAGGTCGGCGTCTTCGTCGAATATACCTCGCTTCCCGAGGCCCGTTTCCCGACCCAGCTCGACCAGTCCTACGCCGCGCTGAAATGGGTGGCGGCCCATGCCGGCGAATTCGGCGCCGACGGCAGCCGCATCGCCGTGGCCGGCAATTCGGTGGGCGGCAACATGGCGGCGGCGCTGGCGCTGATGGCCAAGGACCGCAACGGCCCGAAGATCAGCTTCCAGGCCCTTCTCATTCCGGCGACGGACGCCAGCGTCGATACCGGCTCCTACCATGACTATGGCGAGCAGCGCTTCCTCGCCCGCGCCTTCATGAAATACGGCTGGGATCTCTACGCGCCCGACGCGAAGACCCGCGACAACCCCTATGTCTCGCCGCTGCGCGCCAGCCTCGACCAGCTGAAGGGCCTGCCGCCGGCCCTCGTCGTCACCGCCGAGAACGACCCGCTGCGCGACGAGGGCGAGGCCTATGCGCGCAAGCTGAAGGAGGCCGGCGTCAGCGTGGCGGCTGCCCGCTACAACGGCACGATCCACGATTTCGTGCTCTTGAACGCCATCCGCAACGTGCCCTCCACCGAAGCGGCGATCGAGCAGATCAACGACAACCTGCGCCGCTATCTGGCGCCCGCGGCGCACTGAACCCCGCGGCGGCGCGGCGCATCTCAAGCGCCGCGCCGCCTGTCCGGCGCCGCAAGGATCAAATCTTTGAATGGCAGCCATCGGCGCGGGACGATTGGTCGCGGGCCGCGACTCTGATAGCCAGGGCCGATGACCGCGCCCGCAAAACCGTCAGCCCTGTTCTTCCTCATCGCCGCCGGCACCGTTCTCGGCATTGCCGGGACCGATCTCGTGCTGCCGGCCGTGCCCAGCCTGCCGGCCCAGCTCGGCGGCAGCGCGGAGACCGCGCAGCTGGTGCTTGCCGCCTATGCCTTCGGCACGCTGGCCGGGCTCCTGACCTTCGGCGAACTGGGCGCGCGCTTCGATCCGCGCAAGCTGCTCGTCTGGTCGCTCGCCCTCTTCTGGCTGGCCTCGCTCGCCGCCGCCGAATCCCCTTCGATCGAATGGCTGATCGCCCTGCGGTTCGCCCAAGGCGCCTTCGGCTCCGGCCCGGCCGTCTTCGCCCCCGGTTTCATCCACGGCCTCTTCCCGCAGGACAGGGCGGCCGCCGCCATGGGCCGGCTCGGCTCCATCGAATCGCTGGCGCCGGCGCTCGCCCCGATCGCCGGCGCCTATCTGCTGGAGATCGGCGGCTGGGAGATTTCCTTCGTGCTGCTCGCCGTCTTTTCGGCGCTGATCGCCGCCGCCGTCTTCTGGCAGCGGGACCGTTTCCCGCGCCGACAGGAGACGGAAGAGCATCACAGCTATCTCGCCATCCTGAAAAACCGCGAATTCGTGAGCTATGCGCTGAGCCAGGCCCTGTCGCTCGGCGGCCTGCTGGTCTTCGTCTTCGGCCTGCCGGCGGTGCTGACCGGCCCGCTCGACCGGGGCATCGAGGCTTTCGTCATCCTGCAGGTCAGCGGCATTGCGGTCTACATCGCCTCGGCCAATTCCTCCGCCTGGGCGGCGGCCAGGTTCGGCACGCTGCGCACCATCCGCGCCGGCACGGCGATCATGCCCTGCGCCTTCGCGGCGATCTCAGCCTATGCGCTTGCCGGCGCAAGCAGCCTGTCCGTGCTCGTGCCGCTCTGGGCGCTCGTCAATTTCGGCTTCGGCATCCGCGGCCCGATCGGCTTCCACCGCGCCATATCGGCCGCCCGCGGCGACCATTCCCGCGCCGCCGCAATCGTCGTCGCCGCCATCCTCGGCACGGCCGCCCTCGGAACCACCGCCGTCGCCCCCCTCATCTCCATCGGCCTCTGGCCGCTGGCGATCGCCGGCGCCGCGCTCACCGCCCTCGCCCTGCTCTCGCTCGTGCCGCTGCGCGGGCTCGAGGAAAGCCTCGGCCGGTAGCCGGGGGGCTGGTCCCTGTTGCGGGGCTCTGCATGTCGCCAACGATTTGAGTTGGAGGAGGCTTTGATGACTTTGACTGCTCAATCAGCTGCCGAGTTCGAGCGGCAATCTCTCGAAAAGCTGCGCGCGCAATATACCGAGCAGGGATTTACTTTCATCGCCCGTCCTGGGCGAAAACAGATTCCTGACTTTCTTGGCTCCTATTACCCTGATGCGATAGCCATCAAGCCTGGCAGCAATATCGTCATCGAAGTCAAACAACGCCCGAGCCCCGCCGCCGAACGATCGCTTCAGGAGATACGACGCCTTTTCGAAGGGCATCCCGACTGGCAGTTCGTCATCAGCTACGGGGGAAGCGATCCGTTGACGGAAATAGCCATCCCGCCCGCATCGCCGGCGGCGATACGCAGCCGGATGGAAGAGGTGCGCTCACTGGCTGCGCAGGGGCATAAACGGGCTGCCCTGGTCCTGGGATGGTCCCTGCTCGAAGCGGCACTTCATCGCTCCGAAAGCGAGAAAGACAAGCGCCCCCGCGAGCCCGGCACCCTCCTGGAAACGCTGGCGACGCTCGGATATATCTCCCCGGCGGTCGAGCGGCGGCTTCGTCCTCTCGTCACGCTGCGCAGTCGCATCGTGCATGGGGATGTCGATGCGGAACCCACGGCAGACGATCTCGAATCGCTGTTGACTGCCGTTGACGAAGCTCTGTCCTAGCCTGCCGGTCGGGGTACCGGCGCAGCACTCAGGCCCTGCTCTCGCTCGTGCCGCTGCGCGCGCTCGAGGAAAGCCTCGGCCGGTAGCCGGGGGGGCGGCCCGGCATCGCGCCCCGGCACAAGGCGGGACTGATTGCGGCGCCTTTCCCGCGGGCCGCGCCGTTTCCGGCCGGAGGGCCTTCACGCCGCAAGACGGCTAGGATTGCCGCAGCGCCTCGATGACGAGCCGGAAGGCGGGCGAATTCTGCCGGCGGCTGGGATAGTAGATGTAGTAGCCGGGGAAGAAGGGCGACCAGTCGTCGAGGATGCGGACGAGCCGCCCCGCGGCAATGTCCGCGGCGACCAGGTCTTCCGGAACATAGGCGATGCCGTAGCCGTGCACCGCCGCGTCGATCATCGCGTAGGAGGTGTTGAAGATCAGCTGTCCGTCCACCCGCACGCGCAGCTCGCGTCCATCCTTCTCGAATTCCCATGCATACAACCCGCCCGACCGCGCCTGCCGGTGATTGATGCAATCATGGCCGACAAGGTCCTGCGGCACCTGCGGGGCCGGACGCGCGGCCAGGTAATCCGGGGAGGCAACGGCGACGAGACGCCAGTCGGGTCCGATGCGAACGGCAACCATGTCCTTGTCGAGGCTCTCGCCGAGGCGGACACCCGCATCGAACTTCTCTTCCACGATATTGCGGAAACCGTTGTCGCTGTTCAGCTCGACCTTGATATCCGGATACCTGCTCAGCAGGGGGCGCAGCTTCGGCCAGACGACGCTCGCGAGCGCGTGGTCCGACAGGGTGATCCTGACGGTGCCCGAGGGCTTGTCCCTGATCTCCATCAGCTGGTCGATCTCGGACTCCAGCTCCTCGATGCGCGGCGCGAGCGAGCGGATGAGCCTTTCGCCCGCCTCCGTCGGCGAGACGCTGCGCGTGGTGCGCGTCAGAAGCCGCAGCCCCATGCGCGCTTCGAGTTTCTTGATCGTGTGGCTGATGGTCGATTGCGACGTTCCGAGCTTCGCCGCCGCTTTGGTGAAGCTTCGCTCCTCGGCCACGACCAGGAACCAGAGCATGTCGTTCAGGTCTTCCCGCTTCATTCCGCATGCCCTCTGCATTCGTCGATTAATGTCAGAAATCGATAAGTCCAAGCGAATTGCAAGTGCTAATCTTCGCAGTCGCTCCGGATTATGTTTGCGGGCATGGATCAGCAAACACTCGTTCGGCCCCATATCCCGGCCAGTTCCATTCCCGCTCCCGCCGCATGGGGCGCGGTGCTGGCGATGGCTCTTTGCGTGGCCGTGCTCATCGCATCGGAATTCATGCCGGTCAGCCTGCTCTCGCCCATTGCCGGCGATCTCGGCGTCACCGAGGGGCGCGCCGGTCAGGCGATCTCGATATCGGGCGTCTTCGCCGTCCTGACCAGCCTCTTCGTCGCGAACCTGACCCGCGGCATCGACCGCCGCCTCGTGCTCGCCTCCTTCTCGGCGATGCTCGTCGTTTCCGGCACCGTCGTCACCTTCGCGCCCGATTACCTGACGCTCATGGCCGGACGCGCATTGCTGGGTGTCGCCATCGGCGGCTTCTGGTCGATGTCGACGGCCATCGTCATGCGCCTCGTTCCCGCCTCGTCCGTACCGAGGGGCCTTGCGATGCTGAACGCCGGCAACGCCATCGCCGCGACGGTCTCCGCCCCGCTCGGAAGCTGGCTCGGAAGCTATATCGGCTGGCGCGGCGCCTTCTTCGCCGTCGTGCCGCTGGCCGTCCTTTCCCTCGTCTGGCAGTGGGCGAGCCTTCCCGCGCTGCCGCCGGAGAGAACGCAGGCGCACGGGCAAAAGCCGTCAAACGTCTTGCGGCTGCTCATGCGCCCGCCGGTCGCAACCGGCATGGCATCCATCCTGTTCCTGTTTGCGGGCCAGTTTGCGCTCTTCACCTATCTGCGCCCGTTCCTGGAAACGGTGACGCATGTCTCGATCCCGGTGCTCTCCCTGCTGCTTCTGCTGATGGGCCTTGCCGGGATCGCCGGAACATATTGTATCAGCCATCTCCTCCACGCCCGGCTGTTCGGCATTCTCGCCGCCATTCCGCTGGTCATGGCCGCCATCGCGATTGGCCTTGTCGTCTTCGGCTTCTCGACGGCAATCACCGCAATCCTCCTCATCGGCTGGGGCCTGTTCGGCACGGCAGCACCTGTCGGCTGGGGCACGTGGCTCGCCCGGACGATGGCTGACGACGCGGAGGCCGGCGGCGGCCTGCAGGTTGCCGTCATCCAGCTCGCCATCACCGCCGGCGCCTCACTGGGCGGCACGCTTTTCGACCATGCCGGCTGGCGGACGACCTTTGCGCTCGCCGCCGTGCTTCTGGCGGGCTCGTCCCTCCTGGCTGCAGCCGCATGGCATCAGGCGAGGACCGCACGATGATCGGCCGCCGCCATCTCATGGGCGCCGCGCTGGCCGCGGCCTTCCCTTCCATGCCGCTTGCACGGGCAACGAGACAGGAGCCGTCCGCGATGAAATTCAGGATGACATTCGACCGGCACTCGATGACGGCAACCCTCCACGACACGCCGGCGGCGCGCGAACTCTTGCGGATGCTGCCGCTCGACCTCGCCATCGGCGACTATTCGACCAACGAGAAGATCGCCTACCTGCCGCGCAGGCTGACCGAAATCCGCGACGAACCGTTCGGCGGCGAACGTCCGGGCGACATCGCCTACTACGCCCCCTGGGGCAATCTCGTCTTCTATTACGCCAGCTATCGCTATTCGAAGGGCCTGATCCGCCTCGGCCGCTTCGACGACGGTTTCGAGCCGCTTCTGATACGCGGCGACTACCCGCTTCGCATCGCTCCCGCCTGAGAGATGCGCCCACCCGCCGCGCGCGGCGAATTGCAACTTCCCCTCCAGGAGACCGCAGATGACCGAAAAGAAAGACCCTATCGACACCACGATTTCCGCCACGGCCCGGACTGCGGGCATCGACCGGCGCCAGCTGCTGAAAATGACCGGGGCCGGCGTCGTCGCATTCGGCGCGGCTTCCATCTTCGACACCACAAACGCAAAGGCTCAGGACATGTCCAACGGCGCTGCCAATTTCTACACCAGCGACAAGGTCACGCTGCAGAAAGTCACCTTCAGATCGCTCTACCGGATGAACGTCGCCGGCAACCTCTTCCTGCCGAACGACCTCGACCGCGCGGCAAGGCACCCGGCCATCGTCGTCGGCCACCCGATGGGCGCCGTAAAGGAGCAGAGCGCCAACCTCTACGCCACGAAGATGGCGGAGCAGGGCTTTGTCGCCATGTCGATCGACCTTCCCTTCTGGGGCGAAAGCGAAGGCCAGGCGCGCAACCTCGTCTCTCCCGACATCTACGCCGAGGCCTTCAGCGCCGGCGTCGATTTCCTCGGCAGCCAGAGCTACGTCGACCGCCAGCGCATCGGCGGCATCGGCATCTGCGGCAGCGGCAGCTTCATCATCAGCGCCGCCAAGATCGATCCGCGCATCAAGGCCGTGGCGACCGTCAGCATGTACGACATGGGCGCGGCCTTCCGCGACGCGCTCAACAAGTCGCAGAGCGTCGAGCAGCGCAAGCAGATCATCGCGGCCGCCGCAGAGCAGCGCTGGAAGGAATTCGACGGCGGCGCCATCCAGTATGTCGGCGGAACGACGCTGGAACTCACCGCCGACACCGATCCGGTGCAGCGCGAATTCTACGATTTCTACCGCACCGCGCGCGGCGAATTCACCCCGGCCGGCGCAACCAGGGAAACGACCACCAAGCCGACGCTGACCAGCGTCGTCAAATTCGCGAACTTCTACCCGTTCAACGACATCGAGACGATCTCCCCGCGCCCCATGCTGTTCGTCTCGGGCGACCAGGCGCATTCGAGGGAATTCAGCGAAGACGCCTACAGGCGCGCTGCCGAGCCGAAGGAACTCGTCTGGGTCAAGGGTGCCGGCCATGTGGACCTTTACGACCGGGTGGACCTGATCCCCTTCGACAGGCTCGCCGGCTTCTTCGATCGCCACCTCGCCTGAACCATCGGCCGGCCATGGCCCCGATCGACCGGAGAGCCCTTCCGTCAGGGCTCTCCGCAGGTCCGGCCGCCACGCAACGGGAGAATGGCGATGAGCGATCGACGGCAGGCGCTGACATCCGGGCCTGCGTGGTTGCGCGCATGTTCGGGGGGCGTGGAAGCCCTGGTCGACTGGCTGGCTCTCTCGCTGATCGGCGCGGTCACGGGCCACCGCTTCGACGACCGCCATGGCGCTTCGCAGCGTCGCAACGACTTTCCGCAAGAGGATTCGCAAGCATGAAGACACTATTCTGGAAGCTGGGATCTGCCGCAATTGCCGGCCTCCTCGTCCTGGGCGGCGGCTACCTCGCATCCTCGCCTTCCCCGGCGCTTGCCGAAGCGAACGCCGTGACCTTTCCTCCGCTTGACCGGCTCGTCCACTACACGACCGTGCGCCGCGGCGTGACCCGCGAGCACATGCTGACAAGCAACGAGGCGCTGGCCGCCATCAGGGCCGGCCGGCCGGTGCCGACGGGAACGCATGTCGTGCTCGTCGATTACCAGAGCGACGTCCTGCACCGCTATCTCGTTTCCCAGAAGACCGGCGACGGCATGGACGACTGGCAGTACCAATGGTTCTGGCCCGACGGCACGGTGAAGGCCGACGAAGACACGGCCCGCTGCTATTCCTGCCACCGCTCGCAGCAGGAGCGGCAATTCATGTTCACCCATGCCGACGCCATGGCCTTTGACGGGACGACGCAATGACGCGGGGCCGGTCCGGCGCATCGGTCCTGCGCAGGCGCCTGCTCCTGCCGGCGGCGATGGCCGCATCGCTGCTGCTGGGCCTTGCCTACTGGTGGCTCGGCAACCTCGCCCACGAGTTAACCGGGCTCGCACTCTTCGTGCTGCTCGGCTGGCACGTCGCCTTCAACAGGAGCTGGTTCCGAAAACTCTTCAGAGGTCCCTACGGCCTGAAGCGCACGCTCGTCGTCGCGATGCATCTCGCCCTCATCGTCAACATGGCCGTCCTGCTGGTGACGGGCATCGCCATCTCGCAGTCGCTTTTCGCCCTGCCCGCCTTGCCCGATAGCGTGACGGCGCGCGAGGTTCACTGGTTTTCGGCCTATTGGGCGATGATCGCGGTCGGCAGCCATATCGGCCTCCACTGGCAGCGCGTCCTGAACCTCGCGCAGAACCGGCTGGCGATGCCGCTGGAGCGCCCTGCCGTCGTCATCGGCGCGCGGATTGCGGTGATCGCGCTCGCGGCCTGCGGCGTCCGCAGCTTTGCCGTGCTCGGCGTGTGGACCAGGCTCACCTTCGGCTACAGCCTCGATTTCTGGGATTTCACCGCGTCCGTGACGCCGTTTTTCGCCCACTGGGCCGCCGTCGTCGCGCTGCCGGCCATTGCTGTCCACTATCTGGTGACGACGAAGAGAGCCGGCCGGCGGTCATCGGCCTGGTGATATCGGCTCGACGGTCGGGAACCAGGAGCGATGCCGCCCGGCATCGCGCCCCGGCACCGGCGGTTTCCGCATCGGCTATTGCTTTCCCCCTCCGCTTCAGGTTCGAAGCCCGGCCGCGCACCGCCGCTTGCAAAAAACACGCTTAACGCGAGCGGCGACAGCGGCATGGCGGCCTGCCGAACCGGCCGGAGCAGGCGATGCCGGAAAGCGTTAACGAGCGACTAACATATTGATTTACAAAAACGTCACATTTGAAACGCCTGTTGTCGCTCGGCAACATCCCCGCCTTTTCGGCGCTTTTGCCCCTCTTGCGCGGCCGGCCGATCGCTTGCGCGAGTGGCCGAGTCACGGCAAAAACACAGCCTGAAGGCGAATTTATATTAGAGATAACTTTACGAGGTCGGGAATGGGTTCCAGCATTCTCTCTGCGCGAATTTTCAAAAAACGGGGTCTTCGTGCCGGCGTCAGCCTTGCCGCGCTGGCGCTGCCGGTGGCGCTGGCCTCGCCGGCTTCGGCCAGGGAATATCTCGTCGCCAACGAGACGGCGCTTGCCGCCGCCATCACCGCGGCCAATGCCGACGGCGACGCCAGCGCCACCATCGTGCTGACGGCGAGCTTCACGGTGACGGCCTCGCTGCTGCCGACGCCGGCCAGGCCGATGACGATCGACACCCGCGGCTTCACGCTGAGCGGCCTCAGCGGCGCGGCGATCGCCGCCCTGACGCTGGACAATACCGGCGGCAACCCGATCACGCTCGAAGGCAGCTTGACCGGCGGCGACGGAGCGGGCGCGACCGCCGGCGGCATCGCGGTCTATACGCGCTCGACCGTCAACCGCTCCTCCGTCGTCAACAACGCGACGCTGACGGGCGGCACAGGCGGTGCCGGCGGCGGCGCGGGCGGCATCGGCGCGCGCATGGTCTCGACGACCTTCGTCAACAACGCCACGATCCGCGGCGGTGCAGGCGGCGGCGCGGGCGCCGGCGGCGCGGGCGCGGATATCGCGCGCAATTCCGTGCTGACCAATTACGGCCTCATCGAGGGCGGCCAGGGGGCGACGGGCGGCAGCGGCGTCGTCTTCAGCGGCCCGGTCAACGCCAGCACGCTCGTCAACTACGGCACGATCCGCGGCGGCGCGGGCACTGCCGGCTCCATCAGCAGCTCCGGCGCGCTGGTGCGCTTTGCCGATACGCACATCGTCAACAACGGCCTGATCGAGGGCGGAACCGGCGGCGCCGGCATCGCCGCCAGCAACGGCACGCTGAACCTCGACATCGTCAACAGCGGCACGATCCGCGCCGGCGCCGGCCAGACCGACGCGATCGGCCGGGCGGCGGCGGCAACGACGGGCACGCTCACCCTCGAACTGCGGCCGGGCTCGGTGATCGAGGGCAACGTCGTCGCCGGCGCCACGCCGACCACGGACGTGCTGCGCCTCGGCGGCACCGGCAGCGACAGTTTCGACATTTCGGCAATCGGCGCGGCGCAGCAATACCGCGATTTCGACATTTTCGAGAAGACCGGCAGCAGCACCTGGCTTCTGACCGGCGTCGCCACCGCGACCACGGACTGGACGATCTATGACGGCACGCTTCTGGTCGGCGACCACAGCGCCGCTTCCAGCGTCATCGGCAATATCACCAATTTCGCCACGCTCGGCGGCAGCGGCACGATCTTCGGCGACGTGAGCAATTCCGGCACCGTCGCCCCCGGCAATTCCATCGGCACGCTGACCGTCTCGGGCAACTATACCGGCAACGGCGGCACGCTGCTGATCGAAAGCGAGCTTGGCGGCGACGCCTCGCCGAGCGACCGCCTCGTCGTCACCGGCAACACGGCGGGCACGACCGGCATCAAGGTCGTCAATCTCGGCGGCGGCGGGGCGCAGACCGTCGAGGGCATCAAGATCGTCGATGTCGGCGGCACATCGGCCGGGCAGTTCTCCCTGCTCGGCGACTATGTCTTCCAGGGCGACCAGGCCGTCGTCGGCGGCGCCTATGCCTACCGGCTCTACAAGAACGGCATTGCCACCCCGGCCGACGGCGACTGGTACCTGCGCTCCGATCTCGCCTTCCCCGGCGCCACCGGGCCGCTCTATCAGGCCGGCGTCCCGCTTTACGAAACCTATCCGCAGCTGCTGCTGGCGCTGAACGGGCTTTCGACGCTGCAGCAGCGGGTCGGCGACCGCTACCGCCTGGACGACGCCGATGCGCCGGGCAAGGACGGCCCCGACAATGTCTGGCTGCGCAGCGAGGGCGTGCATGCCGGCATAAAGCCGGAAGAAAGCACCAGCGGCAGCGATTACGACTACGATCTCTTCCGCCTCGAAGCGGGCCTCGACGGCGAGCTTTACCAGGACGGCAACGGCCGGCTGATCGGCGGCCTGACCCTGCGCTACGGCACCGTTTCCGGCAATGTCGGCTCGCTTTACGGCGACGGCAAGATCGACTCGACAGGCTACGGCATAGGTGCCACGCTGACATGGTACGGCGAGGACGGCACCTATCTCGACGCCCAGGGCCAGATCACATCCTATGACAGCGACCTCTCGTCCGATCTCGTCGACGGCGCCCTGGAAAGCGGCAACAACGGCTTCGGCTACGCGCTGAGCCTGGAGGCCGGCCGGCGTTTTGCCGCCGCCGGCCCGTGGTCGCTGACGCCGCAGGCCCAGCTCGTCTATTCCTCCGTCCGCTTCGGCGATTTCGACGACCGTTTCGGCGCGCCCGTCTCGCTCTCCGACGGCGACAGCCTGCTCGGCCGGCTCGGCGCCGCGCTGGAGCGCGAGGACAACGTCGAGCGCGCCGACGGCCGGAAGGCGCGCGTCAAGCTCTACGGCATCGCCAATCTCTACGGCGAGTTCCTGGACGGCACGGCCGTCGATGTCGCCGGCACCGGCTTCGAAACCGGCAACGATCCGCTCTGGGCCGGGCTGACGCTCGGCGGCTCCTACAACTGGGAGGACGAGCGCTACTCGCTCTATGGCGAAGTGGCGGCCCGCTCCTCGCTGAAGACCTTCGCCGACAGCTACGCCCTCGCCGCCACCGCCGGCTTCCGCATGAAGTGGTAGCGCGACCGGCGGGCCGGCAGCCGGGATGGCCGCCACCTCACCGGAACGAACGCAATCACCGCCGGCAAGGCAGACAAAAAGCACGGTACCTTTGTCGGGTCCGTGCTCTTCTAATGTGTTCGCAGTGGCAGCGCCTCCCTGGCCTGAAGGGAATGCTCTTCATGCCACACGCAATGTTGAGGGGCAGCGCCTGCCAGGGGCAGGAGGCAAACTCCCGCCCGCATCGGCGCCGGCGGCTCATGCCCGGCCGGCTTGTGGCATTTGCCGCACAATGCCGTAGTTTTGCTGGAATCGCTTTTCAAGGAGACATTCATGACCTCTTCCCCTTCCCGGCTGCGCATCGCCGTGCTCTTCGGCGGCCGTTCCAGCGAACACGATGTCTCCGTCATGTCGGCGACCAATGTGATGGGCGCGCTCGACCCGCAACGCTATGACGCCCTGCCCGTCTTCGTCACCCGCGACGGCCGCTGGCTGCAGAGCCGTTTTGCCGATGGCGCGCTCGCGCGGCCGGAAAGCGGCACCGAGCTTTGCCTCGTGCCCGGCGGGCATGGGCGCCTGCTGGCAATCGCGCCCGATGGCAAGGCGGCCGAGGCCGGCAGGGTCGATATCGTCTTTCCGGTGCTGCACGGGCTGCATGGAGAGGACGGCGCCGTGCAGGGCCTTTGCCAGGTGGCGCGCGTGCCGCTGGCCGGCTGCGGCATCCTCGGCTCGGCCGCCGCGCTCGACAAGGATATCGCCAAGCAGCTGCTGAAGGCCGCCGGCCTGCCGGTGGCCCGCTCGCTGACGCTGCACGAGGAGGCGCCGCCGGCGCTGGATGCGCTCGAAGCCGCGCTCGGCCTGCCGCTCTTCATCAAGCCCGCCCGTCAGGGCTCCTCCGTCGGCGTGCGCAAGGTTTCCGGCAGCCAGGAATTCGCCCCCGCGCTCGAAGAGGCCTTCAGCCACGACCGCAAGCTCATCGCCGAGGAATTCATCGCCGGGCGCGAGATCGAATGCAGCGTGCTGGAAGACGCCAGGGGCGGCCTCTTCGTCTCCCGCCCCGGCGAGATCGCGCCCGCCGAAAGCCACGGCTTCTACAGCTACACCGCCAAATATCTCGACGAGAACGGCGCGGCCCTGAAAGTGCCGGCCGAGCTGCCCGCCGAGGTCGAGGCGAAAATCCGCGACATGGCCGCCCGCGCCTTCCGGGCGCTCGGCTGCGACGGCATGGCCCGCGTCGATTTCTTCCTGATGGACGACATGCGCTTCGTCGTCAACGAGGTGAACACCATTCCGGGCTTCACCGATATCAGCATGTATTCCAAGGCGATGGCGGCAAGCGGCGTGGCCTATGGCGAAGTGATCGACCGGCTGGTGGAACACGGGCTGGCGCGCGGGGCGTGAGCGCAGGCGCACGGCGCCCCTCGCTTCGGCGGAGGGCGTGTCGCGCGGCCCAGCCTCTGCCGGAGCCAGCCTTTCAGAGCGGATTCCCGCCCGCAGTGGACGCGCGCCGGCGGACGTATTACACTGCAACCGGACTTCACAGACATGCCTGCATTGCACTCGTTCCACGGGAGGGGAAAGTGCCGATGTTCAGAACGTTTGTCAGTGCCGCGTCTCTCTTGACCATCCTCGTCGCAACCTCCGCCCCGGCGCAGGAATCGCTGATGGACGCCGGCGAGATCGATCCTGCGACAGTCGCCAAATTCTACAAAAAGCCGGGTTATTCGCCCTATGCGGGGCGCAATTTTCCGACACGCGTCTTCTTCGGCGACCAGCACCTGCACACCGCCTGGTCGGTGGATGCCGGCATGTCCGGCGCCACGCTGACGCCGGAAGATGCGGTGCGCTTTGCCCGCGGCGAGGAGGTGACGTCCAATACCGGCCAGCCCGTGCGCCTCAGCCGGCCGCTCGACTGGATCGCCGTCACCGACCATTCCGACGGCATGGGCGTGATTTCGGAGCTGAAGGGCGGCAATCCGCAGCTGATGGCCGACCCGGTGCTCAAGCGCTGGCACGACATGATGCAGCAGAGCCCGGATGCGGCCGCCGCCGCCACGATGGAGCTCATCAAGGCGCAGTCCAACAAGCAGCTGCCGCCCGCCATCATGGACCCGAAATTCGCCAATTCGGTCTGGCAGAAGAACAACCAGATCATGGAGAAATACAACGATCCCGGCCGCTTCACCGCCTTCATCGCCTATGAATGGACCTCCAACGCCGGCGGCGGCAACAATCTGCACCGCAACGTGATCTACCGCGACGGCAGCGACAAGGCCGCCCAGATGATCCCCTACACGACCTTTGAGAGCGAGAACCCGGAGGACCTGTGGCGGTGGATGGCCAACTGGGAGCAGAAGACCGGCGGCTCGCTGCTCGCCATCCCGCATAACGGCAACCTTTCCAACGGCCGCATGTTCGAGCTGACGACCTTCACCGGCGGGCCGCTGACCAAGGAATGGGCCGACGAGCGGCGGCGCTGGGAAGTGCTGTTCGAGCTGATCCAGACCAAGGGCCAGAGCGAATCCCACCCCTCGCTTTCGCCCACCGACGAATTCACCGCCGGCTACGAGCTGTGGGACCGCGGCAACCTCAACCTCGTGCCCAAGCAGCCGGGCATGATCCAGTACGAATATGCGCGCGAGGCGCTGAAGAACGGGCTGAAGATCGAGCAGGAAATCGGCTCCAACCCGTTCAAATACGGCTTTGCCTCCGGCAGCGATGCCCATACCGGGCTGACGGCGATGGAGGAGGACAATTATTTCTGCAAGTTCGTCAGCTGCGAGCCGCGGCCCGAGCGCTGGAGCGAGGACGCCATGAAATTCGGCGACCGCGTCGTCAAGGGCTGGGAGGTGACGGCGGCCGGCTATACCGGCGTCTGGGCGAGCGAAAACACCCGCGAGGCCCTGTGGGACGCCATGAAGCGCAAGGAGACCTATTCCACCAGCGGCCCGCGCATGATCGTGCGCTTCTTCGGCGGTTTCGATTTCGTGCCCGCCGATGCGACCAGCAGGACGCCGGCCGAGACCGGCTATGCCAAGGGCGTGCCGATGGGCGGCGATCTCAAGGGCGCCCCCGCCGGCAAGGCGCCGACCTTCCTCATGGCCGCGCTCAAGGACCCGCTCGGCGGCAATCTCGACCGTATCCAGATCATCAAGGGCTGGGTGGACAGGGACGGCAAGACGCAGGAGAAGATCTTCGACGCGGTCTGGGGCGATGCCGACCGCCGCAAGCCCGGCAGCGACGGCAAGGTGCCGCCGGTCGGAAGCACGGTCGATGTCGCAAACGCCACCTGGACGAACACGATCGGCGACCCGGAACTCGCCGCCGTCTGGACCGACCCGGAATTCGACCCGGCGCTCAGCGCCGTCTATTACGCCCGCGTGCTGGAAATACCCACGCCGCGCTGGACCGCCTATGACGCCAAGCGCTACGGCGTCAAGATCGACGCCAACGTGCCGATGGTGACGCAGGAACGCGCCTTCACCTCGCCGATCTGGTATTCGCCCTGACCTGACGGAGCCCGCCCCGTGATCCGCCTGTTGCGCGAGCCCCTGCTGCAGTTCATGGCCCTCGGCGCAATCCTCTTCTGGCTGACCGCCCTGCCGGGAAAGACGCCGGAGGCGACGCCCGAAAGGATCGTCGTCACCGCGGCCCGGATCGACAATCTTGCCCGCTCCTTCGCCACGGTCTGGCAGCGGCAGCCGACGCCGGACGAATTGCGCGGCCTCGTCGAGGACCATATCCGCGACGAGGTCTATTATCGCGAAGGCATGGCGCTCGGCATCGATGCGG
The DNA here is from genome assembly GCA_900471515.1 of Hyphomicrobiales bacterium. Lineage (GTDB taxonomy): Bacteria > Pseudomonadota > Alphaproteobacteria > Rhizobiales > Rhizobiaceae > Rhizobium. Next base: position 1,717 of record UCFC01000067.1, on the reverse strand, counting down.
ACGATATCGTCATCCGCCGCCGCATCCGCCAGAAGATGGAATTCTACGCCGAGGACGTGGCGGCGGCCGAGCCGACGGATGCGGAGCTTGAAGCCTATCTTACCGCCCATCCGCGCAATTTCCGCGTCGAGCCGACCGTCTCCTTCCGCCAGGTCTTCCTGAGCGCGAGGCGGCAAGCCAGTCTCGACGCCGATGCCAAGACCGTGGCGCTGGCGCTTGCCCGGCCGGGCGCCGATCCGGCCGCCCTCGGCGACGGCTTCCTGCTCGGCGCCGATTTCGAGGGCCGCGACCGGCGCGCCGTCGCCACCGATTTCGGCGAGCGTTTCGCCGACAAGGTCTTTTCCGTGCCGGCCGGCGCCTGGCAAGGGCCTTTCGTATCGCCCTTCGGCCTGCATTTCGTCTTCGTGCGGCAGCGCTCCGAAGGCGGCCAGCGCCCGCTTGCCGAGGTCCGCGACATCGTCGCGCGGGATTGGGCGAGCGCCCGGCGCGTCGAGAAACTGGAACAGTTCTACCGCACGCTGCGCGCCCGCTACGAGGTGGTGGTGGAAGAGGCGCCGCCCGGTGCGGCGGGGCCACGCCCATGACATGGCTGCGGCTCGCCCTCTCCCTCGCTCTCATCCTTGCCCTCGCGCTTGCCGCCCCGCCGGCGGCCGCCCATGAGGTGCGCCCCGCCTATCTGGAGATCAGGCCGCTCTCGGCGGAGCGCTACGCGCTGCTCTTCAAGGTGCCGGCGCTCGACGAGAACTATCGGCTGGGCCTCAATCTGCGCCTGCCCGAAGAGGCCCGCGACGTGAGCCCGCCGCAGCTGACCTTCGAGGCCGGCGCGCAGCTGGAGCGGCGCGTTATCGAGATCCCCGGCGGCCTTGCCGGCAGGCGCATCAGCATCGACGGGCTGGCTGCGACGGTGACGGACGTGCTCGCCCGCGTCGAGCATTCCTCCGGCCTGTCGCAGGTCGAGCGGCTGACGCCGACGCGGCCGGGCTTCGAGGTCGCCGCCTCGCCCTCGCTCGCGCGCCGGGCGCTGACCTATTTCCTGACCGGTGTCGAACACATTATCGGCGGCATCGACCACCTGCTCTTCGTGCTCGGCCTGCTTCTCCTGGTGCGCGGCTGGAAGCGCGTCGCCCTCACCATCACCGCCTTCACGGCCGCCCACAGCCTGACGCTGGCGGCCGCCACGCTCGGCCTCATCCATGTGCCCGCCGGCCCGCTCGAAGCCGCCATCGCCATGTCCATCCTGTTTCTCGGCGTCGAGATCGTCCATGCGCGGCGCGGGCAGGTCACGCTCGGCACCCGCTACCCCTGGGCCATCGCCTTCGGCTTCGGCCTGCTGCACGGCTGCGGCTTTGCCAGCGGCCTTGCGGCGACGGGCCTGCCGCAAGGCGACATTCCCTTCGCGCTGCTCTTCTTCAACCTCGGCGTCGAAACCGGCCAGCTCGCCTTCGTCGCCCTGTGTTACGCGCTCGCCCGCGCGGCCCGCGCCGCGCAACTGCCGCTCACCCGCACCGCCGGCCTGCTGCCCGCCTATCTGGTCGGCACCGCCGGCGCCTACTGGACCATCGCGCAGACGCTGCCGCTGCTGTGAGGTGCTTTTCTTTGGGGGGCGCAAGAGGGTGAGCTGCCGGTGGCGTTGTGCCGTGTGGTAGCCCGCTCTGTCTGCCCTCTTGCGGTTTGAACGATTGCGCGCTGTGCCGTGTGGCACCCCCCTTGTAACTTG
>UCFC01000016.1 GCA_900471515.1 Hyphomicrobiales bacterium | reverse complement strand
CCCTTCACATGATCGAACGTATGCCCATGGTCGATCCCGACGACGGCAAATCTCAGCATCGCAATTGTATCCTCCTGGTTTTGACAGCACTCCCAGCCGCCCAAACTGGTTAGACCAGATATCCAAAAAAACGTCATGTCAAGCTGGGTTTCGGGGTGAATTTCACCATCTATCAATCCATCCTATTGATATAAAAGGAATAAAAAATTTGTTTCAGAAAGCTGGTTGACAATCTGGTAAGACCAGACAAGCTTTTAGCGAGATTGCAGGATGGGCGGGAGGCCCTTGGCCGGATCTCTGGAGGAGCAAGATATGACACTCACTCGCATTGGCTTGCGGGCGGCATCGGCGCTGCTCGCAGTCACGGCGCTGACGGGTATTGCCCAAGCGCAGGAAATTACGGTCTATTGTGACGATATTGGTTTCGGCTGCCTGACGATGGCGCCGATTGCCAAACGCTTCGAGGCCGACAATCCAGGCACGACAGTCAAGCTGGAAACCGTAAGCTATCAGACGATCGTCGAGAGCCTGCCGGTGCAGCTTGAATCCGGCGAAGGGCCTGATGCGGCAATCATCACCGACCTCGGCGGCCTCAGCCGCTACTATCTCGATCTTACGCCTTATGTGAACGTCGCCTCTTTCGAGAAGGAATACGGACAGGTGCTGCAATGGCTGCGCGGCGCCAACCCGAGCAGCAAGGCGATCAACGGCATGCCGACCTCGCTGACGGTCAACGGCGCCTATGTGAACCTCACGCTCTTCGAACAGGCCGGCGTTCCGGTTCCGAAGGAGGGCGCGACCTGGGCCGAATGGGCGGATGCGACACGTAAGGTCGCCAAGGCCACCGGCACGGATTTTTCGATGGAAATGGACCGGTCCGGCCACCGTTTCGCCAGCCTTGCCATCAGCTACGGCGCCGAACTCGTCGACGACAAGGGCCAGCCGGTGATCGACAAGGGCCTGAAGGATGCCATCGAACAGTTCGTCGCCTGGCACAAGGACGGCACGATGCCGATGGACCTGTGGGGCGCGGTCGGCGGCGCAACGCATCGCGAACTCTTTTCCGACTTCCTGAATGCCAAGACGGTGTTCTATTTCGGCGGTTCCTGGACCTTGAGCCAGATGGACAAGGAAGTCGGCGATCTCTTCGACTGGGAAGTCGTGCCCGCCCCCTGCGGCCCCTCTTCCTGCACGGTCATGCCGGGCGGCGGCGCTCTCGTCGGCTTCAAGCATACGAAGAACCCGGAGCTTGTCGGCAAGTTCATCGACTATGTCGCCCAGCCAAAGAACAATTCCGAGATCATCGCTGCGGCCGTGGAAATCCCCTCGAGCAAATCGCTGATCGAAGGAGGCGTGACCTATCCCGGCGCGTCCGAGCGCACGCAGCAGTCGCTGTCGACCTTCATCGCCCAGATCCCGAAGATGTCACCGGCCGCTTACCGCTTCCAGGGCTGGCGCTATCAGCGCGCCATGATGAACGCGATGACGACGCGCATCAGCCAGGTTCTGAACGGTGAACTCGACGTCGATACCGCGCTTGCGAGGATCAAGCAGGATGTCGAGCTCGCCATCAACGCTGCCGGCGGCAAGTAAGAGCAGCGGGAGGACGAGGACATGGGCTTGAAAAGCCAGACGGCTGAGATTGCAGCCAGTATCGTCGTGCTGCCGGCGCGCATCGTCGAGCCGGTCATGACGGGATTGCAGAAGGTTTTGGGCATCAGGCGAATGCCGTGGGTGTTCCTCCTGCCCAACCTTCTGGCCGTGCTTCTGTTCTCGCTCCTCCCGGTCGTCGTCAACGTCTTCTATTCGTTTACAGGAAGCGACCGGCTCTATCCTTCCGAACGGCCTTTCGTCGGCACCGGCAACTACGCCACACTCTTCGACTGCCGCAATTATTTCGACGCATCGAGCTGCGCCAGCGACCTGTTCTGGCGTGCGGTCGGAAACAGCCTCGTCTTCGTGCCGGTACAGGTCATCTGCATGATCGGCGTGGCGCTGCTTGCCGCCGTCTGCCTTAACCGCGAGATCAAGGGCCGCGGCTTCTTCCGGGCGGTCTTCTTCTTTCCGGTCATGCTCTCGCCTGTCGTGGTCGCGCTGACCTGGCAATGGATCCTGCAGCGCAACGGCGCGCTGAACGGCATCCTGACGGCAATTGGAATCGAGCCGGTCAACTGGCTGGTATTTCCGAATACGGCCTTCTTCTGGTCCGTGTTCGTGACCGTCTGGGCGCATATGGGCTTCTACACGATCATCCTGCTTGCCGGACTGCAGTCCATTCCGAAGGATGTCTACGAGGCGGCGAAGATGGATTCCGCCACCAACTGGCGCGTCTTCACCCGCATTACGCTGCCGCTGCTGAAACCCGTGTTGCTCGTCGTCTTCGTGCTCTGCGTCATCCGTTCGGTGCAGACGTTCGACGAACTCTACGTGCTGACCGGTGGCGGACCCGGCTCGGCCACCATGCTGATCGTCCAGTATATCTATGAGGTCGGCTTTGCCGTTCAGCCGCGCAATTTCGGCCTTGCCGCCGCGGCGTCGATCCTTCTCGGCATCGTTCTCCTCATATTCACCGCTCTCCAGCTTCGTTTGTCGAGGAATTCGCAGAATGGCTGATGTTGCGCTCAACAAACCCGAAACATCCGTGCGCAGCCTGCTGACGGCGCGGCGCGGGCGCCGGAGAATGGATTTCAGCGATGTGCTGACCTATGGCTTCCTGGTGCTGGGATTGCTGATCATGTTCACCCCGGTCGCCTGGCTGGTGCTCTCGTCGTTCAAGACCCAGGCGAACCTGCAGGAATTTCCGCCAAGTATCCTGCCCTACTCCAACGAGACCGCCGTCGTCGAGGGTTTCGACCAGCCGTTGCCGCTTTACGACGTGACGCTGAAGGATGGCTCGCAGCACCGGCTTGCCCAGATCCGCCGCGTCGGCCGCAATGCGCAGATGATCGATCCCGCCAATCCTGGGGCCGGCCGCGTCACCGTTTCCGTGACCGACGCGGTGGCCGTGCGCAAGGTCCGGCTGGCAATCGAAAACTATACGGGGCTGGTCGCCAATTCCGGCGGGGCAATCGGCGGCTATGTGTATAACAGCCTTTTCATTACCGTCGTCGCGACGATCATAACGCTCGTCATGAATTCTATGGCGGCCTTCGCGCTATCGAAATATCGCTTCAAGGGCAGCAACATCGCGCTGATTTCCATCCTGTCGACGATCATGATCCCGGCAACCGTCGTTCTGGTGCCGACCTATCTGATCGTCGCGGAACTTGGTCTTGTCGGCAATCTCTGGGGCGTGATCCTGCCCACGGTCGCCACTCCGACCGGGGTTTTCCTGCTGCGGCAGTACATGCTGACGATTCCGGACGAACTGATCGAGGCGGCACGCATGGACCATGCTAGCGAATGGCGCATCTTCTGGCGCATCGTCCTGCCGCTTTCCTCGCCGGCGCTTGCCGTCGTGGCGATCTTCTCGATCCTGTCGCGCTGGAACGACTTCCTGCTGCCGCTGATCGTGCTCAACCGGCGCGAGGTCTACACGCTGCAGCTTGCGCTGAGCTCTTTCCAGAGCGAATTCGAGGTCCGTTACGACCTGCTGCTGGCCATGACGACGCTGACGGCGCTGCCGCTGGCCTGCGCCTTCATCTTCCTGCAGCGCTACATCACAACAGGCATTGCATCCACAGGCATCAAGTGAGCTTCATCCATGGCCAATCTCGTGCTTGAAAACATCAACAAGTCCTTCGGCGCTCTGGAGGTGATCCCCAACATCAACCTCGACATCGAGGACGGCGAATTCGTCGTCTTCGTCGGCCCTTCCGGCTGCGGCAAGTCGACATTGCTGCGCATGATCGCCGGCCTTGAAGAAACAAGCCGCGGCGACATCCGCATCGACGGGGAGAGCGTCGTCGATACGCCTGCCGCCGACCGCGGCGTGGCCATGGTGTTCCAGTCCTATGCGCTCTACCCGCACATGACGGTGCGCCAGAACCTGAGTTTCGGACTGGAAAATATCGGCATGCCGAAGGACGAGATTGCCCGGCGCGTCGATGCGGCCGGCAAGATGCTGCAGATCGACACCCTGCTCGAACGCCGGCCCCGTCAACTTTCGGGCGGCCAGCGTCAGCGTGTCGCCATCGGCCGCGCCATCACCCGCGACCCGAAGATATTCCTTTTCGACGAGCCGCTTTCCAACCTCGACGCCGAATTGCGCGTGCTGATGCGCGTCGAGATCACCAAGCTGCACGAGCGGCTCGGCAACACCATGATCTACGTCACGCACGACCAGGTCGAGGCCATGACCATGGCCGACAAGATCGTCGTCCTGCGTCGCGGCGTGATCGAGCAGGTCGGCGCCCCGCTCGAGCTTTACAACCGGCCCCGCAATACATTCGTTGCCGGCTTCATCGGCTCGCCGCGCATGAACCTGATCGACGGCGTGGCCGACGCCTGCGACGGGAACAGCCTGACCTTCGTGGCCGAGGGCCTGCCGCCCCTTCCGCTGCCCACGGGCATCAGGCTGCCCGCCGGCGCGAAGGTGACGCTCGGCGTACGGCCGGAGGATTTCCTGGTCAACGAACAGGGCAGCGGCTGGCCGGTAACGATCAATGTCGCCGAGCAGCATGGCGCCAACAGCTACCTGCATTCCACGCTGTCGAACGGAGAACCGCTTCTGCTGCACCAGCAGGGTCAAAGTCAGGTCGAGCGCGGCGACACACTGACGATTGCCCCCCGCCCGGACCATTGGCATCTTTTCGACGCGGACGGCCTGCGGATCGACACCTGACAGAAACCGCCGGCGGGCCGGCGGCAGTCGAGAGGAAACGATGAAACATACATGGCGCTGGTTCGGCCCCCATGACACGACCCGTATCGACGATATCGTTCAGACCGGGGCGACAGGCATCGTATCGGCGCTTCACCATGTGCCGGACGGCAATCTCTGGACGCCGGAAGAGATCGCCCGGCGCCAGGAGCAGATCGCCCGGCGCAGCGACGGGACGCCATCCGGGCTCGCCTGGGAGGTGGTCGAAAGCCTCCCGGTTTCCGAGGCGATCAAGAAGCAGAAAGGCGAATGGCGCACACATATCGCCAACTACAGGCAGAGCCTCGAAAACCTGGCCGCCGCCGGAATCTCGACCATCTGCTACAATTTCATGCCGGTGATCGACTGGACGCGGACGGATTTGCGCTGGCGCGTGCCCCATGGCGGCACCACGATGCGTTACGATGCCGCCGATTTTGCCGTCTTCGATATCTTCCTGCTGCAGCGCTCCGCTGCCAGAGGCGATTTCGCCGAGGAAATCGTCGAGGCGGCCGAGCGACGCATTGCGGGCATGGACGAGGCGCGCAAGGCTTCCATCGCCGCGGCCGTCATGGCCGGCCTGCCCGGCGCGGCGGACCATCTTTCGCTCGACAAGGTGCGCCAGCATCTGGCCGAATATGGCGCGATCCCACCGGATCGCCTACGCGCCAACCTCATCGATTTCCTGTCCGAGGTGACACCTGTGGCAAGCCGGCTTGGCCTGCGCCTCTGCTGCCATCCGGACGATCCGCCATTCCCGCTGATGGGCCTGCCGCGGATCATGTCGACGGAGGACGACTATCGCCGGATCATCGAAGCCGTCGACGATCCGGCAAACGGCATCACGCTATGCTCGGGCGCGCTCGGCGCTCGTTGCGACAACGATCTGCCGGGCATGATGGAACGCCTCGGTCATCGCGTACATTTCCTGCATCTGCGAAACGTCCTGCGCGAGAGCGACATTGCCGGCGGCTCCTTCCATGAGAGTGAGCATCTGGACGGCAGCGTCGACATGGTCGCCCTGATCGGCGCGATCGTGCGCGAGGAAGCCAGCCGGCGCAAACAGGGCCGGGCCGACCATCAGATCCCGATGCGGCCGGATCACGGCCAGGAAATCCTTGATGACATCGGCCGCGGCGGGCAGCCCGGCTATCCGCTGATCGGGCGGATGAAAGGGCTTGCCGAATTGCGGGGCGTCGAAAGAGCGCTTACTGGCGCCTATCGGTCGCACGGCACTCTCGTCTGACTGCTTTCCGGCCGCATCCGCCGACTATTTCGTGGCTGCGCCCTCCTGGAGGTCCACCTCGTCGGCAAGAATGGCGGCCGCCTCGTCGAGCAGGACGTCTTTTGCCTTCTTGCGGGCATTCTCGATGGCGAGATCGGCGCTCAAGCTGCGCTCGTCGGCCTGCAATCCGTCATCTCCGGCAGAAACATCGCCGTCGCTCAGCTGCGCCTGAGACTTGCGTCGGCTTTCTCGAGCCGCCGCTTCCTTGCGACGTTCGGCTTCGTTGAGGGAGACAATACCTTTCTCCCGCTGGGCCTTCAGGTCGGCAATGTCCTTCACCAGACCCTGGAAGTCCGGATCGCTCCCGACCCGCGCATCATGCCGGCTCTGCAATATCGGCAGTGACTTCGCGACCGTGTCGGCAGGGGTGTAGTTCGCGGGCTTGATCTCGGCCCACGGCAAGGCGTTGTCATAACTGGTCTCGCCGAAGCTCTTCGGATCGGAAAGTCCCGGCAAGCTGATATCGGGCGTCACGCCGCGCAGCTGCGTCGTACCGCCGTTCACCCGGAAAAACTGTGCGATCGTCACTTTCAGCTCCCCGAATTCGGGTTTGCTGTTGCGAACCATCTGGTCAAGATCGACCACAGTCTGAACCGTGCCCTTGCCGAAGCTGGGCTCGCCGATGATCACGCCGCGACCGTAATCCTGGATCGCCGCCGCAAAAATCTCAGAGGCCGACGCCGAACCGCGATTGATCAGGACACCCATCGGACCTGTCCAGGCAGGGGCTGCAAACTCGGCGCTTCTGACGGCCACCTTGCCGTCGCTGCTGCGCTGCTGCACGACCGGGCCATTGCCGATGAACAGGCCTGTCAGATCAATCGCCTCGTCCAGGGAACCGCCGCCGTTGTTGCGCACGTCGATGAGGACGCTATCGACCTTTTCCTGCTTCAGCTCGTCAAGAAGCTTGGCGACATCGCGGCTTGCACTTTTGTAGTCCTTGTCGCCTTTGTGCCGGGCCTCGAAATCCTCGTAGAATGTCGGCAGGGTGATCACCCCGATCTTGCGCGTGACGTCGCCCACCTTCACGGAAAGTACGGACTTTCGGGCGGCCTGTTTTTCCAGGCTGATCTTGTCGCGCACAAGGCTGATCACGCGATGCGCGCCGTCTGCGCCGGCATCGGCCGGCAGGATGTCCAGGCGCACGACGGAGCCCTTTTTCCCGCGTATCATTTGCACGACTTCGTCAAGCCGCGTGCCCACGACATCTTTGATCGCCCCGTCCTTGCCCTGACCAACGCCGGTGATACGGTCTCCGACCGAAAGCTTGCCGGATAACTGCGCCGGCCCGCCAGGCACGAGTTCCCGGATCGTCGTATAGTCGTCCCGCTCCTGCAGTACCGCACCGATACCAACCAGCGAAAGCTTCATCGCAATGTCGAAGTCGGCCGAAGCGGTCGCACCGAAATAATCGGTATGCGGGTCGATCGACGTCGCATAGGCATCCATGAACGACTGGAATACGTCGTCACTCTTGTACTTGTAGACGCGCTCGAGCGTATTGGCATAACGTTTGTCGAGCGTCTCACGAATAGCCGCATCGCTTTGGCCGCCCAGCTTCAGGCGCAGCCAGTCGCTCTTGACACGTTTGCGCCAAAGTTCGTTGCTCTCGGCTTCAGACTGCGGCCACGGCGCTTTATCGCGCAACACAGAATAGTTTTCCTGCGTGCCGAAGTCGAAATCCTGCTTGAGCAAATTGCGCGCGTAGTTCATGCGGTCGACGACGCGCCGTTCATAGGTATTGAAGACCGCAAACGGGATCTTCAGATTTTGCCGTTCGATGGCATCATCGATCTTGTTGCGGTCGGACATGAACTTGTCGATGTCGGCCTGCAGGAAAAGCATGCGGTCCGGATCAAGCGATTCGATGAACCGATCCATGATCTTTTCCGACAGGGCATCGTCCAGGGGAACGGGTTTGTAGCTGAAGCGCGTCAACAGCTGTGCGCTCAACTGAGCGGCTTGCGCCTGCCGCTTCAGCGGCGCCAAATCCGGCGGAGAAGCAACTTCAGCATAAGCGGCCGGTACGATGACAAGACATGCCGCAAGAAAAACGTATGGTAAGCGCATTCAGCGTTGATCCAATTCTTAATGCCCCTGGTCTGTGTGCGATCTAGGTGAGGCAATTGTGGTTTTTTGGCAACCAGAGGGTAAGCGGCGCGGTTTGTAAAGCCGCAAAAAACTCGCCCGGAACACAATCAAGCATAGCCAAGCTTTCAGGATAGCGCCACGCGAAGGGCGCAAAACATGCCACACGAGATCGTGACAGAGGCAGCCGCCGCAGCTTCAGCATGCCCGTGACAGGCAGACCTGCGGCGAGTGACCGGCCCCGTCTTTCGCATTCGGGCCGCGCTTGCCGCAGGCCGCGAGCCCCACGAATGCAGTGCGCCAGCACTCCCTGTTTCTCCTGCTCCGAGGCTGGTTCGGCAAGTGGCCGCATCGGCAGACGGATCTCCAGAGGGACTGCTGTGAACGCTGTCGAATGCCGTATTGATATATTGATGCATTAGTGCTTTAGTGCATTTCTCGCTGCGAGTTGTAGCGTTGGGAGGCTTTCATGGAACAGAATCGAAATCCGGCGACCGAACCGTCGCCCGGGATGATGCGCAGGGTGGCGATCGCCTCCTGCATCGGCACCACGGTGGAGTGGTATGACTTTTTCATTTACGCGACCGCTTCGGCGCTCGTCTTCAACAAGCTCTTTTTCCCGAGCTTCGATCCGCTCGTCGGATCCCTGGTGGCGCTGGCGACCTATGCGGCCGGCTTTTTCGTGCGCCCGATCGGCGGCCTGCTGTTCGGTTATCTCGGCGACCGCTACGGCCGCAAGAGCGCTCTGGTGACGACGCTGCTCATCGTCGGTATCGCCACTTTCGTCATCGGCCTGATGCCGACCTATAACGAGATCGGCATTGCCGCACCGCTGGTCCTGCTGTTTATCCGCATGCTGCACGGCTTCGGCATCGGCGGTGAACAGGGCAATGCCATCCTGATCATGTGCGAGCACGCGCCGGCGCGCCAGCGCGGCTTCTTCGGCTCCTGGGTGCAGATGGGCGCACCGGCAGGTTTCATCCTGCCGCTCGGCATCTTCGCCGCACTCACGACGCTTCTGTCCGAGGACGCCTTCATCAGCTGGGGCTGGCGCATTCCATTCCTGCTCAGCCTCGTCCTGGTAGGGATCGGCATGTATATCCGGCTGTCGCTGACCGAATCGCCGCTCTTTCTGGAAATGCGCAAGCGCCGCGCCGAGGATCCTCATCCGCTGGTGGAAATCCTGCGCAAATATCCGCGTTTCCTCATCCTCGGCTGCGGCAGCAAGTTCGCCGAAAGCGTCGCCTTCACCAGCTTTGCGGTGCTCGTGACCGCTTATGCCACCAGCCGCGGCGTCTCGCGTCCCGTCATGACTTCGGCCTCGCTGGTCGCGATCGTGCTGGAACTGATCAGCATGCCGATGTTCGGCGCATTGTCGGATCGTATCGGCCGCAAGCCGGTCTACATGTTCGGCGCCGCCTGCGTCCTGCTTGCTGCCTTCCCGGCTTTTGCGCTGATCTATTACCGGATGGACAGCTATATCTGGGTCGGCCTTGCCGCGGCTCTCGCCCTTGGCCATGCCGCCATGTACGCGCCACAGGCCGCCTTCTATTCGGAATTCTTCCCGACACCGATCCGGGCGAGCGGCGTTTCCTTCATCCAGCAGATCGGTGCGCTGATCGGCTCGGTCGGCACGCTTGCCGCCGGCTGGTTGCTGGAGATCGCCAATGGTGCGCCCTGGGCACTGGCAGGCTATATTGGCCTCGGCTGCATCATCACCATCGCCTGCACGGCAGCCTTGCCGGAAACGGCACCGCGGCTCGGCCGCTGGAAGGACCTCGTCAGCGGCCTTTCCGGTGAACGGGTGGGCGGCGAGGCGAGCCTGGGAGCAAAATGACTGCTGCATTCGAAGTCTTCTCCGACCGCTGGGCGTCTCTTGGCGAGAGCCCGGTCTGGTCGGAGGCGGAAAATTGCATCTGGTGGGTGGATACCGATGGCCGGAAACTGCTGCGCACCGATGCGGCAACCGGCAGGACCTCTGCATGGGATGCACCCGAAGCAGTCGGCTGCATTGTCCTGCGAGCGGATGGAACGCTGCTCGCAGGCCTCGCAACCGGCATCTTCCTCTTTGACCGGCAGGCGGGCCGGTTCAGCCGCGTCTGCGCACCGGAAAGCCGCCCTGACGTTCGCTTCAACGACGGCACCCTCGATCCCGCCGGCCGGCTCTGGGTGGGCACGATGCAGCGGGAGATGGCCTCACCGGCCGGCGCGATTTTCTGTATCGAGCCCGATTTCAGCCACCGCCGGGTCTTCGAAAGTTTCTGGACGCCGAACGGTCTCGCCTTCGATCCGGCGCGGCAAAGGATGTATTTTTCCGATTCCCATCCGTCGGTGCAGACGATCTGGGCCTGCGACTATGACCTTGCCACGGGCACGCCGTCCAACCGGCGGGTCTTTGCGACGACACATGCCTTTGCCGGACGCCCCGACGGCGCGTTCGTCGATGAGGACGGCGTCTACTGGATCGCCGGGGTCGGCGGCTCGCAATTGCTGCGCTTTGCACCAACGGGCGAACCGCTTGAGCCGGTCGAGCTTGCGATAACCCATCCGACCAAGCTCGTGATGAACCGGACGATGCCGCGCACGCTCTTCGTCACCACGCGCCGCATGGCCGATCCGGACCGGAGCGATGCTTCCGGCCATCTCCTGCGCGGCCTGCTTCCCGCAGGCTCCTAACGCTGGACGAAATCGGGATATTGGTCGCAGATGAGATCGATGATCGACAGCGTGCCGGACAGGTGCTTGCGCATGGCCGCGACCGCCTTTTCAGGATCGCCGGAGCGAACCGCCTCGATGATGGCCCGATGGTCGGCCAGCACCGTTTCCAGCTTGCCCGGCATCGGCAGGTTGAGGCGGCGCAGCCGGTCGAGATGCACGCTTTGGCGCCGAACGGTTGCCCAGAGGCCGAGAATGCCGCTGCGTTCAAACAACGTCCGATGGAAATCCTTGTCGAGCGCATCGAACTGGTCAAACTGATCCGGCGAAGCCACCGCCTCCTGCTGGCGAAGCAGTCGTTCAAGCGCCTGCGCCGTCTCGGCGGGGCTTTCAAGCGTCAGCCGGCGAACCGCCTCGAGTTCGATCGACAGCCGCAGGAAATGCGCCTGGGTGGCGTGGTCGATATCGATCTTGGCGACGACAGTGGCATATTGCGGATAGACCTCGACCAGTCCCTCCTCTTCCAGCCGGATCAAGGCATCGCGCACCGGCGTCTGGCTGACATTGAACTCGCTCTGCAGCGACATACGCGACAGGACCGTGGTCGGCGTCAGATCCATCGAGAGAATGCGAGAACGAAGGATTTCAAGAATTTGCGGCGCGACCTGGCGCGTTCGGTCAAGGGCAAATTCGGTCCGGTTTACTTTCACGCCTGTCATCCCATCCTATCGAAGCACTGCCGACCGTTTAAACATATTTTGTGGCTTGATGCACTGATACATTAGTGCTTTAGTCAAGCCCGTGCAATGCCGCCGAGACAGAAACGGGCGGCATCTTCTTCAGTGCGAGACAGGACTTCAAAAACGATGAATGCCAGGAAGACGCCTTTCACGCTACGCAGTGCCAGATGGTTCGCGCCGGACGACCTCAGAAGTTCGGGGCACCGCTCCCGCACCATGCAGATGGGCTACGGGCCGGAAGAATGGGCGGGCAAGCCTGTCATCGCCATTCTCAACACCTGGTCGGATGCCAATCCCTGCCATGCGCATTTCAAGCATCGTGTGGAGGATGTGAAGCGCGGCATCTTCCAGGCCGGCGGCTTCCCGCTCGAACTGCCGGCGCTGTCGCTCTCAGAGAGCTACGTCAAGCCGACGACCATGCTCTATCGCAACATGCTCGCCATGGAGGCGGAAGAGCTGCTGCGCTCCCATCCGGTCGATGGCGCCGTGCTGATGGGCGGCTGCGACAAGACCACGCCCGGTCTCGTCATGGGTGCACTCAGCATGGGCCTGCCGATGATCTTTCTGCCGGCCGGCCCGATGCTGCGCGGCAATTATCGCGGTGAATATCTGGGCTCCGGTTCGGATGCGTGGAAATTCTGGGACGAGCGCCGCGCCGGCACGATCTCCGAAGCCGAATGGGTCGAGGTGGAGGCCGGCATCGCCCGCTCCTACGGCCATTGCATGACCATGGGTACCGCAAGCACGATGACGGCAATCGCCGAGGCACTCGGGCTGACGCTGCCGGGCGCAAGCTCCATTCCCGCGGCCGATTCGAACCATATCCGCATGTCGTCGGCCGTCGGACGCCGCATCGTGGAGATGGTCTGGGAGGACCTCGTCCCTTCGAAAATCGTCACGCAGGCGGCAGTCGCCAATGCCGTGACCGTCGCCATGGCGACAGGCTGTTCCACCAACGCGATCGTGCATCTGGTTGCTATGGCGCGGCGCGCGGGCGTCCCGCTGACGCTCGACGATCTCGATCATGCCGGCCGCACGACGCCTGTGCTTGCCAATATCCGCCCGACCGGCAAGACCTATCTGATGGAGGACTTCTACTATGCCGGGGGGCTGCGGGCGCTGATGGCGAAGCTTGCCTCCAAACTCGATCTCTCGGCGATGACGGTTGCCGGCGTGACGCTCGGCGAAACGCTTGAAGGCGCCAAATGCTACAATGACGATGTGATCCGCTCGCTCGACAACCCGCTCTATCACGAGGGATCGCTCGCGGTTCTGAAAGGCAATCTCGCGCCGACCGGCGCCGTCATCAAGCCGGCGGCCTGCGATCCGCGCTTCCACAAGCATGAAGGCCCCGCCATCGTCTTCGACAGCTATCCGGACATGAAGAAAGCGGTCGACGACGAGAATCTCGACATCACCCCGGACCATGTGATGGTGCTGCGCGGCGCCGGTCCGCAAGGCGGCCCCGGCATGCCGGAATGGGGCATGCTGCCGATGCCGAAAGCGCTTCTGAAAAAAGGCTACCGCGACATGCTGCGCCTTTCGGACGCACGCATGAGCGGCACGAGCTACGGTGCCTGCGTGCTGCACGTTTCGCCGGAATCGCACGTCGGCGGCCCGCTCGCCCTCCTGAAGACGGGGGACATCGTGCGCCTCGACCTCGAAGCCCGCCGCATCGACATGCTTGTCGATGACGAGGAACTGGCCCGCCGTCGCGCCGCCTGGGTCAAGCCGGCGGAGAAATTTGGCCGCGGCTACGGCTGGATGTTTGCCCGCCACATCGCTCAGGCCGATACCGGCTGCGATTTCGATTTTCTGGAAACCGGCTTCGGCCCCACTCCCGGCGAGCCGGATATCTATTGATTTCAGGAGGATAGGATATGACCACCACGTTGAGCGAACAAACGCGCGAGAAGCTGAAAGGCGTCTCGACCGCCACACTGTGCACCGCTCTTTTCAAGCGCGGCCTTCGCAACCAGTTCATTCAGGACGTGCGCCCGCTGTCGCCGAAGAGGACCAATATGGTCGGCCAGGCTTTCACGCTGCGCTATATCCCGGCGCGTGAAGACCTGAACACGCTCGATGTCTTCCGCAATCCGGAACATCCCCAGCGCGCCGCCGTCGAGCGCTGCCCGCCGGGCGCCGTGCTGGTCATGGACAGCCGGCGCGATGCCCGCGCGGCCTCCGCCGGCTCGATCCTCGTCTCGCGCCTGCAGGTGCGCGGCGTTGCCGGTGTCGTCACCGACGGCGGC
Source organism: Hyphomicrobiales bacterium (assembly GCA_900471515.1). Taxonomy (GTDB): domain Bacteria; phylum Pseudomonadota; class Alphaproteobacteria; order Rhizobiales; family Rhizobiaceae; genus Rhizobium. The sequence continues at coordinate 61,149 of UCFC01000016.1, read as the reverse complement.
TTTCGCGACAGCCCGGAAATCGCCGGCCTCGACATTCCCGCCTATCACCACCGGCCTTCGGCTCCAACCAACCTGACCCTGCACCAGGCGATCGAGATCGACGTTCCGATCGGCTGCGGTGATGTTGCCGTTTTCCCCGGCGATGTCATGGTTGGCGACAATGAGGGCGTCGTTGTCATCCCGCTGCACCTTGCCGAAGAGATCGCCGACGAAGCCGTCGAGATGACGGCCTACGAGGATTTCGTCACCGAGGAAGTGCTGGGCGGGGCGACCATCGTCGGCCTTTATCCTGCGACAAGCGAAGCGCCGCGTGAGAAATTCGCGGAATGGCGGAAGAAGAAGAACCGCTAGACAGACAAAGGGGCGTCGTCTGCCCCTTTCATTCCTTGACCGCCCCGGTCATCGACGAGACGTAATAGTCCACGAAGAACGAATAGAGAATGACGACCGGCAATGAGCCGAAGAGCGCGCCAGCCATCAGCGATCCCCATTCGAACACGTCGCCGCGCACCAGTTCTGTCAGGACGCCGACGGGAATCGTCTTGTTCTCCGACGACTGGATGAAGGTCAGGGCGTAGATGAATTCGTTCCAGGACAGCGTGAAGGCAAAGATCCCGGCCGAGATCAGTCCGGGCACCGCCAGGGGCAGGATGATCTTCGTCAGGATCTGCCATCGGTTGGCGCCATCCACCAGCGCGCTTTCCTCCAGTTCAAACGGGATCGAGCGGAAGTAGCCCATCAGCAGCCAGGTGCAGAAGGGAATGAGGAAGGTCGGGTAGGTGAAGATCAGCGCGAGCCGCGAGTCGTAGATACCGAGTTTGAAGACGATGAAGGCAAGCGGAATGAACAGGATCGACGGCGGCACGAGATAGGCAAGGAAGATGACGAGGCCGATGGACCGGGAACCGGTAAAGCGCACGCGCTCGATCGCATAGGCGCCGAAGACCGACGCCACGAGCGAGAGGAAGGTCGAGCAGACTGCGACCAGCATCGTGTTCCACATCCAGCCGGGATAGGACGTTTCGAAAAATAGGTATTTGATATGCGCAAGCGTCGGCCCGACCACCCAGAACGGGCTGTAATTGCTGTAGTCGGTCAGCTGCTCATCCGGCTTCACGGCGGTGATCGCCATCCAGTAGAACGGAAAGAGCAGCACGAAGACGAAGACTGCTATCGGCAGATAGAGCATCACCACCCGCCGCGGCAGGCGGTTGAGATAGCTCATGCCTTCGGCATTGTCGGTCAGGACGGCATTGGCGGTATTGGAATTGGTCGACATCGTCTTTCTCCCTAGTCCTGTCCGCCCTGCTGCCATTTGCGGCGTTGCAGGCCGAAGAAGCTGAACATGATCGCGCCGAGCAGGAAGGGGATCATGGCGACCGCGATCGCCGCGCCCTCGCCGAGCTGGCCGCCGGGGATGCCGCGCTGGAAGGACAAGGTCGCCATCAGATGCGTGGCGTTGACCGGACCGCCCTTGGTCAGCACGTAGATGAGCTGGAAATCCGTGAAGGTGAAAAGCACCGAGAACGTCATGACGACGGCGATGATCGGTGTCAGCATCGGCAGCGTCACATAACGGAAACGCTGCCAGCTGGTGGCGCCGTCCAGCGATGCGGCCTCCTGCAGCGAGGCCGGAATGGTCTGCAGGCCGGCGAGCAGCGAAATCGCCACGAAAGGAATGCCGCGCCAGACATTGGCGACGATGACGGAAATGCGCGCGTTGGTGGGATCGCCGAGGAAGTTGATCGGTGCGTCGATCAGGCCAAGCTGCATCAGCGACCAGGAGATGATGGAGAACTGGGAATCGTAGATCCACCAGAAGGCCAGGCCCGACAGCACGGTCGGCACGACCCAGGGCAGAAGCACAATCGCCCGGAAGAAGCTTTTGAACGGCAGATGCTGGTTCAAGAGAAGTGCGAGCCACAGGCCGAGCGCAAACTTCAGCACCGAGGCAACGAACGTGTAGAGGACGGTGTTGAAGACCGACAGCCAGAACACGTTGTCGTCCATCAGGTACTGGTAGTTTTCCAGCCCGATGAAAATGCCGTCGCGGCCGATGCGCGTGTCCGTGAAGCCGAGCCAGACGCCGAGGCCGAGCGGATAGGTCAGGAAGCAGACGAGGAAGACCGCCGCCGGCAGCATGAACAGGAAGCCGAGCACATTGTTGTTCTGCAGGAGCGAGGGGGCCGCTGCCCGCGTATCCCCGGAATTCACCGTCGACATTGCTTATCTCCAGATTGCCATATGCCCTCGGGGCTTGCGGCATGCCGGTTTCCGGCATGCCGCTCGTCTTGGAAAAGCGCGGTCAAACGCGATAGTAGCGGTTTGCCCGGCGCTCTGCCTCCTTCATCGCGTCTTCCGGCGACATCTGGCCGGTGACGGCCGCGGCATACATGTCGACCAGCACATAATCGGCCATGGTGGCCGCCGAGGCATAACCGAGCGGGCCGGCATAGCCGTTCGGGCGCAGCTTTTCAGAGGCGCGCGCATAGGGCGCGTGGATCGGATCGGCGGTCCAGATCGGGTTCTTGGCGAATTCCTTGAGCGGCTGGCAGCAATAGGCGCTGGAGCCCTGGATCCAGGCATTCATCTGATCGGCTTCCATCATGAACTTGATGTAGGCCTTTGCGGCTTCCGGATATTTGCTGTGCTTGAAGAGCAGCAGCGAACTCGTCTGGCACAGCTCGACGCTCTGGCCGACCGGGCCGATCGGGAAATTCGTCGTGCGAATGTCCTTGGCGATATCTGCGAGCTTCGGATCGCCCTTGGCCGTGTAATAGACCGATACGCCGTTGGCGATCAGCGAAACCTGGCCGGCAAGGAAGGCGCGGTTGTTGTTGACGTCCTGCCAGCTCTCCGTGCCCGGAATGAAGGTCGCATAGAGTTCCTTGGCATAGTTGATCGAGGCCAGCGTTTCCGGGCTGTTGATCGTCACCTTGCCGCCCTCGTCGACCATCTTGCCGCCGTGGCTCCAGAGCAACCAATGGGCATAGTTGTTGCCGTCGCCGACGGCCTTTCCGTGCGGGAAGCCCGCCGGCGTGCCCTTGGCCTTCATCGCCTTGCAAAGTTCGAGGAAGCCGGCCGTATCCTTCGGGAACTCGCTGAAGCCGGCCGCCTTCACATGGCTGTCGCGATAGACCACCGCATTGCCGATCGCCGTCAGCGGCATGGCGATGAACGTGTCTCCGCGCGAGGCGTAGCCTTTGACGCCGTCATACCAGCCGCCGTATTTGTTGCCGAGGTAATTGGCGAGTTCGGTCAGGTCGACCAGCTTGTCGGGGTACTGGTGGGCATCGTCGAACCAGCACATGATAAGGTCGGGACCGGAACCGACATTGGCCGCCACCGCAGCTTTCGGGCGAATGTCTTCCCAGCTCTCCTTGTCGATGCGGACTTCGACACCCGTCGCCTCGGTGAATTTCTTGGTATTGGCAAGCCAGGCCTCCTCATCGCCTTTCACGAAGGGTGTCCAGCGCAGCAGGCGCAGGCTCGCACCGCTTTCGGGCGTATAGGTCGGCTCGGCCTGTGCGAACGAAGGCCTGATGCCGAGGCCGGCAACGCCGGCTGCAGCTGCCGAAGCGGCAAGAAATTCACGTCTCTTGATCGTCATGATATTCCTCCTCCTTGAAAAAGCGGGAGCGAATTCTCCGGCATTCATCTCCCGCTTGATGAACGACGGTACCTGCATCCGCAAAAAAGCGGATGCCGCCATCTCGCGAACGGACGGGAAGACTCCTCCTCTCCCGCGTCCTGCCCGACAGCGTCAGTTACTCAGTCTCCGGCCGCCTTCGGCGTCGAAGAGGTGAACATGCGCGGCATCGATCGCCACGTTCAGCCTTTCACCCGGCCGCGCATTGACGCGCTCGCGGAAGACGCAGTTGAGGTCGTTGCCGCCAAGTTTCAGGGTTAGATGCGTCTCGTAGCCGGTCGGCTCGATCACCACGATCTCGCCGGACAGGCCGCCACTATCGAGCAGGATATATTCCGGCCGAAGCCCGTAGATGAGGTCTCGCCCCCTTGCGCTGTCCGGCGCATTGACGACCGGCAGCGCCGTACCGTCGACCGCGATGAAACGCCCCGCATTCTCGGGATCGAGCCTGCCCTTGATCATGTTCATGGCCGGCGAGCCGATGAAACCGCCGACGAAGAGATTGGCCGGCTTGTCGTAGAGTTCCAGCGGCGAGCCGACCTGCTCGACGATCCCGTCATGCATGACGACGATCTTGTCGGCCATGGTCATCGCTTCGATCTGGTCGTGGGTGACGTAGACGGTGGTAGTCTTCAGCCGCTGGTGCAGTTCCTTGATCTCGGCGCGCATGGCAACGCGCAGCTTCGCGTCGAGATTGGAAAGCGGCTCGTCGAAAAGGAAGACTTCCGGATCGCGCACGATGGCGCGGCCCATGGCAACGCGCTGGCGCTGGCCGCCGGACAGCTGGCGCGGATAGCGATCGAGCAGGGCGTCAAGGCCGAGGATGCCGGCAGCGTATTTCACGCGCTTTTCGGCCTCCGCCTTCGGCGCCTTGTTGAGCATCAGCGAAAAACCCATGTTCTGCTGCACCGTCATATGCGGGTAGAGCGCATAGTTCTGGAACACCATGGCAATGTCGCGATCCTTTGGCGGCAGCGTGTTGACCACTCGCCCGCCGATCCTGATTTCGCCGGCGGAGATGTTTTCGAGCCCGGCCAGCATGCGCAAAAGCGTGGACTTGCCGCAGCCCGAAGGGCCGACCAGGATCACGAACTCTCCGTCCGCAATGTCGATGTTCACACCCTTGATGACCGGAAACGCACCGAACGATTTCCGCACATCCGCGAATTGAACGCCTGCCATACTCCCTCCTCCCAGATATCGAGCATTACACGCTATGTATGCGTCTTCTCATGGCTTCGACCGGCACAGGACGCCGGTCATCCGCGCCCGACAAAGGGCATCCTGGTCGCCATCACGGTCATGGTCAGCACATTGGCGCCGAGCGGCAGGCCAGCCATGTAGACGACCGCATCGGCAATATGGACAGGATCGATCGTCGCCTCGGCGGCAGTGGTGCCATTGGCCTGCAGAACACCGGCAGCGATCTTCTTCGTCATGTCGCTTGCAGCATTGCCGATATCGATCTGGCCGCAGGCGATATCGAATTCGCGCCCGTCGAGCGCGGTGGATTTCGTCAGACCGGTGATGGCATGTTTGGTCGCCGTATAGGGCGCAGAATTCGGGCGCGGCGTCGTTGCCGAAACCGACCCGTTGTTGATGATACGCCCCCCTCGCGGCGTCTGGCTCTTCATCAGCCTGAACGCCTGCTGGGTGCACAGGAAAGCGCCCGTCAGATTGGCCGATACGATGGCGCTCCAGTCTTCGAAAGACACGTCCTCCAGCGGCACGCCCGGCACCGAGACACCGGCATTGTTGACCAGCAGATCGAGCCGGCCATAGCGATTTGCGATCGCATCGAACAATGCTCTGACCGAGGCCGGATCGCCGACATCCGCACGGATCGCGGTAACATCCGCACCGGTCTCGCTGCCGAGTTCGGCGGCCGCCTTTTCAAGTATTTCGCCACGTCGTCCCGAGATGACGACCGTATAGCCGGCGGCGCCGAGGCCTCTCGCGATCGCGCGGCCGACACCCGTGCCGCCACCGGTCACAAGGGCAATCTTCGACGGCCTGCCGATAGTTTCACTCATGCAATCCTCCCGCCGAGTTCATCCTCGATATGCACCTGCAGGATTTCGTCGAAACTCGTCTCCGCCTTGAAGCCCAATGCCGACGCTCTCCTCGCATCGAACTGCGTCGGCCAGCCGGCAACGATGCGCTCGATCACCGGGTCGCTCTCGCGTTTGATCAGCGCAACGGCCTTGTCGCCCGCAACCCGGCGCAGGGCCTCGATCTCTTCCGAAACCAGCGCCGAGAGTCCCGGCATGGTCAGATTGCGCCGCGGCCCGACCTCGGCCGTATCGATCCTTGCGGCATGAACGAAGAAACCGACCGCCGCACGCGGGCTTGCAAACCAGTGCCGGACGCTGTCGCTGACGGGCAGCACCGCCGGCTTGCCGGCGAGCGGTTCACGCAGAATATTGGAGAAGAAGCCGGAGGCCGCCTTGTTCGGCGCGCCCGGCCGCACGCAGATCGTCGGCAGGCGAATGCCGATACCGTCGAAAATGCCGCGGCGCGAATAGTCGGCAAGCAGCAGCTCGGCAATTGCCTTCTGGGTGCCGTAACTTGTCAGCGGCGTGGAAAAGAACTCGTCCGGAATGACCTCTGGAAAAGGCGTGCCGAACACGGCGATCGAGGAGGCGAAGACGACGCGCGGCACATAGGCGGACTTCAGCCCCTCATGGCGGATCGCGTCGAACAGCGCGCGTGTCCCGTCGAGATTGACGGCATAGCCCTTGTCGAAATCCGCCTCTGCCTCGCCGGAAACGATCGCCGCCAGATGAAAGATCAGATCGGGCCGGGCCTCGACCAGCTTGTCGGCGACGCCGACCTTTGCGAGGTCGATCGTCAGGGCAGTCGACAGCGACCGAAGAGCCTCGGGCACCGGCGGTTGAAACGCATCGACCAGCGTCAACTTGCTGATCGTGGTGCCGAGCACATCAGGCGCGCGGGCAATTCTTTCGACCAGCTTGCGGCCGATCATGCCTGCCGCACCCAAAATCATCACATGCATGTCGGCTTACCTCCCAGCGCCGCCGGCGTCATTTTCGATGACGGCCTCGATATCAGATCGGAATCCGCTCCCCCGTCGAACTCCTCACGCGTCACGCCAGGCGCGCCGCCAACCCGTCTTTCAAGCCCCCACCGCCTCGGCCCCCATTCGGGGCCACCGGCGATCAAACGAAATCAAACAAACCGCAGCTTGCAAATCAACTTACCTTGCATGATCCGCGAGTGGTAGCAATCGAACATAAGTCTCATGCCTCCCTTGCCCAGCGGATCTTCAGCTGCCGGCTCCCATGCCCGGCAGGACGACGCCGCTCCTTTCGGCAAGGAGTTTTGCCACCGCGGCATCGTCTTCCTTGCCGAGGCCCGCTTCAGACGCCTGCCGGAAAAGCGCAAGCGCGGTCGCTGTGAGCGGCGTGACGGCACCGACACGCTCGGCTTCGGAGGCGACGATGCCGAGATCCTTGACGAAGATGTCGACGGCCGAGCGCGGCGTATAATCGCCCGAGACGATGTGCTCGCCGCGGTTCTCGAACATCCAGGAAGAGCCCGCCGATACGCGCAGAACATCGTAGAGCGTCTTCAGGTCGATCCCTGTCTTGGCGGCCAGGGTCATCGCCTCCGCCGTCACGGCGATATGCACGCCGGCGAGAAGCTGGTTGATCATTTTCACCTGAGAACCGGCCCCGGGCCTGTCCCCCAGTCGGAATACCTTGGCGGAGACGGCATCGAGCGCCTTTTCGGCCCGCGCGAAGGCTTCGGGCGAACCGGAGCCCATGACGACCATCTCTCCAGAAAGCGCCTTGACGTGACCGCCGGAAACCGGCGCGTCGATGACGAGCATGCCGGCGGCCTCCAGCCGTTCGGCAATCGCCATCGTGGCACTCGGCGCCATGGTGGTGCAAAGCAGGAAGACGGTGCCGGCGCCAGCCGTTTCCAGCGCGCCGCCAGGCCCGAACAATACGGTTTCGGCCTGGCCGCTGTTGACGACAAATACGAAAACCGCATCGGCCGCATCGGCAGCTTCGGACGGGGTTTTACACGACTTGCCGCCGGCCTGCGAAAAGCGCTGAAGGACGTCCTGGCGCACATCGCATCCATTGACCGCAAATCCCGCCCGCAAGAGGGACAGGGCGGCACCCCACCCCATCGACCCGAGGCCGATGACCGCAGCCTTGCTGACGTTCTGCAAGGTTTCCTCCATAGTGCCGATCCGTCGATAGGTTCTGTGTTATCGATACCGGTATCGGTAACAAACCCCAAAATTGCCGGGGATGTCAAGCGCTGCCAGTTCCCCTTTCCCCGCAACGCGCCTATGAATAATAATGCGGCAGATAGGCTGCGCTCGGGAGATCCCTTGGATACGCACAAGTCCACTCTGGAAGAGGTCGCTGCGGCAGCAGGCGTCAGCAAGATGACCGTATCGCGCGCCCTGCGCGGCGCGCCTGATGTTTCCAGGGCAACGCGCGACAGGGTCCTGCAGGCGGCCGAGCGGCTGAACTATATCGGCAACCGGCTGGCCCTGTCGCTGTCTTCGCAGCGAACGGACCTCGTCGCCGTCGTGGTGCCGAGCATGTCCAACATCGTCTTTCCCGAGGTCATGGCCGGAATCTCGAACGGGCTTGAAGGCTCCGGCATGCAGGCCGTGTTCGGCATTACCGACTACGATGTGGCCAAGGAGCACAACATCATCCGGGACATGCTGTCCTGGCGACCGTCCGCGATCATCGTCACCGGCCTGGATCAGCCGGACGAGACCGTGAGAATGCTGAGGAATGCGGCCATTCCCGTCATTCAGATCATGGACCTCGACGGCACGCCGATCGATTTCAATGTCGGGCTCTCGCACGAAAGGGCGGGCGAGGAGATGGCGAGGGCACTGATTGCCGCCGGCCGGAAGCGTTTTGGCTATGTCGGCAGTGCACTGGACCGGGACCTGCGCGCCGGAAAACGCAGGGCCGGCTTCGAACGCGTCCTGCACGAACACCGTCTCGCCTTCGTCGGGCAAAGGCTCGGCGACACTCTTTCCTCCGTCGGCCTCGGAAAATACCTGACGCATCAGCTCCTGGATGCCGAGCCGAAGCTCGACTGCATCTACTACTCCAACGACGACATGGCCGCCGGGGGCGCATTCGCCACGATGGAAGCGTCCCGCACCGACGACATTCTGATTGCAGGCTTCAACGGACTGGAGCTCGCCGCCGCTCTTCCCGTACGGATCGCCACATCCAGGTCGCCGCGCCGCATGATCGGTGAAGTCGCGGCCCGCCTGGCACGCGGCTCCGGCACCACGGACAATCCATCGAGCGGCAAGATCACCGCCTTCGTTCCAGAGATTACAGGCGTCGCATAGCCTGCGTCGCGCTCGACCCGCTTCCATCCTTCGGCCGGGAAGCGAGGTCCAGAATCCGACCCTTCCCGGAATCGCTGAAGTTTAAATCAGAGAAATCGATCCATATCGGCTTCTCGCCGCTTGCTGTATCAGGATTGTCGATATAATCACTGTGTGACACAGCACGGGGAAATCATGGAACGCTCGTTTTTGACGGTCGATGCCGGGGTCAATGACGCCGTTATCAAAGCCCTCTCTGCGCCGGGACGCCTGCAACTCCTCAAACTCCTGTGCTCGAAAGGCCCCATGAACGTCAACGACATGGCCCGCGCCTTGTCGCTGCCGCAGTCGACCGTCGCCACCGGCATTCAGATTCTGGAAGAGGTGGGGCTGGTCGAATCCCGCCTCGCCAAGGGCCGGAAGGGCAATCAGAAGATCTGCTCGGCAGTTTATGATGAAATCCTCATCAGCTTTGAGGACAAGTCCGTCAACAAGGCGGACGACGTCATCGAGGTCGAGATGCCGGTCGGGCTCTATACGAGCTGCGACATCCACGCCCCTTGCGGCCTCTGCTCGAGCGACAGCGTCATCGGCCTGCTCGACGTTCCCGACTATTTCCTTGATCCGCAGCGCATGCAGGCCGGACTCGTGTGGTTCGGAAGGGGGTATGTCGAATACAAGTTCCCGAACAATGCCAAGGTTCTGAACAAGGACGTGCGCGCCATCGAATTTGCGATGGAACTGTCTTCAGAGGTTCCCGGGACCAATCCAGACTGGCCCTCCGACATCACGCTCTGGGTCAACGGAATGCCGATCGGCACCTGGACGTCTCCGGGCGACTATGGCGACAAGCGCGGTGCCTATACGCCCGGCTGGTGGAAGCTTGAAGGCTCCCAATACGGCAAGCTGAAAACCTGGCGGATCTCCACGCGCGGCACGTTCATCGACGGCGTCTCCACCTCCAACGTCACGGTTGGAGACCTCGCCCTTGCGCAGCATTCCTCGATCCGCCTGCGCGTCGGCATTGCCGAGAATGCCAGCCATACCGGTGGCGTGAACATATTCGGTCGCGGATTTGGCAACTACGGCCGCGATATCGTCATGCGGCTCTACATTTGACGGACAATATCGAAAATCCTGATTTTAATAGCGCGATTATTTTCCGGCCAAACCGGGTCGTTATCTGATTAAATTACTGTAATATAATCGTTTTTCTGGACGACGGATTCACGGGCATCCCGGGCATTGTTCAATTGACTCCCTCCGGTCGCGCTATCAAGATAGCCGTATAAGAACGAATAATTTGATACTTAAGGGAGGGTTCGTTGAAGGCGAACGTTGTTGTTCATCGCGATTTCCAGGTCGCGAACATTGATCCCAGACTTTACAGTTCGTTCCTCGAGCATCTCGGGAGAGCCGTTTACGGCGGCATTTACGAGCCTGGCCATCCGACGGCCGATTCCGATGGGTTCCGGCAGGATGTCATCGACCTCGTCCGGCAGCTCGACACGCCCTACTGTCGATATCCCGGCGGCAATTTCGTTTCCGCCTACGACTGGCAGGACGGCATCGGCCCGCGCTCGGAGCGCCCTGTGCGCCTCGACCTTGCCTGGCGCACCCGCGAAAGCAACCAGATTGGCGTCAATGAATTCGTCGACTGGTGCAGGAAGGCGAAGACCGAGCCGATGCTGGCCGTCAACCTCGGCTCGCGCGGGTTGGATTCGGCCCGCAATTTCCTCGAATATTGCAATCATCCCGGCGGCACCTACTGGTCGGACCTGCGTCGCAAACATGGCTGGGAAAAGCCCCACAATGTCAAACTATGGTGCCTCGGCAACGAGATGGACGGCCCCTGGCAGGTCGGACACAAGTCGGCGCACGAATATGGCCGGCTCGCCGACGAGACGGCGAAGGCCATGCGGAATTTTGACCGGTCGCTGGAACTCGTGGTCTGCGGCTCGTCCAATCCCGACATGCAGACCTATCCGGACTGGGAAGCGCAGGTCCTCAACGAGTGCTACGACAGCGCCGACTATATTTCCCTGCACATGTATTTCGCGAACCGCGAGAACAACACGCTCAATTACCTTGCCCGCACGACCAGGCTCGACCGCTATATCACCACCGTCGGCGGCGTGATCGACTATATCAGGGCCAAGAAGCGCTCGAAGAAGACGATCGGCATTTCCTTCGACGAATGGAACGTCTGGTACCATTCCAACCAGCAGGACAAGGATATCCTGGCGAGGAACGAATGGCCGGATGCGCCGCATCTGCTGGAAGACGTCTACAATTTCGAGGACGTGCTGCAGGTCGGCGGCATTCTCAACACCTTCATTCGCCGCTCGGATCGCGTGCGCATCGCCTGCATCGCCCAGCTTGTCAATGTCATCGCCCCGATCATGACCGAAAATGGCGGCCCCGCATGGCGCCAGACGATCTATTACCCCTTCTATTTCGCATCGAAATACGGTCGCGGATCGGCGCTGCAGCTGGTCACGGACGCGCCGACCTATGACTGCGACGAGGCCGACGACGTGCCTTATCTCGATGCGTCGGCGGTCCTTTCCGACGACGGCAGGGAACTGACGTTTTTCGTCGTCAACCGTCATCCGCAGACCGCGCTTGATTTCGACGCCCGGTTGGACGGCTTTGGCAATGCCCGCGTGCTCGAACAGCTGGAGATGACGCATCCCGACCTGCGGGCCGTCAATACGGCGCGACAGCCGGAGACTGTCGTTCCCGCCAGGATCGAAACCGCAAAGATCGAAGACGGCAGATTGCGTGCAAGCCTGAAGCCGCAGTCCTACAGCGTCATCCGTCTGTCCGTCTGACGCTTTCCGGCCGGCTGCGCGGCCGGCCGCAACATATCCGCTCGCTGCGAGGAGGCAGCCGGGCTGGAGGAATGGTTCGCAGGAGCATCGGACCTCGACACATGCAGGTCCGAACGCAGTTGCGAACCCGGAACCGCGACGTGCCACGCGTCCATGGCGGCCGCTTTCTCGTCGCACTCAAAGGGAGGAGATAATGCAGCACTGGAAGAAGCTTGCATTCGGCGTCGCCTTGGCGACGCTCGGCCTGATGGCCGCGGCTAAGGCGGATGACTACAAGTCCTTGCCTCGCAAGGACACGCTCATCGTCGAAAATCCGGAAGGCACCATCAAGAATCCCGGCTGGTTCAACATTTGGGTCAACGGCGGCGGCGGCGTTTCGACCGGCCTGCAGCAGTTGACCATGGACACGCTCTGGTACATCGATCCGGAAAAAGGTCTCGGCGGCTCGACCTGGGACAATTCCCTTGCCGCCGACAAACCGCAATATAATGCCGACTTCACCGAGATGACGGTGAAACTGCGCCAGGGGCTTTACTGGAGCGACGGCGTGGAATTCACCGCCGACGATCTCGTCTATACGGTCAAGACGCAGATGGACCATCCTGGCATGGTCTGGAGTGCCGCCTTCTCGGTGCAGGTGGCAAGCGTTGAAGCGACCGATCGCTATACGGTCGTCTTCAAATTGAAGAAGCCCAACTCCCGTTTCCATGCCATCTTCACCGTGCGTTGGAACGGCGCCTGGATCATGCCGAAACATGTCTTCGAGAAGGTCGCCGATCCTGTTCGCTATGATTTCGCCAATCCCGTCTCACTCGGCGCCTACAAGCTGAAGGCCTATGATCCGCAGGGCAAATGGTACACCTGGGAGAAGCGCGACGACTGGCAGCGCACCTCGCTTGGGCGCTTCGGCGAGCCCGCTCCGAAATATGTCACCTATGTCGATCCGGGTCCGCCGGATAAACGCACCATCGCCCAGCTCGAGCACAATCTCGATATCATCCACGACAACACGCCCGAAGGCATGTTCACGCTCAAGGAAAAGTCGAAGAGCATCGACAGCTGGTTCCCGGGCTTCCCCTACGCCCATCCGGACCCGACGCTCCCGGCAGTGATCTTCAATACGCAGGACCCGACGTTCCAGAACCCGGACGTCCGCTGGGCGCTGGCGCTGCTGATCGATATCAAGGCCGTGGACATGGCGAGCTATCGCGGCGCGGCTACGCTATCGGCACTCGGCGTGCCGCCGACCGCCATTGCCATGACCGACTACCAGGCGCCCCTGCAGGACTGGCTGAAGGACTTCGAGATCGATACCGGCAAGCGCAAGATCAAGCCCTACGATCCGACGATCGGCCAGCAGATTGCCGATATCCTGCGCAAGCAGCCCAAATACAAGGACCAGATCCCGGCGGATGCGGCCGGCATCAACATGGCCTTCGGTTACGGCTGGTGGAAGCCGGATCCTCAGGCTGCGGCCGAACTTCTGGAAAAGGCAGGCTTCAAGAAATCGGCCGGCAAGTGGATGATGCCGGACGGGCAGCCATTCAAGATCCGCATGAGCGTCGAAGGCGATACACGGTCGGTCTTCACCCGCGCCGGCACGCTGATCGCACAGCAATGGGCAGCGTTCGGCATCGATTCGAAGGCGGTGCCATCGACAAGCCTGTGGCAGACCTCGCTGCAGCCTGGCGACTATCAGGTGGCGATCGCCTGGAGCGTCGAGACCTGGGGCGGCGATCCCGATCTCTCGTTCTTCCTTGACAGCTGGCATTCGCAATTCGTTGCCAAGAAGGGCGAGAACCAGCCGCCGCGCAATTGGCAGCGATGGTCGAATCCCGAGCTCGACAAGATTATCGAGAGCATCCGCGGCATCAGTGCCGACGACCCCAAGGGCGTCGAACTCGGCAAGGACTATCTGAAGCTGGTGGCCCGTGAAATGCCGACCATCCCGCTGATGTCCTATAACGTCTTCACGACGATGGATACGACCTATTGGACGGGCTACCCGACGATTGCCGATCCCTATACGGATCCGGTTCCCAACTGGGCCAATTCACGCCTGATGATGGTGAAGCTGAAGCCTGCCCAAAAGTGACCTCCCAGGGCCGGCGCGCTTATCCGCGCCGGCCAACTGTCGCCGGACCTCGAACGTTCGGCGAACCTTTTAGCCATGTGGGGAAACCAGCGAGGTGAACGGCCTGATGGCGTCCTACCCTACTTTTGTCCTGAAGCGGTTCGGCCAGTTTCTGCTCGTGGTTTTTCTCGGCGTAACGACGACCTTCTTCATCACCCATCTGACGCCTATCGATCCGGTCGAGGAAAGCATCGGATCCATCCAGCAGATGGGCCAATCCGATCCGCGCGCCGTCGAATTGATGCGCCAGTCGCTGCGTGAACTCTATGGGCTCGAGGGTTCGATCTGGCAGCAATATCTGCATTTCTGGGAGCGGCTCGCCGTCGGCGATCTCGGGCCTTCGCTATCGGCCTTCCCCACACCGGTCTCGACGATCATCCTGCGCTCCCTGCCCTGGACGATCGGGCTGATGACGGTCTCCACACTGATCACATTCGTGCTGGGCAACGCGATCGGCGCGCTTGCCGGCTATTACAGAAAGAACATGGTCCTGAAAGGCGTCAGCCTCGTCTTCATCGCGATGCTGCCGATCCCCTACTACATCCTGGCCTTCGTGCTGCTCATCCTCTTCGGCTATGTCTGGCCGATCCTGCCGATCAACGGCGGCTATGAGATGAACACCAATCTCGACCTGTCGCTCTCCCTCGTCATCGATATCATCGAACATTCCATCCTGCCGGCATTCTCGCTGATCCTCGTCGGCACCGGCAGCTGGCTGATCGGCATGCGTGCTCTGGTTTCCAACATCATCACGGAGGATTACGTGGTCTTTGCCGAGCTCGGCGGCGTGCCGAAGCGGCGCATCCTGCGCTCCTATATCGCCCGCAACGCCATGGTGCCGCAGTTTACCGGCCTTGCAATGTCGCTCGGCGCGATCTTCAACGGCACGGTCATCACCGAGATCGTCTTCGGTTATCCCGGCATCGGAAACCTGCTGATATCGGCCGTCCATGCCGGCGACTACAGCCTCGTGCTCGGCCTCAGCGCCCTGTCGATCGTCGGCGTTGCGGCCGCCGTCTTCATCATCGACATCCTGAGCCCGCTCATCGATCCGCGCATCAAGGTGGAGTAGCCCATGTTCACGATCCTCCGCGACCTGACGCGCCACAACATGGAATTCCTGTGCGGCCTGGTGCTTTTTGCCATCATCGTCGGATTGATTGTCCTGTCCTATTTCTCGCCCTACGGCGCGACGGACATCTACCTTCTGCCGCCTGACATGCCGCCGGACGCAGACTATTGGCTGGGCACCACCTCGCGCGGCCAGGACGTCTTCTGGCAACTGACGACCGCCCTGCGCAACACGCTCTATTTCGGCATCGGCGTCGCCTTCCTGTCCCGCATCATTTCGCTGGTCGTCGGCCTG
Organism: Hyphomicrobiales bacterium; assembly: GCA_900471515.1. Taxonomy (GTDB): domain Bacteria; phylum Pseudomonadota; class Alphaproteobacteria; order Rhizobiales; family Rhizobiaceae; genus Rhizobium. The sequence goes on along the minus strand of UCFC01000016.1, from coordinate 45,825 downwards.
GTCGCCGGTTACGCCGGCGGCGCGGTCGACCGGGTGCTGATGGCGATCAACGACAGCGTCATGGTCATCCCGCAGTTCCCTCTGCTGATCCTGTTCTATTTCGTGCTGAAGGACAGCATGACCTGGACGGCGCTCATCGTCATCATGGCCGCACTCGGCTGGTCTTACGACGCAAGGCTCATCCGCTCGGTGGCGATCAGCCTCAAGACGCGGCCCTTCACCACCCAGAGCGTCTATTCCGGCATGAGCATGCGCAAGATCCTCGTCGAGGAACACCTGCCCTATGTCTTGCCGATCGTCTTCGCCACGACAATGAACAACATGATCTGGTCAATCGGCATGGAGATCACCTTGTCCGTGCTCGGCTTCACGGACATCGAAACCCCGACCATGGGCATGATGATCTATTGGGCAAACGCCCACTCGGCGCTGATCGCCGGCACCTGGTGGTGGGTGGCCGCGCCCGTCGCCGTCATCGTCGTTCTCTTCCTGGCGCTGTTCCTGCTTTCCATGTCGATGAACGAATACAACGATCCGCGCAGCCGGCTGAACCGGATGGGAGGTTAGCCATGGATGCCCTGGTCGAGGTTCAGAATCTGAAAGCCTATTACCGCGCCTTCCTTTACGGCGTCGACCGGGAGGTGCGCGCCGTCGACGACATTAGCCTGACGATCGCGCGCGGCGAAATCTACGGGGTCGCGGGCGAATCCAGCAGCGGCAAGACGACCTTGATCAAGACGATCGCCGGCGCCATCCGGCCGCCGCTCAAGGTCGTATCGGGCAGGGTCGTCTTCCACTTCGCCGGCGGCACCCAGGATATTTACGCCATGACGCCGGACGAGCGCATGGCGCTCCGCTGGCTGCACCTGTCCTACATCATGCAGGGGTCGATGAACGTGCTGAACCCGGTCCGGCGCATCCATCACTCCTTCACCGATTTCGCCTTCCGCCACATGAAAATCGGCAAGAGCGAGTTCTTCGCAAAAGTCGGCTCGCATCTTGAGAGGCTGAAGCTCGATCCGCATCTGCTTGAGGCCTATCCGCACGAACTCTCCGGCGGCATGCGCCAGCGCATGACGATCGCGCTCGCGACGATCCTGACACCCGAATTCATCATTGCCGACGAACCGACAACGGCGCTCGACGTCATCGTCCAGCGCGACGTGCTGTCGATGATCCGCGAAATCCAGCGCGAGATCGGCTCCTCCTTCCTGTTCGTCACGCACGATATGGGTGTGCATGCGACGGTTTCCGACCGTGTCGGCATCGTCTACGCCGGCCGCCTCGTCGAGGAGGCGCCAACCCGCAAGATCTTCAACATGCCGCTCCACCCCTACACGCAGCATCTTGTCGGCAGCCTGCCGCGCATCGGCGATGCAAAGGCCCGGCCTTCGCTCGAGGGCCGCCCGCCGAACCTTGCCATGCCGCCGGAGGGCTGCCGGTTCCATCCGCGCTGTCCGAAGCGGATGGAGATCTGTTCGCAGAAGGTCCCGCCGATGGTGACGGTCGGACCGGATCAGCGAGTGGCCTGTTTTGCGGTTACGGGGGATCAGGCTTGAGCGCGCTTCTCACACTTACCCATGTCACGAAGGTCTACCGTCAGGGCGGCATGCTCGGCCGGCGACAGATCGTCGCGGTCAAGGATGTCAGCTTCGAGATCGGCAACGAGCCGGAAATTCTTTCCATCGTCGGAGAATCCGGGTCCGGCAAATCAACGATCGCAGCCATGATCCTCGGCCAGACGGCCCCGACGCAAGGCGAACTCCGATTTCGCCAGAAGGCGGTCGCCCTGCACGGCAGGGCCGAACGCCGCGCCTTCATGCAAGAAGTGCAGCCAGTCCTGCAGAACCCGTTCGAAGCTTTCAACCCGCTCAAGCGCGTGGATCGCTACCTCTTCGAGACGGCCCGGAACTTCTCGGCCGGCGCGGGCAGTCCGGACCGGCAGCAGATCGAACGACTGGCGGACGCGGCACTTGCGCATGTGGGCCTCAGCCTTGCGGAAGTGAAGGGCCGGTTTCCGCACGAACTCTCCGGCGGCCAGCTGCAGCGTGCCGCAATTGCGCGCGCCCTGATCCCGCAGCCCCGCCTGCTCATCGCCGACGAACCGGTCTCCATGGTCGATGCGTCGCTGCGCATGGCAATCGTCAACCTGTTCGAACAGCTGAAAAGCGAACTCGGGCTTTCGATCGTCTACATCACCCATGATCTTGCCACCGCCTATTACATAAGCGACCGGATCATCATCATGCGCAAGGGCGAGATCGTCGAGCAGGGGGAGGCACGCATGGTGCTCGACAATCCCCAGCACCCCTATTCCCGGGCACTCAAGGACGCCGTGCTCACCGCCGATTTCGCTCCGGCGTCGTAGCGGCTGGACGAACGTGCCCCACGGGGCGGAAGCGGCGGGCAAGGCGCATGCGTCGCCACGAGCGGGAGCCAACGCTTTCCCTCGCGCCGGCCCTGTGTTCGCCGCCGAATGTGCAGCCTGGTTGGCTAATCTGCGCAAATGCGGCTATAGAGCCGCCAGTTTGTGAAGACCAAATCGAGAGCACAGCATGACTACGCAACACGCGGACCAGCAGGCGGCCACCGGCGCCGCCTCGAAAGGTCAGGTCGGAAGCGATCCGGCAAACGCGACACATCCCGTGCCGATGGTGGCTTTCGAGCGCGCCGGAAAGCGCTACGGCCCTACCGGCGAAGGCGGCTTTACTGCCGTCGACAGCGTCGATCTCATCGTCGGACGCGGCGCCATTACCGGCATTATCGGCCGCTCCGGCGCCGGCAAGTCGACGCTGATCCGCATGGTCAACGGGCTTGAGACCGTAACGTCGGGCAAGGTACTCGTCGATGGCGTCGATGTCGGCGGTCTCGGCGAAGCCGCGTTGCGCAGCCTGCGCCGCCAGATCGGCATGATCTTCCAGCATTTCAATCTTCTGTCGTCGCGCACCGCCTTCGACAATGTGGCGCTGCCGCTGGAGATCGCCGGCGTCGAGAAAAAGGCGATCCGCGACAAGGTCGGGCCGCTGCTCGATCTCGTCGGCCTCGGCGACAAGGCCGGCAGCTATCCTTCAGAGCTTTCCGGCGGCCAGAAGCAGCGTATCGGCATTGCCCGCGCACTGGCGACCGATCCGAAACTGCTGCTCTCCGACGAGGCGACCTCTGCGCTCGACCCCGAGACGACACAGTCGATCCTCGAGCTTCTGAAGCGGATCAACGCCGAGCTCGGCCTGACCATTCTCCTGATTACCCATGAGATGGACGTCGTCAAAACCATCGCCAGCCACGTCGCCGTCATCGACGCCGGCCGTATCGTCGAATCCGGCCGTACCTTCGACGTCTATACCAACCCCCGGCACGAGACGACGCGCACGCTGCTTGCTTCGGCCCTGAAACTGCCCCAGTGGCTGCGCCCGGTTGTCAAGCCGCAGCCGTCAGCCGGCGACAAGGTGCTGGTCCGGCTGGTCTTCTTCGGGGACACGGCCTTCAGACCCCTGACCGGTCGGCTGGTTGCCGAACTCGGCTCGGACGTCAATATCCTTGCGGGCGCGATCGAGGAAATATCGGGCGAGCCCTTCGGTTCGCTTGTCGTTTCCTATTCGGCGGAGCCGGACGTCGTCGCGCGCGCCGATCGCTTCTATACCGAGACGGGCCTTGTCACGGAGGTGCTTGGTTATGTCGCCTGATATGATCTTCAACCTCATCTCCAAAGCGCTGCTGCAGACTTTGCAGATGGTCTTCGTCGCCGGCTTCGTCGGCTCGGTCATCGGCCTGCCGATCGGCGTGTTTCTGGCGACCAGCGGCAAGGGCGAACTCTTTCCCGCGCCGAAGACCAATCGCGTGCTCGGCCTTATCGTCAACGCGGCGCGCTCGACACCGTTCATCATCCTCGTCGTTGCCATCGTGCCGCTGACGCGGTTCTTGACCGGCACGTCGATCGGCACCTGGGCGGCGATCGTTCCGCTCACCATCGCCACCATTCCGTTCTTCGCGCGTTTGGTGGAATCCGCGATCCGCGAGGTCGACAAGGGCCTGATCGAAGCCGCCCGGGCCATGGGCGCGACGCCGTTCCAGATCGTCTTCAAGGTGCTTCTCGCCGAGGCGCGACCGAGTATCCTCATGGCCCTGACGATGACCATTGTCAGCCTGATCGGCTATTCGGCGATGGTCGGGGCTGTCGGCGGCGGCGGTTTGGGCGACCTCGGCATCCGCTTCGGCTACCAGCGCTTCAATCCCGAAATGATGGTGCTTGTCGTCCTGGTGCTGATCGTGCTGGTGCAAGTTGTGCAAAGCGCCGGCGACGGGCTTGCGCGACGCTTCGACAAGCGCAACCGGAAGAACTGATCTGTTACACGCATAATCCAGCAGACATACCAAGGAGATACCCATGAAGAAGTTCATCATTGCAGCCGCGATTGCGGCCTTTGCCGCCGGATCGGCTTTCGCCGAGGATATCAAGGTCGGCGTCACGCCTGGCGAGCACGCCCAGATCATGGAAAAGGTTGCTGAAATCGCCAAGACCAAGGGGCTCAACATCGAGATCGTCGAATTTTCCGACTATGTCGTGCCGAACCAGGCGCTGGCCGATGGCGACATCCAGGCCAACTCCTTCCAGCATCAGCCCTATCTCGACAACCAGATCGCCGACCGCAAGTTCGACCTCGTCAGCATCGGCACGACGATCACCACGCCGATGGGCGTCTATTCCAAGAAGGTGAAGAGCCTGGACGAGCTGAAGGACGGCGCGACCGTCGCTATCCCGAACGACCCGACCAACGGCGGCCGCGCGCTTCTGGTTCTCGCCAGCAAGGGCCTGATCAAGTTCAAGGAAAACCCCGGCATCAAGGTGACCGTGGCCGATATCATCGACAATCCGAAGAATATCGAGTTCGCCGAAATCGATGCGGCCCAGCTGCCGCGCTCGCTTGAAGACGTCGATGCCGCCGTCATCAACACCAACTACGCCATGGAAGCCGGCTTGCATCCGAAGACCGACGCCATCGCCATCGAAGGCGAAAAGTCGCCCTACGCCAACGTCATCGTCGTCCGCACTGCCGACAAGGACGCGCCCTGGGCCAAGACGCTGGTCGAATCCTACCATGATGAGAGCATCCGCAAGTTCATCAACGAGGAGTTCAAGGGCGCCCTGATCCCGTCCTGGTAAGACCTGTCTTGCCCGGAAAGACTGCAAACGGTCCGGCTCTGCCGGGCCGTTTTCGTGCCCCCGAATCGCGCCTCTTGAGGTGCGCGGTTACATCGGACTAAGCTTGCCCCTTCACGAAAGGGTGTAATCTTGCAACTTCGTCACCAGATCCTGGCGCTTGCCGTCCTGCCACTTGTCGTCGCGATCACCCTGATAACGGCCTTCACGACGTGGCAGTCATCGACATTGGCGCAGAGCAGCATCGCCACGTTTGAACGCAACATGCTGGACGCCAAGGAAACCGAGCTGCTCAACCTTACAAATCTCGCTCTCTCGGCGATCAAGGATGTCTATGACAATGCGGACGCCGACGACGAGGGCGCGAAAGAGCGGGTAAGGCAGATCCTCACCTCGCTCGACTATGGGCAGGACGGATATTTCTTCGTCTACGACTATGACGGCAACAGCATCGTCCACCCCCGCCAGTCGTTTCGTCCGGGCCGCAACTGGCTCGACCTGGTCGATCCGGACGGCGACCAGGTAATTGCCAACCTGATTGCGAAGGCCAAGGAAGGCGGCGGACTGCACCAGTACAAATGGGAAAAGCCGTCTTCGGGAGCGATGGCGGACAAGCTGTCTTTCGCCGCCGGGCTCGACAAGTGGCGCTGGATGATCGGCACGGGGGTCTATCTCGACGATGTCTTTGCGCAGACGGAAACGGCCAAGGCCGGCTTGAGGAACAGCATCCGGCGCACGTTCGTCATCGTCACCCTGATTGCCGTCCCTTCGGTTCTCCTTGTCTTCGCCACCTGCATGTGGATCACCCTTCACGAACGGCGCATGGCGGACGGGAAGCTGAAACTGCTGACGCAACGGATCATCGATACGCAGGAGGAGGAACGCACAAGGCTTGCCCGGGAACTGCATGATGGCGTCTCGCAAAACCTGGTTGGCGTGCGCTACGCGTTCGATCTGGCCGCCCGAAAAGTCAAGGCGAGCGCCGCCGACGCCGCTGCGGCCATCGACCGCGGGATCGATGCGCTGAACGGTGCCATCAAGGAAGTCCGGGAACTTTCGCACGAATTGCGGCCGCGCGTTCTCGACGATCTTGGGCTGGCGGCCGCGCTGACTTCGCTCGGCAGTCACTTTGAGGAGAGAACCGGGATCCCGGTTTCGGTCGAATCATCCAGCCCCGACACGCTCAGGCCGGAAGCCAATACCGCCCTTTACCGCATCGCCCAGGAGGCGCTCGCCAATATCGAGCGGCATGCCGGCGCCTCGCAGGTCGCAATCAGGATGTGGAGCACGAAGGGACGCGTTCGAATGTCGATCTCCGACAATGGAAACGGCTTCGTCAAGGATGCGAGAGCGGGAAGTGCCGGCTATTCCGGTGGGTTGGGTCTCAGGAACATGCAGGAACGAATGGCGCATTTCCGGGGAATATTGCTCATACAGAGCAACGACAAAGGCACGACGCTCACGGCGATGTTCCCGAAGTCGGCAAACGCGGCAATGTCGGCTCCGAAGGCAGCATGAGCAACGATCCGCCGATATCAGTCATTCTCATCGATAACCATCCCTTGGTGCTGGAAGGTCTGCGGGCGATTCTGGAAACCTACGAGCACATAAGGGTCGTCGGCACGGCCGCGGCGGTGGCGCAGGGTCTGGAGATTGCGGCGGCCGAAAGGCCTGATATCGTCTTGCTGGATATCAACATGCCCCAGATCAACGGCATCGATGCGATCGAACTGTTCAAAAGCACGGTCCCGTCGACCAGGGTGCTGATGCTGTCCATGCATGACAGCCGCGAATATATCTCGGCCTCTGTCCTCAGAGGCGCATCCGGCTACATCCTCAAGGACGTTCCCAATGAGGAAATCGTCGCAGCGATCGAGACTGTCGCCGCCGGCGGCACCTTCTTTTCGACCGGCGTATCGGACGTTCTCCTGCAGCGAAAGCAAAGGGAGACGAGCGAGCCGTTGCCGCTGACGCCACGGGAGCGCGAGATCCTGGCTCTGCTTGCCGCCGGCCGCAGCAACAGGGATATTGCCGGGCTGCTCGATCTGTCGGTCGCCACCATCGAGACGCATCGCAAGACGATCAAGCGAAAGCTCGGCCTGTCCACGACCGCCGAACTGACGCGGATTGCCATCGAACACGGGCTCGTGCGCATGGATTGATCACCCTACCCACTACTGGGTAGGGCTCGGACGATTGCGTTTTTCTCGTATTGCGCGCCCAAACCGCAATCCGTAGGTCTCCATGGCGGCCGCTCCAAGCGGTCTCGGGAGGACTTTCATGGCCGGACTTCTGGCGCTTTCGCGGGCGATAGACGCGATCAATACCTTTTTCGGGAAAGCTGTTTCCTGGCTTCTTCTGCTGGCAGTGCTGATCAGCGCCGTCAACGCGACGACACGCAAGCTCTTTAATCTGAGTTCGAACGCGTGGCTGGAAGCGCAATGGTACCTGTTCTCCGCAGCCTTCCTGGTCGCGGCGGCATGGACCCTGATGAGCAACGAACATGTCAAGGTGGATCTGGTCTATGGCCGGCTCTCGCGCCGCGCCCAGCTGTGGATCGAAGTCCTCGGCACGATCTTCTTCCTGTTCCCGTTCTGCCTCATCACCATCTACCTCTCCTGGCCGACGGTGCTCGAGAAGTTTGCGACCGGGGAAATATCCAACAACACCGGCGGGCTCATCCTCTGGCCGGTCTGGGCGATGATCCCGCTCGGCTTCGGGCTCCTTACCCTCCAGGGCGTCTCTGAACTCATCAAGCGGATCGCCATCCTTCGTGGCGACTTGCCCGACGCGATCGCGATCGCCGACGCCGAAGCACAGACCCTCTAAGGCCGGGATCACCATCATGTTTGCATTCTTCGCGGAAAACCTCGCGCCGATCATGTTCCTGTCGCTGATCGTCGTGCTGCTGCTCGGCTACCCGGTAGCCTTCGCACTCGCCTTCGTCGGCTTCATCTTCGGCTTCATCGGCATCGAAATGGGCCTTCTGCCTGTCAATCTGTTCGGCGCGATCCCGGATCGCATCTTCGGGCAGATGTCGAACGAGACGCTGCTTGCGATCCCGTTCTTCACCTTCATGGGGCTGATACTGGAACGAAGCGGCATGGCCGAGGACCTGCTCGATACGATCGGACAGCTCTTCGGCCCGGTTCGCGGCGGCCTCGCCTTCGCAGTCATCTTCGTCGGCGCGATCCTTGCCGCAACCACCGGCGTCGTGGCTGCGTCGGTCATCTCGATGGGGCTGATCTCGCTGCCGATCATGCTGCGCTACGGCTACGACCGCAGCGTCGCCGCCGGCACGATCGCGGCTTCCGGCACTCTGGCGCAGATCATTCCGCCAAGCCTCGTCCTCATCATCCTCGCCGACCAGCTCGGCCGGTCCGTCGGCGACATGTACAAGGGCGCCCTGGTTCCGGGCCTCCTGCTCGTTGCAGCCTACGCGCTTTACATCATCACGATGTCGATCATTCGCCCGCCGAGCGTGCCGGCGCTGCCTGCCGCAGCACGTACACTGAAGGGCTGGAAGCTGCTGCAGCGGGTCGTCATCTCGCTCGTCCCGCCGCTGGTCCTGATCTTTCTCGTTCTCGGCACCATCTTCATCGGTCTTGCGACGCCGACGGAGGGCGGCGCCATGGGCGCGGTCGGCGCCCTCGTGCTCGCTGCCATCAACCGCCGTCTCGATCTGGCAATGATCAAGTCGGCGCTCTATGCGACGGCAAAGCTGTCCTCGTTCGTAATCTTCATCCTGCTCGGCGCGCGCGTCTTCTCGCTCACCTTCTATGGCGTCAACGGCCACGTCTGGGTCGAGCATCTGATGACCTCGATCCCCGGCGGCGAGGTCGGCTTCCTCATCGTCGCCAACCTGCTGGTGTTCTTCCTGGCCTTCTTCCTCGACTATTTCGAGCTGGCCTTCATCATCATTCCGCTGCTGGCACCGGTTGCCGACAGCCTCGGCATCGATCTGATCTGGTTCGGCGTGATGCTGGCGATCAACATGCAGACCTCGTTCATGCATCCGCCCTTCGGCTTCTCGCTGTTTTACCTGCGGTCGGTCGCCCCGAGCAGGGCCTATAAGGACCGCGTGACCGGCGAGACGATCCAGCCTGTCACTTCCGGCCAGATCTATATGGGTTCCCTGCCCTATCTCGGCATCCAGCTCGCCATGGTCATCATCGTCATCGCCTTCCCGCAGCTCGTGACGCACTACAAGTCAGGCCGGGTTGCCGTCGATCCGTCGACGATCGAGCTGAACGTGCCCATGCCGGGCGAGGATGGAGCCAATCCCTTCGGCACACCCGCCGCTCCCTTCGGAGCGGAGCCCTCGGAAGGCGAGGCCTCCCCGCCGGCCTTCGACGCCCCGGCACCCGATTTCGGATCGCCGACGCCAAGCTTCGGCTCCCCGGAACAGAACGGATCAAATCCCTGACTTTCACCCAGATCGCTGCCGCATCGCGCGGCAGTACCAATCCACAGAGGAGGAAAACCATGACGAAAGAGATCGGCCGCAGAGGCTTTCTGACCAAAGGCGCGCTGGCAGGCGCCGCCACCGTCGCCGGCGCTTCGCTTGCCGCCCCGGCCATTGCCCAGAGCGCGCCGACGCTGCGCTGGCGCCTGACATCGGGCTTCCCGAACAACCTCGACACGATCTACGGCGGTGCCGTGGTCATGGCCGACGCGCTGAACAAGATCACCGAGGGCAGGTTCCAGATCCAGGTCTTCCAGGCAGGCGAGCTTGTACCGGGCGCGCAGGCGATCGACGCCGTCAAGTCGAATACGGTCGAGCTTGCCCATACCTGCGGCTATTATTTCACCGGCAAGGATCCGACATTCGCCATCGGCTCCACCATTCCCTTCGGCCTCAACGGCCGCCAGCAGAATGCCTGGCTCTATCACGGCGGCGGAAACGAAGCCTACAATGAATTCCTCGCAGACTATGGCGTCGTCGGCATTCCCGGTGGGGCGACAGGCGCCCAGATGGGCGGCTGGTTCCGCAAGGAGATCAAGTCGGTCGCAGACCTGAAGGGCGTCAAGATGCGCATCGCGGGTGTCGCCGGCGAGGTTATGTCGCGCCTCGGCGTCGTGCCGCAGCAGCTTCCGGGCGGCGATATCTATCCCGCGCTTGAACGCGGCACCATCGACGCGGCCGAGTGGATCGGTCCTTACGACGACGAGAAGCTCGGCTTCTACCAGATTGCCCCGAACTATTACTACCCGGCCTATTGGGAAGGCGGTCTGACGATCCACTTCTTCATCAACAAGGCACAGTACGAGGGCCTGCCGGACACGTACAAGGCAGCGCTCGACACCGCCTGCAAGGCGGCGAACGTCAACATGCAGGCGCTCTACGACGTCAAGAACACGGCTGCCATCCGTTCGCTCGTCGGAAAGGGCGTCAAGCTGCGTCCGCTCCCCCGCGACGTGATGGATGCGGCCTACAAGGCCTCGTTCGAACTCTATGGCGAATACAGCCAGAAACACCCGGCCTGGGCGAAGATCTATCCGGCCTGGAAGAAATTCCGCGACGAAAGCTTCGAATGGTTCCGCGTCGCCGAATACAGCTACGACAGCTACATGTACGCCGCTCAGGCGGCCAAGAAGTGATCTGCCATGGAGCCGGGTTCGCCCGGCTCCTTCCTTGCCGGCTGCTTTGCGGCAGCGGAACCTTGAAACGGGACAATCCATGTATCGCGTCTGGAAGCAGCTGGAGGAATATTCCTTCCTCCTTATCGCCGGCGCCGTCTGCGCTCTCATCTGGGCAAATATTCTCCCCTCCAGCTACCATGCGCTCGTAGACCATCCTTTGTGGCAGGGGGCGCCGGTCGGAGAGGTCGTCACCACGCCCGCCGGTACGTCTTCGCGGGTCGTCAGCATCCATTTCTTCGTCAACGACATCCTCATGGCCCTCTTCTTTGCCTTGGCCGGCAAGGAGGTCTGGGAAGCGGTCGCACTCAGAAACGGCGCGCTTCGGGGCAAGAAGGCGTTGACGCCGTTGATCGCGACGGCCGGCGGCATGCTCGGCCCGGTCGTGATCTATCTGTCGGGAGCAGCAATGCTCGGAAAGATCGCCGTGTTCGCCAGCGGCTGGGCAATTCCGACCGCGACCGATATCGCCTTTTCCTATCTCGTCGGCCGGTTCATCTTCGGAGGCCGGCATCCCGCCGTCACCTTCCTCCTGCTGCTTGCAATTGCCGACGACGCTGCAGGGCTGATCATCCTTGCCGTCTTCTATCCTCAGGGCGATCTGGCGCCCGCATGGCTTCTGCTGTCGGCCGGCGCGGCGCTCTGCGCCTATCTCGTGGCCAACCGCATGCCGCGGATGCTTGACGCCGGCCGGCCGGAAAGGCCGGTCACGACCGCGTGGCGCAAGCACCTCTCGTTCTGGCCCTTCGCGCTTGCCGGCGCGATCAGCTGGTACGGTTTTCATCAGGCAGGCATCCATCCGGCGCTCGGCCTGTTGCCAGTCATCCCCGCCATACCGCATTCAGACATCGAGTTCGGCATGTTCGCGGAAGACGAGACAAGGCAGACCGATCTCTTGAATGTGATCGAACATGCGCTCAAAGGTCCCGTTCAAATCGTGCTTTTCCTCTTCGGCCTGGTAAATGCCGGCGTCGAGTTCTCCGCCATCGGGGAGCCGACCTTACTCGTGGCCGCCGGGCTTATCATCGGAAAACCGCTTGGGATCGCATGCCTGGGCTGGATCGCGGCAAGGGTCCTGGGCTTCGGGCTGCCGGCGGGCATGAATTTTAGAGATCTCGTCGTCCTCGGCTGCGTCGCGGCAATCGGCTTCACGGTTTCGCTGTTCGTCGCTGGCGTCGCCTTTCCTGCCGGCGACATCCAGGATGCGGCGAAGATGGGTGCCGTCTTTTCCTTCGCCGCCGCCATTATCGCGATAATGGCCGGCCGAGCCCTGTCCGTGACACGGATCTGATCCGCCAGATTTCCCCGGGGCCGGCTGCCATCTTGCCGGCACCCGCCATCAACGGCTTCCGGCACGTCAATAGCACGACCGGAACGCGGTCCCGACCTTCGCCCGATGCAGCGTCCAGACCGGATCAATCTGCGCGGGATTTGCGCTGCAGCACGTTCCGGCCGTCCATCCTCTGGCACATAAGTTGCGACGGACACTATGGCGGGCAACGAAATGCGGCTTGGAACGACCATTTATCGATGCGGCATGAACCGGAGGGCGGCCTGCGCTGCCCGACCGCGAACATGACGATGCTTGCTCTCGTCAGGGGCGCCGCTCTCGCCCTCTCCATCGCTTTCAGCTGGAACCAGTTTATTCTGATCTTCGCCCGCGGCACTTCCATCGCGGTTCAGTTTTCCGTCGCGACCAGCGTTGCATCGACCATCGTCATCTCGGGCGCGGGGCTCGCCTACCAGCATCACAGCCCGGCCATTGCGAGCGCGATCCTGGCATCGGGCCTTCTCGCCGGCGCGCTCATCGGGATCTGGCGCTTGGCAAGGCCGCCGATGACCTGCCTGTCTGCAGTCTGCCTGCTTGCCTATCTCGGAACGATGAGCGGATAAGAGCGGCATTTCAACGCCAAGATGTCGCGCAGGCCGATGGCCACCGTACCCAGCCGGGCAAGCGGTCGGCTTCACTGCGGCCGAAAAGCGCCGATGAACGCCGGATCGGTCTCGATGCGACCGGCCCCGATCAGATCAAGGCAATAGGGAACGGCGCCGAACACGGTATTCAGGCAGAGATCGATCGATGAAGGCTTTCCGGGCAGGTTGATGATCAGGGTGCTGCCACGCGTGCCGGCCGACTGTCGCGACAGGATTGCCGTCGGCACGGCCTCGAAGCTTGCCCGGCGCATGGCTTCCCCGAATCCCGGCAGCTCCTTGTCGATGACGCTGCGCATCGCTTCCGGCGTCTCGTCGCGGAGCGCAGGACCGGTGCCGCCTGTTGTCAGAACGAGGTCGAGCCGGTCGCGATCGCAGAAATCAACCAGCGTGCCGCGCACGCTCTCGAAGCCGTCGGGTATGGTTTTCGCAACGGCCGACCAGGGCGAGACGATCGCCCGTTCAAGCCAGGCACGAATTGCCGGTCCCGAAAGGTCGGCATATTCACCGCGGCTCGCGCGGTCGGATATTGTGAGGATTCCGATGCGGACCATCTGTATCAAACCTCCGGCTGGAATTCGTGACGCAATTCGGCGTCAGAAAAAACTGAAGCCATGCGAGCCGGCAACAGCACCGAAGGCGGTGATGGCCGCAAGCAGCAGCAGGAATTCGTGCAGGCGGCTGACGCGGCGGAAAACGGCTCCGGCGTCCTGACGCGCTCTCTTTGCGAATTTCCCATGGAAGAGCGGCTCGATCACAAACAGCATGAGCATGAAGATGAGCCATGTGCCGAACATCGCCGGCATCCACCAGAAGTCAGGATCGGCGAAACGATCCCAGAGCTCCATCCTGTAGGCCATCCAGAGACCCGTTGCGCCGGCAAGCGGAACGGAGACGCGAACCTGTGCGGAAAAATGCCGCTCGACCCTTTCAAACAGCAACTGCGCCTCTTCGCCGGTCCGCCCCGATCGGACGAGCGGCAAAATGACCAGGGTCACGAAGCTCAGGCCGCCGATCCAGTGGATGACGGCAAGGACATGCAGGGCACGAGCGATCGCCACATCGTCCATCATCCACCTTTCATGCAACGGCCGCGACCGCCTCGGCCGACGGCCGGGGCGCGGGACGCAGTCTTTCTGTAGCGGCCGACAGGTCGCAGACGAGGTCCGATAATTCGATCTCCCGGAAAAGTCCTGCCGCGAATTCCCGAAACGGCACCAGGTTGATCTCCGGAACCCCGATCAGGACCGGAACCGAAAGCTCCAGCGCCCGGGCGATCAGCGACCGGAAACCACCGCCCTCCGCTTCTGTCTTCCCGAACTTGCAAAGGACGAGCAGATCCGTCTGGCCGGACAGGCCGGCTTCCGCGGCCTCGCATGCATCCAGCAGCCGGCCGGTGTTCAGCACGCATCCGCTGGCATGGGGACCGCGATCATCGGAGATCGCCCTGGTTTCGCCGCTTGAAAGATCGCGCAGGTACATGTCGCATTTCGTCCGGCCGGGCTTCGGCCGGCTGTGCTGAACGAGCCCGGCGAGCCGCAGGCCCTGTGCGGCCAGCTTGACCGTGATCTCCTGAAGAAAGGCTTCGAAATCCGAGCCCTTCGGATAGACGATCGCGGTGATCGGGTGTTCCGGGTGAGCGGTGTGCATGCACGTCTCCTTCAAACAGAAATCGGCGCCTGTCGAGCGGGTGGGCGTCACGTCGCGCACCTGCCGAAAGAGCCTTGATCGAATGGCAGGACCTCAAGGATCGTGCCTGCCGGCAGAGGGGCCGAAGCAGCGGGCGCAACGACGACCGCATCGGCGCATGCCATCGTCATCATCCGGTGCGAGCCCTCCGGTCCGCTGCGATGTGCGATCAGGCGGCCGTGCTCGACGCTCAGGCGCACCGGCAGCAGCTCCGTCCGATCCGGCTTGCCGGCAAGGGCAAAGCCTGTCTCCGCCGTCATCTGCCGGGCAGGCGCCTGACCGAGCAGAGCCCTCGTCATGGGGCGGATGAAGGCAAGTGCTGCGAAGGCGGCAGCCTGCGGATTGCCCGGCAGGCCGACGAAAAGCGCCCCTGCGAGCATGCCGAAAGCCAGCGGCTTGCCCGGCTTCATCGCCACTTTCATCACCTCGAGCCGCCCGCCGGCCCGCTCGACGGCATCGCGCACATGGTCTTCCTCGCCGACCGACATGCCGGCGGTCGTGATTACCATGTCGGCCGTCCGGCGGGCCTCCTCGAGCGCGCGGGTGATCGCCACCGGATCGTCTGGAACCGACCGCGATATGATATGCGTGTTCGGCCCGGCCAGGAGTGCCGCAAGCATCGGACCGTTGCAGTCGTAGATCGCGCCGGGCGGCAGCGACCGGCCGGCCGCGTGAAGCTCGGAACCGGTGGTGATAATGGCGACCCTGAGCGGACGAACAACGGGGACGGCAGCGATCCCGAGGGCGGCGAGAAGGGCAATTTCCTTCCAGCCGAGAACATCGCCCTTTTCGAGAATGACCGCTCCCTGCGTGACGTCTTCCCCTGCCCTTCGGATATTGGCGCCCGGCTTGAGACCCGGCCCGAACTGGGCAAGGTCGCCTCTGCGCGCCACCTGTTCCTGCATCGCGACGGTATCGGCGCCGCTTGGGAGTGGCGCACCCGTCATGATGCGTTGGGCCGTGCCCGCAACGAGCACGCCCGGCCGATCGCCGGCCTGCGTGCGGCCCGATACCGGCAGGACCGCGGGTATGGCGTCCTTGCCTGCCAGGCAGAGGGCATATCCGTCCATCGCCGCCTGGTCGAAGGGCGGGAGGGACAACGGCGCCGCGATCGGCGCAGCCAGGATTCGCCCGGTCGCCCGAGCCAGCGGCACCTCTTCCAGCAGATCGAGCGGGCGGGCGAGTGCGGCGGCGGCACGGCGTGCCGCCTCGAATGATACGGTCGCCGGTCGGGGATCGAAGCAGGAGGAAGAGAAGTGGGCAGGCATCGTCACAACGTTCCCTGCTCCATCACGGTCTTGCGCAGGATGGAACGAACGGCGGCAAGCCCCGGATCTTCGGCTCGATTCATGATGCCGACCAGCTGGACGAAATCGTCGTCCGACGCCGTTTCGAGGAAGGAGCGGACGACGGCAGCGAGATAGTCGGCCGGTTCCATGGCTTCGGCGGCTGCAGCCTTTTCGAGCCGTTCGTCCAGGCCTTCCATGCCAAGCACACCGATCAGTGCGGCCATGGCCTGCGGATTGTCGAGCGAGGCTATGAGAGCTCCGAACATGACATCTCCCTATTGCACCAGAGGGGTTGCGGCACCGTCAAGCACGATGCCGCGTATATCGGCACGGCCGATCAGCAGCGAAATATACTGAGCCGTCGCCTGCCGGCGGACATGCTCCTCCAGATAGCTGGCGATCCGGCCCCTGACCGCCTCGAACGGCAAAAGCGAGCCTTCGATCTTCCGCGCCAGCCGGATGAGGTGGACGCCGTAGCGGGTTTCGACAGGAGCGGATATTTCACCCTCGGCGAGGCCGGACAGCGCCGTCTCGAACTCCGGCGTCGCGTCCCCGATGCTGATCTGGCCGAGGCTGCCGCCGACTTCCCGCGAAGGGCAATCGGAACAATCCCTGGCGAGATCCGCAAACCGCTCGGGCTGCCGCATCAGGACGGCCGCAAGCGAAGCCGCCCGCTCCCGCGCTTGTGCGAAAGCGGCCACATCCTCCCGCCTTCCGGCGATCAGGATATGGTCCGCCTCGAACAGCGGCGGGGTCAGGAAGCGCTTGCGGTTGTTTTCGTAGAAGCGCCGCAGCGTTTCCTCGTCCGCTTTCGGCGTTTGTACTTCCCGCTCCAGGAGCAGACGCAACAAGGAATCCTCGTCGGTCTCGATCCGCCCGTCCGCATCGGCCTGCGGCTCGGCGACAATGCCAAGTCGGCGCGCCTCCTCCAGAAGCAGGTGGCGAATGACGAGCGCCCGTGTTGCGGCGTGCCAGGCCGCCCCCGGATTGACCGCCGGAAAATTCTGCGTCTCGGCGGCAATTTCCTTGCGGGAGATCGGCACGCCGTTGACGCTCACCGGCGGCAATATGACCGGGTCGGAAGAGCGAGCCGGCGCGTGCTGATGCCGGTGGTCGTGATCCGTCCGGGCGTGCGTACCGGTGCGGTCGATGACGATCGAGACCATGGCCGTCACTCCGCCGGATGCCGGTAGGAACGGGCGGCCAGCTGTTGCCTGCTGAAGCGGCTGCGCACGACCTGATAGCCGGGGCGACCGATATACCAGACCGGCGCGCTCCAGACATGGACCAGACGCGTGAAGGGAAACAGCAGGAAGATCGTCATGCCGAGCAGCAGATGCAACTTGAAGATCGGGTTGACATCCGAGACATAGGCGGCGGCCGCCGGCTGCAAGGTCAGGATGCCCTGCGCCCAGTTCATGAACTTCACCATCTCGTGGCCGTCCATATGGTGGAGGGAGACGAAGATGGTGGAGAGGCCGAGCGTCAGCTGCACCCAGAGAATGAGCAGGATCGCCATGTCGCCGAAGCTCGAGGTGGCGCGGATGCGCGGATCGAAGAAGCGGCGATGGGCAAGCAGCGATATGCCGATGAAGCAGGCGATACCGGCCAGGCCGCCGACGACGATCGCCAGCCCCTGCTTGAAACTGTGCGGAATGCCAAGCGCATCGAAGATCACGATCGGCGTCAGCAGGCCACCGGCATGGCCGATGAAGATTACCAGGATGCCGATGTGAAAGAGGTTGGAACCCCAGCGCAGCTGCTTTCGCCGGAGCAGCTGCGAGGAGCCGGTCTTCCAGGTATATTGCTCACGATCGAAGCGGACCAGGCTGCCGAGCAGGAAGACGGTGAGGCAGAAATAGGGATACCAGCCGAAGAGCGCGGAATTGATTATCTGAGACATCGTCGTCCTCCTTTCAAAGCGGGTTGCTGCGCGCATCGCGATGGGCCGCGCGCAGGCGGGTCTGAAGCCTCTCGGTGGAACATCCGTCCATCGCGCCGCTTCCCGGGCCGAAGGTGACGGCCGTTTCTTCCCATTCCGCATCGAGCGCGGCGAGGTCGCCGCTCACCGGATCGAGAAGGTCGTCGTCGCCGGACGCCGTGAGCGAGACGCCGGCCATGCCGCGGATTGCCGTCAGGACGGCGGCATAGGGAGAATTGCGTGCGGCAAGACGCTCTTCCAGCGCCCCCAGGATGTGGACGGTCTCGGACAGGAGGTTCAGAGCCTCCTCCAGCGGTCGCGTCGACAGATATTCCAGGAAAAGCGGCAGATAATCAGGCAGTTCGTTGGCGGCAAGCACCAGCCCGCCGCTCTCGTAGAGCGCGGCAAGATCGACCATCGCCTGGCCGCGGTCGCGGCTTTCGCCATGCACATGCTCGAAGAGATGCAACGAAAGGCGCCGCGTCCTGTCGAAGAGTTCGACATAACGCTCCTGCAGCTCGAAGAGATCGCGCGAGCCGAGATCGTCAAGCAGCGGCTGAAGCGCCGCTGCGGAGGCTGCCGGCACCAGCCGCTCCGCAGCGATCGCCTCCGCAATCTCCGGCGCCCCGGCGCAGAGCTCGGCTGACGGATAGGTCAGAAGCGCCGAGAGCGCCCGGAAGGTGAGAATTCCCCGGCTTTCGGCCATCACGCGATCTCCATCGGATTGGAGGCCTTCTTGACCTGTTTCGTGCCGAAGAGGTTGGTCTCGCTCGTGCCGCCGGAGCAGCCATTGCCGAAGGAGAAGCCGCAGGAGCCGCGCAGGTCAAAGGCGTCCTCGCTCCACTCGCGGTGTGCCGTCGGGATGACGAAACGGTCCTCGTAGTTGGCGATCGCCATGACCCGGTACATGTCCTCGATATCGGCGCCGGTGAGCCCCACCTTCTCGGCGATCCTTTCGTCGATGCGGCCATCGATCGACTTGGCGCGCATATAGCCGCGCATGGCAAGCATGCGCTCCAGCGCCAGGGCCACCGGCTCCTCGTTGCCCGCCGTCAGCAGGTTGGCAAGATATTGCAGCGGGATGCGCAGCGAGCGGACGTCCGGCATGTCGCCGTCGAGGCCCATCTTGCCGGCGGCGGCGGCCGACTGGATCGGCGAAAGCGGCGGCACGTACCAGACCATCGGCAGGGTGCGATATTCCGGATGCAGCGGGAAGGCGACCTTCCAGTCCATGGCCATCTTCCAGATCGGCGATGTCTTTGCCGCCTCGATCCAGGCTTCCGGCACACCGTCGGCGCGCGCCTGGGCGATCACCTTCGGATCCCTCGGATCGAGGAAGAGATCGAGCTGCGCCTGGTAGAGGTCCTTCTCGTCGGGCGCGCTGGCCGCAGCCTCGATACGGTCCGCATCGTAGAGCAGAACCCCGAGATAGCGGATGCGCCCGACGCAGGTTTCCGAGCAGACGGTCGGCTGGCCGACCTCGATGCGCGGGTAGCAGAAGATGCACTTCTCCGACTTGCCGGACGACCAGTTGTAGTAGATTTTCTTGTAGGGGCAGCCGGAAACGCACATGCGCCAGCCGCGGCACTTGTCCTGGTCGATGAGAACGATACCGTCCTCCTCGCGCTTGTAGATGGCACCCGACGGACAGACGGCGACGCAGGCCGGGTTGAGGCAATGCTCGCACAGCCGCGGCAGATACATCATGAAGGTGTTTTCGAACTGGCCGTAGATGTCCTTCTGGACGCCCTCGAAATTCACGTCCTTCGAGCGCTTTTCGAATTCGCCGCCGAGGATTTCCTCCCAGTTCGGACCCCATTCGATCTTCTCGATACGCTCGCCCGAAATAGCAGAGCGCGGCCGGGCGGTCGGAAATGCCTTCGATTCGCCCGCCGTATGCAGATGCTGGTAGTCGAAGGTGAAAGGCTCGTAATAATCGTCGATTTCCGGCAGGTCCGGATTGGCGAAGATATTGGCCAGGACGCGCCACTTTGCGCCGATCTTCGGCTCGATCGCACCGTTGCGCTTGCGCCGCCAGCCGCCGTTCCACTTCTCCTGGTTTTCCCATTCGCGGGGATAACCGACGCCGGGCTTGGTCTCGACATTGTTGAACCAGGCATATTCGACGCCTTCGCGGCTGGTCCAGACGTTCTTGCAGGTCACCGAGCAGGTGTGACAGCCGATGCACTTGTCAAGGTTCAGCACCATTGCGATCTGGGCACGGATCTTCATTCTGCAGCCTCCTTCGGTGCATCGGTTGAAAGCGGCTCCTCAAGCCAATCGACCTTGGACATTTTGCGCACGACGATGAACTCGTCGCGGTTCGACCCCACGGTTCCGTAATAGTTGAAACCGTAGGCGAGCTGGGCGTAGCCGCCGATCATGTGCGTTGGCTTCAGGACGGTGCGCGTCACCGAATTGTGGATGCCGCCGCGGTTGCCGGTGAGCTCGGAGCCCGGCGTGTTTATGATCTTCTCCTGGGCGTGATACATCAGCATCATGCCCTGCTTGATGCGCTGGGAAACGACGGCGCGGGCCGTGAGCGCGCCATTGGCGTTGAAGACCTCGACCCAGTCGTTATCGACGATGCCGGCCGACTTGGCGTCCACCTCGGAGATCCAGACGACCGGACCGCCGCGATTGAGGGTCAGCATCAACAGGTTGTCGGTATAGGTCGAGTGAATGCCCCATTTCTGATGCGGCGTCAGGAAGTTGAGGACGATTTCCTTGTTGCCGTTCGGGCGGCGGTCCTTGACGACGCCGATCGTCTTCAGATCGACCGGCGGCTTCCAGGTGACGAAGCCTTCGCCGAAGGCCCGCATCCAGAGATGGTCCTGATAGAGCTGCTGGCGGCCGGTGAGCGTGCGCCAGGGGATCAGCTCGTGGACATTCGTATAGCCGGCGTTGTAGCAGACCTTCTCGCTCTCGATGCCCGACCATGTGGGCGAGGAGATGATCTTGCGCGGCTGCGCCTGGATGTCGCGATAGCGGATCTTCTCGTCTTCCTTGGGAATGGCGAGATGGGTGTGATCGCGGCCGGTCGCCTTCGACAGGGCATCCCACGCCTTCACCGCCACTTCGCCGTTGGTCTCGGGGGCGAGCATCAGAATGACCTCCGCCGCATCGATATCCGTGTCGATCTTCGGCAGGCCTTTTGCCGCGCCTTGCGAATGCACGCCGTTGAGGGCACCGAGCGCTTCGACCTCATGTTCGGTCTTCCAGCTGATGCCCTTGCCGCCGTTGCCGACCGAGGTCATCAACGGCCCGAGTGCGGTGTAGCGGGCATGGATATTCGGATAATCGCGCTCGATGACCGCAACCGACGGCATGGTGCGGCCGGGGATCGGCTCGATCTCACCTTTCTTCCAATCCTTGACGTCGAAGGCCTGGGCCATCTCGCCGGGGCTGTCATGCTGGATCGGCGTGAGGACGACATCCTGTTCGATGCCAAGCACTTCCGGTGCGATGCGCGAAAAGGCCTTGGCGATGCCCTTGTAGATTTCCCAGTCGGAACGCGCCTCCCAGGCCGGATCGACGGCCGCCGACAGCGGATGGATGAAGGGGTGCATGTCGGAGGTATTGAGATCGTTCTTCTCGTACCAGGTGGCGGTCGGCAGGACGATGTCGGAATAGACGCAGGTGGTCGACATGCGGAAATCGAGCGTCACAAGCAGGTCGAGCTTGCCGCGCGGCGCCTCGTCGTGCCAGGCGACCTCCTTGTTGCGAACCGCACCCTCTGCCCCGAGATCCTTGCCGATGACGCCGTTTTCGGTGCCGAGCAGGTGCTTGAGGAAATATTCGTGCCCCTTGCCCGAGGAGCCAAGCAGGTTCGACCGCCAGACGAACATGTTGCGCGGCCAGTTTGCCGGATCGTCGGGGTCGTCGCAGGAAAGCTCGAGTTCGCCGGACTTCAGCCCCTTGGCCACATAATCCTTCGGCTCGAGGCCGGCTGCCTTCGCCTTGGCGGCGATCGAGAGCGGATTGGCCTTCAGTTGCGGTGCCGAGGGCAGCCAGCCCATGCGTTCGGCGCGAACGTTGTAATCGATGAAGCTGTTTTCCCAATCGCCCTCCGGCGCGGTCGGCGACAGGATTTCGGCCGCGGTCAGCGTCTCGTAGCGCCATTGATCGGTATGGGCATAGAAGAAGGATGTCGAATTCATGTGGCGCGGCGGGCGCGCCCAGTCGAGCGCGAAGGCAAGCGGCGTCCAGCCGGTTTGTGGCCTGAGCTTCTCCTGGCCGACATAGTGGGACCAACCGCCGCCCGACTGGCCGATCGCCCCGCAGAAGACGAGGAGATTGATCACGCCGCGGTAGTTCATGTCCATGTTGTACCAATGGTTCATGCCGGCGCCGATGATGATCATCGAGCGGCCATTGGTCTTTTCGGCATTGGTGGCGAACTCGCGGGCAACCGTGATGATCGCATCGCGCTTTACGCCGGTGATGCGCTCCGCCCAGGCCGGCGTGAACGGCACGTCGTCGTTATAATCGCGGGCGACATTCGCGCCGCCGAAACCGCGATCGAGACCGTAATTCGCCATCATCAGGTCGTAGACGGTGGCGACCTTGACCGGCTTGCCGTCGGCATCGGTGATGGTGCGGACGGGGACGTTGCGGGTCAGGATCTCGTCATGCGCGGTCGAGACGAAATGCTCGGTGGCGCGGCCGCCGAAATAAGGGAAGTCGACGCCCTCGATCGCGACGTTTTCACCCGCAAGCGAGAGCTTCAGACAGATGTCGCGGCCGTGGCCGTCCTTCTGCTCGAGGTTCCATTTCGCCTGTTCGCCCCAGCGGTAGCCGACCGAGCCCAGCGGAGAGACCAGCTCGTCCGTCGCCTCGTCGATCGCGACGGCCTTCCATTCCGGGTTGTTGGTTTCGCCGAGAGCGCCTTTCAGTTCGGATGCCCGCAGCATGCGTTCGGGAACCAGACGACCGTCCCGCTCGGCGAGCCGGACCAGGAACGGCATGTCGGTATAACGACGTGTATAGTCGTCGAAATAGGGAACGGACCGATCGAGATGATATTCCCGCAGGATGACGTGGCCCATGGCGAGCGCAAGCGCCGCATCGGTCCCCTGCTTCGGATTGAGCCAGATATCGGCGAATTTCGTCGCCTCGGCATAATCGGGGCTGACGACGGCGCTTTTGGTGCCCTTGTAGCGGACCTCGGTATAGAAATGGGCATCGGGCGTGCGCGTCTGCGGCACGTTGGAACCCCAGACGATGATGAAACCGGCATTGTACCAGTCGGCGCTTTCGGGCACGTCGGTCTGCTCGCCCCAGGTCTGCGGGCTTGCCGGCGGCAGGTCGCAGTACCAGTCGTAGAAGGACATGCAGACGCCGCCGAGCAGCGACAGGTAGCGCGCCCCTGCCGCATAGGAGACCATCGACATGGCCGGGATCGGCGAGAAGCCAATGATGCGGTCCGGGCCGTGCGCCTTGATCGTATAGGCGTTGGCGGCGGCAATAATCTCCGTCACTTCGTCCCAGCTGGCCCGGACGAAGCCGCCGTGACCGCGGATGGAAATGTAGGATTTGCGCTTTTCGGCATCCTCCACGATCGAGGCCCAGGCGGCGACCGGCGACATCGTCGCCCTCGCCTTGCGCCACAGCTTCAGGAGGCGGCCGCGGATCATCGGATATTTCACCCGCGCGCCGGAATAGAGATACCAGCTGTACGAAGCGCCGCGCGCGCAGCCGCGCGGCTCATGGTTCGGCAGGTCCGGCCGCGTGCGCGGATAGTCTGTCTGCTGGGTCTCCCAGGTGACGATGCCGCCCTTGACGTAGATCTTCCACGAGCACGACCCCGTGCAGTTCACGCCGTGCGTGGAGCGGACGATCTTGTCGTGTTGCCAGCGCTTGCGATAGCCATCCTCCCAGGAGCGATCCTCGCTGGTGACGACGCCGTGGCCGTTCGAGAACTGACCGACATTCTTTCGGAAGAAGGTTAGCCGGTCGAGGAAATGAGACATGTATTTCTCCTGGTCTTATTCGGCGGCAGCCGCGTTGCCGGCGGCACGGCGCCTGCCGCGCTCGATATCGTGAAGGAGGCCACCCTTGCGGGTGTAGGCGACCCAGGTGAGGGCGAGGCAGCTCACATAGAAGATGAGGAAGGCCCAGAGCGCGGCTTCTGCGCCGCCGGTGAAGCTGATCGACAGGCCGTAGCCCATGGGGATGAAGAAGGCGCCGAAGGCGGCGATCGCCGACGTGAAGCCGGTGATTGCAGCCGCCTCCTTCTCCGCTTGCAGGCGACGGGTCTCGGCGCTCGCATCGGGCATCAGCCGTGCCATCTCCTTGCCCATGATCGCCGGGATCATCTGGAAGGTCGAAGCATTGCCGACGCCGGTTGCGAAGAAGAGCACCAGGAAGGAGATGAAGAAGCCCCAGAAAGCACCCGGCTGGTCCTTGGCGGCGATGAACCAGAGCACGCTGCCGGCACCCGCCATCATCAGCACGAAGACCCAGAACGTGACCCTTGCGCCGCCATAACGGTCGGCCAGCCAGCCGGTCCCCGAGCGGGAAATCGCTCCGACGAGCGGCCCGAGGAAGGCGAATTGCAAGGCGTTGACATCGGGAAACAGCGTCTTGGCGAGCAGCGGGAAGCCGGCCGAATAGCCGATAAAGGAGCCGAAAGTGCCGGTATAGAGCCAGCACATGATCCAGTTGTGCCGACGCCGGAAGATGACGGCCTGTTCGGCGAAGGACGCCTTGGCCGAGGCGATGTCGTTCATGCCGAACCAGCAGGCAAAGGCGGAGACGGCAATGAAGGGCACGAAGAAGAAGCCGGCATTCTGCAGCCACAGCGGAGCATCGCCCGCCGCAGTCTTGGTCATCGCCGGGTCGCCGCCCAGCCAGCCGAAGATGCCGGCGGTGATGACGAGCGGAACCACGAACTGGACCACGCTGACGCCGAGATTGCCGAGCCCGGCATTGAGCGCCAGCGCGTTGCCCTTCTCCGACTTCGGGAAGAAGAAGGAGATATTGGCCATGGAAGAGGCGAAGTTGCCGCCGCCGAAGCCGCAGAGCAGGGCGAGCAGAAGCAGGACGACATAAGGCGTTTGCGGATTCTGCACGGCAAAGCCGATGCCGAGCGCGGGAATGATCAGCGACCAGGTCGTCAGCGTCGTCCACAGCCGGCCGCCGAAGATCGGCACCATGAAGGAATAGAAAATCCGGAAGGTCGCACCCGATATGCCGGGAAGCGCCGCCAGCCAGAAGAGCTGGTCGGTGGTGAAGGTGAAGCCGACGAGCGGCAGCTTTGCAACCACCACAGACCAGACCTGCCAGACCGCAAAGGAGAGCAGCAGGGCCGGAATGGAAAGCCAGAGGTTGCGGCGGGCGATCCGGCTGCCCTTTTGCGCCCAGAAGGTCGCATCCTCGGGACGCCAGTCTGTGAGCACGGCTTCGCTCGCACGCGGCTCGATCGCCGGCGTCGGCATGCCCTGCATTTCCGGGAAAGGCGGCAGGGCATCGAGCGTCTTCTGCGCCGCGCCGCGCTCCATCTGGCGGATGGAGACATGCATCCACACGAGCGCGACCGCGACCAGCAGGAACAGTGCCATGAAGCAGCTGGTCCAGAGCCCCGTCAGGTCAAGCAGGAGCCCGAAGAGGATCGGCAGCACGAAGCCCCCGAGGCCGCCGATCATGCCGACCAGGCCGCCGACCGCGCCGACATGTTCCGGATAGTAGACGGGGATATGCTTGTAGACCGCCGCCTTGCCGAGCGCCATGAAGAAGCCCAGGATGAAGAGAACGGTCGTGAAGCTCACCAGCCCCATTTCGATATGGAAGGAAACCGGGCCATGGAGCGTGCGAACGACATAGTCCGCCGGCGGATAGGCGAGGATGAAGGTCGCCACGATCGAGACCAGGAACGTCCAATACAGCACGCGGCGCGCACCGTAGATATCGGACAGGCGACCGCCATAGGCGCGCAGCAGGCTCGCCGGCACGGAGAAGAAGGCTGCGATGATGCCGGCGGTGCGGATATCGAGGCCGTAGACGCCGATCAGATATTCCGGCAGCCAGAGAGACAGCGCGACAAAGGCACCGAAGACAAAGAAATAGTAGAGTGCGAAACGCCAGACCTGGATGTTCTTCAGCGGCTCAAGCTCAAGCCAGGCGCTCTTTGCCTTCTGACCGGTGCGGCGGCGTTCGGCATGAACGGGATCGTCCTTGGTGATGAACCAGAAGAGCAGCGCCGTAATCACCAGCGCTGCCGCCCAGATCTCGGCGACGGCATGCCATCCCCAGGCGACCAGAACGAGGGGCGCCAGCAACTTGGTTACGGCCGAACCGACATTGCCGGCGCCGAATATGCCGAGAGCCGTGCCTTGCTTGCCCGGCGGATACCAGCGCGATACATAGGCGACACCGACGGCAAACGAACCGCCGGCAATGCCGACACCGAGTGCGGCGAGCAGCATCTGAGGGTAGGTTTGCGCAAAGGTCAGCAGGAAGGTCGCAAGCGCGGCCGCCAGCATGGTCGTCACGAAAACGAGACGTCCGCCATAGATGTCGCTCCAGATACCAAGCACGACCCGGATAAGGGACCCGGTCAGTATGGGCGTTCCGACCAGAAGCCCGAATTCTGTTTCCGTGAGCCCAAGTTCCTGGCGAATCTTGATGCCGATGATGGCGAAGATCGTCCAGGCCGCAAAACAGACCGTGAAGGCAATCGTGCTTGCGGCAAGAGCGTTGCGTTGTTGTTTGCTATCGACTTCCTGGAAGGCAAGCATGGCCGTATTCCGTCCCTGGCAAGATGAACCGTCTTCAGTCTCGACATGGGTAACGGCGATCGCGTTGAGCGACTTTGATTTCAGTCAAATAGAAATCGGGAAGAGCAGTAAATATGGAAGAACAACAATGTATAGGACCAGGATAACAAACATAAATCCGACAGTTGATCTTAGTATTTTATACGCTTGATAATAATCAAGCGCATGCCGGATACTCCCGGATGGGACGCGGAGAAATATATGATAAGACCGGAAAATGCCGCCGAGGTTCGACAGCTCGAATTATTTGCGACAGGAAGCGAGACAACGTTCCTGTCATTCACCGAAACAGGTTTCGTGCAACGGTTTCCCCGCGGCATGGTGCTCTTTCGGGAGAACGAACCGGCCGATTTTCTCCATGTCGTACTCGGCGGAACCGTCGAACTGTTTGCGGGATCGGACAAGCGCGAGACAACGCTGGACATCGTCCGTCCGGTCGGCGTCTTCATTCTCGCTGCAGTCCTGAACGACGAGGTCTATCTCCAGTCCGCCCGAACGCTCGAGCCGTCTGACATCCTGATGATACCCGCCGAGAAAGTGCGTGCTGCGATGGACACCGATCCCGGCTTTGCACGGGCGATCGTGATGGAGCTCGCCAGAAGCTACCGCCGCACCATCAAGGATCTCAAAGGCATGAAGTTGCGCACCGGCGCCGAGCGGCTGGCAAACTGGCTGCTGCGGGCCGACAAGGAGCAAGGGGGCACCGGCGAGATCGATATTCGCATAGAAAAACGTACCCTGGCCTCGCGCCTCGGCATGACGCCGGAGAACCTGTCGCGGGCCTTCTCGACCTTGCGCCCGCATGGCATCGAGATCGACGGATCGAGGGTAGAGATCGTCAGGCCCGACGCGCTGATCGCATTCGCAGCGCCGGACCCGCTCGTCGACGATCCGGAAGTTTCCCCGCCGGCCGGCCGGCCCGGGCGCTGATTGCCGGGGCAGCCGAAGGCTGCGCCGTCTCAGTCCGGCTTTCCCTTTCGCACCGGCATGCGCGCCGCGGCAAGCGAACGGAGACGCCCCTCATGGAACATGCTGCACGGTCAGGCCGCTTCGGACGCTCGCGGCAGATCGCTTCCCGGCCCGTGGCCGGCTTGAAACGTCTCGAGCTGTATCCTCAGATCCTCGGCCTGAGCCGCAAGAGAACCGCTGGCGGCATTCGTCAGCTCGACCATGGACGCATTCTGTTGCGTGATCTGGTCGAGCTGGCCGACCGTCGTCGTGATTTGCGCGAGCGCGACGGATTGTTCGACCGAGGACTGCACGATCGTGGTGATCTGCCGGCTGATGACTTCGACATGCTTGTCGATGCCGGTCAGCGCTTCGCCGGCCTTGCCGACCAGGGTTACACCGCCCGACACATCCTTCGACACCTGCTCGACGAGCTTCTTGATCTCGCGTGCGGCAAGAGCAGAACGCTGCGCGAGTTCACGCACTTCCTGGGCGACGACGGCAAATCCCTTGCCCGCCTCTCCCGCTCTGGCGGCCTCCACGCCGGCATTGAGCGCCAGCAGGTTGGTCTGGAAGGCGATCTCGTCAATGACGCCGATGATCTGTCCTATCTGGTCGGACGATCTGTTTATCGCCTGCATGGCGGCAAAGGTATCGGCAGCGATCTTACTCGCCTCGGCCGTATCGGCATTGGCGATGCCGACGGATATCTTTGCTTCCTCCGCGCCGCCAGCCAGCATCTTGACCGCCGCGGCAACCTCCTCCAGCGCCGCGGAGGCTTCCTCGATGGCGGTCGCCTGGCCAGCGGTGCGCCGGGCAAGATCATCGGCGGCGGCATGGAGATCGCCGCAGGCTTCGTCGATCGACCGGGCATTGTTTCCGGCAAGGGACACGACGCTCTCGAGCGCTTCGACGGATTGATTATATCCAAGGCGCAGCATCTCCAGGTCTGCCGCCAGCGGCCGCTCGATCCGATAGCGAAGGTTGCCGTCGGCCAGCTCCCGGAGACCGCGGTTCAACTCGTGCACGGCGCTTTCCAGTTCGCCGGCGCGGATCGCCCGCTCCCGTTCCCGTCTCTCGGTCTCTGCCTGACTTTCTGCGAGGCGAAGCATTTCCTGCTCGTGCTCGAAAACGGCCCGGCTTCTTGCCGCCTCGGTGGCGTGACGGACGGCCTGCGCCAGCGTGCCGATCTCATCCCTGCTGGTGATGGCGACCGAGGCCTCGTCCGCCTGCCCATCGGCCAGCCGCTCCACCGCCCCGGTGAGCTGCTTCAGCGGACGCGCGACGCCAAGCCCGATGGAGATCGACAGGAACAAGGCGAGGCCGGTCGCCAGGCCCAATACCAGACCGATGATCACCAGGGCCCGCAATTGCCGCCGCTCCCGGCCTTCGGCATCTGCCCGCAGGGAGGACAGTACCTTGCCTTCCATGACATGCATGGCATCGATGCGCTCGGACGCGGCCTTATGCCATTGCGCCGCATCCCAGCTGCTGAGGTCGATGCTCGCCCCGCCGCTGATCAGGTTTTGGCGCATCGTTGCAAGCACCGACGGCCTGTCCGGAGAGACGGCGTCGATCTCCTGTGCAAGCGCGGGATGGATCTGCCTGAATTCATCGAGCAGCACGGCCTGTGCGCCGTAGAGCGAGGAAAGCTTCAGGATTTTCCCGGTATCGACACGGCCCGAGGAAATCGTCGCATTGCCGAGAGCCCGTTCCTGGCCGGCAAATTCCTTTGCGAGAGAAAGTTGGTTGTAGCCGGCAATCTGCGACATCATTCCGCTCGCCGTGGCCGGAGAGGCCAGCGCATGAGACATGGCAAGGAAACGGCCGATGAGGCGCGTGTAGAACAGATTGCTCTCATCCGATGTCACAGCGCCTTCATCGACCTGCTTGCGAAACGCGGTCAGCGCCGACAATTCCTCCGGTCCGACACCGGATTGAAGCTTCCGGCTTGCGGGCCACGCCTGCAGCGCGGCCGATACCAGCCGGTCTGCCTCCAGCCGCGTATTCCTGAGCTGACCCGCTTTGTCCGGAGCACCCCGGCCAAGCAGGGTCGCGGACTGCCCACGCTCGGTCTGCAGCTGATGAATGGCATTGGCAATGTCCGAAACCTGCTCGGTGACGCTGACCAGGGTCCTGGCTTCCTGGTAGGCGCGCAGGCTTCCGTCGAGCCTGTCATAGGAAAGACCAGCCACGACGAGCAGCGGAAGGCAGACGGAGAGCAGAATTCTCTTTGTAATCGCGACGTCAGACAAACGCATGAACGATAGCTCCGCATGAGGCCGGCCTCATGCCGAGATACCGCAATTCATTTTCGGCCGCCCTGCCCTACGAGCCCGCGTGTCCCTCGTCTTTGCTGCACCGCAAACAGGACTGGACTTTCAGGTCCCGCGACCTCTCGCCAACCGTTCGATTGCCGCCTCTTCGCCGCCGATAACCCGACATCCCGCTCGGTTCAGTGTCGCGTCACGCTCCCGGTTGTCTTGGCCGGCTTTGGTGGCGGGGATGTCGTCGGAACGCTCTGGGCACCGCCCTTCGCCTTCGCTGCACTTTTCGGCTTTGCCGGAGCGCTCGCTGCCTTTGCGGAGCGAGGTTTCCTGGCAGCCTGGCCATCCGTCTCGACGCTAGCGACGATTTCCTGAAACGCCTGCAGCCAATGTTTCAGGTCCTCACCGTGGGGCCGGCCTTCCCGCTCCCAGATTTCGTAGGCACGCTGCCTGATGCGATCCTCGTTCGATGCCATCTGCCCCTCCTGTGAAGCTGTTGCCAAGAGCAATCACATGGCGCGTAGCGCGCCGAGGACAATGGCTGCGCACGCATTTCTGGCCGCCAGCGGGCGGAAACGCTATCCCCGCCGCCGATGCGGCCGATAGTGCTCGAATTTGCGAGGCTTACGCCGCATCGAGCGCCAGCGTGAGATCGGCGATCAGGTCGTCTGGATGTTCGATGCCGATCGATAACCTGATCGTCGCATCGAGGACGCCGATGCGCTGACGCACCTCGGCCGGCACGCCCGAATGCGTCATGGTTGCCGGATGCGATGCCAGGGATTCCGTTCCGCCGAGGCTGACGGCAAGCTTGAAGATTTTCAGCGCGTTCAGAAACCGGAACGAGGCTGGCTGGCCGCCCTGGATATCGAAAGAGAACGTCGAACCGGCGCCGCTGCACTGGGCCGCAAAGGTCCTGCCGACGGCAGAGCCGGGATCGCTGTAAGGCAGGTAATGGATCGTCTCGACCTTGGGATGCTGCCGGAGGAAATCCGCAACTGCCCTGGCATTGCTGTCGGCCCGCTCCATGCGGATCTGCAGCGTTTCGAGCGAACGCCCGAGCATCCAGCACGAATGCGGGTCGAGCTGCGTGCCGATGGCGCCGCGAAGCGCCTTCACCTGTCTGATGAGCGCCCGGCTGCCGAGCGCCGCGCCGGCAATCAGATCCGAATGGCCGCCGACATATTTGGTGAGGGAATAAAGGGAGATATCTGCGCCATGTTCGATCGGACGCTGGAAGACCGGGCCGAGCAATGTGTTGTCGCAGGCGACAATGGGCGTGTGTCCCTGCCTCTGACCGATCGCATCGGCAACGCGTCGGATCATCGCGACATCGACAAGGCTGTTCGTCGGGTTTGCCGGCGTCTCGATGAGGATGACCGAAACGCGGCCCTTCACCATTGCCTCCTCGGCTGCGGCCCCTACCGAGGCCTCGCTGACGCCATCGGCGAAACCGACGGCGGAAACGCCAAAATTGAGGAAGGTCTTCGCAAGCAACGTTTCCGTCCCGCCATAAAGCGGCTGCGAGTGGAGGATGGCATCTCCCGGGCGCACGAAGGCGAGCAGGACCGTCGCGATGGCCGACATTCCCGACGAAAACACCGCACCGCTCTCGGCCCGCTCGTAGACCGCCAGGCGGTCCTCGACGATCTCGCTGTTCGGATGGTTGAAGCGCGAATAGACGAGGCCTGCTCCCTTGCCCTCCGGCGGCTCTTTCCGGCCAGAGACGTAATCGAAGAAATCGCGGCCGTCTTCGGCGGAGTTGAAAACGAACGTGGACGTCAGGAAGACCGGCGGCTTGACGGCGCCTTCGGAGAGTTCCGGGTCGTAACCATAGTTCAGCATCTGGGTTTCCGGATGCAGGGGATGATTGCCGATATGGGTTCTTGGAGGATGCGGTGCAGTCATGGAACGTCTCCCTCGATTGGCGGCTTGCCGGCATCGACGTGCCTGCGCCTCGCTAATATCTGGAGCGCTGCAGCCACAGAGAAACACCCCTTGGCAGCTGGCTACGAAAATTTGCCGGATTGACGGCTGCGATCACCTGTTGCGATACCGCGCACTTGCCGGCATCACTGAAGCCCCCCACGACGGAAGGTGTCAGCATCCTGCCGTTTATCTTCCGGTCTCTTCAACGTGACACCAGACCGCAAGAAGCGGGGTGGTGGTGCAACGCATGGCGAATGACTGTCCCGCTTCGGCAGCAAAGACACCGCCGATTCCGGTCGAAATCCAGCTCGCTCCGGCAATTGAAAGCTCGCAGGGGGACAAGAGCAGGAAGGCGCGGGAAAACCGCTGCACATGGTCGGGAAACCGGCTGTAGGGTTCCATATATGTGAGGCCGACCCGGATATCGGCCCGGTCTTCAAGGCCGCCCGGGCCGACAATCACGCTGTGGGCATGGGCCTTCTCAAAATTCAGGCTGGCAAATGGCCCGCTTCTGCCCCTGATCCAAACGAGCGATCCGGCGAGGCGCCGAACGCTCTGCGCGACCTCGGCGTAAATATCTCGGGCGGCGATTGCGTTTTGAAGAGCAGCCTCGAGGCCGGAGGGGATTCCGGTATCTTGGGGCTGCTTGTCGCGCAGCGTTCCCGTGCGCTCAAGCTTTTGAAAGACTTTGCCCGCGACAAAACTCGCCATCGTCGAAGCCGATGGATGCAGCATCGCGCGGGCCAGCAAATTCAGAAAATTGTCGAGTTCGACCGGGCGTTCGGCCGCGCCCCGTTCGCGCAGCCTGCGTTTCACCGGCTCTTTCTCATCCGTGATGAGTAGATCTGCTTCTCGTTTGATTGTCCTGCGCATGACGCTCTCCGTGCAGACCTTCCCTACAGCGCCCCGCCCGGATCCGGCAAGGACTCTGATCGATCTGTCGCCGCGCCGCAATCGGCAATCCGAAGGGGAGCCTCGCCGTCATCGCATCGGCCTTCAAGAATTTCTCCAGATCTAGCAGGGTTCAAGCCCGGTCCTTTTCTTCTCCCGCCTCATTCCGGAACGGTCAACCGAATGATTCCGATACAGAAAAGCTGGATATCAGCGAAATGTTACTGGCGCCGCAGCGCCGATCACGGAAATTATTATATTACTTTCGGTTGCATTTTGACTCAAACCTCGCAATGATTATGCCTTGACCGGAGGTTCCAGCCATGAAGGCCAAATCGCCCACTTCGATCGATGCCTATGTCGGCGGCAGAGTGCGGGCACGCCGTAAGCTGCTGCGCATATCGCAGGTTGGACTTGCCGAACGGATCGGCGTCACCTTTCAGCAGATCCAGAAATATGAGAAGGGCACGAACCGCATCGGTGCGGGCCGGCTGCAGACGATCGCCGAGACATTGGGCGTACCGGTACAGTTCTTCTTCGAAAACGACACCGAGCCGAGCGACTACAACCTTGTCGGCAATGGCAGGGACGATCTGAATGCGTTTTTGGCGTCGAAGGATGCTCAGGCCCTCAATCGCGCCTTCATGGCAATCGAGAGCCCGACGATCCGCCAGAAGCTCGTCGCCCTTGCAAAGAGCCTGGCCAGAAACACACATCCCGATATCGACGACATCATCCATCCCGAAACCGGCGCCTGAGGGCTTTCGTGCTTCACCTCCAGACCTTTGGCGAATTGCGACTGACAGACGGCCTGGGCGTGGCGATCCGCTATCCGGTCAAGGCTCTGGTGATGCTCGCCTATCTGCATTCGTCGCCGGATCAGCAGCGCAGCCGGCAGGAGCTTGCGCGGTTCCTCTGGAACGAAACGGGAGATCATCTTGCCGATCTCAATTTGCGCAAGCTGATTTCGCGCATTCGCGAAACGCCGGCGACATCCGACGAACAGATATTGGACTTCGGGCCGCCTTTCGTCACCCTGAACCGGAACGCCATTTCGGTCGATCTCGACCTATTGCGGAAGGAAGACGAGCCGGTGGCGCAGCTGGCGGCCATCAGCGACCTTGTGCAACGCGGCTTCATTCCCGGTCTCAGTGCATCGACCAGGGCAATCGATGCTTGGATCGAGCGCGAACGGCAGCTGCATCTTCTCACCCTTCGAGACGTCTTTGTCAGGGCTGCGGACCATATTCGCGATGACGAACAGCGCCGCCTTCTGCGCCGCTCGGGGCTTCAGCTTCTCGAAGCCTTTCCGGGTGACGAACAGATTCGCTCGATCCTGCGCGGCACGGCAGAAGATCATTCGCAACGCCAGCCGCCGATGGCGAGAGCCGTGGCAATGGCGGGCAGTCGCGTCATCGAGCGGCAAGACGCCGGCCCGCCGCAAACCATTACTGCGACAGCAGCGCCACGCCTTGTGCTGCTGCCCCCCGGCGCCGCGGCCCTGACACGAGAGGCTGCAATTGCCGACGCCCTTATCGAGGATGTCACGATCGAGCTCTGCGCCCTGCGCAACATATCCGTTGTCGCACCCCATACGGCCGAGCAGATCCGCCGCGATTCCGACAAGGCGACCGTCGTTCAGCGACATTCCATTTCCTACCTCCTGGACACGCGGCTTTCCGGAGAGGGGCTCTATGCGCAACTCATCTATTTCCCGACCGACGAGATTTTGTGGGCCGCCCGGTTCGACATGGCGGTCGAAACCCTGCCGACGCAGAGACGATTGATCGCGCAGAGACTTGCGGACGCCGTTTCGGGGCAATTGAAGCGGAACGAAAGCATTCGCCTTCGCAACGAGGCGGAGCCTCAGGCCTACCATTCCTATCTCGTCGGTGCCGGCCTGCTTACCAAGCTGAGCTTGCCGGACATCCGGCGTGCGCGCAAGTCCTTCAAGCGCGCCCTGCATTTCTCTCCGGACTATGCGCCCGCGTTCACGGGCCTGTCGCGGACGTTTACCAGCGAGTGGCTGCTGACTGCGCAGGGCGATCCCGACCTGCTGCAGCTCGCGGAAGATCAGGCGCTGCGGGCGATAGAGAGAGATTCGGAATCGGCGGCGGGGCATCGGGAACTGGGCGTGACAAAGCTCTACCAGGGCGCCGTCGACGACAGCGTTGCAGCCCTCGGCCTCGCCGAAAGCCTCAGCCCGCACTATGCCGATGTGATCTACAGCCATGCCGACACGCTGGTCCATGCGTCGCGGCCCCAGGATGCGCTGGAGAAAATCAGGAAGGCGATCTCGCTCAATCCGATCGCACCCGACGCCTACCTCTGGTGCGCGGCCGGGGCGAGCTACTTCCTCGAACGTTACGAAGAGGCGCTCGCCTATGTCGATCGGATGAAAGACAAGGCACCGGCCTATCGCATCGCAGCCGCCAGCTGCGCAATGATCGGCGACCGAAAACGGGCACAGTTCTATCGGCAGCGCGCCGAGCTTCTCAATCCCGCTTTCGAAGTCGAGAAATGGCTCGCCTTGGTGCCATTCAAGGAGCAGTGGCAGAAAGAGCTTTACCGGGACGGTCTTTTCAAGGCCGGATTTTCAAAAAGCTGACGGAGGATTTTATGGCGAAAGTGGTTGTATTGGGTGTGTCGGGCGACAAGGGGCTTTGGCTGGTGGATATCGGTGCGGGGACCGTGACGCCGCTGCAGGTGCCTGCCAGCGGCGATCTGGCGGCAGCCATCAAGCAGCGAGAAGGCGGCGGCACATTGATCAAGAATGTCGATTTCGCTGTCGCCGTTTCGTCGGCGCAGACTGTCTTCTCCGGTCACGTGGACGGCTGAAGGCGCGCGCCGCTGACCGGTCATCCCGATCCTTATTCCGACCGGACGATTGCGCCGCGGGACACATTGTCCCGTGTCGCTCCCTATCTGGAGGCCATGGGCATCACGCGCCTGTCACGACAGACCGATCTCGATTGTGTCGGTCTTCCGGTCTGGTGCGCCTTCACGCCGAACTCCCGGTCCCTGGTCATTGCGCAGGGCAAGGGATTGGAAGATATCGACGCCAAGGTCTCGGCGGCGATGGAAGCCCTGGAGCGCGCCGTGGCGGGCGAACCCGTCACCGTCAGTACGGTTTCGTCGGCACGAGAGCTGCGACGCCAGGGCGACCATGCCGAACCGCTCGATTGTCTGGTCGCAAGCGGCGAGCGAGTTTTGAGCGAAGACGAGGTCCTGGTCTGGAGCCTGGCAACCGAGTTGCTTTGCGACCGGCCGATCCACGTTCCGCGGGATGCCGCCCTCCTCGACCGGACGCGGCGGAACCGGTTCTGGATGTCGTCGGACGGGCTCGCCTCGGGCAATACGCTCGAGGAGGCAATGTTTCATGGCATCCTGGAACGGATCGAGCGCGATGCCCATGTCCTGTGGCAGATCGTCGGCGATGACAAGCGCCATGCATGCTGCGTCGATCCGAGAAGTTTTTCCGATGCCGCGCTCTCCGGCCTTGTTGACAGGATCGAGGCTGCCGGGCTCGTCTTGAAGCTCTTCGATATCACGAGCGATATCGCCATTCCCTGCTATACCGCACTCGTCGCCCCGTCAGCCGTTACCGGCAAAGTGCCGCTCCGGTTCGTTGAGGTCACGGGAGGAAGCGGCGCCCATCCCTGGGGCGTGCGGGCGGCAATCCGCGCCGTGACGGAAGCGCTGCAGTCGAGATTGACCTATATTGGCGGCGCCCGCGACGATGTCTGGCCCGAATTGTTCACGACACCTCTTCCTGCACAGACCCGCCACGCCTTTCTTGCCGCCCCCGCTTCCGTATCTACGGCCGCGGTCGCAAGGCCGGCCGGCAACATATCCGTCCTTTTGCGGGAACTGCTGGCAAGGCTTCGCAGCAGCGGGATCGGCTCGGTGATTGCCCTCCCCCTGACACCTGCAAACCTGCCGTTTGCGGTGGTGAAGATATTCATACCCGATCTTGAGAACCCGGAAGGCAACAGGCTCCGCCGTTTCGGCAAGCGTGCCCTTGCCAGAGCGATAAGCGCGTGAAGGTCGTCTTCATCGGCCCGAGCTTGCCCGACGCGGCAAGCCACGCCAGGGCAGGCATCGTTCTGCGTCCGCCGGCTGTTCAGGGAGATGTTTTGAGGGCGGTCGAAGATGGCGCCGACGTCATAGGCCTGGTCGATGGCGGGTTCGAAAATACCGCGCCGGTCTGGCACAAGGAAATTCTCTTCGCTCTCTCCCTTAATGTCACGGTCTTCGGCGCCGCCAGCATGGGCGCCCTGCGCGCCGCCGAATGTCGCGCTTTCGGAATGATCGGCGTCGGACGGATTTTCAACGACTATGTCAGCGGGGCCATCGACAACGACGCCGACGTAGCGCTTCTGCACGAACCAATCGAAATGGGCGGCAGGCCCCTGACCGTGCCGATGGTCAATGTGAGAAGCACGCTGGACGAGATGGAAAGGCTGCGGCTCTTCGACAAAACACTTCGCCTGGCCCTCGAACAAACCGCCGCAGGCCTCTTCTTCAAGAAGAGAAGCTGGTCTCTCATCGTGCACGCATGTGCCGCAATACCGGAATCGCAAAGGCAATACTGGCTGAACATGTTGAAGACGCACGCCATCGATCAGAAACGGATCGACGCCCTGGCGCTTCTCGATGCCGTTGGCGACGCGGACGATCGGCGCAAGCCGATAAACCGCCATTGGGAGTTCAGAGAAACCACGCTCTGGTCAGAACAACTGGCCCGCTCAAAGGCTTAGGCACCTTTACACCTATAAGGTGTTTCACGCGTTTTTCACGCACTTTAGTACTGAACTGTCCTTATGCTTATCCGCACAACTTGGAGAGTCGATATGTCGGTCATAGGGTCGGGAAAGCGCCAGTACGCATCGGCAGCGGCCACGGACAATCTTGAAGAGCTGATGGCTCTGGCTCGGATGATTACCTACGCAAAGGCGGTCGCGGAAGATTTGAAGATCGACCTGGGCGCCCAGTCTCTCGATCTGGCGTTGACGGCGGTCACACGGGAGCTGCGCAGGGCCACGGACGAAGATCTTCCTGGTCTGGAGCCGCTGCTGGCGGACATAAATATCGAGCTGCACTGACCCGTATCCCGCAGCTCGCGGTGTTTTGAGACAGGCCATTGCGCATCGGGGAGCGACGTCGCTAGACGGGGCCGGCAGCGAGTGCGATCGAGTCGGCCACGTCGTTTACCCTGTCGGACAGTATGGCGGTCGCGACGCGAAGATGCGCGCTGGGAAGGATGGAGAACTTGGCGCCGGGGTGAACCGCAATGCCTCTTGCCGCCAGCGTGACCATCGCAAAGGGTTCGGATACGACCGGAACCCAGGCGCACAAACCGCCGCCGTGCTCCACTTCCATGCCACGCTCCCGCAGGGCATCGACCAGATCGGCTCGACGCCGGCAGTAGATGTCGCGGGAATGTTGCAGGGTGTCTTGTGTCACGGGGTCGCGCAGAAGCCATGCGGTCGCAGCCTGCAGGATGCGGCTTGTCCAGCCGGCGCTGAAGCTGCGATAGGACTGTATCTGTTCGACGATCGCCCGCGAGCTTGAGAGCACGGCAAGTCTCAGATCCGGACCATGCGTTTTTGAATAGGAAAGAATGTGAATTGTCCGGTCGGCAAAGCGGCCGCCGAGCGAATGACGCGGCGCCGTGGAAATATCGGCGACGCCGTCATCTTCGACAATCAAGGTGTCCGTACCGTCGAGAATGTCTCCAAGCCGCTGCAGTCGCGCGCTGCTGACGCTTTGACCCGTCACCGAATGAAGCCGCGGCTGGAAAATGAAGGCGACGGGCCGCAGCTTCATGGCGGCTTCGAGCGAGGCAGGCAGCGGCCCTTCCCGATCGCACTGGACAGGAAGGATGCGCACGCCGCGGTCTTCGAGAATGTCAAGAAGCCGCATGGCGGTCGGATCCTCGATCGCGACGGACGCACCGGGCATGACGAGCGCCTGGATGAGCGTGTAGACGGCGTTATAGCCCCCGTTCGTCGCCAGAAATGCCTCCGGTTCGTATGGCCAGGTCTTTCTGACAACCTCTTCGAGTTCCGGAAGGATACGGCTTCGCTCGTAACTGTTGAGATTTTCCGCCGACGCTCCGTAAGCCATGGCTTGCGCAAGCTTGGGTAAAAGCCTGATATCCGGCACAGCCGCGCTCAGGTCGAGAACGCCGGCTCCATAATGGCCGGCACTGCCGAGCCGTTCGGGCTTGGCCACGAAACGGTCACCGCTCACCCAGGTGCCGTTTCGCCCCCTGCCGGTAATGATCTTCTGGCGCCTCAGCTCGCTCCAGGCCTCCGAGATCGTCGCCGGGCTGATGCCGAGCGCAAAGGCGAGATCGCGGATCGGCGGCAGCTTCGTTCCGACGGGAAGCGCTCCGGCCCGGATCAGGGCGCTGGTTTCGATCGCAATTCCCCGAATTGTCCGATCGGTCAATTTTTGGGCAAACCAGGCTGCATCGACAGTATCGCTCATTTAATCGCCATTTTTAATGTTCAATAACGTAATAACATTTGATCGGAAAAATTTGAACATTTAATTGTTCCGAAAACAAGATCATTGCGAGTGAATGCCGATGCCCCTTAGCCTGCGACTTGCCCTTCGTGACTGGGACTACATGACGCCCCTGGTCCTCGGCGACGTCTCCTCCCCCAAGCTTGACATCAAGGTCGACCGCGTCGGCACCTTGCTCTCGCATCTCGGCAAAAGCGAAGATTACGATGTCGCGGAGATGTCCTTCAGCCGCTATACGCAGCTTTGCATCGATGGCGACAAGAGCATTGTCGGCATTCCGAACTTCATCATGCGCGGCTTCCGCCATCGCTGCATCATCACCCGCAAGGACAGCCCCGTCACCGAACTCGGCCAGCTCGCCGGAAAGCGCATCGGCGTCACCGGATGGCGCGACTCCGGAAACACCTGGACAAGAGCGGCGCTGCGCCGCGAGGGCGTCGGCGTCGAAGATGCCCTGTGGTATGCGGGCCGCCTGACGGAAGCCCATCCGATCGTCGATCGCCTTGACGGGTTCGGCCGGCCCGGCCGCATCGAAGCCGCACCCGGCGAGCGCCCCATGGTCGACCTGCTCAAGGAAGGCTTCCTCGATGCGATCTTCACGCCTTTCATGCCCGACGGCTATTTCGGCGGCGGATCGCCGTTCCGGCAGGTCGTTTCCGATTTCAGACGTGCCGAGCGTCGATATTTCGATGATGTAGGCTATGTTCCAGGCATGCATCTGATCGGCATCAAAGCGGGCATCGTTGCGCAGAACCCGTGGGTGATCGAAGAGCTCAGCAAGCTGATCGATGAATCGCAGCGGATGTGGTTGAGCAAGCGCCGCAAATATGCCGACACCTCGCCCTTCATGATGGACGAGCTTTTGAAGTCTGCGGCCGAGCTTCCGGTCGGCTGGGACGCCAGCGGTTTTGCGGTCAACCGCAAGATGATCGCCGACTTCGCCAACGAACTTCACATCCAGGGCATCCTGCCGCGGCTGATGACGCCGGAAGACCTCTTCTCCTTCGATGTGGACGGCAGCCGCATCGGGTGAGCGCAAGACGAAACGCATAAATTCGAACCAAACAGGGGAATGAATAATGTCGATCAGGAAAATTGCATGCCTTGCTCTGACGAGCGCAGTGATCTCGGGAACGGCCTTCGCTGAAGATGCAGCCCTGCCCAAGCTCTCGGTCAACGACGCGCTTCATGCGCAGCTGCCCGAAGCGATCCGCACGTCCGGCAAGATGATCTCGGTCAACAACGGTTCGTTTCCGCCCTATGAAATCGTCACGGGTACCGAAATGACCGGCGCCAGCGCCGACCTGACCGACGCGCTCGGCCAGATTCTCGGCGTCAAGATCGAGCATGAAACGGTCGGCGGCCTGCCGGCACTGCTCGCCGGCGTCAATTCGGGCCGTTACCAGTTTGCCTTCGGCCCCGTCGGCGATTTCAAGAGCCGTGAAGAATCCAACGACTTCGTCGACTGGGTGCAGGAATTCGTGGTTTTCTCGGTGCAGAAGGGCAATCCGAAGGGTATCACTTCGCTCGATACCGCCTGCGGCAACCGCATCGCCGTCATGGCCGGCGGCTCGGCCGAAAAGGTCATCCAGGTGCAGGCCGAAAAATGCAAGACCGATGGCAAAGCCGCGATCGAGGTGCAGTCCTTCACCGACCAGCCCAGTTCGATCCTTGCCGTTCGCTCCAAGCGGTCGGATGCCTTCTTCTCCTCCCAGGCGCCGCTCACCTATTTCGTGTCGCAGGCCAACGGCCAGCTGGAACTGACCGGCGTCGGACAGAAGAACGGCTTCGAGAACCTCTATCAGGGCGCGGTCGTCGCAAAGGGGTCGCCGCTCGGCCCGGTCCTGCGCGATGCGATCAAGGTGCTGATGGACAACGGCGCCTATGCCGCGATCATGAAGAAGTGGGGCCTTGAGAACAACATGATCAAGGAGCCCGGCATCAACCTCGGTGGGACGCTTCCGAAATGAGCACACAGACGCAAATGCTCGCATCGCCCTCCGGCGATGCGAGAAGCCGGGATGTGGCCCATGCCCACAAGCCCTTTCCCAAGGGCCGCGTGACGGCCTGGGTGGTCACGCTTGCAATCGCCGCCTACTGGGCCTGGTCGGTTGCAAATAACGAGAATTTCGGCTGGCCGGTCGTCGCCCGATATTTCTTCGACCCGACCGTCGTCAAAGGCCTCTACGTCTCGCTCGGCCTGACTGTGGTGGCGATGGCCATCGGCATCGCGCTCGGCCTCGTTCTGGCCGTCGCGCGAATGTCCCGGGACCGGCTGGCAAGTTCGCTCGCCTCCCTGTTCATCTGGTTCTTCCGTGGAACCCCGCTGCTGGTGCAGCTGATCTTCTGGTACAATCTCTCGACATTGTTTCCGACCCTGTCGATCGGCATTCCCTTCGGCCCGACCTTCATGAGCTGGGATACCAATTCGGTGATCAGCCCGATGACGGCCGCGATTGCGGGGCTCGCCCTTAACGAATCCGCCTATATGGCGGAAATCATCCGCGGCGGGTTGCTTTCGGTGGACAAGGGTCAGTTCGAAACGGCCGAAGCCTTCGGCATGACGCGCATCCGCGCGCTTCGCCGCATCATCATTCCGCAAGCCATGCGCTCGATCGTTCCGCCGACCGGCAACCAGCTGATCAGCATGATCAAGGCAACCTCGCTCGTCAGCGTCATCGCCATGGCGGATCTCCTCTATTCGGTGCAGTCGATCTACAACCGCACTTTCGAAATCGTGCCGATGCTGCTCGTCGCCGTTCTCTGGTATCTGCTGATCACATCGGTCCTGAATGTCGGCCAGGCCTATATCGAGCGCTATTACAGCCGTAGCGATCGCCGCACCGGTGCCGCCAGACCCGTAAAGGAAGCGGCTGTCTTGGCACAGGCAACGGAGGCAGGCGCATGAACGAGATCTCCACCGTCGAGCCGCTCGTCAGGGCACGCAACGTCCACAAGTCCTTCGCGGATCTGGAAGTGCTGAAGGGGATCGATCTCGATGTCGCGCCCGGCGAGGTCGTCGTCGTCCTTGGCCCGTCCGGTTCCGGCAAGTCGACGTTCCTGCGCTGCATCAACCACCTCGAATCCATCAACCGGGGTTCGATCGAGGTGGATGGCGAACAGATCGGCTACCGCCTGCACAAGGACCGGCTGCTGCAGCTGTCGAACCATGCGATCGCCCTGCAGCGCCGCAAGATCGGCATGGTGTTCCAGCAGTTCAATCTCTACCCGCATATGACGGCGCTGCAGAACATCATCGAGGCGCCGGTCGGCATCCACGGCGAGAGCCGCAAGGTCGCCACCGAAAATGCGCTGAGGCTCCTCGACCGGGTGGGGCTTTCGGCCAAGGCCGACAGCTATCCGCGCCAGCTTTCCGGCGGCCAGCAGCAGCGCGTGGCGATCGCCCGCGCGCTGGCCATCAAGCCGAAACTGATGCTCTTCGACGAGCCGACCTCCGCGCTCGACCCCGAACTGGTCGGCGAGGTTCTCGCCACAATGCGGGATCTCGCAAACCAGGGCCTGACGATGATCGTCGTCACCCATGAGATCGGCTTTGCCCGGGAGGCGGCCGACCGCGTCGTCTTCATGGATGGCGGCAAGGTCGTGGAACAGGGCAAGCCGGAAGACGTGATCGGCAACCCCCAGCACCCCCGCACCAGAAGCTTCCTGTCGCGCTTCATCTAGCGCGGCGGCTCCTCCTGCCTTGCCCTGCAGGCTGGCTTCGACCTCAGCCGGCCGCCGATACCGCGCCCCATGAAACTGGAACTGCCATGTCCCTCGACAATGATTTTGCCCGCCTCTCCGATTTCGAACCGATGGAAG
Organism: Hyphomicrobiales bacterium; assembly: GCA_900471515.1. Taxonomy (GTDB): domain Bacteria; phylum Pseudomonadota; class Alphaproteobacteria; order Rhizobiales; family Rhizobiaceae; genus Rhizobium. Next base: position 3,028 of record UCFC01000016.1, on the reverse strand, counting down.
CCGAATTGACGGCCATCCGCCGGCATCTCCATGCCCATCCCGAGCTCTCCTTCGAGGAGGCCGAAACGGCGCGTTTCGTTGCCGAAAAGCTCGAATCCTGGGGTTATGACGTGACCCGCAATGTCGGCGGCCATGGCGTGGTTGCGCGCATGACGGTCGGTGCCGGAACGAAGAGCATCGCCATCCGCGCCGACATGGATGCGCTACCGATCACCGAAGAAACCGGTCGCCCCTATGCCAGCACGGTCGCCGGCAAGATGCATGCCTGCGGACATGACGGCCACACGACAATCCTTCTCGGCGCGGCCGAATATCTGGCGCGCACGCGCCGCTTCAACGGCACCGTCAATCTCATTTTCCAGCCGGCCGAGGAGGCCGGCGCCCTGAGCGGCGCCCCGGCAATGATCGCAGACGGCTTGTTCGAGCGCTTTCCCTTCGACGTCATCTTCGGCCTGCACAACCACCCCGGCGCGCCCGAGGGAACCTGGCTGATGCGATCAGGCCCGCTGATGGCGGCTGCCGACAGCGCCGAGATCGTCATCAAGGGCAAGGGCGGCCACGCCTCGCGGCCGCATCTGACCGTCGATCCGGTGGTCGTTGCCTGCAACCTCGTCGTCAGCCTGCAATCGGTCGTCTCGCGCAGCATCGATCCGACACAGACCGCCGTCGTGACGGTCGGCGCGATCCATGCCGGCGAGGCCGCAAACGTCATCCCCGAAAGCGCGAAACTGCTGCTCAGCATCCGCTCCTTCGATCCGAAGGTGCGTGACACGCTGGAGGTCAGGATCCGCAAGCTCACTGAGACGATTGCCGAAGGTTACGGTGCAACCGCGGAAATCGAATACACGCGCGGGCACCCCGTGGTCGTCAATTCGGAAGCGGAGACCGAATTCGCCCGCACTGTCGCGGAAGAGCTTGTCGGTTCGGGCAATGTAGCCCTCTGCAACCTCATTCCCGGCAGTGAGGATTTCTCGCATTTCCTCGAGCACAAGCCCGGCAGCTTCCTGCGGCTTGGCAATGGTGTGGAATCCGCGATCCTGCACAGCGCCAAATATGACTTTGCCGACAAATCCCTGACGATGGGTGCGGCTATGTGGGCACGCTTGACCGAACGCTATCTCGACGGCTGAGCCCGGCCGGACAGCAGGCCATGACCGCCTGCGTCCGTGCGGGCGCAGTGCAGATATCGCAGCACTGCCCCTGAACTACCAAGCCGGAAACGGATCTTCGAGATCCGCCCAGTCGCGCGGATCCGCGCTGGCGAGGCAACCGTCCAAGGCGGTGCGAACACCTGTCTCGTCCATGCCGACCCCGATAAACACCAGCTCCTGCCGGCGGTCGCCCCAGGCGCTGTGCCACCGGCTCTGCAGGTGCTGATGAAACTGCTGATGGCTCGGCCAATCCTGTCGCGGAACGGCCGCCCACCAGAGCCCCATGGGTTCGCAGCGTCGCTGCGCCCCGGCCGCCGACATCAGACCCACATGACGCGGGCGCGTGGCGAGCCAGAAATGCCCCTTGGCGCGCAGCACTCCCGGCCAGGGCTCGTCCAGAAATGCGCGAAACCGCTTCGGGTCGAAGGGGCGCCTCGTGCGGTAGACGAAGCTCGATACCCCGTATTCTTCCGTCTCCGGAACATGCTCGCCCGGACTGTACAATTCCTTGTGCCACAAGGGATGCGCGGCGGCCTTTTCTTCATCGAAAAGGCCGGTATCGAGGAGGGCTGCCAGAGGAACCTTGCCGAGATCCGTCTCCACCTGACGCGCATCCGGATTGAGCGACGCAACTGTCCTGCGGATCTCCGCGCGGACCTCTTCGCTCACGTCCGAGATCTTGTTGATCACGACGACATCGGCGAACTCGATCTGGTCGACCAGCAGGTCTATGAGCGTGCGCCGGTCCTCACCGTCGCGCTGCAGGCCGCGGTCGGCAAGCAGGTCGGCGCTGCTGTAGTCGGCCAGCAGGTTCGCAGCGTCGACGACCGTGACCATCGTGTCGAGTCTGGCAAAATCGGAAAGCGAAACGCCGTTTTCGTCGCGAAAGGAAAAGGTTGCCGCGATCGGTCGCGGCTCGGCAATCCCGGTGCCTTCAATCAGCAGATAGTCGTATCGTCCTTCTTCGGCCAGTCGCCGCACCTCCGTCAACAGGTCGTTGCGCAGGGTGCAGCATATGCAGCCATTGCTGAGCTCGACCAGGGCCTCCGTCGTATGGGAGAGGTTGCAGCCACTGTCTCGAATGAGGTCCGCGTCGATGTTCACTTCGCTCATGTCGTTGACGATGACGGCGACCCGCAGACCCTCACGATTGTTCAGGATATGGCTGAGAAGCGTCGTCTTGCCGGCGCCGAGAAAGCCGGCGAGCACGGTGACGGGAAGCCGCTCGATCGCGGTTGTCGGCATGCCTTGAATGCGGGCGCTCGGAGCGGTCGGCATTTGCGTCATATGAGCCTTCATTCGAATCCCGTTCGTAACCTCCTTGCGATGTCTCACGCGGCAAGTTGCGGGCGGAAGACCACATCGGCGTAGTAATTCGCTGAATCGTAGGTGTTGTTCGGGAAGAGCCCCGTGGTGGCGGATCCGCCATAGGCGTAAACGCCGTTACCGCCGGCGACAGCACTTGACTGAGCGGTCAGCGGGCCGTTCGTCACAGCATTGTTGAAGAAGCCGTCCGTCGCCACGTATGCACCGGTGGTGTGGTAGGAAGCGATATAGTTGGTGTTGGCGGCGATCGCGACGGGCGTTGCGAAGTTCACCGTCTGCCAGCCGCTCGCCGTGGTATTGGTGAAGGTAGCGCTTGCAAGCTTGGTGCCCGTGGTGGTCCACAGGTCGACGACGTTCTGCCCGTTGTCGTTGGCGCTGCGGTAGAACTTGATGCCGGTGATTTCGCCGGCGACGTTCGACTGGAACTTGACCCCGACCTCAAGCTGCTGACCGTCGTTGAGGTTCGTCTGGGCCGGCGTGCTGGAGGCGGAAAACAGGCTGTAGGTCGCAGGCGCCGTCGATACCGCAACGTTGAAGGTCTCGCTGGCCGA
>UCFC01000038.1 GCA_900471515.1 Hyphomicrobiales bacterium | reverse complement strand
GAAGCCAGGGGTTTGTCAGCGGTCTGAGGCCCCCCGAAGGGGGCCTTTCTTGCGAATGACGGCCGGAGGTCAGTGGCCGCCACCGCCACCGCCGCCTTGCGGGGCGGGTTTCTTGATCATGACGACGCCAAGGACCATCGCCAGGAAGAGGACGGTGAGCATCAGGAAGATGTCACCGAAGGAAAGGATCATCGCCTGCTTGGTAGCCAGGCCAACCATCTGCTTGACGGCGACATTGGCACCGTCCAGGCCCCAGCTGTTGAAGTTCGCGGTCATGTTGTTCATCTGATCGATCGCGGTGGTATTGCCCCAGTGCACATTCTCGCGCAGGCGCTCGTAATGCACGTCCTGGCGGCTGGTCAGCACCGTATTGATGATCGCAAGGCCGACAGCGCCGCCGAGGTTGCGTGTCAGGTTGAAGAGGCCGGATGCGCCGCGAATACGCGCCGGCGGCAGGGTGCCAAGCGCGATATTGTTGATCGGCACCATGCACATCATCAGGCCGAAGCCGCGCAGGATCTGCGGGATGAAAAGCTCGTAGAAGTCCCAGTCCTGCGTCAGATGCGTCATGATGTAGGTGCCGGACGCAAAGCTCACGAAACCGATCGCCATCATGAGGCGCAGGTCGAGCTTGGTCGACAGCCGACCGGCGATCGGCGCGGTGAAGAACATCGCAAGGCCCGATACGAACATCGTCTCGCCGATCATCTGCGAATCGTAGCCGCGGATGCGGCCGAGATAGACGGGATAGATATAGGTGAGCCCGTAGAGGCCGATGCCCATGACGAAGGAAAAGACCGATCCGAAGGAAAAATTCCGGTTCGAGAATGCCGTCAGGTCGACGACCGGGAACTCCACGGTGAAGGCCCTGTAAAAGAAGATGACACAAGCGACGGTCGATGCGACGGCGCCCGCGACAATATAGCTGTCGTTGAACCAGTCGTTCGAATTGCCCTCTTCCAGCACATATTCCAGCGCGCCGAGGAAGACACCCATGGCAAGCAGCCCGTACCAGTCGAACTTCCTGAAGAGCGACAGTTCCGGCTTGTCGAAATCGATGAAGTTCCAGGTGACGAGCGTGACGATGATACCGGGCACGATATTGACCAGGAACAGCCAGTGCCAGGAGAAGGCGTGGCTGAGATAGCCGCCGACCGTCGGGCCGATGGTCGGCGCCAGCGTCGCGATAAGGCCGATGATCGGCGAGACGATCGCGCGCTTCGACGGCGGGAAGATCGTGAAGGCGGCGGCAAAGACGGAGGGGATCATGCCGCCGCCGATAAAGCCTTGAATGGCGCGATAGACGATCATCTGGTCGATATTCGTCGCCGTCGCGGCCAGTGCGCTCGACATGGTGAAGCCGGCGGCCGAGATCGCAAAGAGGTAACGCGTCGAAATGATGCGCGCGAGCGTGCCCGACAGCGGGATCATGATGACTTCGGCGATCAGATAGGCCGTCTGCACCCAGCCGATTTCGTCCGTGCCGGCGGAAAGGCCGGCCTGGATTTCCGCAAGCGAGGCAGAAACGATCTGGATGTCGAGGATCGACATGAACATGCCGAGCACCATCGCGAAGAAGGCGATGAGCTTTCTCGGGTCCATGCGATCGGCGGCATGCGCGGGCGCTGCCGGGATCGAACCTGCCGTTGCTGTCGCACTCCCCGCCATGGAACTACCTCCGCCCTCGAGCGCTTACTTTACCGGCGCCGTGCGGGTATCGACGTCGACGACGACGCTGAGACCGGCGCGCAGGCGGCCGCTGTCAAGCGCATCCTGCGGCAGGGCGATGCGAACCGGCACGCGCTGGATGATCTTGGTGAAGTTGCCGGTGGCATTTTCCGGCGGCAGCATCGAGAAGACCGAACCCGAGGCCGGCGAGATCGATTCGACGGTGCCGACGATCGGATAATCGCTATAGGCATCCACCTGGATATTTACCTTCGAACCGGGAACGAGATGCTGGATCTGCGTTTCCTTGAAATTGGCGTCGATATAGAGCTGGCGGGTCGGTACGAGCGCCATCAGCCGCTGGCCGGGCGAAACCAGATCGCCTTCCTGAACCGACCGGTTGCCGACGACGCCGTCATAGGGAGCCTTCAGGACCGTGAAGGAAAGGTCGCGGGCGGCCTTGTCGCGCTGGATTTCCAGCGTGCGGACGGAACCTTCCGCTTCCTTGCGCTGTGCCTCGAGGATGGCGATATTGGCCTGGGCTGCGACGATATTGGCGTCGCCGCCGGCAAGGTTTGCCTTCGCCTGATCGAGAGCCGTATTGGCGTCGTCGAGGTCTGCGGTGGTGCCGACCGACTTTGCCTGCAGGTCGCTCTGGCGCTTCTGCTTGATCTCGGCGCCGCGCACCGTGGCTTCAAGCGCAGTCTTCTGCGCCTGCGCCTGCACGAGGCTCGCCTTGGCGCCTTCGATCTGCGCGTCGATGCGGCTGAGCGACAGTTGCTCGGTCGCGATCTGGGCGTTCGCCTGGTCGAGGGCGTTCTGGTAGTCGCCGTTATCAAGGATCGCGAGAACCTCGCCCGCCTTGACTTCCTGGTTGGCGACAACGTTCACCTTCGCGACATAGCCGGTGACCTTCGGCGAGATCGTCGCGATATCGCCCTCGATATAGGCGTCGTCGGTCGAGACGAGGAACCGGCCGTTGGTCCACCAGTCGTATCCGTACCAGCCGGCACCGGCCAGAAGCGCCAGCACGACGACGGGCAGCACGAGGCTGCGGCGCTTCTTCGGAGCGGCGGCAGCCGGCGCGACAGCAGGCGCGGACTGTGCAGGCGCCGTCTTCGGTGCCTCTGCCTTCGGAGCTTCGGCGGGAGCAGCTGCTTCCGCTTTCACCTCTTCGGCGCCGGCATTTTCGCTGACGATGCGCGCGACGTTGCTTTTCTGGTTGGTCGACATAAACAGGGCTACCGATCTGGAGTAAAATAATCGAACTGAACGGTTCGGTTCAGTTGACATAAATGGTTTTTGACTTCATATCAAGATGGATAGAACCAATCGGTTCGATTTCTTTAAAAGAAAGCCCGAATTCGCAAAGACGGTTAAGGAGACATGACACTGAAGCCCGAGGACACCGTCGTATTCAGCCCACCCAATCCGGGAGGCCGCTTTGCTGCGGGCGAGGATCCGGCCAAGCGCCAGCAGATCCTGGACGGTGCCCGGCGCGTCTTCATGAAGATGGGCTTCGATGCAGCCAGCATGAACGACGTGACCCGCGAGGCCGGCGTTTCCAAGGGAACGCTTTATGTCTACTTCGCCAATAAGGAAGAGCTTTTCCACGCCATGATCGAGACCGAACGCGCTGCCTTCGTCGCAGCCGTACGTTCGGTGCTCGCAGAACATGATGACGTCGAGGCCGGCCTGTACGAATTCGGGATGACCTTCATCACGCACATGACGGAAGACAAGGTCATCGACGCCATGCGCACCGTGCTCGGCGTGCGCGAACGCATGCCGCTTCTCTGTCAGCGCTTCTTCAAGGGGCCGCAGAACCTGCGCACCATCATGCACGACTTTCTGGAGCGGCACGTCCAGGCCGGCACCCTGAAGATCGACGATATCGATCTCGCCGCCGGTCAGTTCCTCGATCTTGCAAGCGGCAGCTTCTTCAAGCTGCGTCTCTTCGGCAATATGGACGGCCCGCCGCCGCGCAGCGAGATGGAGCGCGTCATCCGCGGCGCGATCCATGTCTTCATGGCCGCCTACGGCGTCCGCAAGAACGAACTCGCCTGATCCGCATCTGAACCCCGATCGGTTTTCCGCCGGATTTGCGCAATAGCGATCAAATCCGGCCGCCGCGTTTGCTCTACGAATAGGGCGGCAACCAGGGGAGAAGAGATGAGCGCCATCGGACGGGCGATATGGTTCATCGAGAGCCATTTCGAAACCGACATAAGCCTCGACGACATCGCCGAAGCTGCCGGATTGTCGCGCTACCATCTTTCGCGCGTCTTCGGTCTGGTGACTGGCCATTCGATCAGCACCTATATCCGGGCAAGGCGCCTCAGCATTGCCGCGCCATCCCTCGTCTCAGGCTCGTCCAGCATTCTCGAGGTTGCCCTCGGCGCGGGCTACGGCTCGCACGAGGCTTTCACCCGTGCCTTCCGCGACCAGTTCGGCATGACGCCGGAGGCGGTGCGACGACAGGGGCACATTCGCAACCTTGCTTTGATGGAGCCGATCAGGATGAAAACCGCAAACCTCACCGATCTCGAACCGCCGCGTTTCGAAACCTTGCCGCCGATGCTGTTCGCCGGCCTGCAGGAAACCTATGCCTATGGCGGCAACGCCGCGATCCCCTCTCTCTGGCAGAGGTTCAACCAGCATTTCGGCCATATCGCCAACCAGAAAGGCAACGTCGCCTACGGGATCTGCACCCATATCGACGGCGAGGCCGAGAAATTCCGCTATATGGCCGCCGCCGAAGTGGCCGACGCCGACGATCTCCCGGCAGGTTTTGCGACATTGAAGCTGCCTGCCCAGCGCTACGCCGTCTTCTCCCACCGCGGTCACGTTTCCGGAATAGCGGCCACGATGGACCTGATCTTCGGCAACTGGTGGCCGACGTCCGGCCTTGAACATGGCAGCATGCCCGACATGTTCGAGCGCTACGACGACCGCTTCGATCCCTATACCGGAATGGGGGTGACGGAAATCTGGCTGCCGATCAAGGAATAAAAGCCTGATCGTTTTCGTATACCCCCTTGCGGCGCTTGCCCGGCAGGGCCGCAACGATACATTGTCCGCGTCCTTAAGCGACGCAAGGGGGAAATACGCCGATGCAGGATATCATGACGCTCATTCAGGACCCGGCTGCCTGGGTGGCGCTTGTTACGCTCGTGGTGATGGAAGTGGTCCTCGGGATCGACAACCTGATCTTCATCTCCATCCTCACCAACAAGCTGCCGCCGGAGCATCGGGAAAGAGCCCGCAGGACCGGTATCGCCCTTGCCCTCATCATGCGTCTTGCCCTGCTCGGCACGGTCGCTTGGATCGTCCAGCTGACCGAACCTCTTTTCGAGCTTTTCGGCCACGGCTTCTCCTGGAAGGACCTGATCCTGATCGCCGGCGGTCTCTTCCTCGTCTGGAAGGCCACCAAGGAAATCCACCACAATGTCGATCCGGAGGATCACCAGGAGAATTTCATCGCAGGCGCGACAGGCACGAGCTTCGCCTCCGCGATCGGCCAGATCCTGCTGCTCGATCTCGTCTTCTCGGTCGACAGCATCATCACCGCTGTCGGCATGACGCCGCATCTCCCGATCATGGTGATCGCCGTCATCGCCGCCGTCACGGTCATGCTTGTGGCCGCAACGCCGCTCGCCAATTTCATCGAGCGCAACCCGACAATCGTCATGCTGGCGCTCGCCTTCCTGCTGATGATTGGCACGACGCTGATCGCCGACGGCATGGGCTTCCACGTGCCGAAGGGCTATGTCTACGCCGCGATGGCCTTCTCGGCATTGGTCGAAGTGCTGAACATGTTCGCCAGGAACGCCCGCCGTCGAAAGCGTGAGGGCAGCCACTAAGGCCGCCGACCCATAAGAAGCCGATTGTTGCCCCCGCCCTGCTCGCTAGGGCGGAGGTTCTTCTGCGGGCCTGCCCGTCATTCCTGACGAGCGGACGATCCGAGAACCCGCAAGAGGCCCGCCGGAAGCGGTTTTTCTTGACGCGCCCTTTTGAATATGGCCTAAGCGCAGCCACACGGATAATTGGCCGATTACGCGGGCATATGCCTTGCTCCAGCCGATTTCTGCAAGATATCTGCATTCTCCAGGCCGGACGTCGCTTTCATCGAAAAGCCGATCGGCACTCATTGACGGGCACATAAAAATGACAGCTTCCGGCGTCCGCGTCCGCATCGCTCCCTCGCCGACCGGCGAGCCGCATGTCGGCACCGCTTACATCGCTCTTTTCAACTATCTCTTTGCCAAGAAGCACGGCGGCGAGTTCATCCTGCGCATCGAGGACACCGATGCGACGCGTTCGACCCCCGAATTCGAAACCAAGGTACTGGATGCGCTGAAATGGTGCGGGCTGGAATGGAAGGAAGGCCCCGATATCGGCGGCCCCTACGGCCCCTATCGCCAGTCCGACCGCAAGGACATGTATCAGCCCTATGCCCAGGAACTCCTGGACAAGGGCCATGCCTTCCGCTGTTTCTGCACGCCCGAGCGGCTGGAGCAGATGCGCGAGACCCAGCGTGCCGCCGGCAAGCAGCCGAAATATGACGGTCTCTGCCTGAGCCTCACGGCTGAAGAAGTCACGGCCAAGATGGGCGCCGGCGAAAGCTCTGTGATCCGCATGAAGATCCCGACGGAAGGCTCCTGCGATTTCACCGACGGCGTTTATGGCGACGTGTCGATCCCGTGGGATTCCGTCGACATGCAGGTGCTCATCAAGGGCGACGGCATGCCGACCTATCATATGGCGAACGTCATCGACGACCATCTGATGAAGATCACCCATGTCGCGCGCGGCGAGGAATGGCTGGCCTCCGTGCCGAAGCACATCCTGCTCTATCGCTATTTCGGCTGGGACCAGCCGGTGTTCATGCATCTGTCGCTGATGCGCAATGCCGACAAGTCCAAGCTGTCGAAGCGCAAGAACCCGACCTCGATCTCCTATTATTCCGCGCTCGGCTATATCCCCGAAGCGCTGATGAACTTCCTCGGCCTGTTCTTCATCCAGATCGCCGAAGGCGAAGAACTCCTGACCATGGACGAACTCTCCGAAAAGTTCGATCCGGAAAACCTGTCCAAGGCCGGCGCGATCTTCGACATCCAGAAGCTCGACTGGCTGAACGGCCGCTGGATCCGCGAAAAGCTGTCGGAAGAGGAATTCCGCGCTCGTGTGTTCAACTGGGCCATGGAGAACGACCGCCTGATGGCTGGCCTGCGCCTGTCGCAGACGCGCATTTCCAAGCTGGGCGAACTGCCCGATCTCGCCGGCTTCCTGCTGAAGTCCGATCTCGGCCTGCAGCCGTCCGATTTCGCCAAGATCAAGTCGCCGCCGGAAGAGATTCTGGAGATCCTCAACACTGTCCAGCCGGATCTCGAAAAGATCCTGGAGTGGAATGTCGAGACGATCGAAGCCGAGCTGCGCGCCATCGCCGACCGCATGGGCAAGAAGCTGAAGGTCGTCGTCGCACCGCTCTTCGTTGCCGTTTCGGGCTCGTCGCGCTCGCTGCCGCTCTTTGATTCCATGGCGATCCTCGGCCGCTCGGTCGTTCGCCAGCGCCTGAAGCTCGCCTCGCAGGCGGTCGCCGCCCTCGTCGGCGCAAAGTAAGAACAGTCAGAGGATTCCGGCAATGGCTGACAACAAGACAGAAAGCACCCTTTCTTCCGACGCAACGGAAGTGCGCGCCCAGAAGCTGAAGCTGCTGCGCGAACAGATCGGCGAGGTCTATCCGGCGCATTTCCACCGCACGATGAACAATGCGGAACTTGCCGCGAAATACGAGAGCCTGGAGCCCGATGTCGAGACGCAGGATGTCGTGACCGTCGCTGGCCGCGTCTATTCCTCGCGCAATTCCGGCATGTTCATGGATATCCATGACGCCTCCGGCAAGATCCAGATCTTCTCGCACAAGGACGTGACCAGCGAGGAAGCCCGCGCCCTGCTGCCGATGATCGATATCGGCGACATCATCGGCGTGACCGGCATCGTGCGCCGCACCAAGCGTGGTGAGCTGACGATCAATGCCCAGAAGATCGAGATGCTGACCAAGTCGCTGCTGCCGATGCCCGAAAAGTGGCACGGCCTCTCCGACATCGAGCTGCGCTACCGCAAGCGCCATCTCGACATCATGACCAACGAGGAATCCAAGCTCCGTTTCCAGCAGCGCTCGAAGATCCTCTCCGGCATCCGCCGCTTCATGGAAAATGACGGCTTCATGGAAGTCGAAACGCCGATGCTGCATTCGGTCTACGGCGGTGCGACTGCCGAGCCGTTCAAGACGCATCACAACACGCTGAAGCTCGACATGTACCTGCGCATCGCGCCGGAACTGTTCCTGAAGCGCACGCTGGTCTCGGGCCTCACCGACAAGGTCTTCGAGATCAACCGCAACTTCCGCAACGAAGGCGTCTCCACCCGGCACAATCCGGAATTCACCATGATGGAGTGCTACTGGGCCTATGCCGATTACGAGGACATCATGGACCTCGTCGAGCGGCTGTTCGAGACCCTGGCGCTCTCCATCCACGGCACGACGGAATTCCCCTTCGGCGACAAGACCATGTCCTTCAAGGGGCCGTTCAAGCGCGTGCCCATGCCTGACGCCGTCAAGGAAGTCACCGGCATCGACTTCCTGGCGATCAAGACCGACGAGGAAGCCCGCGCCGCCGCCAAGGCTGCCGGCTTCGAAGTGGAAAAGGATTGGACCTGGGGCGAATGCCTCGCCTTCATCTTTGAAGAGAAGGTCGAGCAGATGCTGATCCAGCCCTCGCACGTCACGCATTTCCCGAAGGACATTTCACCCTTCGCCAAGGAAGTGCCGGGCGAGCCGCGCCTCGTCGAGCGTTTCGAGACCTATTGCAACGCCTGGGAACTCGGCAATGCCTTCTCCGAACTCAACGACCCGGAAGAGCAGCGCCGCCGCATGGTCGAGCAGCTCGAGCAGGCGCATGCCCGCGGCGAGAAGGAGAAGCAGCTCGACGAGGAATTCCTCGATGCGATTGACCAGGGCATGCCGCCGGCCGGCGGCCTCGGCATCGGCGTCGACCGTCTCATCATGCTGCTCACCAACGCGCCGTCGATCCGCGACGTCATCCTCTTCCCGGCCCGCCGCAACAAGGCTGACTGAGAAACGCATCGCCTGAACCTAAAAACGGAGCGCCCGAAAGGACGCTCCGTTCTGTTTTGTCGTAAACGCCCCCCGAGATCAGGCGATCGCCGGCGGGCTGGAGATTTCTGGCTTCAGTGGCCGCTTTTGGCCGGTGGTTCTTCTGCAGGGGCGGCCTCTGCGGACGCTGCCGCATCCTTGGCCGCCTGCTCTTCGGCGGACGGTTCCTCGGGCTCCTTCGGCGCGGCGCCATGTCCGCCAGCCGGCTTTGCCTCACCCTTGGTGGAGGCAACGGCAACCGGGTCGATGCAATCGGCTGGATCCTTGAGGCTCGCGTTCAGTGCCGCGATCTGGTCGTCCGGCAATTCGATGCGCTCGCCGTAAAAGAGGCCGCGCTCGCTCGCCTTGCCGTCGTAGTAACGGGCCGTATAGGGCTTGTCGTTCAGACCCTCGACCATCTTGTCGGGATGGGCGATATAGACGACGTCGGCGCCGATCGCCCGACCGCGAATATCCGAGCGCAGGGTCGGACCGTTCTCGTCGAGGACGACGACCTGCACGAGGTCGGGCTTCTGCGCCTCATAGACCGCCTGGGCGACGCGCAGCGCAGTCTTGATGCGCGTCATGCCGTCGACAGGTTCCGTCTTGATGTATTTGCGGACCCAGACATGGTCTTGCTTCTTGATCGTCACCAGATTGACGTCGGTGCAGGCAACGCCATCGGCGGATTCCTCGTCACCCAGCAGCCTGTCCTTGCCGACATAAACCGCAGCACCGCCGGAAACGCCCGCCAACAGGGCGCTGCCACCGATGATCAAAGCCAATTTCCGGGAAGGCCGGAATATGCGCAGTAAGGCCTTCACGCCAACTGCTCCGCCATCTGAAAACTCCAACGCAATACAAGTGACTGTGAAACTAAGGGAAATGACGTTTCCGAATCTTTAAATGGGCCGTCCGACTTTGTCCCGAATTGGCAAAATACCAAAAAAGGTCCGGCCGCCTGTGCGCTTGCCAGACCGCTCGGGCACATGCTCTAAAATGCCATGGCCTTCACGCTTCGCCAGATCCAATATTTCGTCGCCGTTGCCGAACAGGGCTCGGTCACGCGTGCCGCACAGAATCTGTCGATTTCCCAATCCTCGATCACCGAGGCGCTGAAAGAACTCGAAAACGACCTCGGCGTCGTTCTGTTCGAACGTCACCCGCGAGGGCTCTCGATTACCCATAACGGCCACCAGTTCCTGCGTCATGCCACGAAAATCCTGGCGACCGTCTCCGACGCGCGCACCAGTTTTTCCGATCAGCAGAACGTTCCCTCCGGCACGCTGAATATCGGCGTCACCTCGCTTGTCGCAGGTTACGTTCTCTCCGATCTCCTGGCCCGCTACCGCCGTGCCTGCCCCGGCGTCGAAGTCAGCGCCATCGAGGACAATGGCGGCTATCTCGAACATCTGCTCGTCGGCGGCGAGCTGGATGTCGCCGTCATGGTCATTTCAAATCTGCGTGATCGCATGGCCCTGCAGGCCGAAATCCTGGAAACCTCGCCCTATCGCCTCTGGCTGCCGATGGGCCACCCGCTGGTCTCGGCCGACATTATTTCCATTGCCGATATCGCCCGCGAGCCGTTGATCATGCTGACGGTGGACGAAATCGAGGAGAATACCGGCAAGCTGCTGACCGCGCTCGGCGCTCGTCCGCATGTCGCATTCAGGACCCGGTCGGTGGAGGCTGTGCGCAGCCTGGTGGCGACCGGCGCCGGCATCGCGTTGCTGCCCGATCTCGTCTATCGCCCCTGGTCGCTGGAAGGCGACCGCATCGAAAGCCGCGACGTCTCCGGCTCCCTGCCCGTCGTCCAGGTCGGCATGGTCTGGCGAAAGGGTTCCAGCCTGCCGCAGGCGGCACGCGATTTCGTCGCCATCGCCGAGAACATGCGCTCGGGGCGGTCCCGTTGATTATCGGAATTTCCGATATCGCCGTTCTGATAAATGAATTTGCGAAACCGGGAATTCCGCGTCACCCTTTCTTCCGGGAACAAAACGCCGCAAAAGCGGCACCGAACCGGGAGACAGACGATGAAGCATCTTCTGAAATCGTGCACTGCTGCGCTCGCGAGCCTGAGCTTTGCAACACAAGTTGTCGCTGCCGAACCGCTGAAGGAATTGGGCAAGGGCGAAGGCGCCGTCAGCATCGTCGCCTGGGCCGGCTATATCGAGCGCGGCGAGACCGACAAGAATTACGACTGGGTGACGGACTTCGAGAAGGAAACCGGCTGCAAGGTTTCGGTCAAGACGGCCGCCACTTCGGACGAGATGGTGGCGCTGATGAACGAAGGCGGTTTCGACCTCGTCACCGCTTCCGGCGACGCTTCGCTGCGTCTGGTCGCCGGCAAGCGCGTCCAGCCGATCAATACCGACCTTATCCCGAGCTTCAAGACCGTTGACGAGCGCCTGCAGAACGCACCCTGGCACACGGTGAACGGCGTCCATTACGGCGTACCCTATCTCTGGGGGCCGAACGTGCTGATGTATAATACCGACACGTTCAAGGACAAGGCACCGACCAGCTGGAACATCGTCTTCGAGGAACAGAACCTGCCGGACGGCAAGTCCAACAAGGGCCGCGTGCAGGCCTATGACGGCCCGATCTACATTGCCGATGCGGCCATGTACCTGATGGCGCACAAGCCCGATCTCGGCATCAAGGATCCCTACGAACTCAACGAGGAGCAGTACAAGGCCACCCTCGACCTGCTGCGCGGCCAGCGCAAGATCGTCTCGCGCTACTGGCACGATGCGATGATCCAGATCGACGACTTCAAGAACGAAGGTGTCGTGGCCTCCGGCTCATGGCCGTTCCAGGTCAACCTGCTGCAGGCCGACAAGCAGAAGATCGCCTCGACCTTCCCCGAGGAAGGCGTGACCGGATGGGCCGACACGACCATGCTGCATGTCGATAGCGAACATCCGAACTGCGCCTACATGTGGATGGAACACTCGCTGAAGGCAAAGGTGCAAGGTGATGCCGCCGCTTGGTTCGGTGCCGTCCCCTCGGTTCCGGCCGCCTGCAAGGGCAACGAACTCCTGACCGACGCCGGCTGCAACACCAACGGCTACGACCACTTCGACAAGATCAAGTTCTGGAAGACGCCGGTCGCCAAATGCGCAAGCGAGAGCGAATGCGTGCCCTATCATCGCTGGGTATCGGATTATATCGGCGTGATCGGCGGCCGCTGACGCCGGGCCACGCTCGCCGGCGCGGTCGGATTCCTTTCCCCAAACCCCTCCCGATAAGGGGAGGGGCGAGAGCGGCAACGCCGCATTTCTGTCGAAACGCCGAAGGGTTTGAGCGTGGGCGCGGCAGATTAAGCCCCTCCCCCTTGTG
>UCFC01000050.1 GCA_900471515.1 Hyphomicrobiales bacterium | reverse complement strand
GTCAGCAGTCTGAGGCGGCCTTTTGAGCCGCCTTAAGCTTTCGGAGCGTGGGGGGACGCTCAGTCGGAGTCGGCTTCCGCCGCCAGTGCCTTCACCAGTTCGACGACCTTGCGGCGAACTTTGGGATCGGTGATCTTCACAAAGGCGCGGTTGAGCTGGAGTCCTTCGGAGGAAGAAAGGAAATCGACGACATAGTTCGAACTCGAGGCTTCCGACATGCCGGTCAAGGCACCGGAATGTTCGCCTGGAGCGTCTTCGAAGAAGAAGGAAACGGGGACGTTGAGGATGCTTGAAATGTTCTGGAGGCGGCTGGCTCCAACGCGGTTGGTACCCTTCTCGTATTTCTGGATCTGCTGAAAGGTGATGCCGAGGCTTTCGCCGAGCTTCTCCTGACTCATACCCAACATGGTACGGCGAAGTCGAATGCGGCTACCGACATGGATGTCGATAGGATTCGGCTTCTTCTTATTTTCAATCATGGTCGTGCCCTAGCAAAGAAAAATTCAACTCTGTTCTAACCGGCATGCCCTGACCTCATTCCGTAACGCTACGTTGCAAGTCGCGAGAACCCACGTTGAAGCATACGTTACTAACGCCGATTGCTACCACTATGCAATTTTAGGGGTTTTTGGTCAATTCAACCTGAAAATAAAACCCCTGCGTGAAATTAGCGCTATAATCACCAGCAACGTTTCAGTCAACCAGAAGTAAGCCTGGCGGGGATATGGGCTTCCTTTGCTTTTTTCAAATCCATCGAGAGTTGTATCAATAAAGCCAATTTCGTCCAATTTAAGACCTGAAACGATTTCGCCGCGCGCGTCTACAACCGCAGAAATTCCGCTATTCGCGTCGCGAATCAGCGGCAGACCGGTTTCAACCGCGCGTACGCGCGCCTGCTGAAAATGCTGGTAGGGACCCGGCGTCGAGCCGAACCAGCTGTCATTCGTGATGTTGAGGATGGCGTTTGCCTGGCCGATGTCGCCGGTCATCTCGTCCGGGAAAATGATCTCGTAGCAGACGAGCGGATAGAATTTCAGCCCGTTCGGAAGCTCGAGCAGATGACGGCTGGCGGCAGCCGAAAAGCCGCCTGGCATTTCGACCACGTTCTGGATTCCGAGCTCGTTGAGCATGTCTTCGAAGGGAAGATATTCGCCGAAGGGAACGAGATGCACCTTGTCGGAGGCGGCGACGATCTGCCCCCGCCCGTCGATCACATAGATCGAATTGTAGTAGCGGGTGGGATAGCCGGGGCCGAGTTCTTCAGCGCGCACGGCACCCGCGATCAGGATCTGGTTGTCGTCGAGCGTATCGGCAATCCGCGTCAGCGCATCCTTGTTGTCGGTGAGGATGAAGGGGATCGCGGTTTCCGGCCAGACGATGATATCGGGCTTCCTGCCGCCGTCCCTGGGAGGTTCGGTCGAAAGCTTGAGATGCGTCTCGAAGATCGCTTCGCGATCCGCATCATTGTCCATCTTGGCGGTCTGGTCGATTGACGGCTGGACGAGGCGAACCACGGGCCGCTTGTCCTCGGGCAGGGCCTCGGGCTTCGGCGCGAGATAGAGGATATAGGCGCCGTAGCCGAGATGCGCCGCAAATAGCACCGCCGCGAGGCTGACGCCGAGTTTCGCGCCCTGCCGGGTTCCGATGAGGGCAGGGGCGGCAAAGACGAAGACCGAAAGAGCCGTCACTCCCATCGTGCCGATCACATGCGCGGACTGCATCATGACAGGCACGGGCATCATGGCATAACCGATGGCGTTCCACGGAAAGCCGGTGAAGATGAAGCTGCGTGTCCACTCCAGCAGGCCGAAGCTCGCGGCAAGCGCTGCGATCCGTCCCATGCCGTCGGACCAGAAGATGCGGGCAAGCGCCGCGGCCAGGCCGTAGAATATGGCAAGGCAGGCCGGAAGCCCGAGGATCGCGAGCGGCAAAGCCCAGGCAAATTCCTCCGAATCGATCAGCAGCGCATGCCCAAGCCACCAGAGCCCGGCAACGAAATAGCCGAAGCCGAACAGCCAGCCCGTGGCAAATGCCGGCCAGAGCCTGCCGGGAAGGCTGCTTTCCGGCGAGGCGGCCGCCCCGTCGATCAGCCAGACGAGTAGCGTGAAGGAAACGAACATCGCGGCGAAGAAGCCGAAGGGTGGCAGCGCCAGGACGCCAAAGGCGCCCGCCGCGATCGCAAGCGCTACCCGTTTGAAACCCCAGACGAGGATAATCCTGTCCGCAAGCCGCTCCATGCGCACTCCCATCAAAGCCGCGAATCAATCCAATCGCAGTCTTTCAAAAAAGCGCGGGCTTGTCGTCTTGCAGCATCGGCCCGAAAATCGAAATCGACGTTTGGAAAAGCTGATGCGGCAATTCGAGAACTGGAACGCCGTGCGCGCACGGCAGTCTCGGAAAGGTTCAGTTCGCGGTCGATTCCGCCGGCCGGTCGTCGCCTCCCTCGCCGACGGGCGGCCCGTCACCGTCCGCCTTGGCGCGGCGGCGGATTGCCTGGCGCTTGCGGGTGATGCGCAGCCGCTTGATGCGGCGCGGATCGGCGTCGAGGATGTGAAACTCGAAATCCGGCAGGGCCTGGACCACTTCGCCGCGCACGGGAATACGCCCCAGTGCCGAGAAGATCAGCCCGCCCAGCGTATCGACTTCGTCGATCTGCTCGC
Organism: Hyphomicrobiales bacterium; assembly: GCA_900471515.1. Taxonomy (GTDB): domain Bacteria; phylum Pseudomonadota; class Alphaproteobacteria; order Rhizobiales; family Rhizobiaceae; genus Rhizobium. The sequence goes on along the minus strand of UCFC01000050.1, from coordinate 70,350 downwards.
TGATGTCGAAATCCGGGCCGATGGCTTCGGCAATTTCCTCAAGCTCGACACGGGCGTCGGCAACGAAAACGTCTTCCGAAACGCGCTTGAACATGACTTCTTCATCGTCATGCTCGTCGTCGATATCGCCGATCACCATCTCGACAATGTCTTCATGCGAAGCAAGGCCGTCCGTGCCGCCATATTCGTCGATGACCAGCGCCATCTGCGTGCGGTTCACCTGCATGCGGCGCAGAAGATCGGATGCCAGCATGGACGGCGGCACGAAGAGGATCTGCCGGATGATGCCGGTTTCGGCAAGCGTCTTCTGCAGGTCGACGCGTCCGAGGTCGAAATTCGGCTTGGCCGAGCGTGGCGCCTTCTGGATGTTTTCCGGAGACACCTCGATGGTCGGTGCGCCCGCGGCGGGCTTTGTGCCGCTGCGGCGCTTGTTGCGCGCCTGCTTGGCGACATAGGAAAGAAGGTCGCGGATATGCACCATGCCGCGCGGATCGTCGAGCGTTTCGGCATAGACCGGCATGCGCGAGCGGCCGCTTTCCTCGAAGAGGATCATCAGTTCGCCGATCGTGATGTTCTGGTCGACCGCCTCGATATCGGCGCGCGGCACCATCACGTCTGCAACGCGCACTTCGCGGAAGCGCAGGATGTTGTGGAGCATCGCCCGCTCGTCGGGCGAAAAGGCATCGGCTGCCGCCGGGTCGGTCATCAGCGCGTCGGCTATGTCTTCGCGCAGACGCGAGCCTTGTTGCGGTCTCAATATGCGCGCGGCGCGTGACCAGAAGGATTGCGGTCGGTGTCGACTACTGCCACCCTCGTCGGAAGAGGAGGATTGGTCGGAGTCCTTGGCGTCTGACGCCGGCTTCGTTGAAAAGTCGCTCATGGTTCCATTTTAAGGTCTTGACCCTCGTAGGGGTCAGATAGGCCGAGTACTGCCAGAATGCGAGTCTCCAGCCCCTCCATAATTTCGGCCTCGTCATTATTAATATGGTCGTAGCCGAGCAGATGCAAGAAACCATGTACCATAAGATGGGTCAGATGGTCGTCAAAGCTCTTTTCGAGCTCTTGCGCCTCGCGTTCCACCGTCTCCCTGGCGATGATGATGTCGCCGAGCATCGGGCCGGGCATTTTGCCGGGTTTGACCGGAAAGGCCGGAAAGGACAGCACGTTGGTCGGCTTGTCCTTGCCGCGCCATTCCGCGTTGATGTCCTGAATGGAGGCATCGTCGGTAAAAACCAGCGAAACTTCCGGCGGCATCTTCGGGAAGGGCTGATCTTCCTCTTCCCGCAGGTAGACGGCAGCCGCACCCAGCACGCGTTCGCCAAGGGCATGCAAGACGTCCTCGGCGGGCCAGCCCGCGTCCTCGATGCTGATCTGTATGTCGAGCTCGGCCATCAGTCCTGCCGGCTGGCCTCTTCGTCTGCCGCTGCATAGGTCGCGTCGTAAGCCTTGACGATGCGACCGACGAGCGGATGGCGCACGACGTCGACATCCTTGAAGCGCACCATCGAGATGCCCTCGACGTCGTTCAGGAGATGCAGTGCCTCGACGAGACCGGATTTGACGCCGCGCGGCAGGTCGATCTGGCTCGGGTCGCCGGTGATGATCATGCGCGAATTCTCGCCGAGGCGCGTCAGAAACATCTTCATCTGCATCGACGTGGTGTTCTGCGCCTCGTCGAGGATGACGGCGGCATTGGCAAGCGTACGGCCGCGCATGAAGGCGAGCGGCGCGATTTCGATGACGCCGGCGGTGATCGCCCGCTCGACCTTGTCGCCGGGGATCATGTCGTAGAGCGCGTCGTAAAGCGGGCGCAGGTAAGGATCGACCTTTTCCTTCATGTCGCCGGGCAGGAAGCCGAGGCGCTCCCCGGCTTCGACGGCCGGGCGCGACAGGATGATCTTCTCGACCGCGCCGCGCTCCAGAAGCTGGGCGGCGTGGGCGACGGCGAGATAGGTCTTGCCGGTACCGGCCGGGCCGACGCCGAACACCATCTCCGAGCGCTCGAGCGCCCGCATATAGGCATCCTGTGTCGGCGTACGCGCGATGATCGTCTTTTTGCGCGTTGAAATCTGCGCCATCGTCAACTTGGCTTTTTTCTCCATCGTCGGCAGCGTGAGCTGGTCGTCGGCGGCAACCGCCATGCGAATTGCGCCTTCCACGTCTGAACGCTCCACACTGCCGCCTTTCTGGAGTTTTTCATAGAGGTAATCGAGTGTGCGCCGCGCCTGGTTGGTGGCCAGCACGTCGCCGGTGATGACGACGGAGTTGCCGCGCGCACGCGCATCGATATGGAGCCGCTGTTCCAGAAGCTTCAGATTCTGATCGAACTGTCCGAAAAGTTCGCTGGCGAACCGGTTGTTCTCGAACGTCAGGACGAAGTGATTGGCGTCGCTCGCTATGCGTGGGTGGCGCGGTGAAGAAGAAACCAATTCCTGTCCGTTCAAGCGGTCGAGCTCCCTGGGTTAGACCTCAGCCTCTGCGCGTTCGGCAAACAGGCTGTTGGTTCCGGTTCCTGTGATTCGCACTTTAATAATGTCACCGATTTGCGATGCTTTTGCATCAACATTCACGGACTGGAGCCACGGCGACCGGCCGATGAGCTGGCCCGGCATGCGGCCCGGCTTTTCCAGGAGAAGATCGATTTCCTTGCCGATGCAGGACTCGTTGAATTCCTGCGTCTGCTTGAGAAGCAGCGCCTGCAGGCGTTCCAGCCGTTCTGCCTTGATGTCTTCCGGCACCTGGTCCTTCAATTCCGCACCGGGCGTGCCCGGCCGCGTCGAATATTTGAACGAGAAGGCCTGCGCGTACCGCACCTCCTCAACGAGTTTTAGTGTATCCTCAAATTCACGGTCTGTCTCCCCCGGAAAGCCGGTAATGAAGTCGCCGGAAAGGGCGATATCGGGACGGGCCTTGCGGATGCGCTCGATCAGCGAAAGATATTCGCCGGCCGTGTGACGCCGGTTCATGGCCTTGAGGATGCGGTCCGATCCGGCCTGGACCGGCAGGTGCAGATAAGGCATCAGCGTGCGAAGGTCGCGATGCGCCTCGATCAGCCGGTCGTCCATGTCGCGCGGATGGCTCGTCGTATAACGAAGCCGCGCAAGGCCCGGTATCTCGGCAAGCCGGTAGAGCAGGTCTCCCAGGCTCCACTCTTCGCCCTTCGGGCCGGCGCCGTGCCAGGCATTGACGTTCTGGCCGAGCAGCGTGATTTCGCGGACACCGGCGGCAACGAGCTTCATCGCCTCCTCGACGATCTGCGAGACGGGCCGCGAGACTTCCGAGCCGCGCGTATAGGGCACGACGCAGAACGTGCAGAACTTGTCGCAGCCTTCCTGCACGGTCAGGAACGAGGTCACGCCACGGGCGCGGATCTTCGGCGCCTCGGCGATCGGCAGGTGCTCGAACTTGTCTTCGAGCGCATATTCCGTATCGACGACCCGATGGCCTTCCTTGGCGCGGCGCAGCGCATCCGGCAGGCGGTGATAGGTCTGCGGGCCGATGACGACATCGACCGCCGGCGCACGGCGCAGGATTTCCTCGCCTTCGGCCTGCGCCACGCAGCCGGTGACACCGATCATCATTTCGCGACCGTCGGCGGCTTTGCGCTTTTTCATCTCGCGCAGGCGCCCGAGCGCGGAATAGACCTTCTCGGCCGCCTTCTCGCGGATATGGCAGGTATTGAGCAGGACGAGATCGGCCTCTTCCATGTCCTCGGTCGGCTCGTAGCCGTCGCGGGCAAGAGCATCGCTCATGCGCGTCGAGTCATAGACGTTCATCTGGCAGCCATAGGTCTTGATGAAAACCTTGCGGCTGTTGGAGCCATCGCGGAGAGAAGCCTCCGGGGCCTGAAGAAGGGCGCTGTCCTGGGTCATGGCGCGCTATTTAGTGGTTTTTGGCGCCAGAGAAAAGGGACTCTCCGCTCAGCCGATATCGCGGCCGCGCAGGCTGCTGTTCAGAAGGTTGCGGATACGGGCCGAAATCGTCGAACTGACCGCCTTGCGGTTGGTCTTCTCGCCATATTCCACAGCTTCGCCGAAGGAGACTTCGGCGTCGATCGCGCCGCATTTCAGGATATCGATCAGATGCGGCAGAAGCTCGAGATCGCCGGGCCAGGCCGCAAGCGGGCGGTGGTAGCGGCCCATGGCGATGCCGTGGACCCGCGTGTAGGCGATCGCCACCGGCTGAACCATGACAGCGCCGGTCGGCGAGTGCGGCACGGCCATGGCGGCCGCGCCGAAGAGCGACGATTTGACCTCCAGCAGCCGGTTGCCGTCGGACGTCGTGCCCTCGGGGAACAGGACGACGATCTCGCCGTCGGCCATGCGGCCGGCAATCTCGCTTGCCTGGTCGCCGGTGCGGCGCTTTTCCTCGCGCACCACGAACACGCTCTTCTGCAGCTTGGCGAGCGTGCCGAAGATCGGCCAGTCGCGCACCTCGATCTTGGCAATGAAGGCGACGTCGGCCACCGCCGACATGACCATGATGTCCATCCATGAGGAATGGTTGGAACAAAGCATCAGCGGCCGGCGGTTCTCGAGCCTGCCGCGCACGCGGATGCGGATGCCGAGGCAGTAGCAGATGATGCGATGCCAGTGGCGGGGCAGGGTGCGACGCAGCTTCCAGTCAAACGTGAGCGCAAGCACCTGCAGCGGCATGAGCAGGATGCTGGTGACGACGATGACGAAAAAGGCGAAGGCGATGCGCAGCCAGACGATCAAATGCGGCGCTCCCGGACTGCCATAATATCAGATTTCGTCTTTCTTCAGCGGGATGCCGTAGAGTTCGAGCCGGTGATCCACGAGCTTGAAGCCGTGCTCCCTGGCGATCCGCTCCTGCAGCGCTTCGATTTCCGGCGAACGGAACTCGATGACGACGCCGCTCTTCAGGTCGATCAGATGGTCGTGATGCTCTTCGGGCACCGTCTCGTACCGGGAGCGGCCGTCGCGGAAATCGTGCCGGGCGATAATGCCGGCATCCTCGAACAGTTTCACGGTCCGATAGACCGTCGAAATCGAGATCTTGGCGTCGACCTTGACGGAGCGGCGGTAGAGTTCCTCGACATCGGGATGGTCTTCGGAGTCCTCGAGGATACGCGCAATCACCCGGCGCTGCTCGGTCATGCGCATGCCGCGTTCAGCGCAAAGCTCCTCAAGGGTCTTGGCTACGTCAGTCATGGCTGCCTTCTCGTTATTCCTGCCGGGAAGGGAACTACCGAAGAACGCGCTTCATGACAAGCGCCGTGGAGGTAGCCCCGTTGGCATCCTTATAATAGCCCTTGCGCTCGCCGGCCTGCTCGAAGCCGAGTTTGCGGTAGAGGCCGAGGGCGGCCGTATTGCCGTTGTCGACTTCCAGGAACATGCTCTCGCCGCCGCGCAGGCGCGCTTCGCGCATGGCGGCCTGCATCAGCCGCCAGCCGAGGCCCGAGCGCGCGACCTTCGCCTGCACGGCAATCGTCAGGATTTCCGCCTCGCCGGCGACCTGGCGGGCCAGGATGAAGCCCGGCAGGGTCTTTTTCAGAATAGCGTTGGTCTGGCGGGCAACGAAGCCGAAGACCGTATTCTGGGAAAGCAGGCTGTGGAATTCGCCGTCGCCCCACGGGCGCGCGAAGCGCTCTCCGTGCAGGATGGAAACGTCGAGGCAATCCTCCGGTTCCATCGCGACGATTTCAAATTCCGGTTTCAGCGTCAGATAGGATTCCAGCATCGTCATACTCTTGCAACCGCATACCCGGCCTGCGGTTTGGCATCGGGTCCGCGCAGATAAAGGGGCTTGGGCTTTCCGGCATCCGGATTTGCGGCGGCACCGAGACGTGCCACGACGGAGATCGGGAAGGCGTTGGCGTGTTCGCCGCTCGCGGCGGGCTTCAGGATCGGCGTTGCCGAGCCGGTGATTTCGCCTTCGAAATCCGCCGCAAAAGCCTGCGCGTCGGCGGTGCTGACGGCACGCGCCTCATCCAGCGCCGTGCCGTCGGCCGCGAAAGACTGGAGGTAGATCTCGTCCCGCTTGGCATCCATCGCCGCCAGAACGGCGCGGCCAGGCGTCTTTGCGCGCTGGGCCGCCGCCATGACCTCGAGCGTGGAAATGCCGACAGCGGGAATACCGAGGGAGAGGGCAAAGCCACGCGCGGCGGCAACGCCGACGCGGATGCCGGTGAAAGAGCCGGGACCGACGGTGACGGCAAGGCGGTCGACATCCGATAGCGTAACACCCGCCCGATCCAGCGCGCGGTCCACGATTCCCATCAGATGTTCAGCATGCCCCTTGCCGATCATGTCCGATGCCTCCCCCAGCACCGTATTCCTGCCGCTATCATAAATGGCGGCAGCGCAATCCACACCTGCCGTGTCGAGCGCCAGAACGATCATGCCATCAATTTCCGAATAAACTATTGTCGCCTATTCATAAATCCGCCCGGCCGAACGCGAGATGAACGGCCCGGCGCCGCAGAGCTTCTTAAGCGGCAATCACTTCCTGCACTTCCGGAACGAAATGGCGCAGCAGGTTCTGGACGCCGTGCTTCAGCGTTGCCGTCGAAGACGGGCATCCGGAGCAGGAACCCTTCATGTTGAGGTAGACCTTGCCGTCCTTGAAGCCGCGGAAGGTAATGTCGCCGCCATCCTGGGCAACGGCCGGGCGCACGCGGGTCTCCAAAAGTTCCTTGATGGTCAGCACGATCGATTCGTCGCCTTCGTCGAAGAACTCGTCGCCGGCATCGACATCTTCCGAGAGGATCGAGGCGTCGCCCATGACCGGCTTGCCGGACATGAAATGCTCCATGATCGAGCCGAGAATAGCCGGCTTCAGATGCTGCCATTCGGCATTGTCCTTGGAGACGGAGATGAAGTCGTAGCCGAAATAGACGCCGGTCACGCCGGGGATTTCAAACAGGCGGGCAGCGAGCGGCGAAGCCTGGGCTTCGTCGGCATTGCGGAATTCGGCCGTGCCGTTTTCCATCACCACCTTGCCGGGAAGGAACTTCTGCGTGGCGGGGTTCGGCGTGGCTTCGGTCTGAATGAACATCTCGCTCTCCATGCGGCGGGCGTCAGCCTCTGCCGTCTTTAGAATTCTTCAAAAGAAAATAAGCCCATTCTCCGGCCGATTCAAGAGATTGATACTCAAGAAATGGCCTAACAGAGGGCGTCGATTTCCTCATTCGTCAGCGTGTCGGGAAGCACGGTGACGGGAATCGGAAAGGCGGCCGCGCGTCCGGCAATGGAAGAAACCAGCGGTCCCGGCCCCTCCTTGGCCGAGCTTGCGGCAAGCACGAGGATGGCAACGTCCCGGTCCTCCTCGATGACGGCATTGATCTGCTCGGCCGAATTGCCTTCGCGGATGACGATCTCGGGTTCGATGCCGATCGTCTCGCGCACGATCTGGGCCGCCTTGGCGACGCTGGCTTCCGCCTCCTCGCGGGCCTCCGCCCGCATGATCTCCTCGACGCCGAGCCATTGCTGGAAATCGCCCTCGGGGATCACATAGAGAAGGATAAGTCCGCCATTGGAATTCTTCGCACGCCGTCCGGCATAGTGGACGGCGCGTTGGCATTCGGGTGTCCCGTCGATCACCGCCATGAATTTGCGGCGATGACCTTCGAGCCGTGAGAGTCGCTTCGATACCATGGCGCGGACTCTGACACCCGCAGCGGAAAATTTGCAAGCCCCCGTTTTGCACGGGAGCCAAAGCCTGATGCGTCGATTCAAAAAGATAGAGCGCCATGCGTCCATCTGGACGCGTGGCGCTCTGACCTGTCGATGGGTCTAGTAGAGGAAGCCGATGATCTCGCGCAGTTCGCGCATCGTCACCTCGGCTCGCGCCCTCGCGCGCTCGTTGCCGCTGCGCAGGATCGCGTCGATATGGCTCGTATCGTTCATCAGGCGGCGCATTTCGCCCGTGATCGGCGAGAGCACCTGAACGGCGAGATCGACCAGAGCCGGCTTGAAGACGGAGAACTGCTGGCCGCCGAATTCCGAGAGCACCTGCTCCTTCGTCTTGTCGGCAAGCGCCGCATAGATCGAAACGAGGTTTTCGGCCTCCGGCCGGCTTTCCAGGCCTGCCACTTCGCTCGGCAAGCCGTCGGGATCGGTCTTGGCCTTGCGGATCTTCTTGGAGATCGCGTCCTCGTCATCCATCAGGTTGATGCGCGAAAGGTCAGACGGATCGGACTTCGACATCTTCTTGGTGCCGTCGCGCAGCGACATGACGCGCGGCGCCGGCCCGCCGATCAGCGGTTCGACCATCGGGAAATAGGCATGCACCGGCTCGTCGCCGACAGTGATGTCGATCCCGTAATTCGTCCTGCGGATATGCGAGGCATAATCGAGGTTAAACTTCATCGCGATGTCGCGCGTCAGTTCGAGGTGCTGCTTCTGGTCTTCGCCGACAGGCACATGCGTGGCGCGGTAGACGAGAATATCGGCAGCCATCAGGCTCGGATAGGCGTAGAGGCCGAGCGAAGCCTGCTCGCGATCCTTGCCGGCCTTGTCCTTGAACTGCGTCATGCGGTTCATCCAGCCGATACGGGCGACACAGTTGAAGATCCAGGCGAGTTCGGCGTGCTGCGGCACGGCGGACTGATTGAAGACGATATGCTTTTCGGCATCGATGCCGGAGGCGATGAAGGCAGCGGCGATCGAACGCGTCTGCGACAGCATGTCCTCGTGGACGAGCTGCGCCGTCAGCGCATGCAGGTCGACGACGCAGTAGATGCAGTCGTTGCCGTCCTGGAGCTGCACGAAGCGGCGGATCGCGCCAAGATAGTTGCCGAGATGCAGGTTGCCCGTCGGCTGAACGCCGGAAAATACGAGCTTCTTGAATTCGCCCATGACGTGTCCTCGATTAGGCTGGTGGAGGGCCTCAGGGCCGAAGGCCCATGTTGCTAACGCGGGCGCTTATGCACGGGCGCACGGCCGCAATCAAGAGGCGGCGGGTGCCGCATGTTGAATGAGATCGAAGGTGTTGCCGTAAGGATCCGAAAAGACCGCAACGGTGCCGTAAACTTCGCGCCGGGGCTCCTCAAGAAAACGCACGCCGGCGGCAAGCATGGCGGCATGGTCGCGCGCGAAATCGTCGGTCTTGAGAAAGAAGCCGACACGCCCGCCCGTCTGCTTGCCGATGGCAGCGCGCTGCGCCTCATTGGCCGCCTGCGCCAGCAGAAAGGCCGCTCCATCCCCGCCTCTGGGCTTGACCACGACCCAGCGCTTGCCTTCCGGCTGCACTTCGTCCTGTAGGCATTCGAAGCCGAGCGCCTCACAATAAAAGGCTTTGGCGCGGTCATAGTCGTCGACGACGAGGGTGACGAGGAACAGGGATTGCGTCATAAAACCTCCGCGAAAGCAAGTTTATTCCGGTTTACTGTGGGTGTATGCCCTGTTTTACGTCAAACTGATCAGATAGCTTAGCTAAAATTGAGTATAAAATTTCACAGAAAAGCTTTCTTTGAACTGAAAATCCTTCGACTGGCGTGACGGCCGCATTGAGCCGTCGGGTAACCGATCGGAGGGACCATGCAGAACGCCAGTTTGCTCGCTGTGGCAGGCCTTTTTGCCCTACAATCAGCAACCACCGCCGTCGGTCAAGATGGCCGACGGCAGATCAACAACCTTCCAAAACACGAGACGCGCCTTGCCTATACGGTCCAGACCGTCAGCGTTCGCGCCGGCTGCTTCCCGGCGCGATTGCGGGCGGTCCTGTCGCATATTGCGGCAAAGACCGGACGACTGCCGATGATAACATCCGGCTTCCGGCCGCATCCCCGCCGCCATGGCTCCATGCATGGAAAATGCCTGGCGGCGGATATCCGGGTTCCCGGCGTGCCGGAACGGACGATCGTTGCCGCGGCCAAGACCGCGCCCGGCATCGGCGGGATCGGCACCTATTGCAACGGCATTGTCCATGTCGATGTCGGTCCGCAGCGACGATGGGTGGATTGCTGAAACGATCCCGGCAAAATGCGCAGCGGCTTTGCGTGAAAAGGGCGTTACGCGTCCTTTGCGGGAGCCGGCTTGCGGTTGAGGTTACGACGGATCATGCCGAGATCGGCGCCGCCGATGAGGAAGGCGGTTGCGAAATAGACGACCATCGAGATCGCAATCAGCAGGCCGATCGTGCCGACCTTGGTCAGCAGCGGTGCGCCCGAGGCAAGCCAGGGCGCCCAGTGCTGCTTGAGATAGATGATGACGGCCCCCATCACCGCCGAGGCGACGACCAGCAGCGCGGCGCGTCTGGCGAGCGCCCATTCCCATGTCAGATGGCCGCGACGCAGCAGCGTGGTGAAGAGCAGCACGGTGCTGATCCAGCCGGCCGTGGCTTCCGCCACTGCAATGCCGGGCGCGCCCATATGGGGAAAGAGCGTCAGCGCGGTGGCGCAGTTGGCGGCAACCGCGATTGCCGAAAAACGCATCGGCGTCTTGGTGTCCTCACGCGCGTAAAAGCCAGGCTGCAGCGCCTTGATCAGTACGAAAGCCGGCAGGCCGATGCCGTAAATGGCCAGGATCGAACCGACGATGACGGTGTTTTCCTGATGGAAGGCGCCGCGCTCGTAGAGCACGCGGATGATCTCGTCCGACAGGATCCAGAGCGCGAAGGCGGCGGGGATCGTCAGGAACAGCACGAACTCGATCGAGCGATTCTGCAGGAAGGCCGCCTCGCGCAATGCGCCGCCCTTGAGCGCGCGGGCAAGCTCGGGCAGCAGCACGACGCCGACGGCAACACCGACGACGCCGAGCGGCAGCTGGTAGATGCGGTCGGCATATTGCAGGGCGGCAATGGCGCCGTCGCGGGAGGAGGCGATCGCCTGGCCGATGAGCTGGTTGATCTGCGTGATGCCGCCGGTAACGGCGGCCGGAACCGCAAGGATCAGCAGCCGCTTGACGTTCGGCGTCATCTTCGGAAAGCGGAAGCCGATGCTCATGCCGGCATGCAAAACCCCGAGATAGACGACGGCAAGCTGCAGGACACCGGCGACCAGCACGCCCCAGGAAAGATACCAGGCCGTCGCCAGCGGTTCGGCGCCGGTATAAAGCGCGTAGAACAGCGCGCCGATCATCACGACGTTGAGAAAGACGGGTGCGACGGCTGCGGCGAAGAAGTGATGCAGCGAGTTCAGCATGCCGCTCATCATCGCCGTCAGCGACATGCACATGAGATAGGGGAACATCACCGCCGCCATGCGGATGGTGATGCCGAACTTCTCGGGATCGTCGGCAAAGCCCGGCGCGATGACGAAGCGCACCAAGAGCGGCATGCTGAATTCCATCAGGATGGTGATGAGCAGCAAGACGGAAAACAGAACGCCGAACACTTCCTCCGAAAAGCGCTTGGCGCCGTCTGTGCCGTTCGCCTCGATCTCCTTGGCAAAAAGCGGCACGAAGGCGGCGTTGAAGGCGCCTTCGGCAAAGAGCCGGCGGAAGAGGTTCGGGAAACGGAAGGCAGCATAGAAGACGTCGGCCATCGGTCCGGTGCCGAGTGCCGCAGCCATCAGCGTTTCGCGGGCAAAACCGAAGATGCGGCTTCCAAGCGTGGCGCCGCCGACCGTGGCGAATTTCTTGACGAGGCTCATACGGGGGAACCGGCTTTCTTTTCGGCTGATGTCGCAGCAGGGGCGATGATGCCCGACGGCATGCGCTCGCGCAGTTCGTCCTGCTCTTCCGCCATGACCGCCTTCATGCGGGCGGTGATATTGGCACGCTTGCTGTCGCCGGAAATCTTCTGGCCGACGAGATCGGTAACATAGAACGTATCGATGACCTTTTCACCGAAGGTGGTGATGCGGGCGGACTGAATGTCGAGCGACAGGTCGGAAAGCACCGCCGTCATTTCCGACAGCAGACCCGGCCGGTCGAGGCATTCCACCTCGATGACCGTGAACTTGTTCGACAGGCTGTTGGTGATCGTGACCGACGGCGGAATGATGAAGGCCTTGCTCTTCTTGCGGTTCTTCGCGCGGGTTGCGATCACCTCGGGCAGCCGCTTGCGGCCGGACAGCACGTCCTCGATCATCCTGCCGATCGTGGCGGCGCGACGAAGCTCGTCCTCGTCGTTCGGAAATTCCCGGCTGACATGGATCGTATCGAGCGCGCGGCCATCCGACGTCGTGAAGATCTGCGCATCGACGATGTTGGCGCCGGCCGCCGCACATGCGCCGGCAATGACGGCGAGAAGGCGAGGGTGGTCGGGCGACAGGACGGTGATTTCGGTAATGGCGTGAAAGCTGTCGGTGCGCACCGAGGTTGCCAGCGCCTGGCCGGCCTTGTCCGCCTGCCGGATGAAATGCGCGTGGCGGACCTGGTCTTCCAGCGGCACGGAAAGCAGGTAAGGCTGGTAGTGCAGCTTCGTGTAGGTGCGCCGGTCCTTCTGCGGCCAGTCGGAGAGTGCTGCATACAGCGCCTCGGCGGCGGCCTGGGCGCGCTCCTTGCGCGACACTTCGGAGAAGCCGCCGGCAAGCAGCAGTTCCGTCTCGTAATAAAGTGTGCGCAGCAACTGGCCCTTCCAGCCGTTCCAGACGCCCGGCCCGACGGCGCGGATGTCGCAGATCGTCAGGATCAGCAGCATCTTCAGCCGGTCGAGCGATTGAACGCGGTCGGCAAAGTCGGTGATCGTCTTGCGGTCCGTCAGGTCGCGGGTCTGGGCGACCATCGACATGGTCAGGTGCTCCTCGATCAGCCAGACGACGATTTCGGTCTGTTTCTGCGACAGGCCGAAACGGGCGCAGAGCTTGCGGGCGACGCGTGCGCCGGCGATCGAATGGTCTTCCTGCCGGCCCTTGGCGATATCGTGCAGCAATACCGCGACATAGAGAGCCTCGCGGTCCTCGATATGCGGCATCAGCTTGTTGGAAAGCGGATGCAGTTCCTCCGCCTTGCCCTTGTCGATTTCGGAGAGGACGTCGATGGCGCGGATCAGATGCTCGTCGACCGTATAGTGATGATACATGTTGAACTGCATCATCGCGACGATCTTGCCGAATTCGGGAATGAAGCGGCCAAGCACGCCGGCTTCGTTCATGCGCCGCAGGATCAGCGCCGGGTCGCGCTTGGAGGTCAGGATCGACAGGAACAGCCGGTTGGCCTCGTCATTGTCGCGCAGGTCGTTGTTGATGAGGCCGAGCGAGCGCGTCACTCGCTTCAGCGCGTCGGGATGGAATTCCAGCCCGTTGATGTCGGCCACATGAAACAGCCTGATAATGCTGACCGGATCGCGCTTGAAGACATCGGGATTGGCGAGCGCGATACGGCCGCGATCTTCGACGAATTCGACGCTGCCGGGGATCTTGCGGCTGCGATGCGTGAAACGGCTGATGACGCCCGTCAGGCCGGGGATCGATTTCGCCTGCTGGTCCTCCAGTGCGGCGCAGAGGATGCGGGTCAGATCGCCGACATCCTTGGCGACCAGGAAATAGTGCTTCATGAAGCGTTCGACGGCCGAAAGGCCGGGACGCGAATGGTAGCCGAGCGCCTCGGCGATCTCGCGCTGGATATCGAAGGAAAGGCGCTCCTCGGCCTTCCCGGTCAGGAAATGCATGTGGCAGCGCACGGCCCAGAGAAAGTCGTCGGCCTTTTCGAGAAGCCGGTATTCCTGCTTCGACAGCACGCCGAGCGGCACCAGATCGGCCGGGTCGCGGACGTGATAGTAATATTTCGAAATCCAGAAGAGCGTATGCAGGTCGCGAAGACCGCCCTTGCCTTCCTTGACGTTCGGTTCGACAAGGTAACGCGTGTCGCCGGCCTTGCGGTGGCGCTCGTCGCGTTCGGCAAGCTTGGCCGCGATGAATTCCGGCCCGGTGCCGGTGACGATTTCCTTGTCGAAGCGGGCTTCCAGCTCCGTTTCCAATGATTTCAGGCCGCAGATGTAGCGCATTTCCAGGATGGCGGTGCGGATCGTCATGTCGGATTTGGAAAGCGCGATGCATTCCTCGACGGTCCGCGTCGCGTGACCGACCTTGAAGCCCATGTCCCACAGCATATAGAGCATGAACTCGACGGCCTTGTGGGCCTCTTCCGTCGGCCTCGGCAGGAAAAGGAAGAGCAGGTCGATATCGGAGCCCGGCGCCAGCGTGTCGCGCCCGTAGCCGCCGACGGCAGTGACCGCGAACCTGTCCTTCTGCTTCGGGAAGACGTGGGCGGTGGCGAAACGATAGAGAACGGCGATGATCTGGTCCTGAAGCCAGGAAATGCGGTGCGCGCAGTCAAGCCCGCCGCCTTGCGCGTCAAGCAGGTCGCGCGCTTTCCGGCGGCCTTCGACGCTTGCCTTCTTCAGAACGGCCAGAAGATCGCCGCGCAGCACGTCGGGGCGATTGCGGTTGGCTTCGGCAATGGCGTCGCACTGCCCCTGCAGCAGTTCCACATCGAGGATTTCGGAGAAATCGATGCCGTGCGTCGCCATCGGCTGGCCCGTTTCCTGTCCGGACCGGGCCGCCTGCTCGTGGCGCGCCTCTGTTTTCATCTGCATGCGCTATAGCCTCTTTGCCCGCCTGATGACCCAGGCGTTCATATTGCATGAACCTTTAAATTTGGCGAAATGGTGTTGGCAAGCCGCTCGCGAGAGACGCTTTGCCGCAAGTTCTCAGGCAGAGGCCTGCGTCAGAAGCGTATCGAGAACCTGCCGCGTCTCGCTCATGATCCCGTTCAGCGTCGCCCTGTCGCATTCGAGGTATCCGGCGTCAATGATAGCACCGCTGAGCTCTCCGATCTTCAGGCACGAGCCGGTAATTTTGGCCATGCCGATCGGCGTATTCCAGCCGCGCGCCTCCAGATTGCCGTCCGACTGTTTCATGATCTCGAGCATCGAGACGATGACGGAGAGGCGTTGCGTTTCCTGAAGCAGTTTTTCCATGAACACGGGGTTGCTGCTCCTACTTCATCTTCTTCTTGAGATCGTAAAGCGCATCAAGCGCCTCGCGCGGCGTCATATCGTCGAGGCTCATCGCCTTCAGGGCTTCCTCGACCTTGGACGGCCCGCGGGATGTTTCTTCGCGGCGCACCGCGACCTGGAACAGCGGCAGATCGTCGATCAGCTGGCTTGCCGGGTTCTTGCGATCGGCGTCTTCAAGGCGCGTGAGCACATCGCGGGCGCGGGCCACCACCGAGGCCGGCAGGCCGGCAAGCCGCGCCACCTGGATGCCGTAGGACCGGTCGGCGGCGCCGGGTCCGACCTCGTGCAGGAAAATGACGTCCCCGTCCCATTCCTTCACCCGCATCGTCGCGTTCGATAGCCGCGCAAGTTTTTCCGAAAGCACGGTCAGCTCGTGGAAATGTGTCGCGAAGAGCCCGCGGCAGCGGTTGGCCTCGTGCAGGTGCTCGACGGCCGCCCAGGCGATGGAAAGACCGTCGAACGTCGCCGTGCCGCGACCGATCTCGTCCAGGATGACGAGGGAACGATCGGTCGCCTGATTGAGGATTGCTGCGGTTTCGACCATCTCCACCATGAAGGTGGACCGCCCGCGTGCCAGATCGTCCGATGCGCCGACGCGCGAGAACAGCCGGTCGACGATGCCGATATGCGCCGATGTCGCCGGCACGAAGGAGCCCATCTGGGCAAGGATGGCGATCAGCGCGTTCTGGCGCAGGAAAGTCGATTTACCGCCCATATTGGGGCCGGTCAGCAGCCAGATCGCCCCGTCCTTGCCGTCGGAGACAGGCGAAAGGTCGCAATTGTTGGCGACGAAGGGACCGATGGACTGGCGTCGCAGCGCCTGCTCGACGACAGGGTGGCGTCCGCCCTCGATTGCAAACATCTTCGACCCGTCGACCAGCGGCCGGCAATAGGCCTGCTCTTCGGCAAGAAGTGCCAGGCCTGCCGCCACGTCGATGACGGCGAGCGCGCGCGCGCCGGCCTTGATGGCCTCGGCCTCGGCAACGGTCGCTTCTCTCATCCGGTCAAAGGCTTCGAGCTCGATCTGCAGCGCCCGGTCGGCGGCGTTGGCGATCCGGCTTTCGAGGTCGGCAAGCTCCGTCGTGGTGAAACGCATTGCATTTGCCATCGTCTGGCGATGGATGAAGCGGGCCTTCGCCTCAGCCGTATCGGTCATCGGCCCCGCATTGCCGGCGGTGACTTCGATGAAGTAGCCGAGGATATTGTTGTGCTTGATCTTCAGCGACTTGATGCCGGTCTCTTCGGCATATTGCAGCTGCAGGCCGGCAATGACGCGGCGCGACTGGTCGCGCAGTGCGCGCACCTCGTCGAGGTCGGCATTGGCTCCCTCGCGCAGGAAACCGCCATCGCGTTTCAGGAGCGGCAATTCCTCGGCAAGGTTTTCCGCAAGCAGGGTTTCGAGTTCGGACGGAAGCGCCTGCAGCCCCGTGCGTGCCTGTTCCAGCTCCGCCGGCAGCATGGCGCCCGCCAGAAGATCCGCCATATGCGCGGCAGCGCCAAGTCCCTGGCGGATGGCCCAGAGGTCGCGCGGGCCGCCGCGGTCAAGCGCCAGACGGGAGAGCGCCCGCGGCATGTCCGGCACATGTTTCAGCGCGTCGCGCAACTCGCCGCAGAGCGACGGCTCCTGCATCAGGAATCCGATCGAATCCAGCCGCTCGTTGACGCGGGCGGGATCGGTGAGCGGCGACATCAGCCGCTCGGCAAGCAGCCGCGCCCCGCCGCCGGTGGTCGTCCGGTCGATCGCCCTCAAAAGAGCGCCGTTGCGATCGCCGGACAGCGTGCGCACGAGTTCCAGATTGGCGCGTGTCGCCGGATCGATGAACAGCGTGGAGGCGCCGCTCTCCCGTTCCGGCCGGCCAAGCGGCGGCCGCTCGGCAATCTGCGTCTTCTCCACATAGGCGATGGCCGCCGCCGCCGCCGCCAGCTCGGCGCGCGAAAAACTTCCGAAACCGTCGAGCGTGGAAACGTCGAAATAGCGGGCGATGCGGGTTTCTGCGGTCGCGCTGTCGAAAAGCACAGCCGGCTGTGGAACGGCGGTGCGGCCGAGCACGTCGAAGACCGGTTTCAACTCGCCGTCATAAAACAGCGTATCCGGCACGATGAGTTCGCGCGGATCGATGCGCAGGATATCGGCAAGCAGCCGCGAGGCGTCGGTTTCCGCCAGCCGGAAGACGCCGGTGGAAATATCGATCCAGGCGAGCGCCAGCGCCGGTTCCGAAGAGCCGCGGATGCGCGAAAGCGTCATCAGGTAGTTCGATTCCGAAGGCGAAAGCAGCTTCTCCTCGGTAATGGTGCCCGGCGTGACGAGGCGAATGACGTCGCGCTTGACGACGGATTTCGATCCGCGTTTCTTGGCTTCCGCCGGGTCTTCCACCTGCTCGCAGACGGCAACGCGATAGCCGAGCGCGATCAGCTTCTGCAGGTAATCGTCGGCCGCGTGAACAGGCACGCCGCACATGGCGATATCCTGCCCCATATGCTGGCCGCGCCTGGTGAGCGTGATGCCGAGCGCGCGCGAAGCCTCAAGCGCATCCTCGAAGAACAGCTCGTAAAAATCGCCCATGCGATAGAAGAGCAGCGAATCCGGATTGTTCGCCTTGATCTCGATATATTGTTCCATCATCGGCGTTGCCGAGGCGCGGCTTTCCTCAGTCGCGAGCTCGGCTGCCGAGAAGGCTTCGTTTCTGCTGTCTATTCGTGCGTTCACGGAGGTGCAGTTTTTCCCAAAAAAACAGGTGCCAACCCTATCCGCGCGCCGCTATAGATGACAACAGCAATTGGGGAAGAGGAAAACGTCACCCACAGACGTTTGGAGGAGGCATGTCCCGCATGGAGAAGAAAGAACGGCCGGCGACGTCTGTTACCGATACGGAAGCGCTCGAATTTCACGCGATGGGGCGGCCCGGCAAGTTGGAGATCAACCCGACCAAGCCGATGGCGACCCAGCGCGACCTCTCGCTGGCCTATTCGCCGGGTGTCGCGGTGCCGGTCAAGGCCATCGCCACCGATCCGGCCACGGCCTACGACTATACGACCCGGGGCAACATGGTTGCCGTCATCTCCAACGGCACGGCCATTCTCGGTCTCGGCAATCTCGGCGCGCTGGCCTCCAAGCCGGTCATGGAGGGCAAGTCGGTCCTCTTCAAGCGTTTTGCCGATGTCGATTCCATCGACCTTGAAGTCGATACGGAAAATGTCGACGAGTTCATCAACTGCGTGCGCTTCCTTGGCCCGTCCTTCGGCGGCATCAATCTGGAAGACATCAAGGCGCCGGACTGTTTTGTCATCGAAAGCCGCCTGCGCGAACTGATGGACATCCCGGTCTTCCATGACGACCAGCACGGGACCGCCATCATCGCCGCCGCCGGCCTCATCAACGCGCTGGAACTGACAGGCCGCGATCTCAAGACCACCAAGCTCGTCTGCAACGGCGCGGGTGCGGCCGCCATCGCCTGTGTCGAGCTTATCAAGTCGATGGGTTTTGCGCCCGAAAACATCATCCTCTGCGATACCAAGGGCGTCATCTACCAGGGCCGCACCGAGGGCATGAACCAGTGGAAATCGGCCCATGCCGCAAAGACCGATACGCGCACGCTGGAAGAGGCGATGAAGGGGGCCGACGTCGTTTTCGGCCTGTCGCAGAAGGGCGCCTTCT
This sequence comes from Hyphomicrobiales bacterium, assembly GCA_900471515.1. Classification (GTDB taxonomy): domain Bacteria; phylum Pseudomonadota; class Alphaproteobacteria; order Rhizobiales; family Rhizobiaceae; genus Rhizobium. The sequence goes on along the minus strand of UCFC01000050.1, from coordinate 51,827 downwards.
CCGAGGAGATGATCCGTTCCATGGCCGAGCGGCCGATCATCTTCGCCATGGCCAATCCCGATCCGGAAATCACGCCGGAAGAAGTGGCCCGCATCCGGGACGATGCCATCATGGCGACCGGCCGTTCGGACTATCCGAACCAGGTCAACAACGTGCTCGGTTTTCCCTATATTTTCCGCGGCGCGCTCGACGTCCGCGCCACGACCATCAACGACGCGATGAAGATCGCCGCCGTCAAGGCGCTGGCAAGCCTGGCGCGCGAAGACGTGCCTGACGATGTCGCGGCCGCCTACCAGGGCAACCGTCCGCGTTTCGGCGCCCAATATATCATTCCGGTTCCCTTCGATCCGCGCCTGATCTCCGCCATTCCCGCCGCCGTCGCCGAAGCGGCGATCGAAAGCGGCGTCGCCCGCAAGATCATCACCGACATGGCCGGCTACAAGCGCGAACTGTCGGCCCGCCGCGATCCGATCGCCTCCACGCTTGCGAGCCTCTACGAGCGCGTGCGCCGTCATCCGAAACGCGTCGTCTTCGCCGAGGCCGAAGAGGAACAGGTGCTGCGCGCCGCCATGTCCTACGCCAACCAGCAGCTCGGCACCGCCGTCCTGCTCGGCCGCGAGGATCTGATCCGCGCAACGGCGGAGCGCGCCGGCATCGACCTCAACCGTCCGGGCCTCGAAATCGTCAACGCGCGTATCTCCAATCGCGTCGATGCCTATATCGACTATCTCTATGCGCGCCTGCAGCGCAAAGGCTACCTGCACCGCGACGTGCAGCGCCTGATCCATAACGACCGCAACCATTTCGCGGCCACCATGGTGGCGCTCGGCGATGCCGACGGCATGGTGACGGGCATTACCCGCAACTATTCGACCGCGCTCGAGGACGTGCGCCGCTGCATCGACGAAAAGCCCGGCCATCGCGTTATCGGCGTGTCGATTGCGCTTTGCCGTGGCCGCACGGTCTTTGTTGCCGATACGGCCGTTCACGATATGCCGACGGCCGAGGAGCTTGCCGATATTGCCGAGGAGGCGGCCGGACTTGCGCGCCGCATGGGCTATCAGCCGCGCGTTGCGATGCTTGCCTATTCCACCTTCGGCCATCCCTCCGGCGAGCGCTCCGAGCGTGTCCGCGAAGCCGTAAAAATCCTCGACAAGCGCCGCGTCGATTTCGAATATGACGGCGAAATGGCTGCCGACGTCGCCCTGAACCGCAAGGCGATGGAGCAATATCCCTTCTGCCGCCTGTCTGGCCCGGCAAACGTCCTCGTCATGCCGGCATTCCACTCGGCATCGATCTCGACCAAGATGCTGCAGGAACTCGGCGGCTCCACGGTCATCGGCCCCATCCTCGTCGGTCTCGACAAGGCGGTGCAGATCACCTCGATGGGCGCCAAGGACAGCGATATCGTCAATATGGCTGCGATTGCGGCCTATTCTGCCGGTTCCTGATCGATAAATGAGGGGGCGGACCGCGATGTGGTCCGCCCCCTAAATCTCCAAATTCTAATAGCCGGCTATTCGACGTCCTCACGCATGAGGCGTCAGCCATATCAGCTTGCGAACCGTCCTGCGTCCGCACCGTAGTAGTTGAGGTAACGGTCGGAAATGCTCGATATCGGCAGCACGATCAACACGTCGGTCGTGTTGAACGCCTGGTCGACGACGGCGCTGGAGCCGACCATCGCGCCGAGGCGCAGATAGCCCTTGATGAGCGGCGGCAAGGCCATCAGCGCCTTCTTCGGATTGACGCCTTCGGCCGGCATCAAGTCCATGTCGCGCGCCAGATGCGGCAGGGCGCCGACGGCCCATTCGTCCTTGGCGAGCACGCTGTGATAGAGGAAGGAGAGTGCCAGCGCATGGCTTTCCGGCTGAACGCCGGGGAAGGAGGCGCAGCCGAACATCGCGCTCATGCCGTGCTTCAGCGCATAGGCCCAATTGCCCTGCCAGAGCAGTTCGACGATGCGTTTGGTGCGGTATTCCGGCAGCACGCAGGAGCGGCCGAGTTCCATGAAGCGTTTGTCGGGATGGCGGGCGATCAGGTCGTCGATTGCAAATTCAGAAGCCGAGTAAAAACCGCCATTGGCCATGGCCACGTCCTGGCGGAGCAGGCGATAGGTGCCGACGATCTGGTCTTCCGCATCGCCTTCGATCGAGCGGTCGAGAACGAGAAGATGGTCGCAGAAGGCGTCATAGGCATCGAAGTCCCGCTCGCGGCGCATGGCGTCCGCCGGCAGCTGAGCCTTCATTTCCTCGACGAAAACGCGGTAGCGCACGGCCTGCGCGGCGTCGATCTCACGCGCGCTGCGGGCAAGGCGGGTTTCCAGATTGCCGATGCGGCCGAGAACGTCGCCTTCCTTCGGCGCGGCAGCCGTCGATGGCCGAGCGGCCTCGGCAGCGGCGTCACAATTGAGGATGTCAACAGACATGGCGATTCTCCCGTCTCCGGCCTATCACACGCCATAAAACACTTATGTACGACAGGAAAGTGACATAGCAAATTTGTGCACGCAAGAAACGTGCCGATTTTTCCAGCTTCAGCGCGCCTGAGCCCGGCGGGCTGAAAGAGCAACAACCGCCTGTACTTCGGTGAGCAGCCTGACCGGATCCACCGGTTTCACCATGACGCGATTGGCGCCGTTGAGCAAGACCTGTCTCCGCGATTCGTCGCTCTTGTCGGCGGTCAGAACGATGACCGGGACCGGCTGAAGATCGAGCCTTCGTTCGTGTCCGCGAAGGCGTCCGAGCATGTCGCTGCCGTTGCCGCCGGGCATGGACAGGTCGCTGATGATGATGTCCGGCCGGTCGTCGCCGAGCGCGCTGTCGAGCAGAGATTCGAAATCCTCGACATGCCGGACCGAATGACCGCCCTTTTCCAGCATGACGCGCACCAGCATGGCATTGATGGGATCGTCCTCGCCGAGCAGGATGGAGAGCCCGTCGCCTGTCGCGGCGCGTTCCGCAACCGAAAGGCCGATACCCGGCTGATTGTCGTTCAGCGCGTCGCGCTTTTCCATGCCGCGCATGCGCCCGCGCAGCACGTCGATCAGCGACTGCTCGCGCAGCGGCCGGATCAGCCACGCATCGAAGAGATCGAGCGAATAGGAGTTGCGCTCTTCCGGGTTGACGAGCAGCACCTTGCGCAGCCCGAGTGCGGCGATCTCCGTGCGGTCGGCGATGTGCAGCGAGAATTCCTCGGACATGCGGTGATCGACGATGATATCGGTCGGCCGGTCGCCGCTGCGGGCGAGCGACAGCAGGCTTTCGCGGGCCGCCTCGCCGGTGGCGACGAGATGGCAGCGCCCGCCGAGCGTGGTGATCGTCTCGGCAATCGCCGTGCGTGCCGCGCCTGCCGGAGCGAGCAGCACGATGCTGTTGCCGGCCAGCAAGGCGTTGCGCGTTGCCGTATCCTCTTCGGCAAATTCGACGGGGAAGCGGATGGTGAACTGGCTGCCCTTGCCTTTCTCGCTGGCAACGCTCAGCGAGCCGCCGAATTCGCGCATGATGCGCGCCGAAATCGCCAGGCCGAGGCCGGTACCGTTGCTCTTCTGGGCAAGCGAGCCGCCCTGTTCGAATTCTCCGAATATGCGCGCCTGCTCCTCCGCCGTCATGCCAGGCCCGGTATCGGTCACTGATATCAAAAGTTCGCCTGCGGCTCTGGAGATGCGGATGAAGACGCCGCCGGCCTGCGTGAACTTGACGGCATTGCCGATGACGTTGAAAAGCACCTGCCGCAGCCGTGCCGGATCGAAGCTCATCAGCTCCGGCACGTCGCAGGATACCGTCGCGCCGATCTCGATACCCTTCTCGTGAGCGCGATGGGCCAGCATTTCCACGACGCTCTCGACGAGCTTGCGCAAGGATTCCGAGCGCGGCCGCAGCTGGAAGCGGCCGACCTCGATGGTCGAGAAATCGAGCAGATCCTCCACCAGCTGCGTCAGCGCATGGCCGGACTGACGGATGCTGGTCAGATAGTTCTGCTGTTCCTGCGTCAGCTTCGTTTCCGAGATCAGATGCGCCATGCCGAGAATCCCGGACAGAGGCGTGCGGATTTCATGGCTGACCGTGGCGAGCAGCCGCGACTTGGCAGCGCTGTTATATTCGGCCTTCTGCCGGGCTTCCTCCCGGCTTTCGGCGGCAAGCCGCTCTTCGGTCACATCGCGCGCAATGCTCTGCAGCAGCAGGCGCCCGTTTGCCGGATCGCGGGTCACGACGTCGTGCCAGAGGAAGATGCGCTGTCCGGCCGGTGTCGAAATCTCCACATCGTAACGGTGCGGCTGCGGGCCGGGGCGGAAAGCAAGGCCGATCTCCTCGCAGGTCTGGCCTTCGGGCTTGGCGCGTCCGGTCAGGTGGCGGAAGGTCTCGTTGGCGCCGATGATGCGCCGGTCCATCATGCGGGTGACGACGATATCCCCGAGCACGTCATGGACCGTGCCGAGCAGCCCGGTCGCATCGACACGTTCGGGCGTCTGCGGACCGCGCCCGCCGGCCCTGCCTGCGCGGCGGAAAACAACGCCGACAAGACCTGCGATGGCCGCGATCAGGATGAGGCCGAGGCCGGTCATCAGCGGACCGCCCCAATAGGAAAGCAGCAGCAGCAGGATCGCCGCAAGAAGGCCCGATCCGCCGAGCCAGTGGAAGAGCGGGGGGTGCTGGAAACGAAAGGCTGCCGGTGACGACAGTTCACCCGCCGCCCGGCCGCGATAGGCCCTGACGGCGGCGCCGCCGAATGCGGCGGACAATCGTTCCTGCAACTGCGCCAAACTTTGCATGCAGTTCAGCTAACATATTGCCCGTTCCGAATGTTTTCAGGAATCCGCTAAAAGTTTAGCGATCCGGCTTTTTCGGCTTCTGCAGCATCTCGTCGAGAATGACGCAGCCGGCGCCGACGGTGATGAAACTGTCGGCCAGATTGAAGACGGCGAATGACCAGGTTTCCGTATGGAAGAGGATATAGTCGATCACATGCCCGTAGGCGAAACGGTCGATCAGGTTGCCGATCGCGCCGGCAATGATCAGCGCGTAGCCGAGATGCGCCAGCCACCGGTCCTTGGCCGTGCGGTGCCAGAGATAGAGTACGAAGGCGACGATGATCAGTCGCATGCCGACGATGAACCAGCCGTCCATGCCCGACAGCATCGAGAAAGCCACGCCGAGATTGTAGGTGCGGTAGAGCGCCAGCATCGGAATGACGGGAACGGCTTCCTGCAGCGGCAGGTAGCGGTCGACGGCGATCTTGACGATCTGGTCGAGGATAACGGCGATCAGGATGAAGATCAGGATCGGCAGGGGTCGCGAGAAGAGCGCCGGGCGTGCGGTCGTCTGGTCGGTCATTTGCCCTCGGAAAGTGAGAGGAGATGGCGGCGTGCCTCGAAAAGCATGACGGCGGTGGCGACGGCGAGATTGAGGGAATCGGCGCGCCCCTGCTGGGGAATACGGGCAAGCGCATCCGCCTCCTTCGCCAGCTGCTCCGGCAGGCCGGACTGTTCGTTGCCCATCAGAAGCACGATAGGCTTCCTCCTGTAGTCGATCGTGCGATAATCGACGGAACCGGCAAGATGGGTGGCAACGAGCGAAACGCCGGCCTGTTTCTTCCAGGCGATGAATTCCTCCGCTGTCGCGTGGGCAACAGGAACGGCAAAGACCGATCCCATGGTGGCCCGCACCGTTTCCAGCGAAAAGGGATCCGTCGTCTCGCCGACCAGGATGACGCCGGAGGCGCCGGCGGCATCGGCGGTGCGGATGATCGTGCCGAGATTGCCGGGATCGCGCACGCGGTCGAGCGCCACCCAGGTCTCGCCCTCCTTCGGCCTGACATCCCTGAGCTTCGCCCAGCGCGTTTCGAAAATGCCGACCACCATCTGCGGATTGTCGCGCCGGGTGATGGAAGAAATCACCTTCTCGCTGACTTCGAGCACGAGGCCGCCGGAGGCCACGGTCTTTGCCGCCATCTGTTCGACGAGCGGCTTGCCCTTGGCGGCCTTGGCGTAGACGAGCGTGCGGATCGTCCAGCCGAGCTCGATCGCATCGATGACGAGCTTCAGGCCCTCGGCCATGAAGGTGCCGCTCTCCTCGCGCGACTTCTTGTTGGTCAGCGCCTTGATGTCTTTGATGATCGGGTTGGCAAGCGAGGTGACTTCCTTCACCTGCCCGACCCTGCGCGGGCCGCGATCGTGGAATTCGTTCATTTCGGCACCCAGCGGGAAAAGAGGGAAGTGGAGAGCGCCCGGCCCGGTGTCTTGCCGTCGAGGCCGGCTTCGCGGATGACGAGTTCGCCGGATTCGACCACGCCGCCGGCCCCGCGCATCGTCTCGCGCATCAGTTCGTGAATGGAATAGAAACTCGCGCGGATCGAATAGGCCGTCAGCACGAGGCCGACCGCCTTCGGCGACAGGATCTCGCGGCAGATGTCCAGCATCAGCGGCAGGTGCTCGAAAAGGTGCCAGACCTCGCCGTTCGGCCCCCGGCCGAATTTCGGCGGGTCGGTCAGGATGATGTCGTATTGGCTGCCGCGGCGTTCCTCGCGCAGGATGAACTTCATCGCATCCTCGCAGATCCAGCGGATCGGCAGTTTTTCCATGCGGCCGAGCGCCTGGTTCTCGCGTGCCCAGCCGATCGCCTTCTTCGAGGCGTCCACATGCGTGACCTCGGCGCCGGCGGCAGCCGCCACCAGCGAGGCGACGCCCGTGTAGCCGAAGAGGTTCAGCACCTTCAGCGGCCGGCCGGCACTTTCCACCTGGTCCTTCATCCAGCTCCAGTGGACGATCTGCTCCGGGAAGACACCGACATGGCGAAAGGAGGTGAAGCGGCCGAAGAAATCGACGCCGAGCAGGTTGAGCGGCCAGGTTTCGCCATGCGCTTCCTTGGGAAAGCGCCAGCGGCCGGTGCCTTCTTCATCCGTATCGCCGGTAAAGACCGCATCGACCTTTTCCCAGGCATGGGCGGGCAGCGAGGGCTGCCACAGCGCCTGTCCCTCGGGACGCACGATGCGATAGGGGCCATATTGTTCGAGTTTCTGGCCGTTGCCGCTGTCGATCAGATGGAAATCGCCCGCACCCGTCGATTCCAGGATGACAGGCACGCGTTCGGCCGGCCGCTCGCCGCTGCGCACCGTGAGCGGGCGCTCGATTGCGGCGGGAACCGCCGCCGGCGGGCGCGCTTCCCGCGCGGGGGCAGGTTTGGCGGCCGTCTTTTCCGGCCTTGCCGGCCGCGCATCGGCGCGGCGTCCGCCCGAAGGGCCTGCCGCCATCTTCGCGCCGGGCCGGCGTTCTCTCTGTTTCAACGTGGTCTTCCGCGTCTTGAATTCGGTTGAGCCAGTGCAAATAGCATCCCGTCCGACCTTGGCAAAGCGCTTTCCCATCATGATATGGTCCGGCTATGGAAATGGGAAACTGCGGATGGACCTGATCGGGGAGGAACGCATCGCCGCGCCGCGCGATGTCGTCTGGGCTGCCATGAACGATCCCGATATTATCAGGCAATGCATTCCCGGTTGCCAGAGCGTCGAAAAGCTGTCGTCCACACAGTTCCTGGCAACCGTCAAAGTCGGTTTCGGCCTGTTTTCGGTGACGTTCGAAGGCGAGATCCGGCTTTCGAATGTCGATGCGCCCCGCAGCTACACGATCGCTGCCGAAGGGCGGGGCGGCATTGCCGGCTTTGCCAGGGGCGAGGCCGATGTCACCCTGGTGGATGAGGGCCTTCACACGCTGCTGCGGTATGAGGCCGACGGCGATACCGGCGGCCGGCTTGCCGAGATCGGCGGCAGATTGATCCGCGCCACGCTGGAGAAACTCGCCCGCCGCTTCTGGGGAAATTTCAATGCCGCCGTTGTTGGAAAGGCCGCAGGCTAGGCACCATGCACAATTCCTTTCACGCGACGTCCATGAACTGGAAGATCCGGCCGAGCCGCGCCGAAGATGCGATGGCGCTTGCGGAAATCTATCTGTCCGTCCGGCAGCAGACCTTCACCTGGGTCGATCCCGGCAAATTTCATCGGGAGGATTTTGCAGCCCACACCAATGGCGAAGTCGTCTCCGTCTGCGAGGCGCCTGACGGGAAGATAGCCGGCTTTCTCTCGATCTGGGAGGCGGATGACTTCATCCACATGCTCTATATCCTGCCCGAATTTCAGGGCAAAGGGGCAGGGACCGCTTTGCTGCGATCGCTGCCCGGCTGGCCGCTTCACGCCTATCGGCTGAAATGCCTGGTCAACAATCGCCTCGCCAAAGCCTTCTATCTGGCGCACGGCTTCCACGTCATCGGCAGAGGCACGTCGAGCGAAGGCGACTATGAAGAGCTGAGTTTTCCGTCCGCCACCGCACGATAGCGGCAATCACCGCGAGGGCAGCTGTCCGGCGATTTCTTCGGCGCGCGTCTTGTGGCGGTCCGCCTCGCTCTGCCAGCGGATCGCTTCCCGGGCTTCCACGCGGGCGCGTTTGCGGTGTTTGCCCTGGTTGAACCAGGTCACGGCCGAGCCCACCAGCATGCCGATGATGAAGGCAATCAGCAGGAAGACGAAGAAGGGTGCGGCCAGCGAAAGAACCTGGTCCTCGGGCCGGAACGGATTGAAGGCAAGTGTCACGCTCTGCCGGTTGGCAACGCAGAAGATGATCAGGATGACGCCAAGCGGCAGCAAAATCAAAACGTTGACGATCTTCTTGGCCATTTCGTTCTCCGCGCCGGTTTGGCGAAGGCAAGCTTCATGGACGCCAGAATAGAGGTGCGGCGGCGAAGTTCAAGTGCGGCTTGATGCCCGTTGGAGAGGATCAATCCTCTTCGTCGGCCTGTCCGGGGTTCAGGCGCTCGCGCAGTTCCTTGCCGGTCTTGAAGAAGGGAACCCACTTCTCCTCGACGAAGACGGTGTCGCCCGTGCGCGGGTTGCGGCCGGAACGGGAAGGGCGGTTCTTGACCGAAAACGCGCCGAAGCCGCGCAGCTCGACGCGGTTGCCGGCGGCAAGCGCATCGGTGATCTCGTCGAGGACCGCGTTGACGATATTTTCCACATCGCGGTGGTAGAGATGCGGATTGCGTGCCGCAACAATCTGCACCAGTTCGGACTTGATCACGGTCGCCCCCTTAAATTATTGATTTCTTATTCAATCCTGGCCAACCTGCCAAACTGAAAGCAACCCGTCAAGGAGCAACTTTGGGGGTAGGATGCCGTTCAGATCCTGGCCTTTGACAAGATCACCATAACCGAGGATCGTAATCAACCGCGAAACAGCTCCTGCGAGCAGGAAGGACGTGTTGCGCTTCTTGTCCCAATCGACCATGGGCAGCTTGTCGCCGACATTTCGCGACGTCAGGTAGGCGCGGATTTCCGGTTCTCCGCCGATCGCGTCGATGAGTTTGACCTTGAGCGCCTGCCGGCCCGTGTAAATCGTGCCGTCGGCAAGCTTCAGCACCTCGTCGTGCGGCAATTTGCGTCTGTCGGCGACGAGGTTGACGAACCAGTCGTAGCTGTCGAGAACCATGTTGCGGATCATGGCCTTGGCTTCCTCGCTCGTATTGTGGAACGGCGAGGGCTCGGCCTTGAGCGGGGAGGATTTGATCTCCTGCAGCGAGACGCCCAGCTTGTCGAGCAGCGGCTGGACCTGCGGATACTGGAAGATGACGCCGATCGAGCCGGTGATCGAGCTTTCGCCGGCGATGATCGTATCGCCCGCCGTCGCGATCATGTAGCCGGCGGATGCCGCAAGCGTCCTGACATCGGAGACGACGGGTTTCTTTTCCGCGATCGCCCGGATCGCCTTGAAGATCTTTTCGCCGCCATAGGTCGTTCCGCCGGGCGAGGAGATCGAAATGACGACCGCCTTGACCTGGTCGTTGTCCTTGATCTTTTCCAGCCGCTCGAGCAGTTCGTCGTCGTCGGTGATCAGCCCCGATATCGTCACATGGGCGATATGGGGGCGCGCGGTGCTGCTTCCGTCGAAGGCAAAATTGTAAAGCGCAAAGCCGAGCGCAACGAGCAGAACGACCGCGACAAGGCGCCAGAAGCCCAGCCTGCGGCGCAGCAGCCGACGGTCTGCGATGATCGAGCTGTCCATTCCAACCTCCAGAAACGAAGCCCGGCGGCGGTATTCCGCCGCTGGGAGATAAGGCGCAAGCTCCTTCCGGAAAATGCCCGGAAACCTGCTATTTTCGGTTTAGTTGCTTGTTGCAGAAAAAAATCCATATTGGCAAGCCAATGTAATAATGCGAAACGAACTGTGATTGGCGCCCGGCATTGCTATATAAGCGGCACGATCATCACACACGGACCAGGCATATGCTCGATACGATCAGGAACAACGGGAAGCCCGCATATGCTGGGCCAAAGGACAGCGCCTATGGCCTTGCCCGGTTCCATTCCGCGCGTGTTCGCCGCCTGAAGTTTTTGCTGCCGGTCGCAGCCCTGATTATTTCCCTCATCTTCATTGCGGTCTCGGTGATCCGCACCTACCTGCCGGAAACCATCAAGATCGAAGGCGCCAAGATCGAGAACGGCAAGGTCGTGATGGAAAAGCCGGCGATCGCCGGCCGCAACTCCGATGGCATCAACTATTCGATGCTCGCCGAACGCGCGCTGCAGGATATCCGCAATCCCGACTTCATCACGCTGGAGACGATCAAGGCTGCCGTGCCGATGAATGACGGCCTGATCGCGCGCGTCACGGCGGCGACGGCGGACTTCAACCGCGCCACCGACAAGTTGCACATGACCGCGCCCTTCACGCTCGTTTTGAGCAGCGGCCTCGTTGCGAATTTTCAGTCCGCCCATCTCGATATCAAGGGCGGAAACATGTCGACGGACGATCCCGTCAGAATTACCAAGGACAATGCTTCGATTGTTGCGCAGACCCTCAATATAACGGATAAGGGGCGCGTGATCACATTCGAGGGGAATGTTCGCATGAATGTTGATTCATCCACCATCCATAAACAGGGCACCTAAAGAGCCGGGTCACATGACAAAAGATTGTCGCATTTCAACTCGCAAGAACGGCGTAGCTTTCATTACCGGCGCGCTTGCCTTCGTCCTGTCGGTCGCGGGGGCGGCCGCCCAGTCGACGACGATGCCAGGCATGAAGCTTTCCAGCGATCAGCCGATCCAGATTGAAAGCAACAAGCTGGAAATCCACGACCAGGAACATACCGCGCTCTTTACCGGCGACGTCAAGGTCGTCCAGGGCACGACCACCCTGCAGGCCGGCAAGATGACGGTCTATTACAAGGACAAGGCAAAGCAGCCGCAAGCGGCCGGCGGCGCGACACCTGCCGCCCAGCCGGCGGCCGAGCAATCGAACTCGCTCGCCTCCGGCAGCGCCGATATCGACAAGATCCTGGTGACGGACAAGGTCTACCTGACCTCCGGCACCCAGACGGCAACGGCCGATGACGGCAATTTCGATATGACCTCGCAGGTCTTTATCCTCACGGGCAAGAAGGTCGTGCTGACCGATGGCCCCAACGTCTTCACCGGCTGCCAGCTCACGGTTCACATGGCGACCGGCCAGGCAGAGCTTGAAAGCTGCGGTGGTCGTGTCCAGATTCAGCTCGATCCGAAATCGCAGCCGAGTCAGCAGCCAAAGCAGAACTGAGAAGTCGGCCTTTCACGTGAAATTATTCTCCTTATCAACCAAGTCCGGCGGGGCCGCGACGGAAGCTGCGGCCGCTCCCGTCGACAAGGCCCGTTATCAGGGAACGCTGATTGCCCGCGGTCTGACCAAGACCTATGCGACGCGTCGTGTCGTCAACGGCGTTTCGCTCGTCGTGCGGCGCGGTGAGGCGGTCGGCCTGCTGGGACCGAACGGCGCCGGCAAGACGACCTGTTTCTACATGATCACCGGCCTCGTGCCTGTTGACGAGGGAACGATCGAAATCGACGGCAACGACGTGACGACGATGCCCATGTATCGTCGCTCCCGTCTCGGTGTCGGCTACCTGCCGCAGGAAGCCTCGATTTTTCGCGGCCTGACGGTCGAGGAGAATATCCGCGCCGTCCTCGAGGTTCACGAAAAGGACAGGGCAACGCGCGAGCGCAAGCTCGACGAACTGCTTGAGGAATTTCACATCGCCAAGCTGCGCAAGAGCGCGGCCGTGGCTCTCTCCGGTGGCGAGCGCCGCCGCCTGGAAATCGCTCGCGCGCTGGCAACCGACCCGACCTTCATGCTGCTCGACGAGCCCTTTGCCGGTGTCGATCCGATCTCGGTTGCCGATATTCAGAACCTCGTGCATCATTTGACGGCACGCGGCATCGGCGTTCTTGTCACCGATCACAACGTGCGCGAGACGCTGGGGCTGATCGACCGGGCCTATATTATCCATGCCGGCGAAGTGCTGACCCATGGACGTGCGAACGATATCGTCAACAATCCGGAAGTGCGCCGGCTCTATCTGGGCGACAATTTCAGTCTCTGAACCAGTCCCGGACGACAGAAAATTACTGTCGCGGCATAGGTTCCGCTTGACCAAATAGGATAAAAAAGCAATTTTTGGGCCAACTCGGATTTCCGTGGCCTGAAGCCTTGCTCGGACGCGGTCTCCTGGAGGAATCGAGGGAGTTTCGCGTCCGCCATGGCCCTGTCTGCCAATCTTTTCCTGCGACAGAACCAGTCCCTGGTGATGACACCGCAACTGATGCAATCCATCCAGTTGCTGCAGATGACGCATGTCGAGCTCGCCCAGTTCATTGCCCAGGAAGTGGAGAAGAACCCTCTTCTGGAATTTCCGTCGGGCGAGGGCGAGGCCGGCGAGCGCGGCGAGCCTGCGGAGGAACCGTATTCCCAGCAGGCGGACGAGGCGGGCGAGGGCGAGTACGAGGGTCGTGGCGAAACGCTGACCGGCGACTGGTACGACAATGGCAGCCCGAGCCGGCTGAGCGACGAACTCGACGCCAACTACACCAATGTCTTTCCCGATGACGGCGCGCCGCAGCGCCTCGATGCGCCGGAGCTCGTCAGCCAGTGGAAATCGATGCCGGGCAGCGCCGAAGGCGCTGACAATTACGATCTCGATGATTTCGTCGCCGGCCAGATCTCGCTGCGCGACCATCTTGCCCAACAGATACCCTTTATATTGCCTGACATGGCCGACCGCCTGATTGCCCAGAATCTGGTCGATCAGCTCGACGATGCCGGCTATCTGCAGGCCGATGTCGCCGAGGCCGGCGAACGTCTCGGCACCGATGCGGAGGATGTCGAGCGCGTGCTCTCGGCGCTGCAGACCCTCGATCCGCCTGGCGTCTTTGCCCGCAGCCTTGCCGAATGCCTGGCGATCCAGCTTCGCCAGAAGGATCGTTTCGATCCCGCCATGCGGGCGCTGGTGGAAAATCTCGAATTGCTGGCGCGGCGAGACTTCGTCACCCTGAAGCGTCTCTGCGGTGTCGATGAGGAAGACCTTCTCGACATGCTCGCCGAAATCCGCCAGCTCAATCCGAAGCCGGGCAGCGGTTTCGAGGCCGGCGTTTCCGAGGCGATCATGCCCGACGTCGTGGTCCGCCCTTCATCGGACGGGGCCTGGCTGGTCGAACTCAATCCCGATACGCTGCCGCGGGTGCTCGTCAACCAGTCCTATTTTTCGCGCGTGGCGAAGAACGGCGAGGATCACGCCTTCCTCTCCGAGTGCCTGCAGAGCGCCAACTGGCTGACGCGCAGCCTGGACCAGCGGGCCAAGACCATCATGAAGGTCGCAAGCGAGATCGTGCGCCAGCAGGATGCCTTCCTCGTGCACGGCGTCGATCATCTGCGGCCGCTGAACCTGAAGACGGTGGCCGAAGCGATCAAGATGCATGAATCGACCGTCAGCCGTGTCACCTCGAACAAATATATGCTGACGCCGCGCGGCCTTTTCGAGCTGAAATATTTCTTCACGGTTTCGATCAGCGCCGTCGAGGGTGGCGACAGTCACTCCGCCGAAGCCGTTCGCCACAAGATCCGCACGCTCATCCAGCAGGAGAGCCCCGATGCGGTGCTTTCCGACGACGACATCGTCGATATGCTCAAGCAGGGCGGGGTCGACCTCGCCCGTCGCACCGTCGCCAAATACCGGGAGGCGATGAACATCGCCTCTTCCGTCCAGCGCCGCAGGGAAAAGCGTGCGCTGGCCAAGGTCGCCGGTTTCTGAGGCGCAACGCAGGCGCGAGTCGCCGGCCGCTGCCTTGAGTTGCGGGTCGCTTAAACATCCCAATTTATGGGGATTTTCATTGCACGTTTTCCGCGTATGCTTGTCGTCGCCTTGCCGGGCTCTTGACTTTCCGGGGTGCTGTCGCTAGAAGCCCGCCGCAATCGGAGCGGCGAAGGGCGTCCGGACATTATCCCCATCATCCTCAGGGCACCAGGGACGCGCGGACTTCAGCCGATCTTGCTTGAGATTGCGCGAAGTGCTTGGATGAGGTTGAGGCTTGGCGTAAACTGATACTCGCAAACTACATAAGAAGGGAAACTCCATGAGTGTGCGTGTATCCGGTAAACATATGGAAATTGGTGACTCCTTCCGTCAAAAGATCGAGGACCAAATCGGTTTGGCCGTCACGAAATACTTCGACGGGGGATATTCCGGTCAGGTGATCGTGGAAAAGTCGAGTTCTCGCTTTTCCGCCGATTGCAAGCTTCATCTCGACAGCGGCGTCGTGCTGCATGCGGCAGGCGAGGCCATGGACCCGCAGCTTGCCTTCGATGCGGCATCCGAGCGGATCGAGAAGCGCCTGCGCCGCTATAAGCGGAAGCTCAAGGATCACCACGCCGGAAATCACCTGAACGGTAACGGCTTCGCGGAAGTCGCCTACACCGTCATGGACGCGGTTCCCGATCACGAAGACGAGGTCCCGGACGATTTCGCTCCGGCCATCGTTGCCGAAAGCACCAAGCAGCTCAAGACGATGTCCGTCGCAACCGCAGTCATGGCGCTCGACATGACCGACGAGCCGCTCCTCCTGTTCCGCAGCCCCGGCAAGGAACAGCTCAACATCGTTTACCGTCGTCACGACGGAAATATTGGCTGGATCGATTCGGCCAATATCAAAGGCTGAAGTCAGAACGGGGAGGCGGCGCAACCGCCGCTTCCTCCGCTGCCTGAATTCGGCGACAGAAGGAAAAAGAAATGGCATTGGCAGATTTGCTGCACCAGGATGCGATCATTCCCGCCCTCAGGGTAAATTCCAAGAAACAGTTGCTTCAGGAATTGGCAGCAAAAGCCTCCAGGATCACGGGGCTTTCCGAGCGGGAAATCTTCGACGTCATCCTGCAGCGCGAGCGCCTGGGTTCGACCGGCGTCGGCAACGGCATCGCCATACCCCACGGCAAGCTCACCAATATCCACTCCATCGTCGGTATCTTCGCCCGGCTGGAACAGCCGGTCGATTTCGAAGCGCTGGACGATCAGCCGGTCGATCTGGTCTTCCTGCTTCTGGCGCCGGAAGGTGCCGGCGCCGATCACCTGAAGGCGCTTTCGCGCATCGCCCGCGTGCTGCGCGACCACGATCTGGTCGCCAAGCTGCGCGCGACCGAGTCCGCCTCGGCGATCTACGCCTTCCTCAACGAGGAGCAGACGTCGAACGCCGCTTGAGGCTTGGCGGCCGTCCGCAATGAAAAAAGGCGCCTGGGAGATCAGGCGCCTTTGTCATGTCATGCGACCGGCAATCAGAACTCTTCCCAATTGTCCTGAGCGACGGCGGCCGAGCCGCGCGACAGGGCAACGGCGCGGCGCGGTGCGGGCGCGGCGGGCCGTGCCGCCGGAGCGGCTGCCGGTGCGCGCATCTGCTGCGCGGTGGAGCGCAGCGCAGCGGCACTGCCCTGGCCGGAGACGCGGAAGCGGGCGACCAGCGCCTTCAGCGTCTGGGCCTCGTCATTCAGCGTGACGCTGGCTGCGGTGGCTTCTTCCACCATCGCCGCGTTCTGCTGCGTGACCTGATCCATCTGGTTCATGGCCTGGTTGATTTCCTTCAGCCCGACGGCCTGTTCGCTGGCCGATGCCGAGATCTGGCGGATGAGGCCGTTGATGCTCATCACCTGCTCGGCGATCTTGTGCAGCGTATCACCGGCGCGACCGACGAGATCGACGCCTTCCTTGACCTGCACGGCCGAGGTATTGATGAGCGTCTTGATCTCCTTGGCGGCGTTGGCCGAACGCTGGGCGAGTTCGCGCACTTCCTGGGCGACGACGGCAAAGCCCTTGCCGGCTTCACCGGCACGCGCGGCCTCGACACCGGCATTGAGCGCCAAAAGGTTGGTCTGGAAGGCGATCTCGTCGATGACGCCGATAATGCGCGACACTTCGGTCGAGGATTGTTCGATGCCGTGCATGGAGGCGATCGCCTTCTTGACGACCTCGCCCGACTTCTCGGCGTCCTCGCAGGCAAGATTGACGTTGTCGGCCGCCGTGCGGGCGTTTTCGGCGCTGGAATTGACCTGTGCGGTCAGCTCGTTGAGCGCCGCCGCGGTTTCTTCCAGGCTCGCCGCCTGCTGCTCGGTCCGCTTGGCGAGGTCGGAGGCGCTGTTGCTGATTTCGCCTGTGCCGGAGCCGATATTGGCGACGCTGAGGTTCATTGTGTTGATCGTTTCCTCAAGGCTCGCGAGCGCGGCGTTGAAGTCCTGCTTCAGCTTGCCGTATTCGCCGGGGAAATCCTCGGTGATGCGGTGGCTGAGATTGCCCTGCGACAGTTCCGAGAGGCCGGCGCCGACGATCGAGACGATGTGGCGCTGCAGGCTGACCGACTGCTGGCGCTCCGATTCCGAACGGCCGCGTTCGGCTTCGGCGGCAAGGCGCTGGTTGTCGGCTTCGGCTTCGAGGCGCTGCGTATCGGCCAGCGCGAAGCGGAAGCCTTCGAGCGCCTTGGCGACCGAGCCGATTTCGTCGGCGCGGTTCTGGCCGGCGACCGCTTCGTCATATTTGCCGTCGCTGAGCGCCTTGACGCTGGAAACGAGGCCGCCGAGCGGGCGCTGAACCAGCGAACGGACGGCGAAGTAGAGGGCGAGCAGCACGGCGCCGAGCACGATGATGCCGTTGACGATCATCATCGCGGTCTGGTCCTGAACGGGCGCGTTCATCGCCGCGTGCGGGACGTCGACGAGCACGACCCAGGTGGCGTTCAGGCCGGGAACCGAGAAGGGATAGATGACGCGGTCGAACGGATCGAGCCCGTCGAAGCTGAGGTTCTTGACGAGGCCGATCTGCTTGGAAGAAAGCGCAGCCTTCACGTCCGCGGCGCCGGGGCTGTCGCCATAGGGCTTCGACATCAGGTCCGGAAGCGGAGCCACGATCCAGTTGCCGTTCTGGGCGATCAGCGTCACCCGGCCCGTACCGAAGGGGCGCAGCGCCTGAACCTTGTCGGTCAGCGATTTCAGCGAAATGTCGACGCCCTCCACACCGATCATCTTGCCGCCCGACATGACCGGATAGGCGATCGAGGTCAACAGCGTCGGCACATCGGTGCCTTCGGCAAGATAAGGCGCGGTGATGGCGCCCTTGCCGCTGTCGGCGGCGAGCTTCCACCATTCGGCGGTATAGTCGTTGTCGAAGGTCGAGAACTGGATGTCGCCGGTCTTGGTCTTCGACCAGTAGGGCGTGAAGGCGCCGACCTTGTTGGTGCCCTCGTCGTTGTTGTTGGCGATCTCGGTGGTCTTGCCGTCGAAGGCGCCAAGCTGCTCGCAGAACCAGCTGCCGAAGGCGAAGGCGTTCTGTTCGAGATTGGCCTTCAGAATGTTGATGATGCCCTTGCGGTCGAGCAGCTTGCTCTCATGTCCTCGTCCGACGACACCCGACATGGTGCGGGCTGCGCTCGCAAGCTCGCCCACATTGGCAGCGATCTCGTTGGCGATCGACTTGGCTTCCGAATTGGCCTGGTCCAGCGTGAGGGTCTGAACGCGGCTGCGGGTCTGGTCGATGAGGAAAAGGTTCGAAACAACAAGCACCAGCGCGATGGCGGCACCGGTAATGACAATCAGTTTCGCCGCAAGCGATTTCATTCTGAAAATGAACATGTGTTCCTCGGGCAGGGACGCGCCGAAGGGCCATTCTTCGGCACAGCGGGTAAGACACGTTCCGTCATGGAACAGCCACGGGTTGAGGCGCCTCGAAGATGGACGAGGGCGATCTCAAGAATGATCGCCGGAAATCTCTTAAATTTGAATGAAATTTGCTGTGTTTCGGCAGCAAAACCGGCACACCACCCCAAAGCTAAGGGTGGTGTTTCATGGACTGTTCGCGGTTAGACTGGATTATATTCTGTCTGCGACTTCGGCGGCGAGCGGGATAGACGGTTGCGCGCCCGGTTTCAGGCAGGCAAGCGAGCCGGCGACGGCGGCGCGGCGCAGGGCCGAGCCGAAATCCAGTCCCTCGTCGAGGCTCGCGGCGAAGTAACCGCAAAACGTATCGCCGGCGCCGACAGTATCGACAGGTTCGATGACAAGGCCCTGTGCGCGGGATATCTGGCCGTCGCGGATCGCGATGACACCGTCGCCGCCGAGCGTGACGATCAAGGTCTGGCCTGTCTGCGCGTGCAGCCGCTCCAGTGCCGCTTCGCGATCGCCGGCGCTCATGTTCTCCTGTCCCGCCAGCCGCTCGAATTCGGTCTCGTTGGCAATCACGATATCGGCCAGCCGCCCGAGGCGCGGCGCGTCCGGGATAAGCGGCGCGAGATTGAGAATGCTGGTAATGCCCCTGGCGCGGGAGGCGGCCAGCGCGCGCTCGACCGCTTCGACGGGAACCTCGAGTTGCAGCATGAGAATATCGCCTTGGTCCATGGCGTTGACGGCTGCCTCGGCATTGTCGCCGTTGACCTTGCCGTTCGCGCCCGGAATGACGGCGATCATGTTCTCGCCGTCGCCGCCCACCAGAATGAGAGCCGTGCCTGTCGGCCCCTCGACGCGGCTGACACGGGAAAGATCGGTGCCGGCCCCGTCAAGAAGCTCGAGCGCGCCTTCGGCAAAGGCATCCTTGCCGACAGCACCCGCCATGTGGACATAGCGGCCTGCCCGCCGCGCGGCGAGCGCCTGATTGGCGCCCTTGCCGCCGGCCGCCGTTGCAAAGCTGTTGCCGGCAACCGTTTCGCCCGGTTTCGGCAGGCGCTCGGTGGTCGCGATGAGGTCCATGTTGATGGAGCCGAAAACTGTAATCATGGAATGTCGTCCCTTGCTTCGGGCCGCGACACTGCCGAAGCGATCACTCCTCGTCAACCACCCTGAGCTTCAGCAGCCCGGTCCGGCTTTCGACGGATTTAGGCGGGGCCTCGTTCTCGCGGGCCGGCCTGCCGTCGCCGCCCTCGAATTCCAGCGCCTCGATCTTCGCACCGCGCTTGGTCAGCTTGTCCGCCGAAGTGATGATCTGGTCCACGTCGCGCTGCGTCTGCGAGAAATGGCCCTGCAGTTTGCGCACGCGCTCGTCGAGACGGCCAAGGTCGTCCATCAGAAGGGCGACCTCGCCCTGAATGACATGCGCCTGCGCCCGCATGCGCTGGTCCTTCAATACGGCCTGGATCACCTGGATCGACAGCATCAGCAGCGAAGGCGAAACGATGACGACGCGCGCACGGTGCGCCTTCTGCACGATCGCTTCGAAATTCTCGTGGATTTCCGCGAAGATCGATTCCGAGGGAACGAAGAGGAAGGCCGTGTCCTGCGTTTCGCCCTGGATGAGGTATTTGTCGGAAATGTCCTTGATGTGGATGTCCATGTCGCGGCGGAATTGCTGGGCGGCAAGCTTGCCGGCATCGGCGCTGCCGGCGTCGCGGATCGCATTCCAGGCCTCCAGCGGAAATTTGGCGTCGATCACCAGCGGCGGGGCGCCGTTCGGCATCCGGATCGTGCAGTCCGGCCGCGAGCCGTTCGAAAGCGTCTGCTGGAAGGCATAGGCGCCCATCGGCAATCCGTCGGCGACGATCGTTTCCATGCGGGACTGGCCGAAGGCGCCGCGCGTCTGTTTGTTGGAAAGGATCGCCTGCAGCCCGACGACATCCTTGGCGAGCGTCTGAATATTGTTTTGGGCCGCATCGATGACGGCCAGGCGCTCCTGCAGCTTCTGCAGGTTGTCATGCGTCGATTTCGTCTGCTCGGTCAATGTCGAACTCACGCGCTGCGACATGCCGTCGAGCCGCTGGTTGATCGCCTGGTTGAGCTCGGCCTGCCGCGCGCCGAAAACCTCCGCCATCGTCGAAATGCGCCCCTGCATCTCCGCCTGGATTTTCAGAAGCTCGGCCATGCGTGCGTCGCTTTCGGCGGCGCGCAGATTGGCCTCTTCCGCCTCCTCGCGGCGAATGCCGGCATTGCGC
Source organism: Hyphomicrobiales bacterium (assembly GCA_900471515.1). Classification (GTDB taxonomy): domain Bacteria; phylum Pseudomonadota; class Alphaproteobacteria; order Rhizobiales; family Rhizobiaceae; genus Rhizobium. The sequence continues at coordinate 31,586 of UCFC01000050.1, read as the reverse complement.
AGCGCAAACATGATCGTCGCGAGAATGATGACGGCGAGTGCTCCGCCGGCAAGCGCAAGCACGCCTGGGCTCAGCATGGGCAGGGAAATGGTGAGTGAGTCGGCTGTCGTGGTCATGCCGCACCATAACAAAAACTGCGCGGATATCCAGATCAAACCGTGAACAATCCACCACGGCCTGTTGCAGGCCGTCGCGCTACCTCGCTGTAACGGAAGAAAAATTAGCGGCCGCACTTAACGATTGCTAAACCATATTCGCCAAATCTGGCGTGGAAATTTCCCTCCGCATTCGCGCCAGACAAGAGATCCCCATGACTTCCCAACAGACCGATAACGCCCTCAGGCAGCGCCTTGACTTCATTGAGCTTGACGATGAGGCACGCAAGAACCTGCGGGAGTTGCGGCCGACGATCTCGGAACTGCTCGGAGGCGCCCTGGACAAGTTCTACGGCAAGCTCGCCAAGACGCCGGCCGTCGCGGGCTTCTTTTCCGACAAGGCCCATATGAGCCACGCCAAGAAGCGCCAGCAGGAACATTGGGGCAATCTGTCCGGCGGCAATTTCGACCAGAGCTATGTGAACGGCGTCACGGCCGTCGGCCGCACCCATGCCCGCATCGGCCTGGAGCCGCGCTGGTATATCGGCGGTTATGCGCTCGTCATGTCCGAGCTGGTCCGCGGCCTGATGGAGAAGCAGTGGCCCTCGCTCTTCGCGCGCCAGCACGGAAAGGCGCTCGCCGAAAAGCTGACCGCCGTCATCAAGGCGGCGATGCTCGACATGGACTATTCGATCTCGGTCTATCTCGATGCGCTCGAGGAAAAGCGCCGCGTGCTGGAAGAGGAGCGTGCCCGCGCGGCAGCCGATCAGGCGCTGGCGCTGGAACATCTGCGCCGCGGCCTCGAAGCCCTGTCGCGCGGCGATCTCGAAGCCACGCTTCCCTCCGACCTGCCCGGCGATTTCAAGGCGATGGCCGAGGATTACAACAGGGCCGTCGGCGCGCTGCGCGATTCCTTCACCTCCGTGCGCACCACGTCCAGCCACATTCTCGGCGGCGCCGATGTGATCTCCAAGGCCAGCGACGATCTCGCCCTGCGCACCGCCCAGCAGGCCGCCGGCGTCGAGGAAAGCTCGGCCGCCCTGCAGCAGCTCTCCGTCAGCGTCAGCCAGACCGCCGCCAATGCCGAGAAGGCCTCCGGCGCCGTGCGCGAAACGCAGGAGAAGGCCAAGAATTCCGGCGAACTCGTCACCAGCGCCGTTTCGGCGATGGCCGGCATCGAGAAGTCCTCCACCGAGATCGCCAAGATCATCGGCGTCATCGATGAGATCGCCTTCCAGACCAACCTGCTGGCGCTCAATGCCGGTGTCGAGGCGGCACGCGCCGGTGATGCCGGCAAGGGCTTTGCCGTCGTCGCGCAGGAAGTCCGCCAGCTGGCCCAGCGCACGGCAGATGCGGCCAAGGAGATCAAGAACCTGATTTCCGAAAGCTCGACGCAGGTGAACGAAGGCGTCAACATCGTCAGCAGCACCGGCGAGGCGCTGAGCGACATGATCAGCCGCATCGACATCATCAACAGTTTCGTTGCCGATATCGCCGCCGCCGCCCGCGATCAGGCGACCGGCGTGAACGAGGTCAGCGTCGCGATCCGCAACATGGACACCATCACCCAGCAGAATTCCGGCATGGTGGAGCGCACGTCGGCCGAGACCCGCAGGCTGAAGGACGAGGTGGAGAACCTCATCGAACTGCTGCAGCGTTTCCGTGCCCGCGCCGAAAGCCGGCCCGCCACCGGTGCGGCTCGCCGCGCGGCGTGAACAATCCTCCCAAAATCCCCGGGCAGGCTGCAAAAAACCGCAATCCCTGCCCGGCGGATGATTCCCTAGTGTGAAAAGATGCGTTATGGGAACGCCATGACCATCAAGCCACTCATCATTCTTCCCGATCCCGTCCTCCGCCAGGTTTCCAAGCCGATCGAGCGGGTCGATGCCGATCTCCAGCGCCTGTCCGACGACATGCTGGAGACGATGTATGACGCGCCGGGCATCGGCCTTGCCGCGATCCAGATCGGCGTTGCCCGCCGCATGCTCGTCATCGATCTTTCGAAGGAAGGCGAGGAGAAGCAGCCGCTCGTCTTCATCAATCCGGAGATCGTCAGCTCCTCCGACGAACGTTCCGTCTACGAGGAAGGCTGCCTGTCCATTCCCGACTATTATGCGGAGGTCGAACGCCCCGCCAAAGTCACGGTCAACTATCTGGACCGCGACGGCAAGGAACAGAGCGTCGAGGCCGACGGACTTCTTGCGACCTGTCTCCAGCACGAGATCGATCACCTGAACGGCGTGCTCTTCATCGATCATATCTCGCGGCTGAAGCGTGAGATGGTAATCAAGAAGTTCACCAAGGCGGCCAAATCCAAGGCGCTCTGAACGGGCCGACGGCAGCGCTACGGAAGAATTCGAGGGGCTTGATCTCAGGCTCGTAAACCCGTTTGAAGACGGCTGATCCTCAATTGGCGAGATAGAATGTCTCTTCGTATCGTGTTCATGGGAACGCCCGACTTTTCCGTCCCGACGCTGCGCCTGCTCGTCGAGGCCGGCCATCGGATCGTCGCCGTCTATACCCAGCCGCCACGGCCGGGCGGGCGGCGCGGCCTCGACCTGCAGAAGTCTCCCGTGCATCAGGCGGCCGAACTGCTTGGCCTGCCGGTCTTTACCCCGGTCAATTTCAAGGATCCGGATGAGCGTGAGCGGTTCCGGGCGCTCGGCGCCGATGTCGGCGTCGTCGTCGCCTACGGGCTGCTGCTGCCCGAGGCTATCCTGACCGGCACGCGTTACGGCTGCTATAACGGCCACGCCTCGCTGCTGCCGCGCTGGCGCGGCGCGGCCCCCATCCAGCGGGCGATCATGGCTGGCGACGAAAAGACCGGCATGATGGTCATGAAAATGGACAAGGGCCTCGATACCGGCGATGTGGCGCTGACCCGCGAAGTCGAGATCGGCCCGAACATGACGGCAGGCGAATTGCATGACCGCCTGATGCATGTGGGCGCCAAGGCGATGGCCGAGGCCATGGTCAAGCTGGAAATCGGCGATCTGCCGCTGACGCCGCAGCCGGCGGAAGGCGTGCTCTATGCCGCCAAGATCGACAAGGCCGAAACCCGCATCGATTTCGGCCGCAACGCCAGGGACGTCCACAATCATATTCGCGGTCTGGCACCCTTCCCCGGCGCCTGGTTCGAGATCGACAGCAACGGCAAGGCGGAGCGCGTCAAGGTGCTCGGCTGCGAGCCTGCGCCGGGCGAGGGCGCTGCCGGCACGCTTCTGTCGGACGATCTCGTCGTTGCCTGCGGCACCGGTGCCGTTCGTCTCACCAGGCTTCAGAAGGCTGGCGGCAAGCCGCTTGCGTCTGCCGACTTCCTGCGCGGCACGCCGCTTGCCGCGGGCACGAGGCTCGCCTGATGCCGCGATACCGCATGATCGTCGAATATGACGGCGGCCCCTATGTCGGCTGGCAGCGGCAGGACAACGGGCCTTCGGTACAGGGCGCGATCGAACAGGCGATCTTTTCGGCATCGGGCGATACCGTTTCCATCCGCGGTGCCGGACGCACCGATTCCGGCGTTCATGCCATGGGTCAGGTCATCCATGCCGACCTTTCGAAGGACTGGCTGCCCTTCAAGCTGCAGAATGCGCTGAACGCCCATCTGAAGCTTGCCGGTGAAAAGGTGGCGATCCTCGATGTCGAGGCGGCGAGCGAGTTCTTCGACGCCCGCTTTTCGGCGCTGCGCCGGCACTATCTCTACCGCATCGTCAGCCGCCGCGCGCCGCTGGCGCTGGAAGCGGGCAAGGCCTGGTGGGTGCCGAAGGTGCTGGATCACGAAGTGATGCATGCCGCCGCCCAGACGCTTGTCGGCAAGCACGATTTTTCGACCTTCCGTTCGGCCCACTGTCAGGCCAACAGCCCGGTGCGCACGCTCGACCGGCTGGACGTGACCCGCAACGGCGAGCTCATCGAGATCCGTGCGACGGCCCAGAGCTTCCTGCACAACCAGATCCGCTCCTTTGCCGGAACGTTGAAACTGGCAGGCGAGGGCAAGTGGACGCCCGCCGATGTGCGCGCGGCACTCGATGCGCGCGACCGCAAGGCCTGCGGCCCCGTGGCGCCGCCGGACGGGCTTTATTTCATCCAGGTCGATTATCCCGATGTAATCACCGATCGCCGCAAGCCTGCCGATGACGAGGACGATTTTTCCTGATTCATGCCGGATAGATGCCGAGAAAATTCTGCAGGTATTCCGACAGCATCATCGAGGGCACCAGCAGCACCAGCGTCAGGGCGCCGACCATCAGGGCATGGCCGTGGCAGATCATCCGGAGAATGCGCGCCAGCACGAAGACCTGCGCCAGCATGAAGACCAGCAGCAGCAGCGATACGATGCCGACGGAGCCCGGCAGGAAAAAGGCGAGCGCCAGCAGCAGCCCGTTGATATAGGCAAGCGGCACGCCCAGCCAGTTGACGCTGACGACAACAGGCGCGAAGCGCTCGCCCATGCGGAAGGCGAGCAGCAAGAGCCCTGCAAAGACGAGCGGCACGAACCAGTTCGCAAGCTCGACGAGCCCAAGCCGGAAATAGAACGGAAACCCGACATTCGTCTCCGGCGGCATCGAGCGGAGGAAGGCATTGCGCCACGACAGCCAGTAAATACCGGTCGGCGGCAGGCACCAGACGATCGCCCAGAAGGAACGGTTGACGCCGCGATCGGATATATCGAGGAAGCGGAAGCCGCGCGGATCGAGTTTGATCAGCAGCCAGATGCCGGCGAGATAATATTGAACCTCTCTGAAGCCCGGCATTCTCAAACCCCGGTACTCTCAAACCATCGTTCGATGAAAGTCTCGTAGATCGCCGTCAGCGTTTCCAGATCCGCAACGGCAACCCGCTCGTCGACCATGTGCATGGTCTGGCCGACAAGGCCGAATTCCACGACCGGGCAATAATCCTTGATGAAACGCGCGTCCGAGGTGCCGCCGGTGGTCGATAGCGCCGGCGCTGCGCCCGTGACGCTCTCGACCGCCGAGGACAGGGAGGCGATCAGCGCATTGTTGCGCGTCAGGAAGACATGGCTTGGCCGGTCGGCCCAGACGATCTCGTATCTGACCGGCTCGCGGCCCGGCCGCAAGGTGCCGCCGGCAGCGGCGGCATCGAGGCGCCTGACGATCTCGGCCCGCAGCGTGTCGGCCGTCCAGGTATCGTTGAAGCGGATGTTGAAGCTCGCCGAAGCCCTGGCCGGAATGACGTTCGTTGCCGGATTGCCGACATCGATCGTCGTCACTTCGAGATTGGACGGCTGGAAATTGTCGGTGCCGGCATCGAAGGGCGGGTCCATGAGCGCCTGGGTCAGTTGCAGCATGCCGCGCACGGGATTGTCGGCAAGATGCGGATAGGCCGCATGGCCCTGCACGCCGTGCACGACGATCTTTCCCGAGAGCGAACCGCGCCGGCCGATCTTGATCATGTCGCCGAGCCTGTTCGGATTGGTCGGCTCGCCGACGACGCAGGCATCCCAGGTCTCGCCGCGTCCGGCAGCCCATTGCAGGAGCTTGATCGTGCCGTTGATGGACGGGCCTTCCTCGTCGCCGGTGATCAGGAAGGAGATCGACCCTTTCGGCGGCCCGTGCTTTTCGACATGGCGGGCGACGGCTGCGGCAAAACAGGCAATGCCGCCCTTCATGTCGACTGCGCCGCGGCCGAACAGCTCGCCACCGGCGATCTCGGCGGCAAAGGGGGGATGCGTCCAGGCCGCTTCGTCGCCGACGGGCACGACATCGGTGTGACCGGCAAACATCAGGTGCGGCCCTTCGGTGCCGAGCCGGGCATAGAGATTTTCCACGTCGGGCGTGCCGGCTTCCGTCGCCACCATCCGCTCGACCGTGAAACCGAGCGGCGAAAGCATGGCTTCCAGCGCGGAAAGCGCGCCGCCTTCCGCCGGCGTCACGGACGGGCAACGGATCAGGGTCTGAAGGTTGGCGACAGGATTCGTAGCGGTCATGACGGTGGAATTATCCGGTGGGAATGGCAAAGGCGTGGCAAGGCGCAGGGCCGCCTCGCCCAAAAGACGCCGCTTGTTTACCGAATCAAATTCGGGCTGTCATCAATCTCTGAGCAGCTCGTTGATGCCCGTCTTGGAACGGGTCTGCTCGTCGACGCGCTTGACGATCACGGCGCAATAGAGGTTCGGCGCGGCCAGGCCGTTTGCCATCGTCTTGTCCGATGGCAGCGAGCCTGCCACGACGACGGAATAGGGCGGCACTTCGCCATAGGTGATTTCGCCGGTGGCGCGGTCGACGATCTTGGTCGACTTGCCGATGAAGACGCCCATGCCGAGCACCGAGCCTTCGCGGATGATGCAGCCTTCGACGACTTCGGAACGCGCGCCGATGAAGCAATTGTCCTCGATGATCGTCGGGCCGGCCTGCATCGGCTCCAGAACGCCGCCGATGCCGACGCCGCCGGAAAGATGCACGTGCTTGCCGATCTGCGCGCAGGAGCCGACCGTCGCCCAGGTATCGACCATCGTGCCTTCGCCGACATAGGCGCCGAGATTGACGAAGGACGGCATCAGGATGGCGTTCGGAGCGATATAGGCGGAGCGGCGCACCACCGCGTTCGGCACGGCGCGGAAGCCGGCGGCGCGAAACTGGCTCTCGCCCCAGCCTTCGAATTTCGAGGGAACCTTGTCCCACCACGTCGACTGGCCGGGACCGCCCTTGACCACTTCCATGTCGTTGAGACGGAAGGAGAGCAATACGGCCTTCTTCAGCCACTGATTGACCTTCCAGGCGCCGTCGGCGCCGCGTTCGGCCACGCGCGCCTTGCCTGCGTCCAGCAGGTTGAGCGCTGCCTCGACTGCATCGCGCACTTCGCCCTTCGTCGACATGTTCACATTGTCGCGATTGTCGAAGGCGGTTTCGATGGTCTTTTCGAGGGATGCGAGGTCGGTGGCGCTCATGAGAATTCCTTAAACTTCGATCTTTATCGTGGAGACGGCGGAGTCTCCGGAATTGCGGTTGGCGGGTCGTCACCCGATCTACAGCATGCGCCCGTAAAATGGAATGATTTTTCGGACAAGATCATATCTGGATTCAAGGCGTTATAGCGACATATCCGGTCACTTGTGGCCGGTGATACTGAAAGGCATTTCGACATGGCAAAGGCAAGAAACGGCGGCGCGCGGCGCAAGGACGGTGTCTGGGACCCGTTGAAGAGCAGTTCGAGCGACAGGCAGCGCGCGGAAGCGGTTCCAAAGACGCCGCAGACGCTCTCGCCGGCCTATCGTCTTGCCTATGTGGACGAGGATTTCCTCTGCCGTGAGGAACTGCGCCCGATCCGCCTGCAGCTCGAACTTTTGAAAGTCGAGATGATGATGGCCGAGCGCGGCATCAAGTCGACGGTCGTCATGTTCGGCGGGGCTCGCATTCCCGCCCCCGGCCAAAGCGCCTGGGCCGCCCGCAACGAGACACAGCGGGCGAACCTGGAAGCCGCATCGGTCTATTACGACGAGGCCCGCAAGTTCGCCCGCCTGTGCTCGCGTTATGCCGCCGGCTTCGATTTCCACGAATATGTCGTCGTCACCGGCGGCGGTCCGGGCGTGATGGAGGCGGGAAACCGGGGGGCAGCGGATGAGGGCGCGCCGTCGATCGGCCTCAATATCGTGCTGCCGCACGAGCAGGCGCCGAATGCCTATGTGACGCCCGAGCTCAGCTTCAACTTCCACTATTTCGCAATCCGCAAGATGCATTTCATGGTGCGCGCCAAGGCGGTTGCGGTCTTCCCCGGCGGCTTCGGCACGCTGGACGAATTCTTCGAATGCCTGACGCTGATCCAGACCGGCCGCATGGAGCGCATCCCGCTGCTGCTCTTCGGCTCGAAATTCTGGCGCAGCATCATCAATTTCGACGCGCTTGCCGAATTCGGGACGATCGCGCCCGAAGACGTCAACCTGATCAGCTTTGTCGATACCGCCGACGAGGCCTGGAAGATCGTCCAGGACTTTTACGAGCACCGCGAATAAATCTGTTCTGGCAAAGCTGCGGCCCCGCGGCGAAAAGCCCTCTCCCCGCGGGCGGGAAGAGGGCTCCGGGCGAGGGGCAAACCCTCGCGATATCGAAGGTGAAGCCGGACGGTCCCTAGAGGAAGGGCCGGTCCGGCATGTCGTCGATCGAGATCACGCCGTCCTTGTTGCGGTCCATCCGGTCGAAGAACTTGTTGAAGGCGGTTTCCGCCTCCTGCTTGCTGATCTGGCCGTTCTCGTCGGTGTCGATGCGATGCATCATCAGCGAAGCGCCCATGATGCGCATGCGCATTCCATGACGGCCGTGGCGGCCGTGATCCCTGTCGTCGGCGGTCGCCGCGGCGGCGTTCTCATCGGCATCGCCCTTTTGGGCCGAGACGGCTTCGCGGCGGGCCTTGAACTGGGCCTGGCGGTATTCGCGGATTTCGCCCGGAGTGAGGGAACCGTCATGGTTGGTGTCGATAGCGGCAAAGATCTTCTCCATGCCGTCGGTCGCCTCCTGCTTGGAAACCTGTCCGTCCTTGTTGGCATCGAACTGTTTCAGCATGCGCACAAAGGCGATTTCGCGGAAGGCGGCGCCGCGCGGTCCGCCCATCATGCCATGCTCCATCCTGCCGTGATGCCCCGGACGGTCGGGCCGGTCGCCGGGGGCGGCAAAGCTCGCGCCGGCGGCTGCGCCGAGCAGGAGAACAGAGGAAAGCGCCGTCAGGATAAGCTTGTTGCGGTACATGTCAGTGCGTCCTTTCGTAGGATGTCCCTCGCTACGAAAGGTAGGGCCGAACCGCGCCACGGCCCAGTTAAACATCTGTAAGATGGATGAAACTTTAGTAAGCTAGGCGGTAATCTTCTTCAGGAAATCAGCGAGATCGTCGGTGACGAAGTCGATGTGATCGTCCTCGCCGCTCGTCTTCTCCCACCATTCGACGACCGTTTCCTCCAGGTTGCGCGGCACCAGCAGAACGGTCTGCATGCCGAGCGCCTTCGGCACCGTGAGGTTGCGCGGCAGATCCTCGAACATGGCGGCCTTGTCGGTCTCGACCTTCTTCAGCGCCGTAAACTTGTCATAAGTTGCCTGCGCCGGCTTCGGCAGGTAGTCGGCCGCGACGATATCGAAAATATCGTCGAAATTGTCGAGAATGCCGAGCGCGCCGGCCGTTGCCTGCGCATGCTGGACGCTGCCGTTGGTGAAGATGAACTTGCGCCCCGGCAGCGCCTTGATGGCTTCGGCGAGCTCCGGCTGCGGGGTCAGCGCCGAATAGTCGATCGCATGCGCCTTTTCGAGGAAGTCGTTGGGATCGATCCCGTGGTGGATCATCAGGCCCTGCAGCGTCGTCCCATGTTCGAGATAATATTGCTTCTGCAGCTTGCGGGCCTCGTCGTGCTCCATCTGCAGCAGCGCCGCGACATAGGCCGTCATGTTCCTGTCGATCTGCGCGAAGAGATTGATGTGATGCGGGTAGAGCGTGTTGTCGAGGTCGAAGACCCATTCGGTCACATGCTCGAAATCATTCTTGCTGGGCGTGCGGTCGATCTTTGTCATGGCCGACCTTATGGCACGGCTGCAGCGCCAAGAAAATCACGAAGAGAAAATAGACGCCCGATTTTCGGCGGACGACCGAAGCGCGGAGTGCTAGAAAGCGCACATGCTTTTCGAACGCCCCGACGATGATACGCTCTACGATGCCCTGATCGCCCGCAGCGCCGATTACGAGGGCCAGGCCTATGTCTGCGTGAAGACGACAGGTATCTTCTGCCGCCTGACCTGCCCGGCGCGCAAGCCGAAGCGGGAAAACACCATCTTCTTCGATACGATCGCCGCCTGCATGCATTCCGGCTTCCGTCCCTGCCAGCGCTGCAGGCCGCTGGAGCAGCCGGGCCGCGAGCCGATCGTCGACGAACTCCTGGCAAGGCTCGACGGCGAGCCGGATGTGCGCTGGACCGAGGACGAACTGGTGCGCCGCGGCTACGATCCCTCGACCGTGCGTCGCGCCTTCAAGCGGGCGCTGGGCATGACCTTCCGCGATATCGTCCGCTACCGCCGGCTCGGCGAGGCTGCCCGGCAACTGGCCGACGGCGCGCGCGTCATCGATGCGCAGATCGACGCAGGCTATGGTTCCCCGAGCGGCTTCCGGGCAGCCTTCCAGCGCCTTGTCGGCAAGGCGCCGGCACTCTCGCAGAACCGCGAACTGCTCTTTGCCGACTGGTTCGACACGCCGCTCGGCCCGATGATCGCGGTCGCCGACAGGACCCATCTGCATCTCCTCGAATTCCACGACCGCAAGGCCCTGCCGACCGAACTCGAAGCCCTGCAGAAGCGCGTCCGCTCCTCGGTCGCGATCGGCCGCACGCCGGCGATCGATCAGGTAGAGGCGGAAATCCGGGACTATTTCGAGGGGCGGCTGACCACTTTCAGGACGCCGCTGGCGCTTGGCGGCACGCCCTTCGAAAGGCATGTCTGGGCAAAGCTCATCGAAATCCCCGCCGGCCAGACGCGCGCCTATGGCGATCTCGCAAGGGAGATGCAAAGGCCCGAGGTCGTGCGTGCCGTCGGCCGGGCCAACGGCGCCAACCAGCTCGCCATCATCGTGCCCTGCCATCGCATCCTCGGCGCGGACGGATCGCTGACCGGTTATGGCGGCGGGCTCTGGCGCAAGCAATGGCTGCTTCGGCACGAGGAAAAGATCATGGCGCAGAAGATGGAGAGGACAGCATGAACCAGAACGAGAAGGCCGAGCTTTTCGGCACGCTGCACCGAAAGGGAGCGCCCGTCATTCTATACAATATCTGGGATGCCGGAACGGCCAGGGCGGTGACGGAGGCCGGTGCCAGGGCGCTTGCGACCGGAAGCTGGTCCGTCGCCGCCGCCAATGGTTATGGCGACGGCCAGAAGCTGCCGATGGAGGTGCTGATCGAGACGGCCCGCTCGATCACCGCCGCCAACGAGCTGCCGCTCTCGGTCGATTTCGAAGGCGGCTATTCGACGGAGCCTGCCGGTGCGGCGGCCAATGTCGCAAAGCTCATCGAGGTCGGCGCCGTAGGCATCAACTTCGAGGACCAGCGCGTCGGCGAAACCGGCCTTCATCCTGTCGAAGCGCAGGCGGCACGCATCCGCGCCATCCGGGAAATGGCCAGGGCGCGCGGCATCGATTTCTTCATCAACGCCCGCACCGATCTCTTCCTTCAGGAAGGAGACGGCTCCAGGCATGCCGGATTGGTGGATGAGGCGATCGAGCGCGGCAGGGCCTATGCGGCGGCCGGCGCCAGCGGCTTCTTCGTGCCGGGCCTGATCGAACCGGCATTGATCGAACGGATCTGCGCCGCATCCGCGCTGCCGGTCAACATCATGATGAAGGCCGGCGCGCCCGAGCCGGCTGAGCTTGCAAGGCTCGGCGTTTCGCGCATCAGCTATGGTCCCGGCCCCTACCGGGCCATGATGGAAAAGTTGAAGGAAGCCGCCGCGGCGATCTATTCGGCCAACTGATCGTTGCCGGCGAAGCTTTTCTGCGTGGCGAAAGCCTGCGCCAGGAAATTGCGGACGATGGGAGAGCGCTCGTCACGTCTTGTGGCGAGCGCCAGCCGCGCTGTCGGCGCTTCGCCTGAAATCGTGATGTAGCGAACGCCGGGCACTTTGATCTCCGCCATGTCCTTCGGCACGACCGAGACGCCGAGGCCGACGGCGACCAGGCTGGCGATGGCGGTGATCTGTGGCGCCGACTGGCCGAGCACGGGCTCAAATCCGGCCCGCCGGCACGCGGCGATGATGTCGTCGAAAAAGCCGGCGCCGGCCTCGCGCGGAAAGAGCACGAACCTCTCTCCGGCCAGTTCGTCAAGGCGCAATGTCTGCGCCTCCGACAGCCGATGCCTTGCCGGCAGCACGATGACCATGGGCTCCTCGGCCAGCAGCTGGCACCGGACCTGCGGTTCGTCGCCGCTGCCGGGGCGGATAAAGACGGCGTCGAGCTCTTCCCCTTCGAGCCTCTCCAGCAATCGTGCGGTGGGCGATTCCTCGAGGCCGAATTGAACGGCCGCATATTTTTCGCGGAAGGCGTTGACGATGGCAGGTACGACCGGATTGAACACGGCCGAACTGGTGAAGCCGACCCGTAGGCGCCCGCTCTGGCCGCGTGCCGCGCGCATGGCGGATTGTTTGGCCTGTTCGGCCTGAGCCAGGATCGCCCGGGCTTCCGGCAGGAAGGCCTCGCCTGCCGCCGTCAGTTCCGCACCGTTCGACAGGCGCCGGAAGAGGGCGGCGCCGATCTCGTTTTCAAGATCGCGTATCTGATTGCTGAGCGGCGGCTGGCCGATGCCGACCTTGCGGGCTGCGCGCGTGAAATTGAGCTCTTCTGCGACCGCAAGGAAATAGCGAAGATGACGAAGTTCCATGTAATACTTTTAAGATATCGCATTCGCCTGCGCAATATATTGGAAATAGCGCTCCCGCCCTGCCACATGACGGGTCGGGCCGCCTGTCTGTCGCGGCCGCATCAGGACAGGAGTGCACGATGCGTTCAACCGAAAAGCAGTTTCTCATTACCGGTGTCAGCTCGGGCTTTGGCCGTGCCTTTGCGCAGGCCGCACTGGAGAAGGGCCATCGCGTGGCGGGAACGGTGAGGAACGTGGAAGCCGCCGCCGCGTTCGAGAGCCTGGCGCCGGCGCGGGCAACGGCGGTTCGCCTGGACGTCGCCGATATCGCAGCGATCGAACCGGCCGTTGCCGGCATCGAGAAGACGGTCGGGCCGGTGGACGTTCTCATCAACAATGCCGGCTATGGGCATGAAGGAACCCTGGAGGAATCGCCGATCGAGGAAATGCGCCGGCAATTCGAGGTCAATGTCTTCGGCGCCGTCGCCATGATGAAGGCCGTCCTGCCGTTCATGCGCCGGCGGCGGGCAGGCCGCATCATCAACATCACCTCGATGGGCGGCTTCATCACCATGCCGGGCATTGCCTATTACTGCGGCAGCAAGTTTGCGCTGGAAGGCATCAGCGAGGTCCTGGCGAAGGAAGTCAAGGATTTTGGCATCGCGGTGACGGCGCTGGCTCCCGGCTCGTTCCGCACGGACTGGGCCGGCCGCTCGATGATCCGCACCGGCAGGAGCATTGCCGATTACGATGCGCTCTTTGATCCCATCCGCAGGGCGCGCGAGGAAAAGAGCGGCCGGCAGGCCGGCGATCCCCGCAAGGCCGCCGCTGCCGTGATGGCGCTTGTCGAGGCCGAAAACCCGCCGGTCCATCTGCTGCTCGGCACCGACGCGCTGGCTCTTGTCCGCGACAAGCTGAGGGGCTTGAGCGCTGAAATCGACGCCTGGGAAAGTCTGACGCTTTCGACCGGTTTTGCCGAGGCATAAAAAAAGCGCCGGAGGGCGCCTTTTCGTCAGGGTACGATCAGCGTGCCGACGCCGTGCTCGGTGAAGATTTCGAGCAGCACGGAATGGGCCGTCTTGCCGTTCAGGATGACGACGCCCTGCACGCCCGCCTTGATGGCGTCGATGCAGGTTTCCACCTTCGGGATCATGCCGCCGGAAATCGTGCCGTCGGCAATCAGCGCATGGGCTTCGGCGACAGACAGTTCCTTGATGAGTTTGCCCTGCTTGTCGAGCACGCCGGGCACGTCCGTCAGGAACAGAAGGCGGGTGGCGTTCAGCGCGCCGGCAATGGCGCCGGCAAACGTGTCGGCGTTGATATTGTAGGTCGCGCCGTCGCGGCCCGGGGCAACCGGTGCGATGACCGGGATCATCTCGGAACGGGCGAGAAGGTCGAGCAGCGTGCGGTCGACTTCGACCACCTCGCCGACGAAGCCGAGATCGAGCACGCGCTCGATGTTGGAATCGGGGTCCTTGACGGTCTTGCGCGCCTTTTCGGCAAAGACCATGTTGCCGTCCTTGCCGCAGAGGCCGATCGCCCATTCGCCGGTCTGGTTGATCAGCGCGACGATTTCCTTGTTGATCGAGCCGGCAAGCACCATTTCGACGATCTCGACCGTCTTCTGGTCGGTGACGCGCAACCCGCCCTCGAATTTGGATTCGATACCCATCTTCGTCAGCATCGCGCCGATCTGCGGGCCGCCGCCATGCACGACGATCGGATTGACGCCCGACTGCTTGAGCAGCGCGATATCGCTCGCAAAAGCCTTGCCGAGTTCGGGATTGCCCATGGCATGGCCGCCGTATTTCACGACGATGGTCTTGTTTTCGTAGCGCTGCATGAAGGGCAGCGCCTGTGCGAGAAGACGTGCCTGGATTTCGCTTTCGGACTCGTTCATGGGGGACCCCGCGGAATTGATCGCGGCCTTTTATCTCAAGTTTTTGACAGAGGGAATAATCCGGGACGCAATAGTTTTTCGTATCTAAGGCCGACCTGGGAACCTGCCAGCTCATATTGAAACTATCGAACCGGAAATCGTTCATTCGAGGGCGACATGACTGGGGATTTTGCAGATCTGATCGGCCGCGTGGCGCTTGGCGACCGCAAGGCCTTTGCCGCGCTCTATAACCAGACCAGTCCGAAACTTCTGGCGATCTGCCTGCGTATCCTTGGAAACAGGAACGAGGCGGAAGAAGTGTTGCAGGAGGTCTACATCAAGATATGGCAGCGTGCCGGTGCCTTCACCGCCGGCTCCGCGACATCGGCCGCCTGGCTTGCGGCCATTGCCCGCAATCAGGCGATCGATGCGTTGCGGGCGCGCAAGCCGGTCGCCGACGAAATCGACGAAGCGCTCGGCCTTGCCGACGCCGCTCCCGACCCCGAAGCACAAGTCGTGATTAAGGATGAAGGAAGGCGGATTGACACCTGCATGGAAGAGTTGGAAGCTGATCGTGCGGTCGCGGTGAAACGAGCTTATGTCGAAGGGCTGAGCTATCAGGAACTGGCCGGTCAGTTTGGTGTCCCGCTGAATACGATGCGGACATGGCTAAGACGCAGCCTGCTGAAACTGAGAGAGTGCATGGAACGATGACATCGCCCGACAAAAGCAAGGGAGACCGCTCCCGCGACGAGGTTCTGGCCGGCGAATATGTGCTGGGCGTCCTCTCTCTCCAGGATCGCAGGATCGTCGAGGAGCGCATGCGCCGCGATCGGCAGTTTGCCGCCATCGTCAGCCGCTGGGAGGTCAACCTCTCCAGCTTCAACGACGAATATGGCGCGGCTCAGCCAAGCCGCGAGACTTTCAAGCAGATCGAGGCGCGCCTCTTCGCCGATGCGGAAACTGCGCCGCGCTTTTCGCATGGGCTCTGGAATTCCGCCGGCTTCTGGCGCTCGCTGACATTTGCCTCGCTTGCCGTCACCCTGGGCGTCATCGCCTTTGCCTCCGGTCTTGTGCCCCAGCCTCCGGCATCGCCGCCGCTGGTCGCCGAGCTCTCGGGACCGAACAATCAGGTCAATCTTGCGGCCTCCTATGAGATGCAGAGCGGCCGGTTGAAGATCGTGCCGGTCGCAGCCGGCAAGCCGGAGGAGAAATCCCTGGAACTCTGGCTCGTGCCGGGCAGTGGCACGCCCCGCTCGCTCGGGGTTTTCCAGCCGGGCATGAATGGCGAACTGCTGATACCGGGCGACATGCGCGGCCAGATTTCCGATGGCGCGACGCTGGCCGTCAGCCTGGAGCCCTTCGGCGGCTCGCCCACGCATCAGCCGAGCGGCCCCGTCATCGCCAGCGGTTCCATCCACCGGCCGTAAAACAGGTCATCCTCCTGAAACTCTTCTGCAACCTCTTCCGTAGTTGCTGATATCCGGGCGGCGCAGGGCATGAAGCCGGCGGCTGCGACCGGGTGCAGAGGAGAAGATCATGATCAAGTCCGCATTGCGCGCAGCCGCGCTCACCGCCGCCCTTTCCGCAATCGCTTTCGCCGCTCAGGCAAAGAACCCGATGGTCGGCGGTGCCGCGATGTATGCGAACAGGAACATCGTGGAAAATGCCGTCAATTCCAAGGATCATACCACGCTGGTTGCCGCCGTGAAGGCCGCCGGCCTGGTCGGCACGCTGGAAGGCAAGGGGCCGTTCACTGTCTTTGCCCCGACCAACGAAGCCTTCGCCGCCCTGCCGAAAGGCACTGTCGACACGCTCCTGAAGCCGGAAAACAAGGACAAGCTCGTCAAGATCCTGACCTGCCATGTCGTTGCCGCCGACGCCTTGTCGAAGACCGTCGCCAGGATGATTAAGGAGGACGGCGGCGAGCACGACATCAAGACGGTCGGCGGCTGCGTGCTCAAAGCGAAGGAAAGCATGGGCAAGATCACGCTGACGGATGAAAACGGCGGCGTTGCCCATGTCACCATTGCCGACGTCAAACAGTCGAACGGCGTCATCCACGTCGTCGACGAGGTGTTGCTGCCCAGGATGTAGGTTCGGGAGCGTCTAAAGCAATTCCAGCAAAAGTGGGAACCGGTTTTGCGTCCGGAATTGCGGAGAAAACAATGAGCCGGAGCATTGAAGGCGCTCCGTGTTCGCCGGAAATGCTCTGGGAGGCGTCCTTGCGGGCGCCTCTCTTATTTCCAGTTGGCTATTCCGACCGTTTCGGCAATCGCCTGCCGCAGGTCGTCCAGTCCCTCGTTCTTTTCCGAGGAGGTGGAAAGCACGGCCGGATAGGCGGCCGGCCGCTTGCGGATCTTCTCCAATGTTTCGGCAACGAGCTTCGGCACGGCCGGGGCCTTGATCTTGTCCGTCTTGGTCAGCACGATCTGATAGGAGACGGCCGCCTTGTCGAGCAGCGTCAGCACCTCTTCGTCGTTCTTCTTGATACCGTGACGGCTGTCGATCAGCACATAGACGCGCTTCAGCGTCGCGCGGCCGCGCAGATAGTCGAAGACGAGCTTCGTCCAGTTGTCCACCTGCTCCTTGGGCGCCTGCGCATAGCCGTAGCCCGGCATGTCGACCAGCGCCATCGGCGGCAGGTCGCTGCCTTCGCCGGAATAACCGTCCGGAACGAAATAGTTGAGCTCCTGCGTGCGTCCGGGCGTATTGGAGGTGCGCGCCAGGCCCTTCTGACCGACCAGCGCGTTGATCAGCGACGATTTGCCGACATTCGAGCGGCCGGCGAACGCCACTTCCAGCGGCCCTTCCGGCGGAAGGAACTTCAGGGAAGGCACGCCGCGGATGAAGATCCAGGGGTGGCCGAAGAGCGGCTTTGCGATTTCAGTCATGTGAATTCTGCGATCTCCGGGTTCGGGATGAAACCGGCTTCATGTTTTTGGGCTGCAATGTCAAGGTTCGCGCGCCTGCGCGTTTGCGCGGCCCGAAACAAAAAGCCCCGCCGAAGCAGGGCTTTTCGACTATTTCGATGGCGCCGGTTTTCGTTTGAACAGGCCCTTCAGATTGTCGAAGAGCTCGATCTTCACGCCGTGGCGCTTCATGATCACCGATTGCTGGATCACCGACAGCGTGTTGTTCCAGGCCCAGTAGATCACGAGGCCGGCCGGGAAGCTTGCCAGCATGAAGGTGAAGACCAGCGGCATCCAGTTGAAGATCATCGCCTGCGTCGGGTCGGGCGGGGTCGGGTTCATGCGCATCTGCACGAACATGGTGATGCCCATGATCAGCGGCCAGACGCCGAGATGCAGCAGGGTCGGCGCCTCGAAGGGCAGCAGGCCGAACAGGTTGACGATCGTCGTCGGATCGGGGGCGGAAAGGTCCTTGATCCAGCCGAAGAAGGGGGCGTGGCGCATCTCGATGGTGATGTAGATCACCTTGTAGAGCGAGAAGAAGATCGGGATCTGCAGCGCCACCGGCCAGCAGCCGGCGATCGGGTTGATCTTCTCTTCCTTGTAGAGCTGCATCATCGCCTGCTGCAGCCCCATGCGGTCGTCGCCGAACTTGGCCTTCAGCTCTTCCATCTTCGGCTGCACGCGCTTCATGTTCGCCATCGAAGCGTACTGCTTGCTGGCGAGCGGGAAGAACAGCGCCTTGACGACGATGGTCGTGCACAGGATCGCCACGCCGAAATTGCCGAAGTAGCGGAAGAAGAAGTCCATCAGCTTGAACATCGGCTTGGTGATGAAATAGAACCAGCCCCAGTCGATCAGGCGGTCGAAGCGCGGAATGTTGTAGCTCGCCTCGTAGCCGTCGATGACGGGAACTTCCTTGGCGCCGGCAAACACCATGTTCTTCACTTCGACGGACTGGCCGGGCGCCACCGTGAATGCGTCGTTCTTATAGTCGGCCTGGTAGCGCGGCTGACCGTCGGTAAAGTGCGAGAAACGTGCCTCATAGGCGGCCTGCTGCGGCGGGATGATCGTCGCCGCCCAGTATTTGTCGGTAATGCCGAGCCAGCCGCCGGTGGACTTCGCCGGAGTGACTGCTTCCTTCTCGACGGCGGTATATTTGCTTTCGATCAGGCCGTCGTCGCCGATCACGCCGATGAAACCTTCATGCAGAACGTAGACGGAGGGCGTCGTCGGCTTGTTGTAACGCGTCACGCGGCCGTAGGAGGAGAGCGAGACAGGCGCCTGGCCGGCATTCTCGATCTTATCCGTGACCGTGAACATGTAGTGTTCGTCGACGGAGATCGTGCGGGCGAAGGTGATGCCCTTGTCGTTGGTATAGGTCAGGGTGACAGGGGTCTTTTCGGTGAGCTTTGCGCCTTCCGGGGCGGTCCAGACGGTGGACGGGCCGGGAACGGCGCCGGTCGTGTCGCTGCCGATGTAACCGAGCTCGGTAAAATAGCCGTCCTTGGTCTCAGCCGGCGAGAAGAGTGTGATGATCGGGCTCGAGTCGTCGACGGTCTCGTGATAGGCCTTGAGCTTCAGGTCGTCGAGGCGGGCGCCGGCAAGGTTGATGGAGCCGGAAAGCGCGGCCGTGTCGATGGCAACGCGCGGCGTCTTCGCAAGTGCTTCTTCGAGAGTGGCGGTCGCCGCGGCCTGACCTGTCGGGGCAGCACCGCTCGTCTGGGCGCCCTGGCTGCCGGCTGCCGGCTGCTGCGTCTGCTCGGTCTGCTGCTGTGCCTTCTGGGCTTCCTGAGCCTTGCGCTGGGCCTCGATGCGCGGGTTCATGTAGAGGAACTGCCAGCCAAGGACGATCAGCACCGAGAGAGCGATCGCAATGAAGTAATTGCGGTTGTTTTCCATCATACGTTCCTGGGGCGCTCGTCTTTCGGGCGCCGGTGTTTCGGCCTGGTTTCCACGCGGGCTTTCAGTTCCGCGGCCAGTTCTTCGAAGGACGCCGTCAATACGTCCCTGCGGGCGACAACCACATAGTCGTGTCCGGGCTGCATTGCAAACCCTGCATGAAGCCGCACCGCCTCTTTCAGGCGCCGCCGCATGCGGTTTCTTTCGACCGAGTTGCCATGTTTTTTGGTAACGGTGAAGCCGACCCGGGCTTCGCTGTCCTCTTGCCTGCGGTTCAGGACCTCGAGAAGGAAGAGGGGGCCGCGGCGCTTTTCGCCTTCGCGGACTGCAAGAAATTGCGGGCGGCTCTTCAGCCGCCCGACAATCTTTTTGTCTTCTTTGGTCTTCAAGCCGCCCGTCATATTCTATCGGGCAATTCCGGCCTTAGGCCGAAAGACGCTTGCGGCCGCGTGCGCGGCGGGCAACGATGACCTTACGGCCGCCCTTGGTGGCCATACGCGCACGGAAACCGTGGCGGCGCTTGCGGACAAGCTTCGAGGGCTGATAGGTACGCTTCATTTATTTAAACACCGCGGAGTGCGGCCCTTCTTGAGTTTGCATGATGCAAGGAGCGTTGTTTTTCGAACGGGCGAGGTCGCAAAAGACCTTGAATGACCGGACGTGCGGCGGCTTATACGGATGAAGCTTTCCAAAGTCAATTAACGTAGCCAGATTCGATGATTCGCAGCGGCGGAGGGCAAGATTTCGCACTCCGGTGTTAACGAATGCACCTTCTCCCTATCTGGTTGTATAGTTCGCCCCGCGGTTCGCAAAAGCTTTCAGCCGCAACTTTTATTCCTTGAAGATGCTCGGTCACTGGCGAAAAGGGTCGGCGGCTACAGTAAATATGGGTAATTTTTTGTAGTCGCTATTGTTAATATTCGAAATACAACATTAACGAATTTACTCGATCTTCTGCCTGTCGGCTGGGAATTTGCTTTCCGGCCCCGTGCAAAGCGAGGGAGCGTGCGTTGAAAATTCGCGGCAAGATCAATCTTCTGGTTTCCGTCATGGGCGGCGTCGCGCTTCTGATCGGCGCCACCGCGCTCTCTGCGATGCGCGAATACAATGAGAACCTGACGGCATACGAACATGCCGCCGCCCGCGCCTATGCCGGCGAGCGCCTCAACCGCTTCGTCACGGCCGTCGTCATGGAATCGCGCGGCATCTATGCGGCAAAGACGATCGAGGATACGCCGGCCTTCGCCAAGGGCCTGATGGCCGATCTGGACGAGATCGACAAGGTCATCGCCGGCTGGGCGCCGCTGGTTCCCGACAGCCAGAAGGCGTCCTTCGTCAAGCTCGTGGACCGCGCCAAGGAGTTCCGCACCTTCCGCACCGAGACGGCCCGCCTCGGCACGCAGGTCGGTCCCCAGGCCGCCAACGAACAGGGCAACAACGACGCCAACCGCGCCAACCGCAAGGCCTTCCAGGCCGAGATCGACGCCATCGTCACCACCGACAAGGCCGAACTGACGGCGGTCAACGACGAGATCGAGGATTTCCGCAGCTGGATCCTGATGCTGGTGCTCAGCATCACCGGCATCGGCATCGCAGCCGGCGTCGGCATGGGCTTCTATATCGGCACCGCCCATCTCAGCCGGCCGATCAAGAAGGTGACGCACGCCATCAAGGAAGTCGCGGACGGCAATTTCCAGGTCGAGGTTCCCTATGCCGGCCGCAAGGACGAAATCGGCGAAATGGCCGCCGCCGTTGCCGTCTTCAAGGAGAACGGCCTCGCCATCCAGCGCATGAACGCCCAGGAAGCGGCGATGCGCGCCAAGAGCGACGACCTGCAGTCCAGCATGTCCGTCGTCGTCGCCGCCGCTGCCGCCGGCGATTTCAGCCATCGCATCAACAAGGATTATGAGGACGAAAGCCTCAATCAGTTCGCCGGCAACATCAACACGCTTCTTTCGAGCGTCGATGCCGGCGTCGATGAAACCCGCCGCGTCATCGCAAGCCTTGCCGAGGGCGACCTGACGCAGACCATGCGCGGTGAGTTCCAGGGCGCCTTCGCCGAACTGCAGAAAAACGTCAACAGCACTTTCGTGACGCTGCAGACGACCATGCGCGAAGTGCGCGAGACGACCGAAGCGATCAACGGCAATACCAACGAACTGCGCAACGCCAGCGACGATCTCTCCAAGCGCACGGAACAGCAGGCCGCCGCACTCGAGCAGACCTCCGCCGCGCTCGACGAGATCACGGCCGTCGTCCACAATTCGACCGAACGCGCCCAGGAAGCGACCGTCATGGTTTCCGAGGCGAAGGAAAATGCCGGCCGCTCCGGCGTCGTGGTCCGCAACGCCGTCGATGCCATGGGCCGCATCGAGCAGGCCTCGCGCGAAATCAGCCAGATCATCAACGTCATCGACGAAATCGCCTTCCAGACCAACCTTCTGGCGCTGAACGCCGGCGTCGAGGCGGCCCGCGCCGGCGAGGCCGGCAAGGGCTTTGCCGTCGTCGCCCAGGAAGTGCGCGAGCTTGCCCAGCGCTCGGCGACCGCCGCCAAGGACATCAAGGCGCTGATCACCAAGTCCGGCGATGAAGTGCAGGTCGGCGTCAAGCTGGTGCAGGCGACGGGCGAGGCGCTTGCCGAGATCGAGACGCGGGTCATCGCCATCAACGACCACATCCATTCGATCGCGACGGCCGCAAAGGAACAGTCGACCGGCCTCAAGGAAGTCAACACCGCCGTCAACCAGATGGACCAGGTGACCCAGCAGAACGCAGCGATGGTCGAAGAAACCTCGGCTGCCACCCACAAGCTCTCGGCCGAAGCCGATGGCCTCGTGCGCCTCATCGCCCGCTTCAAGCTTTCCAACGAGGCGCCCGTTGCCGTTGCCCGCCAGCAGCATCACCAGCCGGTCGCCTCTCCGGCGCGCCGCGCGATCGGCCGCGTCGCCCGCGCCTTCGGCGGCAATGCCGCAGTTGCGGAGCAGAGCTGGGAAGAATTCTGACAGCCGTCATGAACGCATCCGGAACGCCGCCTGCGGGCGGCGTTTTCGTTTGTGACGACTTGCCGCTCCTCGCAAAGATTTGAAAGCGGGGCATTGTGGTCTAATATAAGAGCTTATTCTGATGGCGGCCTTTCGCCGCACGGACAAGACGAGATGCCGGTTCAAGACCAGGGCGAGACTTCCAAAGCGGAAAATATCGCGGCCGGTGAGGCTGCCAGGGCTTCTTATCCGCGTGCCGGCATGTTCAGCCGCCTGTCCGGCAAGCTGCTCTGGCTCACCGTCTTCTTCATCATGCTGGCGGAAATCCTGATCTTCTTCCCCTCGATCGCCAGCATGCGCGTGCGCTGGCTCGAAGACCGGCTGAATACGGCCGCGGCTGCCGCAATCGTCATCGATGGCCTGCAGCCGGTGGAACTGCCGCGCGCCCTGCAGAAGGAGACGCTGGAGGCAACCGGCACCAAGGCGATCGTGCTGCGCAAGGACGGCACCTCCCGCCTGCTTGCCATGAGTGAAATGCCGACCTCGGTCGACGATTCCTACGATCTCGGCAATATCCCGCCGCTGACGGCGATGCGCGATGCGCTGGACACGATGATCTTCGGCGGCAACCGCATGATCCGCGTCTATGGGGCGGTGGGCGAGACCAGGACCGGCGTCGAGGTGGTGATGAAGGACCGGCCCCTGCGCAAGGCGATGTTCGTCTATGCCCGCAACGTGCTGCTTCTGTCGGTGCTGATCTCGCTCTTTACCGCGACGCTGATCTTCTTCTCCATCAACCGCATTCTCATCCGCCCGATCCGCAGGCTGACGGGCAGCATGCAGCAGTTTGCCTCCGATCCGGAAAACCCGCTGAACGTCTATGTCGGCGATGGCGGCCGCGACGAACTGGCCGTTGCCGGCCGCAATCTCACCTCCATGCAGCTGGAGCTGCAGAAGACGCTGAAGCAGCAAAAGAACCTTGCGGCTCTCGGCCTCGCGGTCTCCAAGATCAACCACGACATGCGCAATATCCTGGCCTCCGCCCAGCTGATGTCCGACCGCCTCGTCGATGTCGACGATCCCATGGTCAAGAGCTTCGCGCCGAAGCTCCTGCGCACCATCGACCGCGCCGTGGGCTATACGACCGAAGTCCTCTCCTACGGCAAGGCAACCGAATCGCCGCCGCGCCGCCGCCGCATCCGCCTCTATGAGCTGATCCAGGAGGTGAAGGATATCCTCGCCATCGACCCGCAGACCGGCGTCGAATTCGTCGAGCAGATGGCGCCGGAGCTGGAAGTCGATGCCGACGGCGAACAGCTGTTCCGGATCATCCACAACCTCTGCCGCAACGCCCTGCAGGCGCTCACCTCGCCGGGCGAGCAGGGGGCCGGCATCGTCAGGCGCATCACCGTATCAGCCCAGCGTGTCGGCAGCGTGGTCAGCATCACGATAGACGATACAGGCCCCGGCATGCCGCTGAAGGCGCGCCAGAACCTGTTTGCCGCCTTCCGCGGCTCGGCCCGCTCCGGCGGCACCGGCCTTGGCCTCACCATCGCCCGCGAGCTGGTGCTGGCGCATGGCGGCACGATCGCGCTTGTGGAAAAGCCGTCGGTCGGCACCCAGTTCCGCATCGAAATTCCCGATCGCCCGGTTTCGCTGGAAGATTACCGCAGCCGTTCCCACGCCGAAAAGTGATGCAATTTCCGCAAGGGAGCTTTGCTGCACCAAAGTCGCGATTTTTTTCAGATTGCTCTTGCATTGTCCGAAAGGACCCTTTAGAGAACCGCCCACGCAAGCGGCACGGCCGCTTCTGCAAGCGCACCCGTAGCTCAGCTGGATAGAGCACCAGACTACGAATCTGGGGGTCAGGAGTTCGAATCTCTTCGGGTGCGCCATTTCCTTCTTGAAAGCGCTGTAAAACCAATGACTTGGTGTATTTGTCACCTGTCATTCCCACATTTGTCCCCACCTTTCCGCGCGGAAGAAACCGGAACTTATCGGGTTTTCTCAGAACTGATTTGGTGCGAAGGGTAAGGCGTCGAGCAAGCAGGAATTCGGGTCGGCCTGCAGATCTAGCGGCTTCTCCTCTTCGCGATCTTGGTGGTATCGGGAAAACGAATCATCGGCGCCATCTTCCACGGCGTTCCGGCAGCCAGCTCGGCTTTCATCTCAGCGTGAAGTTTAATTTTCAGTTCGTTGATGCGAGCTCGTACGAATTCAACCATCAAAGGAATGTGGGCTTGCGCTTCCTGGATCTTCGATGCGGTCAACCCGATGGTAGATAGGGATGTGACACCTACCCCGCTCGAATTGCCTTCACGTTGTAAGCCCGGATACGTCACGATGACTCCAACTGCGTCACAGCGTTCGAAATCGTTCACAGAATGGGCGACGTGACGATTTCTAAGCTCGAAGAGAAAGGTGTGAAGGGCCTTATTGTTATCATTCCAGATACCGTCGAACATCTCAGGGGTGAGCTTCACGCGTACGCCAGAGGAAAACGGGCGCGCGTAAGCCATCACAGCAGAAAAGATCAAGGCCTTCGCTAAAACGTTTGCGGGGTCGGGTATGCCGAACTTGCTGGCTTCGGCAAAGCATTGCAGTGAATGCTCAAAATCATCTGCAATGAGATGCAAATCCCCATATTCTTCCGCAGAAGGACACGCTTTCAATTCGATCGGAACAATCTTTCGATCGCGTCCTATCGGCTCGATATCCATAAATTCAAATGTCCAACTCGGATGAAACAGCTGATCACCGTATTCAATTGGTTCATCGCTCATTGCTTGCCTCCGGCATGACCAACTCCAGATCGGCCAATTCGCCAAGCTCCATCAGCCAACTGGTAGGTTCATATCCCGCAACTCCACCGTAGCCCGTATACAGCGACAAAAGGCCATATCGAGTAACGCAGCTTGCCAAGGGGGCAATGTCGTCCTCTGAGTAACCCGCATTGAGCATGCCGGTTAAAATGTGCACCCAAACCCCTGTCTCTTCAGTTCGGGGGTCGTTCTGATGTGCCTTGAACGTCTTGTATGCGATGCCGATAGTGACCAACTCGTCGCGGGTCATCTGCTCGAGAACACCGGCCCACCGCATGAACGTGTCCGCTGTGAGCGCCTTGTTCTTCTTTAAGCCTGCGATTACCTGCGCTAGCAGGCGAAGGTTTTCATGGGCGGTACCCATTTCCATCGCCTTTGCGAAGCGAAGGGTCACAGCGATGAAGGACTCTATATCGTCGGCTTCGAAATCAACAGGGCCGTGCCGACCTGCGGTGATTTCTTCCAGCAAAACTTCGTGAGCCTCGGCGCGTTTCCGCTCTTGATAGGCGTCAACATATTTGGTCAGCAGGTTGCCGCCTGGAATTTGAATGGCCGATAAAATTTCAGCCCCAAGCGCTGCTCCCCAGGGCAAGCCCGAGCGCGTGGCGACGCTCTTATTCTTATCCTTCATGTTGGCCCATCCATTGCAACTTTCGCGACAAGACGCTTAGCTCGCATATCATCACAGAATCAATGCGCCGGCGACTGCCGGTTTTATCAAGAGAACAAGCAGGGCTGAGATCGCGATGGTTCAGCGAAAGAGTAAAGTCACTTGGATATTGGTTGCGTCCACGGCGGCTTACGCTGTGGCATTCTATTTTCTCGCTATTCAAACAAAAGCTTGCAACCCGGATGAAGTGCTGATTTCGCCCAACTGGTTTCACGGCTTTTGGGATAAATTTCTGGCTTGCCGGCAAATCAATGAGCTTGGCGACACGCTAGGCGGCGCCTTCGCTCCAATTGCTTTCTTGTGGCTTGCCGGAACGGTTTTTATTCAATCGCAGGAGCTTGCCGCGCAGCGGCAGGAACTGGATGAAACCCAATTCGTCATGCGCGAGCAGTTAGAGGTTGCCCGCCAACAGGTTGAAGAGACTAGGGCTTCTACGGCGCTCTTTCAGAAGCAGACGGAGATCTTGGAAAGAGAACAAGCCCAACGAGAAGAAAACCAAGCAGATGAAGAGTTCGACCAGATGCTTGAGAATTTTAAGATCGCCCTCGGCCGCGCTGGAGAAATAAGAGCTTTGATAACAGGATTCGTCCCGGCTGCTGGCGCGGTCGGTGAAGCCGGCGGCCTTTCGATCTACGAGAGTGAAAAAGACG
Organism: Hyphomicrobiales bacterium; assembly: GCA_900471515.1. Lineage (GTDB taxonomy): Bacteria > Pseudomonadota > Alphaproteobacteria > Rhizobiales > Rhizobiaceae > Rhizobium. The sequence goes on along the minus strand of UCFC01000050.1, from coordinate 5,341 downwards.
TTCTGATCTTCGATGTCGATTACCGCGAGCTTGAGCGCTATGACTTGGCGACGCTTGTTAGTTCGATGATAAGGAGTATCGATGAAGTGCTGGCGACAGGTCGGTCCGAAGGTGGTGAGATCGCGATAAGTCCAGCGCACCTTCTGAAGATCGAGCGACATCAGGATAGCATCCGAGAGATGTTGAATTCGAGCTCGGGAATTTCAAAGAAGCATTTTTTGAAACTCGATGGATTAGGATTGAATTATCTCTCCATGCTTTTTCGAGAATTACGGAGCGTTGCGCAGCCTCATGTGAGGCCCGATTGAGCCGACATCGTGCGAGGATTGTGATCGGGCGGTTTGGCCGCGCCCGCTCGCCATCCTCGTGATAGAAATACTGCTCTTGGGAGTTACGAATTTATTCACTCCCCACTCTCACAATGCTTGTGTGCACACATTAGATAGTGATGAGGATATCGCGCCCCGAACAACCGGCGCCTTGGAGTATGGCTTGGAAATTCTAATAGCAGCCATGGGGCGGGAAATGCTTCGCTTTATTGTGCTGGAGATCTGGGCCTACTGGCGCAAGCGGCGGCGCGAGCGCAAGTATGAGGCCGACATAGCCGCTTTCAGGGCTGGCAAGGACAATCTGTCGCGGCAATCCTCGCCGGAAATGCTTTACCTGCCGCGCCGCATCGACGATGCGAGGTAGCCCAGGGCGAGCGTCATGGCGGCGAGCGCAATTCCAGAGCTGATCACGCCCGCCGGCGTTATTCTGAAACTGGCGCGCAAGGCGATGCTCTTCCCCACGCGCAGGTCGAATACCGACTTGATTTCCTCGGGATGGGTGGGGACCTCGGTCGAAGGCTCTTCTTACTGAACAGCTGCCATTGCGAAGCTCCGGTGCAAATGTGCCGCGGCCGGCCATCCGCTCTGAGGCCGGCCTGCCGGGCAAGACGATAACATGGCCTTGTGTCCCCGTGCCTAGTTTCGCGCAACCTTCGGCGTCTATCTGCGGAAGCGATGGATGTGTCAGGCGGGAAGCCGGAGGATTGCATGAAGACGGGAATGATGGGTGCGGCAGGTCTCGTTGTCATGATGGCGGCCCTTGCCGGCTGTATCGACCGTGCCAATGCGCCGGTGCTGGTGGCGGTCGCCTCTCCCGTCAATCCGCCCGACATCGCCCACGGCCTCTGCGTGTCCGATGCCAACGCCATGTATAACGAGTCGAACAAGCAGTATGACCTGCGCGCGCAGCTGACCGGCCACCGCGATGCCACGGAGCGGGAGACGAATGCGAGCGGCGCCGCCCACCGCCAATATCTCTCCTGCATCGCAGGCCAGGGATACCGTCCTTTGTACGCCAATTGAGAACGGTGAATTCGCACATCTGCCGAATTGTCGCAGCCTCGCCCTCTGCGGCTTGAGCAGAAATCGCAAATTTTGATTTTTTGTGTCTTTCGGTCACGCCGGATCGCCTGCAATCACGAGTGTAGGATATCGCGTGTGATCGTGGAACTTCGCGCGCATAGAACGCATTTTTCATACGTAAATCCAGTAAGGAGGGTTTATCATGAAAATGCTTAATCTAGCCCCGTCCGCCTTTGCGCTCAGCGCTCTTCTCGCCCTCTCGTCTACCGTTCCCGCGCTGGCGGCGCCCGTTCAGCGGGTCCGGATTCCGGTCCCGCCGACCGTAGAAATGGTGCAATATAAGGCACATGCCGGCTATTGGCATGGCTATCATGGCTTCCGCACGGAACGTCCCGGAACCCGCCGCCACTCCGACGGCTATTGGTATCCGCTTGCCGCGTTCGGCGTCGAGGCCGGCACCACGGGCTCGATTGTCCGCCAACCCGTGAACCGGCCGGAGCCCCAGCCTATGTGCAACCCTACGTTTAGCGGTTCGATCGGCCCCGGCAGCATGCCCTGCGATAACGGCTATTGAGCCGGCAAAGAAAAAGGCGGTCAAAAGCCGCCTTTTCCTTGTGCGCAACCCAAACTCACGTATTCGTGAGTGCTGTTGCAGCGCGGTAGAATATGACAAATCCGCTTCCTAGCTCCTTGGCGTAAATTCCAACCATCCTCCCAAGGAGACAAGAAATGAAGAATATCGTGAAGAATGGCCTCGTGGCCGTCGCCTTTGGCGCAATCGTCAGCGTTTCGGCTTTCGCAACAGCCAACGCAGCCCCGGCGCAGCAGCAGGTCGTCAAGCAGCAGAAGAACACGAACGCCCGCAACGAACCGCGCACCACGGGCTCGGTCGACGGCGCCTCCGGCCGCTCCGAATCCTACCAGTATAGCCGCAAGAAGCCGCTCAACATGGATTGCGGCCTGCGCTTCAATCCGACCAGCAGCTCGAGCTGCAACTACTGAGCCGACATGCAGGCACAGGCGAGGGGACGGGCGTCCCTACCGAGAAAGAGGGCAGCCGTGATGGCTGCCTTTTCGTTCCGGCATGTTTCGGCATGGCCGCAAGAGGCTGGCCCGTCGGATCTGCCGGGCCTGCCGCAGCTTGCGCAGGCAGCCCTGCCCTTTGCGGCTGGAACGGCCTTGCGAACGGCGCAGCCTTGAATGGAACATACATTGCACTAAATGCAAAAATGCATTAGATACAAAAATGCACGAAATCCCTGTGGAGAAAACGATGCGCAGAGACGGCGGATTGACGGGTCTGCCTTGGAATTGCCATGCTGCGGGCGATCGTTGCATCAATAGTCAATCGCATTTCAGACAGGTGGGATAATCATGATCGCAAAGACCGCATGCTCCGATTTCCTGCATTTTTTCCGCTCCTGGCTGAACAATCCGCTGAGGGTTGCCGCCATTGCGCCCTCAGGCGATTCGCTCGCCCGGATCATGACAAGCGAGATCGCGGCGCTCGACGGTCCGATCATCGAGCTCGGCCCGGGCACCGGCGTCTTCACGCGTGCGCTGCTGGCGCGCGGCATCAGCGAATGCGATCTGACCCTTATCGAATACGGTCCCGAATTCATCGGCTCGCTGCAGAAGCGTTTTCCGGATGCGCGCGTCCTGCAGATGGATGCCGCCCATCTGGCGCAGGCCGATATTTTCGAGGGCGAACCTGTCGGTGCCGTCATCAGCGGCCTGCCGCTGCTGTCCATGTCGCCGCGCAAGATTGCCTCGATCCTTGCTGGAGCCTTCGTCTATATGCGGGCCGGCGGCGCCTTCTACCAGTTCACCTATGGCCCGCGCTGTCCTGTGCCGCGTCCGATCCTCGACCGTCTTGGCCTGAAGGCGACGCGCATCGGCGGCACGGTCCGCAACCTGCCGCCGGCCTCCGTCTACCGGATTTCGCGGCGCAAGCCGCTGGAACTCTCGCGCGAGCGCTTCAAATATCGCGCCAGCGCAATGGATATGGAGATCGCCGCTTTCTCCGAAGCGGATGACTGAATGACACCTGATGGAAATGACCGGGAAGCCACAGCCTGAAGCCGCCGAGGGCAGGCGGGAGCGCAAGCGTCGCCAGACCCGCGAGCGCATCGAGCAGGCGGCCATGGGCCTCTTCCTGGAGCGCGGCTTCGAGGCGACCACGATCGAGGACATTACCGAGGCGGCAGACGTCTCGAAGCGCAGCTTCTTCGATTATTTCCCGTCGAAGGAAGAAGTGGTCTTCGCCTGGCAGGATTCTTTCGCCGACCGCCTGATGGCGGCCATTGCCGCTCGGCCGTCAGGTGAATCCTCCGTCAGGGCGGTCGAGGAAGCCTTGATCGCCACCGCAGCCGCGTCTGCCGACGAGCGGGCGATGGCACTTGCCGAGCTCATCCATCGCACGCCGGCCCTCAAGGCCCGAGACCAGCTCAAATATGCCAAGCTGGAGCAGAAACTGACCGAGGCCCTGATCGCCCGCAAGGGCGGCGACCCGCAGGTGCGCACGCACATGCGCCTGCTTGCGGCCGTCGTCATCGGCGCGCTGCGCCTTGGCAGCGAACTCTGGCAGGAGCGCGCGCGGGCCGTTTCGATGGAGGGCGTTTCCATGGAAGCCTTCGCCCGCGAGATCTTCGGCGAACTCTGGAAGATGCTGGCCGAATTCGGCGAAGAGGCGAAGGCCCGCCGCTAGCCGGTCACGCCCTGGTCGCCGGCGTCAGCCCGCGGTGAATGTTTTCGCAGCCGCAGCTGTCACGCAGGCGGCGATGCCCTATATGCGCAGGGGCCGCAGCACCCATAGTCCCGATGCCGCTTCGACGGGCGGCGACACCATCAAAAGACGGCCGCGGCCATGCATGAGCTCATTGCATCCGGCAATCCGCCTGCCCATCTTCTGTCCGGGCATGGTCCGGTCTGCCTCGTTCGCGAGAAGCCCTGCTCTTCGCAGGCCGAATGCGACGCCCGGGAGCGGGTCCCCAGCTCCACCGATTTTGAGTGATTTTATTGACCAAGAGAGGAAAAGACGATGACCGACTACAATGCAGCGAAATCCGGTACTTTCAAGATTGGTGGCGATATGGAGGTCAACCGTCTCGGTTTCGGCGCCATGCGCGTCACCGGCGACGGCATCTGGGGCAATCCGGCCGATCACGCCGAGTCGATCAAAACGCTGAAGCGCCTCCCGGAACTCGGCATCAACTTCATCGATACGGCCGATTCCTACGGTCCCGACGTTTCCGAATGGCTGATCAAGGAAGCGCTCCATCCCTATAAGAAGGGCCTCGTCGTTGCCACCAAGGGCGGCCTCACGCGCCACGGCCCGAATATCTGGCTGCCGCTCGGCCGCCCGGAATACCTGATCCAGCAGGTGCACAAGAGCCTGCGCAACCTCGGCGTCGAACAGATCGATCTCTGGCAGCTGCACCGCATCGACCCGAAGGTTCCGGCCAAGGAACAGTTCGACACGATCAAGTCGCTGCTCGATTCCGGCCTGATCCGCCATGCGGGCCTCAGCGAAGTCTCGGTCGCCGATATCGAGGCCGCCTCCAAGGTCTTCAAGGTCGCCACCGTCCAGAACCGCTACAACCTCGTCGACCGCACCAGCGAGGATGTGCTCGACTATTGCGCCAAGCACAATATCGGCTTCATCCCCTGGTATCCGCTGGCCGCCGGCGATCTCGCCAAGCCGGGCTCGCTGCTCGACACGATCGCCAAGAAACATAACGCGGCGCCCAGCCAGATCGCGCTCGACTGGGTGCTGAAGCGCAGCCCGGTCATGCTGCCGATCCCCGGCACGTCCAAGGTCAAGCATCTGGAAGAAAACGTCGCGGCCGTGAACATCACGTTGTCGGACGATGAGTTCAAAGCCCTCGATGCCGAAGGCAAGAAGCTCTTCAAGGCCGCCTGATCGCCAGAGCCTGAGACAGGCAGACGGCCGCGGCTCAGCTGCGGCCGTCAGACCGCTGACAAACCCG
>UCFC01000033.1 GCA_900471515.1 Hyphomicrobiales bacterium | reverse complement strand
TTTGTCAGCGGTCTGAGCCGGGCCTCGTGCCCGGCTTTTTTGTGCCCTCCGTCGAGGGCGGCTTGCTCAGGTCTGCGGCTTCAGCTGCTCGTAGCCGTCGAAGGCCTTCTTGAATTCCCGCAGCCAGCCGGTCAGCTCGGCATGGTCCTCTTCCCACTGGCCCTTGAAGCGCAGGTCGAGATAACCGATCATCGCGGCGAGCGCGAAATGCCCGCCATGCAGCTTCTTGCCGATCTTGGGCGCGTTGGCGGCCAGATAGTTCAGCGCGGTCTCGACCTTCTTCCACTGCCGGTCGATCCAGGGCTGATGCACCTTCTCCTCATCGCGGAAGCGGCGCTCGTAGACGATTGCCAGCAGGCAGTCGCACACACCGTCGCAGAGCGCTTCCAGCACTTCGGAATCGGTGCGCTTGCCCTTCTTGGAAGGATAGAGCGCACCCTTCGTCAGCCGGTCGAAATAATGCATGATGGCGATACTGTCGAAGACGGAGGTGCCGTCATCCGTCAGCAGCGTCGGGATCTTGCCGAGCGGATTGTTGTCCACCAGGATCGCCGGCCCCGCATTCGTATCGACCCGGATTTCCGTGACCTCGAGGCCAAGATGGCGGGCGGCCATGCGCACCTTGCTGGAAAAGGGGGAGGTCGGGGAGCAGAGAAGCTTCATGGGGCACCTTTTGGATATGCGGACGGAGCCGGACTATTCCCGAGCGCCGAGAGTCGGTCAATCTGCCTTGGCAGGCTTCGTCTCCCCGCGCAGCCAGAAGGCGCGTTGCGAGGCGAAACGGTCCTGCGCCAGATGGTCCTTCAAGGCCGGCAGCAGCTGGTGCAGCTCGTCCTTCAGAGTGAAGGGCGGGTTGACGATGACGAGGCCCGAACCGGTCAGCCCCGTGGTCTCGCGGTCGCTGCGCACGGCAAGCTCGGCGCAGAGCATCTTCGGGATTTCGGTTGCCTGCAGCGCCTCGTGGAACTGCTTGATCGGCGCGCCCTTCTTCAGCGGATACCAGAGGCAATAGGTTCCGCCCGGAAAGCGCCGGCAGGCCCTGGCGAGGCCGTCCACCAGCCGTTCATATTCGCCGTCTTCCTCGAAGGGCGGATCGACGAGCACGATGCCGCGCTTTTCCTTGGGCGGCAGATGCGCGCCGAGCGCCAGCCAGCCGTCGAGTTCGGTGATGCGCGCATGGTGGTCGCCTTCGAAGACGCGATGCAGCCGGAGATAGTCTTCCGGGTGCAGTTCCATTGCCGAAAGCCGGTCCTGCGGCCGGAAGAGCATGCGCGCGAGCTTGGGCGAGCCGGGATAGAAGCGCAGGCCGCCCTCCGGGTTCAGCGCGCGGATCACGCTGAGATAGGGCTCCAGCAGCTCGGAAACCTGCGGCCCGAGATCGGTTTCGAGCAGCTTTCCGATGCCGCCCTGCCATTCGCCGGTCTTCTGCGCCTCCTCGGCGGAAAGGTCGTAGAGGCCGATGCCGGCATGCGTGTCGAGCACGCGGAAGGCGGCGTCCTTCTTCTGCATGTAACGGATCAGCCGCGCCAGCACCGCATGTTTCAGCACATCGGCAAAATTGCCTGCATGATAGATGTGGCGATAGTTCATTTTCGCTGATGCCTGTTATGAATTCGGATGACGGGGAATTTTTGTGCCTTTTGGCCGCTCAAGCCTTGGCATATAGAAATCGCATGAACATTGCGACCCCCATCCATGCCAAATCCCGCGTCGGTCACACGGCCTGTCCGCACGACTGTCCCTCCACCTGCGCACTGGAGGTGGATATCACGCAAGACGGCCGCGTTGGCCGTGTGCGCGGCGCCAACGACCATTCCTATACGTCGGGTGTCATCTGCGCCAAAGTCGCCCGTTACGCCGAGCGCCTTTATCACCCGGACCGCCTTATGCATCCGCTGCGCCGCACCGGCGCCAAAGGGGCGGGGCAATGGCAGCAGGTTTCCTGGGACGATGCGCTGGACGAGATCGCCGAAGCTTTCGTGAAGGCCGAGGCCAGGGACGGCAGCGAGGCGGTCTGGCCCTATTTCTACGCCGGCACCATGGGCTGGGTGCAGCGCGACTCGATCGAGCGCCTGCGCCACGCCAAGCGCTATTCCGGCTTCTTCTCCTCGATCTGCACCAATCCCGCCTGGACCGGTTTCACCATGGCGACCGGCATGCTGCGCGGCCCCGACCCGCGCGAGATGGCGCGCGCCGATTGCGTCGTCATCTGGGGCACGAATGCGGTCGCCACGCAGGTCAACGTGATGACCCACGCGGTCAAGGCGCGCAAGGAACGCGGCGCCAGGATCGTCGTCATCGACATCTACGACAATCCGACGATGAAGCAGGCCGACATGGCCCTCGTCGTCAGGCCCGGCACCGATGCGGCGCTCGCCTGCGCCGCCATGCACATCGCCTTCCGCGACGGTTATGCCGACCGCGCCTACATGGCGAAATATGCCGACGATCCCGCCGGCCTCGAAGCGCATCTGAAATCGAAGACGCCGGAATGGGCGGCAGCGATCACCGGCCTTTCGGTCGAGGAGATCGAAGCCTTCGGCAAGCTCGTCGGCACGACGAGGAAGACCTTCTTCCGCCTGGGCTACGGCTTCACCCGCCAGCGCAACGGCGCCGTCGCCATGCATGCGGCCGCCTCGGTCGCCACCGTGCTCGGCTCCTGGCAATATGAGGGCGGCGGCGCCTTCCATTCCAACAGCGATATTTTCCGCATGAACAATGCGGAACTGACCGGCAAGTCGATGAAGGATGCCGATATCCGCATGATCGACCAGTCGCAGATCGGCCGGGCGCTGACGGGTGACGCCGTCGCCCTTCGCCATCGCGGCCCGGTTACAGCCATGCTGATCCAGAACACCAATCCGGTGAATATCGCCCCCGAACAGCGGCTGGTGAAGCGCGGCTTTGCCCGCGACGACCTTTTCGTCGCCGTCCACGAGCAGTTCATGACCGAGACGGCCGAAATGGCCGATATCGTCATCCCCGCCACCATGTTCGTCGAGCATGACGATATCTACCGTGCCGGCGGCCAGAACCACATCCTGCTTGGGCCTAAGCTCGTCGAGCCGCCGGAGACCGTGCGCACCAACCTCTTCGTCATCGAGGAACTGGCAAAACGCCTCGGCGTCGCCGACCGTCCCGGCTTCGGCTTCACGGCGCGCGAAATGGTCGATCGCGTTCTGGCGGCAAGCGGCCTGCCGGATTACGACCATTTCCTCGAACACAAGTGGTTCGACCGCCAGCCGGCCTTCGAGGAAGCGCATTATCTCAATGGCTTTGCCCATGCCGACGGCAAGTTCCACTTCCGTCCCGACTGGGTGAACGGAGCCGCGCCGAACAAGCCGCCAGCCTCCGTCGGCACGCTCGGCCCCTATGCCGAACTGCCGGCTTTTCCGGACCAGGTCGATGTCATCGAGCTTGCCGATCCCGAGCATCCCTTCCGCCTGGCAACCTCGCCGGCGCGCAACTTCCTGAATTCGAGCTTTTCGGAAACGAAGACCTCGCGCCAGAAGGAGGGCCGCCCGGAAGTGATGGTCAATCCTGCCGATGCCGAGGCGAACGGCATCGGCGACGGCGATCTCGTCCGCATCGGCAATCGGCGCGGCGATCTGCGCATCCATGTGCGCGTGACGACCGAGGTCAGGCCCGGCGTGCTGATTGCCGAGGGCCTCTGGCCGAACAAGGCGCATGTCGACGGCGAAGGCATCAACGTTCTCACCGGCGCCGATCCCGTCGCGCCCTATGGCGGCGCAGCCGTGCATGACAACAAGGTCTGGCTTCGCAGGGACGCCGCCAAGGACACGGTATGACGCAATCGAAAGCAAAAGTGGAAATCGCCGGCAAGGAAACCCTGTCCGACGGCTGGACGAAGCTGACCGGCTACCAGATCGACTATACCGACCGCAACGGCGTGACCCATCGCCTGCCGCGCGAGGTCTATCACCGCACGCCCGCCGCCTGCATTCTGCTCTATGATCCCCGGCGCGATATCGTCGTGCTGGTGAAGCAGTTCCGCCTGCCGGCCTATGTGAACGGCGATCCCGCCTGGATGATCGAGGTCCCCGCCGGCCTGCTCGACGGCGACGAACCGCAAGCCGCCATCCGCCGCGAGGCGATGGAGGAGACGGGCTATACGGTCCGCGACGTGCGCTTCCTCTTCAAGTCCTACACGGCGCCGGGCTCGATCACCGAGGTCGTGCATTTCTTTGCGGCGACGGTCGATACCGCCGACCGGACATCGGACGGCGGCGGCCTTGAGGAAGAGCACGAGGATATCGAGGTGCTGGAGGTGCCGCTGCCGGAAGCCCTTGCGATGGTCGAAAGGGGAGAGATCGTCGATCTCAAGACGATCACGCTGCTGCAATGGACCGTGCTGAACAAGGCGAGCCTCGCCTAGCCTGAAGGACGGGCGAGGTTCTCGTCCCGAGCAGCCTTTTGCAGACGGGCATCGGCGGTCACGATCAGCGCTGGGCTTCGCGGCGCCGTTTTAGTCGGCGATCAGCGAAATCAGCTGCGATTTGGGAGCGGTGCCGGAAGCTGCCGTCCCGACCGCTCTTCCGCCTTCCATCTTCACCTTGCCCTCGGCGAAAAGGCGGAGCGCCTGCGGATAGAGCTGGTGTTCGATCGTCAGCACGCGTCCGGCCAGCGCCTCGGCGGTATCGCCTGCAAGCACCGGCACGGCGGCCTGGCCGATCACCGGGCCTTCGTCCATGCCTTCGGTGACGAAATGCACCGTGCAGCCGGCAATCCGCATGCCGGCATCGATGGCCCGCTGATGCGTGTGCAATCCCGGAAAGAGCGGCAGCAGGGAAGGGTGGATATTGATGATGCGGCCTTCGTGGCGCTGGATGAAGGCGCCCGAGAGGAGCCGCATGTAGCCGGCAAGGCAGATAATGTCGGGCGACAGCGCCTCAAGCGCGGCAAGGATTGCCGCCTCGTGCTCGTCCTTGCTCCCATAGTCCTTGCGCACGAAGGCGAAGGTGGCAATGCCCTCGGCGGCGGCCTTGGCCAGCCCGCCGGCATCCGCCCGGTCGGAGATCACGCCGACGATCTCGGCGGGATAATCCTCGGCCTTGGCCGCCTGCACCAGCGCCATCATGTTGGAGCCGCTGCCGGAAATGAAAACGACGGTGCGTTTGCGCGGCGAACTCATAGGGCGAGCGTGCCCTTGTAGATCGTGCCGGCTTCGCCCTCGGCGCGGGCGACCATGCGGCCGAGCGTCACCACCGTTTCGCCTTCGGCTTCGAGCACCTTGGAGACGTCAGCGACATTCTCCGGCGCGACGACGACGATCATGCCGATGCCGCAGTTGAAGGTGCGCAGCATTTCCCTGGCTTCGACCCCGCCCGTCCTGGCAAGCCACGAGAAGACCGCCGGCGCCTTGACGGCGGAAAGGTCGATCTCGGCGGCGAGATGCTTCGGCAGGACGCGCGGAATATTTTCCGGGAAACCGCCGCCGGTAATATGGGCAAGCGCCTTCAGCGCCCCCGTCTCGCGGATCGCCTTCAACAGCGGCTTCACATAGATGCGTGTCGGCGTCAGCAGGGCTTCGCCGAGCTTCTTGCCTTCGGCAAAGGGGGCGGCCGCATCCCAGCCGAGGCCGGACAGCGAAACGATCTTGCGCACCAGCGAGAAGCCGTTCGAATGAACGCCGGACGAGGAGAGGCCGAGAATGACGTCGCCTTCGGCAATATCGCCGGAAGGCAGCAGCTTGCCGCGCTCGGCGGCACCCACGGCAAAGCCGGCGAGGTCATAATCGCCGGAGGAATACATGCCCGGCATTTCGGCCGTTTCGCCGCCGATCAGCGCGCAGCCCGCCTCGCGGCAGCCGGCGGCAATGCCGCCGACGATCGCCGCACCCTGGTCCGGATCGAGCTTGCCGGTGGCGAAATAGTCGAGGAAGAAGAGCGGTTCGGCGCCCTGCACGACGAGGTCGTTGACGCACATGGCCACGAGGTCGATGCCGACGGTGTCGTGATAGTCGGCGTCGATGGCGATTTTCAGCTTCGTGCCGACGCCGTCATTGGCGGCGACCAGGACCGGATCGGTGAAGCCGGCGGCCTTGAGGTCGAAGAGGCCGCCGAAGCCGCCGATCTCGCCATCGGCGCCCGGCCGGCGCGTGGAGCGGACGGCTGGCTTGATCTTCTCCACCATCAGGTTGCCGGCATCGATGTCGACGCCTGCATCGCTATAGGTCAGGCCGTTTTTTCCAGACTGGCTCATGCTGATCTCCGGAGGATTTAAAGCTGCGGACAAAGGACCGCGTCACATGCCGGTCGCAATTGCATGAGAGTGCGCTTTATGCAAGCGTTGCAAGGGAAAAGCCCCCATTTTCCAGCTAATCCCTGTGCGCTTTCCGGATTCGGCGCAACAGGGTTGACCATCTTCGTGCCTCCATCCTATGTGCTGAAACGGCCGGAGCCGCTGGAATGCGGTCGGGGCAGGGCGTGCGATCAGCGGGGAAGCGATGCCACAACAAGTCAGCGGAACGATCCTGAAGCGCCAGATCATCTTCTGGGTGGCGGTCCTGCTCACCTTCATCGCCTTCCTCTATATTTTCAGCTCGATCCTGCTGCCCTTCATTGCCGGCATGTCGATCGCCTATTTTCTCGATCCGGTGGCCGACAGGCTGCAGCGGCTGGGCTTGAGCCGCCTGATGGCGACCATCCTCATCCTCGTGGCCTTCGTCATCATCTTCGCGCTGGCGCTGGTGATCCTCATCCCCGTCCTCATCAACCAGTTCAACGATTTCGCCCAGCGTGTGCCGGGCTATGTCAGCCAGCTGCAGCAATTCATCGCCAACTACCAGGATTCCATGCTGCCAGGCTGGATCAGAAGCCAGCTCGGAACCATCAAGGACAATTTCTCGGGCATCCTGTCGGAGGGCATGGGCTTCCTGACCGGCCTCTTCTCGCAGATCTGGAATTCCGGCAAGGCGATCGTCGACGTCATTTCGCTGCTCGTGGTCACCCCTGTCGTCGCCTTCTACATCCTGCTCGATTGGGACCGCATGGTCGCCAAGGTCGATCAGTGGGTGCCGCGCGATTATGTGAGCGACGTGCGCCAGATCGCCAGGGAAGTGGATCAGGCGATTGCCGGCTTCATTCGCGGGCAGGGCTCGCTCTGCCTGATCCTCGGCATCTATTATGCGCTGGGCCTGTCGATCGTCGGCCTGAATTTCGGCCTGCTCATCGGGCTTTTCGCCGGCATGATCAGCTTCATTCCCTATGTCGGCTCGCTGGTCGGCCTCGTGCTTGCGGTCGGCGTGGCGCTCGTCCAGTTCTGGCCTGACTATATCTGGATCGCAGCGGTTCTCGCGGTCTTCTTCTCCGGCCAGTTCCTGGAAGGCAATATCCTGCAGCCGAAGCTCGTCGGCTCCAGCGTCGGCCTGCACCCCGTCTGGCTGATGTTTGCGCTCTTTGCCTTCGGCGCGCTCTTCGGTTTCGTCGGCCTGCTCGTCGCGGTGCCGGCCGCTGCCGCCGTCGGCGTGCTTGTCCGCTTTGCGCTTTCGCGCTACCTTCAAAGCGATCTCTACTATGGCGGGTCGCCGGGCGACCGAGCCGCGAAGATGAAATCAGTTTCCGATGAATGACGTGAAGAACGCTGATCCGAAGCGCAGGGCCGGAGAACAGCTTCCGCTGGCCTTTTCGCATGACGTTGCCACCGGACGCGACGATCTCCTGATCTCGGAGCGGCTGGCGGCCGCCGTTTCGATCGTCGATGCCTGGCCGCACTGGCCCTCGCCGGTGGTCATCCTTGCCGGTCCCGTCGGCTCCGGCAAAACGCATCTCGCCGGCATCTGGAAGGAGGTGAGCGGAGCCAAGCTCATCCATCCCGACGCCGGTTCCGACGCCGCGATCACGGCTGCCAATGGCCCTGTGCTTTTCGAGGATGTCGATCGTACGGGCTTCGACGACGCCACGCTCTTCCATGTCATCAACAGCGTGCGGGAAAACGGCACCAGCCTGCTGATGACGAGCCGCCTCTGGCCCATGTCCTGGCCGGTCACGCTGCCCGATCTGCGCTCGCGCCTGAAGGCGGCGACGGTCGTGGAGATCGGCGAGCCCGACGAGGAACTGCTGTCGCAGGTCATCGTCAAGCTCTTCGCCGACCGGCAGCTTTATATAGATGACAAACTCGTCCTTTATATCGTCAATCGCATGGAGCGGTCGCTCAACGCCGCCCAGACGATCGTCGAAAGGCTCGACCGGCTGGCGCTTTCCAGAGGCACGGGCATTACCCGTTCGCTTGCCGCCGAAGTATTGAATGAATTGGGCAATTCCGGCTCGGGCGATTGACTGTCACAGTTCCGTCGTGAAACTGATATATTCGCCGAAGCCGATAAAAGCAGGGTGAGTGGACCATGGATAGCGCATATCAGGAACATCAGGAATCCACTCCGGACGACAGTGCCGGCCTGCCGCCACTGGAGCAGCTGCTGTCGAGCCCCGAGCGCTTCATCAACCGTGAATTTTCCTGGCTGCAGTTCAATCGCCGTGTGCTTGAGGAAACGCTGAACACCGAGCATCCGCTGCTCGAGCGCGTCCGCTTCCTGTCGATTTCGGCCGCCAACCTCGACGAATTCTTCATGGTGCGCGTTGCCGGCCTCGAAGGCCAGGTGCGCCAGAGCATCGTCATCAAGAGCCCGGACGGCCGCACGCCCGCCGAGCAGCTCGATTCCATCCTGAGCGAGATCGATCACCTGCAGATGGAGCAGCAGGCTTCGCTTGCCGTGCTGCAGCAGTATCTCGCCAAGGAAGATATCCTGATCGTGCGCCCGGGCGC
>UCFC01000017.1 GCA_900471515.1 Hyphomicrobiales bacterium | reverse complement strand
AGGAAAGGCTCTAGACGCGCTGCCCGTCGCGGATGCGGTAGCTCGGTGCATACATCGTCACCAGCTCTTCGGCCGCCGTCGGGTGCAGCGCCATCGTGCGGTCGAAATCGTCCTTGGTGCAGCCGGCCTTCAGCGTGATGCCGAGGATCTGCGCCATTTCGCCGGCGTCGTGGCCGAGAATATGGGCGCCGACGACCTTGCGGCTTGCGGCATCGACGATGAGCTTCATCATCATCTTTTCCGCCCGGCCCGAGAGCGTGGCCTTCAGCGGCCGGAACTGGGCGCGGTAGACTTCCAGCTCCCTGTAGCGCTTGCCGGCCTCCTCCTCGGAAAGGCCGACCGTGCCGATCTCAGGCTGCGAGAAGACGGCGGTCGGGATAAGGTCGTAATCCGGCCTGGTCGGATTGTTCTTGTACTCGGTTTCGATGAAGCACATGGCCTCGTGGATCGCCACCGGCGTCAGCTGTACCCGGTCGGTGACATCGCCGAGCGCATAGATGTTTTCGACATTGGTGCGCGAATATTCGTCGACGATGACGGCGCCGCGCTCGTTGAGCGCAACGCCCGCCTTTTCCAGCCCCAGCCCCTTGGTGTTCGGATCGCGGCCGAGCGCCAGCATGACGACGCCGGCATGCAGCGTCTCGCCCTTCATCGTCTGGATGACAAGGCCGTCTTCGCCCTTCGTCACCTTCTCCATCACATCCTGGCAGAGGATGCGGATGCCCTTGGCAACCATCGCCTCGTGCAGCCCGCGGCGCAGATCCTCGTCGAAGCGCGACAGGATCTCGGTGCCGCGATAGATCAGCGTCGTCTCGACGCCGAGCCCGTGGAAGATATTGGCGAATTCGACGGCGATATAGCCGCCGCCGGCGATCAGGATGGATTTCGGCAGCTCTTCCAGATGGAAGGCCTCGTTGGAGGAAATGCAAAGCTCGTGGCCGGGCAGCGCCTCGTGCGGGTTCGGCCTGCCGCCGGTCGCAACGACGATGGTCCTCGCCGTCACCGTCTCGCCGGTTTTCATAAGCTTGATCGTGTGGGCGTCGACCAGTTCGGCCCGCGTCTCCAGGATCTCGGCCTGGGCGCCGGCAAGCCCCTTCTTGTAGAGCCCTTCCAGCCGCGCAATCTCGGCGTCCTTGGCGGCGACGAGCTTCTTCCAGTCGAAGGCGCTTTCGCCGACCGTCCAGCCGAAGCCGGCCGCGTCCTCGAAATGCTCATGGAACTGCGAGGCATAGACGAAGAGCTTCTTCGGCACGCAGCCGCGGATCACGCAGGTGCCGCCATAGCGATATTCCTCGGCGATCGCCACCTTCTTGCCGAGCGAGGCCGCGACGCGCGCGCCGCGCACGCCCCCCGAACCGCCGCCGATGACGAAGAGGTCGTAGTCGTAGGAAGGCATGATGATCTCCGCAGGAATCGAAAGAAGGGTCTTTCACACATAGGGACAGGCGGAGAAAAACAAAAGCCCGGACGAGGCCGGGCTTTTGCGAAAGGTGAAGGCGGCCTTACGGCTTGGCCGGGGCAGCGGCCGGAGCCGGCGCCACCGGGCTTTCGGTTGCCGGCGGCGGAGCCTTGATGACCTTGGAAAGCTCGGCATTGCTCTGCTTTTCCAGGTCGCGGGAAATGCCCTGCGCCCAGATATCGGCAGCCTTGGCGGTTTCGCGCGAGGCGACCGGGCCGTCGCGCAGCAGCTTCTTGCCGACGTCGGAATTGTAGAAATCGGCAATCGCCTTCAGCTCGTCGACGGTAAACGCCTTGGCATAGGTCAGCGCCGCTTCCTTTTCCAGGTCGGCGCGGCGCGGTGCGAGCGCCAGCGCCTGGGCATCGACGGTCGCGGTGATGACGTCCTGGTAGTTCGGCGAATCCTGGATGAGGCCGGCCTTGAGGCGCTCGGCCAGACCCGGCAGGATATTGTCGTACTGCGTGGTTGCGCCGATCGCGTCCATGGCCGCGCGGGCGGCCTTCAGCTGCTCTTCGGATACTTCCTGCGCTCTTGCGGCAGAGCCGAAGGCAAGCCCGGAAAGAACGATGGTCGCAGCGGCAAGACGGCCAAGACCTGCAATGTTCATCATGAGTTTCTATGCTCCTGTTATCTGTTTGCCTGCAGCGTGCGGGCACCTGCAGGACCGGCAATGATCGCAAGCGCCGCCATGTTGATGAAAAGCCCGTGCTCCACGACACCGGGTATGGAATTCAGCTCCCTCGAGAGCGCCTCTGCATCAGGAATGCGGCCAAAAGATGCATCGATGATGTGATGTCCGCCGTCGGTGGTAAACTCTCCGTCACCGGACTGACGCAGCGTCAGTTCGCCGGAAAGACCAAGCCGCGCGGCGGTCTTTTCGATCGCGATACGCGTCGAAACGAGGCCGAAGGGATTGACTTCGATCGGCAGGGCGAAAGCGCCGAGCGTATCGACCAGCTTGCTTTCGTCGGCAATGACGATCATGCGCGTCGAGGCGGCCGCCACGATCTTCTCGCGCAGCAGCGCGCCGCCGCCGCCCTTGATGAGCCTGAGCGCCGGATCGACCTCGTCGGCGCCGTCGATCGTCAGGTCGAGCTGCGGCAGTTCGTCCAGCGACTTCAGGGGAACGCCGAGTTCGACGCAGAGCCGCGCCGTGCGCTCGGACGTCGGAACGCCCTCGACCTTGAAACCGGCCGCCACCTTTTCGGCGAGCAGTCGGACGAATTCTTCCGCCGTGCTCCCCGTCCCGATTCCGAGGCGCATGCCATATTCGACATGGACAAGCGCTGCCTCGGCGGCCTTGATCTTCATTTCGCGGGCATCCATGCGCCGCCAGCTCCTGATATTGCGTTGGATGTGCTGTTTACACGGCTCGTATTGCAAACGAAAGCCAAAATCATCGTCCTGCGATTGAAAGCCACGCGTTTCGGCTGCGACTTTTCCGTAGCATGTCGCAGCGTTGCTTTTCGCCCGTCCATCGCCTACTGCGGAATGATCTTATCCCGCAAAGAGGCACGACTTTGACCCGCGCTCCCGAAAATAAGGCCCTCATCGTTTTCGATCTCGACGGCACCTTGCTCGATACCAGTGTCGATCTCGTCGATAGCCTGAACCACACGATCGCGACGATCGGCCTCGTGCCCGTCACCTATGACGACCTGACCTCTCTCGTCGGCCAGGGCGCCCGCGTCATGATCGAGCGCGCCGGCAGGATGCAGGACAGGCCCGTCTCGCAGGAAGAGCTGCCGTCCCTGGTCGAACGCTTCGTGGATCATTACATCGCCAACATGCCGGGTCACACCCGGCCCTATCCCGGCCTCGTCGCCGCCATGGATCGGCTGAAGGCCGACGGCTACGCGCTCGCCGTTTGCACCAACAAGATGGAAGGGCTTGCGACCACCCTCCTCCAGAAGCTCGAGCTGACGCATTATTTCGATGCGATCATCGGCGGCGACACGTTCGAATACCGCAAGCCCGATGCCCGCCATCTGACCGGCACGATCGAGCGCGCCGGCGGCGATGTCGCCCGCGCCGTCATGATCGGCGACAGTATCAACGACATTGCCGTGGCGAAGAATGCCGGCGTGCCTGTGATTGCCGTTCCCTTCGGCTTTTCGGATGTGCCGGTGGCGAGCCTCGATCCGGATACCGTCATCGCGCATTTCGATGAGCTGACGGGGGAGCTGGTGGAGAGCCTGCTGAAAGGGTCTGCGGCGAAGGTTGCTGTTTGAGGCTGGTAAATCGAGCGTATACGCTTGCAATCGCGGCCCCCTCATCCGGCTGCCGCCACCTTCTCCCCGCTGGGGAGAAGGGACAAACCTCAGCCGGCTCGCCTATCCTGACGCTTTCTTTATGGAAGTGAACGCTGCCGCGACACCCCTTCTCCCCAGCGGGGGTCCGAAGGACGGGTTGAGACCCGTGGCTCAACCCCGGTCAGGTGGCCCGAAGGGCCGGATGAGCGTATACGCTTGCAATCGCGGCCCCCTCATCCGGCTGCCGCCACCTTCTCCCCGCTGGGGAGAAGGACAAACCTCAGCCGCCTCGCCTGTCCTGACGCTTTCTTTATGGAAGTGAACGCTGCCGCGACACCCTTTCGCCCCAGCGGGCAGAAGGTGGCCCGAAGGGCCGGATGAGGGGGCCACGAGCACGCCCTGTCCAAACGGCCGCCTTAAACAAAAACAGGCGGCCCGAAGACCGCCCGCTTGAACTCCATAATGCCAGGCGTCAGATCTGCGCCTCACGCGCCTTCGTCGTCACGTCGAACGCCTTCAGCGTATAGGCATCGCGCCCGTAGACGTCGTCGAAATACTCGATCACGCCGTCCTTGTTCGGCCATGCGGTGAAATAGGACACATAGACCGGGATCTTCTGCGGCACCTTCACGGCATGGTTCTGGCCGGTCGCGATCTGCCGGGCCACATCGTCGACCGTCGTGCCGAGCACGGCTGCGGCCATGGCGCGCGGGTCGGACAGGCGCACGCAGCCGTGGCTGAGAGCCCGCATGTCGCGCTTGAAGAAGCTCTTGGACGGCGTGTCGTGCATGTAGATGGCGTGGCTGTTCGGGAACAGGATCTTCAGCTCGCCGAGCGCATTGTCGCTGCTCGGCGGCTGGCGCACCGAGATGTTCTGCGTCGAGCCGTACCAGTCGACGCTGGAAGACGGCACGGCATGGCCGCCGACTTCGACTTCGTAGCCGAGCTGGTCCAGATAGTTCGGGTCGGCGCGCAGCTTCGGCAGCATCTCGTTGATGATGATCGACTGCGGAACACCCCAGAACGGATTGAATTCGACGGTTTCGATCTCGTCGTCGAAGAAATAGGTCTGGTTGTTCTTGCCGCCGACGACGGTGCGCATCGCCAGCTGCTGCTTGGAGTCGTTGTAATAATAGGCCATGAAGGCGGGCTGGTTGATCATCACGTAACGCGGGCCGAGATCTTCCGGCAGCCAGCGCGCCTCTTCCATGGCGACGACGAGCTTGTCGATCTTGGAGGCGTTGCTGTCGCCGCCGGTCATGGTGCGCACGGTCGCCTGGCCGATCACGCCGTCCGGCTTCAGGCCGTGTTCCTTCTGGAAGTCCTCGACCATCGACACGATCTCGGGCGAATAGTCGCTGCTGCCCGCATAGGCCGCAAATGTTGCCGCATGGGCGCTCTTCAATTCCGGCGAACCGTGCTTTTCGATCGCCTTGACGATATTGGCCACTTCCGGCGAGCTGTCGCCGGGGCGCAGCAGGCGGTCCAGCGAAATGGTGATCCGCTCTTCATTGCCGCCGTCGGCCGCGCGCAGCTTGGCAAGCTCGGCCTTCAGCGCCAGGAACTGCGGGCTGTCGGGGTTGCGGCTGGAAAGATAGGCGGCGACGTCGGGGCTGAGGCGCGAAAGCTTCAGCACCGGATCGAGCTTGACGACCTTGCGCTGGAAATCATGGTAGCCGGAGAGCTTGTTGGGATCGATGCGGCCGCGCGTCGTATCCTGCACATAGGCCAGGACCTTGGCGGACAGCGCCAGTTCGAACTGCGTCAGCGCCCGATCGCGGGCGTCAGGGTCGGGATTGGCCGGATCGATCACCGGCTGGGTGACGGCGTAATCGGCCGGATCGAGGCCGACGCTTGCCGCATCGGCAAGCACGGCGAGCGCCGCCTTGCCGCGCTCGTTGACGCCCTCGCCGGAAACCCAGACGAGCGGGTTCTTGCCGTCGCCGTAATAGGCCTGCAGCGCCTTGGCGACATCGGCATTGGCGCGAACCTTGGCTTCCGTCAGGAAGTGGCGCTGCGGGGCGACGTCCGTCGTGGCCGCACCCGAAACGTCGGCCACCGCGCCGGTCACGACCGGATCGGCAAACTTGGTCGTGTCGACGAGCTGCAGCGTTTCAGCCTTGTAGGTGTAATAGCGCGGGCTGGAAACCTTGGGCAGGGCCGCTTCCGGATCGAGATCGCCGCCAAGGCCGCCGTTGCGATTGCCCGGATTGCCGCGGACCGGAGCCGAAGGGTCCATGAAAATGGTGCTCTGGCCCCTCGCCCGGTCGCCGCGCAGCATATCCATCAGCGTATAGGCATGCGCAGGAATCGCGCCCATCACGCAGGAAAGTGCCAATGCGGAAACCGCGCTTTTCAAAACGAACTTCATCTTGTTTTCCAGTTCCAGTATCATGCTGTTCGAGCAAATGGCTCAGATCATTTCTTCCCGGCAGCCGCGGTCCATTCATCAGAAACCGGCCTGCGCCGCCAGCGTTTTCAGGCTCAACTTTGTGTGACGGGGTTGAGCGCAACGCCGGCCAGCAGTTCACACAAAATTATGAAATTATTAGTTAATTTTTTACCGAATTTTCCCGCCCGAGAAAGTGCGCTTTCTGCCGCCATTTGCATTAATTTGCCGGCGTGGCCGAAAGAACACGCTGGCTGGGGCGCCGAAGGAAGATGCAAAACATGAGATCCATCATCAATATTTCGCACGGCGTCCGGTTTTCTTGGAAAGCGTTCCACCCTATAAGTCCCTCATCTTCAAAAAACTGCCCTTAACAGCATGTGACAGGAAGGCCGCAAGCCATGAGCTCCACCCGCACCGAAACCGACACATTTGGCCCGATCGAAGTTGCCAGCGACCGCTATTGGGGCGCCCAGGCGCAGCGTTCTCTCGGCAATTTCAAGATCGGCTGGGAAAAGCAGCCACTCTCGATCGTGCGTGCGCTCGGCATCGTCAAGCAGGCGGCCGCGCGTGCCAACATGGCGCTCGGCCAGCTCGATTCCACCATCGGCAAATCCATCGTGGATGCGGCCCAGGAAGTGATCGACGGCAAGCTGAACGACCATTTCCCGCTGGTCGTCTGGCAGACCGGCTCCGGCACGCAATCCAACATGAACGCCAACGAAGTGATTTCCAATCGCGCCATAGAAATGCTTGGCGGCGTCATGGGTTCCAAAAAGCCGGTGCATCCGAACGATCACGTTAATATGAGCCAGTCGTCGAACGACACGTATCCGACGGCCATGCACATTGCCTGCGCCGAACAGATCGCCCATCACCTGCTGCCGTCCCTGAAGCATCTTCATGCCGCCCTCGACATGAAGGTCACGGAATTCAGCCACATCATCAAGATCGGCCGCACCCATACGCAGGATGCGACGCCGCTGACGCTCGGCCAGGAATTCTCGGGTTACGCCGCGCAGGTGGGCTCGGCCATCAAGCGCATCGAGATGACCCTGCCCGGCCTTTGCGAACTCGCCCAGGGCGGCACCGCCGTCGGCACGGGCCTCAATGCGCCGGTCGGTTTTGCCGAAAAGGTTGCCGAGGAAATCGCCGCGATCACCCGCATGCCCTTCGTGACCGCGCCGAACAAGTTCGAAGCGCTCGCCTCGCATGATTCAATGGTCTTCGCGCACGGCGCGATCAACGCGGCCGCCGCCGCCCTCTTCAAGATCGCCAACGACATCCGCCTGCTCGGCTCCGGCCCGCGCGCCGGCCTCGGCGAGCTGGCGCTGCCGGAAAACGAGCCCGGCTCCTCCATCATGCCCGGCAAGGTGAACCCCACCCAGTGCGAGGCGCTGACCCAGGTCTGCATCCATGTCTTCGGCAACCACGCGGCGCTGACCTTCGCCGACAGCCAGGGCCATTTCGAGCTCAACGTCTACAATCCGATGATGGCCTACAACTTCCTGCAGTCGGTCCAGCTGCTCGGCGACGCCGCCGTCTCCTTCACCGACAATTGCGTCGTCGGCATCGAAGCCCGCGAGGACAATATCAAGGCCGGCCTCGAACGCTCGCTGATGCTGGTGACGGCACTCGCCCCGAAGATCGGTTACGACGCGGCGGCAAAGATCGCCAAGACGGCGCACAAGAACGGCACGACGCTGAAGGAAGAGGCACTGGCGAGCGGGCTGGTGACGTCGGAAGAATATGACGCGATCGTGCGTCCGGAGACGATGATCAGCCCGAAGTGAGTGGATCGCCAACGCGATGATGAAAAGGCCGGAGTTTCCGGCCTTTTTTGTGCTCTAGCTCAGCCACTGCGACGGATCGCGCATTCCATGCACGATGGCGATAATCAGTATGCCGTAAGGCGCCGGCTCATAGATGGCGATATATCTGCCTTCGATAATCAGGCGGACGGTTGCCGCAATTTCCGGGCGCGCCGGTCCCATCTCCGGGTGAAGTGCCACCAATTGGAACTTCTCGAAAAGCCTGTTCAGCAAATTGTCAGCCGCGGGTTCGTTTTCGGCGGCAATATTGAACCAGATGTCACGAAGATCCTGCTGGGCACGAGGCGTAAGTTTGTAACTAGCCACGAGTGGAGCGTTCCGCCTTCAGTCCCTTCAGAAAGGTCGCGGGATCGACATCCTCTCCGCCGCCGCTGGCTTTGCCGTCGCTGTAAGCTCGCTTGAGCTGTTCCAACTCCAGCGCACGAATATCTTCGCGCTGCTCCCACAAACGAAGTGCATCGCGCACAATTTCGCTGTTCGAAGCATAACCGCCCTTCTCGATGGCGGCCTTCATTCGCGCCGACTGCTGGGGTGTCAACGATACTGTAAGAGTGCGCATATCGGTCTTCATTCCTAACCTCATACCACAACCACAATTTCTAACAAACTTTGTTAGATGCGCCACGTCACTTTTGTCAACAATCCCCCACGCTCGGCAATTGATTTTGCCACCAGCCACATTTAGACCGGTTCCAAACTATCCCACCTAGAAAGGTCACTTCGATGGCTGACGATCTCTTTCCCCTTGGCGCCGACACCACCCCTTACCGCAAGATCAGCAGCGACTACGTCTCTGTCGATACGTTCAAGGGCCAGGAGATCCTGACGGTCGATCCCGAGGGCATCCGCCTTCTCGCCGAAACCGCCTTTTCCGATATCAACCACCTCCTGCGCCCCGGCCACCTGAAGCAGCTCGCCGCGATCCTCGACGATCCCGAAGCCACCGACAACGACCGTTTCGTCGCCTACGACCTCCTGAAAAACGCCAATATCGCCGCCGGCGGCGTGTTGCCCATGTGCCAGGATACGGGCACGGCGATCATCATGGGCAAGAAGGGCCGTCGCGTCTGGACGGAAGGCGGCGATACGGCTGCCCTTTCGAAGGGCGTGCTCGATGCCTATGAGAAGAAGAACCTGCGCTATTCGCAGCTCGCCCCCATCAGGATGTTCGAGGAAAAGAACACCAGGAACAACCTGCCGGCGCAGATCGACATCTATGAGGAAGGCACCGATAGCTACGACTTCCTCTTCGTCGCCAAGGGCGGCGGCTCGGCCAACAAGACCTTTCTCTATCAGGGTACGCCCTCGCTTCTGACGCATGACCGCATGCTGGACTTCCTCAAGGAGAAGGTCCTGACCTTGGGTACGGCAGCCTGTCCCCCCTACCATCTGGCTGTCGTCATCGGCGGCACCTCGGCCGAGATGAACCTGAAGACCGTCAAGCTCGCCTCCACGCGCTATCTCGACGAACTGCCGACCGAAGGTTCGGAGAGCGGTCACGCTTTCCGCGATATCGAGATGGAAAAGGAAATCCACAAGCTGACGCAGAACCTCGGCGTCGGCGCCCAGTTCGGCGGCAAGTATTTCTGTCATGACGTGCGCGTCATCCGCCTGCCCCGCCACGGCGCCTCGCTGCCGATCGGCCTCGGTGTCTCCTGTTCCGCCGACCGGCAGGCCAAGGGCAAGATCACCCGCGACGGCATCTTCATCGAGCAGCTGGAGACCGATCCGTCGAAATACATGCCCGAGATCGACGAGGCCAGGCTTTCCGAATCCATGGTGCGTATCGATCTCAACCAGCCGATGGCCGATATCCTTGCCGAGCTTTCCAGGCACCCGGTCAAGACGCGCCTGTCGCTGACGGGCACGATCATCGTCGCGCGCGACCTCGCCCATGCCAAGATCCGCGAGCGGCTGGAAAAGGGCGAAGGCATGCCCGACTATATGAAGAACCACCCGGTCTATTATGCCGGCCCGGCCAAGACGCCCGCGGGCTACGCTTCCGGCTCCTTCGGCCCGACGACGGCAGGGCGCATGGATTCCTATGTCGACCAGTTCCAGTCCTTCGGCGGCTCGATGGTCATGCTTGCCAAGGGCAACCGCTCGCGCGCCGTGCGCGAGGCCTGCAAGACGCACAAGGGCTTCTATCTCGGCTCCATCGGCGGCCCGGCCGCGCGGCTCGCGCAGGACTGCATCCGCAAGGTCGAGGTGCTGGAATATCCGGAACTCGGCATGGAAGCCGTCTGGAAGATCGAGGTGGAAGATTTCCCGGCCTTCATCGTGATTGATGACAAGGGGAATGACTTCTTTCAGGAGCTGAATCTCGGTTGATTGGCTTCTGATGGGATGATTGAGGGCGTGCCGTGTGGCCCCCTCATCCGCCCTTCGGGCACCTGACCGGGGTTGAGCCGCGGGTCTCAACCGGTCCTTCGGACCCCCGCCGGGGCGAAGGGGAGCCAGCCATTTCGCCTTCGAACATCTTCAGGACAGAGGGGCGCAGAAGGCCGCCACATCCCCTTCTCCCCAGTGGGGAGAAGGTGCCGGCAGGCGGATGAGGGGGCCGCAGGCACACCCCTCAAACGTAAATGCCCTACCTTACAGAGGCCGTCTCTGCCGGATCGATATTCGCCGCCACCGGTTTCTGCATACCAGCAATATCGGCAGCACCAAGCACATCCTCCGCCTTCACGCTGGCGAGGATGTCGGTGTTGAAGATGCCGTTGAAAAAGCCGCTCTGCTGCAGCAGGAAGGCGGCGCCGGCAGCGATGGCAAGCGCGAGAATGGCAGGTGACGTGTGGCGAGACGATTCCATGATCTCATGCCCCGAGAGGACCGTGGCCCGGTCCTCGCAATTCAGGTTTCATGGGACAGAATCTGGTATTGCGCACCTGCGGCCAGTAGATCGGGGAACGAAGACCAACCGTCAACAAAATAAAAACAATCCCTGAAAAGACAAAATGACTGAACTTTTTTGAGGCACCTCGCGCATAAGAGGTGTGTCCGCCACAGTGGATCTTACAAATATCCGAGAAAAATCATAGGGCTGATCGTAGTATTCGCGACGATCAAACTTATCGTATGTAATCTTTGGTATATGTCGCTTTAATCATTTCCCAAGAAATCTAAGATAACAGATAGAAGATTGCTTAAGAATTGGATGAGGAGTTGCCGGAATGAATACGGCCGTTGCGCCCAAGGTGCAGGTTCCCGATGTGGCGGGTCAGATCACCTATGCCATGCGCTCCATGGGCGTTGCGCCAATTCCGCGCAATTACGAACTCTTCTACGAGGCCTATATCGGCTCGAACCCGGCGCTGACCCGCGACCTTGCCGCGCTCGGCAGCCAGGCGACGCAGGCCGAGCTGGACGCGCTCGGCGCCCAGCACTGCGCCCACACGGCCCCTGCCAAGATTTTCGACGACGCCCACAGCCGCATTGCCAGCGAGCTGGAAGGCCTGTTGCGCGTGCTGCGCCAGGAGCAGACCTCGCTCGAAAGCTATAACCGGCTGCTCAACGAGACCTGCAAGCGCATCAGCTCCAAGAGCACGAGCAGCGCGGAGCTGATCGAAAGCGCCATCGACCTGCTCACCCAGGCAACCGGCGATACGATCACCCACGGCGAAAAGACCGTCGAGGACATGGTTCAGCGCTCGCAGGAGATGGATCAGGTCCGCAAGGAACTGGACGAATACAAGCGCATCGCCAATACCGACTCGCTGACGCGCCTTTCCAACCGCCGCGCCTTCGACGACCGGCTGGCCGCCATCTTCAACAACCCGTCGCTGCGCCCGGTCACGGCCCTGGTTCTTGCCGACATCGACAATTTCAAGAAGATCAACGATACCTACGGCCATCCGGTCGGCGACAAGATTCTGGCGACGGTCGCCTCCGTCATCCGCACCAACGTGCGCCGCGACGTCTTCGTCGCCCGCACCGGCGGCGAGGAATTTGCCCTCATCATTGACGGCAATACGCTGGAGGAAGTAACGGCGATTGCCGAGCGCATCCGCCGCACGCTGGAATCGACCCCCTTCAAGAATTCGCGCACCCGCGTCAATTACGGCCCGGTGACGGTCTCCATCGGCATCTGCATGGCATCCAATGCCGACGATGCCGGCGAGCTCTATTCCAAGAGCGATATCGCCCTCTACAGCGCCAAGAATGCCGGCCGCAACTGCACCGTCGTCTACGAGGACGGCATGCAGAAGGAATTCACCAAAAGCTGGCTGATCTACAAGTCGTAGTCAGGCCTTCCGCCGATCGTCCCGAAGCTGCCGCATCAGGCCCGGACCGCGCGCGCGTCGCCCGTCAGCGCCAGGCGCAGGCCGAGGCCGAGCATGACGAGCGCGGTAAAGCGCTTCTGCCAGACGAGCAGATGCGGGCGGCGGGAGATCCAGTCGCCGAGCCCGCCGGCCCCGAGCGCCACGAGCGTCAGCACGACGAAGCCGGAGAGTTTCTGCATCCCTCCAAGGATCAGCAGCTGGGCGGCGACGGGCCAGCCATTGTGCGGATCGACGAATTGCGGAAGGAAGGCCAGCATGAAAACCAGCACCTTCGGGTTGGTCAGGTTGCTGACCATGCCCTCGCGCAGCGCTGTCCAGCCGGAGACGGGAACGCGCTCGACGGCCGGATCGAGCCTTCCGCGCGATTTCAGCAGCAGCTTCAGGCCGAGCCAGATGAGATAGGCAGCCCCTGCCCAGCGAAGAACGGCAAAGGCGAGCGGCGAGGTCTGGATGATCGATGCGATGCCGAGCGCCAGAAGCGGAAGCTGGACGAGCCCTGCCGCAAGCGTGCCGCCGACGGCCGTCAGAAAGGCCACGCGCCGGCCCTGCCCTATGCCGCGCCCGATCACCAGCAGCATGTCGGGACCCGGTGAGAGCTGCAGGGCGAGAAGCGCCAGGAAAAACGGGATCAGCGTGCTTGAAACGAACATGTGTCGACCTCCCGGTATGCGTCACCTTCCGATACAGCCGATAACATGCCGGAGGCCGCATGCAAACTGCGCGGAAAAGCCCGCGTCAGATTACCTCGATCCGGAAATCCGCGCCCTCCCAGCGCCCGGTCTCCGTCCAGAAGATCGTAAAATCGATCGTGCCGGGGCCGAGCGCCTGCGTCGGCAGGTCGAGGACATGCATGCCGAAGCCGGTATCGCGGCACGGGCTGTCGGCGGCCGTGGCCCAATGGTCGGCGGACCAGCGCACCAGCGCGGGCGACGGCAGCTCGATGCGCAGGCGCCGGCCGGCCGGCATCCGGTTCCGCCGCGCCGCCGGCCGCCAGCAGAACGGGGCCGGCGCCGGTTTTGCCGCGACGTAACGCGCGAAGGTCTGGGGCGGCATGTCGAAGACAACGCCGTCGCGCAGCGAGCGCAGCAGCTTGATATGTTCGGCATGTGCCCAGACGAGCGGCATGGCGCTGCCCGAGGGACGGCCGAGGAAAAGCTCGCGCTGCGGCACGTCTTCGCTGTCCCAGATCTGTTCGGGCAGCAGCCCGCCTTCGCTGGCCGACGCTTCCAGCGCCGCAAGCAGGCGCCGCGCCTCGTCCGCCCGTCCGGCGGCGAGTTCGTAATGGGCGCGCTCGCCGGTCAGGAGCGGCCACAGCCTGCCGATGCCGCTGCCGGCGAAGGGGCCGCCGTCGATGCGCTCGCCATAGCCGTCATTGTTGTAGCGGTACCAGTAGGGGCCGGCCGGAAGGTCGCGGCGCAGTTGCGCATCGATCGCCGCGACCGTACCCACTATGCGCGGATCGTCGGCGGCCCTGAGCCCGAAACGCACCAGCGCCAGCGCATCCGGGCTGATGAGCAGGTCCGCCTCCAGGACGGCGTCGCCGTCGTCGCGGTTGCGGATCGGGATGAAGTCACGCCGCAGTGACAGGCCGCCGTCGGTGGCCGAGGCGATGCGCACATAATAGCCTTCGATACCGAGCCGGCGCGACAGTTCGGTATCGGTGGCATAGGTCCATTCCTCGATCCGCTCGTTCCAGCCGTCGGCCACCTCGCGCAGATAATGCGCGGCATCCAGCCGCCCCGCCGCTTCCACCGCATCGGCAGCCGCAAGCAGGCCGGCGATCTCGACGGCGAGCGTGAAGGGCGAATAGCCGGCATCCTCCTCCCAGCGGTCCTCCTGCGTGGCGGGTCCGTTTTTCACGATATAGCCCGCCGCCGCCTCGATCATCGGCAGGTAGCGCCCCCGCTCGGACCCGTCGATCGCGCCCGAGCGCAGCAGCATGTCGTAGAGCAGGATCGGAAAGGCCGTTTCGTCCATCTGGATGCCGTACCAGTAGGGCCTGCCGTCGAGCCAGGCATTCTGCACCCAATGGCCGTCGCCTTCCTGGATGACGGCGAGATAATCGAGCACGCAACGCGCATCGGCCACGGCCCCGGCCGCAAGCAGGCCGCCCGCCGTCTCCACGAGATCGCGCGTCCAGACCAGATGGTAGCCGCCGAGATCGTCGTCGCTCTTGCTGAAACCCCAGGGGATGGACAGGCTGGCGATGATGGCGCCGGAAGCGTCGTCGCGATGGGTGGCGAGCACGCCGGTGCTGACGCGGTAGCGGTTCAGCTTGCCGGGATCGTGCGGTTCGTCGAGCGCAAGCAGGCCGGACTGCCATTCCCGCCAGCCGGCGCGATAGTGTTTCAGCGCCGGCTCCGCGCCCTGTTCCAGGCTGAGCAGCGTGCGCAGCGCCGCCTCCTCCGGCTGCGTGCCGAAGCCGATGGCGACCAGCGCGCGCCCCTGTTGCGACTGGATGTCCAGTGTCGCCGACAGGGCGACGTTGCCGGACCTGGCGCAGCAATATTCCTCCTTCAGCCCCTCGCCGCGCGACAATGTCTGCCAGCCGTCGGAAAAGCCGACATAACCGGCCGAGCGCGCGAGCCAGGGCACAGAGGCGGCAACGGCGAGCGCCCGCCCGGAGCCTTCGGCAAAGAGCATCGGCCGGCCCTTGAAATCGGCGTACCAGCCGGTGTTGTCGCTGCCGCCATTGACGAGATGCGGCGCCACCAGCGCATGCAGCCGGTAGTCGGAGAGACGGCCCGCCAGGGCCTCGAAGCGGATATCCTGCAGCACCACCTCGCGCTCGGGATCGGAAAAGACCGTCTTGGTGATGCGATAGCGGCCGTCGCGGGCGGTATTGACGAGGCGGAAGGCCGGAATGCCGTCCTCGATCGCCTGCACGCGGTGGTCGGCATCGCGCTTCTCCTCGGAAAAATAGCCCTCGGCGGTGACGATGAAGCCGAAGTCGCGCACGCAGGCCATGTCGAGCCGCGGCGCGTAGATCTCGTTGAGGATGCCGTGGCTTGCCGTGAACCAGACCGAGCTTGCCGAACTGACGGAAGTGCCCACCGCGCTCTTGTCGCTCGAGGTCCAGCGGGGCTCGATGCCGGGCGCGCCCGGTGGCTCGACGGAGCCGGGTGGCAATGTCGGAAAGGCCAAGTGCTGTTCCTCCGCTCGAAGGGTCTCCTCCGGAATGCGCTATCCTGGGATGAAATTAAGCAATCTGCAATATACCGGGCTTGACAGCCGGCTTCTATCTTGCGCCCGATAGAGTGGCGCGGGGAAGATCGGGGCATGGCCCGGAGAGGAGCGTCTGATATGGCCGATATCACGGAGGCACCGGAAGCGAAGCGGACACGCGGGCAGGCAAAGCCGAAGGCGGAGGCGGCCAAGGCTGGCCGCATCGTGCTTGCCGTCGATATCGGCGGTTCGCATGTGAAGGCGGAACTCAGCAGCGGCAGCGAGCGGCGCGCGGTCGTCTCGGGGCGCGGGATGACGGCGGCAAGGATGGTCGCCGCCCTTAGCGAACTGACGGCCGACTGGCACTATGACGTGGTTGCCATGGGTTATCCCGGCCCGGTTGCCGCCCACCGTCCGGCCGCCGATCCGTTCAACCTCGGCCCCGGCTGGAAGGGCTACGATTTCGAGGCGGCCCTCGGCAAGCCGGTGCGCATGGTCAACGACGCGCTCATGCAGGCGATCGGCAGCTACGAATCCGGCCGCATGCTCTTCCTCGGCCTCGGCACCGGGCTCGGCTCGGCCATGATCGCCGAGAATGTCTGCATGCCGCTCGAACTGGCGCACATGCCCTACAGGAAGAAGACCTTCGAGGATTATGTCGGCGAACGCGGCCTCGAGGATCGCGGCAAGGGCAGATGGCGCAAATCGGTCTTCGATGTCGCCGGCCGCCTGAGCGCCGCGCTGCTGCCGGATTACATCGTCATCGGCGGCGGCAATGTCGACCGGCTCAAGGAACTGCCCCCGAACTGCCGGCGCGGCAACAACGACAACGCCTTCCGCGGCGGCTTCCGCATCTGGCTGGACGACAGCCTGCGGCTCTAGACGGGTTGCTGCGTGCCGACAATCGCAAACGGAGCGTCGGGGCAGCCTCGCCTCTTCCGCAAAGGCCCGGCCGATGTCATAGCTTGTGGCAACCGAGGAGGACGATATGACTGAAATGACGGTTCTTGCATTCGCGCTTGTGGCATTCATCGGCATCGCAACGCCCGGCCCGACGGTGCTTCTGGCCCTGACCAACGGCTCGAAATTCGGGGTGCGGCGGGCGGTATCCGGCATGGCCGGCGCCGTCATGTCCGATTTCGTGCTGATCGGCGCGGTGGCACTCGGGCTCGGCGCGCTGCTGGCCGCTTCGGAATTCTGGTTCACGGTCGTCAAATGGGTCGGCGTCTGCTACCTCGCCTTTCTCGGCGTGATGCTGCTGCGCTCGAAGGGAACGCTGGATGTCTCGCTGCGCTCCGAAAACGGCGGCGCATCCGCTTCGCCGGCGGCGATCTTCCTGAAGAGCTTTCTCGTCGCCGTCACCAATCCCAAGGGCTATCTCTTCTTCTCGGCCTTCCTGCCGCAGTTCATCGACCCGGCCGGCGCGCAGGTGCAGCAATATGGCGTGCTTGCCCTCGTCTTCGCCGGCATCGATTTCATGGTCATGTTCGGTTACGCCCTGCTCGGTTCGCAGGCTGTCCGGCTGCTGCGCAAATCCGGCGCGCTCTGGCTCGACCGTATCTGCGGCGGCGCCCTGCTGACCCTTGCCGGCTCGCTCGCCCTCTATCGGCGCGCGAGCGCCTGACCGCCGGCGGGCTTCCGACCCTTTCCGCTTTCAGTTCCGCACGGCGGCTGGATGCGGCGCCGCGCCTCCTGGCCGTTTACACGCCGATTTACGGTAACGTACTTATCCGAGCCCGGCCGATCTGCATTCAATAGACCCCAGGGGGCGCCGTTCAGGCGGCCGCAGCAGGAGGGTTTTGGAATGCGGACAGGATGCAGACTGGCGGGTGCTGCGGCCATTGCCGCCATCGCCTGGACAGGCGCCGCCAGGGCCGACACGATCAGCTACGCCGATGCGATCACCGTGCTGGCAAAGGATTGCGGCGCCGATATCCGGAAGCTCTGCAAGGGGCTGAACCTCGGCAACAACAGGATTGCCGATTGCCTGGCGCAGAATGCCGCCAAGGTTTCGCCGACCTGCACCTCCACGCTCGCAAGCGTTTCGGCATCCATCCAGAAGCGGGAACAGGCGCAGGCGTCCTACGGCAAGGTCTGCGCCGGCGACATGGCGCGCCGCTGCAACGGCGTCGTCGGCGACGGCTACATTCTCGCCTGCCTGATCAAGACGGCAAAATACGTCAGCGCCCGATGCAACCAGACGATATCGGATGCGGGCTGGAGGTGATGCGATGAGAATGCGAAAGACAGCGCTTGCCGGTTTTGCCGCCGCCCTGCTCGTCCCTGCCGTCGCGCTCGCGCAGCAGATCTCCGAACAGCGCCTCATCAACGGCCTCGGCAGGCTTCGCGGCGCGGCCCCGATCGTCGATGTCGAGCTTTTGCGGCAGGAGGCGATGAACGGCGCGGGCAAGCAGATGTCCGGCCTGCCGAACTGGAGCAAGGTCGCGCGCCTGCCGCAGATGGTCGTCGAGATCGACTTTGCCAACGATTCCGTCGCCATCGAGCCGGAATCCTACCGCACGCTCGGCATGATCGCCGATGCCCTGCACCATCCGAACCTCTGGGCCTACAAGTTCCTGGTCGTCGGCCATACGAGCTCGACCGGCAGCGACGAGCACAATCTCGATCTCAGCCAGAAGCGGGCCGAAGCGATCAAGGAGATCCTCTCGACCACCTTCGCCGTCGATCCCACCCGCCTCTACGCCGTCGGCGTCGGCGAATATTTCCCGATCGAGGGCACGAAATCGGAGGCCGCCAATAACCGGCGGGTGCAGCTCTACAATCTCGGCGTCTTCACGAAGAGGCCGTGAGCGGACACGGGTCGGATGATTGTCTCCGGATGGTGACAGTACCGAAAGCCTGATCGGGTGGTTCCTGCCACGCCCCCGCGGCGGTCTCGGCTGGGCCTATTGCGGCGCCAGCCGTTCCAGTTCGTTCAGCCGTTTCAGGGCCGCCTGCTGGCGCAGCAGGCCGTAATTGATGCCGGCCGCATTCAGCGAGTTGCCCTCCTGATAGGGGAACTGGTCGAAGTCCGCGAAGAACTCCTTGATCTTTCCCTGGATCGGCACGAGCAGCCAGATGTTGCGCGCGAGGAATTCGATTGCGCCGCCGCCCTCATGCATGCCGCGTTCGTAGGGGTCCATGCGCAGGTTGGCGATATTGGCCCAGGCCGGCACTTCGCGCGTGGCCGTGGCGATATTGCCCTCGCTGTTGATCGCGAAGCTGAGCTTCCAGTCGTTCCAGCGGATGGCGTTGAGATTGCCGCCCTGGTCGAAATAATAGACGGAATCGCGCGGTCCGCTGTCGGTGTCGCCCTTCAGCATCGGCAGCAGGTCGTAGCCGTCGAGATGCACCTTGAAGGTCTTCGCGCCGGCCTGGAAGCCCGTTTTCATCTGTTCCTTGAGATCGCTCACGCCGGCCGCACTGGCGAAAGTCGGCATCCAGTCCATCAGCGTGACGATATCGTTGATCTCCGTTCCGGGTTTGACGACGCCCGGCCAGCGCACCATCATCGGAATGCGGAAACCGCCCTCCCATGTCGTGCCCTTCTCGCCGTGGAACGGGGTCATGGCGCCGTCGGGCCAGAGCGCCAGCTCGGCGCCGTTGTCGGTCGTGTAGAGAACGATCGTGTTGTCGGCGATGCCGAGCTGGTCGAGCTGGTCGAGCAGCTGGCCGACATGGCCGTCATGCTCCACCATGCCGTCGGCATGGATGCCCTTGCCGGTCTTGCCGAGCGACTCCGGCTTGAGATGCGTGAAGACATGCATGCGCGTCGCGTTGAACCAGCAGAAGAAGGGCTTCTGGTCCCTCGCCTGCCGTCCGATGAAATCCTTGGCGGCGGCCAGGAATTCCTCGTCGACCGTTTCCATGCGCTTCGTGTTGAGCGCCCCCGTATCCTCGATCTTGCCGCCGGCCGTCGCCTTGATGACGCCGCGCGGGCCGTATTGCCGGCGGAAGGCCGGGTCCTTCGGATAGAAATAGCCTTCCGGCTCCTCCTCGGCATTGAGATGGTAGAGATTGCCGAAGAACTCGTCGAAACCGTGCCTGGTCGGCAGGTGCTGGTCCTGGTCGCCGAGATGGTTCTTGCCGAACTGGCCGGTCGCATAGCCCCTGGTCTTCAGCACGTCGGCAATGGTCGGCATCCAGTCCTGAATGCCGTGCGGATCGCCCGGCATGCCGATCGTCAGAAGGCCGGTGCGGAACGGCTCCTGCCCGAGGATGAAGGAGGCGCGCCCGGCCGTGCAGCTGTTCTGGCCGTAGGAATCGGTAAAGATCGCCCCTTCCCTGGCGATACGGTCGATATTCGGCGTGCGGTAGCCCATCAGCCCCATCGTATAGGCGCTGATCTGCGGTATGCCGATAT
The DNA here is from genome assembly GCA_900471515.1 of Hyphomicrobiales bacterium. GTDB lineage: Bacteria > Pseudomonadota > Alphaproteobacteria > Rhizobiales > Rhizobiaceae > Rhizobium. Next base: position 45,475 of record UCFC01000017.1, on the reverse strand, counting down.
CGTCTCCGAAGATGACGAGAATGTTCGGCGCGCCGCCGCCCTGCGCCGGCGCGGCCTGCTGGGTCTGGGCGGCGGCCTGTTCGCCTGCCGATGAAACTGCGAGCGCCGTCAGCGCCAGCGACGAACCGCCGAGAAGAAGGTTGCGGCGGCTGACGGATACGGTGTGGTCATCCTGCTTTCGAATTTCGACGTTTTCCATCGAAGATCTCCCTTGAGATGAAACCCCGGAAAACCCTTCGCCTATTTTGGAGGCTGCGTAAGTACGTTACGGTAAACGGCGCACGTAAACGGGCCTCGCGCGCGCCCTTCAGCGCGGCCAGCCGTCGCCCCCGGATTCGCCGCCCTTCTGCAGGCTCTGCAGCATATGGATAAGCCGCGGCGCCATGTCCCGGATTTCGGTCAGGTGAATGGCCGTCAGCCGCCGCAGCACGTCGTCGGCCTTTTTGGTCAGTTCCAGCGTCTGCCGCCGCTTGTCGGCCGGGTCGGTATGGCGGGAGACATAGCCGGCGGCCACCAGCCGGCCGACCAGTTCGGTGGCCGAATGCGGGGCGATCAGCAGCCGCTCGGCCAAAAGGCCGACCGTCATCGCATCCTCGCCGCGATGGCCGCGGATGGCGAGCAGCGCCTGGTGCTGCTGCGCCGGCAGGCCCTCTTCCTGGGCGGCCGACGCGCTGAAATCCATGAAGCGGCGCAGCGTGTAGCGCAGGTTGGAGAGCGCCTCGTAATCGGCATCCGTCAGATCGGCTTTCGGCTGTCTCACCCTGCGTCTCCTGCTCTCATTGCATCCATGCGGCCACTTCCATCTGCCGGTGATCCTGCAGCATGCGCAGCGCCTGCATCAGTTCCGGCGCCATCTCGCGGATCTCGTAGAGATGGGCCGATGTCAGACGACGCAATAGCTCTTCCGCCTGCCCTGTCAACGCGACGGCCGGCCGCCGCTTCTGTTTCGCCTCGATGGTGACGTGCCCGGCCGCCTGCAGCGAGGCCGCCAGACCGGCGGTTTCGGCCGCCGTCAGGAAGAGCTTGTCGGCAAGGTCAGGCAGGCTCATGCGCCCGCCGGCGCCAAGCCCCTTGATCGCCAGCAGCGCCTGGTGCTGCTGGCGCGTCAGGCCGAGCCTTTCGGCCGCCTTGCCGCTGAACTCCCGGAACTTGCGGATCCTGTATCGCAGATTGGCAAGCGCCTCATATTCGATGTCCGACAGGGTGCGATCATTGTCTGGCATGGTTCCAGCTCCCGATTTTGGCTGTTGATTTATATCGTACTACGATATATTTGCGACGGAAACGAAGCCGTCAACAGGACCCTCGATGCCTGCTCATAAAAACGCACATCGCCCCCATGATTTCATGGGCGGCCTCTCCCGGCGCGAGGCCGGGGATTTCACCACGGACAAGCGCGTCCTCGCCCTCGTCGGCATGGCGCTGATCGTCGGCACCGGCGGCGCCCTGGCCGCCTGGGTCCTGGTCAGCCTCATCTCGCTGGTGACGAACCTCGTCTGGTTTCACCGCTTCAGCATCGCCGCCGTGTCGCTCGCCCAGGCGCCGCGCTCCGCCTGGATGGTGCTCATTCCCGTTATCGGCGGCCTCGTCATCGGCCTGATGGCCCGTTACGGCTCCGAAAAGATCCGCGGCCACGGCATTCCCGAGGCGATCGAGGCGATCCTGATCGGCGGCAGCCGCATGTCGCCGAAAGTCGCGGTCCTCAAGCCGCTCTCCTCGGCGATCTCGATCGGCACCGGCGGCCCCTTTGGCGCCGAAGGCCCGATCATCATGACGGGCGGCGCCATCGGTTCGCTCTTTGCCCAGTGTTTCCACCTGAGCTCGGCCGAGCGCAAGACGCTGCTGGTGGCCGGTGCTGCCGCCGGCATGACGGCGATCTTCGGCTCGCCGATCGCCGCCGTCATGCTCGCCGTCGAACTGCTCCTGTTCGAATGGAAGCCGCGCAGCTTCATTCCGGTGGCCGTCGCCGCCTGCGTGTCGATCTGCTGGCGCCCCTTCCTGTTTCAGGCCGGCCCGCTCTTCCCGAAGCAGTTCCACATGGACCTGCCCTGGTGGGGCATCCTGCTCTGTGCGGCGATGGGCATCGTCGCCGGCCTGCAATCCGGCATTCTCACCACGCTGCTCTACAAGATCGAGGATCTTTTCGAAGCCCTGCCGGTCCACTGGATGTGGTGCCCGGCGCTCGGCGGCCTCTTCATCGGCCTCGGCGGCCTGATCGAGCCGCGCGCGCTCGGCGTCGGCTACGATATCATCGACGGGCTGCTGAACAGCTCCATCCTGCCCGCGGCAGTGCTGACGATCCTGCTGGTCAAGGCGGCGATCTGGCTGGTCGCGCTCTCATCGGGCACGTCGGGCGGCGTGCTGGCGCCGCTCCTGATCTTCGGCGGCGCGCTCGGCTGGCTGGTCGGCCTGTTCCTTCCCGGCGATCCCGGCTTCTGGGCGCTGCTCGGCATGGCCGCCATGATGGGCGGCACGATGCGCGCGCCGCTGACCGGCACCTTCTTCGCCGTCGAGCTCACCGGCGACGTCTCCTCGCTTCTGCCGCTGCTGGCGGCGACCGTCTCGGCCTACGCGGTCACGGTTCTCCTGCTGCGCCGCTCCATCCTGACGGAAAAGATCGCCCGCCGCGGCCAGCACATCACCCGCGAATACGGCATCGACCCCTTCGAATTTTCCCGCGCCCGCGACATCATGATCAGGGAGGTCGATACGTTCCCGGCCCATATGACGGTCGGCGAAGCGATCCATTTCTTCGTCGCCACGCCCAAGACCCACCGCATCTATCCGGTCGTCGACAGCCGGGGTGTCGTCAAGGGGCTGGTCTCGCGCGGCGACGCGCTGCGCTGGCAGGCCGACGGCACGCTTGCCGACCAGATGCTCGGCGATTTCGTCTCCGACGCCTCGCTGCCATCGGCCCATCCCGACGATACGGTCGGTTATGTCGCCGACCTGATGCTGGCGACCGATGCCGGCCGCATCCCGATCGTCGATCCCGAAAACGGGCAGCTGCGCGGCCTCGTCGCCCGCAAGGACCTCCTGCGCCTGCGCCGCCAGCTGAAGGCGAGCGAGACGGAACGCCAGCCCTATTTCGGGCCGCGGGCGCAGACGGGCGAAACACGCAGCTGAAACGCGTCGGCAGGCCGGCTATTGCAGCAGATGCAGGCCGGCCGCGACGAAGGCGAGCCAGAGCGCTTCGCTCCAATGGTTGAAGCTTCCGGCAAGGTAGCGCTGCCGCGTGAAGGACGCGACCATGACCATCAGCGCGGCATAGAGGATGAGGCATTCCGAGACCGTCTCAAGCACGCTCGACCGTGCAAAGAGGGCGATGGCGAAGGCGATATAGCACTTCCAGACGAAACGCCCGATGGTTGCCCTGGATATCGCGTCCAGCTCGACCGGCCCGGCCGTCCGCATCAGTCCGCCACCCACAGGATGCCGGCAAGGCCGGCAAGGAAGACGGCGAGAACGAGCGCCAGCCGCAGGAATATCCGGAGGTCGTCCGCGTGATCGAAGGCGGCCTCGCTCCTGTGCCGCGCGCCGGAGGACGGATGAGACTGGCTCACATGGCGCATGCGCGCCTGCAGGTAATAAGCCCACCAACGACCGTACATCGCCTTTTCCTTTCGATCATGCACATTGCGGGCGCACGACGCATCCGCAGACAGTGAGCCTATCGGCAGGGGCATATGTTTTCGATTGGAGGAGACGGGCAGCGGCATAAGCATCGCGTAAAGACCGGGCCATATCCGGCATCCGCCTTTATGCGGCCCTTATAAAAGACCGCCTCTTTCCGCATGGAATTCAAATGCGAACCTAGCCAATTTCCTGTCAGGAGGATCAGACCATGTCTCCTGACAAGACCATGCCTGCCGCGCAGGCCGAAGCGGCGGTTGCCGAGTTCAACATCGAAGACGGCCTCGACGTCTCGCAGGTGCCGCCGCTCGTGCGCTACCTCGCCTGCCTCGTCATGACGGCGATGGCGACGGCCATTGCCGCCGGTTTCGACCGTTACGAGGCCATTCCCAACCTGTCGCTCATCTATGTCCTGCCCGTCGTCGCCGGCAGCGTCCTCTTCGGCCTCGGGCCGGCGCTGTTTTCGGCCGTGCTCGGGGCGCTCGCCTATAATTTCTTCTTCACCGAGCCGCGCCTTTCGCTGGCCGTTGCCGATACCGCCAATATCTGGGCGATCGTCCTGCTCTTCGTCGTCGCCTGCATCATCAGCGCCATCACCGCCTGGGGACGTCGCAAGGGCATCGATCTGGAGCGAAGCCGCCGGATGCAGGCCGCCCTGAAGACCTATGCCGGACGCATGGCGGCAAGCCGCTCGAGCGAGGACGCCACCAAACTGACGCTTGCCGCCGTCACCGGCTTCTTCCAGTCGCCCGCCGTCGTCGTCTTCGCGGCAGAGGCGGATGGCGAGCCTCGGGTGCAAGGCGCAGAACGGCTTTCGGCAATCGAGATCGAGGCGGCAAGATCCGCCTGGGATTTGCGCCTCGCCGTCGCCGGCGGCATCTATCCCTATGACCAATCGCGCTTCGATTTCTGGCCGGTTTCGACCTTCGGCACCCGGAGCGCCGTCATCGGCGTCGCCTTCGATCCGGACCGGCGCCCGGCCAATCCCGATGCCATGATGGATATCGTCGCCCTGGTCTTCGGCGCGGCGATCGATCGCTGCCGGGCCTGACCGGCTCCCTGCGGCGGCGCCCCGGCGCCTATGCGGTTCTTATATTTCCCGCCCCGCAGCCCTATCGATTTCCTACGGGCTTGTCGGGCAGAGTCCCCGGCGATCCCGATCTTGACCTTGAGGAAGAAACCATGTTCGGCCGCAACGGCGTAACCTATCTGGCGCGTGAGCGCGAAATCATTGCCGGCAGCGCCGGTAGCAGAAAAACCCACCGGCAGTTCCTGGCAAGCCTGCTGACCGCAGGCGTGCTCGTCCTCCTTCTGGCCGGCGCAATCGCCATCCGGCTGATGCCGCACGGCCCCTCCTTCTAGGGCCCGCCGGCGGCGGGCCGCCATGGGCAGGATCGCAGCGCCTCAGCGGCCGAGCCAGCGATATTCCTCGATCGATACCTTGCCGGTCTTCTTGTCGTAGAGGCAGATCAGGTTGACGTTCCTGACCCGGCTCTTGCCCTTGCCCATCGCGCCGCGCAGCAGCAGAGCCACCTTGCCCGTCGCATCGTCGAAGACGACAGGCGCGCTCGCCTCCGGCGTATCCATGCCCGACTGGCCGATGCAGGTGCCGTTCACCTTGGCGAAGAGCGCATTCCACGCACCGTCGCTGGAGGCGGCCGCAAGCGGGGCCGATGCCAGCGTCGCGGCCGCGGCAATCGTCGTAATCCTGATCATTTTCAAACCCTTGTTGATTGGAAGGAATCGCCCGTCGTCCGGGACCTGCTTGGTGACCGGCGAGCGGGGCCAAAACAAGGCGATGGGATCAGGCGCGTGCGGCGTCCGCAGCCGATCGAAGCCGCGCGCTCACGGCCCGAACTGCTCGTCGAGCCAGTCCAGCACCCGCCTGTTGAGCAGCGACCGGTTCTTCATCTCGCAATGGCCGTCGGCGCCCTCCGCGGCGGTAAAGCGCAGCAAGGTTTTCGGGCAGCGCAGCGCATCCATGTAGAGCGCGGCATCGCTGGAGAGAATGTCGTTTTCCGCCTGGGTAATCAGCGTCGGGCAGCGGATGCGCTCGGCATGTCCCCGCATGGTGAAAAGCTCGGCCGAAGCGAGGTAGGAGCGGAGATCGCCCACCCCGTGCACCCAGAACCCGCGCTGCACGATCTTCCAGTTCAGCACCGGACTGGCGCGCACGAAGGCATCCATCCCATCGATGACCTCCTGGTCGAGCGCGCCGAGATCGGCCGCCGCTTCCGCCGGCAGGCCGAATTTCTGGATGACGATCCTGCGAAAGCCGTCGGCAATGCTCCAGGTGCCGGGATCGGCAATCAGCGCGGCGATGCGCGGCTCGCCCGCCGCCCCGCGCGGCGCCAGCAGGCCGCCGAGGCTCCAGCCGCTGAGCGCGATGCGATCGGGATCGACGAGCGGATAGTTGACGGCAAAATCCACCACCGCCCGGATCACCACGTCCCAATCCGGCCGCAGCGGCACATTGTGCTCGTAGAGCATGGCGCCCTGGCCGGGACCGTCGAAGAGCAGGCTGTGATAGCCGCGCCGCGAGGCGGCGACGGCGGAGGCGAAATAGGTATCGGTGACGGTGCAGTCATAGCCGTTGTTGAAGATCACGAGCGGCCGCACCTCATGTTCGAGACCCTGCGCCGGAATGAAATATCCGGGCATCGCCGTCTCGCCGAGCGCGATGGCAAGCGGTTCGATGGCCGGCGCCGAGAGCGCAAGCCCCTTTTCCAGCGCATCCGTCTGCTTGCGGAAGGCCGAAAGCAGGCGGGCATCGACGGGCGCGCCGTAGAGCGGATGGTAGGACGTGGCATAAAAGACGCTTGCCCGCAGGTAAAGCTCGCGCGCGCTGCCCTTGTGGCCCCTGGAAAGCGCCGTTTCCGCTTCGCCCTTCAGCCGGTCGCCGGCCGCAATCCAGGCCGCGTGGAAGGCGGCGTCATCGCCGTCGCCGACGGCTTCCGCCACCGCCCGGATCTCCCCGAAATCCGCCCCGCCATAGGGAATATAGGCAATCGGCCAGCTGCCGAAATCCTCGTGCAACGCGTTCCTGAACAGCATGCTCATCGCCAACTCCCCCAATGGCTGCCGTGGCTGCGATGGCGGTAGTATAATGGCGCCCTGCCGCCCTGTCACGAAAGCGCGCCGCCCCTTTATTCAAGGTTGTGCTTATGCGCTTCCCGTGCAAGGCTGCTGCCAGCGGGAGGAACTGCCATGAATGGTGCGGACAGCCTGTGTGACACGCTTCTGGCAAACGATGTCAGGGTGTGTTTTGCCAATCCCGGAACGTCGGAAATGCATTTTGTGGCCGCCCTCGACCGCAAGCCCGAGATGCGCTGCGTGCTCGGCCTTTCCGAGGGCGTGGTGACGGGGGCGGCCGACGGTTATGCGCGCATGACCGATCACCCGGCGGCAACGCTGCTGCATACCGGGCCGGGCCTGGCGAACGGCCTTGCCAATCTTCACAATGCGCGGCGGGCGCGGGTTCCCGTCATCAATGTCGTCGGCGACCACGCCTCCTACCATCTGCCCCTCGATGCGCCGCTGACATCCGATATCGACAGCCTGGCCGGCGCGATGTCCAACTGGGTGCACCGCATCCACAGCCCGGAAGAGATCGTCGGCGCGACGGAGGCCGCCTACCGCGCCTGCCTGTCACCGCCCGGTGTCGCAACGCTCATCCTGCCGGCGGATGCCGCCTGGGGCCATGTCGAAGCGGAGCGGCCGATCCGGCTGTCCCGGCCGGCACCGCATGCCGCCAACATGGATAGCGTGCGCGAGGTTGCCGCCGCCATCAGGGAAACGCCCGGCGAGGTCGGCATTCTCGTCAGCGGTGCGGCCGCCCGTGCCGACTGTCTCGAGATCGCCGGCGCAATTGCCGCCTCCAGGGATGTGCGCCTTTTCTGCGAGATGCAGCTGCCGAGGGTCGAGCGCGGCCGCGGCCGCGTCGCCCTGACCCGCATTCCCTACCCGATCGACGCCGCCCTGGAACTGCTTGCCGATATCGACGTGCTCGTCCTGGCGGGCGCGCCCGAGCCGGTCGCCTTCTTTGCCTATCCGGGCAAGCCCGGCCGGCTGGTGCGCAAGGGCTGCAAGGTTCTGACCCTTGCCGGGCATGGCGAGGATCTGAAAGGCGCGCTGGAGGCGCTGAGGGACGAACTCGGCGCCCGCCAGTCGCTGCCTCCGGCGCGGCCCTCGGCCCTTGCCGACGATATCGTTCCCTTCGGGCACCTGACCGAGGACGCGATCGCCGTGATGGTGGCCGCCAGGCTCCCCGACGACGCCATCGTCTGCGACGAGGGTGTCACCTCCGCCCGTCGCTTCTTCGAGCTCTCGGCCGGTGCCGCGCCGCACGATTACCTGATGAATACGGGCGGCTCGATCGGCTGCGGCATTCCGCTTGCGACGGGTGCCGCCGTCGCCTGTCCCGGCCGCAAGGTCATCAACCTGCAGGCCGACGGCAGCGGCATGTATACGGTGCAGGGCCTGTGGACGCAGGCGCGCGAAAATCTCGACGTGGTGACGGTCATCTTCGCCAATCGCGCCTATGCCGTGCTTCACGCCGAGATGCGCAATGTCGGCGTCGACGGCATCGGCGAGAACGCAAGGCGGATGATGGATCTCGACCACCCGGCCTGGGACTGGGTCGCCGTCGCCAGGGGCATGGGCGTCGATGCCGCCGGCGCCCATAGCTGCGAGCAGTTTGCCGATCTCTTCGACAGCGCGCTGAAGCGCCGCGGGCCGTTTCTCATCGAGGCGATCATCTGAGCCTTCGGGCCGCCCGGTTGGCAAGCCGGCCTCGCCTCACGGGTCGCGCCGGCCCTGCGAATTGCTGCGATAGGGATTGCGGTCATAGATCCGGTAGCCGCCGCCGGAATAGGTTTCCCGATAGCGGCCATCCAGCTGCTGGCTCGTCTGCGAATGCAATATCCCGTTGCGATAGGTATTGTAGCCGCCGCCGAGGTTCTGCTGCGTCGTATAGGTATTGCCCGAACTGTCTGTCGAGCACGGGCGGGAAACAAGTTCGCAAGACGCCGAGGCATTGCCGGCGGCAAGCAGGAAAATCGAAAATAATACAGCCTTCACGGCAATCTCCCCTGGCGCGAATCCAATGCCGCGCATCTGCACTGTAACCTGGCGGCAGAAAAAGAACAAACAGGAAACATTCGCGCAAGGCTGCCCTGTCAGGCCGCTTCCCGCACGAAGGCGCTGCGCAGCCAGTCGAGGAAATGGCTGGCCGCCGGCGAAAGCGTCCGGCCCGGTTTCATCATCGCCACGAAGCCGTCCTCGTATTTCAGGAACGGGGACCGTTCCACCAGCTTGCCGCTCTTCAGCTCGCTCAGCGCAAAACGCCGCTCCACCAGCGCCACGCCGAGCCCGGTTGCCGCGGCGCTGACGCACAGATGCATATGCGGGAAATAAAGCTCCGATTGCGCCGAGACCCGGTGGCCGGTCGCCGCCTGCCAGCTCGTCCATTGCGCGCTCATATCGTCGGGCGAAATGCGCGTCGGGAAGCTGATCTCGGCGCCCTCGGCGCGGAAAGGATAATCCGGCGCCGATACAAGGCCGAAGGAAACGGAGGCGAGCGGCACGAATTCGCCCTTCACCAGCGGCCGCGCCAGCCGGTCCCAGCTCAGCGTGAAATCCACCCCGTCCCTCGCCCGGCTCGTGCCGCCGTCGCGCGCGCTCGACGACATGGAAAGCTGCACGCGGATATCGGGATGGAGGCTGTAGAATTCCGCCAGCCGCGGCACGAGCCAGACCATGGCGAACGTGGCGCTGCAGGCAATATGCACGCTCGCCTCGTTCCGGCTCGCCTTCAGCTCCTGGTAGCGCTCCTCCAGCAGGTCGAAAGCGCGCGAGACCGTGGCGAAGAAGGCCGCCCCGTCCTCGTTCAGGCGAAGCCCCGTTCCCGATTTTTCGAAGACGGGAATGCCGAGCTGTTCCTGCAGGAGCTGCAGCTGCTTGGAAACGGCGCCATGCGTGCGCCCCAGCTCGTCTGCCGCCCGTGTCACCGAGCCGAGACGTGCGGTGGCCTCGAAGGCCTTGAGATAGGAAAGCGGCGGCAGGTTGCGGGCCATGATCGTCCAATATGTGAGTTTTTCTAACGTATAAGGTCAAGATAACGCGCTTTTCCGATCTCAGAAACTGCCATAAAACCGTTGCAAATCAGCAAAGCGACCGAAATTCCCCTTCGGCTATTCGTTAACGATAGGTGAGTTTTGCAGACAAAGAAAGGAAATTTCATCATGCATGTGGCCGACACCCTGCGGCTGTGGCGCGAACGCTGGACCGAGCGCCGCCTTTTTGCCCGCGAACTGGACACGCTGCCCGACGAGACGCTGCGGGATTTCGGCATGAGCCGCGAAGCCGCCTACGAACAGAGCCACCGGCCCTTCTGGCGCGCCTGACCGGCGGATTGCCGCACCGCTTGCCGGCATTCGGCCGCACCCCTGCAAGACATGCGGAACCTCGAACCGGGCAGCGCCGTTATAGGTGCGACCGTCTGCGAGATTGCACCCATGTATGTCATCCTCGGCGCGTCCGGACACATTGGCTCTGCCGTCATCGACGCCTTGCGGGCGTCGGGCGACACGGTGATCGCCGTCGTCCACAGTGCGGAAAAAGCTGCCGCCATCGGGCGCGAGGGCGTTGAACCCGTCATTGCCGATGTGGCCGATACCGCGCGGCTCCGCTCCGTCCTGCAGAAGGGGCGCCGCGCCTTCCTCCTGAACCCGCCGGCCGACGTCAGGCGTGATACGAACGCCGAGGAACTGAAGACCGCCAGGAGCATCGCCGCAGCGCTCGACGGTTCCGGCCTCGAAAAACTCGTCGTGGCCTCGATCTACGGCGCGCTTGACGGCGCCGGCATCGGCGATCTCTCGGTGCTTTACGACTTCGAGCGCGAGGTGAAGGCAAGCGGCATTCCGGCCGCCATCAACAGGGGCGCCTATTACTTCACCAATCTCGACATGCTGCTGGAACCCGCCGGCAAGACCGGGCGCCTGGTCACGCCCTTCCCCGCCGACATGAAGATACCGATGGTTTCGCCGCGCGATCTCGGAGAGATCGCCGCCGCGCGCCTGAAAAGCCCGATCGACGATATCGGCATCGACTATGTCGAAGCTACGGAGCGCTATTCCTTCGCCGATGTCGCCGAGGCGTTCTCCTCGCTCCTCGGCCGTCCCGTCACGGCCGAGACCATACCGCGCGAGAAATTCGAGGACTATTATCTCGGCCTCGGTTTCTCGTGGGCGGCCGCCCGTTGCCATGCGAAAATGACCGAAGTCACCATCGACGGCCGGGCCGAAACGCCCGACCGCCGCCATTGGGGCAGGACGACGCTGGCCCGGCATCTCGAGGCGCTGCGCTGACGGCAGCGCCTTCGGATACACGCCGATACAAAAAGCCCCTTTCACGGAAACATTCCGCATTCATGGCCCTGCTCAGATAGGCCCGTCGCCCGATCACGGGTTTCAGGCAATCTGACGGAGGATAGACGGATGAGGACGATCATGACCCTGGCAGCCGGCGCGCTTGTCGTGGCCGGCGCAATGCAGCTGACCGCGGCCAATGGCGAGGAACCGATAAGCCGCACCGATCTCGTGAAAGGCGATATCGACGTGCCCGGCCACGAGGCGGCGCAGGTGCGCGTCGATCTCGCGCCCGGCGCCTTTGCGCCGAAACACCGCCACCCCGGCGAAGAAATCGCCTATGTCATCGAAGGCACGCTGGAATATGAACTCGACGGCCGCAAGCCGGTGACGCTCAAGGCCGGCCAGTCGCTGTTCATCCCCGCCGGCGTCGCCCATTCGGCCAGGAATGTCGGCGACGGCAGGGCCTCGGAACTGGCGACCTATATCGTCACCAAGGGTTCGCCGCTCGTCGTGCCGGTGAAGTGACCTGCCGGAAGCGGGCACGGAGATGAGCGACGGCCGGGACTCTCACCACATGGTCCTGGCAGCCCTGACAGGCCATTCCCGGTCATAGGTCTCGTGGTCGAAATCGCCCACCGCGTCCTTCAGCATCTGCCCCGGCGTCGGCAGCCTGGCCGGATCGACGAAATGCTCCGCGTTCCACAGTTCCGCCCGCATCACTGCCCGCGCGCACTGGAAATAGACCTCGACAATATCGATCACCACCACCGTGCGCGGGTGTTTGCCGTCCATCTCGAAGCTTGCAAGCAGCGCCTCGTCGTTCGAGACCACCCCGCGCCCGTTGATGCGCATGACCGTATTGGAACCGGGGATCAGGAACATCAGCGACAGGCGCGGGTCGCGCACGATGTTGGAGAGCGAATCGACGCGGTTGTTGCCGCGCCAGTCGGGAAGATGCAGGGTCGTATCGTCGATGATGCGCACCACGCCGCCGAGATCGCCGCGCGGCGAGCAGTCGAGCCCTTCCGGGCCGACGGTTGCGAGCGCCATGAAGGGCGAGATTTCGATCATGCCGCGGTAGAGCGGCGTCAGCGCCTTCGTCACCTTGTCGACGGCCGCCTGCGACAGGCCGGCGCCGTAGATTTCGTTGAGCTCTTCGATCGTGCTGATGATCTTCATGCGTATGTCGCCCCGCTACCGTCCGCCCGCTCGGCGGCCGGGCGGACGCTACACCGACGCGCGCCGCGCCGGAAGCTCGAAAATCGGAATGATTTCGGCATCTTTCCTGATCGTATCTTCGGCGAGAAAGGCCGCGACTTCGTCAAGCACCGGCCTTGCCGACATGATGCGCCGGTGGCCGAAGCCGTTTGCCCAGGAAAGCCGCACATGCGCGCCCGAGGCCGCGTAGCGGCGCGCATGGGCCGCACCCACTTCCTTGTCGTCCTCGGCATGAATGACCAGCACCGGCCTGTCGATGCTGCCGGCCCTGCCGCCCGCGTCGAAATCCTCAAGCCTGCGCCCGGTGATGCGCTGGACGACGTCTTCGAGGGCTGCCTGCGCGGCCGGCTTCAGCCGCAGCATCCGGCCGAAATCGGTAAACAGCCACTGCATTTCGCTGGGTGAGCCGATCAGCACCAGACGCTCGGCCGAAACCGGCGTCACGCCGGGCAGGATGGCGAGGGACGATACCATCAGCGCCGCGCCGCCGAAGGAATGGCCGACGACGGCATCGAAACGGCCGAAGCGCTCTTGCGCCGCCGCAATCGCCTTCACCGCCAGCGCCATATGCAGGAAGCGCCCGCCGGCCCGCCCGTGGCCCGGAAAATCGAGCGCGATCACCTCCGCGCCGCTCTCGGCCAGCATCGTCACCAGATCGGCCATATAGGCCATGCCGGAACCCCAGCCATGCGTGACGAGGTAACGCTTGCGCCGCCCGCGCGCCCCGCCGTTCAGCCGGTAGGCATGGGCGCGCCGGCCATCGACCGGCAGCAGGAAACGCTCGGCGCCGGCAAGCCTGGCAAGACCGGCGGCATGGGCCGCCCTGGCTTTCTCGCCCTTGGGCTTTGCAGGCGGGGTTCGGCAGAACAGGCGGAAGGCGGCCTCGCCGGCCAGACGCGGCGAAACGGCCTGCATGAGCGAAAAGGCGAGGCGCGTGACCTCAAGCGCAAATTTTGCCATGATGGGATTCCGATAATGTTCAACACTGAACAATAAAGTACAACGATGAACAAAAATCAATCCCTGCCTTGGGATCATCCGCGGTTTCGCAGCTGGATCGCGGTGGCTCGCGCCTGCCAGCTCATGCAGCAGTCGCTGGCGCGCTCGCTATCCGATCTCGATATCAAGCCGCCGCATCTCGATATCCTCGTCAATCTCTACCGCTTCGAGGGCATTTCGCAGCAGGAACTGGCAAGGAAGCTGCTGGTCGGCCGCTCCAACATGAGCATGCTCCTGCCGCAGATGGAAAAGCGCGGCCTGATCATCCGCCGCGACGACGAGCGCGACAGGCGCGTGCTGCGCCTGCACCTGACCCCGGAGGGCCGCAGGATCACCGAACAGGCCATGGCCATCCAGACCGGCCTGATCGATCGCGTCCTGTCGGCCGAGCCGATCGAACAATGCATGGCGACCGCCGATTCGATGGAGCGCATCATCGGCGTGCTGCTGCAGGATCTGAAGGACGAGGACTAGGCCGGAACTGCCCCGGCTAGTGCAGCGTCGGCCCGGCCGGCGCCCGCGTCAGCGACTTGTATTCCCAGGCCGCCACGACGATCAGCACCAGCGTCGCCAGGATGCCCATCACATAGACCTGCAGGAAGGGCGCGGCGAAGGCCGAGAGCAGCAGGAAGATGATGCCGGCAAGATGGGAGAGCGGCAGGCGGCCGCTGGTGGCGCCCTTGAACCAGAGATTGCCGATCAGGAACAGGCCGGAGCCGCCGAGAACCGAGGCGGCAATGGCAAGGTTGCCGGTCTCGTGCGGATGCTCGAACATGAATTCCACCGCCACGGCATGCACGATGATGCCGGCGAGAACGGGCAGATGCGCATAGGTGAAGGCCAGCCGCGCCAGGCTGCCCGGCGTATCCTCATGCTCGATGCGGTGGGCGGCGCGCTGGTGGCCGAAGCGGAAATAGAGCCACCACATGGCGACCGTGCCGATGAAGCCGATCGCGAAGACCACGCCGGTCAGCAGGGAAAATTCCATTTCGGAAAAGGTGCGGCCGGACACCAGGATCGCCTCGCCGAGGCAGATGATGATGAAGAGCGCGCAGCGCTCCGCCATATGGGCGCCGGAAACGTCCCATTCCTCCGTCCGGGAGCGGCCGAGGCCGGGCACAGCAAAGGCGAGCGCCGGCCCGCAATATTCGACCGCGAGCGCCACCGCCCAGCAGATCAGCCGCGCCTCGTGCTCCAGAAATCCGCCGGCGATCCAGAACAGGCCGGAGAAGGCGAAGTAGATGGTGATGCGCACGAAATTGATATAGCTCGACCGGCCGACCGGCCGCATCGCATAGCTGGTGAAGGCCGAGCGGCCGACCTGCATCAGCACGTAGGCTGCCGCAAACAGCAGGCCCTTCTCGCCGAAGGCCTCGGGGATGGCGGCCGACAGGACGAGGCCGAGCAGCATCAGCACGATCAGCATGGAGCGCACCGGCATGCGCTCCGGGTCCAGCCAGTTCGTTGCCCAGGCGGTGAAGATCCAGACCCACCAGACGGCAAACATCATCAGCGCCGCCTCGATGGCGCCGAGCGGCGTGTAATGGGCAAACAGCGCGTGCGAGAGCTGGGAAACGGAAAAGACGAAAACGAGATCGAAAAACAGTTCGAGGAACGTCACCTTGCTGCCGGCATGCCCCTTTGCCCGCAGCCAGTTCCCGTTTTGCGCCTGTGTCATGTGCCCCCTCGCCCTTTGCTGATCGTTACCGCGGCCGCTCCGCCACGTCGCGGCTCATTCCCTTTTCCTTGAGCTCCTCCTCGTAAGCGGAGAACAGCTCGAAGCCGCGCTCGCCGAGTTCGCGCAGGTAGGTCCAGGTATAGATGCCGGTATCGTGCATGTCGTCGAAGCCGATGCGCACCGCGTAATTGCCGGTCGGAATCATCGAGACGATGGCGACGTTGCGCTTGCCCGGCACCGTGACCTTCTGCCCCGGCCCGTGCCCCTGCACTTCGGCCGAGGGCGAAAGCACCCGCAGAAGCTCGGCCGAAAGGTCGAAGCTCTGCCCGTCGTTGAAGCTTACCACCAGCCTCTGGCGGTCCTTGGAGACTCTGAGTTCGGTCGGCCAGATATCGCTCATGTCAATGTCCTCTTCTGGTGCGAGGAGTAGGCGCTGATCTTTTCCGGCGCAAGCGCAATTTGCCGTCTCTCGGAAAGCTGTTTCCCTTGACGCGACAATAGCATATGCCCACATTCAGGCGAGTGCGGAGACGAACGTGAACACGAGAGTTGGAACGATAGGCAATGCCGCGCCGCTGGTGGCGGACGCATCCCCCATGATCGACCCCTTCGGGCGGGCTGTCACCTATCTGCGCGTGTCCGTCACCGACCGCTGCGATTTCCGCTGCACCTATTGCATGGCGGAAAACATGACCTTCCTGCCGAAGAAGGATCTGCTGACGCTGGAAGAGCTCGACCGGCTCTGTTCCGCCTTCATTGCCAAGGGCGTGCGCAAGATCCGGCTGACCGGCGGCGAGCCGCTGGTGCGCAAGAACATCATGTATCTCGTGCGCCAGCTCGGCCGCCAGATCGGCTCCGGCCTCGACGAACTGACCGTGACCACCAACGGCTCGCAGCTCGCGCGCCATGCCGAGGAGCTTTACGATTGCGGCGTGCGCCGCATCAACGTCTCGCTCGATACGCTCGATCCGGAGAAATTCCGCAGGATCACCCGCTGGGGCGATTTCGCAAAGGTCATGGAAGGCATTGACGCGGCCCAGAAGGCGGGGCTGAAGATCAAGCTCAACGCGGTGGCGCTGAAGGATTTCAACGAGGCCGAGATGCCCGCCATGCTGCGCTTCGCCCATGGCCGCGGCATGGACCTGACCGTCATCGAAACCATGCCCATGGGCGAGATCGAGGAAGACCGCACCGACCAGTATCTGCCGCTGTCGAAATTGCGCGCCGATCTCGAAAAGCAGTTCACGCTTGCCGATACCGACTACCAGACCGGCGGCCCTGCCCGCTACGTGACCGTCGCCGAGACCGGCGGCCGCCTGGGCTTCATCACCCCGCTCACCCATAATTTCTGCGAGAGCTGCAACCGCGTGCGGCTGACCTGCACCGGCACGCTCTACATGTGCCTCGGCCAGAACGACGCCGCCGACCTGCGCGCCGCACTGCGCGCCACCGAAGACGACGGCCTGCTCCACGCGGCCATCGACGAGGCCATCACCCGCAAGCCGAAGGGCCACGATTTCATCATCGACCGCACCCACAAGCGCCCGGCGGTAGCACGACACATGAGCGTTACGGGTGGGTGAGTGACGGTGCTGCGAAGCAGCAGCAATCGATCCAGTGAATCGATTGCAGTCACGAACGCCCTGAGCCATGCGAAGGGCCGGCACGACGGTGCTGCGAAGCGGGAGCAATCGATCCAGTGAATCGATTGCAGTCACGAACGCCCTGAGCCATGCGAAGGGCCGGCGCGTCTCTACACGCTCGAAATCGAACAAGGAGATGTTGAGCCCGGAGCCCCCTCATCCGCCCTTCGGGCACCTTCTCCCCGCCGGGGCGAAGGGGAAATCCGTGGCCCGGTCTTTTACCAGGCAGGACGCTTCGATGGGGATATGAACGATGCAGCACCGCCCCTTCTCCCCGCTGGGGCGAAGGGGGGAGACTGCCGCAGCCTTTACGACAAACCGGGCGCCTCGATGGAGTGGAACGTCGCCGCACCACCCCTTCTCCCCGGCGGGGAGAAGGTGGCCCGAAGGGCCGGATGAGGGGGCCACGGGCACTGCCCTGTCGCCCAAATCCCTCCGCCGTTTACGGAATATCCTGAGCCCCGATCTCCGGGCAGCTCGCCTCGTTGCCGAAGGTGATCTCCTTGCGATCGCCATTCAGCGTCTGTCCCTGGAAGGTCAGCACGTTCTCGTCGCGATAGACGATCTCGCTCTGGTAGATGCCGGCGCGGATCGCCTTGTTCTGCGCCTTGCTGACATTGCACTGTCCGACGCGCGGCGACACGTGCCAGGTGGACGTGCCCTGCTTGTCGGTCTGCCAGCCCTGCCCGAAAGCCAGCGTCGAACTGGCGAGCAGGGCGAATGCTGCGAGTGGAGCGATGGATGGCTGAAATAGCTTCACGATGTTACCCCGGTGCGAATTCCGTGATCGATATGCCAGCTATTAGCGGAATATGTCTAACGGATCGTGCAAGGGGCGGAACTCCACCCGACAAAAAAGGCCCCGCAGAAGCGAGGCCAGGTCAGTGGAATTCAGTCCGATGCCGGATCGTTGTCAATGCCAGGTCTGGCTGTCGTACCAGTCGTCGATATCGCGGCGGGCGCGGTCCCTGGCGATGCCGTAGCGCTCCTGCAGCTTGCCTTCCAGCTGTTCGCGGCGGCCGGCAATCTGGTCGAGGTCGTCGTCGGTGAGCTTGCCCCACTGTTCGCGGACCTTGCCCTTCATCTGCTTCCAGTTGCCTTCAACACGGTTCCAATCCATCACGCTTTCTCCTTCGTTGGACATGGTTGGAAAACGACCGGACCGGCTAATGGTTCAAAAGAAAAACCCGCGCTGCGGAAAGCGCGGGCTCCAGCATGCCATTCCCGGCAATGCGGCTTACGCCGCCCGCCCCGCCCAGCGCTCCCCGCCGCGGCCATCGCCATGCACCTCGCCCTCGTCGCCGGTGCGGAAGCGGTTGACCTTGTCGGAGAGCATGTCGACGCGCTGGCGCAGGCCCTGGATTTCGGCATTGTTCTCTTCCACCATCGCCGCGTTCTGCTGCGTGATCAGCTCGACGTCATGCACCGCCTTGCTGACCTCGTGGATGCCGGTCGACTGTTCGCCGGTGGCGGCCGAGATCTCGGCGACAAGGCGCTGGACGCCGCCGACATGGGCGATGATTTCGGAAAGCGCCCGGCCGGTCTCCTCGACGAGCTGCACGCCGCTCTGCACCTGGCCGGAGCTTGCCGAGATCAGTTCCTTGATCTCGCGGGCCGCCTTGGCACAGCGCTGCGCCAGTTCGCGCACTTCCTGCGCCACGACCGCAAAGCCGCGACCGGCCTCGCCCGCCCGCGCCGCTTCCACGCCGGCGTTGAGCGCCAGCAGGTTGGTCTGGAAGGCGATCTCGTCGATGACGCCGATGATCGTGGCGATCTTCTCGGAGGAGCGGTTGATCTCGCCCATCGCGTCGACAGCCCTGGCGACGACCTCGCCGGAGCGGGTGGCGAAAAGCTGCGTCTCGTCGACGGATTGCGCCGTCTGCTTGGCGCGCTCGGCGGTGGAGCGGACGACGTCGCTCAGGTGCCTGAGCGCCCGCGAGCTTTCTTCCAGCGCCGCCGCCTGCTGTTCCGTGCGGCGGGCAAGATCGTCGGCGGAGGACGCGAGATTGCCGGTGCCGCCCTTGATCTCGACGGTGGCGCCGCGCACGTCGGCCAATGTCTGGCGCAGCGCTTCGACGGCGTGATTGTAGGTATCGGCCATATCGACGAAATCGGCGGCGAGATCGCGGCGCATGCCGATTTCCAGATTGCCTTCGGCAAGCTGCTGCAGCACGTCGGACAGCGCATTCAGCGCCTGTTTCTGCTCGGCCTCGATCCGGGCGCGCTCGGCGGCGCGGCGGCTGGCCTCGTCGGCGGAAAGCGCGCGCGCACTTTCGGCCTCCCTCTCCAGCCGGACGTTTTCGACCGCCGCATCGCGGAAGACGGCGACGGAGCGCACCATGTCGCCGATCTCGTCGCCGCGGTTGCGGCCTTCGATGGCGACTTCGAGATCGCCGTTCGCAAGCCGCGTCATGACCTCGGAGACGCGTTTCAGCGGGCCGCGCAGCGTCTCGACCAGCATCAGCCCGCCGATGATGGCGAGCAGCGTGCCGAGGATCATGGCAAAGACGGAGACTTTGGCCGAACGCTCGCTGTCTTCCTTGCCGAGTTCCTGCGCCTGGCTGACGAACTGGCGAAGCGAGGCCATGGCGCCGGAAAGGATTTCGGAGGACTGCTGGCGCGCCGCCTTCCAGTCGGCAGCCGCCTTCAGCATGTCGGCCGAGCCTGACGTCAGCGATGCGGCGGCCGGGCCAACCTTGTCGGCGAAGGCCTTCAGCACGCCATCCCTGGCGCCGAGCGTGGAAATCCGGCCGGCGGTTTCGGTGAGCGCCTTGATGTCGGCAAGCACGACCTCCCGCGAGGCGGCAACGCGCGCGCTCAGCATCTGGCTGACATGCACCTGCAGGCGGTCGGCGATATCGCGCACCTGGTCGACCGAAATCAGCAGCTCGCGCTGTTCGGCAATGCTCTTGTCGAGGCTGACGAAGCGGGCCGACGCCGTATCGCTGTTCTTGGCCGACTGCAGCGTCATCTGCCCTTCGGTATTGACGAAGCCGGTGAGCAGCGGCGCCATGCCGGAGGCTTTCTCGTCAGGCGTGCCGTTGCCCTTCAGCAGCGCGTCGAGCTTGTCTGCGGTACTGGCAAGCTGCTCGATCAGCGGCAGGCCGTCCTTGGACACCATGCCCCTGGCGACTTCAAGCTGTTTCAGGATCTCGGCAATATGCTGCTGGGCCGCCTCCACCTGCTCTTCCGGCGTGAAGCCCATCTGGATATCGACGCGCATGGCGCCCATGATATCGGTCAGCGACTTGAAGGCGGCGGTATCGTAAAGCAGCGCCTTGGCGAAGGCTTCCTTATCGGTGAAATCCTTGCGCACGGTGGCTGCCTGCCCGCCGGCTTCGTCGGCGGCGGCCGAGATCGCCTGCACCGTCTTGTTGATGGCGACGACACCGGCGTCCTCGCTCTGGCGCAGCCCCCATAATGTCTCCTGCTGCCTGCGCATGGCGGCGGCAAGGCCGCTGACCTCGGTAAGCTGGCCGCGCTGGTCGTCGGTCTTCAGCAGGCCGTTCAGACGGACCACGCCGCTTTCCTGCGCGTCGATCGCCTTGCCGAAATCGGCCTTGCTCGCATCCGTGGGGTCGGAGACGAATTCCTGAAGCGCGGCCTGCAGGTTTTCGAAATCGGAAATGTTCTCGATCGTGGCGCGCGTCACCGTCATATGGCCGTTGAGAATATTGGCCGTGTGATAGCCGAGGATGCCGACGCCGGCGATCAGCACGACGAGCGGGACGACGAACAGAAGGACCTTGGTGACGATACGACGGCTTTGCAAAAGTCGGTCGATGAAGTGCATGGGGAGCGGCGCCTTGAAACGATGGTACCGTCCATTCCGCAATCATTCCGGATGGTTCGGCGGCTCCCTCCATCATGGAGAGTGGCGGCATCTTTCGCCGAATCGGTTGATACAACCTTAATCCGCAACCGGAAAATCTGGGAATTATCCTTATATTTCTAATATTTGCCGCACCTGCACGGAGATCCGCCTGCCCTTACGGCAGGTTGTGCTGCGCTGCAGCATCGAATTATCGCAAGTGTGGCATTCCTCCGATACCCCTGGCCGCCTTTCCCTTCTAAAAGAGCCTGCAAGGTAAGGGAATCTCCAGCATGCCGCGATCACGCAATACCCAGGGCGCCATCTACATGAGCATGGCGATGGCGGGCTTTTCTTCGAGCGACGCGCTCTCCAAATCGGTCATCTCCTATATGAATGCCGGCGAGATCATGTTCCTGCGCGGCCTGTTCACCAGCATCCTCGTCTATCTGATCGCCTGGAAACTGGGCGCCTTGCGCCCCTGGCGCGTCATGCTCAAGCCCGTGATCGCGCTGCGCATCGCCTGCGAGATCATCGCGGCGGTCACCTACATTACCGCGCTCGGCATGATGCCGATCGCCAATGCCTCGGCGATCCTGCAGTCGCTGCCGCTGGTCGTCACCTTCGGCGCCGCGCTGTTCTTCAAGGAGCCGGTCGGCTGGCGGCGCTGGATGGCGATCCTCGTCGGCCTGATCGGCGTGACGGTCATCATCCGTCCCGGCCCGGAGGGCTTTACCGCCGCCGCCCTGCTCTGCGTCGCGAGCGTGGCCTCCACCGCCGGGCGCGACCTTGCCACCCGCAGCATAGCCAAGGACATTCCCTCGCTGATGATTACCACGGTGACGGCGATCTCGGTCGGCATCTTCGGCGCGCTGATGATCCCCTTCCTCGGCGGCTGGCAGCCGGTCAGCGCCACCTCGCTGACGCACCTGCTGCTGGCCTCCGTGCTCGTGCTGGTCGGCTACCAGTCGGTCATCCTTGCCATGCGCACCGGCGAAATCTCCTTCGTCGCGCCCTTCCGCTATACGAGCCTGATCTTCTCGGCCCTGCTCGGCTTCTTCTTCTTTGCCGAAGTGCCGGATGTCTGGACGCTGGCCGGCGCCGCCGTCGTCATCGCCTCCGGCCTTTACACGTTCTATCGTGAGGCCAAGCGCCACGTGCCGCCGGTCGCCCAGGAATCGGCGCCGCGCTCGCCCGTGTGAGATTGAGGATATGGCCATGACCGATTTCAGGCTCGACCAGTCGACCATTCCGGGCGTCGTGCTCGCCGGCGGGCGTTCCTCGCGCATGGGCCGCGACAAGGCGGGCGTGATGCTGGGCGGCCGCAGCCTGCTCGATCACGCACTCTCGCGCCTTTCGCCGCAGGCGGTCTCCGTTGCCGTCAATGCCGACAGGGCGGACGGCCACCGCCTGCCCGTCGTTTCCGACCGCATTGCCGGCAAGGCGGGGCCGATGGCCGGAATCCACGCCGCCATGGCCTATGGCGCCGCCCTGCCCGCCACCCATGTCGTCACCGTCTCCGTCGATTGCCCCTTCTTCCCGGCCGATCTCGTCAGCCGGCTTGCAAGCGCGCTAAGCCATCCCCGACAGATCGCCATCGCCGCCTCCGAGGGCCGCAGCCATCCGGTCTTCGGCCTCTGGCCGACGGCGCTCGCCGCCGATCTGGAAGAATGGATGGGCATCGACGACAAGCGCCGGGTGCGCGACTTCCTCCTGCGTCATGACGTTACGGAAGTCGCCTTCCCGCTGCATCCCACCCGCGCCAGCCTTCTCGATCCCTTCTTCAACATCAACACGCCTGATGATTTAATGGAGGCCGAACGCTGGCTGGCGGCGCTTGGCGCGTGAAGGAGACGGGGCGATGGCACAGAAGATCTTCGGCATTGCCGGCTGGAAGAATTCGGGCAAGACGGGGCTCGCGGTGCGCCTCGTCGAGGAATTCACCCGCCGCGGCTACCGCATCTCCACGATCAAGCACGCCCACCACGATTTCGACATCGACAAGGTCGGCGCCGACAGCTACCGCCACCGGCAGGCCGGCGCCCATGAGGTGACGATCGTCTCCGGCACGCGTTACGCCATCATGCACGAGCTGCGCGGCGCGCCGGAGCCGAGCTTCGAGGAAATACTGGCGCGGCTGGCCCCCTGCGACCTCGTCCTGATCGAGGGCTACAAGCGCGAGCCGATCCCGAAGATCGAGGCGCGGCGGCTCGAGGCGGCCAATCGCCAGCCGCTCGCGCCCGACGATCCGCATATCGTGGCGATTGCGGCCGATCATGCGGTGGAGAATGCCGGCGGGCTCGCCGTGTTCGATCTCAACGATACGCTCGGCATTGCCGATTTCGTGGCGCGCACGGTCGGGCTTGCTCCCCCGTCTCCCCGGCGGGGAGAGGATGTCCGGCAGGACGGATGAAGGGGTGAGCGATACCAGCAGCGAACGTCTGGGCGGATCGCGAAGACGCGGCACCGTCGACGCCGTAAAATAATAAGGGCGAGGCCTCGCAGCCCCGCCCTCCTTATTCGGTATCGCCGGCAGATTACCTCTGCGCCACCGGCCGCACCAGCGGCGTCACGCGACGGATGGTTACGCGCCGGTTCTCCTGGTTCGGTCCGTCCGTGTTCACCTTCAGGTAGCGCTCGCCGTAACCCTGCGTCGCAAGGTTCTCCGGCGGGATGCCGTAGACGTCGGTCAGCACGTTGGCGACCGATTCGGCGCGCTGGTCGGACAGGATCAGGTTGCTCTGGTCGGAGCCGACGGCATCCGTATGGCCCTCGATCAGGAAGGTCTCGCTCGCATCCTTGTCGAGCACTTCGTTGATCGCGTCCGCCACCTTGCGCAGCGTGCGCGCCTGGCTCATCGGGATTTCGGCGCTGCCGGTGGCAAAGGTCACGGTATCGAGATCGATACGGCGCACCTTGTCACGGATACGGGCGGAATATTTCACCTCGTTCAGCGAATAGACGCGTTCCACCGGCTCGACGGGCGGCTCGCTCAGGAACTCGTAATAGTCACGGTCCGGATCGGTGCTGGTGTCGATGATATAGTCGTTCAGCGGCACGCGCAGGCGCATCGGCGGCAGGTCGGCGCCCGGATCCTCGAAATAGTCGCGGTCGGGATCCTCGTAGAGCTCGGGCGCGTAGTAGAGCACCGTTTCGCGGCCGCGCGCATCGACGCGCGAGCGCTGGATGATGTCGCCGTAGCGGTTGCGGATCGTCACGATGCGATAGCCCTCGGGGCGCATGATCGTCTCGCGGTAGCGATCGCCCGCAAGCTCCTCGTAGACTGGCCGCTCGCCGTCGCGCAGGAAGCGGCGGTCGTCGTCGCTGCGCACGACCGTGCGGCCGCCGAACTGGATGATGACGCGGCTGTCGTCGGTGCGCTCGCCGTAGTCTGCGCCGTCAGGCCGGGCGAACTGCGGCCGGCGGTCCATGCGGCGGCCCTCTTCGCGGGTGACGGCCTCGATGCGCACCGGCGCGCGCTGCTGGCCGCGGCTCAGCGATTGCGCCTCGGCATCGGAGGTCGGCAGCTTGAAATCCTGGCTGTCGGCGCGCTGGCGGTCGCGGTCGCGACGGCCCTGCCGTCCCTGGCTGCGGTCGGCATCCTTGTCGCTGTCGAGGACGGCAGCGCCGTTTTCGACCGGCAGAACGATGGTCTCGCTGCTCTTGGCCGGGTCCTGGGCAATTTCCCTGCGGCGCTCCAGCTCCTGCGGCGTGACCTTTTCCGGCGCCGGAATTGCCTGCTCGGCCTGCTGCGGGGCACCGGCGGCCGGCTGTTCGCCGGGCTGGGGCGCGGCGGCGGCAGGCTGTTCGGGCTGCTGGCCGGTTGCCGGCTGCGCGGCCTCACCCGTGGCGGGCTGTTCGCCGGCGGCAGGCTTTTCGGCCGTTGTGGGCTTTTCTGCCGGAACGGGTTTTTCCTCGGCGGGCTGTTCGGCCGTTACGGGCTTCTCAGCCGGCGCGGGCGCCGCGTCGGAAGGGGCGGCCTGCTGCTCGGCTGCGGCCGGCCGTTTGCCGCCGGCCGGACGCTTGCCGCCCTGCTGCTCGGCCGGCTGTTCCGTGCCCTGCTCGGCCGTTGCGGGCTTCTGGCGCGGGCGCGGCTTTTCGGCGGGCTGGTCCGCTTCGCCGGCGGCGGGCGCCTCGGCTGCCGGCTGCTGCGCCTCCGGCGCGGCCTGCCCGGCATTCTGCTTGCGGTCGCGCTGGCGCTTCGGCTGTTCCGCCTGGGGCTGTTCGGCCTGCGGCTGCTCGGCCTGCTGCTCGGGCTGGGCCTCGCGCTGACGGCGCGGGCGCTGCGGCTCTTCGGCCGCCGGTGCCTGCTGCTCGGGTGCGGCCTGTTCGGGCTGGGCCTCGCGCTGGCGGCGCGGGCGGGCGGGCTCTTCGGCGGCCGGGGCCTGGGCTTCGGGTGCGGCCTGCGGCTCCGGCGCGCGCTGGCGCCTCGGCTTTTCCGCCGGTTCCTGGGCGGCCTCGGCCGGCGCCTCGCGCTTCCTCGGCTTTTCGGCGGGCGCCTCCTGCTGCTGTTGCTCCTGCGCCTGCTTCTTCTTTTTCAGAAGCTCCTCTTCCGAAGGCGCATCCTGCGCCACCTCATAGCTGCCTTCCACGACCGGGCGGACAACACCTTGCGCAGCCACGCCGGCTGCGGCGTATGCGCCTGCCGGCGAGACCACGAAAGAGAGGGAAAGCAGCGGAAAGGCCGCACTGGCAAACAGTCTTGATTTCATGCCCATAAGGGATTTCCTCGTCCTTTTTCTGATTTCGGCCGGGGCTGACTGCCCGGCAATCACGGCTTTTTGTGCACCAAACGAAGCACAAATCGCTAAAATGCGGATTTGTTCCTGACGCTAGGAAGAACGGGATTAACCTTAGCTGAACATGCCGGACGGCCCCTGTTCATCTATGCGGCCGGTTGCGACGCACAACTGCGCGGGGATTCCTGTTGCAATTTTGCGAAAAAAGGTTTGATTATCGCCGCAAGACGGTGGTGGCACCGTCGAAGTGTGCGGCCGCCGGCGAACAACAAAAAGACCCGGCGACACCAACAGAGAGGATCCTCATGCGCATTTCCACCAAGCTCCTTGCTGCAGCCTCGCTCGCGGCAATGTCCCTGTTTGCCGGATCGGCCCTTGCCGACGGCGAAAAATACGTGATCGGCACGGACTCGACCTACCCGCCGTTCGAATTCGTCGACGCCAGTGGCACCATTCAGGGCTTCGACATCGATATCGCCAAGGCACTCTGCGCCGAGATGAAGGCCGAATGCTCCTTCGTATCGACCGACTGGGACGGCATCATCCCGGCGCTCAACGCCAAGAAGTTCGACATGATCGTCTCCTCCATGTCGATCACGCCCGAGCGCCTGAAGCTCGTCGACTTCTCCAACAAATACTACAACACCCCGCCGGCGATCGCCGTGCCGAAGGACTCCAAGATCACCGACGTTGCCGGCCTCAAGGGCAAGGTGATCGGCGCGCAGACGTCCACGACGCACGCCAACTACGCCGAGAAGCACCTCGCCGATACCGAGCTGAAGCTCTACCCGACGGCTGACGAATACAAGCTCGACGTTTCCAGCGGCCGTGTCGATGCCGTCATCGACGACGTCGTCGTTCTCTCCGAATGGGTCAAGTCCGACGCCGGCTCCTGCTGCAAGATCCTGACGACCCTGCCGGTCGACAAGGAAATCAACGGCGAAGGCGCAGGCATCGCCATCCGCAAGGGCGATCCGCTGAAGGAAAAGCTCAACACGGCGATCGCCGCGATCCGCGCCAGCGGCGAATACAAGAAGATCCAGGAAAAGTACTTCGATTTCGACGTTTACGGCGAATGATAAATTCGCTATCTGGCCGATGAAGGAAATGGCGGAAGGCTTGCTCTTCCGCCATTTTTGTTTGACAAAGGTGACAAGATCAAAACGGCAAAAGCCGTGAGGGGACTTCTGGCATGGGCGGATTGTTTTCCGCGCTCGGCTCCTTCTGGAGCGCACTTGTGCACATTTTCGACCCGCTCTGCGGACCCGTCGGCATCTTCACCTGGCTGGCACCCTCGACGATCCTCTCCTGCGGCGATGCCGGCTGGGGCGACGAGATCGCGCTCGGCCTGCAGGTCACGGTTTCGGTGGCGCTCGTCACCCTGCCGATCGGCCTCGTCATCGGCTTCCTCGTGGCGCTCGGCCAGCAGTCGGAGGAAAAATCGCTGCGGCTGGCGGCCGGCATCTACACCACGATCTTCCGCGGCCTGCCCGAGCTTCTGACGCTGTTCATCATCTATTACGGCATGCAGATCCTCATCCAGTACCTGCTGGATCTGGCCGGCTATGACGGCCCGCCGGTTGAAATCAACGCCTTCCTGGCCGGCGTGATCGCGCTTTCGGTGGTCTTTTCCGCCTATTGCTCGGAGGTGCTGCTGTCGGCCTTCCGGGCCATCCCCAAGGGGCAATACGAGGCGGGAGACGCGCTCGGCCTGCATCGCGGCCGCACGCTGCGCCTCATCGTCCTGCCGCAACTGATCCGCATTGCGCTGCCGGGCCTGACGAATCTCTGGATGGTGCTGCTGAAGGACACGTCCTACGTTTCGATCATCAGCCTTGCCGACATCCTGCGCCAGACGAGCGTGGCCGTGCGCGTGACCAAGGAACCCTTCTTCTTTTACGGCATTGCCTGCTGTCTCTATCTGGTGCTCGCCATCCTCTCCTCCTTCCTGCTCGTCTATATCGACCGCTGGGCCAAGCGCTCGGAGGTCCGCCGATGAGCTACGCCGAAACGTTGATCCCGCCGCAGCCGGCGCCCCGCGCGGTCGCAAGGCCCGTCACCGGAGCGCGCGTCGGCGGCTATATTCTCGTCGCCTTCTGGGCGCTGCTCGCAGCCCTTCTGGTCTACACCGTCATTGTCGGCTGGGATCCGGAGAAGTTCACCCGCTACGGGCCACGCTACCTGCACGGATTGTGGGTGACGCTGAGCATCGTCTTCCTCTCCGTCGTCTTCGGCGCCGTCCTGTCGCTGCCGCTCGCCATGGCGCGCCTGTCGAAGAACCGGCTGCTGAACTGGCTCGCCTACGCCTATATCTATTTCTTCCGCGGCACGCCGCTGCTGGCCCAGCTCTTCCTGGTCTATTACGGCCTCGGCGTGTTCCGCCCGCAGCTGGAAACCGTCGGCATCTGGTGGTTCTTCCGCGATGCCTGGTATTGCGGCGTCTTCGCCATGACCATCAATACCGCCGCCTATCAGGCCGAAATCCTGCGCGGCGCAATCCAGAGCGTGCCCTACGGCCAGCATGAAGCCGCAGCCGCCCTCGGCATCCACAAGAACATCGCCTTCTGGAAGATCGTGCTGCCGCAGGCCCTGATCGTGGCGCTGCGCCCCTATGGCAACGAGATCATCCTGCTCATCAAGGGCTCGGCCGTCGTCGCCATCATCACCGTCCTCGACCTGATGGGCGAGACGCGCTACGCCTTCTCGCGCACCTTCGACTACCAGACCTATCTGTGGGCGGCGATCTTCTACCTCGCCATCGTGGAAGCGCTGCGCCACCTCTGGAACTGGATCGAGCGCCGCCTGACGCGCCACCTGAAGCGCTGAGGAGATTTGGCAGCACTCTCTTATGACTGCTGCCAAGTCATTGAAATCAAAAACAAATAGCTCTTTTGCCTGCAATCTGTCAAGCTTCGGTTAACCACCGCGTGATCTCATATCACGTGGCGCTGACAAGCGCGGAGTGGGAACGAGAAGAAGCGAGACAAATGCACAAGGACATGGAAAAGCAACTCAAGGGTTACGGCCTGACGACGGCCCAGATCCTTTACCGCATGCCGGATCACCCGGCCTTTCTCCAGACCTATATCTGGCAGGACTACGACCTCGCCCCGGACTTTCCGGAAATGCGCAGTTTCCTGAAGTTCTGGCAGGAAAAACTGGACGGGCCGCTGCATTCGGTGCGCTATACCCACCGCAGGCTCATTTCGGCAACGGAGTGGCGCTCCCTTAAGGGCGAATTCATATTGCACTGAAATTGCGGTTGCGATGGTAAGCCGCGGGCTCTACAACGCCCGCATGAACAAAAAGAAGATCGACGAAGAGGCTCTCGCGGAAGCCTATAACCGCGCTCTTGCGCTTGAAAAGGCCGGCGATATCGACGCGGCCGTCGAAGCCTACCAGGAAGTCCTGGCAATCGATCCCGACGATCACGGCGGCGCGGCCGTCCGCATCGCCTCCATGGGACGCGGCGAAACGCCCGTCCGTGCGCCGGACGCCTATGTCGAAACCCTCTTCGACCAGCATGCCGAGGTCTTCGAGGACGTGCTGGTGGAGCAGCTCGGCTACCATGTGCCGATGCTCGTGCGCCAGCGCCTGCAGGACCTGAAGCTCGGCCCCTTCAAGCGCATGCTCGATCTCGGCTGCGGCACAGGCCTGACCGGCAGCGCGCTGAACGACCTCTGCGACGAGATGGTCGGCATCGATATTTCCGAAAATATGGTCGTCATCGCCGACGAGAAGGAAGTCTACGAGACGCTCTTCGTCGCCGAGGTCGAGGATTTCCTCGACGACAACGAGGAAGATCCCTTCGACCTCATCACCGCGACCGACGTGCTGCCCTATCTCGGCGCGCTGGAGCCGCTGTTCTTCGGCGCCGCCGAAAACATGAATCCCGGCGGCATTTTCATCTTCTCCTCCGAAACCCTGCCGGAAAAGCTGGCGGAAGGCCGCCCCTACATGGTCGGCCCGCACCAGCGCTTCATCCACAGCGAGGCCTATATCCGCGAGCGCCTTGCCGCCACCGGTTTCGAACTGCTGGAAATCATGGAGATCAACGTGCGCATGCAGGAAGGCCAGCCAAGCCCCGGCCATCTGGTGACGGCGCGCTACAACGGCTGAGGACCTCCCTGCGCCGGCGCAGCGTCGCGCGCAGAAACAGGCACTTTCAGCCTGAAGCAATTCCAGCAAAAGCGGGAACCGGTTTTGCGTCAGGAATTGCAGCAAAAACAATCAGCTGGAGCATTGAAGGCGGCTCCGTCTTCGCCGGAAACGCTCTAGTGCCCGCCATCGCCGCCGAGGATGGCGGACAGCAGCCGCCCTTCCAGCACCGCCAGATCGGGATTGCCGTGGCGGCGGGGATGCGGAAAGGGAATGGCGAGATCGAGCGCGATGCGGCCTTCCTCCAGGACGATCACCCGGTCGGCAAGATGCACGGCCTCGCTGACGTCATGCGTGACGAGCACCGTCGTGCAGCCGAGTTCGCGCCACACGCGGTTCAGCAATTGCTGCATGCTGATGCGGGTCAGTGCGTCGAGCGCGCCGAGCGGTTCGTCCAGCGCCAGGATGCCGGGCCTGCTGACCAGCGCGCGGGCCAGCGCCACGCGCTGGCGCTGGCCGCCGGAAAGGCGCGAGGGCCATTCGCCGGCCTTTTCGGCAAGCTGCACCTCGGCAAGCACGGCTTTCGCCTCTTCCCGCGCCCGCCTCTTCTCGATGCCCTCGCCGAGGCCGACGGCGACATTGTCGGCGACGCTGAGCCAGGGCAGAAGCCGCGGCTCCTGGAAGACGATGCGGGCATTGGCGCCGGTCTCGGAGCCATCGGCGCCCTCGAAGCGCAGATCGCCGCCCGTCGGCTCGTCGAGGCCCATCAGGATACGCAGCAGCGTGCTCTTGCCGCAGCCGCTCTTGCCGATGACGGCAACGAACTGGCCGGCCGGAATATGCAGGTTGATGCCGCGCAGCACCCGGTTGGCGCCGAAGCTCTTCTCGAGGCCGGAGAGCGTGATGGCCGCAGCCCCGGTTGCGGCGGCGGCCGGCCGATGCTCGCCATGTTCGGCGGTTTCGGCCGGATGGAAACGTTCATGCGTGACGACGGTCATGGCATCGGCTCCTATTTGGCGTAAGCCGGGTTCCACTTGAGCGTCCGCCGCTCCAGCGCACGGGCGACGACATCGGCAAGCTTGCCGAGCACCGCATAGATGACGAGCGCCAGCACCACGACATCGGTCATCATGAATTCGCGGGCATTGTTGGCCATATGGCCGATGCCGGAGGATGCGGCGATCGATTCCGACACGATCAGCGTCAGCCACATGATCCCCAGCGCATAGCGCAGGCCGACGAAGATCGACGGCAGCGCGCCGGGAAAGATGACCTTGCGGAACAAGGTCCAGCCGCTCATGCCGTAGACCCTGCCCATCTCGACCAGGTCGCGATCGACGTTGCGCACGCCATGATAGGTGTTGAGATAGACGGGAAAGAGCACGCCGAGCGAGGTGAGGAACAGTTTCGATTCCTCGCCGATGCCGAACCAGAGGATGACGAGCGGGATCATCGCCAGATGCGGGATGGTGCGCAGCATCTGCAGGGTCGTGTCCGTCAGCTGCTCCGACAGCTTCGACACGCCATTGGCGATGCCGAGCAGGAAGCCGAGGGAGCCGCCGACGATGAGGCCGGCAAAGGCGCGTGCGGCGCTGACCAGCACGTCTTCAGGCAGCTGGCCCGAGACGGTCGTCGTCCAGAAGGCGGCCGCGACATCGGCCGGCGACGGCATGATGCGCGAGGAAATCCAGCCGAGCGACGAGCCGATCTGCCAGAGCGCGACGATCGCAACCGGCACCAGATAGGGCAAGAGCCTGTCGCGGCCGGGCAGCGGCAGGCGCAATCCTGCCCTGCCCTCGTCTGCTCGCGTCTTGCTTGTCTCGGCGCCGGCCCGTGCGAACGGCGTATCGAATGTCGACATGGATATTTCCTCGCGCTTGGCTTCGGGGCAATTCCGGAAAGGCCGTGCGATGTCCGGCCGGAATCGCGTTGGAAACCGGCCCCGGTCAGGAGCCGGAAACGACCTTCAGGTTGCCGCCATGGCTGCCGCCGGCAAAAACCTTCTTGCGGCCGAACTCGTTGTTGAAGCTGAGCCGCTGTTCGTCCCGCGTGATGCCGAGTTCCGGGAAGAGCAGTTCGGCGACGCGATAGGCCTCTTCCAGATGCGGATAGCCGGAGCCGATCACCGTATCGATGCCGATCTCCTGATATTCGCGCAGGCGCGCGGCAACCGTTTTCGGCGAGCCGACGAGCGCGGTGCCCGCGCCGGCGCGCACCAGGCCGATACCGGCCCAGAGGTTCGGCGACACTTCCAGCTTGTCGCGGCGGCCGCCGTGAAGGGCGGCCATGCGCTTCTGGCCGACGGAGTCGGATTCCTTGACGAAACGCTCCTGCGCCTCGCGAATCGTGTCGTCGTCGAGATGACGGATCAGCCGGTCGGCGGCGTCCCACGCCTCCTCGTCCGTTTCGCGCACGATGAAATGCAGGCGGATGCCGAAGGAGACCTCGCGGCCCTTGGCGGCGGCGGCCGCGCGTACCTTCTGCACCTTTTCGGCAACCTGCGCCGGCGGTTCGCCCCAGGTCAGGTATTTGTCGACGCGGCCGACGGCAAAATCGATGCCGGCATCCGAGGAGCCGCCGAAATAGAGCGGCGGGCGCGGCGTCTGCACCGAGGGAAAGCCGAGGCGGGCCTCGGTCGCCTTGATATATTTGCCGTCGTAGCTCGCGACACCCTTTTCCAGCAGTTCCTCGAAGACATGGAAGAACTCGTCGGCATGGGCGTAGCGCTCGTCATGCTCCAGGTGGATGCCGTCGCCGGCAAGCTCGGCCGGGCTGCCGCCGACGACGATGTTGAGCAGCAGGCGGCCGTTGGAAATGCGGTCCAGCGTCGTGGCAAGGCGGGCATAATAGGCCGGAGATGCCGTGCCGGGGCGGATCGCCACCAGGAACTGCAGCCGCTCGGTCCTGGCGGCCAGCGCCGAAGCCATGACGAAGGATTCCTCGCAGGCCACACCCGTCGGCAGCAGCACGCCGGAATAGCCGAGACGGTCCACGGCCTGCGCGATCTGCGAGAGATAGCCGATTTCCGGGGCGCGGTTGAGATCGGTGGAACCGAGATACGTGCCGTCTCCCGATGTCGGGATGAACCAGAGGAAATTGATCGGGTCGGATGAAGCGGTCATGGACGCATTCCTTCTTATGGATATCTGAAATCAGCTGCCTTGGAGCCTGCCGATATCGTGACATAGACGACTAATTATATCGACAATATCAATTTTCTATTCCGGCTCGGTCTGGAGAATAATTTTGCCGGGACCCGCGGCATGGGCGCGTTCCCATGCCGCGGTCCCCAGGCCCTGCCCCAGCACCAGGGCAAACGACGGCGCCGGCCAGGTCGCCCGGCGGCTGACGCAGTCAGCTCGCCCAGCGCCTGACGCAGTCTGGTCGCCCAGCGCCTGACGCAGTCTGGTCGCCCAGCGCCTGACATGGTCAGGTCGCCCGGCGGCTGACGCAGTCGCTCGCCCGGCGCCGGTCAGCTCGCCTTCGGGCGCCAGACGATATCGCCCGTCGCAAGCTTCTTCGGCACGATGCCGAGATTGTAGAATTCGTCGGCAAGCGCCTGCTGATAGCTGGCCGCCGCATCCGTCACCGTCGAGACGCTGCCGAGATCGGCACCGGGGCGCGTCAGCGTCACCCGCGTTACGTCGGCCGGAACGCCGGTGATTTCCGAAAGCTCCTTGACCGTCTCGTCGAGATTGTCCTGCGCCGAGCGGCCGACCTTGGCGAGCTCGTCCAGCACGTTGACGATGACGGTGCCGTTCTCGTCGGTGAAATCCTTGTTGGCGAGGAAATAGCTGTAGGAATCGACGATGCCTTCCGCCGTCGTCAGGATGCGCGTATCGGGATCGGCCTCCGCGATGGCGAGATAGGGATCCCAGATCGACCACGCATCGATGCTGCCGTTCTTGAAGGCGGCGGCCGCATCCGGCGGCGCAAGGTCGAGCGGCTGCACGTCATCCAGCGTCAGCCCCGCCTTGCGCAAGACCTTTACCGTTACGTTATGGGCGCTGGAGCCGCGCTTGAAGGCGACCTTCCTGCCCTTCAGGTCCTCCAGCGTCCTGATCGGCGAATCCTTGCGCACGAGAATGGCCGAACCCGCCGGGCTGCCGCGATAGATGCCGACATAATAGAGCGCCCCGCCCGCCGCCTGCGCAAAGAGCGGCGGCACGTCGCCCGTGGCGCCGAAATCCAGCGCGCCGGCGCCAAGCGCTTCCAGCAGCGGCGGGCCTGACGTGAATTCCGACCAGCTCACCGTAAGGCCCTGGTCGGCAAGCCGCTTTTCCAGCGCCCCGCGACGCTTGGCAAGCGCCAGCACGCCGTTCTTCTGCCAGCCGATGCGCAATTCCGTCGCCGCCGCCCGCGCCGGCCTGACGGACGGCAGAGCCACGGTGGCGGCGCCGGCTGCGAAGAGCCCCAGTGTCTGTCGACGTGTAATCATCTCTGTCCCCTTTCCTGCGGCCAGGCGCTCCTGCCGCGCCGGCCGCTCCGTTTCGATGGGGTCGATGATGATTTAGTCTATAAACTAGATCGACAATTAATTTTATCATATCAGCGAGATCTGAAACTTTCCCGACCCCGTTTCGTCCGGCCCGGAGAAATTTTGTTCCAGGCGCGGCCGTCCGGCCTGCCTTCGTGGCTTTCCGCCGCCTCCCGTTTCGGCTAATCCTCTGACCCTGTTTGCAAGCGGTTATGGAGGACAGCATATGGCGAAAGTCGCTTTCATCGGTCTCGGCGTCATGGGTTTCCCGATGGCGGGACATTTGAAGACAAAGGGCGGCCACGATGTCACCGTCTACAATCGCACGGCCGCAAAGGCCGCCGCCTGGGCGGAAAAATTCGCCGGCAAGGCGGCCCCCACCCCGGCGCAGGCCGCCGACGGCTGCGATTTCGTCTTCGTCTGCGTCGGCAATGACGACGATCTGAGGCAGGTCACGACCGGTGAGGACGGCGTGCTGAAGACGATGAAGCCGGGTTCGGTGCTGATCGACAATACGACGGCGAGCGCCGAAGTCGCCCGCGAGCTTTATGCGGCCGCCAGGGCCAAGGGCGTGGATTTCATCGACGCCCCCGTTTCCGGCGGTCAGGCGGGCGCCGAAAACGGCGTGCTGACGGTCATGTGCGGCGGTGACGAAGCCGTGTTCGAAAAGGCCCGCCCCGTCATCGACGCCTATGCCCGCATGGTCGGCCTGATGGGACCTGCCGGTTCCGGCCAGCTCACCAAGATGATGAACCAGATCTGCATCGCCGGCATCGTCCAGGGCCTTGCCGAAGCCGTGCATTTCGGCAAGCGC
Organism: Hyphomicrobiales bacterium; assembly: GCA_900471515.1. Classification (GTDB taxonomy): domain Bacteria; phylum Pseudomonadota; class Alphaproteobacteria; order Rhizobiales; family Rhizobiaceae; genus Rhizobium. The sequence continues at coordinate 10,995 of UCFC01000017.1, read as the reverse complement.
GCCGGCCTCGACATCGAAAAGGTTGTCGACGTCATCTCCAAGGGCGCAGCCGGCTCCTGGCAGATGGAAAACCGCCACAAGACCATGAACCAGGGCAAGTACGATTTCGGCTTTGCCGTCGACTGGATGCGCAAGGATCTCGGCATCGTGCTCGCCGAAGCGCAGCGCAACGGCGCGAGACTGCCGCTGACGGCCCTGGTCGACCAGTTCTACGGCGACGTTCAGGCGCTCGGCGGCAACCGGTGGGACACGTCCTCGCTGCTTGCGCGACTTGAGAAATGATCGGCCCCTCCTCGAGCGCGGCGGACCTGATTGCGCATCTGCGCACGCTGCGCTCTGAAGACAATATTGCCGGCATGGCGCGTTTCGGCATCGCCACCGAAGGCGCCATCGGCATTTCCAATCCCGACCTGCAGAAGATCGCCCGGCTGGCCGGCAAGGACCAAACCAGGGCAAGGGCGCTCTGGGCAAGCGGCATCCGCGAGGCGCGCATGCTGGCGCTCTATACGTTCGAGCCGAAAGAGCTGACGGCGGCCGAGGCGCGTGAACTGGCCGCCGGCTTCAACTCCTGGGAAATTGTCGATTGCGCCGCCGACCTCTTCGTCGAGGCCGGTCTCGACGCGCTGATTGCGGACTTTGCCGCAGACGAGCGGGAATTCGTCAGGCGCACCGCCTTTGCCATGATCGCCGGGGCGGCCGTGCACCGCAAGCAGGACCCGGACGAAAGCCTGCTCGCCTATCTGCCGCTGATCGAAGCCCATGCCACCGACGGCAGAAACTTCGTGCGCAAGGCCGTCAACTGGGCGCTGCGCAATATCGGCAAGCGCAGCGCCACCTGCCATCGCCCTGCCCTTGCCCTTGCCGAACGCCTTGCCGCGGGCGCCGACAGGACCGCCCGCTGGATCGGCAAGGATGCCGTTAAGGAGCTGACCAGCGTAAAGCTGCTTGCCCGGCTCCGCTGAACCGGCCCTACTGGGCGGCGATCGCAGCCCCGGTCGTGACGATCTGGTTCTGCTTGGATTTCTCGACGAGGAAATCGATCAGCGCCCGCACCGCCGGCGGCATGCCCTTGGTCGTGGTGAAGACGAGATAGAACTGGCTCTCCACCGTCTGCCATTCCGGCAGCACGCGCACCAGCCGGCCGGACTGGAGATCCTGCGCGCAGGCGTTTTCGAGGATGAGCCCGTAGCCCACGCCGGCACGCGCCGCATCCAGGATCGCCGTCATGCTGCGGCAGGTGAGCCGCGGCTGGTGGCGCACCACCTTCTTCTCGCCGTCCGGCCCCACCAGTTCCCAGGTATGGAAGGACATCCAGGTGGTCATGGCGAGGGTCGGCGCATTGCCGAGATCGTCGACGCAATCGAGCGCGCCCATGCGCTCGATCAGCGACGGGCTGGCGACGAGGATGCGCCGCGCCCGGTCGAGCTTGCGCATCGTCAGGCTGGTCTGCGTTTCCGGCTCGCTTGCCGCGCGCACCTCGACATCGATGCGCTCGTTGATGAGATCCGTGCGCCGGTCCGAGCCGATGATCTGCAGCTTGATCTTGGGATAGCGCTCCAGGAATTCCGGCAGCACGGCGCCGAGCGAAATATCGATGAGGCCGAGCGGGCAGCCCATGCGCACGATGCCCTGCGGATCGGACTGCGCCTCCGTGACGATCGACTTGGCGCGATCGGCCTCCCGCAGGATCGTCTGGCACTGCTCGTAGAAGGCCTGGCCGATCTCCGTCACCCGGAAATGGCGCGTGGACCGCTCGATCAGCCTTGCGCCAAGGCAATCCTCCAGCCGGCTGACGCGCCTGCTCAGCTTGGACCTCGGTATTTTCAGGGTTCGGCTTGCGGAAGCGAATCCACCGCTGGAGACGACGGCGGCGAAATAGAAGTAGTCGTTAAGATCGTCCATTAAGGAAACCTACCCGAGAGTAGTAATGATTGCCAGCCTCTGAAATGCTTATAGCGGCGACCTGTCACGTTACAGTCACATTATTGGCATCGTTTCGCGCAGGGTAAAACCTATCCGAACGGTTGGCTTGCCGGATGCATCCGCACAATGAAAACGTGTATGTCGCGCGATAAAACGGGGCGCGATCGATCAGAAGCAACGAATAGGCTGATAATTTCTAAATCTGCTCGACGTCGGGAAAACCAACCGACGAAACGAAACCGGCAAGCGTGGCGGCGCTTCTGGCTTCCCACCGGCTTTCAACTGCAAAGGACTGGCCCAGCAGGGAAAACCGGACCAGTCCCTCGTTACTGATCGGAGGTCATTCTGATCAGAAACTCGTGGGGTTAGGAGACCCCCGGCACGAGGCCGGGGGTTCCGTCGCTCAGATTAGAACGAGCGCTGCAGACGGAAGTAACCGGTCGTGACGTCGTCGCCATCTTCCGGATCCAGGTACTGGACGGAAGCCTTGGCGTAGAAGTTGTCAACGATCTGGTAGTCAACCGTCAGACCGACCTTCCAGGCATCGCCGAGACCGTCGAAGTCATCCGGAACAGCCTTGTCGCCGCCGAAGTAGTTGCCGTAGTACTGAACAGCCGGAGTGATCTTCAGCTTGTCAGTTGCCTTGATGGCGTATTCGGCAGCAACTGCCCATTCAGCCGACGAGTAGTAGGAGTTCGGGCCGCTGGAGTAGACAGCTGCGAGGCCGAGCGTGCCCGGGCCGAGTTCAGCCGTACCCATAGCGCGGATAGCGCCGTCTTCGTTGTCGAAGTCGTAGCCGCCGGTGACCTGGTAGCTGAAGGCGCCAGCCGTGCCGCCGATGCCGAAGGCAACGCCGACGTTGTTCGGATCTTCGTCAGCCTTGAAGACGCCGTCTTCCAGTTCGTCGACGCTGAGGCCGGCGTAGAAGGAACCGGTTTCGTACTGATAACGGATGGAGTTATGCAGCGTTACGACGGAGCCGATGTCGTCCGTTTCGCCGGAGAGACCATCGTCCCACCAGGAGTAGAAGAGACCAGCGCGGAAGCCTGCGACGTCGAGGTAGGCCGAGTCGAGGATCGTTTCCTGGTCCGTTGCGTTGTCGGCATTGGCCTGGAGAACGATTACGCCGGTGAGCGGGCCGTATTCGGTGTCGCTCTTGGCGGTGAACTGAACCTGACCGCGGGTCTTGGCATTCCAGTCAGCGTCGCCGCTCTGGCCCGGACCAACGTCAACCTGGAAACGGATGTAGCCTTCGATCTTCAGGCAGGTTTCCGTGCCCGGGATGTAGAAGTAGCCGGTGCCGTAAGCGTCGCAGACGCGAACGTACTCAACCGGCTCCGGCTCTGCAGCAACGATTGCGTCTGCTGCGAGTACCGGGGTCGATGCAGCAAATGCTGCTGCCGACGCAAGCAATACCATCTTGATGTTCATTGTAGAATTCCACTCCTTTGTCGATCGGGGCTTTACTCTGTTTCCGAAGATCCAAAGCCGACCCGTTTGAACAGCCTCACGGCGTGCGGATCGATCGAACCGCCGAACGTTCATCCCACAGACATCAAATTGTATCAATTCGTGAACGGCGCCATCGCACGGCATGCACATGCTTTCTGCATGGGGCGTGGTTTTTATACAACAATTTCAAGGAGTTGGATGATTAACGCACGAATGCCGCCGCGGTAGCCAGTGGCTATCGCAGGCGGCTGAAACGATCCTCCCAAAGCGCCGCGAAACCGGAGCAGAAAGCTCGAACGATCTCGCGAAGCAGCCGGACATTAGCGCCAGCTAAGCATCATATAAAGATAGGAGATTAGGACATGGTGTCCTGAAATCGAACCTAATGGTGCAGAAAGCGACCATAAATCGATTTGGGGCCTACTTTGTGTTGTAGAAACAACCAAAGACTCGCGCTCTGGCATCGCTTAAACGTTTTGCCAGAGGCTCAAAAAATTCGTGCGAAGCGCGATATTGCGCTGCACGGACATTACAAAAGTGTTCCAGATCCCCCGGACCACCCGCACGAATCGGCCCCCGTGCCTCCCAACGTCGGGGCCTGTTCATGACGTGCGTGGCTTCGCACAGTTCCATGACAGGAAGATTACAATTTGGAAAGGTTTCGCGCCGCCGTCAAGTGGCAGCTGCGGCGCGCCGCACTCCGAGAAATCACGGATGAACTTCTCCTTACGCAAACGGGCGCGATTCGCTCGCGCCCGTTTGCAACCGTTAAATGCCTTGCCGCAGGCCCTGCCCGCTCAGTCCTCGTTGGACTTGGCGTTTTCGAGAATCATGTAGTCGAGCGGCAGCTGCGTCGAATATTTGATCTGCTCCATGGCGAAGGCCGAGGAGACGTCGCGAATCTCGATCTTGGCGATCATGCGCTTGTAGAAGGCGTCATAGGCGGCGATGTCGGGCACGACGACGCGCAGCAGATAGTCCACGTCGCCGCTCATGCGGTAGAATTCGACCACCTCGGGGAATTCCGCCACGACTTCGGAGAATCGGCGCAGCCACTCGATGGAATGGGTCGCGGTGCGGATCGACACGAAAACCGTGACCTTGGTGTTGACCTTTTCCGGATCGAGGATGGCCACGCGGCGCTTGATGACGCCGTCCTCCTCCATCTTCTGGATGCGCCGCCAGCAGGGCGTCGTCGAAAGCCCGACCTTCTTGGCAAGGTCGGCAACGGCGAGCGTCGAATCTTCCTGAAGCAGGCGCAGTATCTTTCGGTCGAGGCGATCCATGCGAAAATAAGTCCCTTTCGAATTATTTTCTTTGTATAGCGCGATTCCGGCCGACGAAAAGAATTTTGTTTCAGAAGGCAAGCATTTTGATTCGCCGGCGCAGCTCCGGAAGCAGTTCTTCCTCGAACCAGCCGTTGCGCCTGATCCAGCCCGTATTGCGCCAGCTCGGATGCGGCAGCGGCAGAACGGCAGGTCTGCCCTCTTTGGCGAGGCCGTCGCGCCAGTTCCGCACCGTCTCCGTCATGTTTTCGCGTCGTGACGCGCCCATGTGCCAGGCCTGCGCATAGGAGCCGACAGCCAGCACCAGCTCGATCTGCGGCATGGCCGAGATTGCCCGCTCCCGCCAGGCCGGCGCGCACTCGCGCCGCGGCGGCAGGTCGCTGCCCTTGGCATCGTAGCCCGGAAAGCAGAATCCCATCGGCACGATCGCGAATCGGTCCCGGTCGTAGAAGGTCGGCCGGTCCACATCCAGCCACTGCCGCAGCCGGTCGCCGGAAGCGTCGTCGAACGGCAGGCCGCTTTCGTGCACGCGAAGCCCCGGCGCCTGGCCGGCGATCAGCACCCGGGCGCGCGCGGAGAGCACGGCAACCGGGCGCGGCTCGTGCGGCAGCCGGTCCGCGATGCCGCGCAGCGGCGCATCGCGACAGATCCGGCAGGCCGATATCTCGGCCCGCAGCCCGTCCAGCCCGTCCTCGCCCGATACCGCCTTCATTGCCATCCCGTCCATCCGCCGATCAGCCGCTGCAGGCCGGACTTTCCGTGCCGGGCCTCGTCCCTGACGTCGCGCGGCATGTCGAAACGGCCGGCCCAGAGCCCGAGCCTGCCGGCCCTCGCCTGCTCTTCCTCGCGCGCGTAGCCGCCATAGGAAACCGCCATGCCGGAGGCCACCATGCGCGCGTTAATATTGCCGGCATCATTGTGGCAGGTGACGAGCAGCCGGTCGTAACGGTCGCGCTCGTTGCCGTCGCATTGCGTGCCGGGCTGCGAAACCAGTTCCTGCAGCGCCCGTCGCGCCTGCCGGCCGCAGGCCCATTCCTGCCCCTGGCGCTCGCAGGTCTGCGACAGTTCCGGCGCGTCTATGCCCTTGAGCCGCAGGCGCTGGCCGTCGAGAACGAGGCTGTCGCCGTCGGCGGCGCGAAAGGCGCCCTGATGCCGAATATCGGGCCTGTCGCCGAGCTTTGCCGCAATTAATGCAACGAGAACAAGAAAAGCCAGCGCGGTTGCACCGTCCCGGGTCAACACAAGAAGCCGTGCCACGCTTTTGCCTCCTTGCAAAACAAACCCTTGGCAAAGATGGCAAACATCTTCTTAAGAATTTCCGGTTAAGCTCTTATTCATCTGCAGGACAAGTTTCAACGTGCACATGAGTACCGGCGTCAGCACATCAACCGACAAGATCATTGTCGACAAATCGCGCGGCCACCGCAACAAGGCGGTTTCCAAGGCCGTGCGGCAGACGCGCGAACGCCTGCAGTCGGGCCACGCCTCCAGCTCCGCCTTCGATCGCGACATGCTGCAGATGTATGTCGCCGCCGTGCTGCAGGGCGCGGCGATCATGCCGCTCTTCGTCATCATCGTGGCGGCCCTCGGCACCTATTTCATCGAGGATGCGAGCCTGTTTTTCTGGGCGCTGCTGACGCTCACCTGCCACGCCGTCAACATTCTTCTGGCGCGCCACGCCCGCAAGCAGGAAATCGCCGCCGAAACCGTGCGCCGCTGGCGCAATCTTCTGCTGGCCGGCCAGTTCCTGATCGGCTGCTGCTGGGCGATTTTTGCCCTGCAGGGCTGTTCGGCCTGCGAACCTTCGAGCTTCACGCTCTATAAGGGCGCCACGCTGCTGATCGCGCTGTCGGTCACGACCATGTCGAATTTCATGCTGACGCCCGCCGTGATCGTCGGCTTTGCCCCCGCCGTCGTGGCGCTAGCCGCAAAGAGCGGCCTGTCGCGCGATATCCTGGAACTTTCGCTGGCCGGCGTCTTCACCACCACGGTCGTCTTCTTCAATTACATCAGCGACCGGCTCTTCCAGTCCAGCCTGAAGATCCTCTCCTTCCAGTCGGAAAAGGACGACCTGATCGCCGAACTGGAAGTGGCCAAATCCATGTCGGACGAGGCCCGCCGCCGCGCCGAGGAGGCAAACCTCGCCAAGTCGCGCTTCCTCGCCTCCATGTCGCACGAGCTGCGCACGCCGCTGAACGCGATTCTCGGCTTCTCCGAAGTCATGTCGGCGGAGGTCATGGGGCCGCTCGCCAACCCGACCTACAAGGAATATGCCGACGACATCCATCGCTCCGGCCAGCATCTGCTCGATCTCATCAACGAAATCCTCGATCTCTCGCGTATCGAAGCCGGCCGCTACGAGCTCAGCGAAGAGGCGATCTCGCTGCTCGACATTACCGAAGACTGCATCGGAATGGTGCAGCTGCGCGCGCGCGCCAAGAACATCTCCATTACCGACCAGGTAGAGCGCCAGCTTCCGGCCATCTGGGCCGATGAAAAGTCCATGCGCCAGGTCGTTCTCAATCTTCTTTCCAATGCCGTGAAATTCACACCTCAAGGTGGAGAAATAAACGTCAAGGTTGGGTGGACGGCCGGCGGCGGCCAGTACATCTCCATCCGCGACAACGGCCCCGGCATTCCCGAGGAGGAAATCCCGGTCGTACTGTCGGCCTTCGGCCAGGGCTCGATCGCCATCAAGAGCGCCGAACAGGGCACCGGCCTCGGCCTGCCGATCGTGCAGGCGATCCTTGCCAAGCATGACGGCCAGTTCATCCTGAAATCCAAGCTGCGCGAAGGCACCGAGGTCATCGCCATCCTGCCCGCCAAGCGCGTGCTGCAGACCATCCCGGCGGTGGAAGAAGCCCAGCCCGTCGCCAAGAAGCGCAAGAGCTTCGCCTAGGCATTCCTAGAAGAAGAGATGCCTGCAGATGACGAAGCCGAGATAGAGGCAGCAGGCGGCGATCATGCAGGTGACGGCAAAGGAGCCGAGATCCTTGGCATGTTTGCCGACGATGGAAATCTCCGGCGAGATCCGGTCGATTACTTCCTCGACCGCCGTATTCATCGCCTCGATGGAAAAGAGCCCGAGGAAAAGGACCGTCGTGACGACGAATTCGGTGGCGTCCGCGCCGATGAGGAAGAGCACGGCCAGCGCCGCCGCGAAGAAGCCGAGTTCCTGCCGGAAGGCCGATTCCCTGACGACCCGCAGAAAGCCCGCCCAGGAATAGCCGGCGGCCGCCACGAAATGGCGAAATCCCGTTTCCTTGGTCACGGCAGGTTTCGTCAAGGGCGCCTCGCCTCCTCCGGGCCGGTCTTGCCGCCGGCTTTGATTCATAAGCGACTACGCAGATACCGTTTCCCCGGCCTGCGCGCAAGCAAGGCGCAGGCCGCTCGCCGGTAGCCGCATCAATCGCCGGATCAATGTTTTCCCGAAACGCCGGCCTGGGCGAAGGTTGCCATGCCGGAATGGCAGGCCGCCGCCGCCTTGACGATGCCGGCGGCAAGGGCAGCACCCGTGCCTTCGCCGAGCCGCATGCCGAGCGCCAGAAGCGGCGTCTTGCCGAGCTGTTCGATGGAGCGCAGATGCCCCGGTTCGGCCGAGACATGGCCGATCAGGCAATGGTCGAGCGCCGACGGATTGACCGCCCTGAGAATCGCGCCGGCCGCCGTTGCCGTATAACCGTCGATCAGGACGGGGATGCGCTCCATGCGGGCGGCGAGAATGGCGCCCGCCATGGCCGCGATCTCGCGGCCGCCGAGCCGGCGCATGATTTCGAGCGGATCGTTCAGATGGTCGCTGTGCAGCGCGACGGCGCGCTCGACCGCATCGATCTTGCGCTCCAGCATCTCGCCCTCCGAACCCGTGCCGGGGCCGACCCAGTCGCGCGCGGTGCCGCCGTAAAGCGCGTAGTTGATGGCGGCCGCGATCGTGGTGTTGCCGATGCCCATTTCGCCGATGCAGAGCAGGTCCGTGCCGCCGGCGATCGCTTCCATGCCGAAGGCCATGGTGGCGGCGCAATCGCGCTCGGAGAGCGCCGGCTCCCGGGTGATGTCGCCGGTCGGATAGTCGAGCGCCAGATCGAAGACCTTGAGGCCGAGATCGTTGGCAACGCAGATCTGGTTGATCGCCGCCCCGCCGGCTGCGAAATTCTCCACCATCTGCTGCGTCACTTCCGGCGGGAAAGGCGTGATACCCTGGCGCACGACGCCGTGGTTGCCGGCGAAGATCGCCACCAGCGGCCGGTTGACGGCGGGCGCGCGGCCGCTCCAGGCGGCAAGCCAGAAGGCGATTTCCTCGAGCCGCCCGAGCGCGCCCGGCGGCTTGGTCAGCTGCGCGTCGCGTTCGCGGGCCGCCACCAGCGCGCGGGCGTCCGGTCCCGGCAGGTCGCGGAGAAGGGCGCGAAAATCGTCGAACGGCAGGCCTGAAACGCTCATCTGAATGGCTTTCCTTGTCTTCTTGTCTTTTCCCGGCAAATCGGGTTCCTTGCGTGGCGACTCTCTTAAAGCGACCGGCCACGGCGAACAATGTCAAAAAGCAAGCAACGCCAAAAGCCGCAGGAAGACGAACGGGCCGCCGGAGAGACGGGGGATCGCAGACAGTGATAAAAGACATCGTCGTCGATGCGGCGCGCGCCGTGGCCTTTCTCAGCCGCATTCCCATGCCGCCCTGGCTCTTTGCCGGTTATGACGGCAAGCTCGGCCGGCTGGTGCGGGTCTTTCCGCTGGCCGGTCTTGCCATCGGCGCCCTGCCCGCGCTCGTCTTCTTCGTCATGCTTGCCCTGCGCGCCGACCGGCTGATGGCGGCGCTCGTGGCGCTCGCCGTCCAGACGATCCTGACCGGGGCGCTGCACGAGGACGGGCTCGCCGACACCGCCGACGGCATCGGCGGCGGCAAGACGCGCGAGCAGAGCCTCCTCATCATGAAGGACAGCCGCATCGGCAGCTACGGCGCGATCGCCCTCATCCTGTCCTTCGCGCTGAGGGCTTCGGCGCTCGCCGCCATCGCCCGCGAAGCCTCGCCCTTTGCCGCCGCCCTTGCCATTCCGGCCGTCGCGGCGCTGAGCCGCGGCGCGATCGCCTGGCACTGGCAGCGCCTGCCCGCCGCAAAGCCGGACGGGCTTGCGGCTTCGGCCGGCAGGCCCGCGGAAGTGACGATGCAGGTCGCCCTTGTGGCGGCGGGCTTCATCACCGCCATTCTCGTCTGGCCGGCGCTCGGCCTGCTGCCTTTCGTCTCGGCCCTTCTCGCCACCGGTTTCTCGACGCTTTTCTTCACCTGGTTCATCCGCCGCAGGCTTGCCGGCCACACCGGCGACACGCTCGGCGCCAACCAGCAGATTTGCGAGGTCGCGGGTTTCTGCGCCCTTGCCATGGCTCTCTGAAATCCCGATATATCGCCCATGCGAACACCCTGCATCCGCGTATGCTTTCTGGATCCCCTGACCGGTCTCTGCACCGGATGCGGCCGCACAACGGAAGAAATCGCCGGCTGGATGCGCTTTTCGGATGAAGAGCGTTACCACATCATGGCAAGCCTGCCCGCGCGCCTCGCCGCGCCTGCTCCCGAACAGGCAAAGACGCTGGAGGCGGCCGGCTGATGCGCCTCGTCCTGCTGCTTGCCGTCATCCTCATCGGCCTTGCCGTCCTGCTCTTCAACAGCGACCAGAGCCGCATCATGGGCCTTGCGAGCGACGATTTCGGCCGCTTCGTCTACCTGCTGCCGATCGCCCTGATGCTGGCCGCCGGCATCTGGGGCAGCCGCCGCAATATCGGCGAGACGATGCGCCAGTTCCTGATCTGGCTGGTCATTATCCTGGCGCTCGCCACCGCCTATCTCTACCGCTACGACGCGATGGCCGTCGGCAACCGGCTGCTTGCCGGCCTTGTGCCCGGCCGCGCGGTGATCGTCACCACGAGCGAAGGCGGGCAGGAAGTCATCGTCCACAAGATGCTGAACGGCCATTTCGAGGCGGAAGTCTCCGTCAACGGCCAGTCGGTGCCCATGCTCGTCGATACCGGCGCCAGCATGGTGGCGCTCTCCCATGCCGACGCGCTGCGCATCGGCATAGACCCGAAGCAGCTCACCTATTCCATGAGCGTGATGACCGCCAACGGCCGCGCCCGCGCCGCCCCCGTCACGCTGGATCAGGTGGCGATCGGCCCGATCGTGCGCAGCAACGTGGCCGCGAGCGTGGCGGAAGACGGCCGGCTGGACCAGAGCCTGCTCGGCATGAGCTTCCTGGAAACGCTGGGCTCGCTGCAGATGCAGACGGACGAACTCAGGATGCGGGACTAGGGTTTTCCAGCCGGTCGCCACCCCCGCCCCTCATTCCTGTGC
>UCFC01000020.1 GCA_900471515.1 Hyphomicrobiales bacterium | reverse complement strand
TTTGTCAGCAGTCTGAGCCGGGCACGAGGCCCGGCTTTTTTCATGCTGGATGTCATCCGTATCAGAACTTGACGCCGATACCGACCTTGACGCTGTTTTCGTCGAAGCCGCGCGAAACGCTGCCGGAGTCGAGGTTGTAGTCCTTGTCCTGGTAGTCGGTGTAGCGGTATTCGAGGCGCGTCGTGATGTTGTTGGTCACGAAGGCTTCGACACCGGCGCCGACCGTGTAGCCGTAAGCCGTCTTGCTGTCGGAAGACGTACCGTCGGAAACCTTGGTGTCGGCGAGCGCCAGACCTGCCGTACCGTACAGCAGGAAGGGGTTCAGGTCGTAACCGACGCGGCCGCGGACGGAGCCGTTCCAGCCGGTCTTGTTCTTGATGCCGCCTTCGGTGACGTCGGCATTGCCATAGCCGAGATCGGCTTCGGCGCCGTAGACGATCTGGCCCTGCTGGAAATTGTAGCCGGTGAAGAGCTGGCCGCCCCAATCATAGGTGTCGCGGTCGTGACCGAAGCTGCCCATGTTGTAGGTCGCGGCACCACCGAGGTAGAAGCCCTGCCAGTTGTTGACCGGAGCCGGGGTATCCGCGGCGACCGGCGCCTGCGGGACCTGGTCCACGGCATCGGCTGCCTGTGCGACCGAGAAACCGCCAACGGCGAGAGCGGAAGCCATGAGGCCAGCAAAGAGTATACGCATACTTGTCTCCTTTCAGTCCCGCGCGCTCGTCAACTCAAACTTCGGCGAAGCATTCACGGGGGATTACTAAATGTCCCTTCCGGTTCGAGAGTGAAATTGGAATGCAAATGCGGATTTGAAAGAGCCAAATTGTGATATCATTGTGGCTCTGCGGCGGCGGAAATTCGATGTTGCTTGGCTGCAACATACCGTTTATTAAGGATAATAATCAGTTAAACTTACAATACTTATTTTAATAAATCGCACCGCTAAATAATACATAGAATATCCGGGCCGTATTGGCAATGCTTTCGGCCTATTTATATAATCGGGGCCTGCCCTTATATAGTCAGCAAACAGACTCGCAGGACCAGAAGGCAGCATCTTGACCCAGAAAAGACTTCGCGCGGCGCTTGTGACGGGTGCCGCCAAAAGAATAGGCCGGGCGATCGCCGAAGACCTTGTTGCCGATGGATTTTCGGTCGCGATCCATGCCAACGGCTCGCTCGCCGAGGCCGAGGATTTTGTGGCGGAATTGCGGCAAAAGGGTCATCGGGCGGTTGCGATCAAGGCCGATCTTGCCAAAATCGACGAGACCGCCGGGCTTGTGGCAGAGGCCTGCGCGGCGCTCGGGCCGATCGATCTGCTCGTCAACAACGCATCGATTTTCCTCGAGGATTCGCTGCGCAAATTCGATGCCGCGGTCTGGGACGAGCATTTCGCCGTGCATGTGCGCGCACCGTCGATCCTTGCCGCCAAATTCGCCGAACAGCTGCCGGAAGCGCATGAGGGGCTGATCGTCAACATTATCGACCAGCGCGTCTGGGCGCTGCGGCCAAGCTTCTACTCCTATACCCTGTCGAAATCGGCGCTGTGGACGGCGACGCAGACCATGGCGCAGGCGCTGGCGCCGCGCATCCGCGTCAACGCGATCGGCCCCGGCCCATCCGTGCCGAGCGAACGGCAATTGCAGGAAGACTTCCAAGCGCAGGTCGCAGCCCTTATCTTGAAGCGAGGGCCTGAGCTTGAGGAATTCGGCCGAACGATTCGTTTTCTGTTCGAGACCCCTTCGATCACGGGCCAGATGATTGCACTGGACGGCGGCCAGCATCTCGCGTGGCAGACGCCCGACGTGCTGGAGATCAAGGAATGAATGCCAAGAAGCTGCCGGATGGCGGTGTTCTTTACGACGAGACCGACGACAGCGACGACGATATGATCGAGGTGGAGGGCGATGCCTCCGCCTCGCCGATTTCTGCGTCGATCGACTGGAATGCCGGCAGCGTCAACGAAACCGGGCTTGTCGGCCAGGAGCTGATCGCCGAATTCGTCAAGCGCCTGCCGAACAGCCCCGGCGTCTACCGCATGTTCAACGAGGCAGGCGACGTGCTCTATGTCGGCAAGGCCCGCAGCCTGAAGAAGCGCGTCGGCAACTACGCCATGGGCCGCGTGCATTCCAACCGCATCGCCCAGATGGTGCGCCAGACCGCCAATATGGAATTCGTCACGACGCGGACGGAGACCGAGGCGCTGCTGCTCGAAGCGAATCTTATCAAGCGCTTGCGGCCGCGCTTTAACGTGCTCTTGCGCGACGACAAGTCGTTTCCCTATATCCTGATCACGGGCGATCATCGCGCACCCGCCATCTTCAAGCATCGCGGCGCGCGCGCCCGCAAGGGCGACTATTTCGGTCCCTTCGCCTCGGCCGGGGCCGTCGGCCGCACGATCAACTCGCTGCAGCGCGCCTTCCTGATCCGCACCTGCACCGACAGTGTGTTCGAAACGCGCACCCGCCCCTGCCTGCTCTACCAGATCAAGCGCTGTTCCGGGCCTTGCACGCATGAGGTCAGCGACGAGGGCTATGCGGAACTGGTGCAGGAGGCCAAGGACTTCCTGTCCGGCAGGAGCCAGAAGGTGAAGGAACACATGGCGGAGGCGATGAATGCCGCCGCCGAGGAGCTCGATTTCGAGCGGGCCGCGATCTATCGCGACCGTCTTGCCGCACTGTCGCACGTGCAGAGCCATCAGGGCATCAATCCTGCCGGCGTCGAGGAAGCGGACGTTTTCGCCATCCACCACGAGGGCGGCATTTCCTGTATCCAGGTCTTCTTCTTCCGCACCGGCCAGAACTGGGGCAACCGCGCCTATTTCCCGAAGGCCGACCCGCAGCTTTCCGGTGCGGAAGTGCTGAACGCGTTTCTGGCGCAGTTCTACGACGACAAGCCGGTGCCGCGGCAGATCATGCTGTCGGAAACGGTCGAAGAGCTGGAGCTGCTTGCCGCCGCGCTCAGCGAAAAGGCAGGCCACAAGGTTTCGATCCTCGTTCCGCAGCGCGGCGAAAAGCGCGATCTCGTGGAGCATGTCATCGCCAATGCCCGCGAGGCGCACGGCCGCAAGCTGGCGGAAACCGCCTCGCAATCGCGGCTGCTCGAAGGCTTCAAGGAAACGTTCGGCCTGCCCTATGTGCCGCAGCGCGTCGAGATCTACGACAACTCGCATATCATGGGCACGAATGCGGTGGGCGGCATGGTGGTCGCCGGGCCGGAAGGCTTCGTGAAGAACCAGTATCGCAAGTTCAACATCAAATCGACCGACATCACGCCCGGCGACGACTTCGGCATGATGCGCGAGGTGATGACGCGACGCTTCTCGCGCCTTCTCAAGGAGGAAGGCATTCCGGATCGAACGGCGCAGGTCTCAGCCGCGGATGCGGCCGACATGCCCTTCCCCGCCTGGCCCGACGTGATCCTGATCGACGGCGGCCAGGGGCAGATGACGGCGGTGCGGGCAATCCTCGAAGAGCTCGGCATTACCGACAGCGTGATTGCGATCGGCGTCGCCAAGGGCGTGGACCGCGAAGCCGGCCGCGAGCGCTTCTTCGCCCCCGGCAAGGGCAGCTTCACGCTGCCGCCGCGCGATCCGGTTCTCTATTTCATCCAGCGCATGCGCGACGAGGCGCACCGTTTCGCGATCGGCTCGCACCGGGCGCGGCGCAAGAAGGAGATGGTCAAGAACCCGCTCGACGAGATCGGCGGCATCGGGCCTTCGCGCAAGCGGGCGCTGCTGCAGCATTTCGGAACGGCAAAGGCGGTGTCGCGCGCTGCCCTTTCCGATCTCATGGCGGTGGAGGGCATTTCCGAGGCCGTCGCCAGGCAGGTCTACAATCATTTTCACGACGATGCCGCGAAATAGGCGGCGTCGGTCGCAAATTCCGCGCAAAGGCGGCGAAAAAACAGAAACGATGTTGACGGTCGGGCGCCAAAGCCGTCATCTACCGCCGCATCAAGACAGAGAACCGCTTCATGGCATCGCGTGCGTATAATATCCCCAATCTTCTCACCTACGGCCGCATCCTGGCGGTGCCGCTGATCGTCGTCTGCTTCTTCATCGAGGGCAAACTGGCGATCAGCAATACGGCGCGCTGGGTGGCGCTGTGGATCTTCATCATCGCCTCGATCACCGATTTCCTCGACGGCTACCTCGCGCGTATCTGGAACCAGACGTCGAATATCGGCCGCATGCTGGACCCGATTGCCGACAAGCTGCTGGTCTCCGCCATCCTGTTGCTGGTCGCTGCCGACCAGACCATTGCCGGCTGGTCGATCTGGGCGGCCATTACCATTCTCTGCCGCGAAATCCTGGTTTCGGGCCTGCGCGAATATCTGGCCGCGCTGAAGGTCAGCGTGCCGGTGACGCGCATTGCCAAGTGGAAGACGACGCTGCAGCTTGTCGCCATCGCCTTCCTGCTTGCGGGTCCTGCCGGTGACGAGATTTTCCCCTATACGACGCAGACGGGCATCGCGCTTCTGTGGATCGCCGCAATCCTGACGATCTATACCGGCTATGATTATTTCCGCGCCGGCCTGAAACATGTGGTGGACGACGAAGAATGACGCGGCTTGTCTATTTCGCCTGGGTGCGCGAACGCATCGGCAAGGGAGAAGAGGAGATCGACCTCCCCTCCTCCGTCGTCAGCGTTGCCGATCTTCTGAATCATTTGAAGGGCCTGGGCGAGGAATATGAGATGGCTCTTCAATATCCCGATGTGATCCGGGTGGCGATCGACCAGGAACATGTGGAACATGACGAGCCGATCGCCGGCGCGCGGGAAATCGGCATTTTTCCGCCGATGACGGGTGGCTGAGATCGTCGCCGTGGCGCCGTCGGGCTATTCACCAGCCACTCTTGGACGATTGAGCGAATGATAGGATGACGGTCGTGCCGTGTCGCTACCTCTCTACAGGCTCTGCCGCGGCGTCAAGGCGGCTGGGGATGCCATCATGACCATCACTCCGACCGTCCGCGTCCAGCGCGAGGATTTCGACCTGCAGGCGGAAGTCGACCGGCTTTCCAGGGGCCGGCCCGGCATCGGCGCTATCGTCACCTTTTCCGGCCTCTGCCGGGATGAAGGCGGCACGCTCTCGGCACTCGAACTCGAACATTATCCGGGCATGGCGGAAGCGGAGATGACCCGCATCGGCAGGCTTGCCATCGAGCGTTTCGGGCTCAACGGCCTCACCGCCATCCACCGCTTCGGCAAGATCGCCGCCGGCGAGAATATCGTGCTCGTCGTGGCTGCCGCCCCGCACCGGCAGGCCGCCTTCGACGGTGCGAGCTTCGTCATGGATTTCCTGAAAACCTCCGCGCCCTTCTGGAAGAAGGAACATGGCAAGGACGGACATGCCGGCGACTGGATCGAGGCCAAGGATGCCGACGATGCCGCCCGCGACAAGTGGAAATAGTCACAGCACGACGCGCTCGCGCCTGCTCAGCACCAGCAGGAACACCAGCAGCGAGAAGATGGCGAAATCGCGCCAGATGAAGGAGCCGTAGGCGCCCCAGAGCGTCTCGACGAGCGCCAGGCCGGCAGCGCCGCCCGCCGAGCGCAGCGGATCGGAATAGCCGCCGACGGCCGCTATCATCAGCACCTTGAGGCCGAACATCAGGCCGGCGCCGAAATCCATCGATCCGTAATAGAGCGTCGCAAGGATGCCGCAGCAGGTGGCGACGAGTGCGGCGGCCCCATAGGACACGAGGAAGACGCGGCCGGCGCTGGTGCCGCAGAGTTCGGCGGCAAGCGGATCGTCGATGACCGCCCGCCACAGCCGGCCCCAGGCGGTTCGCTTCAGGATCAGCGCGCCGATCGCGACGATCGCGCCCATCAGGACGGTGTCCAGAAGCTGGATATAGGTGAGCGTCACCCTGAAGGTGCCGTCGCTCCAGAAGGTGAAATTGTCGTTCAGGAGCGGCGGCAGCCAGATGGCGCGGGTATTGGCGGCAAGGCGCGCCGCCTCCATCAGCACGATCATCATGCCGAGTGCGGCGACGATGACCGTATTCGGCGATTTGGTGGCGAGCGGCAGCATGATGGAACGGCCGATCCAGACCCCCGCTCCCACGGAATAGACCAGCGAGGCGCAGATGCCGATCGCGATCGCCGCCGGCAGTATGAGCCAGAGGCGGTTATAGGCCATGTCGGTGAAAAGCAGCAGGATCTGGCCGGCAAAGGCGAAAATCGCCCCATAGGTGATGTCGGCGCGCCGGGTGACGCCGAAGGCGATCGAATAGCCGAAGGCAAGCGTGGCGTAGAGCGCTGCGAGCGGCACTGCATTCGCCAGTTGCTGCAGGAGATAGGCCATTCCGAAACTCCAGATCACCTCAAAATAATAACTGGCAAAATGTGTTTTACCAGTTATATTTTCGTATGAGCTTTTCCTGGACCGCACACCGTTTTTCCGGCGGCGCACTGGCGCTCGATGTCGCCAACAGCGTTATCCTGCGCCATGACACGGCCCGCCGCATCGACCGCTTCGCAGCCGAAGGGCAGATGGACCGCTTTCCCAAGGCGGCGCAGGAATTCTGCGCCGAACGGGCGCTGTTCGGCGACATAGCGCCGGTCGGGGCGCAGAACAGGGCGAATTTCATCGCGCTGCGGGAAGCGACGGACCGCTACTTCCGGCAGCGCGTGATCGCGGGCAATGACGACCGGCTTCTTGCGGCACTGCTGGAGGCGCTGGCGCGCACGCTACGGGGCGCTGCGGAAAAGGGGCTCGACGCGGCGACCGCCCATTCGGTTCTGCGGCTGATCGCCATGCCCGATCCCGAGCGCATGAAGATCTGCGGCAATTGCGGCTGGCTGTTCATCGACCGCAGCAAGAACAGGAGCCGGGCCTGGTGCGACATGGCCGTCTGCGGCAACCGCGCCAAGGCCAACAGGCATTACCGGAGGAAAAAGAAGGAGGAGACGCCATGAAACGGCGTGTGATCATGACGGCGCTCGCGACAGCAGGGCTTGTGCTTTGCGCCTGCCAGCGCCAGGCCGAAACCATGCTGGAAGTGACGGGCCATCTCTTCGTCTTCAACTACCGCATCGCCAGCGCCACCTATCTGCTGACGCTGAAGAAGACGGCGCCCATTCCCGACGGGTCGACCATCGTCGCCGAATTCGAGAACCCGCAGGGCGGTCAGCCGCTGGTGCTGACCCAGAAGGTCTTCCCGATGGACGACAAGATCTCCGTCCAGAGCGAGAACCTGCATTGCGTGCGCAAGGACCGGCCCTATAGCGTCACCGTGAAGCTGGTCGACAAGGACGGCAAGCTCCTGCAGGAGCTGAAGACGCAGTTCAAATCCGATCTCGACCAGACGGTGCTGCCGAGCAAGCCGCTGGTTCTGGGCGCCGGATATGAGAAGAACCCGGAAGTCTTCAAGCCCGACGGGACGACGGATTTTTCCAATACCGACAAGTGCCCGGCCTGAGCGCGGGCAACAAAAAAGCCGGGACGAACCCGGCTTTCATGAATCATTTCAACGCATTCCGAAGCAATGCTCCGGCGCTGAATCAGCCGACGATTTCGGTGTCGGAGAACCAGTACTTGATTTCCTGGGCAGCGGTTTCCGGAGCGTCGGAACCGTGGACCGAGTTTTCGCCGATCGAGAGCGCATGAACCTTGCGGATCGTGCCTTCGGCAGCGTTTGCCGGGTTGGTCGCGCCCATGATTTCGCGGTTCTTCAGGATGGCGCCCTCGCCTTCCAGAACCTGAACGACGGTCGGGCCGGAGGTCATGCCTTCGACAAGCTCGCCGAAGAACGGACGGTCCTTGTGAACGGCGTAGAAGCCTTCGGCTTCGCGCTTGCTCATCCAGACGCGCTTGGAGGCGACGACACGCAGGCCGGCATCTTCGAGCATCTTGGTGATAGCGCCCGTCAGGTTGCGCCTCGTTGCGTCCGGCTTGATCATCGAGAAGGTGCGTTCAATCGCCATAATTCAGATCCTCATACTCATCGGGGAAAAGTGGGCGGTCTTTACCCGCCTCATCGCCTGAAAACAAGGGGTCTCCGGCAATTTCACGCCGCTGTCACAGTGCGGCCCCGGCTCTCGTGACGATCGGGCCAAGGTTCGAACGATGCCATGGCGGGGTCGTCAGGGGCGCGTATGGCAAGACCGGCGATGCGCCGCCATTGCGGCGCGCCCATCATGCCCGCCGCGTCCCCCCACCCCCGGAAGGCAAGAGTGCATTAACCGGTTTCATCTCTTCCCGGCCCGCGGAGCCAGGAAATTCAAGGTCTCTTAAATGCTTGCCGGCATAGCGGAAGGGGAGAGCCGATGGCCCGAGAGGACCGATGGCAACAAGGGGATCGTCATGCAGACTGCCGCTGCAATTGCATTGAATGGGCGCGAGGCCGCCCGGCCGACGCCGGCCGCCGACAGCCAGAAGGTCGTCCAGCACATGGTGCGGCTGAACGTGGCCGGCCTGCCGCGCAATTACGAACTGTTCCATGAAGCGCTGATCGGCCTCAATGGCGGGCTGGCGCAGGATATCGCCGCCCTCGGCCCGCATCCGCAGCAGGAGGCGCTGGACGAACTCGGGCTGCGCTACCGGCTCGTCGGCCATTATGGGCTGGCGGGCGAGCGCGCGCGGGACGAGGCGAGCCGCATGCTCGCGCAAACGGCGTCGCGCCTCGCCGAAGGGCGGCTGCATCACCAGGCTTTTGCGCGCGCCTGCGAGACCATTCTCAAATCCGTCTCGGGCCAGCAGGAGCAGCAGAGCCTTGCCGACTTCATGGCGGAGGTCGATTATCTCGCCTCCTCGCTTTCGGCCGTCCTTGCGGCGGAACGAACGATCGGGGCGAAACTGGAAGAGGATATCGAGCGACTGACGGCGCTGGAGCGGGGCATTTGCGCCATGCAGGCGGCGGCCGTCACCGACAAGATCACCGGCCTGCCGAACCGGATCGGGCTCAACCGCGCCCTCGACGATCTCTACGGCCAGGAAGAGGGCGCGGCCGGCAGCGCGCTGGTCATGGTCGATATCGACGATTTCAAGGGGCTGAACGACCGCTACGGCACGCAGGCCGGCAACAAGCTGCTGAAGAAGCTCGCCGGCCTCTTTCGCAAGACGGTGAAGAAGAACGATTTCATTGCCCGCACGGAGGGTGACGAATTCGCCTTCCTCTTTGCCAATGTCGGCATGCAGGATGCGCTGGCGATTGGCGAGCGGCTGCGCGGTTGCGTCGAGGAAAATCTGGTGTTTGCGGCATCCGACGCGTCGGAAGCCGGCGGCCTGACGATTTCGGTCGGCGTGACGCTGAGCGGCGATGCGGCAACGCCCGGCCAGCTTCAGGCCAATGCCCGCGTGGCGCTGCTTGCCGCCCAATCCAATCCGCGCCAGCCGGTGCAGGCCTTCGGGCGCTGAGCGTCCGGCCGCAAGCGTCGACGGCAGACAGCGGCAAAGGTGCCGCTGAGCCATCTTGCCTTGGCGGCGGCTTTCGGCCAAAACCGCGCGCATGATCACGATCTCAGACATTTCCGCCCGCATTGCCGGCCGCCTGCTTCTCGACCATGCCAGCCTCTCGCTGCCGTCAGGCGCGAAGGCCGGGCTCGTGGGGCGCAACGGCGCCGGCAAGTCCACCCTCTTCCGCGTCATCACCGGCGATCTCGGCGCGGAGAGCGGGACGGTATCGATCCCGAAGAATGCGCGCATCGGCCAGGTGGCGCAGGAAGCGCCGGGAACGGAGGAATCGCTCATCTCGATCGTGCTGTCTGCCGACAAGGAGCGCGCCGCGCTGCTGGCGGAGGCGGAGACCGCGACCGATCCGCACCGGATCGCCGAAATCCAGATGCGCCTCGTCGATATCGACGCCCATTCGGCGGAGGCGCGCGCCGCCAGCATCCTCTCCGGCCTCGGCTTCAGCCAGGAGGCGCAGGCGCGGCCCGCCTCCTCCTTCTCGGGCGGCTGGCGCATGCGCGTGGCGCTCGCCTCCGTGCTCTTTGCCGAACCGGACCTGCTGCTGCTCGACGAGCCGACCAACTATCTCGACCTCGAAGGCACGATGTGGCTGGAGGATTATATCCGCCGCTATCCGCATACGGTCATCGTCATCAGCCACGACCGCGATCTCCTCAACAACGCGGTCAATTCCATCGTGCATCTCGACCAGAAGAAGCTCACCTTCTACCGCGGCAATTACGACCAGTTCGAGCGGCAGAAGGCGGAGGCCGACGAGCTGCAGATGAAGGCCAAGGCGAAGAACGAGGCGGCGCGCAAGCACCTGCAGAGCTTCATCGACCGCTTCAAGGCCAAGGCCTCGAAGGCAAAACAGGCCCAGTCGCGCGTCAAGGCGCTGGAGCGCATGGGCACGGTCGCCGCCGTGATCGAGGATCACGTTCAGCCGATCACCTTCCCGGAGCCGGAAAAGCAGCCGGCCTCGCCGATCGTCGCGATCAGCGGCGGGGCGGTCGGCTACGAGCCCGGAAAACCGATCCTCAAGGGGCTCAACCTGCGCATTGACAATGACGACCGCATCGCGCTGCTCGGCTCGAACGGCAACGGCAAGTCGACCTTCGCCAAATTCATCTCCGGGCGCCTGGCGCCGGAGAGCGGGGAAGTGCGCCTGGCGCCAAGCCTGAAGATCGGCTTCTTCGCGCAGCATCAGCTCGACGACCTCGTCCCCAACGAGACGCCGGTGGAACATGTGCGCCGGCTGATGCCGACCGAGCCGGAAGCCAGGGTGCGCGCCCGCGTCGCGCAGATGGGTCTTGCGACCGAAAAGATGGCGACGGCGGCCAAGGATCTCTCCGGCGGGGAGAAGGCGCGCCTGCTGATGGGCCTTGCCGCCTTCCATGCGCCGAACCTGCTGATCCTCGACGAGCCGACGAACCATCTCGACATCGACAGCCGCCGCGCGCTGATCGAGGCGCTGAACGATTACGACGGCGCGGTCATCCTCATCTCGCACGACCGGCACCTGATCGAAGCGACCGTCGACCGCCTTTGGCTGGTCAACAACGGCACGGTGACGAGCTTCGAAGGCGACATGGACGAATATCGCGACCTGATCGTCGCATCCGGCAAGAAGAAGGACGAGCCGAAGCAGGCGGAAGAACAGACATCGAAGGCCGACCAGCGCAAGCTTAACGCCGACAAGCGCGCCTCGCTCGCCCCGCTGAGGAAAAAGATCAACGAAATCGAATCCTTGACCGGCAAACTGGAGAAAATGATTCAGACGCTGGATGCGGAGCTTGCGGACCCGGCGCTCTACGAGAAGGCGCCCGCCAGGGCAGCCGAAAAGGCCAGGCAGCGCGGCGAGGCAGCCGCCAAGCTTGCCGCCGCCGAAGAAGAATGGCTGATGCTGTCCTCGGAATATGAGGAAGCGATGGCGGGCTGAGGCGCCGCAACCGCATTTTCGCAGAGCCGGGCACCACGCAGGCCCGGCTTTTTCCTGCCCGGAACAGCCCCTGTTCTGGACGCGGCGAAGTGCCGCGTCATGGCCGGGATCCGGCCGGTCTCAACCGATCGTTAACCATAATCAGAAAGGTTGTCTCAACTTTTTCACTGATTTGTTGAGCCCTTTCATGCATCGTTTCCTCGCCTTGTCCAGCATCGCGCTGACCCTTGCCCTTTGCGGTTGCGCCACGACCAAGCAGCCAGAACCGGACAAGACGATCAAGACGTCCTCCGTCATCGCGCCCGAGGGCAAGAGCCCGGCCGGGAAGGACGAGGAGGATGCAGACGTCCCCGACCATGGCGGCTGGCATCATCTGGCGGGACGGACGCTGGAGGTTTCCTCCCTCTCCGAACTGAAGCTGCACGACAAGGAAGTGATCCTCAGTTTCGATGACGGCCCGATCCCCGGACGCACGGACAAGGTTCTGGCGGTGCTCGACAGGTTCGGCGTGAAGGGCGCCTTCATGATGGTCGGCGAAATGGCGGAACTGCATCCGCAGCTTGCCCGCAGGATCGCGCAGGACGGCAATGCGATCGGCAGCCATACCTACAGGCATGCCGATCTCGCGACCATGAGCTTCGATGCGGCGATGAAGGAAGTCGCCAAGGGCCAGCTGGCCGTGACCAAGGCGACGGGCGAGGACGTGAACTTCTTCCGCTTCCCCTATCTCGCCGAGAGCCGGAAGCTGCGCACCGCCATTGCCATGCGCGACATGGTCGTCATGGATGTCGATATCGACAGCAAGGACTATTTCAATACGACGCCGGTCGCCGTCACCAGACGCACGATGGACGAGCTGCGCAAGCGCGGCCGCGGCATCATCCTGATGCACGACATTCACAAGCGCACCGCAATGATGTTGCCGGCACTGCTTTCGAAACTCGAAGCGGAAGGCTACAAGGTAGTGACGCTGAAATTCAAAAAGAGCTCCGCGCCGGTGGAAATGGCTTCGCTCTGATCGCGATGACTTGCCCGCGGACCGCTTTCTGATAAAACGGCGCGCAATAAGTCATACTTTTAGCGAAACACCGAACGCGAGCTTCACCATGTCAGCCATCAACCTCGCCATCGTCGGCGTCGGCAAGATCGTCCGCGACCAGCACCTTCCCTCCATCGCCGCCAATGCCGATTTCAAGCTGGTGGCGACGGCGAGCCGCCACGGCACGGTCGACGGCGTGACCGCCTATACCTCGATCGACGACATGCTGGCGGCCGAACCGTCGATCGATGCCGTTTCGCTCTGCATGCCGCCGCAATACCGCTACGAAGCGGCCTACAAGGCGCTCGTCGCCGGCAAGCACGTTTTCCTGGAAAAGCCGCCGGGCGCGACGCTGAGCGAAGTGGCCGATCTGGAAGACCTCGCCAACCGGCAGGGCGCGACCCTGTTTGCAAGCTGGCATTCGCGCTATGCCGCCGCCGTCGAAGCCGCGAAATCCTTCCTTGCCTCGACCGAGATCAAGAGCATGCATGTGATCTGGAAGGAAGACGTGCGCCATTGGCACCCGAACCAGGAATGGATCTGGCAGGCGGGCGGCCTCGGCGTTTTCGATCCCGGCATCAACGCGCTGTCGATCGTCACGCATATCCTGCCCAAGGCGATCTTCCTCAGTGGCGGCACGCTGGAATTCCCCGAGAACCGCGACTCGCCGATCGCCGCCGACCTGCATTTCCGCAATGTCGACTACGTTCCGGTTCATGCCGAATTCGACTGGCGCCAGACGGGCAAGCAGAGCTGGGACATTATCGCGGAAACGGCCGCCGGCCAGATGGTCCTGTCCGAAGGCGGCTCGAAGCTTTCGGTCGACGGAGAACTGAAATTCTCCGCGCCGGAAGCCGAATATCCCTCGCTCTACCGCCGCTTTGCCGAACTCATCAAGGCCGGCAAGTCGGATGTGGATCTGGCGCCGCTGCGCCATGTCGCCGATGCCTTCATGCTCGGCAAGCGCAAATTCGTCGAAGCGTTTTACGATTGATCGGCCATCGCCGGCAGATGCCATTGCGCCTGCGGAATGCTAGAATGGCGGCACCGACACTTGAGGGGCCGCTTCCATGCAGCAGGAGCAGGATGAAACGTTTGGGTTGGGCGTTCGGCATCTGACGGTCAGGCTGTCTGACCCCAATGAGAAATGGCACGAGGCCTATCTGCACGAAGAGGCCAGGATCCGCGAGGCGCTTGGCCCTCTGGCGCTCGATATCCAGCATTTCGGCAGCACCGCCATTCCCGGCATCAAGGCCAAGCCGATCATCGATATCCTGATCGGCGTGCGCCGCCTCGACGACGGACTTGCCTGCATCCGGCCGATGGAAACGATCGGCTACGACTATGCCGGCGCGGACGTCGTGCCCGACGACCATCTCTTCGGCCGCGGCATTGCGGGCGAGACGCGCACGCATCTCGCCCATGTCGTCGAATATCAGGGCTTCAACTGGCGGCGCGACATCTTCTTCCGCGACAGGCTGCGCAACGATCCCGCGCTCGCGCTCGCCTATGAGGAACTGAAGATCGGGCTGGCGCAGAAATTTGCCGAAAGCCGCGCCGCCTATACCCAGGCGAAGAAGGATTTCATCGACAAGGTTCTGGCCGAAGCGGGCCTGGCCTGACGACCTGAAGGGTGTCGCGGCCGCAAGACCGCCGCGCGGTCTTGCGCGACGCGCTCCGCTCAGGCCTTCTTTTCCCACCGCCCTTCCGGCGTCTGCTGCCAATAGGTGAGGTTATGCCCCTCGCCTTTCAGCTTTTTCCATTGGGCGCGTGCGCCTTCGAGCTGCTCCTGGTCATAGCCGTCGAACATGAAGACGATGCGCTCGTAATCGGCCGCCGGCGGCGGCTCGGCGCCGTCGACGATGAAACGGACGGTGGCCGCATTCGCATTGCCGGGAGAAACCGTCAGGAGAACCGGCTGGTCGCCGGCGAAATCGGCCTCATCCGTGCCGTGCGGCAGGAAACTGTCGTCCCGGTAGGTCCACAGATGCTGATCGAGCTTGTCGCGCCGGTCGGCCTCCTTCGTCTGGACGGCGACGCGCCAGCCGCGCTCGACGCTTTTGTCGAGCAGCGGCGGAAGCGCGTCTTCCAGCTTCGATTCCGTCAGGTGGTAGAAGAGGATTTCCGTCATCGTGTTTCGTAGTTCGAGCGCACCAGCTCATCGAGCAGCCGAACGCCGAAACCGGAGCCCCAGGACTGGTTGATCTCGTCCTGCACCGAGCCCATGGCGGTGCCGGCGATATCGAGATGCGCCCAGGGCGTTTCCTGCACGAATCGCTTGAGGAAATGCGCCGCGGTGATGGAGCCGGCAAGCCGCCCGCCGGTATTCTTCATGTCGGCGAACTTGCTGTCGATCATCTTGTCATATTCCTTGCCGAGCGGCATGCGCCACAGCTTCTCGTTGGTGACGAGGCCGGCCGCCGTCAGCTGCGCCGACAGGGGATCGTCATTCGAGAAGAGGCCGGCATGGCTGTTGCCGAGCGCAACCATGATGGCGCCGGTCAGCGTCGCGAGATTGACCATGAACTGCGGTTTGAAGCGGTCGTTGCAATACCAGAGCGCATCGCAGAGCACGAGGCGGCCTTCCGCATCGGTGTTGATGATCTCGATCGTCTGTCCGGACATGGAGGTGACGATGTCGCCCGGGCGCTGGGCGTTGCCGTCGGGCATGTTTTCCACAAGGCCGATAATGCCGACGGCATTGACCGCCGCCTTGCGGGCGGCGAGCGTGTGCATGAGCCCGGTGACGGCCGCCGCGCCGCCCATGTCGCCCTTCATGTCTTCCATGTTGGCGGCCGGCTTGATCGAGATGCCGCCGGTATCGAAGACGACGCCCTTGCCGATGAAGGCGATCGGCCGATCCTTGCCCTTGCCGCCCTTCCACTGCATGACCGCAAGGCGCGGCGGACGGACGGAGCCCTGGGCAACGCCGAGCAGCGCGCCCATGCCGAGACGGCGCATTTCGCGCTCGGTGAGGATTTCCACCTCGACGCCCAGCTTTTCCAGCTCCTTGACCCTGGCGGCAAATTCCACCGGGCCGAGCGCATTCGGCGGCTCGTTGACCAGATCGCGGGCGAGATTGACGCCGTCGGCAACCGCTTCGGCATCGGCGAAGGCCTTCTTGGCGGCGGAAGCCTCGGCCGTGACGATCGTCACCTTGACCGACTTCGCCTGCTTTTCCTCCTCGTCGTTCTTCTTCGTCTTGTAGGTATCGAAACTGTAGGCGCGCAGCAGGATGCCGAGGGCGAAATCGGCCGCGGCCTTGGCGCCGACTTCCGCACCCGGCGCATCGATGAAGATCGTCGCCTTGTCGGTGTTCTTGATTTTCGCGGCGGCACTGCCGCCGGCCTTCAGCCAGTCGTGGGCGGCAAGCTCTGCCGGCTTGCCGAGGCCAAGCACGACGAGGCGCTCGACAGGCGCGCCTTCCGGCGCCACCAGGTCGAGGGCAGTCAGCGATTTTGCCGAGAAGCGCGCAATTTTCGAGGCCTTGGCGATCACTCCCGCCGGATCGGCAATATCGGCCCCGGCGGCGACGTCGGCCTCCGACGTTTTCAGAAGGATCGCGAGGCCGCCGCTGAGCTTTGCCGATTTTGAGAATGAAATTTCGAATTTTGCAGACATGTCTTCTCCGATGGGATTCATGAAATCCGTTCGGGGGGATAATTTCGCGTTTGACGGGTCTGTCAATGGCCGGCGACAGTTGTTATGTTCCGCGCGGCCGCCCGGCCAAAAGGTTTTCGTCAGTTTCGTAGATGTTTGCGTTGACAGTTTTTTCGAAAAATCGATGGCGGGGTCCGGCAATTCGCCTGCCGAAAACGGCCTTCGGCGTCTTTATCCTGCTTTTCTGGGTGTGGTGGCTGCTCCTGGCCCTGTTCCGCGCCTTCCCCGGGATAGACATTTATTTTTCCCAGCTTTTTTTCGTGCAGGCGGCCTGCGGCGGGTCGGCTCCGGCCACACAGATCTGCGGCTCCTTCCCCTATCGCAGCGAGGCGATCCTCGGCCTCCTACGCACGCTGTTCTTTTACGTTCCCTATGTCGTGACCGCGGTCATGCTGTGGAAGCTCGCGGAATGTTATCAACAGCATGGCGCGACGTTCAACGCGCCGCGCGCCCGCGACCTGAAAGTGGCGCTCGGCACGCTGCTGATCGGACCCGTTCTTCTCGTCAACGTGATCCTGAAGGAACATTGGGGCCGGCCGCGGCCGGTCCAGACCGATTTCTTCGGCGGCACGCTGCACTTTGCCGAAGCCGGCTCGCTGGCCGGCAAATGCCTGTCGAACTGCTCCTTCATTTCCGGAGAGGCGGCGAGTGCCGGATGGCTGTTCTGCCTTCTGATCTTCGTTCCGAAGTCGCTCCGTTATGCGCTTGTCGCCCCCGTTGCCGCCGTATCCATCCTGACGCCGGCGATGCGGCTCTCCTTCGGCGCGCATTACCTGTCCGACGTCGTGCTGGGGTGGCTGTCTTCGGTCGTCATATTCGCGGCGCTGATGGCACTTGCCGAGTCGCCACGGCAACAAAAAAATTCTGAAATTTGAATGAATTTTTGACACTGACTTGTCGCAAAACCGAGACAAACAGCGTAGAGGGAATCTCCTGCTGATCATACCGACCCGCAGGCGCGTTCAAGGGCGAGCATGAAACTACTCGAAACATACATATTGCGGCGTGTCGGCCAGATGTTTCTCGTGGCCCTGCTCCCGGTGCTCGCCATCATCTGGACCACCCAGGTCCTGCAGCGCATCAACCTCGTCACCGACAGCGGCCAGTCGATCGGCTCGTTCGCCACGCTTGCGACGCTGATCCTGCCGTCGATCATTCCCGTCGTGCTGCCCTTCGCGCTCGTCATCGGCATTACCCAGACGCTGACGACGATGAACAACGATTCCGAGCTGACCGTGATCGATGCCGCGGGCGCGCGCCGCAGCATCCTGGCGCGGCCGATCCTGCTGCTTGCCGTTCTCATCAGCGTCTTCTCGTTCTTCGTCGACAATGTCGTCGAGCCGCGGGCAAAGACGGTCGTGCGGCAGATGATCGCCGCCACCTATGCCGACCTTCTGTCGTCGGTGATCGAGGAAAAGACCTTCCGCAAGATCGACGAAGGCCTCTATGTGCAGATCTCGCAGCGGCTTGCCGGCCGCACGCTCAAGGGCCTGTTCGTCGCCGACGAGCGCGACCCGAACTACGAGCTCATCTATTATGCGCGCGAAGGCGCCGTGGACGACGTCGGCACGTCGCTGATCATGCATGACGGCGAAGTCCATCGCAAAACGGCCGATGGCAACGTCTCGGTCATCAAGTTCGATTCCTATTCCTTCGACCTTTCGGACATGACGGAAAACAACGGGCAGGCGACGCTTCGCGCGAGCGACCGCGATCTCGGCTTCCTGCTCGATCCCGATCCGAAGGACCCCGATTATATCGCCAAGCCCGGCAGCTATACGGCCGAGCTGCATCGGCGGCTGACCGACTGGATGCTTCCCTTCGTCTTCGCGCTTTTCTCGCTTGCCATCGCCGGCGATGCGCGCTCGCATCGCGAGGCGCGCATGCATCCGATGATCGGCGCGCTCGGCCTCGCATTCGCCTTGCGCTGGGCGGCGTTCTACGTTGCCAACCAGATCGACAAGAGCGCGACCTATATCCCGATCCTCTACGCGATCCCGATCGTGACCAGCCTGGTTTCGATCGTTTTCCTGAACATGCACAAGCGGCTTTCCATGCCGCTGGCCGTCAGGAACCGCACCTCGTCGATCTGGAAGCGCGCGCAGAAGCGGGTCCTGGCCGCGACGGGCCGGACCGGCGGAGGCGCTGCGCGATGATTTTCGGAACATTGTCCCGGTATTTCTTCCGCCGCTATGTCGTGACCACGATGTGGTTCCTGATCGGCATGAGCGCCATCACCTTCCTGCTCGACTTCAGCGAGACGGCAAGCCGCATCTCCAACTTCCCCGGCTATACGCTGGGCGGCGCCGTGCTTCTGACCGCCGTGCGCCTGCCGCTGATCCTGCAGCAGACCATCCCCTTCGTGGCGCTCTTCGTCGGCATCACCGTGCTGATCGGCCTCAACCGGAAATACGAACTCGTCGTCACCCGCGCAGCCGGCATCTCGGTCTGGCAATTCATGCTGCCCTTCATCGCCGGCTCGCTCATTCTCGGCGTGCTGACGGTGGTGGCGCTCAACCCGCTCGCCGCCTGGGGCCAGCGGCAGGCCACGCAGTTCGAAACCGCCTGGCGCGGCCAGGACAATGCCATGATCAAGGCGCTGCAGGTTCCGTGGCTGCGCCAGATCAGCGGCCGGGACGATGTCATCATCGGCGCCAAGACGGTGCTGGAGAACGGCACCCTGCTTGTGGACGCCGTACTTATCCACTTCGATTCCACAGGCGAGGTCATTCTGAGACAGGATGCCTCATCGGCCAAATTGGAAGATGGTTACTGGCAGCTTAACAACGTCATCGAACGCAAGCCTGGGGAAATCCCCGTGCGCAAGGCTTCGGAACAGCTTCGTACCAATCTGAAGCAGGACTTTATCAAGGAGCGGCTGACAGCGCCGGAAACAATTGGTTTTTTTGACCTTTCCAACCGTATTGCGGCTGCCAAATCCTTCGGAATCTCCACGAAGGCGCTCGAGACTCAATTCAACTCGCTGCTGTCGCAACCGCTGCTCCTGGTGGCCATGACTCTCATTGCTGCAACAGTGTCTCTGAAATTTAGCCGGTTCAACCAATCACGCTCTGTGATTCTGGGTGGAATCATTTCAGGCTTCATGCTTTATGTCGTCACCGTGCTTGTAAAAGCATTCGGAAGCAGCGGTGTCGTGCCGCCGTTTGTGGCGACTTGGATACCAGTGGTCGTGGCGCTCGCTTTAGGCGCAACGATCCTGCTTCATCAGGAGGATGGCTAGTGGCGGTAGGCGACCGCAAGAATTTTAGTAAACAGTTGGTTGCCCTGCTCCTAGGTGCGGCTCTGTGTTCCTATTTCGAAAATGCTCCGCTGGCCTACGGCCAGGAGAACAATACCGGCATGCCCGCCATCGGCCAGAACGTCTCGCCGGATGCAAAACTGATGCTGTCCGCAAACGAGCTCGTCTATAACAAGGACCAGGAACTCGTTTCCGTGATCGGCGGCGTGCAGATCAATTACGGCGGCTACAAGCTGGTCGCCCAGAAAGTCGACTATAACCAGAAGACCGGCCGCATGATGGCGACCGGCAACATCGAGATGGTGACGCCCGACGGCAACCGGATCTATGCCGACAGCCTGGACGTGACCGACAATTTCGCAGACGGCTTCATGAACGCGCTGCGAATCGAAACGAGCGACAATACACGCCTCGTGGCCGAAACCGGCCAGCGCGTCGGCGGCACGCAGATGATTCTGAACAAGGGCGTCTACACGGCCTGCCTGCCCTGCGCGGAAAAGCCCGAGAAGGCGCCTTTCTGGCAGGTCAAGGCGCAGCGCGTCATTCAGGACGGCCAGAAGCACACGATCCGGCTGGAACATGCCCGTTTCGAACTGCTTGGCCAGCCGATCGCCTACGTTCCGTGGATCACGGTTCCCGACAATACGGTGAAGCGCAAGTCGGGCTTCCTGTTCCCGACGATGAGCGTTTCGCAGAATCTCGGCTACGGCCTGTCCGTTCCCTACTATTACGTCATCTCGCCGAGCTCGGATTTCACCGTCACGGGCACCGGCTACACGTCCCAGGGCTTCATGCTCGAAGGCGAATATCGCCGCCGCTTCGAAAACGGCACGCTGACCATGCACATTGCCGGTATCGACCAGATGAGCCCCGGCAACTTCAGCACCGGCACGAGTGATGCCGAGGCCAAGCAGCGCGGCATGGTCGCTTCGAGGGCGAATTTCAGGATCAACCCCCGCTGGACGTTCGGCTGGGACGTGATGGTGCAGAGCGACAACAACTTCTCGCGCACCTACAAGATCCAGGGCTATTCCGGCACGCCCTACGCCAATACCGTCTACCTGACGGGTCTCGGCAAGCGGAACTACTTCGACCTGCGCTCCTTCTACTTCGACGTCCAGGACGCCGATAACAACAGCACGTCGGAGAAGCAGCAGGCGATCGTCTACCCGACGCTCGACTACCACTATGTCGCGCCGAAACCGGTCGCGGGCGGCGAGCTTTCGGCCGACGTGAACCTCACCAACATTTCGCGCACCCATGACGACTTCTACAACGTCGCCGGGTTCGACCGTTTCCGCGGCCTCGAAGGCCAGACGACCCGCCTGACCACCGAGCTCCAGTGGAAGCGCACCTTCGTGACGCCGACCGGCCTCGTGATCACGCCGCTGCTTGCCGCGCGCGGCGATGCTTTCGCGCTCAACATGGACAGCCCCGTCGACGCCAACGGCGTTCCCTATGCCGGCAACTATCTCGACGACAGCGCGGCAACGCGCGGAATGGTCACGGCCGGGCTGGAACTGCGCTACCCGATCCTGTTCACGACCAGCAACAGCACGCATGTACTGGAACCGATCGCCCAGGTCTATGCGCGTCCCGACGAGCCGCTGGCCGGCCGGCTGCCGAACGAAGACGCGCAGAGTTTCGTCTTCGATGCGACCAACCTTTTCGACCGCGACCGGTTCTCCGGCTATGACCGTATCGAAGGCGGCACGCGCGCGAATGTCGGCTTCCAGTACACCGGAACCTTCGACAGCGGCTACAAGCTGCACGGCATCTTCGGCCAGTCCTACCAGCTTGCGGGCCAGAACTCGTTTGCGACAGACGACCTCGTGAATGTCGGCGCCGAATCGGGTCTTGAGACCGACCGTTCCGACTATGTCGGCCTCGGCGGCATCGAAATGCCCTTCGGCCTCTCGGTTGCGGCATCCTACCGGCTGGACGAGAAGGATTTCTCCTTCAATCGCGGCGACCTGACAACAGCCTATCAAAACGACAGGTTCTCGGGCCAGGTGACCTATACGCATCTGACCGCGCAGCCGGAATACGGCTTTGCCGAAGACAATGACGAGATCCAGACAAACGCCAGGGTCAAGTTCCAGGATTACTGGTCGATCTTCGGCGGCATCGCCTGGGATCTGAACAACGATGTCGTCACCCGGCGCACGCTCGGCATTTCCTACGAAGACGAGTGCACGATCTTCACGATCGCCTATACGGATACGCGCGATACGACGGACGAAACGGCAAGCGACTGGACGATCGCCGCTCGCCTGACCTTCCGCACGCTCGGCGATATCCGGCTGGGTACGGGTGACGCTGCAAGCAACCTCTGATGACGGATGGACGGCCGGAAATCTCCGGCCGGGCCATTCTTTCGCCGTAAGCCTGTGCAGGACATTGCGACCAGTCGTTATGTGAGGCATAGGGTATCGCGGAGCAAGAGATGCGATTTCCGCTCGTCTCAGTATATGGTAAGAGCGCCGCGCGCTGGATCGTGCGGCGAATCGGGAGGTCAACGGATGATTGACGCGAAGAAGACCGTAACCACGCTTATCGCAGGCGCAGCCTTCATGCTTGCTGCCTTCAGCACCCCTGTCCTTGCCGCCAGCGAGGTCAAGGCGGTGGTCAACGGCACCGCCATTACCAGCGGCGACGTTGCCAAGCGACAGGCCTTCCTGCGGCTGCAGCGTCAGAAGGCCGATGCCAAGGCCGCCGAAGAGCAGCTGATCGACGAGACGCTGAAACGGCAGGAAGTGGCGCGCGTGCGCATGTCGGTTTCGCAGGACGACGTCAACGCCTCCTTCGCCCGTTTTGCCTCCTCCAACAAGCTTTCCGTCGAGCAGATGGGGCAGATCCTCGACCGCGCCGGCGTCGGTGTCGATCACTTCAAGAACTTCATTGCCGTGCAGATGAGCTGGCCGCGTGTCGTCAACGCGCGTTACGGCTCCAGCGCACGCATTTCGAATTACGATCTCGTCAACCGCATGATGCAGAACAACAAGCAGAAGCCGGTGACGACCGAATACATGCTGCAGCAGGTCATCTTCGTCATCCCCGCATCCAAGCGCAACGCGATCACGGCCAAGCGCAAGAGCGAAGCCGAAGCGTCCCGCTCCAAATATCCGGGCTGCGATCAGGCAAAAACGTTCGCCGCCACGATGCGCGACGTCTCGATCCGCGACCTCGGCCGCATGCTGGCTCCGGAAATTCCGGCGGACTGGAAGGATCTGGTGGCAGCGGCCAAGGGCAATACGACGGCAACGCGCGTGACCGACAAGGGCGTGGAATATCTGGCGATCTGCAGCCAGCGCCAGGTCTCGGACGATCAGGCGGCCGAGATGGTGTTCCGTCAGGAAGACCTCGACAAGGCCAAGGCCGACAAGTCGGCGGCGCCGGAAAACGAAAACAGCACCAAATATCTCGACGAGCTGCGCAAGCGCGCGCAGATCGTCTATCGCTGATTTCTCCATGGCGACACCCTTTTCGCGACCGCTTGCACTGACCCAGGGCGACCCGGCGGGCGTCGGGCCTGACATTACCCTCATGGCCTGGCTGCGCAGGCGCGAGCTTGGGCTGCCGCCGTTTTTCCTGATCGGCGATCCCGATGTGCTTGCCGTGCGGGCGCGCAAGCTCGGCCTCGACATTTCCCTGCGCAGCGTCGGCCATGCGGCCGAAAGCCTCGGCGTCTTCGCGGACGCGCTGCCGGTCCTGCCGATAGCGGCGGGCATCGACGTTGCGGCCGGCGAGCCGCATGTCGCGACGGCAAAGGGTACGATCTCCTCGATCGAGACGGCGGTCGGGCTCGTCATGCAGGGCGAAGCGCTCGCGGTCGTCACCAATCCGATCGCCAAGTCGGTGCTCTACGAGGCCGGTTTCAAGTTTCCGGGCCATACGGAATTCCTTGCCGATCTGGCGATGCGCGCGACCGGCCAGCCGGCCATGCCCGTCATGATGCTTGCGGGGCCGAAACTGCGCGCCATTCCCGTCACCATCCATATTCCGCTCAAGGATGTGGCTGAGGCGCTGACCCTCGAACTGATCGTCGAGACCTGCCGGATCGCCGACAGGGACCTGAAGCAGCGGTTCGGCATTACCGCGCCGCGCCTGGCGATCGCCGGGCTCAATCCGCATGCCGGCGAAGGCGGGGCGATCGGCAAGGAGGATGAAAGCGTCATCCATCCCGCAGTCCAGCTGCTGCGCGACGAGGGCATCGACGCGATCGGCCCCCTCCCCGCCGATACGATGTTCCACGACGAAGCGCGCGCGCGCTACGACGTTGCCGTCTGCATGTATCACGATCAGGCGCTGATCCCGGCCAAGGCGCTCGGCTTCGACGATTCCGTCAACGTGACGCTCGGCCTTCCTTTCGTGCGCACCTCTCCCGACCACGGCACCGCCTTCGGCATTGCCGGCCGGGGTCTGGCGCGCGAGGCAAGCCTCGTTGCCGCGCTCAAGCTCGGCGCACAACTTGGCCGTACCGCGGAAAGCCGTCGTTGATGGCTGCACTCGACGGCCTGCCGCCGCTTCGCGAGACGATCCAGCGTCATGGGCTCGACGCGCGCAAGGCGCTCGGGCAGAACTTCCTGCTCGATCTCAACCTGACACAGAAGGTCGCCCGCACGGCGGGGGCGCTGGAGGACGTAACGGTCTTCGAGGTCGGCCCCGGCCCCGGCGGCCTGACGCGGGCGATCCTGGCGCTCGGGGCGAAGAAGGTCGTTGCCGTCGAGCGCGACGCACGCTGCCTGCCGGCTCTGGCCGAGATCGCCGACCACTATCCGGGCCGGCTGGAGGTCATCGAAGGCGATGCGCTGAAGATCGACTTCGAGGCGCTGGCGGCGGACGGCCCCGTCAAGATCATCGCCAACCTGCCCTATAATGTCGGCACCCAGCTTCTGGTGAACTGGCTGCTGCCGAAGGCATGGCCGCCCTTCTGGCAATCCCTGACGCTGATGTTCCAGAAGGAAGTCGGCGAACGGATCGTCGCCTCGCAGGACGACGATCATTACGGCCGCCTCGGCGTGCTCGCCGGATGGCGCACCAATGCCCGCATGGCATTCGATATTCCGCCGCAGGCCTTCACGCCGCCGCCGAAAGTCACGTCGACGGTCGTCCACCTGACGCCGAACGAGAACCCGATCCCCTGCTCCGTCGCCAATCTGGAGAAGGTGACGCAGGCCGCCTTCGGCCAGCGCCGCAAGATGCTGCGCCAGAGCCTGAAGCCGCTTGGCGGCGAAAGCCTGCTCGTCAAGGCCGGCATCGATCCGGCCAGGCGCGCGGAAACATTGTCGGTGGAAGAATTCTGCCGGCTGGCCAACAGCCTCTAGCGTATTTCCGGACGCAAAACCGCTGCACACTTTTGCTGGAATTGCTTTCTTTCTCCGCAATTCCGGACGCAAAACCGCTGCGCACTTTTGCTGGAATTGCTTTAAAGAACCGGCGTCTCTTCCAGCAGTTCGCGGACGAAATCGAACATGCCGTGGCGGCGGTCGCGGCGCAGGCGTTCGGCCTTGACGATCGACTGCACGGCGTCGAAAGCGGCGTTCAGGTCGTCATTGACGATGACATAGTCATATTCGCGCCAGTGGGCG
Source organism: Hyphomicrobiales bacterium (assembly GCA_900471515.1). Taxonomy (GTDB): domain Bacteria; phylum Pseudomonadota; class Alphaproteobacteria; order Rhizobiales; family Rhizobiaceae; genus Rhizobium. The sequence goes on along the minus strand of UCFC01000020.1, from coordinate 121,286 downwards.
ATCTCGGCGCGGGAATTGGCGAGGCGCGTCTGGATGACGTCCTCGGAATCCTCCGCACGACGATGCAGCCGGGACTGCAGCTCGGTCATGGTCGGCGGCAGCACGAAGATCGAAACGACGTCGGCCTGCATCTTCTGCTGCAATTGCTGGGCGCCCTGCCAGTCGATGTCGAAGAGCATGTCGCGGCCTTCGGCCATGGCCTGCTCGACCGGCTCGCGGGGCGTGCCATAGAAATTGCCGTGAACCTCGGCCCATTCCAGGAGGGAATCGGAATCGCGCAGGCGCTCGAATTCCCGCACCGACTTGAAGTGATAGTGAACGCCTTCCACCTCGCTCGGCCGGCGCTGGCGGGTCGTGACGCTGACGGAAAGGCCGATCTGCTTGTCGGTTTCCAAAAGCGTGCGCGCGATGGTGGATTTACCGGCGCCCGAGGGCGACGAGATGACCAGCATCAGACCGCGGCGGGCGATCCGGATGGGCGATGTTTTCGCCGGGCTCATGTCCTACTCCAAATTCTGGACCTGCTCGCGGAACTGATCGATCACCACCTTCAGCTCGATGCCGGCTGCGGTGACGGCCGATGCGTTCGATTTCGAGCAGATCGTATTCGATTCCCGGTTAAATTCCTGTGCAAGGAAATCGAGCTTTCGACCGACCGGGCCACCTTTCGCCACGAGATCGCGGGCGGCGGCGACATGGGCCTTCAGCCGGTCGATCTCTTCGCGCAGATCCGCCTTGGTGGCAAGCAGGGCCGCTTCGGCATGCAGCCGGTCGCGGTCGAGCGCGCCGGCGCCTTCCATGAGCAGCGCGACCTGGGCCGAAAGCCTTGCCGCGATCTCCTGGGGCGAGCGCGAAGGATCGGCCTCGATCGTGCCTGTCAGGGCCTCGATCGTCGCGACATGGCCGAGAAGCACACGCGCGAGTGCGGCCCCCTCCTGCTCGCGCATGGCGCGGAGATCGGAAAGCGCGGCCGCCAGTCCCGACAGAATGTCGGCATCGCGGGCGGCAACCGTCTCCTCGCTGTCCTGCGGCTCGCGGAAATCGACGAGGCCGCGGATGGAAAGCAGCGTATCGAGCCTCAGCGGCGCCGGGTCGATCAGGCCTTCCAGCCGGTCGCGCATGGCAAGAACGGCAGCGAAGGCATCCTGGTTGAGAACGGCCTCCATCTGGCTCTCGCCCGTCGTCAGCGCCAGCGTCGCCTGCAGATTGCCGCGGATGAAATTCTCGCCGGCAATGCGGCGGACGTCCGTTTCCAGCCGCTCCAGGCCGGGCGGCAGGCGGAGGCGCAGATCGAGACCCTTGCCGTTGACCGAACGCAGTTCCCATGTCCAGCGCCAGCGGCCGCTCGTTCCCTCGCGCCGCGCAAAACCGGTCATGGACTGCAATGCCATCAAAGGCCTCCCGATATCAGTTGATCTTCTTTTTCTTCGGCGGAACGGCGGATGTATTGTCCGCGGGCTGATCCTCCGGCTGTCCGTCGACGGCAATTTCGGGATCGGCGCCCTTGTCGGCTTCCAGCTTGCGCCAGCGCTTGACGTTGGCATTGTGATCTTCGAGCGTCGCGGCAAAGACGTGGCCGCCCGTGCCGTCGGCGACGAAATAGAGATCCTGTGTCTTCCAAGGGTTGGCAACCGCCTCCAGCGCGTCCTTGCCGGGATTGGCGATCGGCGTCGGCGGCAGGCCCTTGATGAGATAGGTATTGTACGGCGTCTCCTTCTTCAGGTCCGACTGGTAGATCGGCCGGTCGGAGGGTTTGCCCTCGCCGCCGAAGAGGCCGTAGATGATGGTCGGATCGGATTGCAGGCGCATGCCCTTGCCGAGACGGTTCAGGAAGACAGAGGCGACATGGGCGCGCTCGTCCGCCACGCCGGTCTCCTTCTCGACGATCGAGGCAAGCGTTACGAACTCCTCCTTGCTCTTCAGGAGCAGGGAGGGGTCGCGCCGTTCCCAGATCTGGTCGACGAGCTTCTGCTGGGCAGCCGCCATCTGGTCGATGATTTCAGACCGCTTGGTGCCGCGCGAGAACTTGTAGGTATCGGGCCGCAGACTGCCCTCCGCCGGGAGCGCTGCCGGCAGGTCGCCTTCGAGAACCGGATCGTCCAGCATCCGGTCGAACATCTGCCGCACCGTCAGCCCTTCCGGGAAGGAGACGGAATAGAGGATCGACTTGCCCGATTTCAGGAGTTCCATGATCTCGTTCATGGACGCATGCGCCTTGATCTCGTATTCGCCCGCCTTGAGGCTTTCGCCGGCGTTGAGATGCGTCGCGGTCAGATAGCGGAAGACGCGGGCATCCGAGATGATGAGGTTGCGCTCGAGGTTGGCGGAGATCTCGGCAAGGCCCGCGCCGCTGCGAACGATGAAATTGGTGTTCGTCTGCAGCGGGCCGGGGCTCTGATAGGCGGTGATGGCGTAATAGAAGCCGATGAGACCGGCGATGCAGACGACCACCGCCATGGTCATGACGAAATTCAGGAAGAGGACGACCTGGCTGCGCGCATTCCGGGAGCGCTTCGGCGGCTCGGGAACGCGTTCCGGGCGCAGGGCTTCGTTCGGCGATTTCGGGATGATCGGTCCCTTCTGCGCCGGCTGGCCGTTGTCGCTGCTCTGGTTGGTCGTATCGCTCACCGGCAATCCTCTAAAACTTGGCCCCCGCTTCGCTATTTCGCGAAGTAATGCGGCAAAAACAGGTTCTGCCGCTCTTCATGACGCCGTTTGACGTTCGCCCGTGCTCGTAAACCGCCTGTTACGCGACGTAGCGGCGCAGCACGAGCGATGCATTCGTGCCGCCGAATCCGAACGAGTTGGACAGCGCCACGTTGATTTCTCGCTCACGAGCCTTGTGCGGAACAAGATCGATTGCCGTTTCCCGTTCCGGGTTGTCGAGATTGAGCGTCGGGGGGGCGACGTTATCCCTGATTGCGAGGGTTGTGAAGATCGCCTCGATGGCGCCGGCGGCACCGAGAAGATGGCCGGTCGCGGATTTGGTCGACGACATCGATATTTTCGAGGCCGCATTGCCGACGAGCCGCTCGACGGCGCCGAGCTCGATCGTATCGGCCATGGTCGAGGTGCCGTGGGCGTTGATGTAATCGACATCGGCCGGCGTCAGACCGGCGCGCTTCAGCGCCATGGTCATGCAGCGGAACGCGCCTTCGCCGTCTTCCGACGGGGCGGTGATGTGGAAGGCATCGCCGGAAAGGCCGTAGCCGACCACTTCGGCATAGATCTTGGCGCCGCGTGCCAGCGCGTGGTCCAGCTCTTCGAGAACCACGATGCCGGCGCCCTCGCCCATGACGAAACCGTCACGGTCCTTGTCATAGGGGCGCGAGGCCTTCTGCGGGTCGTCGTTATGCTGCGTCGACAGCGCCTTGCAGGCAGCAAAGCCGGCAAGCGAAATGCGGCTGACCGGGGATTCCGTGCCGCCGGCGACCATGACATCGGCATCGCCGAGCGCGATCAGGCGGGCAGCGTCGCCAATGGCGTGCGCGCCGGTGGAGCAGGCGGTGACGACCGAATGGTTGGGGCCGCGCAGCTTGTGGCGGATGGAGACCTGGCCGGAGACGAGGTTGATCAGGCGGCCGGGAATGAAGAAGGGAGAGATGCGGCGCGGGCCTTTGTCGCGCAGCGTATAGCCGGCTTCGACAATACCCTCGATGCCGCCGATGCCGGAACCGATCAGCACGCCGGTGGCGATCTGGTCCTCGTCGGTTTCGGGATGCCAGTTGGCGTCGTTCAGCGCCATGTCGGCAGCGGCCATGCCGTAGATGATGAAGGGGTCTACCTTGCGCTGTTCCTTCGGCTCCATCCAGTCGTCCGGATTGAAGGTGCCGTCGGAACCGTCGCCGACGGGAATGCGGCAGGCGATCTTGGCGGGGAGATCCTCGACCTCGAATTCGGTCACGAGGCGGGCGCCGTTGGCTCCCGCAAGCAGGCGGGACCAGGTCACTTCCGTTCCGCATCCCAAGGGCGATACCATGCCGGTACCTGTAATGACGACCCTTCTCATCGACTGCTTTCCCCCGTCTGTTATGTTTTATGGAGAAACATGCTCAAAAGAAAAGGGCGGACTCTTGGCCCGCCCTTTCTCGAATGCGCAGAATCAGGCCTGAGCCTTTTCAATAAACTTCACGGCGTCGCCAACCGTCAGGATCGAGTCAGCAGCGTCGTCGGGAATTTCAACGCCGAATTCTTCTTCGAAAGCCATGACCAGTTCGACCGTGTCGAGCGAGTCAGCGCCCAGATCGTCGATAAAGCTGGCGCTCTCGACAACCTTGTCGGCATCGACGCCAAGATGATCAATAACAATTTTCTTTACGCGTTCTGCGATATCGCTCATGTCGGTTTCCTCGACCTTATGTCCTGATCGGAATGTCTTTCTGACACCCCTACCCTGTTTCAGCCTGCGATGCTTTCAGACATCCTCGGCAAACTCGTTTACCCGGCTTTAGAGAAGTCCCAGGCTTGCGAAAAGCCCGCCGGTCCGTCTGCTTTTTCGGGACGACTGTACACAGTCATGGCCCGCTTAACATGCTTTAAGTCTGCCGCAAAGCCAGAAAATCAACCGTTCGTGATTGCTCAACACGCTATTGGCTGAAATCGGCGACCGCGGCAGCTAATCGTTTCAGATCATGGCCATGCCGCCGTTCACGTGCAGCGTCTGACCCGTCATATAACCGGCCTCGGCGGAGGCGAGATAGGCAACGGCGGAGGCCACTTCGGCGCCGGTACCCATGCGCTTCATGGGAATGGCGCCCATGATCGCTTCCTTCTGCTTGTCGTTCAGCTTGCCGGTCATGGCGCTTTCGATAAAGCCCGGGGCAACGCAGTTGACGGTCACGTTGCGGGTGGCGATTTCCTGGGCCAGCGACTTCGTGAAGCCGATCATGCCGGCCTTGGAGGCGCAATAGTTCGCCTGGCCGGGATTGCCGGTGACGCCGACAACGGAGGTGATGTTGATGATGCGGCCGTAACGGCGGCGCATCATCGGATGGGTGAGTTCGCGCGTCAGGCGGAAGGTCGCCGTCAGGTTCACTTCGAGAACGGCATCCCAGTCCTCGTCGCTCATGCGCACGAAGAGACCGTCCCTGGTGATGCCGGCATTGTTGACCAGGATATCGACGCCTTCGAGATCGGCTTCCGCCTTCTGGCCGAGCGCCTTGACCTCGTCGCGATCCGACAGGTTCGCCGGGAAGATCTTGACGCGCTCGCCAAGCTCGCCCGCCAGAGCTTCGAGCTTTTCGACGCGGGTGCCGTGCAGGCCGACGATGGCGCCCTGCTTGTGGAGAAGGCGGGCGATTTCCTCGCCGATACCGCCCGATGCGCCGGTGACGAGAGCCTTGCGGCCGGAAAGATCGAACATGGGAACGTTCCTTGTTTGAGTGGGCAATCAGGCCGTGAGAGCGGCAATGGCGGCGTCGATATCGGCCGGGCCGTTGACCGGGACGCCATTGACAGTCTTGTCGATGCGGCGCGCAAGGCCGGTGAGCACCTTGCCGGCGCCGAGTTCGTAAAGCGTGGTCACGCCGTTTGCGGCAAACCATTCCACCGTCTCGCGCCAGCGGACCTGACCCGTGACCTGCTCGACGAGAAGGCTTGCGATTTCTTCGGCATCCGTGACGGGGGCGGCACGGACGTTGGCGATGAGCGGCACGCGCGGATCGGCCTTCTTCACGCCGGCCAGCGCCTCGCGCATGGCGTCGGCGGCGGGCGCCATCAGCTTCGAATGGAAGGGCGCGGAGACCGGCAGCAGGATGGCGCGCTTGGCGCCCTTTTCGGTCGCAAGGCCGGCCGCCTTTTCGACAGCCGACTTCTCACCGGATATGACGAGCTGGCCGCCGCCATTGTCATTGGCGATCTGACAGGAGCCGATGGCCGCAGCCTCTTCGCAGACGGCCTGCACATCGGCATGTTCGAGGCCGATGATGGCGGCCATGGCGCCGACGCCGACCGGCACGGCGGCCTGCATGGCATTGCCGCGAATGCGCAGAAGGCGGGCCGTATCGGCGATGGAGAAGGTGCCGGCGGCACAGAGGGCGGAATATTCGCCGAGCGAATGGCCGGCGACATAGGCGACCCTGGCCTTCAGGTCGAGACCCCTGGCCTCCAGAACGCGGATGACGGCCATGGAGACGGCCATCAGCGCCGGCTGGGCATTGGCCGTCAGCGTCAGCTTGTCTTCGGGACCGTTGAACATGGTGTCGGAAAGCTTTTCACCGAGCGCTTCGTCGACCTCTTCGAAAACGGCGCGGGCTTCCGCGAAGCTCTCGGCGAGATCCTTGCCCATGCCGACGGCCTGGCTGCCCTGGCCGGGAAAAGTGAAAGCAACGGTCATTTTTCAGTTCCTCGATAGTGCCCATCGGGCCATTTCGCCTCCAATTGACATTCTTTCCTTGAGAGTCAAGTGGCGGCCGATTCTCTCCAAAGCCTTTCGCGCCAGCGGGAAAGCCCGGTTTTTTCTCTTGCGCTTCAGCAAATCCAGCCTAGATTTGCGCGGTTCTTCGCAAGCCCTTCCCTTTCTCAGACGACGTTCAAGGTTCCCGATGAAATACAATAAATTAGGCCGCACAGATATTTCCGTTTCCGAAATTTGCCTGGGAACGATGACCTGGGGCACGCAGAACAGCGAGGCGGAAGCCCACGAGCAGATGGACTACGCCGTCCAGGAAGGCATCAATTTCTTCGACACGGCCGAACTCTACCCGACGACGCCGGTTTCGGCCGAAACGCAGGGCCGCACGGAAGAATATATCGGCAGCTGGTTTGAAAAGACCGGCAAGCGCGCAGATATCGTGCTTGCCACCAAGGTCGCCGGCACGGGCCGCTCCTATCTGCGCGACGGCGAAGGCGCCGATGCCAAAAACATCAGGCTTGCGATCGACGCCAGCCTGAAACGGCTCAAGACCGATTACATCGATCTCTACCAGGTCCACTGGCCGAACCGCGGCCATTTCCATTTCCGCCAGAGCTGGCACTACGACCCGTTCAAGCAGGACAGCGCAAAAGCCGTCGCCAACATGACCGAGATCGTCGAGGCCATGGGCGAACTGGTGAAGGCGGGCAAGATCCGCGCCTTCGGCCTGTCCAACGAAACCACCTGGGGCATCCAGAAATACGTGACGCTGTCCGAGCAGCTGAACCTGCCGCGCGTGGCCAGCGTGCAGAACGAGTACAATCTTCTCTATCGCCATTTCGATCTCGACCTGGCCGAACTTTCCCATCACGAAAATGTCGGCCTGCTGGCCTATTCGCCGCTTGCCGCGGGAATCCTGACCGGCAAATACATCAACGGCGAAAAGCCGGCGGGCACGCGCGCCGCGATCAACGGCGATCTCGGCGGCCGCCTGCAGCCGCTGCAGGAAGCGCCGACGCGGGCCTATCTCGACATTGCCGCCCGCCACGGGCTCGACCCTTCGCAGATGGCGCTCGCCTTCTGCCTGACCCGCCGCTTCATGACCTCCGTCATCATCGGCGCGACCTCGATGGCGCAGCTGAAGACGGATATCGGATCGGCCGGCGTCAAACTCGGCAGCGACGTGCTGGCAGAGATCGAGAAGGTTCACCGGCAGTATCCGATGCCGCTCTGACGGCCTGGGAATTTGCGAAGGGCGCGGGAGATCGCGCCCTTTTTTCATGTCCGACAGGCGACGGCCCCTGTTTGTGTTCGCATTTCGCCGGTAAGTGGCAGCCAACCGGTCACGGGCGCCATACTTTCAGTTCCAGCACGTGATTTTTCCGAACGCAGCGGCTGCCCTTCGCCGACGACCGGTTCTTCATCGACATTCCGCCGGGACAGACCGCCTTCTTTCGGCCGGATGCGACGAAATAAGGTTTCTTGCCGCCTTCCCTTGCCTTTCGCGCAAAAATCCGTATAAGCGCGCCTGTTCGTTAACCCGGTCTTCTGGCTGGTGGCTGAACGGAGGGCCGGTCTGCCTCGTGCAAACCGTTTGGAACGGAAGCGTTCCAGCCTCCCGTGTCTCCGCTCTCGACCGTCTCGGAAACGCTTTTCTTGCTTGGCGTATCATGCCTCTCAGGAGCAGTCGTTGAGGCTTAGCCGCCGAATGCCGGGTTCTGATCAACGCAAGAAAGGCAAAGCTGTCATGGCTCTTTATGAACATGTATTCCTTGCCCGACAGGATATCACGTCGCAGCAGGTCGATGCCCTCGTAGAACAGTACAAGGGCGTGATCGAAGCATACGGCGGCAAGGTCGGGCGTATCGAAAACTGGGGCCTCAAGTCCCTCACCTACCGCATCAAGAAGAACCGCAAGGCGCACTATGCCCTGATGGACATCGATGCGCCGGCAGCTGCGATCCAGGAAATGGAACGCCAGATGCGCATCAGCGAAGACGTTCTTCGCTACATGACCATCGCTGTCGAAAAGCACGAAGACGGCCCGTCTGCCATGATGCAGAAGCGCGACCGCGACGACCGTGGCCCGCGTGAAGGCGGCGACCGTGGCCCGCGCCGCGAATTCGGCGACCGTCCGCCGCGCCGTGACGGCGAGTTCCAGCGCGCTCCGCGTCCGGACCGCGCTCCCCGCGAAGACCGTGCATAAGGAGAAATAAGAATGTCTGAATCTTCCTCCGCTCCGGTCCGTCGTCCGTTCCACCGTCGTCGCAAGACCTGCCCCTTCTCGGGCGCAAACGCTCCGCGCATCGACTACAAGGACGTCCGTCTCCTGCAGCGCTACATTTCCGAGCGCGGCAAGATCGTTCCGTCCCGCATCACGGCCGTTTCCCAGAAGAAGCAGCGCGAACTCGCCCAGGCGATCAAGCGCGCCCGCTTCCTCGGCCTGCTGCCGTACGTCGTCGCCTGATTGACTATCGGAGCCCCGGATTTCCGATCCGGGGCTTCCTCCCTTCCGCGATGGGCGCGGATCGGAACCAGAAAACCCATGTTGAGGCATCTCCCGGACAGATTCAGGGAAATCCTCTAACTGCTTGATGAAGCAGGACAGCGAAGTGATACGACCGAACCCGAAAACGCTTGCGACCGGCGCACTTGCCGGAGTGACCGCCGCCTTGCTGGTGCTTGGCGCGAGCATGCAGCCGTCGTTCAGTGCCGTTCTCTACGCCGCTTCCGCGCTTCCCATTCTGCTGGTCGGCCTCGGCTGGGGCAATCTCGCGGCGATTTCCGCCGTCGTCACTGCCGCGGTCGTCGGCGCGGTCGCCATCTCACCGTCCTTCGCGCTGGTCATGACGCTGGTGACGCTGCTGCCGGCAGGCTGGCTCAGCCATCTTGCCAATCTCGCGCGCCCGGCTTCCGAACTCGGCGGCCCGGACAACCTGCTCGCCTGGTATCCGCTGTCGGATATCCTGCTGCATCTGTGCGGTCTCGTCACCTTCGCCGTCATCGTGACCGGCATCATGATCGGCTACGGACCCGACATCACCAATCAGATGGTCGATGCGCTGATGAACTCGCTGCAGGAGCAGCAGCCGGATTTCGTTCCGGATCCGGCCGCCACCGCACAGACCAAATCGCTCGTCGTCCTCATGCTGCCGGCAATCCAGGGCGGCATCTGGGTGGTGATGCTGTTTGCCGCCTATTATGTCGCGACGCGCATCGTGACCGCGTCCGGCAAGGCCCTGCGCCCGCGCGAGGATATCCCCTCGTCGCTGCGCATGAACCGCAATTCCATCTTCGTCTTCCTCGCCGGTCTGGCCGCCACCTTCATGGGCGGCGTTCCGGCGATGATCGGCGCCACCGTTGTCGGAGCCTTCGGCGCCGGCTTCCTGATGTCCGGCTTCGCCGCCCTGCACTTCCGCACGCGCGGCAAGGACTGGCGCCTGCCGGCCCTCATCCTGAGCTACCTGGCATGCACCATGATGCTGCCGGCCCTTTTCATCCTCGTGCTTGGTCTGGCCGATACCCGCAAGGCGATCGCCCTCACCCCGAACAAGGATGCCGATGCCCCCAAACAGACCGATACCGAAATCTGAGAACAAGAAAGGAAAAACACCATGGAAGTCATTCTTCTCGAACGCATCTCCAAGCTCGGCCAGATGGGCGAAACCGTAAAGGTTCGCGACGGCTTCGCACGCAACTACCTCCTGCCGCTCGGCAAGGCACTGCGCGCCAACGCCGCCAACAAGGCCCGTTTCGAAGCCGAGCGGGCAACGCTCGAAGCCCGCAACCTGGAGCGCAAGTCCGAAGCCCAGAAGGTTGCCGACGTTCTTAACGGCAAGTCCTTCATCGTCGTGCGTTCCGCCGGCGAAACCGGCCAGCTCTACGGCTCCGTCGCTGCCCGTGACGTCGTCGAGGTCCTGGCCGCCGAAGGTTTCAACATTTCCCGCAACCAGGTTCACCTCAACACGCCGATCAAGGCGATCGGCCTGCACAAGGTCGAGCTGCAGCTCCATGCCGAAGTTGAAATCAACGTCGAGCTGAACGTCGCCCGTTCCGTCGAAGAAGCAGAACGTCAGGCCAAGGGCGAAGAACTCACCTCGGTCGACGCCATCTACGGCGTTGACGAAGACGCCCTGCGTCCGGAAGACTTCTTCGATCCGGAAGCCGACGGCCTCGACGAAGACGAAGCATGATTTCTGTCTTCGGACGGATCGCAAAGCCCGGCCCTGCGCCGGGCTTTTTTCGTTGGCGGATTGTCCACAGCCGGCGCTGCGCAATGTGCCGGCTTTTTTGCTGCGCCCTGCAATCCGCGCCGCTAATATATCCCGGCGCCGAAGCGGCAAAGTGAGTCGCCGCCGGCAGCGTGTCGCATGGGTGACAGTTCGGAAATTTTCGGCTGACGGGACGCTGCGACTGTGGAGAAGTCGAACAATGGGCACATCGCCGCCCATTTGGCGACGGCTTGGACGCAGTTGCCGCGCGAGGCTTGATTTTTGCGGCCGGCCCTGCAAATCCGGGTTCTGGAAAAAAGACAGTACGGATGACGATGAACGAAGCTGCACGAAAGATTGCCGCCGTTGCTCCCGCAGAGCAGCACTATCGCGAAGCGCCTAATAACATCGAGGCCGAACAGGCACTGCTCGGCGCCATCCTGATGAACAACGACGCCTATTACCGGGTGTCGGACTTCCTCAAGCCCAACCATCTCTACGAACCCTTGCACCGCAAGATCTTCGAGGTCGCCGGCGATATCATCCGCATGGGCAAGATCGCCAATCCGGTCACGGTCAAGACCTTCCTGCCGGCCGACGAGAAGGTTGGCGACATCACGGTTTCGCAATATCTCGCAAGCCTCGTCACGGGGGCGGTGACGATCATCAACGCCGAGGACTACGGCCGGGCGATCTACGACCTCGCCATCCGCCGCGCGCTGATCACGATCGGCGAGGATGTCGTCAACATCGCCTATGACGCGCCGCTCGACATGCCGCCGCAGGCGCAGATCGAAGATACCGAGCGGCGCCTGTTCGAGCTTGCCGAAAACGGCCGCTACGACGGCGGCTTCCAGTCCTTCAACGATGCCGTGGCGCTGGCGATCGACATGGCGGCCGTCGCCAAGGAACGAGACGGCGGGCTCTCGGGCATTTCCACCGGCATTCACTCGCTCGATGCCAAGATGGGCGGGTTGCAGCGCTCCGACTTGATCGTGCTCGCCGGCCGTCCGGGCATGGGCAAGACCTCGCTTGCCACCAACATCGCCTATAATATCGCCGCCGCCTATGAGCCTGACCTTCAGTCAGACGGGAGCTACAAAGCCAAGAACGGCGGCGTCGTCGGCTTCTACTCGCTGGAAATGTCGTCCGAACAGCTTGCCACCCGTATCATCTCCGAGCAGACGGAAGTCTCCTCCTCGAAGATCCGACGCGGCGACATCAACGATGCCGATTTCGAAAAGCTCGTCGCCTGCTCGATGATGATGCAGAAGGTGCCGCTCTATATCGACCAGACCGGCGGTATCTCCATCGCCCAGCTTTCGGCGCGCGCCCGCCGCCTGAAGCGCCAGCGCGGCCTTGACGTGCTCGTGGTCGACTACGTGCAGCTGATGACCGGCTCCGGCAAGTCCAACGAGAACCGAGTCCAGGAAATCACCCAGATCACGACGGGCCTCAAGGCGCTCGGCAAGGAACTGAACGTTCCGATCATCGCGCTGTCGCAGCTGTCGCGTGCCGTCGAAAGCCGCGACGACAAGCGCCCGCAGCTTTCCGACCTTCGCGAATCCGGCTCGATCGAGCAGGACGCCGACGTCGTGCTCTTCGTGTTCCGCGAGGAATATTACGTCAAGAACATGGAACCGCGCGATCCCAACGATCCGAAATATGCGGAATGGGAAGCGCTGTTCGACAAGGTCAAGGGCACGGCCGACGTCATCATCGCCAAGCAGCGCCACGGACCGACCGGCACGGTGAAGCTCGCCTTCCAGTCGGAATTCACGCGCTTTGCCGATCTCGCCGACCCGTCCTTCATCCAGTATGAGGAACATTGACGCGGGTCTTCCGCGTCAATCCTTGCCTCTCTCAGAGACCTGCTCCGCGAAGAAGCGCCACCGTCGCAACCCCGACCACGACGCTTGCCAGCATCGGCAGGCGGCTTGCGGCGATTGCCGTTGCCACGCAGGCGAGGGTCTCCGCCCAGCCGGTCGCAAAGGCGGTGGGGGCGATGACGGCCATCAGCACGGCCGGCGGGATGGCTTCGATCGCGGCTCGCCTGATCTCGTCGATCTCCACGTAGCGGATCAGCACGAGGCCGCTGATGCGGGTGAAGATCGTCGCCACGGCCATGGCGAGGATGGCGAGCAGCGTGTTGAAATCGAGCGTCATGTGTGCTGCTCCTTTGCCCGGCCCCGCCAGAGCGCCATTGCCAGGCCGGCCAGCGCGCCGGCCGCGATATACCACACACCGGGCACGAACTGGTGGACGGCAACGGCGGCAAGGCCGCTGGCGGCAAGCACGGCGCCCGTCTCCGGCCCCTTCCGGAAGCCCATGACCAGCACGATGAAGACGGCCGGAAAGGCAAAGTCGAGGCCGATGACGGCGGGATCGCCGAGAAAGGCGCCAAGCAGCGCGCCTGCAAGCGACGAGCCGACCCAGGTCAGGTAGAAGGGCGCGACGATGCCGGCATACCAGGCCGGCGTCAGCCGCGTCGTGCCGGCGCGGAATTCCGCCATGGCCCAGAGTTCGTCTGCCAGGAAAAGCATGGCGACATAGCGCCTGATGCCGGGGAAGGCCTGCATCTTCGTGCCGATCGAGGCGCTCATCAGCACGTGGCGGATATTGACGAGCAGGGCCGCGAAACCGACGCCGATCCAGCTTGCCGGATGCGTCCAGATATCCATCGCCACGAATTGCGAACCGCCGGCAAAGACGAGCGCGCTCATCAGCGCCGTCTCCAGGGCGGAAAGCCCCTTGGTGGCCGAAACGGCGCCGAAGACGAGGCCGATCGGCAGGACGGCGACGATCAGCGGGAAAATGGCGCGCACGCCGCCCAGAAACTCGCGGATCGGACTTTTGCCGGCTGGCCGGCTCTGTTGCAGCATTGGCAACCTCCACATCAAGATGGCCGAGGCGTAGAGCATTTCCGGCGAAAACGCAGTCGCCTTCAACGCTCTAGCTCATTGTTTTCTCTACAATTCCGGACGCAAAACCGTTTCACGCCTTTGCTGGAATTGCTCTAGCCGGGAGCATGGAAGCCTGTATTGAACGAAAGTGATTTGGTGTCTTTCGCGGCCGGATTTAAGCATCCCGGCCAGAAGAGGCGCTAACCGGCGCGGAACTGGCCGGGCGTGACGCCGGTGCGCGACTTGAAGTGGCGGGTGAAATGCGCCTGGTCGGCAAAGCCGCATTCGACCGCGACATCGGCCGGCATGCGGCCTTCCCTCAGCAGCTGCCGGGCAACGAGCACGCGCCGGTCCGTCAGGAAGGCGTGCGGGGTAATGTGATATTCCCGGCGGAACGCACGGATCAGATGGGCGCGGCTCAGTCCCGCCACCCCGGCCAGTTCCTCAAGGCCGACATCGCTGTCGAAATTCTCGATCAGGTAATCGCGGGCGCGGGCGACGGCGCTGCGTTCCTTGGTATCGACGGGCACGACAAGCGTGCTGCCGTAACGGGCGAAGATCGCGGCCAGCACCGAGAACATGCTTTCATCGGATTCCAGCGCGCCGGCACCGCTTTCAAGGGTGCGATGGGCGATGTGGAAGGCTTTGGCAAGCTGCGGATCGCGCGGCAGCGGCCCGGCAAAGGACGGCGTCGCGTTGAAGGCCTTGCCGGTGACGTCTTCCAGAATATCGATGAAGAGCTTCGTGTCCGGGTAGATCATCCGGTAGCGATAGCCCTCGCCGCCGGGAGCGCCGTCGTGGACGACGCCGGGATCGATCAGATAGAGGTCGCCGGGGCCGGTCTCCTCCCGCCTGCCGCCCAGCGTGGCGATCTGGCTGCCGCTTTCGATCGCGCCGATGCTGAACGTGTCATGGGCGTGCGGCGCATATTCATGCGTGAGGAAGCTGGCGCTCAGGCACTCCATGTCGCGGAAGCGGCTGTCCCGCCAGAAGCGGGCCGTTTCCACCTTGGCAAGCGGCATGGCCTCTGCCGCCTCTTTCTGCGATACGTTCTGCATCCCGCAAGATTAGCGCGGCGGCCTGCCTGCGTCTTGAACAAAAGTGATCGCATGTGAGGAAAGCCCGCTATGTCGCCCCCTCATGCTTTCTCTTTGCCACAATGGCCTCTAGAGTATTGGCAGCATTTTCCTTTCCCTTTCAGCGCGGCGATTCATGACAGATTTTTCCATCCCCTTCGAAGACGACGACCTTTTTGCCTCCGCCGGCCTGCGGCTGACCGTCGACCTGACGGCGCTCACCGACAACTGGCGGGACATGGCGCGGCGTTCCGGCAAGGCGCGCACGGCCGCCGTCGTCAAGGCGGATGCCTACGGGATGGGGATCGAGGATGCCGGCGAAGCGCTCTATCTCGCCGGCGCGCGGGATTTCTTCGTGGCAACCGTCGATGAGGGCGTAACGCTGCGCATGTTTGCCCCCGAGGCCCGCATCTTCGTGCTCGCCGGCATCTGGCCCGGCACCGAGCGGCGCTTCTTCGAAAACGACCTTGTGCCGATCATCGCCTCGGAAGAGCAGCTTGCCTTCTGGATGGCGGTACTTGCCGACTACGGCGACTACCCTTGCGCGCTGCATGTCGATACCGGCTTCAACCGGCTCGGCCTGACAGTCGACGAGGCCATCGCGCTCGCCGACGACGTCTCGCGGCCGGCGAGTTTTTCGCCCGTGCTGGTCATGAGCCATCTTGCCTGCGGCGACGACCACTCCTCTGTCATGAACAGGCAGCAGCTTGAATCATTCCGCAGGGTTAGCGCCGCCTATGAAGGTATCGATTCAAGCCTGGCGGCCTCCGGCGGCATCTTCCTCGGGGACGACTACCACTTCGATCTTACCCGGCCGGGCATCGCGATCTATGGCGGGCAGGCCGTCAACGGCATGGCGAACCCGATGCGTCCGGTGGCAACGGCCGAGGCACGCATCATCCAGGTCCGCACGGTCAAGGCCGGCGAAACCGTGAGCTACGGGCGGGCGCTGGAGCTTGGCCGCGACAGCCGGCTGGCGATCGTTTCGGCCGGTTATGCCGACGGCTATATGCGCAGCCAGTCGAGCGGGGGCGTGCCGTTGCGCCAGGCCGTGCCGCAGGGCGGACAGGGCTTCATTGCCGGCCGCAAGGTGCCGGTCGCCGGCCGCATCACCATGGACCAGACGATCTTCGACGTGACCGACCTGCCGGACGGTGCCGTGCGCGCCGGCGACTATATCGAGCTTTTCGGCAAGAACATTCCCGTCGACGAGGCGGCCAAGGCCGCGGGCACGATCGGCTACGAGATGCTGACGAGCATCGGCCTGCGCCACGAGCGCAAATACGTGACGGACGAGGAATAGCCTCAGCGGGTGGTGAGCGCGAGGCGGACGCCGAGCGCCACGAACAACGCGCCGAGACCGCGGTCGAGCCACAGGCCGATCTTCGCATTCTGCCTGAAGAGATCGGCAAGCCGCCCTCCCGCAAGGATCAGCGGCGGCTCGATGAAGGCGGCCACGACGATGACGAGGCCGCCGTGGACGGCAAGCTGCAGCCATGCCGGGCCTGCGCCCGCCACGACGAATTGCGGCAGGAAGGCGAGAAAGAAGATCGCAACCTTCGGATTGAGCAGCGAGACCAGCACGCCCTGCCGATAAATGCGCTGCCAGCCGAGCGTCTCGCCCGCCGCACGAACAAAACCGCCCTCGCCTTTCGAGTGCAGCGCCTGGATGCCGAGCCAGACGAGATAGATCGCGCCTATCCATTTGATCGTGGAAAAGGCGATGGCCGAGGCGGCAAGGATCGCCGACAGGCCGAAAGCGGCCAGAAGCACATGCATGCAGGCGCCGGTCCAGATGCCGAAAACGGCCGAGAAACCGGCGCGCGTGTCGCCCTTGATCGTGTGGCCGAGGATGAAGGCCATATCGGGACCGGGCGAGAGGTTCAGGAGAACCGCTGCCGTGAAGAAACCGATCCAGTGGGCGAGCGAATAATCGAGCATTACGTATCCTTTATCAGGCTGCGGATGTTGCCAGCCCGGCCGCTGATGGGAAAATCATTAGTTTTGATCGGTGCCGGAAGCCATTGTCCGAAACAATTCCAGCAAAAATGCGCAGCGGTTTTGCGTCCGGGACTGCGCAAAAGCAAAGAGATGGAGCTTGTCCGTGTTTCGAAGAAAAAACGGATATGCTCTGGGGCGGAAATCCGATTCGGGCACTTGCGTGCCCCTACCTGAAAGCAGTCATTGATGGCCAAGGCCAGAACACAATTCATCTGCCAGAGCTGCGGCGCGGTGCATAACCGCTGGGCCGGCAAATGCGACAATTGCGGCGAGTGGAACACCATCGTCGAGGAAGACCCGATGGGCGGCATCGGCGGCGGCCCGGCCAAGACGCCGAAGAAGGGCCGGCCGGTGGCGCTGACGGCGCTGTCGGGCGAGATCGAGGAAGCGCCGCGCATCCATACCGGCATTTCCGAACTCGACCGCGTCACCGGCGGCGGCTTCGTGCGCGGCTCGGCGGTGCTGGTCGGCGGCGATCCCGGTATCGGCAAGTCGACGCTGCTCATGCAGGCGGCCGCAGCGCTGTCGCGGCGCGGGCACCGGATCATCTATGTCTCGGGCGAAGAGGCGGTGGCGCAGGTGCGTCTGCGCGCCCAGCGCCTGGCGGCGGCCGATACCGATGTGCTGCTGGCGGCCGAAACCAATGTCGAGGACATTCTGGCGACGCTCGCGGAAGGAAAACGCCCCGACCTTGTCATCATCGATTCCATCCAGACGCTCTGGAGCGAGCTTGCCGAATCCGCGCCGGGCACGGTGACGCAGGTGCGCACCGGCGTTCAGTCGATGATCCGTTTCGCCAAGCAGACGGGTGCGGCCATGGTGCTTGTCGGCCATGTGACCAAGGACGGCCAGATCGCCGGCCCGCGCGTCGTCGAGCACATGGTCGACGCCGTACTCTATTTCGAAGGCGACCGCGGCCATCACTACCGCATCCTGCGCACGGTCAAGAACCGTTTCGGGCCGACCGACGAGATCGGCGTCTTCGAAATGTCGGACAAGGGCCTGCGCGAAGTCGCCAACCCGTCCGAACTCTTCCTCGGCGAGCGCAACGAAAAATCGCCGGGGGCAGCCGTCTTTGCCGGCATGGAGGGCACGCGGCCCGTGCTCGTCGAGGTTCAGGCGCTGGTGGCGCCGACTTCGCTCGGCACGCCGCGACGCGCCGTCGTCGGCTGGGACTCCGCCCGCCTGTCGATGATCCTTGCGGTTCTGGAAGCCCATTGCGGCGTGCGGCTCGGCCAGCACGACGTCTATCTCAACATTGCCGGCGGCCTTCGCATCTCCGAACCGGCGGCCGATCTGGCGGTGGCGTCGGCCCTCGTTTCCTCACTTGCCGGTATTGCCCTTCCGGCCGATTGCGTCTATTTCGGCGAAGTCAGTCTGTCGGGCGCCGTCCGGCCGGTTGCGCAAACCGCCCAGCGCCTTAAAGAAGCCGAAAAGCTGGGGTTTTCGGCGGCTCTGCTCCCATCCGGCTCCGCCGATCTGCCGAAGGGCAGCGGCCGCTGGAGCGAGATCGAGAGCCTGCCGGATCTGGTCGCGCGCATTGCCGGATCGAAAGGGGCGCTGCAGCGTGTGGAAGAAGACGTTTGATCCTTCATCACCAATAGCGGAGATGCTATAGGATCAGCCAAAACAAGGCGCGACGCGGCCGGCAAGGCGGCAGTCTGGAGTGGAATTTATATGCCCATTACGATTTTCGACGGTATTGTCATCGGCGTCGTGCTCTTCTCCGCCGTATTGGCAATGGTCCGCGGCTTCTCGCGCGAAATCCTCTCGATCGCGAGCTGGGGCGGCTCGGCAGCCGCCGCCTACTATCTCTACCCCTATCTCGTGCCTTATGCGAAGAAATATACCGACGACGACCGCATCGCCATCGTCGGCTCGGCTGCCGTCGTCTTCCTGATCGCGCTGATCGTCATCTCCTTCATCACGATGAAGATCGCCGATTTCATCATCGACAGCCGCATCGGCGCGCTCGACCGCACTTTGGGCTTCCTCTTCGGCGCAGCGCGCGGCATACTTCTGCTCGTCGTCGCTGTTGCCTTCTGGAACTGGCTGGTCGATGCCGACCACCGCCCGGCCTGGGTCAACAATGCCAAATCGAAGCCGTTCCTGGATTCGCTCGTCGTTCGCCTGCAGGCGGTCCTGCCGGATGAATTCGCCCAGATGATCCAGAAGAGCATTACGGAGAAGCTTCAGGGCGCGCACACGACGGAAGAGAATGCGCCGGCCAGCGATCAGGCTCCGGCGGAAGACGCAGCACCCGCGCCTGCCAATGGCGCACAGCAGCCATCGAATTGACGCAGTGTTCACGAGCTTGACCCGCGGCCTGGCAATTGCCATTTGAGCGGGACGTAAGACCAAGGTCCGGCCGGGCATTCCGCTCTGCCGGGCCTCAGCCGTTTCAGAGCCGGCAAGCGGGCTTTGAGGCAGATGCCGTTCGGCATGACCTATCGGAAAGCTCAGAGATTTCCGGTATCATGCTGCAGGAAAGCCGATCCATTCTTGTGAGAGCAGAGGCCCGCAGAAATGAACCAGTCCCATTCCTTCCCGATTGACGATCCGCTCGACGGAGATACGCTGCATGAAGAATGCGGCGTTTTCGGAATTCTGGGACATGACGATGCCGCGGCGCTGACGGCGCTCGGCCTGCACGCGCTCCAGCATCGCGGGCAGGAAGCGGCCGGCATCGTCTCCTTCGACGGCAAGCGCTTCCACCAGGAGCGCCATATGGGCCTCGTCGGCGACCACTATACCAATCCGATGACGCTCGCCCGCCTGCCCGGCAGCATCTCGATCGGCCATACGCGCTATTCGACGACGGGCGAAGTGGCGATGCGCAACGTGCAGCCGCTGTTTGCCGAACTGGAAGAAGGCGGCATCGCCATTGCCCATAACGGCAATTTCACCAACGGCCTGACGCTGCGCCGCCAGATCATCGCCACCGGCGCCATCTGTCAGTCGACATCCGATACCGAAGTCGTCCTGCACCTCATCGCCCGCTCGCGCCACACCTCCACCGCCGACCGCTTCATCGACGCCATCCGCCAGATGGAAGGCGGCTATTCGATGCTCGCCATGACGCGCACGAAGCTGATTGCGGCACGCGACCCCACCGGCATCCGCCCGCTCGTCATGGGCGAACTCGACGGCAAGCCGATCTTCTGCTCGGAAACCTGCGCGCTCGACATTATCGGCGCCAAGTTCATCCGCGACGTGGAGAACGGCGAGGTCGTCATCTGCGAAATCCAGCCCGACGGTTCGATCAGCATCGATGCCCGCAAGCCGAACAAGCAGCAGCCCGAGCGGCTCTGCCTGTTCGAATATGTCTATTTCGCCCGCCCGGACTCGGTCGTCGGCGGCCGCAACGTCTATACGACGCGCAAGAACATGGGCATGAACCTCGCCAAGGAATCGCCCGTCGATGCCGACGTGATCGTGCCGGTTCCCGATGGCGGCACGCCTGCGGCCCTCGGTTATGCGCAGGAAAGCGGCATTCCGTTCGAATACGGCATCATCCGCAACCACTATGTCGGCCGCACCTTCATCGAGCCGACGCAGCAGATCCGCGCCTTCGGCGTGAAGCTGAAACATTCCGCCAACCGGGCGATGATCGAAGGCAAGCGCGTGGTGTTGGTGGACGATTCCATCGTGCGCGGCACGACTTCGCTGAAGATCGTGCAGATGATCCGCGAGGCCGGCGCCAGGGAAGTGCATATCCGCGTTGCGAGCCCGATGATCTTCTTCCCGGATTTCTACGGCATCGATACGCCTGACGCCGACAAGCTGCTCGCCAACCAGTATGCCGATGTCCAAGCCATGGCGAAATATATCGGCGCGGATTCGCTCGCCTTCCTGTCGATCAACGGCCTCTATCGCGCCGTCGGCGGCGAGGACCGCAACCCGGCCCGGCCGCAGTTCACCGACCATTATTTCACCGGCGACTACCCGACCCGCCTGCTCGACAAGAACGGCGAGTCCATGGGGAACAAGATTTCCATGCTCGCCAGCAACGGTTGAGGCGATGCTGTTGCGCTTTGACTTTCCGATCCGGGGCGCTTATTGCGCCCCTTATCTTATCAAGCACATGCGGGACCGGGGCAGATGAACATCAATCTTGAAGGCAGGATCGCGCTGGTGACGGGCGCTTCGCGCGGCATCGGCTATTTCACCGCCCTCGAACTCGCCAAGGCCGGCGCGCATGTGATCGCCTGCGCGCGCACCGTCGGCGGGCTGGAAGAACTCGACGACGCGATCAAGGCCGTCGGCGGCTCGGCCACGCTCGTCCCCTTCGACCTCGCAGACATGGAAGCGATCGACCGTCTCGGCGGCTCGATCTTCGAGCGCTGGGGCAAGCTCGACATTCTCGTCGCCAATGCCGGCATGCTCGGCGTCATCTCGCCGATCGGCCATATCGAGGCGAAGGTGTTCGAGAAGGTGATGAACATCAACGTCAACGCCACCTGGCGCCTCATCCGCTCGGTCGACCCGCTGCTGACCCACTCGGATGCCGGCCGCGCCGTCATCATGTCCTCGGGCGCGGCCCACAAGTGCCGCCCGTTCTGGAGCGCCTATTCGGCCTCCAAGGCCGCCGTCGAGGCGCTGGCGCGCACCTGGGCCGGCGAGACGCAATCGACGCCGCTGCGCATCACCAGCGTCGATCCGGGTGCGACGCGCACGGCCATGCGGGCGCAGGCGGTTCCCGGCGAAGACCCGATGAGCCTGCCGCATCCGTCCGAAGTGGCCAAAGCGATCCTTCCCCTGCTCGGCCCCGGCGTGACGGAGACCGGCAAGCTGTTCATCGTGCGCGAGAACAAGCTGGCGGATTACCGGCTGCCGGGCTGAGTCGATCCTCCTTCCCACATTTCGTGACGCAAACGACAATGTGGGAAATGGCTTGGCAACTCACTTGACCAAACCCCGATCCCGCGCCATAAAACGCGTCATGAAAACGGTTACCTGCATTATTTGCCGGAAGATTATTCGCTAGCCCAAAGCTGGCCTGGCCGTTTTCGTCTCCCAAATGTCCAAGATGCGAAACGCCCCGGCCTGCCGGCGGCGGTTATTTTCTGCTTATGCATATTGGGAGAGTGAAATGGGCGGCACGCCGGAACTGAAGCTGTACAACACGCTGACGCGGGAGAAATCGGTTTTCAAGCCGATCGATGCCGAAAACGTCCGCATGTATGTGTGCGGCCCGACGGTCTACGATTACGCCCATATCGGCAATGCGCGGCCGGTCATCGTCTTTGACGTCTTGTTCCGCCTGCTGCGCCATGTCTATGGCGAAAGCCATGTCACCTATGCGCGCAACATCACCGATGTCGACGACAAGATCAACGCGCGGGCGCTGCGCGACTATCCGGGCCTGCCGCTGAACGCGGCGATCCGGGCGGTGACGGAAAAGACCGAGACGCAGTTCCTCGAAGACGCCAGGGCGCTCGGTTCGCTGGAGCCGACCGTGCAGCCGCGGGCGACCGACAATATTGCCGAGATGATCGAGATCATCGAGCGGCTGATTGCGCGCGGCCATGCCTATCAGGCTTCGGGCGAAGTGCTGTTCGACACGAAATCGATGGCCGATTACGGCCAGCTTTCGAAGCGCAATCTCGACGAGCAGCAGGCCGGCGCCCGCGTCGCCGTCGATGCGCACAAGAAAAACCCCGGCGATTTCGTGCTCTGGAAACTCTCGGACGACAACGAACCCGGCTGGGAAAGCCCCTGGGGCCGCGGCCGGCCGGGCTGGCATATCGAGTGCTCGGCCATGAGCGGGCGCTATCTCGGCGACGTCTTCGATATTCACGGCGGTGGTCTGGACCTGATCTTCCCGCACCATGAGAACGAGATCGCCCAGTCGCGGTGCGCCCACGGCACGGACGTGATGGCGAATGTCTGGATGCATAACGGCTTCCTGCAGGTCGAGGGCCGCAAGATGTCGAAATCGGAAGGCAATTTCGTCACCATCTACGAGCTCCTGCACACGGAAACCTTCGCCGGCCGGCAATGGCCGGGCGAGGTGCTGCGCCTTGCCATGCTGATGACGCATTACCGCGAGCCGATCGACTTTACTTGGAATAAGCTCATAGAGGCTTCGAACACTCTTTCTAAATGGAAGCGAGCGGCGGAGCTGCTTTCGTCACAATCAACGGCACCGATCGATCCACAGGTCTTGAAAGCTTTGGCTGATGATCTGAGCACACAGCGAGCAGTTCAACGATTGTCAACGATTGCGGGATCAGCGTTTGCAGCATTCCACGAGCGCGGCGCAGTCTCCGAACATGAAGTCGAACAAGAACAACAAATGCTCGTCGCAACGTTAGTAGCTTCTGCAAAACTCCTCGGATTCGACTTGCTCGAAAAAACCGAGATCGACGAGGCGGTGGCTGTGGAAGTCGATGCGCGGGTCAAGGCGCGGCTGGAGTTCTTGAAGGCGAAGAATTTCGCCGAGGCCGACAAGATCCGCGACACGCTTGCTGCCGAGGGCATTCAGCTCAAGGACGGCAAGGATGCGGCAACTGGCGAGCGCGTCACGACGTGGGAGATCAAGCGTTAGGATGGTTTGGGCGGCGAGACATACCCCCCTCTGCCCTGCCGGGCATCTCCCCCACAAGGGGGGAGATTGGCTGGGGGCACCCGCTCGCCCGGACTATTCATACCGTACCGTGAGAGCTGCTCAGCATGCCGTTGAGATTTGGCGAGGCCGGCGCGTCTTGCCAATCTCCCCCCTTGTGGGGGAGATGCCCGGCAGGGCAGAGGGGGGTGTTGCCCCAGCGTTTCTAAGCGGAAGGCAAGACATGTCGCATACGCCAGTTCCCCCGCAACGACGGGCGAACGCCCGGCGTATGCGCAAGACCATGACTGATGCTGAATTGAAGCTCTGGAACGAGCTTCGCGCTCACCGCCTGATGGGGCTTAGTTTTCGCAGACAATTGCCTATTGCTGGCTATATCGTCGATTTTGCATGCCCGACGTATCGACTCATCGTTGAAATAGACGGCTCGCAGCACGGGCTTGCCCAGAACGCTCTTTATGACGACGCGCGCACTCGACGCCTACAGTCCGACGGCTGGACCGTCCTCCGTTTCTGGAATGACGATATTCTCAAAGATATTGACAACGCGTGCAGCCACATCATCCGCACCATCGGAAAGGATCTGCCATGACCGAGACTTACACCGGCGGCTGCCAATGCGGGGCGATCCGGTTCCGGGCGCGGGGGACGCCGCCGGATTCGTCGATCTGCCATTGCCGCATGTGCCAGAAGGCGTTCGGCGCCTATTACGCGCCGCTCGTTTCCGTGCGCGGGATGGAATTCGAGTGGACCAGGGGGCAGCGCAAGACCTTCCGGTCGTCGAATTTCGTCAGCCGCGGCTTCTGCGGCGATTGCGGCACGCCGCTGACCTATGAGGCGCCGGACGGAATGTCGGTTTCCGCCGGGGCCTTCGATGATCCGTCGCAACTGCCGCCGACCATCCAGTGGGGCGTGGAAGGCAAGATCGGCTTTGTCGATCACCTGCACGAGCTGCCGGCAGAACGCACCGAGGCGGATCTCGCTGCCGGCTCCTTCCTGCGCGAGATCGTCTCCTATCAGCACCCGGACCACGATACGCCGGTCTGGCCGCCGGAGGATCACCTGTGACGACGGAAATGGACCTGACCGGCGGATGCCAGTGCGGCGCGGTTCGTTACCGGGCGCGCGGCGAGCTTGGCTATCCGCATGTCTGCCATTGCCGCATGTGCCAGAAGGCGGCCGGCAACTATTTCCTGCCGCTGGCAGCGGCCAGCCGCGGCGATTTCGCGCTGACGCGCGGCGAGCCGAAATGGTTCCACTCTTCCGGTCTGGTGCGGCGCGGCTTCTGCGGCGATTGCGGCACGCCGCTTTTCTACGACATTCCCGGCGCCGACTCCATCAACATCACGCTCGGCTCGCTGGATGATCCGCAGGCGGTAAGGCCGGTGATGCAATCCAGTCTCGACAGCAAAATGGTCTGGTTTCATGCGCTCGACGGCTTGCCTGTCGAGCCGGAACCGGAAACAACCGATCGCGAGGACAGGATCGCGGCGAGCAACCGCCAGCATCCGGACAACGATACAGCCCAATGGCCTTCAGGAGCAAATCCATGACCGAGACGACGAGAACAGGCGGCTGCCAGTGCGGCGCCGTTCGCTTCCGCATAACAGGCAAGCTCGGACGTCCGTCCATCTGCCATTGCCGCATGTGCCAGAAGCAGTTCGGCGGCTTCTTTTCCGCGCTTGTCACGGCGCCGGAAGAAGGCATGGAATGGACGCGCGGGGAGCCGGCCTATTTCCAGTCTTCCGTCAATATCGACCGCGGCTTCTGCCGGGATTGCGGCACGCCGATGACCTACCGTCATCCGGGCGGGCTGGAGCTTGCGATCGGCACGTTCGACGACCGCAGCGATCTCGCCCCGCAGATCCAGGTCAATTACGAGGCCCGCCTGCCCTGGGTCGAGACGATCTTCGACGCGCCCGTTCACAAGGACCCAGATTTCTATGCCCGGCAGGAGGCGATCATCTCCTTCCAGCATCCCGACCACGACACGGCCGTCTGGCCGGCGAAAGGCGTGAAGATATGACCGAAGTGCTGCGCACGCTCTATCCGGAAATCGAACCCTATGCCTGCGGCCATCTCGATGTCGGCGACGGCCATGTGCTCTATTGGGAGCGCTGCGGCACGCCGGGCGCCAAGCCGGCGGTCTTCCTGCACGGCGGCCCGGGCGGCGGCATTTCGCCGGTCCATCGCCGTGCCTTCGATCCCGCGCTTTACGACGTCATGCTGTTCGACCAGCGCGGCTGCGGCAAGTCGACCCCGCATGCGAGCCTGGAGGCCAACACGACCTGGCATCTCGTTGCCGATATCGAGCGGCTGCGCGAAATGGCCGGCGTCGAGAAATGGCAGGTCTTCGGCGGTTCCTGGGGCTCGACGCTGGCGCTTGCCTATGCCGAGAAACATCCGGAACACGTTTCCGAGCTCATCGTGCGCGGCATCTACACGCTGACGCGGGCCGAGCTCGACTGGTACTATCAGTTCGGCGTCTCGGAAATGTTCCCGGACAAATGGGAGCGTTTCGTGGCCCCGATCCCGCCGGAGGAGCGCCATGAGATGATGCTTGCCTACAATCGCCGCCTCACCGGTGCGGACCGGGACGTGGCGCTCGAGGCAGCCAAGGCCTGGAGCATCTGGGAGGGCGAGACGATCACGCTGCTGCCGGAAAAGGCCACGAGCGGCAAGTTCGAGGAAGCCGAGTTCGCCTATGCCTTTGCGCGCATCGAGAACCATTTCTTCGTCCATGCCGGCTGGATGGAGGAAGGCCAACTGCTGCGCGACGCGCACAGGCTGAAGGATATTCCGGGCGTCATCGTGCACGGGCGCTATGATATGCCCTGCCCGGCCAAATATGCCTGGCTGCTGCACAAGGCATGGCCGAAGGCCGAGTTTCACCTGATCGAGGGCGCGGGCCATGCCTTTTCGGAGCCCGGCATTCTCGACAGGCTGATCCGGGCGACGGACAGGTTTGCCGGAAAGAACTAGCAAGGCGCCGAAAGGCCCGCTCACGAAGATCAAGGAACCCGCTCGCCGGGAGGAACCGACATGAAAGAACGCATCTACCTCTTCGACACGACGCTCCGGGACGGGCAGCAGACGCCCGGTATCGACTTTTCCGTCGAGGACAAGATTGCGATTGCCGGCATGCTGGACGAGTTTGGACTCGACTATGTCGAGGGCGGCTATCCCGGCGCGAACCCGACCGACACGGCCTTCTTCGCCGAAAAGCGCACGAAGCAGGCCTCCTTCGTCGCCTTCGGCATGACGAAGCGCCCCGGCGTTTCCGTTTCCAACGATCCGGGCATTGCCGGCCTGCTGCAGGCCAGCAGCGACGCCGTCTGCTTCGTCGCCAAGAGCTGGGACTATCATGTGCAGGTGGCGCTCGGCTGCACCAACGAGGAAAATCTCGAAGCGATTGCCGACAGCGTCAAGGCCGCGGTTGCCGCCGGCAAGGAGGCGATGGTCGACTGCGAGCATTTCTTCGACGGCTACAAGGCCAATCCGGAATATGCGCTGGCCTGCGCCAAGACAGCTTATGAAAACGGCGCGCGCTGGGTGGTGCTGTGCGATACGAACGGCGGCACGCAGCCGCCGGAAGTGCGTGCCATCGTCGAGGCGGTGATCGCCTTCGGCGTGCCGGGCCACTGTCTCGGCATCCATGCGCATAACGACACCGGCCAGGCGGTCGCCAATTCGCTTGCCGCCGTCGAGGCCGGCGCGCGCCAGATCCAGGGCACGCTGAACGGCATCGGCGAGCGCTGCGGCAATGCCAACCTGGTGACGCTGATCCCGACGCTGGCGCTGAAAAGCGCCTACAATAGCCGTTTCGAAACGGCGATCGATGCCGAGCGGCTGACCAACCTCACGCGCCTGTCGCATGCCTTCGACGAGCTTCTGAACCGCTCGCCGGACCATCAGATGCCCTATGTCGGCGCCTCTGCCTTTGCCACCAAGGCCGGCATCCATGCCTCGGCGCTGCTCAAGGATCCGCGCACCTACGAACATGTGCCGCCGGAAAGTGTGGGCAATTTCCGCAAGGTCATGGTCTCGGACCAGGGCGGCAAGGCCAATTTCATCAATGCGCTGAAGCGGCGCGGCATCGATGTCGCCAAGGACGATCCGAAGCTCGACCTCCTGATCTCCATCGTCAAGGAGCGCGAGGCCTCCGGCTATGCCTATGAGGGTGCCGATGCGAGTTTCGAGCTGCTGGCGCGCCGCACGATGGGCACGATCCCGCATTTCTTCTCGATCGACGGTTTCCGGGTAATGATCGAACGGCGCTTCGATTCCCACGGCCGCATCAAGATCGTCTCGGAAGCGGTGGTGAAAATCACCATCGACGGCCAGACGCTGATGTCGGTGGCGGAAGCCGAAGGCCCGGTCAACGCGCTCGACCTGGCGCTGCGCAAGGATTTCGGCAAATACCAGCACGAGATCGACGACCTCGTGCTGGCCGATTTCAAGGTGCGTATCCTCAACGGCGGCACCGAGGCGATCACCCGCGTCCTGATCGAATCCACCGATTCCAGCGGCGTGCGCTGGTGGACGGTCGGCGTGTCGGAAAACATCATCGACGCCTCCTTCCAGGCGCTGATGGATTCGGTCATCTACAAGCTGATGAAGAACCGGCAGCTGGCCGGCAAGATCGCGGCGGAGTGAGCGGCAAAGCAATTCCGGCAGAAGCGCGCAGCGGTTTTGCCGGAAGCTAGAGGAGGCCCCAATCCTCCTGCGAATACCATTCGTCCCCTTCCCTCGGCCCCTTCCAGCGCATCCGCGTGACCCTTTCCATGCCGCCCCTGCGGAAGGCGGCTTCCAGCGCCCTGTAGGTTTCGGGCGTGCCGGAGGCGGCATGGCCCCAGACGAAGATCGTGGCGGTGAGATAGCGGGCGCGGAAATCGTGGTCGCTGCGCTGGATCAGGAAGAAGCCGCCGCGGGCGCTGCATGGCCGCAGGGGGTCGTTGCCGCCGAGCGAGGGGGCAGACAGCGGAAAGATCAGCCTGCCGCCGGCAGCAAGCTTGTCGATCCAGGCCTCGGCCGGCCTGTGGGCGGCGAAATTGACGTAGATCGCGTCGACGGGCGATTTCGGCCATTTCAGGCCGTTGCCGCAGATCACCTCGACATTGCCGTAGGGGGCGAGGCTGGCGGTTGCGCGAGCGGCAAGTTCCCTGTCGTATTCGATCGCCGTGACATGGCCGCGGCTGCCGACGAGGTGCGACAGCATGGCGGTATAATAACCGCCGCCCGCGCCGATATGGCAGGCCGTTTCGCCGGGCTGCGGCGCAAGCCAGTGGAGGCCGAGCGCATGCAGCGAAGGGCTGCCGTTGTTGACCTGCCGCTCTTCCTGCAGTGCAACCAGAACGTCCTGATAGAGGACGGCGGGATCGGTGGACGGCATGTCCCGATAGCCGGTGCTGTTGGCCATGCGCCACGGCGGCGGCCCGAGAAAATCTTCCCGCGGCACCGCGGCAAAGGCCTGCCGCAGTCTCTCGTCGCCGGAAATACCCATCCTTGCCAGCATCCGGGTGGCATAGGCCTGCCGGCAATTCGCCAGTTCCGTCTCGGCCATGCCTGCCTCCTTTCATGGCGTTCGATTGACGATCCATTCAAGGAAATGAATTGGCCTATTCACGCCGCTTAAGCTAATGCGGATCAGAAACAGAACAAATACGGAAACACCCAATGTCTGCCGATGCAAGCGCAACCATCATCAAGAACGAAGACAGTCCACGCGGCTTTGCCTTCGCGCTTACGGCCTATCTTCTGTGGGGCTTTCTGCCGATCTACATGAAGGCGGTCGCGCATATTTCGCCGGCCGAGGTGATCGCCCACCGTATCCTCTGGTCGCTGCCGCTCGCCGGCATGGTGCTGCTGGCGCTGGGGCGCACGCAGGATATTGCCGTTGCGCTGCGCTCGCCGCGCATGCTCGGCATGGCGGTCGTGACGGCGGCACTGATTACCGTCAACTGGGGCACCTATGTCTGGGCGATCGGCGCCGGCCATTCGCTCGATGCGGCCATGGGCTATTTCATCAATCCGCTGTTCAGCATCTTCCTCGGCGCCGTGCTGCTGAAGGAGAAGCTGCAGCCGATGCAGATCGCGGCGATCTGCCTTGCCGGCCTTGCGGTCGTCGTGCTCGCCTTCGACAGCGGCGGCATTCCCTGGGTGGCGCTGACGCTGGCGATCAGCTGGGGCTTCTATGCGCTGCTGCGCAAGACGCTGCCGCTCGGGCCGAACCAGGGCTTCTTCCTGGAAGTGCTGATCCTCAGCCTGCCTGCCCTCTTCTACATCCTTTACCTGGAATTCGTCAGCGGCGAAGGCCACTTCTACCGCACCGGGTTCAACGATACCGCCCTGCTGCTCGGCTGCGGACTGATCACCGCCGTACCGCTGATGATCTACGCCAACGGCGCCAAGCTGCTGAAACTGTCGACGATCGGCATCATGCAGTATATCGCGCCGACGATGATCTTCCTCATTGCCGTCTTCGTCTTCCACGAAGAAATGGATACGGCGCGCATGATCGCCTTCCCGCTGATCTGGGCCGGCCTGTTCCTCTACAGCTGGTCGATGCTGCGCACGAGCCGCGGGCGCTAGCCCGCCGCCGTCCTTCCTTGCGCAAACCGGGCGCAAAACCGCTGCACACTTTTGCTGGAATTGCTTTTCTTTCCACGCAATTCCGGACGCAAAACCGCTACGCACTTTTGCTGGAATTGCTTTTGTTTCCACGCAATTCCGGACGCAAAACCGCTGCACACTTTTGCTGGAATTGCTTTTGTTTCCACGCAATTCCGGGCGCAAAACCGCTACGCACTTTTGCTGGAATTGCTGAGTGCCTACATCTTCGAGATCACGTCGTCCTCGCCGTCGCGGTCGGCGGCAAGTTCGGCCGCCTGCGCCATGATGGCGGGGATGATGCCCGAGATCTCGTCGATGACGAGCGGCTGGACGCGATGGGCGGTGTGCAGGAAACCCTCACCGGTCATGTGGCGCAAAAGCTCCATCATCGGGTCCCAGAACCCGTTGATATTGGCGAAGACCATCGGCTTTTCATGACGGCCGAGCTGCGCCCAGGTCATGATCTCGACGATCTCTTCCAGCGTGCCGATACCGCCCGGCAGGGCCACGAAAGCATCGGAGCGCTCGAACATCGTGTGTTTGCGCGCATGCATGTCAGGGGTTACAATAAGCTCGTTGAGCTGGCCGAGCGAATGGCGAGTCGCCTCCATGTCAATCAGGAACTCGGGAATGATGCCCGTCACCTGACCGCCGTTGGATAGGGTCCCGCTGGCCACAGCGCCCATGATGCCCTTTGTGCCGCCGCCATAGATCAGGCGAAGGCCATATTCCGCGATCTCTTTTCCGAGCGCGCGGCCGGCAGCCATATGGGAAGGATCGCGTCCCGGCCGAGAGCCGCAGTAAACGCAAATGGATCGAATCGATACAGATTGTTCGGTCATAAGGGAAAAACAACTATTCCATTTCAATGCAGTCAAGAAAATTGACTGAAAAGCGACGTCCGGAGCTTGCGTATTTGCTTTGAATGCTTGTGCAAGGGCACGGGAATCGCTAGCAATTTCTGAATACTACGGCAATTTGCCGCCTTTGGAGACGCAATGATGAAAAACCGTGCCGGCTTGCTGGCCCTCGCAGTGCTCGTAATCGCAATCATACTGATGGTGTTTTTCGTCATGCCCCGGCTCGGCTCTGATGTGGCGAAGGTGGGTGACGCCATCAACCAGGCCGGCACAGAGGTCAACAACACGGTTAACGAAACGTCCAAGACCTCCCGCTCCGCGGCCGCCGATGCCGCAGCCGCGGCCCAGAAGGTGGGCAGCCTCACTGCCGACGCCATCCGGTCCCTTTCCGGGCTGAAGGCGCTGTTTGCCGACAACAAGGTGCCTGCCGCCGACGCGCTTGCCGGCGCCAAGACCGCGGCCGTGGACGCCTTGACCGCGGTCGCCGATTTCGCGGCACCCGAAGGCCTGGACGCGACGACGGCAAGCCTCGTCTCCAAGGCCAAGGACGGTGCCGGCAAGGCCCGCGACATCATCCGCAACCTTCCCGAAAGTGCTGCCGATGCGCTGGCTGCGCTCGCACGGGCCGAAGCCGCGCTGACCGGCGCGCCGGAGCCGGCCGGCCAGCCGGCCGCGGCCGACAGCCAGACGCCTCCGGCTGCCGATACCGCTTCCGGCACCGGCCCGAAGATCCCGGCTTTCGATGTGCTGCGCGTCGAGCCTGACGGTTCGACCGTCATTGCCGGTTCGGCCGAGCCGCACGGCAAGCTAGAAGTGCTCGACGGCGACAAGGTCGTCGTGACCACCGATGTCGACGGCACCGGCGATTTTGCCGCCGTGCTCGACAATCCGCTCGCCGCCGGCGACCACCAGCTCGTGCTGAAAGTCACCGGCAAGGACGGCAAGACCACGCTGTCCGAAGAGGTTGCGACCGTTTCCGTGCCGAAGGACGGCAGCGGCAGCGAACTGCTCGCCATGGTTTCCAAGCCCGGCACGGCAAGCCGCATCATCACCGCGCCGAAGGCCGAGGTCGCCAGCGCCCAGCCGGCCGCCAGCGACGCAGCCGCAGCGCCCGCCGACAACGCCGCCGCCAGCACGCAGCCTGCCGCCACCGGCGCGCCGGGCGATCAGGTCGCGATGCAGACGCCGGCGACGTCGAGCGATGCGGGCAGTGCGGCGCCTTCCGTTCCCGGCACCCAGCAGGGCGACGCGACGGCTGCCGACGTGGTCATCAACGCCGTCGAGATCGAGGGCAACAAGATCTTCGTGGCCGGCACGGCGCGCGCCAATGCCAAGGTCGTCGGTTATGCCGACGACGCGCTGATCGGCCAGGATACGGCCGAGCCGGACGGGCACTTCGTCATCAGCGGGGCGATGGACCTTTCGGTCGGCGACCACAAGGTTCGCGTCGATCTGGTCGATGGCTCGGGCAAGGTGCTCGTGCGCGCGACCGTCAATTTCAACCGTCCGGAAGGCGACCAGGTGACGGTTGCCGCCCAGTCCGGCGGCAATGCCGGCCAGGCGATGGTGCCGCTCGACGAGGGCCAGCTCGGCAAGCTGAAGGGCGATGCGACAAAGGCCTTCGGCCTGCTGAAGGGCCTCTTTGCGGACGGCAAGGTGCCGGGTACGGAACAGCTTGCGGCGGCGCGCTCGGCCACCGAGTTCGCGCTGCGCTCGCTCGTCGATTTCCGCCCTGGCATCGATGCGACCGACGCGTTCAAGCAGGCATCGGCTTCCGCCTCGCAGGTTGCCGCCAACGCGCTGACGCTGCTGCAGGGCCTGCCGAAGGATGCAAAATCGGTGGGGGCGGCCCTCGACAGGCTCGGCGCCATCATTGCCGGACTGACGGTGCCCGACGCCGCGCCGGCGGCCTCGAACGAGGTGGCGGCCGCCGGCCAGCCGAAGACGATTGAGCAGGCGCCGCTGACGGAGAACAACAATGCGGTCATCATCCGCCGCGGCGATACGCTCTGGCAGATTTCCCGCCGCGTCTACGGCCTCGGCGTGCGCTATACGACGATCTACATCGCCAACGAGGACAAGATCACCAATCCGGACCGCATCCGCCCCGGCCAGATCTTCGGCCTGCCGAAGGATGCCCTGCCGAATGCCGAGGAACTGCATCGCAAGCGGCTTTCGGGCGAACACCTCTAAAACGCGACATCGGCGGCCCATCGGCCGCCGATGTCTTTAGGGCCGGCGTGCAACAGCGCGCCGATAAAATCCCTGTCAATGTTGTAATCGGCCAGCCGGTAGCATATCTCGCGGAAACGGCGACAGGCCGCGGCAACAGCGGCCCGGCGGGCTGGAGACAGGCATGGCAAACGGCAAGACAGTTTCGGACAGCAACCTGCTGGGAACGCTCTATAATCTCTGGCCCTACATGTGGCCGGAAGGGCGACCGGACCTCAGGATGCGGGTCGTATGGGCTTCGGTCTATCTGCTCGTGTCGAAATTCGTGCTGCTGCTGGTGCCCTATTTCTTCAAATGGTCCACCGATGCGCTGAACGGCAAGATGGACCTGCAGGGCACGCTGCCGCCGCTGCTGATCGGCGCCACCGCCCTCGTCGTCGCCTATAACCTGACGCGCCTCATCCAGCTCGGGCTCAACCAACTCCGGGATTCGCTCTTTGCCAGCGTCGGCCAATATGCCGTGCGCCAGCTTGCCTACCGCACCTTCGTGCATATGCACGAGCTTTCCCTGCGCTTCCATCTGGAGCGCAAGACGGGCGGGCTTTCGCGCATCATCGAGCGCGGCACCAAGGGCATCGAGACGATCGTGCGTTTCACGATCCTGAACTCGATCCCGACGGTCATCGAATTCCTGCTGACGGCGGCGATCTTCTGGTGGGGCTACGGCTTCTCCTATCTCGCCGTCACCGCTTTCACCGTCTGGGCCTATATCTGGTTCACGATCCGCGCCTCCGACTGGCGCATTTCGATCCGCCGGGCGATGAACGACAGCGATACGGACGCCAATACCAAGGCGATCGACTCGCTCCTCAATTTCGAGACCGTCAAATATTTCGGCAACGAGGAAATGGAGGCGAAGCGCTTCGACAAGTCGATGGAGCGCTACGAGAAGGCGGCCACCGACGTGTGGACCTCGCTCGGCTGGCTGAACTTCGGCCAGGGCGTGATCTTCGGCATCGGCACGACCATCATGCTGGTGCTTTCGGCCTGGTCGGTGCAGCGCGGCGAACATACGGTCGGCGATTTCGTCTTCGTCAATTCCATGCTGCTGCAGCTTTCCGTGCCGCTGAACTTCATCGGCTTCGTCTACCGCGAAATCCGCCAGGGGCTGATCGACATCGAGCAGATGTTCGATCTCCTGGAAGTCAAGGCCGAGGTGCTGGACGCGCCCGGCGCAAAGGCGCTTGCCATCGGCCAGGGCGCGATTTCCTTCAAGGACGTGCATTTCGCCTACGACCCGGCGCGGCCGATCCTGAAGGGCATTTCCTTCGAGGTGCCGGCCGGCAAGACGGTCGCGGTCGTCGGCCCCTCGGGTGCCGGCAAATCGACGCTGTCGCGCCTGCTCTATCGTTTCTACGACATCCAGAGCGGCTCCATCACCGTCGACGGGCAGGATATCCGCAGCGTCACGCAGAAGAGCCTGCGTTCCGTCATCGGCATGGTGCCGCAGGATACGGTGCTGTTCAACGATACGGTTGCCTACAATATCCGCTACGGCCGCCCTTCGGCCAATGAGGCGGAGGTGAAACAGGCGGCCGAGATCGCCCAGATCGCGCATTTCATCGAGACCCTGCCCGAAGGCTTCGAGACGAAGGTCGGCGAGCGCGGGCTGAAACTTTCCGGCGGCGAGAAGCAGCGCGTGGCGATTGCCCGCACCATCCTCAAGGCGCCACCGATCCTCATTCTCGACGAGGCAACCTCGGCGCTCGACACGACGACGGAGCGGGAAATCCAGACGGCGCTCGACGTCGTTTCCAAGAACCGCACGACGCTGGTCATCGCCCATCGCCTGTCCACCGTCATCGGCGCGGACGAGATCATCGTGCTCAAGAGCGGCGAGATCGCCGAGCGCGGCACGCATGCCGCCCTGCTTGCGCAGAACGGCCTCTATGCCTCGATGTGGAACCGCCAGCGCGAGGCAACGCAGGCCGAAGAGCATCTGAAGCAGGTGCGCGAGAGCGACGAGCTCGGCATCGTCAACCGGCTGGCGCCGGCCAGCTGACGTTGACGGCGGGCAGCAGCGCCGTTTTATTGTTTAGAACCGATGCATCGAAGGCGGCCTGAGGTCCGCGCCATTGCTCCTCACGTCGTTTTTCTGTAACCAGCGGATACGAAAAACGACAGGAGACCGGCATTCATGAGCTTGTTCGATACGGTTCGCAACACGATCGTTCCGGTGCACAAGGAAGGTTATCCCTTCGTCGCCGCCTTCTTCGTCGCGTCGCTCGTATTGGGCTGGATCTTCAAGCCGCTCTTCTGGATCGGCCTCATCCTGACGCTCTGGTGCGCCTATTTCTTCCGTGACCCCGAGCGCGTGACGCCGCAGGACGACGATCTCGTCATTTCGCCGGCCGACGGCAAGGTTTCGTCGATCCAGATGGTGACGCCGCCGGCCGAGCTGAACCTCGGAGCCGAGCCGATGCTGCGCATCTCGGTCTTCATGAACGTCTTCAACTGCCATGTGAACCGCGCGCCGATGCGCGGCCGCATCGTCAGCATCAACTACCGGCCCGGCAGCTTCGTCAATGCCGAACTCGACAAGGCCAGCGAAGACAACGAGCGCAACGGCCTCGTCATCGAAACCCGCCACGGCCAGATCGGCGTGGTGCAGATCGCCGGCCTCGTGGCGCGGCGCATCCTCTGTTTCTCGCATGTCAACGAACCCGTCGACGCGGGCGAGCGTTTCGGCCTCATCCGCTTCGGCTCGCGCCTCGACGTCTTTCTGCCGGCCGGCGCCGCGCCGCGCGTCGCCCTCGGCCAGACGGCGGTTGCCGGCGAGACTGTCATTGCCGAATTCGCCTCGGCAAAGGGTCCGGTCATCAGCCGCCGCAGCTAATTTCGAGGAAAGCGCGATATGGAAACTCCCTTTCCGCCCTTCGAACCGAATGGCCCGAACGACGATTCCGCCCGCGGGCCGCGCCTGCGCGAAATCCCGATCCGGCTCGTCGTGCCGAACCTCATCACCATTCTTGCGATCTGCGCCGGCCTGACCGGCATCCGGCTTGCCTTCGAAGGCCGGCATGAGCTGGCGGTCGCCATGGTGTTGGTCGCCGCCTTCCTCGACGGTGTCGACGGGCGCGTGGCGCGGCTGATGAAGGCCACCTCGAAATTCGGCGCGCAGATGGATTCGCTTGCCGACATCGTCAATTTCGGCGTGGCGCCGGCCCTCGTCGTCTATGTCTACGCGCTCGACGAGGCGCGCTCGCTCGGCTGGATCGCCGCGCTCATCTACACGATCGCCGCAGGCCTCAGACTGGCGCGCTTCAACGTGATGTCGGAACGCGAGAACCGCGCGCCCTGGCAATCGGAATATTTCGTCGGCGTGCCGGCCCCGGCGGGCGCCATGCTGGTGCTGCTGCCTGTCTATCTCGGCTTCCTCGGCCTTGCCACCGACCGGACCTTCGCCTTCCTCTCCTCCGGCTATACGGTCCTCATCGCCTTCCTGCTCATCAGCCGCCTGCCGGTCTGGTCCGGCAAATCCGAGAGCCGGATGCGGCGCGATCTCGTGCTGCCGGCCATGCTCGGCGTCGTGATCTATGTTGCGCTGCTGATGAGCTTCACCTGGGAAGTGATGGTGTTCACCGTCTGCGCCTACCTCATCTCGCTGCCCTTCGGCGCGCGAAAGTGGAAGCGCAAATATGGCACGCTGACCATCGAGGAACCCGGTGTCGGCGAAGACGATATCGGCCGCCATATCTGAGCGTCTACTTTATTAAGTAAGTATTAACGAACGCAGGCTTCGGTTAAGCCTCGCGAATTATGCTTCGTGGTTACATTTCCTGATGAGAAATGCCTCTCTTTTGTCGCTATTAAAGACAAAAGAACAAATCACATAAGATTCTAGGGAAACACGTAAGGAGAGTATCGTGACCTCGAAGAAGTCGGAACAGCAGCAGGCAGCCAAGCCGGACCTGGCGACCAACTACCGCCCGCTCGGCCTCAAGGCCGTGGCTGCGGCCTCGATGATGGCAAAACCGGCACCGGTCAAGAAGCTGGCATAAGGCGCGCGAGCCGGCAGGTTGCCGGCAGGCGCCCAAGGATGCCGGCCATGATATCCGGAACCCGCCATATGGCGGGTCCGGCAAAAACACGGGCAAGCGCACACCGTCCCGGCCCAAGACCGGACCGGCAGAAATTGCCGGTGTTCCAGTCGACAGAACCGGGTTTCAGAAGAAACTGAGCTGAGCCTCGTCAGGCGCTTTCTTCTCGGGCGGCTTCGGCTGCCGTTCGAGCGGCACCTGCTCCTGCAGGTCCGGCCCCATATTGGCGACCTTGTTGACCTTGTCCGAGACCGGGATCGCTTCGAAGAAATCCTCCTGAACCGGCTGCATCAGGTCCATGACCGCGCGCGGCTCCTGCGTCTTGCAGTCGAGCCAGCGGGAAAAATCCTCCGGCTGGATGACGACGGGCATGCGGTCGTGGATCGACGCGATCGCGCTGTTGGCCCTGGTTGTCAGGATGGCGCCGGTATCGACCTCGGACCCGTCGGCCGAGGACCATGTTTCCATGAGGCCGGCAAAGGCGATGACGCCGCCGCGGCGCGGGCGAATCCAATAGGCCTGCGCCTTCTCGCCGCTCTCCTTCGACGGGCGATGCCATTCGTAGAAGCCGGAAGCCGGGATGAGAATGCGGCGATGGCGCATGGCGGCGCGGAAGGAAGCCTTGCCGATTGCGGTTTCGGCGCGCGCATTGATCAGCAGCGGAAATTCCTTGGGATCTTTCACCCAGCCCGGCGTGAGGCCCCAGCGCACCAGCAGAGCGCGCCGATCCGGCAGGTTGCTGCCCGGCTCATGCCCCTCGCCGGCGATAACGACGAGGATCGGCTGCGTCGGCGCAATGTTGTAGCGCGCCGGAAAGCCTTCCAGCTCGGCGAGGCTGAAGGCTTCGGCGACAGTCTTGACCGCTTCCGTCAGGGCAAAACGTCCACACATGCCGCTGTCTTTGCACCCTGCCCGACAGCGGTCAAGGCAGCGCGGCCAAAAGCTTCAACTGCGCGGTGCAAAAAGGATGACGGCCGTGCCGGCGAGGCAGATCAGCGCGCCGCCGATATCCCAGCGGTCGGGAACGCGGCTCTCCGCCAGCCAGAGCCAGAGCAGGGAGGCGACGATATAGATGCCGCCATAGGCGGCAAAGGTGCGGCCCGCAGCCTCGCTCGGCACCAGCGTCAGCAGCCAGGCGAAAAGCGCCAGCGACACCATGCCCGGCGCCAGCCACCAGACGGGCCTTGCCAGCCGCAACCAGGCCCAGAAGGCGAAACAGCCGGCAATTTCGAAGAGGGCGGCAAGGGCGTAGATCAGGTAGGTCACGGGCGTCTCGCGGGAATCGTGGCGCCATATTCCACGCAATGGCGGCGGTTGCGCAAGGTGAGCCGCCCGTGGGATAAGGCGGCATCACAGCCAAGCGTGCGATGCCATGACCTCAGAAGCCAGACCCGCCTCCTCCGCCATCCTCGAACGCGATGGCCGTTTCCTCCTCGTGCTCAGGCGAAACCCGCCTTCGGCCGACATGTATGCCTTTCCCGGCGGACGCGGCGAACCGGGGGAGACGCCGGAAGAGACGGCGCTGCGCGAATTCCTCGAGGAGACCGGCATCCAGGCCCGCGACCCGCGCCTGTTTTCCACCTACGACCTGAAGACGCATGCGCCCGACGGCAGTATCAGCAGCCATTTCTTTCTCTCGGTCTTCCGTGTCGAGGCGGACCGCCATGCGGTGGCGGCGGCAGCCGACGATGCGGCCGACCTCGGCTGGTACAGCGTGGAAGAGATCCGGCGCATGCCCGTGCCGCAGAGCGTGCTCGAATGCGCCGAGCGGCTGGCGGCCGGTAAATGATGCCCGCACGAGAATAGAAGTGGAAACTGCCGCATCCGCCTTGTTCCTGTCATGCTCCCTGTATCAACTGGGAGCATGATTCCCGTTCGACGCGTTGTCTTGTCATCATTCGTCTTTGCCGGCCTCGCCTGGGCCGGCTCCGCAATGGCACAAGGCGGGACGCAAGGCGGGGCACAGGGCGGCAAGAATGCAGCGCCGCCGCCGGAGGAGATCGTGCCGCAGGTTGCGGCCGTGCCCTATGACGAGAAGCTGGCGCGGCTGGCGGAGGTCTTGGGCTCGGTGCATTACCTGCGCACGCTCTGCAAGGCGCCGGGGGCGGACGAATGGCGGGCCGACATGCAGCAACTGCTTGATTCTGAAACGAACGGGGAGCCGCAGCGCAAGGAAAAACTGACCGCAGCCTTCAATCGCGGCTACCGGGCATTCGCCTCGGTTTATACGGATTGCACGCAGGCGGCCATCGTGGCAGAAGAGCGCTACCGTAACGAAGGTGCAACACTTGCCACAGAAATTACTTCGCGCTTCGGAAATTAACGTTTAATTAACCTGTTTTCGCATGCGGACGTGTCGTTTTGGGAAAAGGCTGTTAGTGTTGTTAACGCAGCGGTAAGACATGAGAAGTTCTGAGGAAAAGACGATGGAACCAAGCCTCAACGACATCGACGACATGATCGTCCACGAAAAGATGCAGGCGGCTCTGGAATACCAGAACGAGGCATGGGCCGACGGCATGGCCGATGGCATCGAGCCTGAAATCATCGCTGACGCCGCGATTGCTCATGCGTTGCGCGAGACGATCAGACTGCATGGAGAAATCAGCGCCGAGACCTTGCTCGACTCGCTGCGCGACCGCATGCTGGCAGGTGAGTTTTCCACCAACAGGACCCTGCAATAGGAAATACAGAGAGTTTCATGCGTACCGGTAAAGATATTTCCTCGCGAATTTTGCTCGCGCCGGTCCTGCTTGCCGTCGGCCTTGCCGCTGGCAGCATGATGTCCGCATCTGCCGCTTACGCGCTTTCCGAACTTCAGAAGATCCCGGGCCAGCCCGACGCGCCCGCCACGGCGCAGCAGGGCCAGCAGCCGGCAGCGCCCCAGAACGGCTCTTCCGGCATTCCCCAGCCCGACCCGCTCGTCAACAAGGACGGCGGCCAGAGCGTCGACAAGACACCCGGCGCATCCGACGATTCCAAGCCCGTCGAGGTGATCTACGACATCAGCAAGGCGCCGGAACCGGTGCGCAAG
Source organism: Hyphomicrobiales bacterium (assembly GCA_900471515.1). Taxonomy (GTDB): domain Bacteria; phylum Pseudomonadota; class Alphaproteobacteria; order Rhizobiales; family Rhizobiaceae; genus Rhizobium. Next base: position 81,397 of record UCFC01000020.1, on the reverse strand, counting down.
ATGCGCGAGCAGATCGTCGAGGCGGCCGCCTCCGGCGACCTGGAACGGCTGCGGCCGCTGATGGGGACCGGTGCCGACCAGACGCAGGTGACGGTCGGCGAACCGACCGACGATCCGATCGGCACGCTGAAGGACCTTTCCGGCGATCCCGACGGCGACGAGATCCTTGCCATCATGCTCGACGTGATCTCGACCGGCTTCGTGCATGTCGGCCAGGGCACGCCCGAGGAAATGTATGTCTGGCCCTATTTCGCCGAAAAGGACCTGAAATCGCTGACGCCGCCGGAACGCGTGGAGCTGCTGCGCATCGTGACCGCTGGCGATCTCTCCGACATGCAGGAATTCGGCGGCTACAATTTCTATCGCGTCGGCATCGCGCCCGACGGCAAATGGAAGTTCTTCACCGCCGGCGACTGACGCTGCGGCGCTTGCAGCTTCCGCTTCAAAGACTTACCTCTGAGCGATCACCAACGCGACAGGTTCCGCCATGCCAGCCGTATTCCTGAAAGACCGCTCGCTCATTGCCGTCGGCGGGGCCGAAGCGCAGTCCTTCCTGCAGAACCTGATTACCACCGACATCGTCTCGCTCGCCGGCGACGAGGCGCGGCCCGGCGCATTGCTGACGCCGCAGGGCAAGATCCTGTTCGACTTCATGATCTGGCGTGACGGCGAGGGATTCGTCATCGAGACGGACGCCTTGCAACGCGAAGCCCTGCTCAAGCGGCTGACCATGTACCGCCTGCGCGCGCCGGTGACGCTGACGGCGATGGCCGAGGACGGCGTTACCGTTTCCTGGGGCGAGGACGCGGGAGACGGCGTCAAGGACAGCCGTTTTGCCAAGGCCGGCATCCCTCTCATGCGCCGCCCCGGCCAGCATGGCAGCGACGATGCGAGCCTCTACGAGGCGCTGCGCATTGCCCATGGCGTGGTCGCGTCGGGGCCGGACTATGCGCTGCAGGATGCCTTTCCGCATGACGTGCTGATGGATTTCAACGGCGGCCTCTCCTTCAAGAAGGGCTGCTATGTCGGCCAGGAAGTGGTGTCGCGCATGCAGCATCGCGGCACGGCGCGCCGCCGCGTCGTGACCGTTTCGGCCGAAGCCGCACTGCCGGCCAGCGGCACCGAAATCACCGCCGGCGGCAAGCCGGTCGGCGCGCTCGGCTCCGTCGAGGGAACAAGCGGACTGGCGATCGTGCGCATCGACCGCGCCGGCGAGGCGATGGCCGCGGGCACGCCGCTGCTGGCCGGCAATGTTGCGGTCACGCTCAGCCTGCCCGCCTGGTCCGGGCTCAGCTTCCCGACTTCGGCGGACGAGGCCAGCGCGTGACAAGTGCGAAGCCTCCCCGCGCCTGGCAGCGCATGCTCTCCGGCCGGCGGCTCGATCTGCTCGACCCCTCGCCGCTCGATGTCGAGCTTAGCGATATCGCCCACGGGCTTGCCCGTGTCGCCCGCTGGAACGGCCAGACCTCGGGCGACCATGCCTTTTCCGTCGCCCAGCACTGCCTCGTCGTCGAGTTCATCTTCCGGCATTTCAATGCGGCGACACCCGGCGATTGCCTGATGGCGCTGCTGCACGACGCGCCGGAATATGTGATCGGCGACATGATCTCGCCCTTCAAGGCGGTCGTCGGCGGCGGGTACAAGACGGTCGAGAAACGGCTGGAGGCGGCCGTGCACCTGCGCTTCGGCCTGCCGCCCCACCCTTCCCGCGAACTCAAGGACAAGATCAAGAAGGCCGATACGATCGCCGCCTATTTCGAGGCGACGGTGCTTGCCGGCTTCACGCCGGCGGAGGCACAGAAATTCTTCGGCCAGCCGCGCGGCATCACGCGCGACATGCTTTTGATCGATCCGTTGCCGGCGGTCGAAGCGCAGCGCCTTTTCTGCGAGCGCTTCGCGGAGATCGAGACGGCCCGAGGGATGGCGCCGTGAGCGTGATCGTGGTCTGCCCGCTGGCGCGCATCGCCGAAATGGCCGTGCGGCACAAGGCGCGCGAAATGATCAGCCTGATGGCGAAGGAGCAGGCCTTTCACCGGCCTGCCGTCATCCAGGCCGACCGGCACCTGCTGCTCAACATGAACGATATCGCCTTCAAGGGCACGGGCGATCTCGTGGCGCCCGACGAAAGACATGTGCGGGCGATCATCGATTTTGCCGCCGGTTGGCAGCAGGAGGCGCCGCTGCTCGTGCATTGCTGGATGGGCGTATCGCGCTCGCCCGCCGCCGCGCTGGTTGCGGCACTGTCGCTGGCGCCCGAGCAGGAGGACGCAGCCCTTGCCCGCCGGCTGCGGAGCGCCTCGCCCTATGCGACGCCGAATGCGCGGATCGTCGAAATCGGCGATGCGTTGCTTGGCCGGGGCGGCCGGCTCGTCGATGCCGTCAAGGCGATCGGCCGTGGCGCGGAGGCCGACGGCAACGCGCCCTTCGTGCTGCCTGTCAGCGACCGTTGACCGGCTGACGCTCCCGGCCTTTTCCTCTGCATTCCGGACGCAAAACCGGTTCCCGCTTTTGCCGGAATTGCTTCAGACCCTCGACGCGCACAGGCGATCTGCCACCGGCGCCGCCCGGATAAAAGGCAAGAAAAAGCCGGCCAGGCGGCCGGCTGGTCATGCAGGCTGACGGATGAGGTCAGGCGGCGATATCGAGGTCGAATTCGCCGTAGGTGTTGCGATAGATCTGCATGGCCGGATCGTCGCCCCCAGGGGCAACCTGCTGCAGCGCATAGGGAACGGCCGTGCCGGCCGCCGAGCCGTTGTCGCGATATTCCATCATGAGCGCGACGAGGCTGCTCGGATATTTCGGCTGCGCATTGTCGGCGTCATCGTCTTCGAGAAATTCCCTGATGATGCCGGGCTTTTCCTCCGCCGCTCGTTCGGTGCGGCTCAACACGCCGTCACCATTGGCATCGAGCCGCGAGAGCGTTGCCAAATATGCATAAGAGATGTCTGAAACTGATGAAAGAGCAGTCATACAAACCTCCGTTCACCGCTTCTTCCGGTGAGAGTCTGTACGCAGTACGCGGGTGGAAAACATTAGGAACGGCTTGTTGGTTAAACTGATTTGCGGCTTCGGTCAATAAGCTGTTAACTCCCGATTAACCATGGTTGACAAAGTGTAACCGCCTCTCGCAGCGGCACTCCCCATCTCGCGGGCGCAACCGGGTTTCCTCGTTATTTCAGTAGTTTGCGAGATACAAACTAATTGCCGGCTAGGTATAAAGAGAGGCTCGGTTGCAACCGATTATTAATCCGAGCGGTAGAAGATGCCGTATGCGGGTTGCCGGAAACGGTCACCTGCTGCTTATAAAAAGTGATTTTTACATCCATTTTAGAAAGGTCTTTTTTATGCCCGGCGCGATATGGCACCTTTGCCAATCGAAGACGCCTTCGCCTTTTGCCATGCTTCCACCGCAACCGTCCCGCGAGGGGACTTCCGCGCATGAAAGCTGAGTCGCTTTTCTGGCAACAGTGCACGCAGGCCGTCACCGACGACGGATCGATCGATGCAGAGCATCTGATGGAGCTCGTCATCGCGACCTATCGCAGCCATGAAAGCGACTATGAGGAAATCGAGCGCAGCGCCGAAGCGCTGCTTGCCGAAAACCGCGAACTGAAGAGCGCCTTCGGCCTGACCACACAGGCGCTGGCCGAGCAGCGCAAACTCTTCGAAATCGTGCTCAACAACCTGCCGCTCGGCCTCAGCGTGTTCGACGCGGACCAGCGGCTGACCCTTTCCAACCTGCGCTTCTGCCAGCTCTTCGGCTTCAGCGGCGACGATGTGGCGCCGGGTGCGACGATTGCCGATCTGAAGCGGAAGACACGCGGCAGCGAGCAGGCCGACGCCCGGCCCCGCGGCAGGAAGGAAGGCCAGCAGGCCGCTTCGAAGGCGGGGCGGCGCATCCGCCGGCGCGAATGGCTGATGGATGACGGCCGCATCATCCAGAGCGTCGTCACCATCCTTGCCGACGGCAGCAACATCGCCATCCATGCCGACGTGACCGAAGACCGAAGGGCGGCCGAGCGCATTACCTACCTTGCCCATCACGATCCGCTGACCGGCCTGCCGAACCGTATCCGCTTCCGCGAGCAGCTGGATGCGGCCCTTGCCGAGCGCGGGCAGGACGAGCAGATCGCGCTCGTGCATCTCAACCTCGACCGGTTCAAATCGATCAACAATACGCTCGGCGTTTCGGCCGGCGACAAGATCCTGCAGCAGGTGGCGGAGCGCATCCGCGCCTCGGCCGGCTCGGAGAACATCCTTGCCCGTCTCGGCTCGGACGAATTCGCGATCCTGCAGACGGGCCGCCAGCAGCCGTGGAACATCACGGCACTTGCCGACCAGATTCGCCGCGAACTCAGCGAGCCCTTCTTCCGCGGCGACAAGCAGGTGGAACTCAGCGTGTCCATGGGCATCTCGATCGCCCCCGAGGATGCGGTGGAGACCGACAAGCTGCTGCGCAATGCCGCCGTTGCCCTGTCCCACGCCAAGGCGGACGGGCGCCGGCGCGAACGTTTCTTCACCGGCGAGATGGACGAAAAGATGCAGGCCCGCCATGCGCTGGAGGCCGACCTGCGCGCCGCCGTGCAGAACGAGGAATTCGAGCTTCACTACCAGCCGCTCTACGACCTGACGCAGCATCGCGTCTGCGGCTTCGAGGCGCTGATCCGCTGGAACCATCCGGTTCGCGGCCGCGTCTCGCCGATGGAATTCATCCCGCTTGCCGAGGAGGTCGGCCTCGTCGTCGATATCGGCCGCTGGGTTTTGCGCCGCGCCTGTAACGATGCAGCGCAATGGCCGGAGGATATCAAGATTGCCGTCAACGTCTCGGCCATCCAGTTCACCAGCAGCGACCTGCCGCAGGATGTCGGCGAGGCGCTTGCGGCGGCGGGACTGTCGCCCTCGCGCCTCGAGCTCGAAATCACCGAAAGCGTGCTGATGGAAAATCTCGACGAGGCATTGCCGATCCTGCATGCGCTCAAGGAGCGCGGCATCCGCATTTCCATGGACGATTTCGGCACCGGCTATTCGTCGCTGAGCTACCTTTCGAGCTTTCCCTTCGACAAGATCAAGATCGACAAGTCCTTCGTCAACGACATCGTCGACCACAAGGAGGCGCATGCGATCATGCGCGCGATCATCCTGCTCGGCGACGCGCTCGGCATGCGGGTGACCGTGGAAGGGGTGGAAAGCGCCGAACAGATGACGCTGCTCGAACGCGAGGCCTGCGACGAGATCCAGGGCTATTACATCAGCCCGCCCAAACCCTTCGGCGAGGTGGCCCAGATGCTTTGCATGCCGCCGAAGAAGAGCGACAGCGTCACACCGCTCGCCAAGATCCGGCGCTGATTCCAGGCCGTTGCGACTCGCCGGCCAAGACGCTATCGACGGGATACGATCCCTTTCGAAAGGCGGAGACGACGATGTTCAAGGCCGAAGCCTTTTCTCCCCACGAGTCGCTGGCTGCGGAACTGATCGCGCATGCGACCGAGGGAGACGACGGCTCGCACGACCTTGCCCATATCCTGCGCGTCTTCCGCAACGCCATGCGCATTCACGCGGCCGAAGGCGGCAGGGGCCGCGTGCTGGCGGCGGCCGTGCTTTTGCACGATTGCGTCGCCGTCGAGAAGAATTCGCCGCTGCGCGCCCAGGCCTCGGCACTCGCCGCGCAAAAGGCCGCGCGGATATTGAAGGAACTTGGCTGGGGCGAGGAGGATATTGCCGATGTCGCCCATGCCGTGACCGCGCACAGCTTCTCGGCCAACGTGCCGCCGCAGACGCTGGAGGCAAAAATCCTGCAGGATGCCGACAGGCTGGATGCGATCGGCATGGTGGGGGCGGCGCGCTGCTTCTATATAGCGGGGCGGCTCGGATCGGGGCTCTACGATCCTTTCGATCCTGCCGCCGAGGACCGGCCGTTCGACGACAAGCGTTACGCGATTGACCATTTCCAGACGAAGCTGTTCAAACTGGCGGATGGTTTCCAGACCCGGACCGGCCGCGAACTGGCCGCCGCCCGCGACAGGAGCCTGCGCGAATTCCTCGCGGCATTCATGGACGAAATCTGACCGGAAGAAACCCAGGAGCCCTTGATGCGCGTCAGTGAACTTTTCATCTACCCGCTCAAGAGCGCCCGCGGCATTGCCCTGCCCTTTACCGAGATCGACGCCTTTGGCCTGCCCGGCGACCGGCGCGCCATGGTGACGGACCCGGACGGACATTTCATCACGCAACGCGAATTGCCGGCCCTTGCCCGCATCGACGTACGGCCGGAGGCCGGCAGTTTCCGGCTGCGGATGGAGGGCAGGCCCGCGATCGGTGTGGCGCCGCCGCATCCGGACCGGCGGCTCGACGTGACGGTCTGGAAATCGCTGGTCAGCGCCGCCCTTGCCGACGACGACAGCAATGCCAGGCTTTCGCAATGGCTCGGCCGCGAGGTGAAGCTCGTCTTTTTCGACGCCGCGGCCAGACGCACGGCCAATGCCGAATGGGCGGGCGAAGGCACGCCGGTGACATTTGCCGACGGCTACCAGATCCTGGTGACGACGACGGGATCGCTGAAGGCGCTCAACGCCGATCTCGCCGCCCATGCCGAAGGCGGCGTCGGCATGGAGCGTTTCCGGCCGAATATCGTTATCGACACGGACGAGGCCTGGGCCGAGGACCGCTGGGCGGCCATCGAGATCGGCGGCATCCGCTTCGATCTCGTCAAGCCCTGCGCCCGCTGCATCATGACGACGCAGGACCAGTTGACGGGTTCGCGCGACGTGGCGAACCCGATGCCGGCCATGGGCCGCATCCGCATGTCGGGGGACCGGCGCGTGCCCGGCCCGCTCTTCGGCTGGAACGTGACCCCGCGCGGCACCGGCCGGGTCGCGATCGGCGACGCGGTGACGATCGTCGAGGCACGGCCGGAAGGCTGGCCCTTCAAGGTCCGGGCGCAGCGATAGCCTCAGACGCCTGCCAGCGCGGCATCGATCTGCGCCATCACGTCAGCCGGCAGGGGCCCCTTTTCGAGCGCACCGGCATTTTCCTCCACCTGCGCCACCGTCCGGAAACCGGGAATGGGCAGGGTGCGCGGCGAACGTGCCCACAGCCAGGCGAGCGCGCCCTGGGTCAGCGTGCGCCCGTCAGAGGTGAGCAGGCTGCGCACGGCATCGAGCCTTGCCGCGAATTCCGGGGCGATGCGACCGTCCTTGAAATAGACCATCCAGTCGAGGGCTGCGCCGCGCACGTCCTTGGCGCCGACGGCCTTGTCCGGCGTGAACTTGCCGGTCAGCAGGCCCATGGCAAGCGGGCCGCGGTTGATGGAAATCAGGCCGTTCTTCTCGACGACCTCGATCATCTGCGGCACCGGCTCGAAGACGTTCATCGTATGCTGGATCGAGACGAAGCCCGGCCGGCCGGCGTGGCGGGCGGCGCGATCGGGGAAATCCGTGCTCCAGCCGAAAGCGTCGATCTTGCCCTGCGCCCGCAGCGCCTGCAGCGTATCGAAGACTTCGTCGGACTGTTCCAGCGGGAAATCGTTGAGATGGAACTGCAGGAGATCGAGGCGCTGCCGCTTCAGCCGGCGGAGCGATGTCTCGACGGACTGGCGGATGAAGGCCGGATCGGCAAAGGCACCCGTCGCCTGCTTCGTTTGCGGATCGGTGGCAAAGCCGAATTTGGTGGCGATGACGATATCGGCGCGATTGCCGATGGCCTGTCCCAGAACCTCTTCCGAATGGCCGGCGCCGTAATTGGAGGCGGTATCGAAGAAGCGGATGCCAAGGTCGATCGCGCGGTTGATCGCGGCAATGGATTCGTTGTCGTCCACCTCGCCCCAGCCGAGCGGCGTGTCGCCGGCGAAGAACGGGCCGCCGATCGCCCAGCAGCCCATGCCGAGGCGGGGAACCTCCTGCCCGTTCCAGAGCGTGATGGTGGTCGATGTATCGGGCCTGGTCAGCATGGCTTCCTCCTTGAACAAACATGTCCGGGCAGAGATAGAAGCCGGTTGCCCGAGGGTAAACCGCCAGAACTGAAAGATGTTTTGCAGGGATGAAAAGCCGCTCAGGCAGGAAGTTCGTCCGGTCGCAAAAGCGTCCGCTGAGCCGGATTCAATGCCTTGAGTGCGGCCTGAACGAAGCCCTCGCGCGCCGCCGAAGCCTCCAGGCCGCGCGGCTCATAAACATGGCGATGCAGAAAGAATCCGGTCAGACGGAACGCGGCCGCGAGGCTTTCGAAATCAGCCGCCTGGTTTTCCTGCGCGCTCAGAAAAGCCGGCAGAATCAGCATCTTGTCGGCCCAGGGCTCTCCGGCGGCGCGGCTGACGGCACGGCCGGATTTCGGCGAGACATAGGCGAGATCGGCGCGGCTGCCGGTGGCCGCGCATTCGGTCAGGTCCAGCCCGAAGCCGAGATCGTTGAGCACCGCCAGCTCGAAGCGCACAAACAGTTCCCCGGCATCGGCGGGATTGTGGAGATGATCGAGGATGATTTCCAGCGCCTCGAAGAGATGCGGATGCGGATCGCGCTCCGGCAGCAGGCGCAGCAGCGCACCCATGGCCTGCACGCCGTAGACGGCGGTCGCCGTTTCCATCAGCCGGGCGGCGCGCAACTTGACCGGCTCGAGGCGGAATTCCCCGAGATGTTCGTCCAGCCGGGCACGCCAGGTGACTTCCACCTCGTTGCCGGGCTGCAGCACCGGCTGCATGGTGCGCGAACGGCCGGAACGGACGAGGCCGAGATGGCGGCCGCGCTCACGCGTCATCACCTCGGCGATGACGCTCGTCTCGCCGTGGCGCTTGACGCCAAGAATGATCGCCTGGTCCTGCCATTGCATCGGAAAACCGTCCTTCAGCCCCGCCGGTTCATTCTAGAACACGGCTCGAACTCTGTCATTCGGCCGGCGACGGGAAAAGCTTCTGGAGGAAGTCGCGCATCGCATTCTCGTCGAAAGGCTTGACGAGAAGGGGCACGTCCTGAAGGTCGGTCGGGAAATCCTGCGTATCGGAATAACCGCTGACGAAGCCGAACGGGATATTGGCAAGCGACAGGTCGCGCGCGAAATCGAAGCTCATCGCCTCTCCCAGATTGACGTCGAGAAGCGCGAAATCGTAATCGGCGCCCTGGATGGCGTCCCTCGCCTGATCGAGGCTGTTGGCGATATCGATCGTGTCGGCGCCAACGAGACGCAGGATATCCTCGGCCTCCATGGCGATGATCAGACTGTCTTCCAGGACCAGAACACGGGTTCGTGCGTTCATGATCTCCATGCCCCTCGTGAAGCGCAAGAATTGCAGCGCTTCGACCTTTTTGCAAACATCATTCCGTCGGTGCCCCGCCTGGACCGTTGACGGCGGCTGCCCGCCTTCAACTGAATAGCCACATTTTCGCCTCCGGTCGATAAAAACGAAAGTCGGAGGAAAGATGACGCGACATTATTTTTCCCGGCGCCGATTTGCATTTAAAAAAGACATCGGGGCCGGCCGGTCCGGACAGGAAGATTGCGAAGCCTGCCGCGATGCTTCGCAACTGCGCGCCGCCTTCTGCGGAACGTTTTGCGCCGCCTGTTTCAGATGAAGGGGCGTTTTGCCTCGTGCAGCCCCTCCCAGCCGGCCACCTGCATCAGCCCCTCGCCGTCCAGCACGTCGCAGCCGCGCTCCTGCCAGCGGATCAGGTTGCGGCCCGCAAGCTTCTTCAGCGTCTTGTTGGTGTGGACGATCGAAAGGCCGAGCGTATCGGCAATATGCTGCTGCGTGATCGGGATGACGTTGCGGCCGTGGAACAGGCTGAGCTTCCTGGCGCGCTCGAACAGGAAGGCAATGAGATAGGCGGCTCTTTCGAGCGCCGTGCGGCGGCCGATGCTCAACAGGTGCTCGTCGAGAATGCGCTCCTCCTGCGCGGCGATCCAGGTAATGTCGAAGGCGAGCGACGGGTGCCTGTTGTAAAGGCTCATCAGCTTGTCGCGCTCGAAGACGCAGAGTGTCACCGGCGACAGGGCTTCGACCGAATGCTGCATCTCGCCCATGATCGTGCCCTGCAGGCCGATCAGGTCGCCCGGCATGACATAGTTCAGGATCTGCCGGCGGCCATCCTCCAGCATCTTGTAGCGGAAGCCCCAGCCCGAAAGCAGGGTGAAGAGATGGGCGCTGTGGGCGCCCTCCACCAATATCGTCGCGCCGGCATCGACGGCCAGTTCGCCCCGCTTGAACTTCGATACGAAGTCCAGCTCGTCGCGGCTGAATTCGCGGAAATGCGGCAATGGCCGCAACGGACATTGCTCGCAGGGGGTCTTGAAGGAATGGGTGGGTCTTGCCGTCGCCATCTGGTCCCCGCCGTCGCAAAAACCGGCGCCGCAGGGTGCGGCGCCGTTGGCGGATCAATGCGCGGGCAGGCCGAATGGTTCCCTGCAACAGGCCGCGATTTTCACACGGAAACAAGGGGCTGGACGGCGCTTGTTGCAGCCCTAATGCGGGAATTCGAGCCCCATCTCGCGGAAGCGCTCGGGATCGTCGCCCCAGTTCTCGCGCACCTTGACGAACAGGAAGAGATGGACCGGCTGTTCGAGGATTTCGGACAGTTCGCGGCGGGAGGCCGAGGAGATCGCCTTGATCGTCTCGCCGCCCTTGCCGAGCGCGATCTTCTTCTGGCTGTCGCGCTCGACATAGATGACCTGTTCGATGCGCACGGAACCGTCCTTGCGCTCTTCCCATTTCTCCGTCTCGACATGCGAGGAATAGGGAAGCTCCTGATGCAGGCGCAGGAAGAGCTTTTCGCGGGTGATTTCGGCGGCGAGCTGGCGCATCGGCAGATCGGAAATCTGGTCTTCCGGATAGTACCAGGGGCCTTCCGGCAGGGTCTTTGCCAGATAGTCCATCACGTCGTCGCAGCCCGAACCGTTTTCGGCCGAGATCATGAAGGTCTGCTCGAACGCAACCTTCTGGTTGGCGGTGGCGGCGAGCGCCAGAAGCAGTTCGCGGTTGACGCGGTCGATCTTGTTGAGAACGAGGATCTTCTTCTGCGGAACATCCTTCAGGCCTTCGAGGATGGCTTCGGCATCGCCGCGCAGGCCGCGCTCGCTGTCGATCAGCAGCATGATGAGATCGGCATCCTTGGCGCCGCCCCAGGCGGATGTCACCATGGCGCGATCGAGCCGGCGGCGCGGCTTGAAAATGCCGGGCGTATCCATGAAGACGATCTGCGCGTTGTTGTGGATGGCGATGCCGCGCACGATGGCGCGCGTCGTCTGCACCTTATGGCTGACGATCGACACCTTGGCGCCGACGAGGCGGTTGACCAGGGTCGACTTGCCGGCATTGGTCGGGCCGATCAGGGCGACAAAGCCGGAATGCGTCGGATGGCTTTCGGCAGCGCCAAGGGCTGCCATTTCGTTTTCTTCTGTCATTGATCCCGTCAATTTCCGGCAGATGTCGGCTGCCAAATGCCTTCGCGCTCGAGCATTTTCGTCGCGGCGACCTGTTCTGCGGCGCGCTTGGAGCGCTCCACGCCCGTTTCCGGCGCAACGCCGGCGACTTCCACAGTCACCTTGAAGCGCGGATCATGATCCGGTCCGCTGCGTTCTTCAACCCGGTAGACGGGTGTGACGCCATATTTGGCGTGCGACCATTCCTGCAGCTCGGTCTTGGCGTCGCGGCGGGCGCCGTCGGCGCGTACCGCCCTGCCCTCCCAATAGCGCAGGATGAAGCGGCGGGCGACTTCCAGGCCGCCGTCGAGATAGAGTGCGGCGATCAGGCTTTCAACCACGTCGGCGCGCACGTTCATCATGCGCTTGCCGGTGAGTTTCTTCACGTCGGCGCCGGTGCGGATATAGAGGTGGAGGTTGAGTTCGTCGGCAACGGCCGCGCAGGTTTCGGCGCTGACGAGCTGGTTCAGGCGCACGGAAAGCTCGCCTTCGGTGGCCGTGCCGAAGGTGCGGAACAGCAACTCGGCGATACAGAGGCCGAGAACCCTGTCGCCGAGAAATTCAAGCCGCTCGTAATTGCCCTTGTCGGTGCGCGCGCTGGCATGGGTCAGCGCCCGGTCCAGACGTTCCTTCCCGGCAAATTCATGCCCGATCAGGCCTTCAAGCTTTGCGCGGTCCGCCGCCGAGAGCGTCTGCGCCTTGCTCATTCAACAACCTTGAAGAGGCGGTCCCAGCGCATGTTGGTCGGCCATTTCCAGATTTCGCGGAAGGACGTGTCGTTGCCGAGCGAGAAGAAGATGACGCTGGCGCGGCCGACGAGGTTTTCCGCCGGCACGAAGCCGACATCGAAGCGGCTGTCGAGCGAATTGTCGCGGTTGTCGCCCATCATGAAGTAATGGCCTTCGGGGACGATGAACTCGCGGGTGTTGTCGCCGCGCGAAACCGGGGACTGGTCGAGCGTGTCGTAGGTCTTGCCGTCATCGAGCGTCTCGCGGAAGACCGGCACGTCCTGGCCCGGATCGAGCTTGTAGTCGGAGGTGAAGGTGCCATCGGGCACTTTGGGAACCGGCTTGCCGTTGATGTAGAGAATGCCGTCCGTCACCTGGATATGGTCGCCCGGCAGGCCGACGACGCGCTTGATGTAATCGACGTCGGGATTGGGCGGGAAGCGGAAAACGACGATATCGCCGCGCTTGGGATCGGAGCCGAAAATGCGGCCGCTGAAAATGTCGGGCGAGAAAGGCAGCGAATATTTCGAATAGCCGTAAGCAAACTTGTTGACGAAGATATAGTCGCCGACCAGCAAGGTCGGCATCATCGAGCCCGAGGGAATGGTAAAGGGCTGGAACAGCACAGTCCTGATGACCATTGCCAGGACGAGAGCCTGGATGATGACCTTGATATTTTCCCAGAGGGCATTCGGCTTGGCTTCGACTTTTTCGGACACGCAGTCTTATTCCTTCAAGACGCCGTGAAGGCGCATTACTTTCTGACGTTCTCTCTAGCGGCTTCGACCGGTTGCGGCAATAACGACGACATTAAAAGCGACGAGAGGTCGCTATCATACGGCATCCGGCAGCGCCTCGATGATCACAAAAGCCTGAGCCAAGGGATAATCATCGGTTATTGTCAAATGAATGGCGGCCTTGTGGCCCGCCGGCAGCATGGCCTTGAGAACGGCCGCGGCGCCGCCGGTCAGGTTCATGGTCGGCTTGCCGCTCGGCAGGTTGACGACGCCCATATCCTTCCAGAACACGCCCTGCGAAAGCCCGGTGCCAAGCGCCTTGGAGCAGGCCTCCTTGGCGGCGAAACGCTTGGCGTAGGATTCGGCGCGGTTGGCGCGGCGGTCCGAGCGGGCGCGCTCGACCTCGGTGAAACAGCGATGGGTGAAGCGGTCGCCGAAACGCTCGATGGATTTCTCCACGCGCCTGATGTCGATGAGGTCGCTGCCAATGCCGATAATCATGCGGGAGCCTTTCGGGACGGTTCGCTTGCGGCTCAGACGGTCGGCATCTCGCCGGCGGGATCGGAGAGCCTGAGACGCGCGCGCTCCATCAGCCGGGCGCGGCGACGCGCCTGAAAGCCTCTCACGGTGTAGAATGTCAGGATATAAAGCGCAACCGAGGTGACGGCGGCCGGCGGGATGGCGCCGACCAGCATCGGCTCCAGCACCGGCTTCCACAATTCGGTGAAATGCAGCTGGCGGAAGAGTTCGGCGAGATCGATCGTCTGCCCGGCCATCTGGTCCTGCCGGCTGAGCAGCAGATGCCCCACTTCCCAGGTGATGCCCCAGATGAAGGGATAGGTCAGCGGATTGCCGAAGGCGGCACAGCCAAGCGCTGCCGCCACCATATTGCCCGACAGGAAATAGGTGATGACGAAGGCCATGACGAAATGCACGCCGATAAAGGGTGTCCACGAAACGAAGACACCCGCAGCGACACCCACCGCAACGGCGTGCGGCGAGGCCGTCAGGCGCAGGACGCGCATCATGAGATATCTGGGCGGGCGCAGAAAACCCTTGCGAGGCCATACGAGCTCTCGCAGCTTCTCTCTAAAACCCGCTGGTTTGCGACGGCGAAACAACATGGCGCGTATTTAGTGCAGCGCACCGGACCATGACAAGAGCAGCAAATGGAACCGCTTAACAGACAGGCCGTCTATTCTACTCTTCTTCCAAGGGGCGCAGATCATGCATAACGCCCCCTTCCTTACTTCAAGTATATTTCAACGGTCAGCGATTGCGGAACATGCCGCGATCGACCTGGCGCTGACGGTATTCAAGATCAATACGGTCATGCGAGCCGTTGAGATATGCCATTTCACGTTCCTGAGCGGTCGGAGCGCGAAGGGCGCGGGCGAACTTCCTGATCGGTTCAAACATTGCTTTGCCTCATCTTCGTTTCATTTTCCGATGACCAGAAGATAGGCGCGGCAATGGTTAATTACCAACGCTGTAACCTGAACACAGCCATGCAGCATGCGCATGGCTTGCCATTTCAATATGCCCTTTCGGCCATGAAATGATCACAAAATATGCAAAACGCAATTTTGCGAAGCGCGGGACTTCGAGAGAATCCTACTCGTAGAGGCGCCGGACCGTGGCGATGCAGTCCAGATCCTTGAGCTGGGCGAGCAGCTGGTTCAGCTGGCGCAGGTCCCAGACCTCCACTTCCAGCACCATTTCGGTGAAGTCGGCGGCCACGCGCACCGTGTTCAGCATGCGGATATTGACGTCGAGGCCGGCGACCGACTGCGCCACCTTGGCGAGCGTGCCCGGCTCGTTCAGCGCATTGACCATGATGCGGGCCATGAAGCGGGACTTGTTGGCCTCGTCGAGATCCCAGCGCACGTCGATCCAGCGATCCGGCTGGTCGTCGAAGCGCTGCAGCGACGGCGACTGGATGGGATAGATGGTGATGCCCTTGCCCTTTTCCATGATGCCGACGATGCGGTCGCCGGGCACGGCGCCGGTCGGCGAGAACTTGACGTCGACATTGCCGGAGAGGCCCCGGATCGGCACGATATCGGGATCGCTCTCGGTGGAGGCGCGCTCGCCGTCGAGATCGGTCTTGGACTTGCCGGGGATCTTGAAGATCATGCCCGAAGCGCTGCGGACGTTGAACCAGCCTTCGTCCCCGGCCGGCTTGACGGTGACGCGCTCGTCCTGATGGTCGGGATAGACGGCGCGCAGCACGTCGAGCGAGGACATCTCGCCGCGGCCGACGGCGGCGATCGCGTCTTCCACGTCCTTCTGCCCCAGCCGGTGCAGCGCCGGCTTCATGGCCTCGCGCGAGAAGATCTTGCCGGCGCGCTCGAATGTGCGCTCCAGGATGCGATGGCCGAGGCCGGCATATTGCTTGCGGATCGCCATGCGGGTGGCGCGACGGATGGCGGCGCGCGCCTTGCCGGTGACGACGATCTCTTCCCAGGCGGCCGGCGGCACCTGCACGCCGGAGCGGATGATCTCGACTTCGTCGCCGTTGTTGAGGCGGGTGACGAGCGGCATGATGCGGCCGTTGATCTTGGCGCCGACGGTCGTGTCGCCGATATTGGTATGCACCGCATAGGCGAAATCGATCGGGGTTGCGCCGCGCGGCAGGGCGATCAGCTTGCCCTTCGGCGTGAAGCAGAAAACCTGGTCCTGGAAAAGCTCGAGCTTGGTGTGTTCGAGGAATTCTTCGGGGCTGTCGCCTTCGGCCAGCGCCTCGATCGTGTGGCGCAGCCAGGAATAGGCATTGCTTTCGCGCGAGAGGATATCGCCGTCCGCATTGGTGGCGCCGTCCTTGTAGAGCGTATGGGCGGCAATGCCGAATTCGGCGATCTCATGCATGCGCTTGGTGCGGATCTGCAGCTCGATACGCTGCATGGACGGGCCGACGATCGTCGTGTGCAGCGAGCGGTAGTCGTTCTGCTTCGGCGTCGAGATGTAATCCTTGAAGCGGCCGGGCACGACGCGCCAGCGCGTGTGGACGATGCCGAGCGCGCGGTAGCAGGAGGGAATATCCTCGACGATGATGCGAAAACCATAGACATCCGAAAGCTGCTCGAAGGAGAGCGATTTCGACTGCATCTTGCGGAAGACCGAATAGGGCTTCTTCTGGCGCCCCTTCACGTAGGCGCTCGTCAGCCCGTTGGCGATCAGCAGGTCGCGCAGTTCCGCCTCGATCTTCTTGACCAGTCCCTCGTTGCGCTTGGACAATTCCTCCAGGCGCTTGGTGACGGTCTCGTAGGCTTCCGGGTTCATGTGCCGGAAGGAAAGCTCCTCCAGCTCCTCGCGCATGTCCTGCATGCCCATGCGGCCGGCAAGCGGCGCATAGATTTCCATCGTCTCTTCGGAAATGCGCGCGCGCTTTTCCTGCGACATGTGGTCGAGGGTGCGCATGTTGTGAAGGCGGTCGGCGAGCTTGACGAGCAGGACGCGCACGTCGTCGGAAATGGCAAGCAGCAGCTTGCGCAGGTTTTCCGCCTGCTTGGCCTTCTTGGTGACGAGGTCGAGCTTCTTGATCTTCGTCAGGCCCTCGACCAGGCGGCCGATATCCTCGCCGAAGAGTTCGTCGATCTCGGCGCGGGTGGCCGTCGTATCCTCGATCGTGTCGTGCAGGAGGGCGACAGCAATCGTCGATTCATCGAGATGCATGTCCGTCAGGATGGCGGCCACTTCGAGCGGGTGCGAAATATAGGGATCGCCGCTCGCCCGCTTCTGCTGGCCATGCTTCTGCATGGCGTAGACATAGGCTTTGTTCAGCAGAGCTTCGTTGGCATCGGGCTTGTATTTCTGAACCCGCTCCACGAGCTCGTACTGCCGCATCATTCCAAAGCCACTCCAATAAAATAAAAGGGCGCCAATCGCAGATTGGCGCACACATGGGCAATATTATGCCTAAGATTTACAGGCGCAAGATTGATGATTGGTAATCGTCGATCTTTTGCCGCGCGGGATGTCCCGGCCGCTCGAAGGCCGGGAACGCGCTTAGTAATCGTCGCTCTTTTCCGGCGGGACGAGGCCTTCGATACCGGCCAGAAGCTCTTCTTCCGACATCTGGTCGAAGGTGATCGTTTCCGGCAGGTCGTCCTGTTCTTCGCTGTCGGCGGCAGCAGCTGCACCGGCGGCGATCAGGCTTGCCGGATCGGGCTCGGGCTCGTCCACTTCCACATGCTTCTGCAGCGAGTGGATCAGGTCTTCCTTCAGGTCGTCGGGCGACAGGGTCTCGTCGGCGATTTCGCGCAGAGCCACGACCGGGTTCTTGTCGTTGTCGCGATCGATGGTGATCGACGCACCCTGGGAAATCAGCCGGGCGCGATGGCTGGCGAGTAGAACCAGCTCGAAGCGGTTCTCTACCTTGTCAATGCAATCTTCTACTGTGACACGGGCCATTGCCTGTCCTTTGCGGTCGTCTTTTCGGGATTAGGATGCCCGATACAATTAAAACCGGGCAAATTCAAGTTTTTCATTAGGGTCCCCTCGCCTTTATCCGCGACCAGTCTAAATTTCCATGCACAATATGACATTTCCACCGAAGGTTGCTTGGAATATCACGAATCGTGCCCTAAATCTTTCATATATGAATAATTCATAAAGTACGGAACAGCTCGACGCCACATTCACAAGCCGCTGTTTTTATTGGGCTAAGTGGCTTATGGATTTCGATTACTCTCTTTGGATTGGTAAGCGATGTTTGACCCACGCGAAAAAATTGCACTATTCATAGACGGCGCCAACCTCTACGCTGCATCCAAGAGTCTCGGCTTTGATATCGATTACCGCAAGCTCTTGAAAGCGTTTCAGAAACGCGGATATCTGCTGCGCGCTTACTACTATACCGCGCTAATCGAAGACCAGGAATATTCCTCCATCCGTCCGCTCATCGACTGGCTGGATTATAACGGCTACAAGGTCGTGACCAAGCCCGCCAAGGAATTTACCGACTCCATGGGGCGCCGCAAGATCAAGGGCAACATGGATATCGAGCTTGCGATCGACGCCATGGAACAGTCCGAAACGGTCGATCACCTCGTCATCTTCTCCGGCGACGGCGATTTCACCACCCTGGTCGAAGCGCTGCAACGCAAGGGACGCAAGGTTTCGGTCATTTCGACCATGTCGACCCAGCCGCCAATGATCGCCGACGACCTGCGCCGGCAGGCCGATCACTTCATCGATCTTCTGTCGCTGAAGGCCGAGATCGGCCGCGATCCCTCCGAACGTCCGCCCCGGCCTGCCGAAGTGGCGCCGGCCAGCGATTTCGAGGACTGAGCCCTTGCGGATCGCCTGACACGGCGGGCAACGTCAGCCGTTATCCTTCAGAAGGCGGTTCTTCTGCCTGTTCCAATCGCGCTCCTTCTCGGATTCGCGCTTGTCATGCAGCTTCTTGCCCTTTGCCAGAGCGAGCTCAAGTTTGGCGCGGCCGCGATCGTTGAAGTAGATCTTCATCGGGATCAGCGTCATGCCTTCGCGGTTGATGCCCGCCCGCAGACGGTTGATCTCGCGTCCGGACAGGAGAAGCTTGCGGCGGCGGCGCGGCTCGTGGTTGAAGCGGTTCGCCTGCAGATATTCCGGCAGATAGGAATTGATCAGCCAGATCTCGCCATCCTCGTCCGAGGCATAGGATTCGGCGATATTGGCCTTGCCTTCGCGCAGCGACTTGACCTCGGTGCCCTTCAGCACCAGGCCGGCCTCATAAGTATCGATGATCTCGTAGTTGAAGCGGGCCTTGCGGTTTTCCGCAACAACCTTCTTCACGATACGCTGGCTGCCTTTGGGGGCCATGGCGATAATTCCATTCGCGGGGCGCGAATGCCGCGCCCTCATTTCCTGTGATCTATGTAAGAGAACGGCCCGATCTTGTGAAGATGGGCCGGAATTCCTCTTAGTTAAGGAGGCCCGCATGACGCATGGCGGCGTCGATTGCCGCTTCCGTCGAGGGCTCCAGCGAGGACATGAGCGGCGAGCGGACGGTGCGGCTCATGCGGCCAAGCTTCGACAGGCCGTATTTTGCGCCGCAGACGCCGGGTTCCATGAAGACGGCCTTGTGCAGCGGCATCAGCCGGTCCTGCAGCTCCAGCGCCTTGGCATAGTTGCCGGCAATCGTCGCGGCCTGGAATTCGGCACAGAGGCGCGGCGCGATATTGGCCGTGACGGAAATGCAGCCGATGCCGCCATGGGCGTTGAAGCCGAGCGCCGTCGCATCTTCACCGGAGAGCTGGCGGAAATCCTTGCCGCAGGTGATGCGCTGCTCGGAGACGCGCTCGATCTTGCCGGTCGCATCCTTGACGCCGACGATGTTCTTGTGGGCCTTGGCAAGCGCACCCATCGTCTCCGGCGTCATGTCGATGACCGAACGGCCGGGGATGTTGTAGATATAGATCGGCAGGTCGACGGCTTCGGCAATCGCCGAATAATGCGCAATCAGCCCCTTCTGCGTCGGCTTGTTGTAATAGGGCGTGACGACGAGCACGGCATCGGCGCCGACCTTCTGCGCATGCTGGGCAAGCTCGATCGCTTCGCGCGTGTTGTTGGAGCCGGCGCCCGCCATGACGGGCACGCGCCCGGCCGCAACCTCGATGCAGAGTTCCACCACCCGTTTGTGCTCGGCATGCGACAGCGTCGGCGACTCGCCGGTCGTGCCGACCGGAACGAGGCCGCTGCTGCCCTCTTCGATCTGCCAGGCGACATGAGCGGCGAAGCTGTCTTCGTCGACCAGGCCGGCATCGGTGAAGGGGGTTACGAGCGCGGGGATGGACCCATTGAACATGCAAAGCTCCTCACGGCCGATATCCTTGCTTCAGCCGCATTCCATGAATAAGAGTTGCGCACCATAGAGCGGCAAAAAGGCCGCGACAAGCGCGCATGGATCGGTTTAGGGCAAATTCCGATAGCAAATGTGAATGAATTTTACCCAATGCGGTAAGCTTTCGTTAAGATGCCTCCAGCCAAATGGAGGGGCATGTTTTCGTTGCGAGTGATCCGGATGAAGAGAGCCGTTCTGATCCTGTCCGTCTGCGGCCTGGTGGCCGCGGCCTGGGGCAGCGCTGCATCGCAGCTTCCCGGCGAAAGCGCCCCCGTGCCTGCCGTCAAGCCGCTCGGTTTCGTGCCGGAAACCGCATCCTTCCCCGAGGCGATCACCACCGGCTCCATTCCGCGCAACGGCGCCATCGCCCCCGTCAACAGCGACCTGAAAGCCGGCCTCGACGCGCTTTCGGCCAAGGACCCGCAACAGGCGCTCGCCATTCGCAACACGATGGCGGCGGGAACGCTCGATCGCCATATCCTGACCTGGGCCATCGCGACATCGGGCCTGAGGGGCGTGCCCTCCTACGAGATCGCCAGTGCCTCGGACGAGCTTGCGGGCTGGCCGGGCCTGGAACGTCTGCGCGGCAATTCCGAGCGCGCGCTCCTGGACGAGAACCCCGCACCCGCCGCCGTGCTGAATGCCTTCGGCGATACCGCGCCGGAGACCTGGCAGGGCGCGATCATCCTGTCGCGCGCGCTCGTGGCGACCGGCAAGCCGGCGCAGGCGGCGAAATATATCGGCAAGGTCTGGCGCGGACAGGCGCTCGACAAGGCCACCGAAGACAAGATCCTGGGCGAATTTGCCGGCCTGCTGACCGCCGCCGACCACAAGACGCGCATGGACTACCTGATGTATCGCGGCCGCGTGGCACAGGCCAAGCGCTTCGGCGACATGGGCCAGGCGCAGTCGCTCTACAAGGCCTGGGCTGCCGTCGACGCCAAGGCGGGCAATGCCGGTGCGCTGCTGAACGCGGTCGACGCGAAATGGCGCAGCGATCCGGGCTATCTCTTCGCGCGCATCGAATATCTGCGCAAGCAGGACAAATATCTCGAAGCCGCCAAGCTGCTGCAGCAGATCCCGCGCGACCGGACGGAGCTGATGAATTCGGGCGAATGGTGGAACGAGCAGCGGATCGTCAGCCGCGGCCTCGTCGACCAGGGGCAGTTCAAGGCGGCCTACCAGATCGTCGCCGCCTCGGTCGCCACCGTGCCGACGGATATCGTCGAAGCGCAGTTCCATGCCGGCTGGTATGCGCTGCGCGGTCTGCAGGACCCGACGACGGCCGAGACGCATTTCCGCAAGATCCTGCAGGTTTCGAACGGTCCGCTTTCGGTCTCCCGCGCCTGGTACTGGCTCGGGCGCTCGGCGGAAGCCGGCGGGCCGGGCAAGGCCAGCGAATTCTTCGCCAAGGCCGCGAATTTTCCGGGCACCTTCTACGGGCAGCTTGCGGCCGAAAGGCTCGGGCGGAAGACGCTTGACGTCACCTATCCGTCGCCGGCGGCCCGCGACCGGCAGAATCTCCAGCAGCGCGAAGCCGTGCAGGCGATCGCACGGCTGGAGGCGGCAGGCCACGGCTGGCGGGCGGCCGCCCTCTATCTGGCGCTTGCCGACCAGCTTCAGAGTCCCGGCGAACTGGCGATCCTGACGGCCAAGGCCGAGCAGGCGGGCGACCATCATCTTTCGCTGCAGATCGGCAAGATCGCCTATGGGCGCGGCATCGATGTCGCAGCCCTCGCCTTCCCGGTCGGCGTCATTCCGGCCAACGCCAATATTTCCGGCTCCGGCAAGGCGCTCGCCTATGCGATCGCCCGCCAGGAAAGCGCCTTCAATCCAGCCGCCGTTTCGGCCGCCAACGCCCGCGGCCTGCTGCAGCTCCTGCCGGGCACGGCGCAGGCCGTCGCCAAGCGGCACAACATCACCTATTCCAAGGACAAGCTGACGGCCGATGCCGGCTACAACGCAACGCTCGGCGCGCATTATCTCGGCGAACAGATCCAAGCCTTCGGCGGCTCCTATATCCTCACCTTCATCGCCTATAATGCCGGGCCGAAGCGCGTGCCGGAATGGATCGGCCGTTACGGCGATCCGCGCGGCAAGCCCGTCGACGAGATCGTCGACTGGATCGAGCGCATCCCCTTCCCCGAAACGCGCAACTACGTGCAGCGGGTGATGGAGAATTACGAGGTCTACAAGGCCCGCCTCGGGCAGACGCCCGATATCGAGCGCGACCTCGTCGGCGGCCGCAGCGCGACCTGAGCCGATTGGCGGATTGGCCGAAAGCGCGTTACATCTCGTTCCGATAGACGGAACGGAGATATCATGGGTGACGTGGTCGCAGGCGGTTTTACCGAAACATTCCACAGATCGGCCGACGGGCTGAGGCTTTACGCGCGCGACTACCGGCCGGCGGATGCCGGCCCCGGCAGGCTGCCGGTCGTCTGCCTGCCGGGCCTGACGCGCAATGCCCGCGATTTCCACGAACTTGCATTGCTCCTGTCGCGACACGCGGCCTTGCCGCGGCGCGTCATTGCGCTCGATTATCGCGGCCGCGGCCGCTCAGACCGGGACGACAACAAGGCGAACTACAATCCCGCCGTCGAATGCGGCGACGTGATTGCCGCCTGCGCCGCTCTCGGCATCGCCCGCGCCATCTTCATCGGAACCTCGCGCGGCGGGCTCATCCTGCATCTCATGGCGGCGATAAAGCCGGACCTGCTCGCAGGCCTCATCTTCAACGATATCGGCCCGGTCATCGAGCCGGCCGGGCTGATGGCGATCAGGGACTATCTCAACCGCGGCCGCAAACCGCAAAGCTGGAGCGAGGCCGTCGATATGCTCAAGGAGAATCACGGCGCTGCCTTTCCCGCACTCGCGCCCGCCGACTGGGAGGGCATGGCGCGGGCCATCTATCGGGATGAGGCGGGCATGCCCGTCGCCGATTACGACAGCGCCATTGCCGAGCAGCTGAAATCGATCGATTTCGGCAATCCCCTCCCCGACCTCTGGCCGCAATTCGAAAAGCTGGGCTCCGTGCCGCTGCTGGTTATCAGGGGCGAGAATTCCGACCTTCTTTCGCAGCAGACGGCGGCCGAGATGAAAAGGCGGCATCCGGGGATGATGCAGATCACCGCGAAGGGCCAGGGGCACGCGCCGCTTCTGCATCTCGCAGACATTCCGGAGGCGATTCATGCCTTCGTGAGCAGGCTCGACTGAGCCGGGCGAAGGGTCCGCCGCGGATTTCGCCCTTTGCAGACTGCCGAAAAGCTCCGGCCGCCGGCACAAACGAAGAAGCCCGGCTCGAAAGCCGGGCTCTCCTGAATGACCGAAGTCAGATCAGATTAGAATGCGCGCTGCAGGCGGAAGAAGCCCGTCGTGACGTCGTCGCCTTCATCCGGATCGACGTAATTGACGGTTGCCTTGGCAGAGAAGTTGTCGACGATCTGGTAATCAACCGTCAGACCAACCTTCCAGGCATCGTTGTCATCGTTGAACTCGTCACCGGTGATGCCGTAGTTGCCGTAGTACTGAGCAGCCGGAGTGATCTTCAGCTTGTCGGTAGCCTTGATGGCGTATTCGGCAGCGATAGCCCACTCAGACTTGTTGTAGTAGGCGTTCGGGTTGGACGAGTAGACAGCTGCGAGGCCGAGCGTGCCCGGGCCAACAGCAACGGTACCCATAGCGCGGACAGCGCCTTCTTCGTTGTCGGTGTCGTAACCAGCGGTGATCTGGTAGGTGAAGGCACCAGCCTTACCGCCGAGACCAACTGCTACGCCCCAGTTGTTCGGGGTTTCGCCGTCGTAGAACGGGCTGTCTTCCAGCTCGTCAACGCTGATGCCAGCGTAGAAGTCGCCGGTTTCGTACTGATAACGGATGGAGTTATGCAGGGTAACCGGGGAGCCGATGTCGTCCGTTTCGCCGGAGAGACCATCGTCCCACCAGGAGTAGAACAGACCAGCGCGGAAGCCAGCGATGTCGAGGTAAGCCGAGTCGAGCTTGGTCTGCTGGTTCGTTGCGTTGTCGGCGTTAGCCTGGATAACGATCACGCCGGTGAGCGGGCCGTATTCGGTGTCGCTCTTGGCGGTGAACTGAACCTGACCACGCGTGCGAGCGTCCCAGCTCGAGTCGTTTTCAACAAAGCCGCCGCCGGAAGCGCCGATCGAGCTTGCGCTCGGGCCAGCGTCAACCTGGAAACGGATGTAGCCGTTGATCTTCAGGCAGGTTTCGGTGCCCGGGATGTAGAAGTAGCCGGTGCCGTAAGCGTCGCAGACGCGAACGTATTCAACCGGTTCCGGCTCGGCTGCAACGATAGCGTCAGCAGCCTGAGCGCCGGAAACTACTGCCAAAGCGGCAGCAGAGCCGAGAAGAAGGCTCTTGATGTTCATAATGACCTCCAATTCAAGTTTCGATCGGAGGTAAGATCACGTCTTGCGACGTTTCCCTGCCTTACCCCCGGTGCTTTAGAAGTCGGGCGGTCAGGCCCTTGCTTCCGAGGCTGAAAATACAAGACGGCGGCTGTCACGCAATCACCAACTTGTGTTCAGGCGGGGTTTACGAAAGCCTTACCGAAACCCTGTTGCTGAAAGGCCACAAATTGGGCAACGGGGCCGCCGTTTGTTTAGGCTTCATTAAGAAAGCGCTTATTTTCCCGCTATTTATTGGGTTTTGCGAAGGGGCGGCGCGCGCCGCTGTGCCAAATCGGCACCACTTTTGCGCCTGATTCTTGCTGTTCGGCACGATCGGCAACCGCTCGGGCGAGCCTGCTCGTCCTTCGAGCCGAAACCGCTTTCAGTTTTCACGCGGGTCGGAACCGTTGATTCCCGCAGGCGATTCGGTGCGCGAAAGGGCCGATTCCGGCGTCCGCCGTCGATGCGCGGATTAACGCGCGATCCGCGCTTCGCCTCCAACCGGCCGGCCGAGCGGACCGGGGCATTGCCTTGCGGGCGGCGATTGACGCCGAATTCCTAACCTGTTAGAAAAATCTTACAGGTGTTATAAATTCTTAAGAGAGGGCCGATTGAAGAGCCAGGGAGACCGGTTGCTGGAGATGCTGGCCGCGCTCGCCAACCCGCACCGCCTGCGGATCATGGCAGCGCTCCATGCGAACGGCCGCACCTATGTCAGCCAGCTTGCCCGCGAGATCGGCATCAGCCGGCCGCTCCTCCACCTTCACCTGCGCAAGCTTGAGGAGGCCGGCCTCGTGACCAGCCAGCTCGAGCTTTCCAGCGACGGGAAGGCACTCAACTTCTTCCAGACAGCGGCCTTCGATGTCGCGCTCAATCCGGCAGCCATTGCCGATGCGGCTCGCTCGCTGAGCCCCTCCTCCAAGACCTCGGAACCTTGAAAGGATCTCCCATGGCCGATCGCACCAGCATATTCTTCCTCGTCACGGTCCTCGTGCTCGCCGTGATCCTGCTGATCTTCGCAATGATATATGTCACCGGCGCGCGCACGGCGCGCCTGCGGATCGCAGGCGAGGACGCCTATCGCGATCTCGCTGCGCGCGCCGTGAAGTCCCAGGAGGAGAGTGCCGCCGCGCTGGCGGCCCTGCGGGGCAGCATTGCCGACATCCAGGGCCGCCTCGAGCGGGTCGAAAAGGTCCTCAGGGAGGTCGAGTGATGCTCTCGGCCGCCCGAACCGAGGAACTGTCGCAATTGCGCAGGATGCGCGCCGTGTCGCTGCTGGAGGGGACGACGCTTCTCCTGCTCGTCGGCGTGGCCGTTCCTCTCAAGCACCTTGCCGGCTACCCGGTCGCAACCCGCCTTGTCGGCCCGGTCCACGGCATCGCCTTCGTTCTCTATGTCTGGATGCTCATCCAGACCGTATCGATGGGCGGATGGTCGCGCGGCGAAACCGCCCGGATGGCGCTTGCGGCCTTCATCCCCTTCGGGGCCTTCCTCAACGAGCGGGCACTGGCGCGGCGCCAGTCGGCCCTTGCCGCTTCGAACTGAGGGCGCAGGCGATGGACTATCTCTGGCTCAAGGCCCTGCACATCGCCGCCGTCGTCACCTGGATCGGCGGCATGCTGGTCGCGGCCGTGAGCATTGCGGCCGTGACCGAGGCCCGGGGCCAGCAGGAGATCGCGATCCGGTCCGCCTTGCTGGAGCGCGTGCGCCGCTGGGACCGGCGCGTCACGTCGCCGGCGATGCTGCTCGTCTGGATCCTCGGGCTGACGCTCGCGTTGACGGGCGGCTGGTTCCCGCAGGTGTGGCTGCTGGCAAAGCTCACGCTGGTGCTGCTGCTCTCGGCGCTTCACGGCGTCCTGTCCGGCAGGCTGCGCAGGCTCGCGCACAGCCAGGAGCCTGCTCCCCCGGCCGTTCTGCGCCACGCCGGCGCGGCGGTCGTGATCGCGACATTCGTCATCGTCGCGATCGCCGTCACCAAGCCGTTCTAGAACTGTTTTTACCGATAGTCAGGCAATTGCGGCGCGGTTGCCGGGCAAGCGGGGCGGCCAAGCGTGCGGCATGGCTCTTGCCTGCGCCCGCTACAGCGACATGTTGCCATCAGGCGCCGCGCCATGGGAGGGCCACGATGAGCAGATTTCGGATTATCTTGATCGGCGGCATGCTGATCGGCCTGGCCACGCTGGTTGCGGCCTGCACGACGCAGCGGCCTGCCAATAGCCCCGACTTTCAATACCAGCCCGGGGACTCCGTCAATCCCGCATGCGCCGACGGCTTCAGGCCGACCAACGCGCTTTCCTGCAGCTATTGAGGCGGTCAAGCCGGATCGCGAAGGCGGATGCCGGGGCCGTGCCGTTCAAGTTGATGAAGATGATGCCGGCTTTGATCGGAGCGGGCTTTATTTTCCGGCAGTCGCCGGGTCGGGCACTTGGGAAATGGCGGAGAAGATGGGATTCGAACCCACGATACGCTTTTGACGTATACTCCCTTAGCAGGGGAGCGCCTTCGACCACTCGGCCACCTCTCCGGTGGGAGCCCTGATATGGGTATTCGCCCATGCAATCAAGCTTTTTTTGAAGTTTTCACATGTCCTTTCCATGGAGCGCAGATGCGGCGCGGCCGTGCCGGAGGGAAAGCGCCTGCCGGCCCGGCCGGGCCGGCGCGGCCTTAGCCCAGCAATTGCTTCAGATCGGCGGCGGGATCGGCAAGGATCGCGCGGTCGGGATTGATGCCTGATTCCAGCATCTTCTTGCCCGTCACATAGGCCTTGGCGTCGTTGATGGCATCGACGGCGATCAGCCGGCCCTCGCGGAAATACCAGACCGAGCTTGCGCCTTCGCGGGCGCCGGGGCGCAGCAGCGTATCGTCATAGCCCATGTTGAAGCCGGCGATCTGCAGCTTCACGTCGTACTGATCCGACCAGAACCAGGGCTTCGGGTCATAGGGTTCGCTGCCGCCGGCGATGACGGCGGCCGCGGCATCGGCCTGATCGACGGCGTTCTGCACGGATTCGAGCCGGATGCGGCCGCCCTGCCAGGGCAGGCTCGCGCAATCGCCGGCCGCAAAGATCGACGGGTCGGACGTGCGGGCGAATTCGTCGACGATGATGCCGTTGCCGACGTCGAGGCCGGCATCCTTGGCGAGAAGATCGTTCGGCACGACGCCGATGCCGACGATGACGAAATCCACCTCGATCGTGGTGCCGTCGGACAGCTCGGCGCCCGTCACCCGGCCGTTGCGGCCGACGAGATGCTTGAGGCCGGTCTTTTCGCGAATCGTCACATCATGGCTCTTGTGGATGGCGCGCATGATGTCTGCGGTTTGCGGGGCGGCAACGCGCTGCAGGATGCGGTCGGCCATTTCGATGACGGTCACTTCGAGGCCGAGATGGCGGGCGACCGCGGCGGCCTCCAGCCCGATATAACCGCCGCCGATGATGAGCACGCGGCGGCCGGGGCGCATTTCCGCGGCCAGAAGATCGGCGTCGCGCTTGTCGCGGGCGACATAGACGCCCTCAAGGTCGCCGCCGATGGCCGCCGGCAGGCGCCGGGGCGTGGAGCCGGTGACGATTGCCAGCGTGCCGTAATCGAGCACGGAGCCGTCCTGCAGCAGGACCTGCTTCGTTTCGCGCCGGATCTGCTCGGCCCAGGTCGACAGGCGGATCTCGACATTATTGTCGGGATACCAATGTTCGGGACGGAACAGCAGGCGGTCGAAGGACATTTCGCCGAGCAGGTATTTCTTCGACAGCGGCGGGCGCTGGTAGGGAAGCACGTCTTCGGCGCCGATCAGCGTGATCGGCCGCGTATCCTTCAGCGCACGCAGCTTGGCTGCCAATGCGAAGCCTGCCTGCCCCGCGCCGATGATCACCAGTCTGTCCGTCACGATCTCACTCCCGAATTTCAGCTTTTCAACAGGGACAAGGCCTATCCCCTGCCCCAGGCGCCGTCAACGCAAGCGAGGGTCCGGCCTCAGCCGATCTCGATCCAGCGGCGCTCATGGAAGGACTGTGCCATGGCATGAACCGACTTCTCTATCCTGAGACCGTCTTCGAATGTCACGATAGACGCCGGCTCTCCCGAAATCGCGCGGATCAGCTCGCGGCATTCGATGATCTTCAAGTCATTGAAGCCGAGGCCGTGGCCGGGGGCCGGAATGAAGCGATCGTAGGGCTGATGGGCGGGGGCTGCCAGTATCTTGCGGAAGCCCTGCTCGGAGCCGCGCCCTTCGGCCTGATAGAGCTCGAATTCGTTCATGCGTTCCTGATCGTAGAGGATGGAGCCTTTCGAGCCGTAGATCTGCAGCGCGATGCGGCCCTTGCGGCCCCAGGCGGCACGGTTGGCCATGAGCACGGCGGAGATGCCGCCGCCAAGGCGCATCAGCACGTTGGCCGCATCGTGATTCTCCACCGGCCGGCGGCCGCCTTCCTTCAAGGGGCGATCGGCATAGGGCCTGACCATATCGGTGGCGACGGCTTCGACATGGCCGAAGAGATACCAGAGCAGCGAGAGCGGATGGACGGCGAAATCGTCGAGCGCGCCGTAGCCGGCCGAAAGCTCGCTCTTCCAATAGAAGAGCGCGTCGGGATCGGCCATGAAATCCTCGTCCATTTCGACGCGGACATGGTTGACGGCGCCGATCGCGCCTTCGCCGACCAGCCTCTTGATATGCCGCATGAGGGGGTTCTGGATATAATTGTAGCCGAGCACGGCCACCTTGCCGGATCGCCTTGCCACCTGCAGCATGCGTTCGGCATCGGCATAGGCAGGCGCCATCGGCTTTTCGCACCAGACATGCTTGCCGGCCTCCAGCGCGGCGATCGCCATTTCGGCGTGGAACTGGTTGGGCGTGGTGACGGAGACGACATCGACGTCCGGATCGGCAATCAGCGCCCGCCAGTCGGCCGTCGCCTTCTCGAAGCCGAATTCGCTGGCGCGGGCGCTTGCCAGTTCGGCATTCGCTTCGGCAAGATGGACGAGGCGCGGGCGCTCGACATCGCCGAACACCGTTTTCACCGCGTTCCATGCCAGCGCATGGCACTTGCCCATGTATCCGGTGCCGATCAAACCGATGCCGAGTGGCTTCATGTCAGGGTCTCCTCCTCAAATCCGCAGGATTTTTGGAATATTTGGATCATTTTGACAAGCAGGCCCTGATGCATCATTTCGTCCCGCCCCTTGCAAAACTGTCCAAAACCCTTGATTTTCAGCCTATTAAAAACAATTAGGCGGCTTCGCGGAAATCGTTTATGCTCCGAATTATGGAATATTTGTTTCATCTTCTGAGCCGCCAGCATGGATAGTGACCCCCAGAGAGCGCGGGTGCCGCGCGATTTCGAAAGCCTGCGCAGTACGATCATCGAACGGAAAGCAAGCATGCCGAAACGGCTGGCCCAGGTCGCCGCCTTTGCGCTCGCCAATCCCGACGAGATCGCCTTCGGCACGACGGCAAGCATTGCCGCCGCCTCGGACGTGCAGCCCTCGACGCTGGTGCGCCTTGCCCACCATCTCGGCTACGAGGGCTTTTCCGACCTGCAGAGCATTTTCCGCGAGCGGCTGCGCGACCGGACGTTGAGCTACGAGGAACGCCTCGTCACGCTGGAACAGTCGGGCGGGGACGACGAGGATGCGACGCTTCTGACCGGCTTCATCTCAGCGGCCAGCCAATCGGTGAACCGGCTTGCGGCCACCGTGCAGACCGATACTTTCGCCAAGGCGGTCGATATCCTGGCGGCGGCCGAGACCATCTACCTCATTGCCAAGCGGCGCTCCTATCCGCTGACGGCGCACATGACCTACGCCTTTTCCAAGCTCAATATCCGCCACCAGATCGTCGCCTCGCCGAACGGCGTCGATCCGGAAATGGTGCAGTTCGCCACGCCGCGCGACGCGGCGATCGCGGCGAGCTTCTCGCCCTATGCGGCCGACAGCCTCAACCAGAGCCAGGAACTGGCCGATCGCGGCGTGCCTGTCATCGCCATCACCGATTCGGCCTTTTCGCCGCTGGCGGCCTGCGCCACGCACTGGTTCGAAATCGCCGAGGCCGATTTCGCCGGCTTCCGCTCGCTCTCGGCCTCCATGGCGCTGACCATGGCGCTGCCGGTTGCCATTGCCGAGCGGCGGCGCAAATTGCAGCATTCAAAACCCGTAAAGACCAAAATGGAATAAACATTCCGAATTGACAAAGAGACGGAACCGATGTTTCATTATTCAAAATTCGCGGACGGTCCAGGCCGCGTAAAAATCTAGCGGGAGGACATGATGGTACAATCGAATCCTGGCGAACAGCCGGAGCCGACGCTCGACGTGATCACCATTGGCCGCTCTTCCGTCGATCTCTACGGCCAGCAGATCGGTTCGCGGCTGGAAGATATCGGTTCGTTCGCCAAGTCCGTCGGCGGCTGCCCGGCCAATATCGCCATCGGCACGGCGCGGCTCGGGCTGAAATCGGCGCTGATTACCCGCGTCGGCGACGAGCAGATGGGCCGCTTCATCATCGAGCAGTCGGCGCGCGAAGGCGTGGAGACGAAGGGCATCAAGACCGACAGGGAGCGGCTGACGGCGCTGGTGCTGCTGGCGGTCGAGGCCGAAGGCGTCTCGCCGATGATCTTCTACCGGTCCGACTGCGCCGACATGGCGCTCGACGAAGGCGATATCGACGAGGATTTCATCCGCTCCTCGCGCGCCGTGCTGGTTTCGGGCACGCATTTCTCCCGCCCGAACACGGAAGCCGCCCAGCGCAAGGCGATCCGGCTTGCCAAGGCCAACGGCCGCAAGGTGATCTTCGACATCGACTACCGTCCGAACCTGTGGGGCCTTGCCGGCCATGCCGAGGGTTTCGAGCGCTACGTGAAGTCCGACCGGGTTTCCTCGAAGATGAAGGAGACGCTTCCCGATTGCGACCTCATCGTCGGCACGGAAGAGGAAATCCTGATTGCGTCGGGCGCCGACGACGTTCTCGGCGCGCTGAAGGAGATCCGCCGCCTGTCGCCCGCGACCATCGTCCTGAAGCGCGGGGCGATGGGCTGCATCGTCTATGACGGCCCGATCAGCGACAATCTGGAAGACGGGATCGTCGGCCAGGGTTTCCCGATCGAGGTGTTCAACGTGCTCGGCGCCGGCGACGCCTTCATGTCCGGCCTGCTGCGCGGATGGCTGAAAGGCGAGCCGCTCAAGACCTGCGCGACCTGGGCGAATGCCTGCGGCGCCTTTGCCGTTTCCCGCCTGCTCTGCTCGCCGGAATATCCGACCTGGGCGGAGCTCGACTTCTTCCTGAAAACCGGCAGCAAACATCGCGCGCTGCGCAAGGACGAGGCGATCAACCACATCCACTGGGCCTCGACCCGCAAGGGCGATATCCCGCTGCTGATGGCGCTTGCCATCGACCATCGTTCGCAGCTGACAAGCGTGTGCGACGAACTCGGCGTCGACTACAAGCGGATCGTCGCGTTCAAGCGGCTGGCGGTGGAAGCCGCCGCCCGCGTCGCCGACGGCCGCAGGGGCTACGGCATGCTGATCGACGAGCGCTTCGGCCGCGACGCCTTTTTCGATGCGGCCAAGAAGGATTTCACCTGGATCGGCCGGCCCGTCGAGCTTCCCGGCTCCAAGCCGCTGCGTTTCGAATTCAGCCAGGATATCGGCTCGCAGCTGGTCGAATGGCCGCTCGGCCATTGCATCAAGTGCCTGTGCTTCTACCATCCGGACGATCCGGCCGCGCTGAAGAGCGAGCAGCAGGAGAAGCTGCGCACGCTCTTCGAGGCCGCGCGCAAGGTCGGCCGCGAGCTATTGGTGGAGATCATCTCCAGCAAGAACGGGCCGCTGACCGACGATACGGTCTCGACGGCGCTCGAGGAACTCTACGCGCTCGGCATCAAGCCCGACTGGTGGAAGCTGGAGCCGCAGGCATCTGCCGGCGCCTGGAAGAAAATCGATGCCGTGATCGCCAGAAACGATCCTTGGTGCCGCGGGATCGTGCTGCTCGGGCTCGAGGCTCCCGCCGACGAGCTGGTGAAGGGTTTCGAGGCGACGCTGGCCGCCCCTTCGGTCAAGGGTTTTGCGGTCGGCCGCACGATCTTTGCGGAAGCGGCGCGCGGCTGGCTTTCGGGCAGGATCAACGACGAGGAAGCGATTGCCGACATGGCCGGCCGCTTCAAGCAATTGACGGAGGCCTGGCTGAAAACGCGCGGGCTTCAGTAGGCGCAGAATTTAGGCCCCTCCCCAACCCCTCCCCACAAGGGGGAGGGACTTAACCTGGAGCACCGCCTAACGCCACAGCAAGCGTCCTCTGGATGAAACGTTGCGGCGAAAATGCGGAGAGCCGGCGGGTTAGCCCCTCCCCCTCGCGGGGAAGGGTTGGGCGGGAAAACAGATAGAGCGAAGGTTCGGGAGGACCCGATGGGCAAGACAATCCGTTTGACGATGGCGCAGGCCGTCGCGCATTTCCTCAAGAAGCAGATGACGATCGTCGACGGCAGGAAAGTGCCGATCTTCGGCGGCGTCTGGGCGATCTTCGGCCATGGCAACGTGGCCGGCATGGGCGAAGCGCTCTATCAGGTGCGCCAGGAACTGCCGACCTATCGCGCCCATAACGAACAGGGCATGGCGCATGCGGCCATCGCCTATGCCAAGGCGAGCTTCCGCCAGCGCTTCATGGCCTGCACGACATCGATCGGCCCCGGCGCGCTGAACATGGTGACGGCGGCCGGTGTCGCGCATGTCAATCGCATTCCCGTGCTCTTCCTGCCCGGCGACGTCTTCGCCAATCGCGCGCCCGATCCGGTGCTGCAGCAGATCGAGGATTTCGGCGACGGCACGGTCTCGGCCAACGACGCCTTCCGCCCGGTCTCGCGCTATTTCGACCGCATCACGCGGCCGGAGCAGATCATCACGGCCTTGAAGCGCGCCATGCAGGTGCTGACCGACCCGCTCGATTGCGGCCCGGTGACGCTGTCGCTCTGCCAGGACGTCCAGGCGGAAGCCTTCGACTATCCGGAGAGCCTGTTCGACGAAAAGGTCTGGACGGTGCGCCGTCCGCAGCCGGATGCCGACGAGCTTGCCAATGCGATTGCGCTGATCAAGGCGTCGCAGAAGCCGGTCATCGTTGCCGGCGGCGGCGTGCTCTATTCGCAGGCGACCAGGGAGCTTGCGGCTTTCGCCGAAGCGCACGGCGTGCCCGTCGTCGTCACCCAGGCCGGCAAGTCGGCAATCGACGAGCGCCATGCGCTGGCGCTCGGCTCGGTCGGCGTGACCGGCACGTCGGCCGCCAATGCGATCGCCGAGGAAACCGATCTGGTGATTGCCGTCGGCACACGCTGCCAGGATTTCACCACCGGCTCCTGGGCGCTCTTCAAGAACGAAGGCTTCAAGCTGCTCAGCCTCAACATCGCCGCCTATGATGCGCTCAAACATGACAGCCATCCGCTGGTGGCCGACGCACGCGAGGGGCTGAAGGCGCTCTCGGCCGGGCTCTCCGGCTGGAAGGCGCCGGCAGCGCTTGCCGAAAGGGCAAGGAAGGAAAAGGCCGTCTGGATGGAGGCCGCCGCCAAGGCGATGGGCACGACCAATGCCGCCCTGCCCTCCGACGCGCAGGTCATCGGCGCGGTCGCCCGCTCGATCGGCGGCGAGAAAACCACGCTGCTTTGTGCGGCCGGCGGCCTGCCCGGCGAACTGCACAAGCTGTGGCCGGCCACCGTTCCCGGCAGCTACCATATGGAATACGGCTTCTCCTGCATGGGCTACGAGATCGCCGGCGGCCTCGGCGCCAAGATGGCACATCCGGACAAGGAGGTCGTCGTCATGGTCGGCGACGGTTCCTACATGATGCTGAATTCCGAGCTTGCCACCTCGGTCATGCTCGGCCTCAAGCTCAATATCGTGCTGCTCGACAACCGCGGCTACGGCTGCATCAACCGCCTGCAGATGGCAACCGGCGGCGCCAACTTCAACAATCTCCTGAAGGACGCCTATCATGAGGTGACGCCGGAGATCGATTTCCGGGCGCACGCGGAGGCGATGGGGGCGATCGCGGTGAAGGTTTCCTCGATTGCGGAACTGGAACAGGCGATTGCCGATTCCAGGAAGAACGACCGCACCTCGGTCTTCGTGATCGATACCGATCCGCTCATCACCACGGATGCCGGCGGCCACTGGTGGGATGTCGCGGTGCCGGAAGTCAGCCCGCGCGGCGAGGTCAACAGGGCGCACGAGGCCTATGTCAAGGCGCGCGCCGCCCAGCGCGTCGGCTGATCCGTTTGCTGTCATTTTCCGCAGGAGCGGCAGCGCTCCTGCGCACTTTATTTGAGGAGACTATCGATGAAGGCCAAACTCGGCATGTCGCCCATCGCCTGGTGGAACGACGACCTTCCTGAACTCAGCGACGACGTTTCGCTGGAAGAATGCCTGCGCCAGTCCCGCAGCGCCGGCTTCACCGGCATGGAACAGGGCCGCCGCTTCCCGAGCAACCCCGAGGAGATGCTGCCGATCCTGCGCGCCGCCGACGTGACGCTCTGCGGCGGCTGGTTTTCCGGCACGCTGGTCAACGAAGAGCTTGCCGCCAACAAGGACCGCATCGCGCCGATGATCGAGCTGTTCAAGGCGGTCAACGCGCCCTGCATCGTCTATGGCGAAGTCGGCCGCTCGATCCAGGGCGACCGCTCGAAGCCGCTTGCGACCAAGCCGCGGCTGGCCGACGACGAGATGAAGGCCTATGCGCGCCGCGTCACCGAATTCGGTGAATGGTGCGCCGATCAGGGCATGCCGCTTTCCTACCACCACCATATGGCGGCCGTCGTCGAGACCGAGCCGGAACTCGATGCCTTCATGAAGAATTCGGGCGCCGGCATTCCGCTGCTGCTCGATGCCGGGCACCTGGCCTTTGCCGGCGGCGACGTGCTGCGCGCCATCGACAAGCACCACGCCCGC
This sequence comes from Hyphomicrobiales bacterium, assembly GCA_900471515.1. Lineage (GTDB taxonomy): Bacteria > Pseudomonadota > Alphaproteobacteria > Rhizobiales > Rhizobiaceae > Rhizobium. Next base: position 46,384 of record UCFC01000020.1, on the reverse strand, counting down.
ATCAACCATGTGCATGTGAAGGATATCCGCAAGGCCGTGGTCGACGGGCTCGACCGCAGCAAACAATCCTTCCTCGACGCGGTGGCGCTCGGCGCCTTCACCGTGCCGGGTGACGGCTCGCTTGATTTCGGCGCCATCGTCCAGCGCTTTGCCGATTACGGTTATGAAGGCTGGTTCGTCGTCGAAGCCGAGCAGGACCCGCGCAAGGCGCCGCCGCAGAAGATGGCCGAGATCGGCCATGCGGAATTGATGCGCGTGATGACGGCGGCCGGTTATACGGTGGAGACCGAAGGTTTCCCGAAGGGGTAAACCTGCCAACAGGAATCGCTGGAGCAAGAAGCCCCCTCATCCGCCCTTCGGGCACCTTCTCCCCGACGGGGAGAAGGAGGCGGCTCGCACCAATTCAGGAGGAGAAACACCAATGCCAAACCTCAAGGTAAAACCCTCCGGCAAGACCGGCCGCGTCACGCATGTGACGCCGGAAAGCGCCGGCTGGACCTATGTCGGCTTCGACCTCTATCGCCTGAAGCCCGGCGAAACGGCTTCGGGGGAAACCGGCGAGCGCGAGATCTGCCTCGTCTGGGTGAGCGGCAAGGGCAAGGCTTCGGCCGGCACGAAGGATTTCGGCACGCTCGGCGAGCGCATGAGCCCCTTCGACGGGGCGCCGCACGCGCTTTATATCCCGATGGAATCAACTTGGTCCGTCACGGCCGAGACCGATCTCGAGCTTGCCGTCTGCTCGGCCCCCGGCGGCGGCACCTACGAGGCCAAGGCCATTCCGCCCGGCACGCATCCGCCGCTGACGCGCGGCAAGGGCACCAACGTGCGCTATGTCAACAATATCATGCCGGAGGACGACAGTTCGGCGCATTCGCTGCTCGTCGTCGAGGTCATCACGCCCGGCGGGCATACGTCTTCCTATCCGCCGCACAAGCACGACCAGGACAATCTTCCGCATGAAAGCATGCTGGAGGAGACCTATTACCACCGCCTCAACCCGCCGCAGGGCTTCGGCTTCCAGCGCGTCTATACCGACGACCGCTCGCTCGACGAGGCGATGGTGGTCGAAGACGGCGACGTGACGCTCGTGCCGAAAGGCTACCACCCCTGCGCGGCGACGCATGGCTACGATCTTTATTATCTCAATGTCATGGCCGGGCCGAAGCGCATCTGGAAATTCTACAATGCGCCCGAGCACGAGTGGCTGCTGAAGGCTTAGGCCAGCTGTGGACAATTCCGGATATCATGAGACTGACGAAAGTATCCAATCGCTTGTTTCCATTAGCGCGCGACTTTGCCCTGACACAAACCTGGTCGGGCAGAATGCTTCAATCTCACCGGGAAAGGCTCTAAAGAATTCGACAGCGCGCAAGGGTGAGCCGCGGTCTTATCATCCTGCCCCGGACGGGGTGCCAACCGGAGGATGACAGGATGAAGAAGACCACATGCTGCGACTGCGGACTCGGGGCGGACGCGATCAGCGTCAAGCTTGGCGGCAGGACCGTCGAGGTCTGCTGCGAGGAATGCGCGCGGGCGCTTGGGGAGGCGGAGGCTGCGACGGCATCGGCTCCCGCCGCCAAGGATTGAAGGCGAGGCCGCGCCGGCAGAGCGCGGCCTTTCCCTTTCCCGTTTCACGCGGGCAGCAGACCGTAGCGCCAGCCGAGCCGTTTTGCGTTTCGCGCAAGCACGGCAAGGGCGAGCAGGAACATGCAGGCTTCGGCAAAGACCGGCACCATCCAGATACCCATCTCGCCGAAAGCATGCGGCAGCAGGAAGGTCAGCGGCAGCGTGAAGAGATAGGCGCGCGACAGGCCGAAGACCGCAGCACGCCTGGCATCGCCGATCGCCTGGAAATAGCCTGACAGCACCACCGTCTGACCGAACAGGAAATAGGCGCCGACCGTCCAGGGCAGGATGCGCGAGACCTCGGCGATGACGACGGGATCGGCGACGAAGAGATGGCCGAGGCGGCCTGCCAGCAGTTCCACCGCAATCTCGACGCCGGTGCAATAGACGAGCGCTGCGACGAGCGCGATCTGCAGGCTGCGGCCGACACGCCCGGCAAGCCCGGCACCGTAATTGTTGCCGCAGATCGTCTGGAAGGCGATGTTGAGGCCGAGCAGCGGCAGATAGGCGACGGTCATGACGCGGGTGATGATGCCGTAGGCGCCGACGGTCGCGACGTAATCCCCCTCGCCCCAGAGCGACAGGTTGAAGATGACGGCGGCCGAGCAGAGCGAGATGCCGATGAAACCGAGGCTCATCGGCGCGCCGAGGGCGAGGATCGGCCGCCATTGCGCAAGCGGAAAGCGGGCAGCCGGGCGCAGCGCGTCTTCCTTGCGCAAGCGGCAGGCCAGGACGGCAAGCAGGCAGATCGCCTGCGCCAGCACGGAGCCCAGCGCCGAGCCGGCCACGCCCCATTGCAGGATCGCCATGAAGAACCAGTTGGCGGCGATGTTGAGTGCCGTCGCAGCCAGCATCACCACGGTCATGACGCCGATCCGGCCTTCGCTGCGCAGCGCGTCGATATTGAGCGACAGGAAGAAGGCGACGGGCGCGGCACCCACCATGATGCCCATGAAGGTACGGGCGTTTTCGGCAACGGCGAGATCGCCTGCCGCCACATTGTCGACGATGCGCCAGCCGACGGTCCAGTAGATCGCGTTGACGACAAGCACGACGGCAATCGCCAGCGCATGGGCGGCCGCGAAGGTGCGGCGAGCGGCAGCGCGATCGCCGCCGCCGAGCGCGCGGGCGAGAATGCTCGCCATGCCGTTCGAGACGAGCGACTGCAGGGCAACGAGCATCATCAGGCCGGGAAAGATGAGCGTGACGGCCGAAAGCGCGCCGGCGCCCACATAGGCGCCGAGGAAACAGGCGTCCACCACGGCAAACAGGCCGTTGACCGTGGTGATGAGGATGACCGGCATAGCCGTGCGGGCAAAGACCGAAGGCAGCGGGCCGGTCAGGAAGGCATTGGCTTCTGGAGGTGAGGTCATGGGGGGATTCCGGGTGTTGCGGGCAGCGGCAGGCGGTCAGATATCGAGAACGAGATGCGGCAGGCCGTTGGAGGTCCTGCGCGGCGAGACGCCGTTCTCGTCGATCTGGGCGTGGATGCGCTGGCGGAAGGCCGAAAAGCTTTCGAAGGTCACGACATCGACGGGTTCGTCGAAATGGATGGTGATCCTGTAGAATTCGCTGCCGGCAACGGCCGAAAGCGTCAGAACCTTGCCGGTGAAGGGCTGGTTCAGGTAGCGGCCGCTGATATGGGCGCCGACGAAGAGCGGCGACGAAGGCTTGTCGTTCGGCCTCGCGGCAAGGGCGGAAAGCGTGTTCCAGTCGCGGGCGCCGTGCTGGCGGGCGACCAGTTCCAGGGCGGCGGCATGGGTGATCTCGCTGCCGCGCTCGGTCATGGCCTGGCGCAGGCGCCTTGCCTGGGCCTTCAGTTCGTCGACCGGCGGATAGGTCATGGTGGTACGAGTCATGGGTTCAGCCTTTCAAAGGCATGCCATTCGACTGTCAGGGGGGCTCGCATTGCCGTCAGTCAGCATGCACGGGGCTGTGACCATGATCGCGAGGGCTTCACCATGGATCTTCATCCGCGAGCGGCCGGTGCCTCGAACCGGCTTCTCTATGCGCGACGACAGGCGCCAAGTCAATGGCGGCACAGATATGGTGAAAAATTGGGCAGATTCTGAACAGTATTGCCCGCGATAAAAGCGTTATGCCGTTCGATTTTGCACAAGCTTTCAATTTTACGGATGGCGTTCAGCAGATGTAAGTATTCATGCGTTAAAGTCCGAGCATACAACAAGCGGAGGCTCACATGGCCTTTCAGATGCACCTCGACACAGAACATCCCAAGCCCGAACAGGCTTACAGGGAATTCAATCTCGACCGGCCGGGCAACATCATCTTCGTCGGCCACCACCTCAGCACGGGCACGCAGGTGCGCTGCCTGATCCGCACCATCACGCTTGCCGGCGCGCTCCTGGAAGTCAGCCCCAGCCTGGACATGCCGCAGCATTTCTTCCTCGAAATCCTCGGCATCCGCGACGAGATCGGCGCGACCGTGGTCAAGCGCGAGGGCGAGTTCGTCACCATCAGCTTCAACATGCTGCTGAACCCGGAATTCCTGCATCACGTCCTGCGGCTGAGCTTCGAAAGCAGCCTCTGACAGCCGCAAAAATGCGGGCCGCAAGACCCGTCGCCCAGGACGAGCCCGGTTTCCCAGGGAAGTTCGACGCCTGTCATTTCATGTCCCCGCTTTCATCGGCAGCAGCCCGCCGCCGGGAAGAAACACCCGGCAAATGAAAGGGTTCGGGAAAATTCCGCACAAGGAGAATCAACGGCGATCCGAACGGCGGGCCGCCGCGTAGAAGGCGGAACGGGAGATGAAAGACGATGAAGACAGCGCTCGCCGCCTATGCCGGTTGCCTTCTCACCCTTGCCGTCGTCGATGCGCTATGGCTCGGCATCGTCGCGCGCAGCTTCTATCGCGACCAGCTGGGGGCGCTGATGCTGCCCGCGCCCAATCTCGGCATTGCTGCGCTCTTCTACCTGTTCTTCGCGGCCGCCGTCGTCATGCTCGCGGTCCTGCCGGGGCTTTCCGGCGGCTCGGCCGGCACGGCGCTTCTTCACGGTGCCGTCTTGGGACTGGCGGCCTACGGCACCTACGACATCACCAACCTGTCGACACTGAAAAACTGGCCGCTCGCCATGAGCCTGGTGGACATGGCCTGGGGCACTTTCCTGACGGCGCTCTCAGCGGCCGGGGGCTACGGCGCGGCACGGTTGCTGGCCTGAGCGGCTGGACGTTTTTTCCCAGGAGGGCACAATAGATGTGCCGCTAACGCACAAATTTCAAACTCGTTAAAATGGTAATTTTATATTTGACGAATGTGAAAAACATTCGTGTGAGCCTCTTCCCGTACAGCCCGAAAATTAGAATTGTCTGACGGAGAATGCACAATGGAAATGCTCCGCGCAACGCACCTCGCCACGGTGAAGTCGGCTGTCTACGACATTCGCTGGGAGGAGTTCAACGTCAAGCGGCCGGCTCGTATCGTGGCCGTTCGCCCCTGTCTGACCGGGATTTCGATGCGCAGCGCCGAAATCCTCGACATTTCACAAGGCGGCGCGACCTTCGTCGTGTCGACCACGGCCGGCCTGCCCAAACATTATTACCTCAACATTCTCGGCCTCGCCTACCGCATCGGCTGCGCCGAGATCTACCGCCACCACGAACGCATCGGCGTGCGCTTCATCAACCTGATCGAGCCGGACGTTCTACGCAAGGTTGTGCGCGCCGATTTCATGATCGGCAATACGGAAGCGATCGACGCGCGCCGCAACGGCAGCCGCGTCTGAACCGGGCCGAAGGGGAAATAATCTTGCTTGCCTTGGCAAGGCGAGAGCCTATTGTTGCGCCGCTTTTTCAACAGTTTCGGGAAATTGCCGTCGCATGTCTGCCTTCTCGCGCTTCACGCCGCTTGCCAGCGCCCTGCCCTCCACCGTTCCCTTCGTCGGCCCCGAGGCCATCGAGCGCCAGCGCGGCCTGAAGGTCGAAGCGCGCATCGGCGCCAATGAAAACGGCTTCGGCCCGGCTCCCTCGGTCATCGCCGCCATGCGCGAGCAGGCGGGCGACATCTGGAAATACAACGACCCGGAAAATTTTGCGCTGCGCGAGGCGCTTGCCGCCCATCTTGGCGTGACGCCGGCCAATATCGCCATCGGCGGCGGCATCGACGAGCTGCTCGGGCAGATCGTGCGGCTGGTGATCGAGCCCGGCGGCGCCGTGGTCACGTCCTTCGGCGCCTATCCGACCTTCAATTTCCATGTGAACGGTTTCGGCGGCCGGCTGGTGACGGTTCCCTATGCCGGCGACCGGGAGGATCTCGACGCGCTGCTCGATGCCGTCAGGCGCGAGAACGCGCCGCTCGTCTATTTCGCCAATCCCGACAATCCGATGGGCAGCTGGTGGGATGCGGACAGGATCGTCGCCTTCGCGCGCGCCCTGCCGGAAACCTGCCTGATGATCCTCGACGAGGCCTATAGCGAGACCGGGCCGGCCTCGGCGCTGCCGTCGATCGCCTCGCTGATCGACCTGCCGAACATCGTGCGCACCCGCACCTTCTCCAAGGCCTACGGGCTTGCCGGCGCCCGCGTCGGCTATGCCGTCTCGACGGCGGGCACGGCGCAGGCCTTCGACAAGATCCGCAACCATTTCGGCATGAACCGGCTGGCGACGGCCGCCGCGCTCGCGGCGCTGAAGGACCAGGCCTATCTTTCCGAAGTGATCGGCAAAATCCACGCCGCGCGCGACAGGATTGCCGGCATTGCCAGGGCCAACGGCCTGCAGCCGCTCGCCTCCGCCACCAATTTCGTGGCGGTCGATGCCGGGCGCGACGGCACCCATGCGCGCGCCATCGTCGACGGGCTGATGGAACACGGCGTCTTCATCCGCATGCCGGGTGTGGCCCCGCTCAACCGCTGCATCCGCATCAGCGTCGGGCCGGAAGCCGACATGGCGCGGCTGGAGGAAGCGCTGCCGCAGGTTCTGAAGAAAATCGGGTAAACCGCGGCCGGCGGGAGGGCGCCGGTCGCGGTTTCCTTCTCCCGGCGTCGGCCCCGTCCAAAGCGCCCCGCCAGCTCCCCTCTTTTGAGGTTGTTATCGGTCAATCGTCCCGTTGGAGACGGTTCTCAAGAGGCGTCGCGATCCTGCGGATCGCGCACGCTTTTTAGTGGATCGTCATCCATTCGCGGGCGGCGCGCAGCGCTTCGGCCAGCTGCATCTTGCTCATCGAAGCGGCGACATCGGCGCGCAGCTCGGCGGCGCGGTCGTTGCCCTTGATCGCGGCGATGTTCAGCCACTTGTGGGCGGCGACGAGATCGATCTCGCAACCGCGGCCGGTCGCATACATCAGACCCATTTCGCAGAAGACATCGGCGCTGTTGTTGTCGCCACCCATGGTGGCCATTTCAGCATTGTGCATTTCAAAGCGTGCCATCGGTTCTATCCCTGTTAGCCTGTTCAAGACGTACCCTGTTTTACCTTCGGGCCTTGCCATCTTCTGCGGCTTGCGGCCTTTCCGGTCCGGCGGGTTTGCCCCGCTCGTTTGATGGGTTCACTATGCCAAACCGCTTTCAAAAAACGCCTAAAATGCATGATTAATTTGACGCAAACAAAGTGCAAATGCTTGGTAAACTTGGGTTTTTGTTAAACATCGGAATCCTTGCGAATTAAGGATTTCAGCTAACCTTTTACGAAAAATTCAGATCTGGAAATTAAGGATCCGTTTACCGTGAAATCAGCAGCGACCGGACGATCCGCAGAAAAAACGCCGGGCGAAAGCCGGTTTTCAGGTCCTCCCCGCGGCATATTTACCTTTACGTTCGCGTCAGTTATTTTCGCGCCATTCCCTATCTCAAGGAGGAAGAGATGATCCGTACCCTCGTTCTCGCCGGCGCGCTGGCACTGGTGGCGGGCCTTGCGCAGGCCGACGAGCCGATCGTCGGCAACTGGAAGACGCGGGCCGGCGACACGGCGGCGATCGCGCCCTGCGGCGGCGCCTACTGCATCACGCTGAAGACGGGCAAATATGCCGGCAAGAAGATCGGCACCCTGTCCGGCGCCGGCGGCAGCTATAGCGGCGAGATCACCGATCCCGTCGACGACAAGACCTATAGCGGCTCGGGCAGCATTTCCGGCAAGTCGCTGAGGATGCAGGGCTGCGTGATGAAGGTCTTCTGCAAATCGCAGACATGGACGCGCCTCTGAGGCTTTTCCGGCAAACCGGGCCGGCTTTGAGAAGCTTAGCCGGCCTTCGAAACTGAATGCAAAATGAACCGCCGTCTCAGCACCCGTTCAGCCACGTCATGGCACAACAGCACCATGAAGGGCGCATATCGGGTAAGGACATGGACGTGTTCATTCTGGCGAGACGGTTTACGATCATAACGCTGTTTGCGGCGATCTTCGCGATTTCGTTTTCGGCGGTCGTCGTGCGCAACGGCAGCGGCGGCGGCGCGCAGCAATCGCATTTCGGTGCCAACTATACCTGCCTGGAGACCCGCGGCGGCTATTGCACCGCCATCCGCTGAGAGCTGGAGGCAGATCGGAAAAATATCTGGGGCTCAGCCTTCGCGCGTCGTTTGCTTGTTAAAAACAACCCTCTATAATGCGCCATGAGCAAACGAATCTATCCCCTGTCCGCTTTCGACATCTCGTCCCCTCCCCCTTTCGAGCCGCAAACATTCGATGACCCGGCAAGGGCCGTCGAAGCGCTGACGGCGCTTTACGAGCGCAACACGTCCTTCCTGATCGACAGCTTCACCAAGCTCGCCCAGGGCGCGCCCGTTACCTCGCGCTACCGCGCCTACTACCCGCAGGTCAGCATCGAGACGACCAGCTTCGGCCATGTCGATTCCCGCCTGTCCTACGGCCATGTGACGGCGCCGGGCGTCTATACGACGACGGTGACGCGGCCGAAGCTCTTCAAGCATTACCTGAAGGAGCAGCTTTCGCTGCTGATGAAGAGCCATAACGTGCCTGTCATCGTGTCGGAATCCGCAACGCCGATCCCGCTGCATTTCGCGTTCGGCGAAGGCGCGCATGTGGAAGCCTCGGCTGCGGCTTTCGTCGATATCCCGCTGCGCGACCTCTTCGATACGCCCGACCTGAACACGACCGACGACGAGATCGCCAACGGCGAATACCTGCCGCCGCCGGGCGAGCCCTCGCCGCTGGCGCCGTTCACCGCCCAGCGCATCGACTATTCGCTCGCCCGCCTGGCGCACTATACGGCGACCGGAGCGGAGCATTTCCAGAACTTCGTGCTGTTTACGAACTACCAGTTCTATATCGACGAGTTCTGCGCCTGGGCGCGCAAGCTGATGGCGGACGGCGGCGACGGTTATACGGCCTTCGTGGAGCCCGGCAATATCGTCACGCTGGCCGGTTCCAGCGTTCCGGAAACGGATGCGCCGCACGCCCGCCTGCCGCAGATGCCGGCCTATCACCTCAAGAAGAAGGGCCATGCCGGGATCACCATGATCAATATCGGCGTCGGCCCCTCCAACGCCAAGACGATCACCGACCACGTGGCCGTGCTTCGCCCGCATGCCTGGCTGATGCTCGGCCATTGCGCCGGGCTGCGCAACAGCCAGCGCCTCGGCGATTACGTGCTGGCGCATGCCTACATGCGCGAAGACCATGTGCTGGACGACGACCTGCCGGTCTGGGTGCCGATCCCGGCGCTCGCCGAAGTGCAGGTGGCGCTCGAGGCTGCCGTTGCCGAGATCACCGGTTACGAGGGCTTCGAGCTGAAGCGCATCATGCGCACCGGCACGGTCGGCACGATCGACAACCGCAACTGGGAACTGCGCGATCAGGCCGGCCCGGTAAAACGCCTGTCGCAGGCCCGCGCGATTGCGCTCGACATGGAATCGGCCACGATCGCCGCCAACGGCTTCCGCTTCCGCGTGCCCTACGGAACGCTGCTCTGCGTGTCCGACAAGCCGCTGCACGGCGAGCTGAAGCTGCCGGGCATGGCGACCGCCTTCTACCGCACGCAGGTGAACCAGCACCTGCAGATCGGCATAAGGGCAATCCAGAAGCTTGCCGCCATGCCGCCGGAAGCGCTGCATTCGCGCAAGCTGCGCAGCTTCTTCGAAACGGCGTTCCAGTAGGATACCGGGGCAGCCCCGCCGCCGCGGCCGGGCTGCCCGCCATTCTCAGGCGCCTGCCGCCATCCGCAGCGCCCCGACAAGGCCGGCGAAAGCGGCCAGCGCGATCGCGGTCCTCACCAGCACTTTGACGACCTCGGCGTTTTCCAGCGGCGGCACCTTGCCCGCGCCGCGCGAGACGATCAGGTGGGCGATCGCGATTTCAAGCATGCTCATTGCTCCATCTCCTTGATGTTTCCGATGGAGCCTTGTCGAGTGCCGCCACGGCCGTTCGACATTGCGGCCGCTCAAAAGATATTTTTCCTCCCTGTCGAAAAGCGCATAGGCTGTTCGTCTCTACAGCATCGGCCCGACAGTCGATCCCGATTTTCGCAAAGGCCGATGCGCGAATTCCGAGAATTGGAGTGTGGAGGACAAGGGATGAAATACCTATGCCAGGTCTGGTTCGACGGTGCGATGCTGTCGGCCATGTCGCAGCAGGAGAAGGAAAAGCTCGACCGGGATTCGCTCGCCTATGACCGCGATCTGGCCGAGAGCGGCCACATGATCGTCGCCCAGGCGCTGCAATCGCCGCTCTCGGCGGTCACGGTGCGGGTGCGCGGCGGCGAGATGTCGGTCACGGACGGCCCCTTCATCGAGACGAAGGAAGCGCTCGGCGGCTTCATCCTGATCGACGCCAAGGACCTCAACGACGCGATCCGCGTCGCGGCCGGCATTCCGCTGGCCAGGCTCGGCGCGATCGAGGTTCGCCCCATCCACGAATTCGGCTGAGGAGGTCAAGCCATGAAGTTTCTGGGCCAGGTCTGGTTCGATACCGAGAAGAGCAGCAGGGTCAGCGAGGAGGAATGGGCCGAGGTCACGCAGGAATGTATCGTCAGCGACGACCGCTGGCGCGACAGCGGCCATTTGCTGAGCGCGCTGGCGCTCTACGAACCGGGACGGGCCGTGACGCTGCGCGTGCGCAACGGCGCGGTCGCCGCAACCGACGGCCCCTTCGCCGAAATCAAGGAACATCTCGGCGGCTTCGTGGTGATCGAGGCCGGCGACATGGAGGAGGCGAAGGCGATCGTCTCCACCTTCCCGATCCTCAAATATGCCTCGATCGAGATCCGCCCCGCCTATTCGATCAAGGACGGGAGGTAGCCATGCGCTTCGTCTGCCTCATCTACAATAGCGCCGATACGGACGGCACGCTGAGCCAGGCCGAGGGCGACGAACTCGTCAGGGCGCATTTCCGCTATGACGAGGAGCTGCAGCGCAAGGGCATCATGATCCATTCCGATGCCTTGGAAGGCCCCGACAGGGCCTGCGTGCTGCGGGTGCGCGACGGCATTGTCTCCTCGACCGACGGCCCCTATGTCGAGACCAAGGAACATCTGGCCGGCATCTACGTGATCGAGGCGGCCGATCCGCAGGAGGCGCGCAAGGTGGTTGCGGGCATTCCGAGCGCCCGCGTCGGCGCGATCGAATTGCGGCCGGTGAGACTGCTCACCCTGCCGCAGTGAGGGTTCGGCTGTGGAACGGGCGATCGAGGACATCTACCGGCAGCATTCGCGCCGCGTGCTGGCGACGCTGATCCGCCTGCTCGGCGATTTCGACCGGGCGGAGGAAGCGCTGCACGACGCCTTTGCGGCGGCGGCGCGGACATGGCCGGTAGACGGCCTGCCCGGCAATCCCGTCGCCTGGCTGGTTTCGACCGGCCGCTTCAAGGCGATCGACCATATCCGGCGGCGGGCGCGCTTTGCCGCCTCGCTGCAGCATATCGAAGACAGCCTCTACCCCGACGGCACGGAAACGGAAATCGCCGACATGGAACCGATCGAGGACGACATGCTGCGGCTGATCTTCATCTGCTGCCATCCGGCCCTTGCCGCCGATGCGCAGATGGCGATGGCGCTGCGCGAAGTGTGCGGATTGACGACGGAAGAGATCGCGCATGCCTTCCTGGTGCCGGCGCCGACCGTCGCCCAGCGCATCGTGCGCGCCAAGAACCGCATCAGGGCCGAGAAGATCCCTTACGAAGTGCCGGCCGGGGCGGAGCTGCCTGAAAGGCTCGACCGCGTGCTGCATGTCATCTACCTCGTCTTCAACGAGGGTTATTCGGCATCCTCGGGCAAGGCGGTCGTGCGCGCCGACCTGACGGCCGAGGCGATCCGGCTGGCGCGGCTATTGGCGGGGCTGCTGCCGCATCCGGACGTGGCGGGCCTTCTGTCGCTGCTGCTCCTGCAGGATTCGCGCCGCGCCGCGCGGCAGGATGGCGAGGGCGCGCTGGTGCTGCTTGCCGATCAGGATCGCTCGCGATGGGACCGTGGCAAGATCGCCGAGGGGCTGGCGCTGCTGGCAGGGGCCATGCGCACGCCCGAGATCGGCCTCTATACGGTTCAGGCGGCGATTGCGGCCGAACATGCCAGGACCGGCAGCATCGAGGAAACGGACTGGCGGCGCATCGCCTTCTATTACGACCTGCTGATTGCCGCCCACCCTTCCGATATAACCGAGCTCAACCGCGCCGTGGCGATCGCCATGGCGGACGGGCCGGAAAAGGGACTGGCGCTTGTCGATGCCGTCATCGCCAGGGGAGACCTGAAGGCCTATCACCTCGCCCATTCGGCGCGGGCCGATTTTCTGCGCCGGCTCGGGCGCCGGGCCGAAGCGATACAGGCTTACGAGACGGCGCTGGCATTCTGCCGGCAGGAGCCGGAACAGGCCTTCCTGCGCAAGCGCATCCTGGAGCTTACGACCTGACCCTGCCGCGACGGCCGAGCGGCAGCGAGATGGCGGTGCCGGTCAGCGCGGAGACGATGATGAGCAGGTGGGCGTTGACGCTTGCCTGGGCCAGCGCATCGAGTGCAGCCCGTTCGCTCGACGCACCGAAGGCAATGGCGCCGGCGGTGATGCCGGCCGGATAGGTGCCGACGCCGCCCGGCGCATGGACCGGCAGCACCGAGGACAGTTCGCCGCCGAGCGCGCCGCCGAAACTGGCCGCCATCGGCATGACGCCCATCAGGCCGAGCGCCCAGGCGAGCACCAGCACCTTCACCAGCCAGTTGACGATGGTCATCGCCCAGGCGCGGGCGAAGGCGACAGCGTCGAACGGCAGGCCGTTTTCGATTTCATTGAGCAGCGCCTGCGCCTTGCGCGGCAGAAGCCTTGCGCCGAGGCCGAGCAGCGGCTTGCGGGCGGCAAAGGCAAAGACCGGCAGGAAGAGGAAGAGGACCCAGACCAGCCAGGCAAGGGCGGCGTTCGGGGTAGCCACGGCAAAACCGAGGCCGGCTGCGGCCAGCAGCGCATGCAGGTCGAGAAGCCGCATGACCAGCAGGGCGGAGGTGCCGCGGGTCAGCGGAATGGCGAATTCCGTGCGCATCAGCACCGGAAAGCTGGTCTCGCCGGCGCGGAAGGGCAGCATGATGTTCAGGAGGTTATGGATCTGGGTGACGCGGAACAGCGTTGCGAAACGGCCGGCCGTCTCGCGCGGGAAATAATCGTAGATGCGCCATGTACGCAGGAAATAGGTGCTGGTGAGAAGGACCAGCGCGCCGATGACCGGACGCGGGCCGACGGCGGCCCATTGTTGCAAGATGACCGACCAGCCCCAGAACCATTCGATGAACAGCGCATAGGCTGCGACGATCGCGATCGTCATCAGGCTCATGCGATTCCGCAGAAACCAGGATTGCCCGCTTTCAACGCTCGGGGTCTTCATGTATCAGGCTTCCTAAGTTTGGCTGCGGCTGGTTTCCATCGGGTCTTCCGTCGCTCGGCCTTTTAGGAGAAATGAAAGTTGCAGACAACGGTAGAGTCCATTCGCACGACGAATGATCCGGTCCAACCGCTCGAACTGTCGCTGGTCGTTCCGGTGTTCAACGAAGAAGAAAGCATCGGCCCGCTCGTCGAGCGCATCGTCGCGGCCATGGCCGACTATCCGCATCGCTGGGAGCTGATCCTCGTCGATGACGGCAGCACGGACGCCACGCTCGTCAATGCCCGCAAATATGTCAACCGCGAGCGGCTGACGCTGCGCATCGTCGAATTGCAGCGCAATTTCGGCCAGACGGCCGCCATGCAGGCAGGCATCGACACGGCACGCGGCCGGCTGATCGCCACGATGGACGGCGACCTGCAGAACGACCCGAAGGACATTCCCTCGATGGTCGCGGAACTGGAGCGGCGCGAGCTGGACCTGCTCGTCGGCTGGCGCAAGAACCGGCAGGACGGCCTGTTCCTGCGCAAGATCCCCTCCTGGTGCGCGAATTACCTGATCGGCCGCATTACCGGCGTGAAGCTGCACGATTACGGCTGCAGCCTGAAGATCTACCGCGCCTCGATCATCAAGCAGGTGAAGCTGATGGGCGAGATGCACCGCTTCATCCCCGCCTGGGTCGCCGGCGTCGTGCCGAGCTCGCGCATCGGCGAAATGGTCGTCACCCACCATGCCCGCCAGCACGGCACGTCGAAATACGGCATTTCGCGCACCTTCCGCGTGATCCTCGACCTGCTTTCGGTGATGTTCTTCATGCGCTACAAGGCGCGTCCGGGCCATTTCTTCGGCTCGCTCGGCCTCGGCCTCGGCGCCATCGCGGCCCTGATCCTCCTCTATCTCGGCTTCGACAAGTTCATCATGGGCAACGATATCGGCACGCGGCCGATGCTGATGGTCGGCGTCGTGCTGCTGCTCTCCTCGGTGCAGATGATTACAACGGGCATCCTGGCGGAAATGATCGCGCGCACCTATTATCGCGACGACGCCTCGCCGAACTATATCGTGCGCCAGATCTTCTCCCGAGAAAGCTGACGTGCAGGGCCTTTTCAGCCGCCGGCCGCATCTGATCCTGGCGGTGCTTGCGGCCTATTTCCTGCTCCACATAATCGTCCGGCTCAGCATTCCCAACGCGCTGGAGCTGGACGAGGCGGAGCAGATGCTGCTGTCGCAATGGTTCGCCTTCGGCTACAATTCGCAGCCGCCTTTCTACAACTGGGTGCAGTACGGCGTAACCTCGCTCCTCGGCGTGTCGCTGTTTTCGCTGTCGCTGCTCAAATGCACCATGCTGTTCTCCTCCTACGTCTTCTACTGGCTGGCGGCGCGGCTGACCTTGAGGAACGGCAGCCTGGTGGTGATGGCGACGCTCGGGCTTTTGACCGTGCCGCAGGTCGTCTTCGAGGCGCAGCGCGATCTCACCCATTCGGTGGCGACGATCTTTGCCGGATCGCTGTTTCTCTACGGCTTCTTCCGCACGCTGAAGGCGCCTTCGGCGGCCTCCTACGCCCTTGTCGGCATTGCGACCGGCATCGGCATGATATCGAAGTACAATTTCGCGCTGCTTCCCGCCGCGGCCTTATTCGCGGCGCTGATCGACAGCGATTTCCGCAAGCGGCTGTTCGACTGGCGGCTCAGCCTGACCGTCGTCCTTTCGGTCGCGATCGTCCTGCCGCACGCGCTCTGGTTCCTCGATCATCTCGACCTTGCGCTCGACCGCACGCTGCACAAGATGACGGGCGACGAAGGCTATTTCGCGCAGGTCTCCGCCGGCCTCGCCCGGCTTGTCGTTGCCATGCTCGGCATTGCGGGCCTTTCGGCGGTGATCTTCCTGTCGCTCTTTGCCAGGTCGCTGCCGGCGATGTGGCGCGCGTCCAGCCGCTGGTCGCGGATATCGGGCCGCATCCTGCTGATCGAGATCGGCGCCATCGCGCTGATGATCCTGTTTGCCGGCGTGGACAATATCGCCGACCGCTGGCTGACGCCGCTCTTCCTCATCCTGCCGCTCTACATCTGCATGAAGGCGGACAGCGCCGAGGTCGATGCGGGCGCGCCGCTGCGGGCCTCGCTTGCGCTCAGCGGCGTCATCATGGGCGCCGTGCTCGTCGTGCTCGCCATGCGCGCCTATTGGGGGCCGCTCTTCGGCGACTATCAGCGGCTGAACATTCCCTATGACGGTTTTGCCGCGGCGATCCGCAAGGATATCGGCGGCGAGCCGGGGCTGATCGTCGGTTACGACCCGCATCTGGAAGGCAATATGCGCCTGCAGATGCCCGGCACGCCGGTACAGTCCTATTTCTATCCGGATTTCAAGCCGGCCTTCCAGCTGGACGCCAAACACCCCGTCGTCTTCGTCTGGCGCGACGACAAGGGCAAAACGCCGCCCGCATGGCCGAACGACTATTTCGCGGATGTGCTGAAGCAGAACGGCCTGAAACAGCCGGAGACTCATATCGTCACCCTGCCCTATATCTACGGGCAACCGGGCGACACCTACCAGTTCGCCTATGCGGTGGCCTATCCCTGAGAGCATTTTCCTTATTCCTTGAATCAGGAAGCTGCTCTATCTGCTTGTTTTTACGCAATTGCGGACGCAGAACCGCTGCGCGCTTTTGCGGGAATTGCTCTAGCGCGCGAAGGCGTCGAACGGATTGATCTGCGTGAGCTGGCGCACCGTGTCGCGCCCCACGCCCGCGCTTTCAAGCTGCGGCAGCAGGCTCCCGACAAGGTGCGTATAGGGTCTCGGGGTTCCGCCGCCCGGTTGGGCCGGATCGTACCAGCCGAGATCGTGGCTTATCAGAAGCCGCCGGCCCAATCCTGCTTCAAGCGCGTCCATGATCAGCGCCACCACCTCTTCGTCCGGTGCCCTGCCGACATGGTCGTATTCGATCCACGCGCCGCGTTCCGCCAGTGCCTTGTGAAGCTGGAAGTCCTTTTCGGCCTGGGTATGGATGGAAATGAAGCGCCCGGCCGGGCAGCCCTCCGACTGGAGGATGTCCAGCTGCTCCATCACCACCCGTCCCCGGATCGTATGCGAGCCGATGACCGCGCCGGTGCGCACGGAGGCTCGAGCGGCGGCGCGCAGGATGCGGGCCTCCAGCGGCGTGATGCCGTCGTCGCCGGCGCTCAGCTTGATCCATCCGGCAAGCACGCCGGTCTCCTCGATGCCCTCGACAAGCTCGCTCACCATCCATCGTTCGAGATCGGCTTCGCTGGCTTCCGCGACCCATCCGGGTATCCAGGGTTCGCGATAGTTGCCGGTCGGCACGACGATCGGAAAATCGGCGGCCTTCGACACGGCAAGGTCGATGTCCGCGCGTCTTCCGACGCCGCCTGTCGTGCATTCGACGAGCAGCGAAATGCCCTGTCGCTTGATCGCCTCGATCTGCGGGACCATCAGCGCCACGACATCGTCTATATCGGCCTCGGCGTAGCCGGGTCGGTCGGGGGTTCTAAGATCGACGAAGACATGTTCGTGCGGAAGGATCATGCCGAGTTCTTCGCGGCGCCTTGGTCCGAGTGTCGTGTAGATCTGCTTCATCGGTCGATATCCCCCTATGATCGACGTTCAATGGCAAGCACACGGCGGTCGTCGCCAGCCGTGAGGTCTGCCGTCGGTGCTACAAACCGGACGTCACCGCTCGCGCGTCGTCGAGGTCGGTTCCAGCAGTGACCAGACCAGGAAAATCGGGAAAGGATACACCGTAATCACTGTCGGCATCCTTATGGATCAATCCGATATAATTGCGCATGTTCGTTACCTCAGTTTAAGTCCGGCCTGTTTCTGGATACTCTTTGGTGTCCCGATCGGGATATCCCTTTTCGGGTGTGGAACAGTGACGCGCCCGGCTTTCTCTGGATGCCTCGCCCAATCCAGGGAAGGGAACCGGCCTTGCCGACGAACAAGGAACGATTTGCACTTAGCCGCGCAATTCCTTCCAGGCCGCGTCCAGCGCAATCCTGGCGATGCGCGCCATCTCGTCGACCTCCTCGTGGCTGATGACGAGCGGCGGCGAGGCCAGCATGCGGTCGCCGGTGGCGCGCAGCACGAGGCCGTTGGCGAGCGCGTGGTTGCGCACCAGCGCGCCGATCGCATCCGGCTTTTCGAAGCGCGTGCGGGTCTTCTTGTCGGCGGCAAGCTGCAGGCCGCCCATCAGGCCGATACTCTGAGCCTCGCCGACGAAATCATGCTCGGCGAGCGCGCCCCATTTTTGCGCGAAATAGGGGCCGATATCGTCGCGCACGCGCTCGACGAGCTTCTCCTCCTCGATGATGCGCAGGTTTTCCAGCGCGGCGGCAGCGCAGACCGGGTGGCCGGAATAGGTGAAGCCGTGGTTGAAATCGCCGACCTCGCCGATCAGCACGTCGGCGATGCGGTCGCTGACGAGCAGGCCGCCGATCGGCAGGTAGCCGGAGGACAGGCCCTTGGCGATCGGGGCGAAATCCGGCTCGACGCCGAAATGCTGATGGCCGAACCATTCGCCCAGCCGCCCGAAGCCGCAGATCACCTCGTCGGTGACGAGCAGGATGTTGCGCGCCTTGCAGATGCGGTCGATCTCCGGCCAGTAGGTCGCAGGCGGGATGATGACGCCGGCCGCCCCCTGGACCGGCTCGGCGACGAAGGCGGCGACATTGTCCTCGCCGAGTTCGTCGATCTTTTCTTCCAGCTCGCGGGCGACCTTGAGGCCGAATTCGGCGGGCGAAAGGTCGCCGCCCTCGCCGTACCAGTAGGGCTGGCCGATATGGACGATGCCGGGGATCGGCAGGTCGCCCTGCTCGTGCATGTATTTCATGCCGCCGAGGCTGGCGCCGGCGACCGTCGAGCCGTGATAGCCGTTGCGCCGGGCAATCACCGTCTTCTTCTCCGGCCTGCCGACAGCGGCCCAGTAGACGCGCGCCATGCGCAGCCATGTATCGTTCGCCTCCGAGCCGGAGCCGGTGAAGAAGACATGGTTGAAGCGCGGGCCGGCTTTCGACGTCACCTTCTGAGCCAGAAGCGTGGTCGGCGGCGAGGTCGTGCCGAAGAAGGTGTTGTAATAGGCAAGCTCGTTCATCTGCCGCGCCACGGCATCGGCGATTTCCCGGCGGCCGTAGCCGATATTGACGCACCAGAGGCCGGCGAAACCGTCGAGATACTTCTTGCCGTTGGAGTCGAAAATATGCACGCCCTCGCCGCGCTCGATGATGCGCGTGCCCTCGGCATTCAGCTTCTTCATGTCGGAGAAGGGATGCAGGTGATGGGCGGCATCGATCGCGGCAAGGTTCGACGGCGGGTAAGTATCGGACATGATTGGACCTTCGGATTGAAAGGCTTTGAATGATGGTTTACGAGCTTGGCCTTCTGCGAGAGGATTTTCAAGGTCATGGCGAGCAAGGGCAAAGAGGTTCGGGAAGGCGATCCGCGTTTCGAGATCCTGATCGTCGGCATGAACGGCGACCTGCGCGGCAAGCAGCTGCCGCTTTCGGCCGAAAAGAAGGTCTGGGCCGGCGATATCCGCCTGCCGACCTCGACGCAGTCGCTCGACATCTGGGGCGACGACAATGACGACATGACCGGCCTGTCGCTGACGATCGGCGACCCGGACGGCAACGTCATTGCCGACCGGCGCAGCCTGGCGCCGATGCCCTGGGCGCCCGAGGGATCGATGCAGGTGCTGGCCACCATGCACGAATTCGACGGCAGCCGCAGCTTCATGGACCCGCGCGGCATCCTCGCCTCCGTGCTCGAACGCTTTGCCGAGCGCGGGCTGACGCCCGTGGTGGCGACGGAACTGGAATTCTACGTGGTGGAGGAGAGCTGGCGCGAGACGGGAGTTCCCTGCCCGCCGGCAAGCCTCACCTATCGCGGCGATGCGAACGGCTTCCAGCTCTACGACATGAGCGCCGTCGATGCGCTGGACGGCTACCTGCAGACGCTGCGCGCCTATGCCAGGGCGATGAACCTGCCGGCGGAGGCGACGACGGCGGAATTCGGCCCCGGCCAGTTCGAGGTGAACCTGCTGCACCGGCCGGACGCCTTGGCTGCGGCCGACGATTGTCTCTACCTGAAACGCATTGCCGAGCAGGCGGCGCGCCGGCACGGGCTGAAATCGACCTGCATGGCCAAGCCCTATTCCGACCATGCGGGCTCGGGCCTGCATGTGCATGCAAGCATCGTCGACAGGGACGGCAACAATATTCTCGATGCCAGGGGCGGCGAGCCCCGGCTTTTGAAATCGGTGACGGCGGGCCTGCTGCGGACGATGCGGGAGGCGCAGCTCGTCTTTGCGCCCTTCGCCAATTCCTATCGCCGCTTCCAGCCGGGCTCGTTTGCGCCGACGGACCTCACCTGGGGCAGCAGGCATCGCGGCACGGCGATCCGCATCCCCGATGCGAACGGGCCGGCGGCGCGCATCGAACATCGCGTGGCGGGCGCCGACGCCAACCCCTATCTGCTGCTGGCGGCCATCCTCGGCGGCATGCTCTTCGGCCTCGACGGCGATCTCGACCCCGGCGCGGAAACGACGCCCGCCTTCACGCCGCCGGGGGCCGAACGGCTGACGCATGATTTCCTGACGGCGGTCGAGGCCTTCCGGCAATCGGCCTTCATCGCCGATATTTTCGGCGACCGATATCAAAAGTTGTACGGCGACACGAAGCACAAGGAAGCAATAACCCATCTGCGCACCGTGTCGGATTTCGATTATCGCACATATCTCGCGCGGCTCTAGTTAACTCCGCGCGTCACATGACTTTCATATAAGCGCTTTTCTTAACCCTGTTGAGCATTGCCGGCGATTTATACTCGAAATCGGTAATATATTCCTGATATCAGCCTGTTCAGTAAAGCCGGCAACGGGGCCGGATTCGGCGACTGTTGGAGGGGATCGGCTTGATGAACCGCATCACGCTTGAGGGAAAGCTGCTCTTTGCAACCGTCATCGTGGCATTCCTGACCCTCATCCTGACCGCCAGCGCCCTCATTCCGACCTATGCGAGCTACCGCTCCACCCAGGACAACCTGCTGGCCGTGGAGCGGTTCCGCCAGGTGCTGGAAGCGGCAAGCCGCATCTCGGCGGAGCGCGGGCCGGCCAACGACATCATGGCGATCGAGCCCGGCAGCAGCGCGCCGGCAACGCAGCGCCTGACGGTTTTCCGCCGCATCAGCGATCTCTCGCTGGACGCGCTCGACGAGCCGCCGCATGTCGGCCTTGCCTCCTCGCTTTCCGATCTCAAGACGGCGCTCGCCGAAACGCGGGCGCAGCTTGTGCGGGCGCGCGCAGCCGTCGACCGTGTCGCCGCAACCCCGCTTGCCGAGCGCCAGCCCGGCGACGTGCAGAACGCGATCGGCGAAATGATCGGGGTGATCGAAAACTTCCAGCATGTGGTCGACTGGCATGTGGCGGCCTTTACCGGCGGCCATTCGGAACTGACCGCGCCCTTCCTGACCGGGCGCATGATCAGCGACATGCGCGAATATGGCGGGCGGGCCGCCTCGCAGATCATGGGGCCGATCGCCACGCGCCAGCCGCTGCGCGACAGCCACATCACCGATGCAAGCCGCACGATCGGCCGGCTCATGGAATTGCGCCGGCTGATGCAAGGCCAGAAAATCGTCAGCGACCACGATGCGCTGTCGGCGCGGCTGATGAAGGATATCGACACGATCTTTTTCGGCTCCGGCCTGGAACTCGTCAAGAAATTGATCGCGCAGGGCAAGATCTCCGGGGACTATTCGGTTTCCGCCGTCGAGCTGACGCATGATTTCGTTCCGACGCTGCAGCCGCTCGAACGGCTGCGCGCGGTCTTCCTCGACGACGTGGTCAAGCGCTACCGGAGCCAGCATGGCGCCGCCTCCTATCGGCTTGCAGTCATCGGCGTGGTCACGGCCTGCGCGCTGGCGGTGCTGTTTGCCCTTTTCCGCTCCATCCGCCTTCACATGCTCAACCCGCTTCTGACGGCGCGGCGCCAGATCATCGCGCTCGCAGACGGCAGCCCGATGGGCGACCTGGAGGCGATCTCCAAGGCGCCGGAGATGCGCAGCCTGTTCGAGGCGCTGGAACTCTTGCGCGGCAAGCTGGACGAGCGGGCCGAATACGAGGCGCGGCTGAAGATGCAGGCCGAAAAGGACGGGCTGACGGGCGTGTGGAACCGACGGGCGCTGGAGGGCTTCGGCAACGCTCCCGGCGAAGGCGGGGAAGACGTCTGCCTGATGCTGGTCGATATCGACCACTTCAAGGCGGTCAACGATACCTACGGCCATCTGACGGGCGATACCGTGCTGATCGAAATCGCAAGCCTTCTGCAGGGGGCGATGCGGGCGACCGATATCGTGGCGCGTTACGGCGGCGAGGAATTCGCCGTCCTCGTCTCCACGTCGGACCTTGCGGCGAGCCTCGATTTTGCCGAGGAACTGCGTCGCCGCATCGAGGCGCATGTCATCCGCGACGCGGAAACCGGCATCGATCTCTCCGTCACCGTCAGCATCGGCGTCGCATCGGGGACCTGCGGCGCCGGCGGCTGGCGCCAGCTGATCGCGGCGGCCGACGAGGCGCTCTACTGCGCCAAGAAGAAGGGGCGCAACCGCAGCTGCGTTTTCGGCGACGAGGCGGACCGGGATATCGTCGAAAACGCGCTCGTTCCGTTCAGGGCCAGGCGCTCCGCTTCGCTGTGAGCTCAGGCGGCCGGCGCGCGCCGCTCGCCCTCGCCCTGCTGGGCGGCCAGTCCCTGCCGGACCAGCACCTTCAGTTCGCCCGGATGCAGCTTGACGGTCACGTCGCGCTCCAGCGGCAGAAGCTCGCCGTCCATCACGCAATTGGCCTTGGCCCGCAGTTTCGGGAAATGCAGGTTGACCTCGGCCGGATGCATGACCATGACCGCGTCGTTTTCACGGAACTTGCCGCGCAGCATATCGACCGCAAGGCGCGCGACTCCGAGCGGGTTCAGCGGTTTTGCCGTGTAGAAGCCGAGTTCGCCGCTGCGCAGGTTGTCGGCATAAAGCAGCGCGTTTTCGCCGAAGGGATTGTTGGAGACCGAAATCGCCGAGACGCGCCGGCTCTCCCTCATGCCCGCCGCCTCGAACTCGACCTCGAATTCCGGCGGGTTGAAGACGACGCCGAAAGCGGCGCGGGCGCTGGCGCGCAGCTTTCCCAGACGCGAGCGGTAGCTGTAGGAATTGCGGTAGCGCACCATGCGCGCATGCAGGCCGGCGGAAAACTGGTGGATGAAGGGCCTGCCGTTGGCGCTGGCGATATCGACATTGTCGAGCTCGCCGAAAGCCAGCACTTCCAGCGCCTGCCAGATATCGAGCGGCACTTTCAGCGAGCGGGCAAAGAGGTTCATGGTGCCGGCCGGCACGACGCCGAGCGCCACGCCGTTCTTCCAGGCGATGGAGGCGGCGGCCGAAATCGTGCCGTCGCCGCCGCCGGCGACGATGCCGTCAATATCGTCGCGCCGGGCGGCCCGCTCCATGGCGGGAACGATCTCGCTGCCGGAAAAGACGATCGCCTCGAAATCATGCCCGGCATCGCGGAAGACCTCTTCCGCCCGCCTCTCGTAGGCCTGCATGTCGGTCGTCCTGAAGGTACCGCCGTCGCGATTGAAAAAGCCGACGAGCTTCATGAGGTGCCTGTTCCCTGTCCTCGCTATCCCTGCTTCAAGAAATGGTCGCCCCCCATGCGATTTCAAGCCGGAGGATTTTTCGGCCGGGACGGGCAAAACGCAAATATTGCAATGGACGTATGCAGATAGCGCTACGCTGCACTGCAAAAAATGCACTCGACGCTTCCCGCGTCCCGTTCGATAGATGGGATGATGGAGATCTTCTCTCCGCCTCCCGCCATTTCCGAATGACCGGCCCCGGCGCCCTGCCAGCGGCCGTCGCCAAGCACAGATCCGCCGAGGACCGCCCGTGAGCCAGGTTGCCGTCAACGATTCCATCGATTCCGAACCGGAGGTAGCACTTCCCTCGGCCATGACCGTGGCTTTGGTGCAGCTGGCGCTTGCCGCCGGCGGCTTCGGCATCGGCACCGGCGAATTCGCGATCATGGGCCTGCTGCCCGACGTGGCCGACACATTCTCGGTCACGACTCCGCAGGCCGGCTACGTCATCAGCGCCTATGCGCTCGGCGTCGTCATCGGCGCGCCCGTCATTGCCGTGCTCGCCGCCCGGATGGCGCGGCGCACGCTGCTGCTCTGTCTGATGCTGCTCTTTGCCGTCGGCAACATTCTGAGCGCCGTTGCGCCGACTTTCGAAAGCTTCACGGTGCTGCGTTTCGTCACCGGCCTGCCGCACGGGGCCTATTTCGGCGTGGCGGCCCTCGTTGCCGCCTCGATGGTGCCGGTGCACCGGCGCGCGCGGGCGGTCGGCCGCGTCATGCTGGGCCTGACGGTCGCCACCCTGCTCGGCACGCCGCTTACGACCTTCTTCGGCCAGGCGCTCGACTGGCAGATCGCCTTCCTCACGGTCGGCATCATCGGGCTCGTGACGGTCGTGCTCATCTGGTTCTACGTGCCGCACGACAAGGTTTCGGAAGGGGCAAGCGCGCTGCGCGAACTCAGCGCCTTCCGCCGCCCGCAGGTGCTGCTGACGCTCGCCATCGCCGCTGTCGGCTACGGCGGCATGTTCGCCATGTTCAGCTATATCGCCTCGACGACGACCAGGGTGGCGCTGCTGCCGGAAACGGCCGTCCCGATCATGCTCGTGCTGTTCGGCATCGGCATGAATGCCGGCAACGTCATCGGCTCGTGGCTCGCCGACAAATCGCTGCTCGGCACGATCGGCGGCTCGCTGGTCTACAATATCGTCGTGCTGACGACCTTCTCGCTGACCGCCGCCAACCCCTATATGCTCGGGCTCTGCGTCTTCCTCGTCGGCTGCGGTTTTGCGGCAGGCCCGGCGCTGCAGACGCGGCTGATGGATGTCGCCGCCGACGCGCAGACGCTGGCGGCCGCCTCCAACCATTCGGCCTTCAACATCGCCAACGCGCTCGGCGCATGGCTCGGCGGCCTCGTCATCGCCTGGGGCTACGGCTTTGCGGCAACCGGCTATGTCGGCGCCGGGCTTTCCTTCCTCGGCCTGTTCGTCTTTGCCGCCTCGCTACGCCTGGAGCTCCGCAGCCGGCGTGCCTAGAGCTTTCGCGACCCTGAGCTCCCTTCCCTCCGGGCTGCAGAAGACGAATTCGTCGCCCCAGGCGGCGAGCGCCCTTATGACCGGCTTCAGCGTGGAGCCGAGCGGGGTCAGCGCATAGTCGACGCGCGGCGGCACGACCGGGTAAACTGTTCGTGAGATCAGGCCGGACTCTTCCAGCTCGCGCAGCTGCTTGGTCAGCATGCGCTGGGTGATGGCGGGCAGATGGCGCCGCAGCTCGTTGAAGCGCAAAGTCCTGTCCATCAGGTGGAAAAGGATGACGCCCTTCCACTTTCCGTCGAGATAGCTCAGCGTCGCCTCGACCGGGCAACCGGGAAAATTGGTGACGAGTTTGGCGCGCGGCAGCGACATCGACAGTATCCTTTTTGGTACTACGTACAGAATTTGTGCATTCTTGCGTTGCCAGAACATAGGTCGCATCTAGCTCTCGTGCAATGAACACAGGAGTTTGCCCAGATGCGCGCCGTCGCCTACAAGACCCCGCAGCCAATCGCCGCCGAAACCTCGCTGATCGATGTCGAGCTGCCCACGCCCGAAGCCGGGGGACACGACCTGCTGGTCGAGGTCAAAGCCGTTTCCGTCAACCCCGTCGATGTGAAGGTGCGCGCCGGCATGGCCCCGCCGGCCGACGAACTGAAGGTGCTGGGCTTCGATGCCGCCGGCATCGTCAAGGCCGCCGGCCCGGATGTCACCCTGTTCAAACCCGGCGACGAGGTGTTCTATTCGGGCGTCATCAACCGGCCCGGCTCGAACGCCGAATTCCAGCTCGTGGACGAGCGCATCGTCGGCAGGAAGCCGAAGAGCCTGGATTTCGCCGCCGCGGCCGCCCTGCCGCTGACCTCCATCACCGCCTATGAGGCGCTGTTCGACCGGCTGCGCGTCAGCGATCCGGTGCCGGGTGCGGCCCCTGCCCTGCTCATCATCGGCGGCGCGGGCGGCGTCGGTTCGATCGCGATCCAGATCGCCAGGGCGCTGACGGACCTGACGATCGTCGCCACCGCCTCGCGCCCGGAAACGCAGGACTGGGTGAAGGAACTCGGCGCCCATCACGTCGTCGACCACTCGCAGCCGATCGCCCCGCAGGTCGCAGCGCTCGGCATCGGCGCGCCGGGCTTCATCTTCTCGACGACCAACACGGACAAGCATGTCGCCGATATCGTCGAGGCGCTGGCGCCGCAGGGCCGTTTCGCGCTGATCGACGATCCGAAGACATTCGATGTCGTTCCCTTCAAGCGCAAGGCCGCTTCCGTTCACTGGGAACTGATGTTTACCCGCCCGCTCTACGGCACGCCCGACATGATCGAGCAGCACCGGATCCTCAACCGGGTTTCGGAGCTTGTCGATGCCGGCAAGATCCGCACGACGCTGTCGCAGACCGTGGGCGCGATCAACGCCGCCAACATGAAAAAGGCCCATGCCATGGTCGAGAGCGGCAGGATGAAGGGCAAGGTCGTGCTGGCCGGATTCTGAAGCCTGCGGGGACGCAAGCCCGCATGTCAGCGGTTTGAAACAACGCGTAAAGGATGCTGACCTATAATGCCGCGCCGAGGGTGCGGCATTCTGGCGTTAAACATTTAAGCAGCTTGACTTTTTCCGCATTCGGGACCACCTAGTGTGACACGTGGATGACGCATGTCCTGCCACGGATATCAACGGAGCCATCACTCAGATGCCAAGCGACAGTAGCAGTCGATTGCCTTTGCCGTACGCGGCCGTCGCGCGCTGACCTGGATGCTCCAGGCTCGCCCGTCCGGACGCTACGGCGGATCGACGGAAAGGCGAGCCAATGAATATCAATCGCTTCCCCCTGCGGGCCGGCTATGCCGCTCGCGCCTTCATGAACAACAGCCGTGTCGCGACCATTGCCGAGCGCGTGGAATCGCTGAACGGGCTTGCCCCGGCTGAAGCCGGCCGCATCCTGTCGCGGATGCCGCAGGATTATGCCGTCAACATTCTCGACCGCCCGGAGCTGCGCAACGCGCCTGCCATCCTGGCGCTGATGGACAGCGCGGATTCGGCCCGCCTGCTGCACGGCATGTCGAACGACCGCGTCGCCGACGTTCTCCTGGAACTCGACGTGGACGACCGCGTGCGCCTGTTCTCCAGCCTGGAAGAGCCGGTGCGCGTCGCCATCCAGCACCTGATGGGTTATCCGCCGCGCACGGCCGGCAGCATCATGACGACGGAATTCGTCAGCGTGCCCGACGACTGGACCGTTGCCCAGACGCTGGACCATGTGCGCCAGGTCGAACGCTCGCGCGAGACCGTCTATGCGATCTATGTGCTGGACCATAATTCCGGTGCGCTGCTGCATGTCGTGACCCTGCGCCGCCTGATTACCGGCGAGCCCGACGCCTCGATCCTCTCGGTCGCGCAGAAGGGCATTCCGGTTTCGGCCAACGCGCTGATGAAGCAGGAGGACGTAGCCCGCCTGATCCGCAAGCACGACCTGCTCGCCCTGCCCGTCGTCGATGATCACGGCATGGTGCTCGGCATCGTCACGGTCGACGACGTGATCGACACGATGATATCGGACACGACCGAGGCCGCGCAGAAATTCGGCGGCATGGAAGCGCTCGGCAAGCCCTATATGAAGATCAGCTTCGGCGGCATGATCCGCAAGCGCGCCGGCTGGCTCTGCGCCCTGTTCCTCGGCGAAATGCTGACGGCGAGCGCCATGCAGCATTTCGAGGGCGAGCTGGAAAAGGCCGTCGTGCTGACGCTGTTCATTCCGCTGATCATGAGCTCCGGCGGCAATTCCGGTTCGCAGGCGACCTCGCTCATCATCCGGGCGCTGGCCGTCGGCGAGCTGAAACTGACCGACTGGTGGCGGGTGCTGCTGCGCGAGCTGCCGACCGGCGTCGTGCTCGGCGCCATTCTCGGGCTCGTCGGCATGGTCCGGGTGATCTTCTGGCAGACGGCCGGGCTCTACGATTACGGCCCGCACTGGCAGCTGGTCAGCCTCACGGTCTTTGCCACGCTGGTCGGCATCGTCACCTTCGGCTCCATGTCGGGCTCGATGCTGCCCTTCCTGCTGCAGAAGCTGAAGCTCGACCCGGCAACGGCATCGGCCCCCTTCGTCGCCACGCTGGTCGACGTGACCGGCCTCGTCATCTACTTCTCGGTGGCGCTGCTCATCCTCAGCGGCACGCTTCTCTAGATCCTGCTTGCGATTTCAGGCCGGTCGGCCTGAAATCATCTCCATCCGGAGCTTTGTCCTGATGCAATTCCGATCCTGTGCACCTTTCCACTGATCTGGTTCGTTCTGTAGAAGAACAGCTCCCCCTCATCGCTGCAACGCAGAACCGTTGCACGTTTTTGCCGGGATGGCTCTAGCGTTCGACGAAGGGCAGGCAGAGCGGCGTGCCGTCGACCGGATGGGATATGACCACGGCGTCGATGCCGAAGACGGCGCGGATCAGGTCCGGCTTGAGGATATCGGCGGGGCGGCCGGCCGCATGGATGCCGCCGCCGGCGACCGCGATGATGTGGTCGGCATATTGGGCGGCGTGATTGAGATCGTGGACGACCATGACGATGGTGCGCCCGCGCTTGCCATTCAGCTCCTTCAACAGTTCCAGAACTTCCAGCTGATGGGCGATATCGAGATAGGTGGTCGGCTCGTCGAGCAGCAGGATCGGCGTTTCCTGCGCCAGCGCCATGGCGATCCAGGCGCGCTGGCGCTGGCCGCCGGAGAGGCTGTCGAGCGGGCGTTCGGAGAGATCGCTCAGGCCGGTTGCGGCCAGGGACGCCTCGACGATCTGCTCGTCATGGTGCGTCGTGCGCGACAGCATGGCCTTGTGCGGGTGGCGGCCGAAGCGGCAGAGCTGGCGCACTGTGAGGCCATCGGGCGAAACCGGGCTTTGCGGCAGGAGCGCCAGCGTCTGGGCAATCACCTTGCCGGGCATTTGCGCAATCGCCTTGCCGTCCAGCGTGACGGCGCCGCCGAGCGGCTGGATGATGCGGCCGAGCGCGCGCAGCAGCGTCGACTTGCCGGAGCCGTTGGCGCCGATCAGGGCGGTGATCCTGCCGTCGGGAATGGCGATATCGACGTGGCCGAGCACTTGGTTCCCGGCGTAGCCGAGCGTCAGGTCCGCGGCGGAAAGACGGGAACGGGCGGCATCAGTCATGACGGCCGGCCTCCTTGACCAGCAGGAAAATCAGATAGGGGCCGCCGATGACGGCGGCGACGATGCCCGCCGGGATCTCGTTCGGCAGCGCCACGAGCCGGCCGATCAGGTCGGCCGCCGAAAGCGTGAGCGCGCCGATCAGCGCGCTTGCCGGCACCATGTGGCGGGCGCGCGGGCCGACGAGCAGGCGGGCGGCGTGCGGCGCAAGCAGGCCGAGGAAGCCCATGGAGCCGACGGCGGCGACGCTGCCGGCGCAGAGCAGGACCGAGACGAGGATGAGGCCGCCGCGCAGCAGGCCGGGCGAGAGGCCGAGGCTGACGAGCGTATCGTCGCCGAAACCGCCGGCATCGAGCCTCACCGTGGCGACCAGCACGAGCGGCAGGCAGGCGGCAAGCCAGAGCGAGAGCGCGCTGACATCGCTCATGGTCGAGCCGTAGACGCTGCCGGCCAGCCAGACCATCGACTGGTCGGCGCGCGTCGGGAAGAGCACCATGACATATTGCATCAGCGCCTGGGCGAGCATGCCGAGCGCCACGCCGACGAGCGCAAGGGCTGCAATGCCGCCGCCGAAGGCGCGGCCGACGGCAAGCAGCGCCAGCGCGCCGGCAACGGCACCGGCGACGACGCCGGCCGGGATCGCCCAGACGGCCCAGGCCGGCGGCGTGAAGAGGCCGGCAAGGAAAGCGCCGAGGCCGGCCCATTTGGTGATGCCGACGACATCGGGCGAGGCCAGCGGATTGCGCAGCGCGCCCTGCAGGAAGGTGCCGGCAATGCCGAGCGAGGCGCCGGCAAGCACGGAGACGATGACGCGCGGCGCGCGGTACTGCATGACGATGAAGGCGCTCTTGCCGCCGGCAATGCCCTCCAACACCTGGCCGACCGAGAGCGTGACGGCGCCGACCGTCATGCCGAGCACGGCAATGACGAGGATGAGGGCCGCGACGGCGAGGCAGACGCTTGCCGCGCGCAGGTTCCGTGCCGGCAGGAGAGCGCCCGTCATGCCGCCCTCTGCCGCCAGAGGATGACGAGCAAGGCCGGCGCGCCGACAAGGGCGGTGACGATGCCGACCGGCGTTTCGGCCGGAAAGGCCGCGACACGGCCGAGGAGATCGGCGGCGCTCAGCAGCAGGGGGCCGGCGACGGCGCTGAGCGCGATGACGGTGAGCTGGTCGCTGCCGGCCAGACGCCGCACGATATGCGGCACCAGCAGGCCGATGAAGCCGATCGGGCCGCTGACGGCGACGGCGGAGCCGGCAAGCAGGACGATCAGCATCGCGGCAAGGCCGCCGACGCGGCGGGCACTCTGGCCGAGCGAGACGCCCGTCGCCCCGTCGAGCGCCAGCACGCCGAAATGGCGGCCGGCAACGAGCGCGATGCCGCCGCCGATGGTCGTGAAGGGCAGGATGATCCAGACCTTGTGCCACTGCGCGCCGTTGATGGAGCCGGCGAGCCAGTAGACGATATCCTGGCCGGCATTGTTGGCGATCAGGATCGCCTGCACGAGGGCGGCGAGCACGAGCTGGATGGAGATGCCCGCCAGCGCCAGTTTCATCTCGTTCATGGCGCCGGAGACCGACAGCGCCCACATGGCAAGGCCGACGGCGGCGGCCCCCACGAAGGCCGGCCAGACCGTGCCGCCGGCGCCGAGGCCGGGAACGGCGATGAGGGAGATGACGATGACGAGCGAGGCCCCGGCATTGATGCCGAAGGTCTGCGGCGAAGCGAGCGGATTGCGGGTCAGCGTCTGGATCAGCACGCCGGCAACGGCGAGATTGGCGCCGACCAGCATGGCAAGCATGGCGCGCGGCAGGCGCACGTCCCAGACGAGGGCGCTGTCGGGCGAGCCGTCGGGCGCAAGCAGCAGGCGAAGCGCACGGGCGACCGGCAGGCCGGAGACGCCGAAGGACATGCCGGCAAGGACGACGGCTGCGAGCGCCAGCACAAGGCAGAGCGCCAGCCGCACAGGGCTGCCGGTTGCCTGCCGCACCATCGCGCCGCTTCCTGCCGTCATCGCGCTGCTTATCCGACCTTGTAGACCTTGGCGAGGATTTCGCGGGCGATCATTTCCGCCGTCGCCAGCCCGCGGAAACGGGAGAACTGGTTGCGGTCGACCTCGTAGATCGTGCCGGCCTTCACCGCCGAAATATTGGAAAAGGCCGTGTTGCTCTTCCACTGGTCGAAGACCGTGCCGCCGGCATCGGTCGCCACCAGCAACACGTCCGGATCGACGGCGATCAGGCGTTCCAGCCCCGCCCCGCTTTCGACGGCATCGGCGGAATCGATCGCCGGCGTCAGGCCCATCGCCCGGAAGACCGAGCCGGTGAAGGAGGCCGATGTGTGCAGGCTCATGGAATCCGGATTGGCGACGGCGAGCAGGAAGCGGCGCTTCTCACCGGCCGGGATCTTTGCCACCAGCCCGGCGATGACGGCCGCATGGGCGGCGAGCGCCTGCTCGCCCTTCTCTTTCTCGCCGAGCGCATCGGCAATCGTCACGACCGAGGCCTTGATGACGTCGTAGCTGCCTTCCCAGCTGTTCAGCACGATGGTCGGCGCAATCGCGCTGAGCTGCTGGTAGATGGCCGAATGGCGGATTTCGTCGGCAATGATGAGATCGGGCGCCAGTGCCGCGACAAGCTCCAGATTGGGCTCCAGGCGGGTGCCGACCGAGCTGTAGTCGATCTTCTTGCCGAGCAGCTGCTCGATGCGCTTCGGCTGGTTGTCGTCGGTGATGCCGACGGGCACGACGCCGATCGCGTCCAGCGCCTGGACGAAGGAGAATTCGAGCGCGACGACGCGCTGCGGCTTTCCGGCAATCTCGGTCGTGCCGAGTTCGTGGGTAATCGTGCGCCTGTC
Source organism: Hyphomicrobiales bacterium (assembly GCA_900471515.1). Classification (GTDB taxonomy): domain Bacteria; phylum Pseudomonadota; class Alphaproteobacteria; order Rhizobiales; family Rhizobiaceae; genus Rhizobium. The sequence continues at coordinate 14,833 of UCFC01000020.1, read as the reverse complement.
GTCGGCGGCAAGGGCAAGGCCGGGTACGGCAGCGGCGGCACAGGCGGAAAGCAGCAGGCCGAACTGGCGGCGCGACAGCGGAATATCAAAAACGCTCACGGCAAAGTCCCTCATACTGAAATGATCGGCCGGTCCTCTCACCGGCTGAGACGCGGACTACAGAAGTGAAGCGGATTTTTCAAGTAAAGTTTACAATCGCAGTCATCTTATTGGACGGGGTGCGTCAACCGCGCTCCGGCAGTTTCAGCGGCCCATGCGTCTTGATGCTGCGGATGGCGAAATTCGAGCGGATGTCGCTGACGTTCGGCAGGGTCAGCAGCGTTTCCGTCAGCAGTCGCTCATAGGCCGCGAGATCTTCGACGACGACTTCCGCCAGGAAATCGGCCGTGCCGGAAATCAGGAAGCAGGAGACGATCTCGGGAATGGCGAGCAGTGCCGCCTGCTGCGCCTCGGAATTTTCCCGGCTGTGATGGGCGACCTTGAATTCGACGAAGACGGTCAGGCCGAGGCCGACCTCCTTGCGGTCGATATCGGCGGTGTAGCGCCTGATGACGCCGAGCTTTTCGAGGTTGCGGATGCGGCGCAGGCAGGGCGACGGCGAGAGGTTCACCTTCTCGGCGATCTCGACATTGGTGGCGCGCGCATCCTCCTGCAGGCATCTGAGGATGGCAATATCGAATTTATCGAGATTTGGCATATTTGCGAAATCCATCGGCATGAATTGGCAGATCATTGCGTATAACACGTTTTCCAAGCCACAGATAGCAAGGACATGCCTCGCCCTCCGGCGCTAACGTTCTTTCCGTCCGGTCGATACCGGGACCGGAGGAAAGGACAGGACGATGAGCACCATCACATTTTCAAACGAAAAGCCGACTTCGCAACTGTCGGGTTATGCCGCCGGCACGATCACCGTGCTGATCTGGTCGTCATGGTTTCTGGCAACGCGCCATAGTGCTGCAACGCCGCTCGGCTCGATCGATATCGGGCTGATCCGCTTCGGCATTCCGGCGCTTGTCCTTGCGCCGGTGTGGCTGCGCACCGGGCTCAAGCCGAAGGGCCTGCCGCTGCATCTGATGGCAATCATGATCGCCGGCTGCGGGGCGGTGTTCTTTCTGGTGACGACGCTTGCCATCCATTCGACGCCGGCCGCCTCGTCCGGCATCCTGCTCGGCGGCTCCATGCCGCTGGCGACGGCGCTGATCGGCATGCTGCTGTTTGGCGAACGGCCTGACGCCACACGCATTGCCGGGCTGCTGGCGATCGTCGCCGGGGTGATGATCCTGCTTGTCCGCAGCCTTGCCGATGCCTCCCTGCCCTGGACGAGCTTCGCGCTGCTGCCGGCGGGCGCCGTTCTCTGGGCAAGCTATACGCATGCCTTCCGCCGCTCCGGCCTTTCGGCCATCCAGGCGAGCGCGCTGATCGCCGTCTGGTCCTTCCTCATCATGGCGGCGCTGGCGCTCGTCTTCGGCGTCTCGCTGCCGCAGGCCGCGCTGCCGGAAATCGGCCTGCAGGTGCTGAGCCAGGGCATTCTCTCCGGCCTCGTCGCCATGCTGGCCTATGGCACGGCGGTGCGCAATCTCGGCGGAACGCAGGCGGCCGCCTTCACGGCGCTGACGCCGGTTCTGGCAACTGTCGGCGGCGGCTTCCTGCTCGGCGAGCCGATGGGCCTTGCCGAAATCGGCGCGGCCGTCATCACCGGCATCGGCGTGGCGCTCTCGACCGGCATTGCCGCCAAGCGCCACTAAACGTTCCGCCCAAAGCAAAAGCCGCCGGCAGCCATCCGCTGCGGCGGCTTTTGCGTGACGTTACATCAGGCCGTGGCCTGGATGACGACGACCCTGGCGCCGACTTCGACGCGGTTGTAGAGGTCGATCACGTCATGGTTCATCATGCGGATGCAGCCGCTCGACATGGCAAGGCCGATCGATTGCGGCTGGTTGGTACCGTGGATGCGAAAATGTGTGTCGTTGCCGCCGCGGTAGAGATACATGGCGCGCGCGCCGAGCGGATTGTTCGGCCCCCCCGGCATGCCGCCGGCGAGCTTGCGGTAACGCTCCTCGCGGCGCTGCATGTTTTCGGTCGGCGTCCAGCTCGGCCATTCCGCCTTGCGGCCGACATAGGCATTGCCGGCAAGGGCCAGCCCTTCGCGGCCGACGCCGACGCCGTAGCGCATCGCCCGGCCGTTGCCGATAATGTAATAGGCGCGCCGCGCCGGCGTATCGACGACGATGGTGCCCGGCGCATAGCCGCCTTCATAGGCGACTTCGGTGCGGCGAAGCTCCGGCCTGATCTGGTCGATCGGTACCTGCCGCAGCGGGAATTTTTCATCCGGCAGGGCTGCATAATTCGTCTGGCTGTTCAGCGTCGTCGAAGAGCAGCCGGCGGCAAAGAGGGGAAGAGCGATCAGGAAGCCCCGGCGCGAGATCGTCATGAATGTGTCCTTAGCGCGTCAAGAAGATGTCGCAGGCTAAGGAAATTATGGTTAACGAAATGCTAAACGGGCGGTGCAAGATCGACGGGCGGCGGGCTTCGATCCCCCACTGCATTGAGAAGCGCATCATTTGATGCTATTTTTGATGCAGCAGGAGGCACGGATGAGAACGACGGTAACTTTGGACGACGAATTGCTTGCCAGGGCTCAGGAAGTCACCGGCATCAAGGAACGGTCCGCGCTTCTGAAGGAAGCGCTCACGCGCCTGATACAGGAAGAAGCGGCGCGCCGTCTCATCATGCTGGGCGGCAGCGCACCGGATCTGCAGGCTCCGCCGAGACGCCGCTGGAACAGCGACGGAACATGGGGCGGAGCGGATCGGGATCACTCCGAGTGATCATACTCGACACGTCGGTCTGGATCGGCCATCTGCGAAAGCGCGAGGAGGAAGTGGAATTTCTGCTGAAAAGACAGCAGGTTCTGGTCCACCCCTTCATTATCGGAGAAATCGCGCTCGGCTCGATGCCGCATTACGATCTCGTCCTTCGCTCGCTGTCCGAGCTGCCGCAGGCGACGGTCGCCAGCAATGCCGAAATCCTCTTCCTGATCGGACAGCATTCGCTCATGGGAAGCGGCATCGGCTATGTCGATGTCCACCTGCTGGCCTCGGCCAAATTGACCGAAGGCACTCGGCTTCTGACCCGTGACAGGCGCCTGGCGAAAATCGCCGAGGCGCTGGGCGTCGGATAGGGCAGATCACATATTGGGATAGACCGGCCCCTCGCCGCCCTGCGGCGGCACCCAGTTGATGTTCTGGTTGGGGTCCTTGATGTCGCAGGTCTTGCAGTGGACGCAGTTCTGGGCGTTGATGACGAAAGTCTCTTCGCCGTCCTTTTCCACCCATTCGTAGACGCCGGCCGGACAGTAGCGGGTCGAGGGGCCGGCATAGACGCCGAGTTCGGAGGATTTCTGCAGCGCCATGTCCTTGACCTGCAGGTGGACCGGCTGGTCCTCTTCGTGATTGGTGTTGGACAGGAAGACGGAGGAGAGACGGTCGAAGGTGAGCACACCGTCGGGCTTCGGATAGTCGATCTTCCTGTGCTGCGACGCGGGTTCCAGCGAGGCGGCGTCGGTCTTGCCGTGCTTCAGCGTCCCGAAGAAGGAGAAGCCGAAGAGCTGGTTGGTCCACATGTCGAAGCCGCCGAGTGCGACGCCGAGGGCCGTGCCGAATTTCGACCAGAGCGGCTTGACGTTGCGCACCCGCTTCAGGTCCTTGCCGATATCGCTCCGGCGCCAGTCGTTCTCGATCTCGACCACTTCGTCATTGGCGCGGCCCGACGCGATCGCTTCGGCGATGCGGTCGGCGGCCATCAGGCCGGAGAGCACGGCATTGTGGCTGCCCTTGATGCGCGGCACGTTGACGAAGCCCGCCGAACAGCCGATCAGCGCCCCGCCGGGGAAGGAAAGCTTCGGTACCGACTGCCAGCCGCCCTCGGTGATGGCGCGGGCGCCATAGGAGAGGCGCTTGCCGCCCTCGAACGTGCCGCGGATCGCCGGGTGGGTCTTGAAGCGCTGGAATTCCTCGAACGGGTAGAGATAAGGGTTCTTGTAGTTCAAGTGGACGACGAAGCCGACGGCGACGAGATTGTCTTCCAGGTGATAGAGGAAGGAGCCGCCGCCGGTGCCCATGCCGAGCGGCCAGCCGAAGGAGTGCTGGACGAGGCCCTGCCTGTGGTTTTCCGGCTTGACCTCCCAGAGTTCCTTGATGCCGATGCCGAACTTCTGGGGCTCGCGATCCTTCTGCAGGTCGAACCTGGCGATCAGCTGCTTGGCGAGCGAGCCGCGCACGCCCTCGCCGATCAGCACGTATTTGCCCATCAGCGCCATGCCGCGCGCATAGTTCGGGCCAGGCTCGCCGTTCTTCTCGATGCCCATGTCGCCGGTCGCAACGCCGATGACGGCGCCCTCATCACTGTAGAGCACTTCGGTTGCGGCAAAGCCCGGATAGATCTCGACGCCGAGTTCTTCCGCCTTGGCCGCCAGCCAGCGACAGACGTTTCCGAGCGAGACGATATAGTTGCCGTGATTGCTCATCAGCGGCGGCATGATGATGTTGGGCAGGCGCAGCGAACCGGCGGGGCCGAGCAGCAGGAAATGGTCGTCCGTGACCTCGGTCCTGAAAGGATGGTCGCTTTCCTCGCGCCAGCCGGGCAGCAGCCGGTCGATGCCGACGGGATCGACGACGGCGCCGGAAAGAATGTGGGCGCCGACTTCGGCCCCCTTTTCCAGCACGACGACGGACAGTTCCGGATTGACCTGCTTCAGGCGGATGGCGGCCGAAAGGCCGGCCGGACCGGCGCCGACGATCACCACGTCGAATTCCATGCTCTCGCGTTCCGGCAGTTCAGTCATGTCGGTCATCCATCCGTCTCCGCTCGGCCATGTCGCGGCCGCTCATCCCCATTGTCGGCTACTCTCTTGTCAAAACCGGAAAACATTGTCGAGCCGGGAAGCGACAGGCGATCCTCCAATTCGCACAATGATGTTTCTGCGCACGGAAGATTATATGACGCTTACGTTAACGTCAATTTATCGGGGTGCGGCAAAACCGCTTTCCGGCTTTTCTTTGCCGAGACTTGCGCCCTATAGAAGGGAGGCAGGATTTGGAGGAAAACATGGATCTCGGCATCAAGGGCAAACGCGCGCTCGTCCTGGCGTCCTCGCGCGGCCTCGGGCTCGGCATTGCCAGGGCGCTGGCGCAGGAAGGGGCAAACGTTCTTCTGTGCGGGCGCAGCGGCGAGCAGCTGGAGGCCAATTGCAAGGCGATCAACATGCAAGGCAAGGGCAAGGCCGACTGGATCTGGGCCGACCTTTCCGACGACAATTTCGTCGAGACCGTCACGGGCGCCGTGCAGGAGAAATTCGGCGGGCTCGATATTCTCGTCAACAATACCGGCGGCCCGACGCCCGGCACGACCGAGGACATGACGCCGGAAAAGCTCGAAACCTATTTCCTGTCGATGGTGGCGCGCGTCATCACGCTCACCAACGCGCTGCTGCCCGGCATGAAGGCGCAGGGCTGGGGCCGCATCCTGACGGTCGCCTCCTCCGGCGTCATCGAGCCGATCGCCAACCTGGCGCTGTCGAACACGCTGCGCCCGGCGCTTGCCGGCTGGAGCAAGACGCTGGCATCGGAAGTGGCCGGCCAGGGCGTGACCACCAACCTGCTGCTGCCGGGCAGCATCCTGACGGCACGGCTCGACGATCTCGACGGGGCCGCCGCAAGGCGCACCGGCAAGAGCATCGAGGAGATCCGCACGGAGAAGGAGGCGCGCATCCCGGTCGGCCGCTACGGCAGGGTCGAGGAATTCGCCGCAACGGCGGCCTTTCTGTGCAGCCAGCCGGCAAGCTATATTACCGGCTCGCTGATCCGCTGCGACGGGGGTGCGGCGCGCTCGCTCTGAGCCCGCCTCATCCGGCACGCGCGGTGGCGGCCGCCCATGCCGCAACGCTGTCGATCTTGGCGCCGACATGGGCGGGATCGTCGGCCAGTTCGGCAAGTTCGGACAGGCGGTGGAAGCCGGTGAGGACGGCGATGCGCCGGCGGTCGAGCCGGCGGCCGGTCAGCGTCTCGTAGGCCGAGACGATGCGCGAGGTCAGGTCGGGCGAGATGAAGTTCGAATAGATGAACTCCTGGTGCAGCGGGCCGAAGCCGGAATCGGAGAAATCGTATAGCCCGTTCAGCCGGCCCTCGGCATGGTCGAAGGCCATGTTCCAGCCGTGCCCGTCGAAGAAGCCGTAGATGGTGCCGTAGGGATCGGGCGGCAGGGCCTTGAAATCCCAGATGACCCTCTCGGCATAGGTGGCAAGGTCGGACGACAGCAGCGGCAGCGCCTTGTCGCGCACTGTTTCGGGCGACTGCCAGGGCGGGATCGGCCCGGCGCCGAGCGCGCGCATGCGCTCGCCGTCCAGACCGTGCAGTTCGGCATAGAAGCGGGCCAGATCGTCGCCGAGGCGCTGGCGGGCCGCTTTCGGCAGGCGCTCGTAATCGTCGGTGATGAGATGTTCGCCCTGGATCTTGGTATGGCTCGAAAAGATCGGCGGGCCGTCATGGATGCGCATGTCGGGAACCGTCATCGACAGGGACGGCCTGATGATGCCGAGAAGGGCCGCTTCCCTGATGAGCGCCCTCTCCGCGCCCGGATTGCGCGGAAACTTGAAGATCAGCCTGTCGTCCACGTCGATGGCCACCGAATCCCAGCCCGGCGTCGCCAGCCTGAAGACGGAAGCCGTAAGCTCCGGAAAGATGTTGGTAATCAGTGAGCGAAGTTCACCGGCATTCAATTCGGCCATGACTGTCTGCCTCCGCGGTTTGCACCTTCTGTCTCGCGCAGGGCCTGCGATGCGGATCAAATAGTGTTTCGCCAATGGAGCCTGCGCCGGCAGGCGGCGCAAATGGGCGACGCCGCCTGTCTGACTATATATTAGTATAGTTTGAATATTACGGAATGTTCATTACGAAAATTTAAGCCGTTATAACCGGTTAGTGATCGTCCGGGGGGTGATTATGTCTTTTTTGCGCCGCAATATAGGCGGCTCAATCGCAGCCGAAAATCACGCAATCTTCCGAGGACAAGACCGGTCTCGCCCATGAAGAAATTTTGGATCACCGTCAGCATCGTCGCCGTGGCCGCCGTCGGCTTCTGGCAGTTCGGGGACAAGGTCCCCTATGCTTCCGATATCCCCTACCTGTCGCAGTTCATCAAGAAGCCGGACGCCGGCCAGAACGGCGGCCGCCGGCAGGCGCAGGCCGATCCGGCCCAGGGCGGGTCCGGGCAGCAGCAGGGCGGCGGGCGCCGCCGCGGCGCCGGCGGCCCCACCATGGTCAAGACCGTGGCCGCCGTGAAGGCGGCCCTGCCGATGGACGTGACGGCGACCGGCTGGGCCGACGCCGACGACAATACGACGATCGCCGCGCAGGAACAGGGGCTGGTCGTCAGCATCGAGGCCAAGGACGGCGCCACCGTCAAGCAGGGCGACCTGATCGCCAAGCTGGACGACCGCACGGCCAAGGCCGCCGTCGACAAGGACAATGCGATGATCGTGCGCGATACGGCCACCCTTGCCGAATCCGAGACGGCGCTGACCCGCGCGCAGGACCTTTTCGACCAGAAGGCCGGCACGCAGCAGAGCCTCGACCAGGCCAGGGCCGCCCGCGATACCGCCGCCGCGACCGTTGAGGCCGACAAGGCCACGCTCGCCTCCGACCAGGTGACGCTGGAAAATACCGATATCCGCGCCCCCTTCGACGGCCGGCTCGGCGATATCGCGCTCAGCAAGGGCGCCTTCGTCAATGCCGGCGCGGCCATCGTCACCATCGCCAAATACGATCCGATCTATGTGAAGTTCCACCTGCAGGAGCGCTACCTGCAGGAGCTGAAGAAGGCGCTCGCCTCCGGCCCGGTCGAGGTCAGCACGGCGCCCGATTCCACCAAGGGGCAGGTGCGCAAGGGCGAGATCAGTTTTTACGACAATACGGTCGACACGGCCTCGGGCACGATCCTTGCCAAGGCGAAGTTCGAAAACGCCTCCGGTGCCCTGTGGCCCGGTCAGTCGGTCAATCTCGTCGTGCATTTCAACAATGACGAACAGCAGGTGGTCGTTCCCACCGTCGCCGTCAGCCCCGGCCCCGACGGTTTCTTCGCCTTCGTCGCCAAGGACGGCAAATCGCACCTGACGCCCGTGACCGTCGCGCGCGCCAATGGCGGCTTCACCGCCATCGCCTCCGGCCTTTCGGAGGGCGAGCATGTGGTCGTCGAGGGCCAGGGCCAGCTCAGCGACCAGCAGGCGATCAACGAACAGTTCAACGACAAGACACTCGATGTCGCTTCCGCCGACGAGCCTCGGCAAAATGCGCAGGCCGAAACGATCGCGGTGGGGGCCGAGCAATGATCCCGAATTTCTGTATCCAGCGCCCGGTCGCAACGACCCTGCTTGCGATCGGCGTGATCCTCGCGGGTCTGGCGGGCTACCGGCTCGTGCCGGTGGCGGCTTTGCCGCAGGTTGACTTCCCGACCATCAACGTTTCGGCGCAGCTGAGCGGCGCCTCGCCGCAGACGATGGCGACATCGGTGGCGACACCGCTGATCAAGCAGTTCGAGACGATCCCCGGCATCAGCGAAATCAGCGCCTCAAGCTCGCTCGGCAGCACCAGCATCGTGCTGCAGTTCGACCTGAACCGCGATATCGACGCGGCCGCCGCCGACGTGCAGGCGGCCATTTCGCATGCGACGCGGCAGCTGCCCGACAACATGACGACGCCGCCGAGCTACCGCAAGACGAACCCGGCCGACGCGCCGATCATGCTGCTTGCGGTGCAGAGCAACACGATGCCGCGCAGCAAGCTCGACGAGATCGCCGAGGACATCATCTCGCCCTCGCTGTCGACGCTGCCGGGTGTCGCCCAGGTCAGCGTCTTCGGCGCGCAGACCTATGCCGTGCGCGTCGAGGTCGATCCCAACAAGCTTCTGACCCGCGGCATCGGCATCGACACGGTCAACAAGGCGCTTGCGGCCGCCAACAGCCAGCAGCCGGTCGGCACGCTGCAGAACAATGCGCAGGCCATGACGATCACGGCCAATACGCAGCGCACCAATGCCGAGCAGTTCCGCTCGCTGGTGATCGCCAATCCGAACGGCGCGCCGATCCATCTCGGCGACATCGCCGACGTCCAGGACAGCGTCGAGAACCAGTATACGGGCAGCTGGTATGACGGCCAGCGCGGCATCATCCTCGCCATCCAGCGCCAGCCGGACGCCAATACGGTGGACGTGGTCGATGCGATCAACGCCAAGCTGCCGCAGCTTCACGCCGAAATCCCGCCCTCGGTCAACACCGTCATCATGAACGATGCCGCCAAGCCGATCCGCGACGCGATCTCCGACGTGAAGTTCACGCTGCTTTTGACGATCGGCCTCGTCGTTCTCGTCATCTATCTCTTCACCGGGCACGCGACCGCGACCATCATTCCCGGCCTTGCCGTTCCGCTGTCGCTGATTTCCACCTTCGGCATGATGTATGTGCTGGGCTACAGTATCGACAATATCTCGCTGCTCGGCCTGACGCTGGCGGTCGGTCTCGTCGTGGACGACGCGATCGTCATGCTGGAAAACATCCTGCGCCATGTCGAGGAAGGCATGCCGGTGCGGGAAGCGGCGATCAAGGGTGCGGGCGAAGTCAGCTATACGATCATCTCCATGTCGGTATCGCTGATTGCGGTCTTCATCCCGATCCTGTTGATGGGCGGCGTCGTCGGGCGCGTGTTCAACGAATTCGGCATGGTGGTGGCGATCGCCATCATCGCCTCGGCGATCGTATCGCTGACGGTGACGCCGATGCTCGGCTCGCGCCTTTCCAACAACCACAGCCGCCCGCCGCTCGTCATCCGCATCTTCGACGCCGGTTTCGAGCGCACCCTGCGCGGCTACGACAATGCGGTCGGCTGGTGCCTGAGACATCGGCCGACCATCCTCGGCGTTTTCCTCGGCTCGGTGGCGCTGACGGTCTATTTCTTCATGACGCTGCCGACGAGCTTCTTCCCGCAGGAGGATATCGGCCGCCTGACGATCAGCACGCAGGCGCGACAGGATATTTCCTATTCGGCGATGGAGGCGCTGCAGCAGCAGGCCGCCGCCGTCGTCAAGGCCAACCCGGCCGTCAACCACGTCATGTCGACCATCGGCGGCAACCCGAACAAGCCGCTGAACAACGGCTCGATGTTCGTCGAGCTGAAGGACAAGAAGGAGCGCCCGCCGCTTGACCAGACGCTGCGCGAGCTGCGCACGGCGATCAACAAGATCCCCGGCCTGCAGGCCTTCGTGACGCCGAACCAGAGCCTGCGCTTCGGCGGCCGCCAGACCGCCAGCCAGTATCAGCTGGTCATCCAGGCGCTGAACGCCGACCAGACCAACCTGTGGGCCGGCAAGATGCAGCAGGCGATGCGCGCCGACCGGCTGTTTACCGACGTGACCTCCGACGCGCAGAACAACGCCCTGCAGGCCAGCATCGTCATCGATACCGAGCGGGCGGCCGCCTACGGGATCGACAACGACACGCTGCGCACCACCCTGCAGGAATCCTTCAGCGGCTACGCGGCGGCCGAGATCCAGTCGACCGGCGACAGCTACGACGTGATCGTCGAATATGACACGAGCAAGCCCTGGGACGACCAGAAGCTTTCGGAAATCCGCGTCGCCTCGTCCAACGGCAGCCTCGTGCCGCTGTCGAACTTCGCGCATGTGGAGCGCACGGTCGGCCCCGTCACCATCAACCAGACGGGCCAGCTCGTCTCGACCACCGTTTCCTTCAACCTGCCGGAAGGCGTGTCGCTCAGCGACGCGACCGCAAGGATCGACCAGATCAAGAAGGACATCAACATGCCGGCCGACGTGTTCACGTCCTATGGCGGCACGGCGCAGATCTTCGAGCAGTCGCAGGGCAACACGCCCTATCTGATCCTGGCGGCGGTGCTGACCATCTATGTCGTGCTCGGCGTGCTCTACGAAAGCTTCATCCACCCGCTGACCATTCTCTCCGGCCTGCCGGCGGCCGCCTTCGGGGCGCTGCTGGCCCTGAAGATCATGGGCTTCGACCTGTCGATCATCGCGCTTATCGGCCTGCTGATGCTGATCGGCATCGTCAAGAAGAACGCGATCATGATGATCGACGTGGCGGTGGAAACCATGCGCACGACCGGCGAGAAGGCGACGGCGGCGATCCACGAAGCCTGCGTGCGGCGCTTCCGGCCGATCATGATGACGACCTTCTGCGCCCTGCTCGGCGCGTTGCCGATCGCGCTCGGCACCGGCGCCAGCTCGGAACTGCGCCAGCCGCTCGGCATCGCCGTCGTCGGCGGCCTCATCGTCTCGCAGATGCTGACGCTGTTCATCACGCCGGTCATCTTCGTGGAGATGGACCGTTTCGGCAATTTCCTCCACCGCCTGCTCAGCCGCAAGCAGCCGGAAGTCCATGCGCAAGAGGAGCCGCGGGCGATGGCGGCGGAATAACGGGACAAAAAAGGGCGCCGCGCGGCGCCCTTCTTTCGTTCAGCGGCCGGCTGCGAGAGCCGGCAGATCGGCGATCAGCGTATCGCGCGTCTCGAAGCTGATCGGATTGTCGTCGTAGCGGTGGTCGGCGATATAGAGCCTTGCGAAGACGAGGCGGCGCTCGCCCTTCGTCGCCCAGCCGACGAACCAGCCGAGCGGGCGCTCGTAATTGGTCTTGCCGGCGGCGTTGCGCAGCCAGCCGGAGCCGGTCTTGCCCTGGATATCCCAGCCGTCCGCTGCCTTAAAATGCGGGACAATCGCCTCGGTCATCTGCCGGGCGCGCGCCGAGATCGGCAGGTTGCCGGTGCGGAACCGGCGGATGAAGCGCACCTGGTCCTCCGCCGAGATCTTCAAGGACGACATCAGCCAGGATTCGGTCAGCCCGTCCGTCTTGCCAGGCCCGCCCGAAACGTCCTGGTTGCCGTAGCCGAAACGCCTGACATAATCGGCAAAGGCGCGCTTGCCGAGCTTGCGGGCCAGCGCCTGCGAGAACCAGACGATCGAATCCCGCTCCCAGATGGTCGGGTCGGTATCCTGCTGCTCGCGTTTGGACCGCTTGAGCTTCGGATCGTAGGGCCAGAGCGGCGTGTGCTCGTCGACGAGAATGCCGGCGTCATAACCCATCATGGCCAAAGGCAATTTGAAGGTGGATTGCGGATAGAAGCCCTGATCGCAATTGCCCTGCCGGTAGATCGTCTCGCCGGTCTTCTCGTCGGCAATCAGGGTGCAGCGGATCGGACCGGCGGCGCGCGCCGGAGCAACGCCGATGGAAGCTGCTGTAATGCTTATGGAAAATGCCAGAAGAAGAAGTCTTTCGAAAGCCACTTTCGTTCTCCATATGGTTCGACGGAAGCTTTCTAGGCCGTCCTGGAAGGCCCGATCAAACGATGATATTTGCGGTCAGGCATAAATCAGATTAGGCCATTGCCATGGTTCGACCATATTTGCCGCTGAATTCGCTGCGCGCCTTCGAGGCCGCCGCGCGCCATCTCTCCTTCACGCGGGCGGCAATCGAACTCTGCGTCACGCAGGCGGCCGTCAGCCATCAGGTGAAGCTGCTCGAACAGCGGCTCGGCGTCAGCCTGTTTCGCCGCCTGCCGCGCGGGCTGATGATTACCGAAGAGGGGCTGGCGCTCCTGCCGGCGCTGCAGGATTCCTTCGACCGCATGGCCGGCATGCTGGAGCGGTTCGAGGGCGGCCATATTCGCGAAGTGCTGAAGCTCGGCGCGGTCGGCACGCTTGCCGTCGGCTGGCTGGTGCCGCGGCTGGCCGATTTCCGCGAGCAATATCCCTTCATCGATCTCAGGCTTTCGACCAACAACAACCGCGTCGACATCGCCGCCGAAGGGCTGGACTATACGATCAAATTCGGCAACGGCGCCTGGCACGACATCGAGGCCGAGCCGCTGTTCGAAGCGCCGCTTTCGGTGCTCTGCATCCCCTCGACCGCCCGCCAGCTCGCCTCCCCCGAGGATGTGGCGCATCAGACGCTGCTGCGCTCCTACCGCGCCGACGAATGGCCCGGCTGGTTCGAGGCGGCGGGCGTCGCCTGCCCGCCGATCCGCGGCATGGTCTTCGATTCCTCCGTGCTGATGATCGAGGCGGCACTGCAGGGGGCGGGCGTGGCGCTCGCCCCGCCCTTGATGTTTTCCCGCCAGCTTGCCGCCGGCCAGCTGGAACAGCCCTTCCCGATCCGGATTTCCAAGGGCAGCTACTGGCTGACGCGGCTCAAATCCCGCTCCGTCACGCCGGCCATGGAGACGTTCCGCAAGTGGATCGGCCGGATGGCGGAAGAGACGCGGGCGCAGCTCGCAAACTGATCCGGACGGGTTGCTTTCCGCCCGCGCCTGTGCCATCACCCGCCTCTCACAAAATGACCGGGGCGCGACAAGGCGCCCTTTCGTATTTCGGGGCAGCCGCCCCGGTTCAGTGATATTCGACATATCTGACAGGGAGCACGGCCATGGCACGGGCGCTCGGGCTTGACTTCGGCACGACCAATACTGTTCTGGCGCTGGCAGACGGCGGCACGCAGACCCATTCCATTTCGCTGACCAGCAGCGCCGGCACGGCCGACAGCATGCGCACCGCGCTCTCCTTCATGAAGGACGCGCAGCTCGGCGCCTCGGCGCTGAAGGTGGAGGCCGGGCACGCGGCGATCCGGCAGTTCATCGACAATCCCGGCGACTGTCGTTTCCTGCAGTCGATCAAGACCTTTGCGGCCAGTGCGCTCTTCCAGGGCACGATCATCTTCGGCAAGCGGCAGAGCTTCGAAGACCTGATGGAAATCTTCATCCGGCGCCTGCGCCACTATGCCGGCGACAACTGGCCCGGCGACGTGACCCGCATCATTGCCGGCCGGCCGGTGCATTTTGCCGGCGCCAACCCGGACGCGGGCCTCGCCGTGCAGCGCTACAACGAGGCGCTGACGCGCTTCGGCTTTCCGGAAATTCACTATGTCTACGAGCCGGTTGCGGCCGCTTTCTACTTCGCGCAGAACCTGAAGTCCGACGCGACGGTGCTTGTCGCCGACTTCGGCGGCGGCACGACCGACTATTCGCTGATCCGCTTCGAGACCAAGGCCGGCAAGCTGACGGCGACGCCGATCGGCCATTCGGGCGTCGGTGTCGCCGGCGACCATTTCGACGCGCGCATGATCGACAATATCGTCGCGCCGCAGATCGGCAAGGGCAGCCATTTCAAGAGTTTCGACAAGATCCTTGAGGTGCCGTCGAACTATTACGCGAGCTTCAGCCGCTGGAACCAGCTGTCGATCTTCAAGACATCGCGGGAATTCGAGGACCTGAAGAAGCTCGTGCGCACGGCGCTGGAGCCGGAGAAGCTGGAAATCTTCGTCGATCTCATCGACCATGACGAGGGCTACCCGCTCTATCAGGCGGTCTCGGCGACGAAGATGGCGCTTTCTTCAGCCGAAGAGGCCTCTTTCGATTTCGCCCCGCTCGGCCGCGGCGGCCACCGCACGATCCGGCGCAGCGATTTCGAAAGCTGGATCGTGGACGATCTCGCGCGCATCGAAGGGGCGCTCGACGAGGTGTTGGAAAAGACCGGTACCGAGGTGTCCGGCATCGACAAGGTGTTCCTGACCGGCGGCACGTCCTTCGTGCCGGCGGTGCGGCGCATCTTCACCGAGCGGTTCGACGCGGACAAGATCGAGAGCGGCGGCGAACTGCTCTCCATCGCGCACGGCCTGGCGCTGATCGGCGAACGCGACGATATCGGCCAGTGGACTGTGCAATAGTGGCCGAAAGGGCGCAGGCCCGCCCCTGCCCGCCCT
>UCFC01000022.1 GCA_900471515.1 Hyphomicrobiales bacterium | reverse complement strand
CATCTTCCCGACAGTCAACAGGCCATTTCCAAAAAAATCATTTTTCTTCCATCCCTTTGTTTCTGCAGGTGATTTTACACCATTCGCGAAAATCCGCTCGTTTCCCGGATTCCAATCGCGCCGAAGAGCCCGAAAAACATGACTGTTTGTCGGTTTATTGTGGAAGATCCGATTTTAGCCCTCTTCGCCCCGACATGATCACATTCTGCTGGTCAGAGAAACACGCACGATTCACGCAGGCATGCGCACGTAGAGTGTCCGCTCCGGTGTGATTTGACTTCAGTGCCCAAAATATGCACATCTTTCGCCCCAGCCAGGACGGCCCGCGGATGCTAAGAACGACATCGAATGTAAGGATGCGAACTCCACTGCCATGATGACGGAGAAAATGATGATCCGCTCGCTCGGCAGCGAGCCTCCGCTTCTGGCAGACGGGCGCCGTGCGCCCGACCGGCGCGAGGTTTCGTTGCGCTGGCTTTCGGGCACGTTCCTCACAGGCATTACCTCGTCGATCCTCATGGGTGTCGCACTGTTTGCCGCCCTCGACGGCCGGCAGCAGCTGGCAATCCCCGCCGAAGCCTATGCGAGCGCATCGGCCGATGCGCACCAGGACACATCCGTTACCCGGGGCGGGCGTCTGATCGCGCCCGTCATAGCCGCCAAGCCATCGGATCGCGCCATCATGGAAGTCTCGACCGTCGTCCACGACGGCGAGAAGGAGGTCGTGCGCCGCCAGCCCTTCTCCCATGTGAAGATGATGCTGGCGGCCAATCACGTCGCGACGGAGGATTATCCGGATTTCGATCCGCTGGCGATCTTCTCGGCCGACGAACCGCAGCCGGCACCGCAGAGCCGCACCGGCGCAATTTACGGCTCCGACGTCGAATCCGAAGTGGCGCTCAAGACCATCCCTTTCCCGACCGGCAAATCCGACCTCAACATGGCCCCCGGCCTGTCGCTTGACGAGGTCGAGGAGAATGTCCGCTCCAATGGCTCGGTCCTGACGGACGGAAATGCCCAGCTGGCCGCTCTCTATTATGTGGATCCGCGCCGCTTCTCCGCCGAGGACAACGACGTCGACCTGACCGCCGGCCTTGCCGCGCGTGTTCTCGAACAGAACATGACGGTTTCGGCACCGGAATCCATTACACCGCAGACCGAAGAATTCGCCGACGACATCCTGCCGGTGCGCCAGGACACGAAAATCGCCAAGGCGCTCGCCGATTCCGGCTACCCGCAGCCGCAGGCAGACGGCATGTCCGGCTATATCGCCCCGCTGCTTGGCACCGATACGCTCTCGAAAGGCGACGTCCTGCGCATCGGCATCATTCAGAAGGGCGAACAGGCAAAGATCATCCGCGCCAGCGTCTATCGCGGCACCCGCCATCTCGTCACCGTCGCGCTCGATGACAAGGGCCGGTTCGTCGCCGGCAGCGAGCCGCCGATGCTGGATGCGGTCGCCACAGCCTTCGACGACAATTCCTTCGCCCCGCCCGCAGGCCAGAACCTGCCGCGCGTCTATGACGGCATTTACCGCGCAGCCCTTTCCTATGGCATGACCAAGGACATGACGGCTCTGATCATCAAGCTGCTCGCCGCCAATGTCGATTTCCAGGCGCAGCTGAAGCCGACGGATTATCTCGAGGCCTTCTTCTCCGTCGCCGACAGCAACGGCCAGGCAACCGCCGATTCCGAGCTTCTCTACGTCAACGCGCGTTTCGGCGATACTTTGACGCGCTTCTATCGCTTCCAGGACCCGGAAGACGGCACGGTCGAC
This sequence comes from Hyphomicrobiales bacterium, assembly GCA_900471515.1. Classification (GTDB taxonomy): domain Bacteria; phylum Pseudomonadota; class Alphaproteobacteria; order Rhizobiales; family Rhizobiaceae; genus Rhizobium. The sequence goes on along the minus strand of UCFC01000022.1, from coordinate 23,664 downwards.
TATTTCGACCAGGACGGCAAGAGCATCCGCCAGTTCCTGCTGCGCAATCCTGTCCCGAACGGCATCTTCAAGTCCGGCTTTGGCATGCGCCGCCACCCGATCCTCGGCTTTGCGCGCATGCATACCGGTGTCGACTGGGCGGCCCCGCGCGGCACGGCGATCATCGCAGCCGGCAACGGCACGGTCGAAAAGGCAGGCTGGGATTCCGGTGGCTATGGCAACCAGACGATCGTACGCCACGCCAACGGCTACGAATCCTCCTATAACCACCAGAGCGCCATTGCCAAGGGCATCGTGCCGGGCGCCAAGGTGCGCCAGGGGCAGGTCATCGGCTGGGTGGGAACGACCGGTGAATCGACAGGCCCGCACCTGCACTACGAGTTGATCGTCAACGGCACCAAGGTCGATCCGCTGCGCATCCGCCTGCCCGGCGGCAAGTCGCTCCAGGGCGATGCGCTCGCCAAGTTCGAGGACGAGCGCAAGCGCATCGACACGCTTCTGAACAACCAGCCCGCCTCCGATCAGGTCGCCAGCAAATAATTCGCTCCTTCTGCGGAAACAAAAATGGCGACCCGGGAGCCGCCATTTTCAATTCCTGTCCGCACAGCCTTATGCCGCTTCGCTGACCGACTGTTTCGTCCGGAACAGCAGACGATCCGAACCGCTGGTGATCTTCACCGTCGATCCGTCCGGCACCTGGCCCGACAGGATCTGCTCGGCAAGCGGATCCTGCACGAACTTCTGGATCACCCGCTTCAGCGGACGGGCGCCGTAGACCGGATCGTAGCCCCTGTTTGCCAGCCAGTTGCGGGCATCCTCGTCGAGATCGAGCACGATCTTGCGCTCGGACAGCAGCGATACCAGCCGCTTCAGCTGAATATCGACGATCGCGCCCATTTCCTCGCGCTTCAGGCGGTGGAAAAGGATGATCTCATCGATACGGTTCAGGAATTCCGGCCGGAAATGGCCGCGAACGACATCCATCACCTGCTCGCGAACCGTCTCGCTGTCCTCCCCTTCACGCAACTGCGTCAGATATTCGGCGCCGAGGTTCGACGTCATGATGATCATCGTGTTGCGGAAATCGACCGTCCGGCCCTGCCCGTCGGTCAGGCGACCGTCGTCCAGCACCTGCAGCAGGATGTTGAACACGTCGGGATGGGCTTTCTCGATCTCGTCGAACAGCACGACCTGATAGGGCCGGCGACGAACGGCTTCCGTCAGCGCGCCGCCTTCGTCATAGCCGACATAGCCGGGAGGGGCACCGATCAGCCGGGCGACGGAGTGCTTCTCCATATATTCCGACATATCCATGCGCACCATTGCCGTCTCGTCGTCGAACAGGAAGCGGGCAAGCGCCTTGGTGAGTTCCGTCTTGCCGACGCCGGTCGGGCCGAGGAAGATGAATGAGCCGATCGGTCGGTTCGGATCCTGAAGGCCGGCACGCGCGCGGCGTACGGCGCGGGATACGGCCTGAACCGCATCGCCCTGGCCGATCACCGATTTCGCCAGTTCGTCTTCCATCCGGAGCAGCTTGTCGCGTTCGCCTTCGAGCATCTTGTCGACCGGAATGCCGGTCCAGCGGGAGACGACATGGGCGATATTGTCGGGCGTGACGACCTCCTGCACCATCGCGTTGCGGCTGTTGTCTTCCTTGCTTTCGGCCTCGCTCAGCTGCTTTTCCAGGCCCGGGATCACGCCGTAAGCAAGCTCGCCGGCGCGCTGGAATTCGCCCTTGCGCTGGGCGATCGCCAACTCGTTGCGGGCATCGTCGAGCTGCTTTTTCAGGTCGGCGGCAAGGCCGAGTTTCTGTTTCTCCGCCTGCCAGCGGGCCGTCAGCGCATCAGCCTCTTCCTCCAGCGACGAAAGCTCACCTTCCAGCCGTTTCAGCCGGTCGGCAGAAGCAACGTCGGTTTCCTTCTTCAAGGCCTCGCGCTCGATCTTCAGCTGGATGATACGGCGGTCGAGTTCATCGAGCTCTTCCGGCTTGGAATCCACCTGCATGCGCAGACGGGCGGCTGCCTCGTCCATCAGGTCGATCGCCTTGTCCGGCAGAAAGCGGTCGGTGATGTAGCGGTTCGAAAGCGTCGCAGCGGCAACCAATGCCGCATCGGCGATGCGCACCTTGTGATGCTGCTCGTACTTTTCCTTCAGCCCGCGCAGGATCGAGATCGTATCCTCGACCGTCGGCTCCTCGACCATGACCGGCTGGAAGCGACGGGCAAGAGCAGGGTCCTTCTCGACATGTTTGCGGTATTCGTCGAGCGTCGTTGCGCCGACGCAGTGCAATTCGCCACGGGCAAGAGCAGGCTTCAACAGGTTGGAAGCGTCCATCGCCCCATCCGCCTTGCCGGCGCCGACCAGCGTATGCATCTCGTCGATGAAAAGGATGATCTCGCCGTTCTCCGACTGAACCTCGTTCAATACGGCCTTCAGGCGCTCCTCGAATTCGCCGCGGAACTTTGCACCGGCAATCAAGGCACCCATGTCGAGAGCCATCAGCTTCTTGTCCTTCAGGCTTTCCGGCACGTCGCCATTGACGATGCGCAGGGCAAGACCTTCGACGATCGCCGTCTTGCCGACGCCGGGCTCACCGATGAGAACAGGATTGTTCTTGGTTCGGCGCGAGAGAACCTGGATGGTGCGGCGGATCTCGTCGTCGCGGCCGATCACCGGGTCAAGCTTGCCTTCGCGGGCATCGCCCGTCAGGTCGCGGGCATATTTCTTCAGGCTGTCGAAACCCTGCTCGGCGCTCGCCGTATCGGCGGTGCGACCCTTGCGGATGTCGTTGATAACCTGATTGAGCGCCTGCGCGGTCACGCCGGCATTCTTCAGCGACTGATAGGTGGAAGCGGAAGTTTCGATCGCCAGCGCCTGCAACAGGCGCTCGACCGTCACGAAGCTGTCGCCTGCTTTCTTTGCCGCCTCTTCGGCAGTGGAGAAAACCTTGGCGAGCGGCTGGGCGAGATAGATATTGCCGTTGCCACCGGAAACCTTGGGCAGCTTGGCAAGTGCGGCGTCATTGGCAAGCCGTGCGGCTTTTGCGTCGCCACCGGCGCGCTCGATCAGCGAGGCGGCCATGCCCTGATCGTCGTCGAGCAGCACTTTCAGCACATGTTCTGCCGTGAACTGTTGGTGCCCTTGCGCCAGAGCATAGGTCTGGGCCGACTGAACGAAACCGCGCACCCGCTCGGAGTATTTTTCGATATTCATGCGTTACCTCCATGAATCGCCCTGCCCTTCATAAGGCACAGACCGATGATTGAGATTGAGCTCCCTCAAAAGGCAAGCCCTGTTTGTCGCCATTGAGATTTGCGGCAAACGAAACTCAAGAGCATATGGTGGGGAATCCCGGTAGTTTAAAGGGGCAAGGCATCGGAAAACAGCCGCCCCGAAACCATGCCTCCCGGCCCCTATCGGCCCATGAACGTAACGTCGGGCAGCACCCATTCCTTATCGAAGAACGCCTTGGTGGGACCGTAGGCGCGGAACATCAGCTCGAACTTCCGCTTCGGGTCCGTCGGCACCCAGTTGGCATCCCTGCCCTGCGGCGCATTCGGCCCGAAATAGAGATCGATCGAGCCGTCCTCGTTCTTGATGAGGTCGGGGATCTGCGACGAACGGCTGGCGCGCGGGACGTTCCTGATCAGGGCGTGCGTCTGTCTATCGTAGGCCGTTACGGACCAGTATTGTTCGACCGGCACGTTTGGCGGAACGTTGAGGCGATAGGTCTTGCCGCCGTCGAAATCGTTGCCGTCCTTATCGCGGATCGAGATCGAATAGAATTGTCCCGCGCCCAGCCGCTTGATGCCGATATAGGCATAGCTGTAAGCGACGCCGCGATGATCGACGGGATAAGCGTCCGGCGCATCGAAATTGGCTTGCGCGGCGGTGATCAGGTCCGGGTAGGCCGGCAAGGTCCAACGGCTCCTGTCGGTGAAAAATGGGGGAAGCCCCGCATCGTATTTGGCCTCCAGAAGCTTCTGGGCCTCCTTGATGCCTTCGGTCAGCAGAGATTTCACATGCGCGTCCGGCGCAAACGGCTTGCCCTGTTCGATGCCAAGCGATTTCAGCTGGTCGATCATGACCCGATCCCGAGCTATCCACGGCTCCTCCTGAATGACGCGGTTCAGGTTGTCGAAAAAGCTGTCGTCCCATCTGATGGTGGAATCGAAGAGGATGTCTTTGACGTCGGTAAAAACGGTCTCGGGCGGACTGGCGGCCGCGGAGAGAGGATAGACCTTCAGCGTCTTGCCGTAGGCGATCGAAGCCTGCACGTCGGCATCGCCGTGGCTCTTCAGGTTCGAACGGAAAAGCATGTAGCCACCATAGACCTCCGACTGAAGCGGGATGAAGCCCTCCGGCAGCTTGTCCTTGTAACCTGGCGGCAGGACCACGAATTTTCCGCCTTTGCCCTTGTCGTATCCGAGTAGGCCGGCATCTTCGAGCGGCAGCTGCCAGGCGGTGACGATATTGCCGTTGAAAGAGGAGCTGCCTTCTGCGGCCGGCAGATCGAGAACGACCGGGCCGTCTTTTGTCGTGAAGAAAGTCATGAAATAGAGGGCATCAGGATTGGGCGTCAGCGTCTGGTTCCTCCAATCCAGCGGCCGCCCCCAATAGATGACCTGCCCAACCCTGCCCGGCGTCTTGGTCAGCATCTCCTGGCGCATCAGGTCGTAGTTGACGACGGGAATTCCCCAGACGACGGCCTGGACGGCCTTTCGCTCGATCTCATCGTCGAAAGCTTGCCTTGCTGCCTTCTCCGCGCCCTCGGCGGAAGCAGCGACCAGCAGCACGCACAAGAACACAAGATACTTCATCGCAGCGCTCCTCCGGTCCCGACAGGTGTCCCGGAGTGAACGCCTCGAAGGCTCGATGCGGAAGTACGTTACTGTAAATGTGCGTGTAAACGCCGTTCACGACAATCGCGGCAGGCGACTTCGCAAAGAAAAGGCCGCCCGAAGAGGGCAGCCTTTCAAACTTCACAGACGAAGCAGGCTTATTCGGAGGCAGCCTCGGCCAGAACCGGGGCCTCGGCGGAAGCGCCTTCCTCACCGGCGGCCTCACCTTCGGCGCCGCGGCGCGGACGGCGCGGGCGGCTGCCGGCATTGCGGCGGCGGGGCTGGCGCTCGCGCTGCGGCGCAGCCGAGCCTTCCTCTTCCATCGCGACTTCGGCAGGAATGCCTTCGATTTCCGGCTGCGGGCCGGTTCCGTCGATCGCTTCCGCCTGCTGTGCCGGCGGCGCTACCGGAGCAGCCTGCCGCTGTTCGCGCTGCTGCTGGTGAGGCGGCTGAACGATGACGACATCGTCATTGTCGGCCGTATCCACTTCGTCGCCATCGCGGTCCGCATTGTCACGATCATTATAGTCGTGGCGGTCATCGCGCTGGAAGCGTTCCTGCATCTGCGCCTGCGCGGCGGCAATGATGCGGTTGTAGTGTTCGGCGTGCTGGAGATAGTTCTCAGCTATGACGCGGTCGCCGGAGCTCTGGGCGTCACGGGCGAGCTGCGCATATTTTTCAGCGATATGCTGGGCAGTGCCACGGATCTTCACATCGGGGCCGGAACTGTCATAAGTCCTTGTCAGCGGGTTTCCGCCCTTGCGGTTGAAATTGTTGTTGTTGTTATTTCCGCCGCCGCCATTGTTATTGTTGTTATTGCCACGCCCTCGACCGCGCTTGTTCTGCTGTCCTGGCCTCATCGATCGTTCACCTGAATTCTCTGTTTGTGATTGGATACATGGCACCAACCGCCAAGACCGGTCCATCCGGATCAGGGCCTTCGTGCCGCAAGCATAGTGCGCCTTCGCGCCGACCTGCCGCTTGTCTTCAAGTCAGTTTGACTGATTCACGCATTGGGTCGTGTTCAACTTTTGAAACTCTCGTTTAAAAGAGCAGACCCCCGAAGCTGAGCAAGTACCGAACGAATCTCGTTCATTCCTATGCGCCCAACGCGTGAGGGCAACCTATATTGCTTCCTCGGGAAATCCAAGCCTTTTCTTCGCAATAGCAATAATGTCCAGTTCGATGCCGCAATTTGTCGCCGGTCATGCCAGCGAGAACACGAGCACTCTGTCATTTTGACCATAATCTTTCACGGATTTGAGGCACTTGAAGCCTTCCGCTTCGAAGATCGCCGTCACATCGTTTCGCTGATCGTAGCCGATTTCCAGTCCCACGACCCCATTTGGCCGTACGAACCTTGCCGCATCCTTTGCTATGGCTTTGTAGGCGTCAAGCCCATCCGAGCCGCCGTCCAGCGCTGCAGCCGGATCAAATTTCGTCACTTCGGGAGCGAGATCGTGAATGACATTGGAAGCAATATAGGGCGGATTTGAGACAATCGCATGAAACGTCCCGTGGATGTTCTCGAACCAGCTCGATCGAATGGTCGAAAATCGCGCCTGCAATCCGTTTCTTTCTGCGTTTGATCTTGCCGTCTCCAGCGCATCGGCCGAAATGTCGCTGCCGATGCCTGACGCTTCCGGGCATTCACTCAGGAGCGCAAGGCAAATCGCTCCGGTCCCGGTTCCCATGTCGAGGATGTGGAGATTGTTCTCCGACTTTGCAAGGTCTCGCAGATAAGGAATGATCGTGTCGACGAGAATTTCCGTGTCCGGCCGCGGCTCCAGCGTGCCCGCCGACAGCGAAAGCGGCAGGCCGTAGAATTCCCGCTCTCCAAGAATGCGGTGCACCGGCTCGTGCCTCAGCCGCCTGTCGATCGCCCGGCCGATGCTTTCCGCCTGCTCCTGCGAAATCGCCTCGCGGCCGGCCGTCAGCATTCCGGTCGGCGAAAGCTTCAGCAATCCGGCGACCAGCAGCCGGGCATCGGTCTGCGGATCGGCGATGCCCGCCTCCGTAAAGCGGCGCCGGGCCTCGGCAAGTACCTCTGAAACCGTCGGCCCGGATACGGTCATTGCTGTTCGCCAAGCTGTGCCAGCTGGCTCGCCTGATAGTCCGCCAGCAGCGCATCCACCACTTCGTCGATCTCGCCGACCATCATCCGGTCGAGCTTGTAGAGCGTCAGGTTGATGCGATGATCGGTCACGCGTCCCTGCGGAAAGTTATAGGTGCGGATACGTTCGGAGCGATCGCCGGAGCCGACCTGGCTCTTGCGGTCGGCAGAACGTTCGCTGTCTGCCCTCTGCCGCTCGGCGTCATAAAGACGCGAGCGCAGCACCTGCATGGCCTTGGCGCGGTTCTGGTGCTGGGATTTTTCCGAACTGGTCACGACGATACCCGTCGGCAGGTGGGTGATGCGCACGGCCGAGTCCGTCGTGTTGACGTGCTGGCCGCCCGCACCCGAGGAGCGCATCGTATCGATGCGGATGTCTTCCGGCCGGATCTCGATGTCGATCTCTTCCGCCTCGGGAAGAACGGCGACGGTCGCAGCCGAGGTGTGAATGCGCCCGCCGGCTTCCGTTTCAGGCACACGCTGCACACGGTGCACGCCGGATTCGAACTTCAGCTTGGCAAAGACGCCCTTGCCGGTGATCGTCGCAATGATTTCCTTGTAGCCGCCGGCTTCGCCCTCGCTTGACGAGAGCACTTCCACCTTCCAGCCATGTGTCGAGGCATAACGCTCATACATGCGGAAGAGGTCGCCGGCAAAAAGGGCCGCCTCGTTGCCGCCGGTACCGGCACGGATTTCCAGGATCGCGCTCTTCTCGTCGGCCGCATCCTTGGGCAGAAGCAGGATCTGGATTTCGTTCTCCAGCGTCTCGATCCGCTCCTTCACATCAGGCAGCTCAAGTTCGGCGAGATCGCGCATGTCGCGGTCGACGGACTTGTCCTCGAGCAGCACTTCCAGGTCGGCAAGCTCGCCGACCGCCTTCTGATAGGCGCGGATCTTGGTGACGACCGGCTGCAGCTCGGAATATTCGGATGCGAGTTTCACATAAACGTCGGCCGAAGGGCCGGCCGACATGCGCGCTTCGATCTCGCCGAAGCGGCGCTCAAGCTCGCGCATCTTTTCAATGGGAAGCTTCGCCACCCCTTGCTCCTGTTCTTCTTGTTGATGTGTCTAAAGGGGAATATTGTGGCTCTCGGCGAAGCGGGCAAGCACCTCGCGCATCGGAACGGTCGCATTCCGGTCGTCCAGCGCCTCATTGACCGCCTTCGTCAAGGCCTCGGCATCGAGCCCGAGCAGCATCGCCTTGACCGGTCCGATCGAGGCCGGCGACATGGAAATGGAACGGAAACCGACGCCAAGCAGCGCCATGGCCGAAAGCGGTTTGCCGGCCAGCTCACCGCACAGTGTCACGGGCGTCTTGTTGCGGTCCGCACCGCGCACGATATCGCGCAGGATGCGCAGGAATGGCCGCTCCAGCGGATCGAACCGCTCGGAAACCCGCGCATTGCCGCGATCGACCGCCATGGCGAACTGGAACAGGTCGTTGGAGCCGACCGAGACGAAATCGACCGCGTCCATCAGCTCATCGAGCTGCCACAGCAGGGCCGGAACCTCCAGCATCGCGCCAAACTGCAGCTTGCGAGGCAAGCCATGGCCGAAGCGAGAAAGATGCTGCACTTCCTTCTGCAGCAATTCGCGCACCTGCCTCAGCTCCGACACTTCGGTGACCATCGGCACCATCAGCTTCAGTTCAGTGCCGGCCGCGGCCTTCAGCATGGCGCGCAACTGCGTGCGCAGGAGACCCGGCCGGTCAAGCGACAGGCGGATCGCCCGCCAGCCGAGCGCCGGATTCTCTTCCTCATGGCCGCGGAAATAGGGCACGACCTTGTCGCCGCCGATATCGAGCGTGCGGAAGGTTACGACACGCCCGCCCGCCTGTTTCAGCACATTGCGGTAGAACATTTCCTGCTCTTCCGCCTTCGGCATGGTCGAAGCGATCATGAACTGCAGTTCGGTGCGGAAAAGCCCGATGCCTTCCGCGCCCGATTCCGCCAGCTGCGGCAGATCGACCAGCAGGCCGGCATTCATCAGAAGCTGGATGCGCTGCCCGTCCCGCGTGACCGGCTCGACCGAACGCAATGCCCGGAACTGCTCCTGCCGTCTTGCACGGAAGCGGACCTTTTCCTCGTAGGAGCGCTGATGTTCCGGCATCGGCCGGATATGCACATGCCCCTCGTCGCCGTCGATGATAACGGCGTCGCCGTTTTCGGCGAGCGCCACGACACCGGCCGCCTGGCCGATGACGGGAATGCCCATGGCGCGCGCGACGATCACCACATGGCTCGTCACCGCGCCTTCCTCGAGCACCAGACCGCGCACATTGGCGCGCGGATAGTCGAGCAGTTCGGCGGCACCCATGGCGCGCGCCAGGATAATCGCATCGGTCGGGAAGCCCTCGGCGGTCGTGCGGCCGGTGTAGCCCGTCAGCACACGCAGCAGCCGGTTCGCGAGATCCTCGAAATCGTGCATCCGTTCGCGCAGGTACGGATCGGTCAGGCGCATCATGCGCGCCTTGGTATCGCTCTGCACCTTCTCGACGGCCGCTTCCGCCGTCAGGCCGTTGCGGATCGCTTCTTCGAGCTTGCGCACCCAGCCCTGGTCGTGGGCGAACATGCGGTAGGTTTCCAGCACCTCGCGGTGCTCGCCTTCCATGGAAACGTCGCGGCGCGACAGCATGTCGTCGATGGAGATCCGGAGCGAGCCCATGGCTTCCGCCAGCCGCCGGATTTCCTTTTCCGCGTCCTCGTTCAGAAGGTTGGTGACGACGATGCGCGGCTCGTGCAGCACGACGTAACCGAGGCCGATTCCATCATTATAGGTGTCGCCGTCGATCGTGACGGAGCGGGTAAGATCGAGTTCGAGACCCGGCTTGGTAATCTTCTTGAGTTCGCCGGTCGCAATCATCTCGGCGAGAACCATCGCCGTCGTCTCGAGCGCTTCCAGCTCCTCGTCGCGATAGTTGCGGCTCGCCTTGTTCTGCACGACGAGAACGCCAAGCGAGCGTCCCGTACGCAGGATCGGCACGCCGAGGAAGGAATGGTAGATTTCTTCGCCCGTTTCCGGCAGGTAGCGGAAGGCCGGATGCGACTGCGCATCGGAAAGATTGAGCGGCTGGGCGGACGCGGCAATCGTGCCGACGAGGCCCTGTCCCATTTTCAGCTGCGAAAGGTGGACGGCTTCTTTTTTGAGACCTTCGGTCGCATAGAGCTCGAGAACACCGTCGGCGCGCAGCACGTAGACCGAGCAGACCTCCGCCACCATGTTGCTGGCGATCTGCCGCACGATCCGGTCGAGTCGCTCCTGCGGCTCCAGCGGCTCCGCCATCAACTCGCGCAGCCGCTTGAGCAATACGCGCGGACCGCCGGAAAGGTCTCTCATTGCGTCTCAAGCTCCCCGAAACAAACGCCTAGTGCGGCCAGCAAAACCGGCCGCATCTTCAACCTGAAGGGGCAGGCCGCCCGCTGGGAATCAATTCTTATCCAGACCGTAGCAGGAATGCAAAGTTCTGACAGCGAGTTCTGCATAAGGACCGTCGATCAGGATCGAAATCTTGATCTCCGAGGTTGTAATCGCCTTGATGTTGATGCCTTTTTCGGCAAGTGCGCGGAAGGCTGTCGCCGCAACGCCGGCATGGCTGCGCATGCCGATACCGATGACGGAAACCTTCACCAGCCCCGATTCGCTCTGCGCGACGTCGTAGCCGATCTTCTCCTTGTTGTCGGACAGGACCTTGATGGCCTTCTCGACATCACCCGAGGGAACGGTGAAGGTCATGTCGGTCTTCGAACCGTCTTCGGAAATGTTCTGAACGATCATGTCGACGTTGATGTGGCTCTCGGCAAGCGGGCCGAAGATGGCGGCGGAAACGCCCGGCCGGTCGGCAAGACGGCGAAGCGAGATCTGAGCCTCATCCTTGGCATAGGCGATGCCGGTGACTACTTCCTGTTCCACGATTTCATCCTCGTCACAAATCAGCGTTCCGGGCGGGTTCAAGAGGTCGCCCATGCCCGGAGCATCGGGATCCTCGAAAGACGAACGCACAAAGGTGCGTACCTTATGCACCATGGCGAGCTCGACCGAGCGCACCTGGAGAACCTTGGCACCGAGCGACGCCATTTCCAGCATTTCTTCGAATGCGATCTTCTTCAGCCGCCGCGCCTTGGGCTCGATGCGCGGGTCGGTCGTATAGACGCCATCGACATCGGTATAGATATCGCAGCGGTCCGCCTTGACGGCGGCGGCAATCGCAACGGCCGACGTATCCGATCCGCCGCGCCCAAGCGTCGAGATGCGGTTGTCGGGGCCGAGGCCCTGGAAGCCGGCAACCACGGCAACCTGTCCCTCGCCCATGCGCTTGATGATATCGGCGCCGTCGATCTCCAGGATGCGCGCTGCGCCATGCGCATTGTCCGTGCGGATCGGGATCTGCCAGCCCTGCCAGGAACGGGCGTTGATGCCCATGCTCTGCAGCGCGATCGCCAGAAGGCCCGATGTCACCTGTTCGCCAGAAGCCACGACGGCATCATACTCGCGCGCGTCGTAGAAGGGCGAGTTGGCGCCGATCACCTTCGGCGTATTCTGCACCCAGCCGACGAGTTCGTTGGTCTTGCCGGACATGGCGGAAACGACGACCGCCACTTCATGGCCGGCATCGACTTCACGTTTCACATGGCGGGCAACGTTCTTGATGCGGTCCAGATCAGCGACGGAGGTTCCGCCGAATTTCATAACGATGCGTGCCATAAGCCTCTACCACGACCCGCACGCGATTGCCGGAAAACGGGATCTGCTTCCCCGGCACGCCGCGCGCCATTCACAAACCGCCGGGAGAAACGCATTGCCCTCCCGGGCCTCAGAAAACCCCGGCTGCCAGATGGCCGAAGAGCCCGGAAAGACTGGTTTCTGGAACGCTTCTAAAGCCCCGCCAACCAAGGACGAAAGTTGGGCGTCTCTTAGCGAGTTTGACAGGGGGTGGCAAGGGCGCGAAGAAGCCGAAGTGGAAGGGTATTTCCTCGTCACACCAGCCGCAGACGATCGTCCGTGATCGGCACTGTCGCCGTGACAATACGGCGCCATCATTGGCGGCCTTGCGGCGGGCGCGATCATCGGCGGCATCATTGCCTCGCAGCCGCGCCTTCGCACCGGCAATTCGCATGCCGACTATTACTACAGCAAGTACCGCTCCTCTCGCGCATCCGACAATACCTACCAACCGACGAACGGCCCGCGCCGTCGGTGCCGCTGAACCAATCTCCGAAGCGGCTTGCAGCCCCCCAGACATGCGGGGGCCGCTTGTCGGAGCCAACGCATGTCTGAGAATTTCCGGCACATCTTCGCCAGCTGATGCGACCGCGCCGCCCCTTGACTTATCCTGCCGATCGTCCGACTTCACTGGCAGGATGCAAAGGAGCGGTAAGATGACCCAGGCTGCCAAAACCACCATAGACCAGAGCGAAGTCGATCGCTTCTCCGCCATGGCGGCCGAGTGGTGGAGCCCGACGGGCAAGTTCAAGCCGCTGCACAAGTTCAATCCCGTTCGCCTGGCCTATATCCGCGACAAGGCAGCGGAGAATTTTTCTCGCAATGCAAAAAGCGCCAAACCGCTGGAGGGCCTGCGCGTGCTCGATATCGGCTGCGGCGGCGGCCTTCTGTCGGAACCGGTTGCCCGCATGGGCGCTGACGTCGTCGGCGCCGATCCCTCGGAAAAGAATATCGGCATCGCCTCCACCCACGCCAGGGCATCGGGTGTCGCGGTCGACTATCGCGCCGTCACCGCCGAACAGCTTGCCGAGGCAGGCGAGACCTTCGATATCGTGCTCAACATGGAAGTGGTGGAACATGTGGCCGATGTCGAGCTTTTCATGAATACCTGCGCCGGCATGGTCCGGCCGGGCGGCTTGATGTTCGTCGCCACGATCAACCGCACGATGAAGGCGGCCGCACTTGCCATTTTCGCTGCCGAAAACGTGTTGCGCTGGCTGCCGCGCGGCACGCATCAGTATGAAAAGCTGGTGCGCCCGCAGGAACTGGAAAAACCGCTGGCTGCAAACGGTCTCGAGATCGTCGACCGTACCGGCGTCTTCTTCAATCCGCTGGCAAACCAGTGGAACCTGTCGAAGGACATGGATGTCAACTATATGCTGCTGGCAAAGCGCCCGGCCTGATCGCGCCGCATGCAGGCCCAAATCATGAAGGGCCTGCAGCCTTCAATCAGTTCACGTCTTCGGGCAGGATCGGCAGGGCGGCGATCTCTATGCCTTCTTCCACCAGCGACCGCGCTTCGTCGGCCGTTGCCTTGCCGATGATACCGCGGGCATCCGCCTCACCGTAATGGATCTTGCGGGCTTCCTCGGGAAAACGGGCGCCGACATCTTCGGAATTCGCCTTGATCGCGGCAACAGCTTGCTTGAGCTTCAGGAAGGCTTCGCGGCGGGCCGTATCCATGGCGACGGCCTGCATTTCATCCTTCTTGCGCGCGGTCGCGACGGACGGCGCCATCAGCGATTTGGAGATGGAGCCGGAATTGCAGACGGGGCAGGTCAGAAAGCCGCTTGCGACCTGGCGATCGAAATCGGCACTTTCGGAAAACCAGCCTTCGAATTCGTGGGCATTCTCACAAATAAGGGAATAACGGATCAAGCTGCTACGCCTCCTGACATTCCCCCCGCAATCCTCTCGATGGAAAACTCCCGACCGTTCTTAAGGTTCGGAATCTTGTCGTGTGCAGCCTTGACGGCTGCCGGATCGATTTCGGCCAGAATGACGGCCTCCCCGGTCGGGCCGGCTGACGCCAGCACCTTGCCCCAGGGATCGACGATCATCGAATGGCCGAACGTCTCGCGTCCGTCCTCATGCAGGCCGGCCTGCGCGGCGGCGATGACGAAGACACCGTTTTCGATGGCGCGCGCCCGCAGCAGGATTTCCCAATGCGCCTCGCCGGTCTGCTTCGTAAAAGCCGCCGGAACGGTCATCACCTCGGCACCGGCCACCGCCTGCGCGCGAAAGAGCTGCGGGAAACGCACGTCATAACAGATGGTGAAGCCCATCTCGGCGAAGGGCAGCGACAGAACGCGCGCCTCCGATCCCGGCCGGTAGGCCGCGCTTTCGCGCCAGCTCTCGCCATTGTCGAGATCGACGTCGAACATGTGGATCTTGTCGTAGCGGTTCAGGATCTTGCCGTCAGGTCCGAACAGGAAGCCCCGATTGGCCATCTTGCCGTCGTCGAGCGCAATCGCCGTCGAGCCGACATGCATGAAGATGCCGAGTTCGGCGGCAAGCGCCGAGCCCGTCTTGACGATGATGTCATCGCTCTCGTCGCGCAGCACTTCCTTTGCCGCGGCGCGGTTACGCTGCAACATGCCGGTCATTTCGGGCGTCTGCACGTAAGTTGCGCCCTTTGCTGCGGCCTCGCGCACGAGGCGCGCCATCGAAGCGGCATTCCGTTCCGGATCGACACCGGAACACATCTGGATGGCGGCAGCCGTAAAGCTCATCGCTCTTCCTCAGGCTGCCAGCAGCGGATCGAGCTTGCCGGCCCGATCGAGCGCGTAGAGATCGTCGCAGCCGCCGACATGCGTGCTGCCGATGAAGATCTGCGGAAAAGTGGCGCGGCCGTTCGACTTGCCAAGCATTTCCTGGCGAAGCTCCGGCGAGAAGGTCGCGTCATGCTCGACAAAATCGACGCCCTTCTCTTCAAGAAGAGATTTGGCGCGTGCACAATAGCCGCAGAATTGGCGGGTATAGATGGTAACGGGTACCATGAAGCTCTCCAGACAGTGCTGTTTTCTTTTTGTCATATAGTTTCTGCAAGTGCCCTTGCAAAGGTTAAAACGGTTATATCGGCAGCACCCGCCTTGCGCAGCGCGCGCGTTGCCGCACCGACCGTGGCACCCGTCGTATAGACATCGTCGACCAGCACGATGCGTTTGCCGAAAACGTCGCTTTCCCTGCCCGCGGCAACCGCAAATGCGCCGCGGACATTGTCCTCGCGTGCCCGCACACCAAGACCGACCTGCTGGCTGGTGCGCTTCACGCGCAGGAGTGTGGCGGGCAACAGGGGTTTGCCTGCAAGCCTCGCCAAATGCCGGCCAAGTTCTGCGGCCTGGTTGAATTTGCGCGAGACCATGCGGGTGCGGTGGAGGGGAACCGGAATGACCGCATCGCAGCGCTCGACCATGCCGTCCGATGCGCGCAGCATCCAGCCGGCCATCATCGGCGCGAGATCCGTGCGATCCCGATATTTGAGGCCGTGCACGAGGGTGCGAACGGCATGGTCATGAGTGGCTGCCGACCGAAGCCGGTCGAAGGGCGGCGGATTGGCGATCGCCTCTGCGCTCAGGATGCCGGGGCCGAGATCATGCGAAAAGGGAATGCCGAGCACCTCGCAATAGGGCCTTTCGATGAAGCGGACCTCTGACCAGCACCTGGCACAAAGGCCGCGATGACCGCCTGTCGAAACTCCGCAGGCCGCGCAGGATGGCGGATAGACGAGATCGGCAAGCATGAAAAAGGGCCGCAGAAGCTGCGCCCGTATCCGCCCTGTCTCACCTTTCGTCTCGATCGTCCCCATATCAGGCAGAATAAAGCATGTCGCACAAAACCGGGTAGCGGTTTTGCGATGACGGCATGGGTAAAAACAAAGACCGAAAGCAACGCGCTTTCGGTCGCCGCCCGTCAAAGGAAAATCGCCTTGCCGCCCGCCGGGCGGGGGAATATGGACATCGTCATGGATATTATCTTCGACAAGGCGCAGATCGCCGCAAACCGCCGGCGCGCGCTCGTAAACAACGACCCGAAAGCGGGCTTCCTGCTCGACATCGCCGCCGAGGAACTGGCAGACCGCCTGGCCGTTGTCGAACGGACCTTCGAACATGTGGTGGAACTGCACGGCACCACCGGCGCGGCCGCCCGTGCGGCGATCGCAACCGGCAAGGTCGGCAGCCTCACCCGCGTGGAAAGCGACCTTCGTTATGTCGCGCCGGGCGAATCCTTCCTCGAAGCACCGCTCGAAGACGTGCCGATGTCGCCTCAATCGACCAATCTGGTGATTGCCCCGCTCAGCCTGCATCTGACCAACGACACACCCGGCGTTTTCATCCAGATCCGCCGCGCATTGAAACCGGACGGCCTGTTCCTGGCCGCCATTCCAGGCAGCGGCACGCTGCAGGAATTGCGCGAGGTGCTATTGGCGACCGAGATCGAAATGACCGGCGGCGCAAGCCCGCGCGTCATTCCCTTCGCCGATGTGCGCGATATCGGCGGCCTGCTGCAGCGTGCCGGCTTCGCACTCCCCGTCATCGATGCGGAGAATTACACGGTACGCTATGATTCAATCTTTCCGCTGATGCGCGACCTCAGAGCGATGGGCATGAGCAATCCGCTCGCCGCCCGCAGCCGCAAGCCGTTGACGCGCGCCTTCTTCCTGCGGGCGGGCGAAATCTATGCCGAGCGCTATTCGGACCCGGACGGGCGTATCCGGGCGACATTTTCGGTGATCTACGTGTCGGGATGGGCGCCGCATGAAAGCCAGCAACAGCCGCTGAAGCCGGGATCGGCCAAAGCACGGCTTGCCGACGCCCTCAAGGTGGAAGAGCAGAAGCTCAAACAGTAGGTGCCGGCAGGAAAATCAGTTTATCGTCAGGTTGTTTTCGACGGTGTTGAAGACGCCGCGCAGGCCGTTGGTGAACACACCCAGCCCACCGATAAGGGCCGCCGCCATCAGTGCTGCGATCAGCCCATATTCGATCGCCGTCGCACCGCTCTTGTCGGCCAGAAATCTCTTCAGCAAATTCATCAACCCAACCCTTTGCGCGCAAGACAGCC
Organism: Hyphomicrobiales bacterium; assembly: GCA_900471515.1. Lineage (GTDB taxonomy): Bacteria > Pseudomonadota > Alphaproteobacteria > Rhizobiales > Rhizobiaceae > Rhizobium. The sequence goes on along the minus strand of UCFC01000022.1, from coordinate 6,930 downwards.
TTGAAAATAACGAGCCTTCAGCCGTCGGAACCTGCATTCCTCAACAGCCGGCACCGACGCCGTAGCCCTGAACGACGCAGACGGAACCGGGCGTATCCTGGAGCACGCTGCGGCGGATCGTATAACGCTTGCCGTTCTCGCTTTTAGGGATCGAACCGGTGGTGATCGTGTCGAAATCCGCCGGCGCGCTGGCGAGCACGCTCTTCTTGGAGGAATCCGCCAGCATGGGCGTCAGGATCAGGGTGAGCGCCACCACGGCCGTACCGAAGAGAAGCGCAATATTCAGCGCCCCCGTCCTGCGCGAGGCAGACGAAGAAGCGCGTTCCTTTTCGCGCACAGCTTTCCAGAAATCGTCGTCCATGACGTCAAGCCCTTAAATACACACACGCCAGTTGCTTGAGTGAGGCCGATCATTGCCAGAAGGTGCTAAATGATCGATTAATATCCACAGGCGAAATGGACGTTTCGCGCTAATATTGAGTAAGGGCTAAAGTAAATCCTGCAGCACCGGGATGAGCGGTTCGTCGGCCGGCGGCATCGGATAATCGCGCAGCGCCTGCGGGCGTACCCATTTGATCGCCTGGCCTTCACGGCCCTGCGGAATGCCCTCGTAGCGGCGGCAGACATAAAGCGGCATCAGCAGGTGGAACGTGTCGTAGCTGTGGCTGGCGAAGGTCAGCGGCGCAAGGCAGGGCACCTTTGTGGTAATGCCGAGTTCTTCGTGCAGTTCACGCACCAGCGTTTCCTCGGGCGTCTCGCCGGGCTCGACCTTGCCGCCGGGAAACTCCCACAGGCCGGCAAGTGACTTTCCTTCCGGCCGCTGTGCCAGAAGGATACGCCCGTCGGTATCGATCAACGCGCAGGCGGCGACCAGAAGCAGCTTCCTTCCCGCTTCGTTCATTCGCAGCACTCCTGCCAGTAGCAATAGTGGTAGGCATCGCGAAAACCGAGACGCTCGTAAAGGGCGATCGCCGGCGCGTTGGAAAGCTTCACCTGCAACCAGGCGGTGCGGGCGCTGCGCATCCGCGCCCAACGCAGCGCCGAAGTCAGGATCTCGATGCCGAGCCCCTTGCGGCGATGACTTCCTGCGACCGAAAGCGACATGACACCGGCAAGGTCATTGTCCTGTACGCAAAGAACCGTCGCCAGCGGGCCGTGCGCCGCATCGTCGATCATGAAAAGCCCCGATGGCGGCTTGATCGCGGAAATGATTTCGGCAAGCGCCGGCTTCAACGATACCGGCGCCTGGTCGACCGCGAGATTGGCATCGACAAAACGACCGACGTCATGCGTCGGAAGATGATCGAGCGTGTCGGGCAGATCGGCCTGCGACAGGTCACACACCATCACCGCCGTCTCGTCGAAACGTTTCCATCCCTGTTCCTTGATCAGATCGATCAGAACGGGCGAGGCAAGCGGTGTCTCACGCACCACGGCGGGCCGGCCGTAGGCCTCGAACTTGCGGCTTGCCTTCTCCAGCCGGATCTCGACATCGCGATGGTCCGAGGGATCGAGAGGCACGATGGAATTCAGCCGGTTGGAGGGATGGCCCGCCGTCAGGCGGACCTGCCAGCTGCCGTCATATTGCACGGACGCGGCCGGCCAGGCACGAAAACCCACGGCCTCCAGCCGCCGGACCAGCGGCAGGTTCTGCTTCGGAAGGGATGCGTGCATCAACGAACGGTCAGCTCCGGTAGTCGCCATTGATCGCAACATATTCCTTGGTAAGGTCGCAGGTCCAGACCGTGGCCTTGCCGGAACCGAGACCAAGATCGACCTTCACGGGAATATCCTGCTTCTTCATGACTGCAGAGGCCGCATCCTCGGAATAGCCGGGATCACGCTCGCCGTTAACGGCAACGCGCACATCGCCGAACCAGATGGCAAGCCGGTCCCGGTCGGCCATTTCCCCGGCCTTGCCGACAGCCATGACGACGCGGCCCCAATTGGCGTCCTCGCCGGCAGCGGCCGTCTTGACCAGCGGCGAATTGGCGATGGAAAGCGCAATCGTCTTGGCAGCGGCATCGCTCTCGGCACCGGTCACGGTGATTTCGAGCATCTTCGTGGCGCCCTCGCCGTCGCGGGCGACCTGGATTGCCAGATCCTTGAGAAGTTCGTTGAGCGCCGAACGGAAAGCACCGAGCTGCGGGTCGTCCGCGCTCGTGATGCGCGCCTGCCCGTCGGATGAGGCAGCACCCGTCGCAAACAGCATCAGCGTATCGGAGGTCGACGTATCGCTGTCGACGGTCATCGAATTGAAGCTCGGCTCGACGCCGGCGGACAGCAGCGACTGCAGCACGGGAGAGTCGATTGCAGCATCCGTGACGACGAAGGAGAGCATGGTCGCCATGTCGGGCGCGATCATGCCGGCCCCCTTGGCGATACCGTTGATCGTCACCTTGACGCCGCCGATTTCGGCGCTGCGGGTCGCAACCTTCGGATAGGTGTCGGTGGTCATGATCGCCTTGGCGGCCTCGAACCAGAAATCGCCGGTCGCATCGGCCTGCATCTTGTCGAGCACACCGGAAAATTTGGTCGCGTCGAGCGGCTCGCCGATGACGCCGGTCGATGCGAGAAAGATCTCGTTTTCCGCGCAACCGACGGCGGCGGCGGCGGACTTTGCCGTAAGCTCGGTCGCAGCGCGGCCCTTCATGCCGGTGAAGGCATTGGCATTGCCGGAATTGACGACGACCGCGCGCGCCGTGCCGTGCGGCAGGTTGGCCCGGCAGAAATCGACAGGCGCGGAGGGGCATTTCGACTTGGTGAAGACGCCGGCGACAGAGGCCGGCGCGTCAAAGACCATCATCAGCACGTCCGTCCGGTTCTTGTACTTGATGCCGGCGGAAGCGGTCGCCATGCGCACGCCGCGTAGGGCCGGCAGCGAAGCGAAGGTTTTCGGGGCAAGCGGAGAAACGGTAGCGGACATCTGGAACGACCTGCCAATGAGCATTTCCAGGCGAAATGGCAACCGGTTCGCCGTCCCGGAAATGCGATAACAAACGATGATAGTGAATGGCCCGGAAGAACCGGGCCTGATTGCTGGTGATTACTGTTGCGGCGCCGGAGCCGGCGCGGGCTCGGCACCCGGCTCGGCCTGCTTGTTGGCGTCTTCGTAGCCCTTGCGCAGCGTTTCGTCCACAATCTCGACCTTGGCCGAGGACTTCGCCTCGCTCAGCAGCGCAAAATACTTGTCGCGCATGACGAGCTGACGAACCTGGTCCTGCACCTGCTCGAACGGCGGCGGCGGAGCGTCGCGCTTGTCCTCGACCTTGATGACGTGATAGCCGAAGTCGGTCTTCACAGGGGTCTTGGAGTAAGCGCCCTTTTCGAGGGCGAAAGCGGCATCCTCGAATTCCTTGACCATGCGGCCGCGCGTGAAATAGCCGAGGTCGCCGCCGTCATCCTTGTTCGGATCGGTGGACTTTTCCTTGGCAAGCTCGGCAAAATCCTTGCCGGCGTCGAGCTGCTTGATGACGTCCTTGGCCTCGTCCTCGGTCTTGACGAGGATGTGGCGGGCGTGGACCTCTTCCTGCTTCGGAATAGCTGCGACTTCCTTGTCGTAGCGGGCCTTCACATCCGCATCGGTCACGGTGTCGACGACATGCTTCTTGAAGTAGGCGTTGTGAAGCTCGCGGTCGGCGAGGTACTGCATGCGCTTCTTGAAATCGTCCGTCTGGTCGAGCTTCTCGGCGGTGGCGTCGGCGGCCAGGAGCTTCACGTTAATCGCGGCGGAGAGTCCGGCGATCTTCTTCTGGTCGTCGGGAAGCTGCGCAAGCTGCGGGTCGAGATTGGCGATCGCCAGATCGAGTTCCGACTGGTGGATTTCCAGATTGCCGACCTTGGCGACAACGGCATCGTCGGCATAGGCCGGAACCTGGAAGGCGACGAAGGCCGTAAACGCCAGCGCAGCAAGTTTGTTGGTGCTCAACATCAAATAACCCTTCACAATTATACCCGCCGGCTCCAGCTCTCGTGAATCCAGCCCGAAAACAGGCTTCAACACCGGAATGTGGCCTTTCTATATCAGCCAAATCCGTTGACATCATTTGCCCCCCCTCTTATCTGTCACGCAACCTCGCGTCCAGAACAGTTTCCGGGCGTTTTCAAGCGTGCGCCTGTTTTTCGGCTGGGTAGCGAATAAGAAACGTCGGGGAAGAATATTCAGAAAGGACCAGTCATATGGTCAGCTTTGGCGGTATTGCCCGCAAGTTATTTGGCTCAGCCAACGATCGCCGCGTGCGGTCCTTCCAGCCGAACGTCGCCGCAATCAACTCTATCGAAGAGAAGACCAAGGCGCTGACGGACGAGCAGCTTGCCGCCAAGACGGCGGAATTTCGCGCTCTTCTGGCGGAAGGCAAGACGCTGGACGACATCCTGATCCCGGCCTTCGCGGTCGTTCGCGAAGCCTCCCGCCGCGTGCTCGGCATGCGACCTTTTGACGTACAGCTCGTCGGCGGCATGATCCTGCATTCCAACGCCATCGCCGAGATGAAGACCGGTGAAGGCAAGACGCTGGTCGCCACGCTGCCGGTCTATCTGAACGCGCTTTCCGGCAAGGGCGTGCACGTCGTCACCGTCAACGACTATCTCGCACAGCGCGACGCCGCCACCATGGGACGTCTTTACGGCTTCCTCGGCATGACCACGGGCGTCATCGTCCACGGCCTGTCCGACGAAGAGCGCCGCGACGCCTACAATTGCGACATCACCTACGCGACCAACAACGAACTCGGCTTTGATTATCTGCGCGATAACATGAAGTACGAGAAGAACCAGATGGTCCAGCGCGGCCACAATTTCGCGATCGTCGACGAAGTGGACTCGATCCTCGTCGACGAAGCCCGCACGCCGCTGATCATCTCCGGTCCGCTCGACGACCGTTCCGATCTCTACAACACGATCGACACCTTCATTCCGCTGCTGACCCCGGAAGATTACGAGATCGATGAAAAGCAGCGCTCGGCGAACTTCTCCGAAGTGGGAACCGAGAAGCTGGAGAACCTTCTGAAGCAGGCCGGCCTGCTGAAGGGTGCCTCGCTCTACGACATCGAGAATGTCGCGATCGTCCACCACATCAACAATGCGCTGAAGGCCCACAAGCTCTTCCAGCGCGACAAGGACTACATTGTCCGCAATGGTGAAATCGTCATCATCGACGAATTCACCGGCCGCATGATGCCGGGCCGCCGCTATTCGGAAGGCCAGCACCAGGCGCTGGAAGCCAAGGAAAAAGTGCAGATCCAGCCGGAAAACCAGACGCTGGCCTCGATCACTTTCCAGAACTATTTCCGCATGTACGACAAGCTGGCCGGCATGACCGGCACGGCCCAGACGGAAGCGGAAGAATTCGGCAACATCTACAATCTCGATGTCATCGAGGTTCCGACCAACCTGCCGATCAAGCGTATCGACGAAGACGACGAGGTCTACCGGACCGTCGAAGAGAAGTACAAGGCGATCATCACCGAGATCCTGGACGCCCACAATCGCGGCCAGCCGGTGCTCGTCGGTACGACCTCGATCGAAAAGTCCGAATTCCTCGCCGACCTGATGCGCAAGCAGGGCTTCTCGAACTTCCAGGTTCTGAACGCCCGCTACCATGAGCAGGAAGCCTATATCGTCGCCCAGGCCGGCGTGCCGGGTGCAGTCACGATCGCCACCAACATGGCCGGCCGCGGTACCGACATCCAGCTCGGCGGCAACCTCGACATGCGTGTCGAGCGCGAACTCGGCGAAGTCGAGCCGGGTCCCGAGCGCGACGCCAAGGTCGAGGCGATCCGCGACGAGATCAAGCAGCTCAAGGAAAAGGCGCTCGCAGCCGGCGGTCTTTACGTCATTGCCACGGAGCGCCATGAAAGCCGCCGTATCGACAATCAGCTGCGTGGTCGTTCCGGCCGTCAGGGCGACCCCGGCCGCTCGAAATTCTACCTGTCGCTTCAGGACGACCTGATGCGCATTTTCGGCTCCGACCGCATGGACGGGATGCTTCAGAAACTCGGTCTCAAGGAAGGCGAGGCGATCGTCCATCCCTGGATCAACAAGGCTCTGGAACGCGCCCAGAAGAAGGTCGAAGCCCGCAACTTCGACATCCGCAAGAATCTCCTGAAATACGACGACGTTCTGAACGACCAGCGCAAGGTCATCTTCGAACAGCGCGTCGAGATGATGGAAGCGCCGAACATTTCCGAAACCGTGTCCGACATGCGTCGCGAAGTGGTGGACGATCTGGTCGCGACCCACATCCCGGAACGGGCCTATGCCGAACAGTGGGATGCCGCTGGCCTGAAGACGCAGGCTGCCAACATCCTCAACCTTGACCTGCCGATCGAGGACTGGGTGAAGGAAGAGGGCATCGGCGAAGACGATATCCGCGAACGCCTGATGGAAGCCGCCAACGCCGCCTTCAACGAGAAGGTCGAGCGCTTCGGCCCCGATATCATGCACTATGTCGAGCGCCAGGTCGTCATGCAGACGCTCGACCATCTCTGGCGCGAGCACATCGTCAACCTCGACCATCTGCGCTCCGTCATCGGCTTCCGCGGCTACGCCCAGCGCGATCCGCTGCAGGAATACAAGTCGGAAGCCTTCGAGCTCTTCCAGTCGCTGCTCAACAACCTGCGTCAGGCCGTCACCGCACAACTGATGCGCGTGGAACTGGTCCAGCAGGCCCCGCCGCAGCCGGAACCGCCGGTCATGCAGGCGCATCATCTGGACCCGATGACGGGTGAGGACGAATTCACCAACACGACCTATCAGGCGCTTGAAGTCGCTGTCCCGCCGGAAAACCGCAACCCCAACGATCCATCGACCTGGGGCAAGGTCGGCCGCAACGAGGCCTGCCCCTGCGGCTCGGGCAAGAAGTACAAGCACTGCCACGGTGCGTTCGAACAGGTCTGACAATGGCGCCTTCGCAGCCTGTGTGATAAGTCC
>UCFC01000047.1 GCA_900471515.1 Hyphomicrobiales bacterium | reverse complement strand
TTGTTGGTTTCCACGCAGAACTGAGCCGGTTAGGCGCATAATTTCCATTGAGAATTGAGCCATGTGAACCTTCCCCCAACGCGGAGAGCGACGGGGGCAACGGAGTGATCCACATGGGACTTTTAAATATCATCCGTCGGATGGCGCTGCGCGAGAAGCAGTCGATCCGCGAGATCAGCCGGCGCACTGGGCTGTCTCGGAACACGATTGCGAAGTATCTGAACGCGGGTACGATCGAGCCGACGTTCACGGTACCGGAACGACCGAGCAAGCTTGATCCTTTTGCCGACAAGCTGGCGGCCTGGCTGAAGACCGAGGCCGGGAAGTCGCGCAAACAGCGACGAACACTGAAGCAGGTTCATGCCGACCTGGTGGTTCTCGGCTTTACCGGCTCCTATGGTCGGGTTGCTGCCTTCGCCCGTGATTGGCGGGCTGACCGGCAACGTGAGCAGCAGACGACGGGCCGCGGCATATTCGTCCCGCTGTCTTTCCGCCCAGGCGAAGCATTCCAATTCGATTGGAGTGAGGACTATGCCGTCATTGGCGGCGAGCGCACGAAGCTGCAGGTCGCGCATATCAAGCTATCGCACAGTCGCGCGTTTTTGGTCAGGGCGTATCTGCTGCAGACGCACGAGATGCTGTTTGACGCCCATTGGCACGGCTTCCGTGTGTTCGGCGGCGTCCCTGCTCGCGGCATTTACGATAATATGAAGATAGCGGTCGATCGCGTCGGCCGGGGCAAGGAGCGACAGGTCAACATCCGGTTCCTTGCGATGACGAACCACTACGTCTTTGCACCTGAGTTCTGCAATCCCGCCGCAGGCTGGGAGAAGGGACAGGTCGAGAAGAACGTTCAGGATGCCCGACCACGCCTGTGGCAACAGATGCCGGACTTCCCGAATTTGGCAGCGTTGAATCTGTGGCTGGAGCAGCATTGCCAAGACCTGTGGCAGGAGACACCACACGGGAGCCTGCCCGGTTCGATCGCCGATGTTTGGGCTGATGAGCAGCCTGCTTTGATGGCATTGCCCGCCATGTTTGACGGCTTCGTCGAGCAGAGCAAGCGGGTCTCACCGACATGCCTGATCACCTTCGAGCGTAATCGCTACAGTGTGCCAGCATCATTTGCGAACCGACCCGTCAGCCTGCGGATTTATCCTGAGCGGCTGGTCGTTGCAGCCGAAGGCAATATCCTCTGCGAACATCCGCGGATCATAGAACGCAGCCACGACAAGCCGCCGAGGACGATTTATGACTGGCGGCATTACCTTGCGGTCATCCAGCGCAAACCCGGAGCCCTGCGCAATGGTGCGCCTTTCCTGGAATTGCCGCTGGCCTTTCGACAACTGCAGGACCAGATGCTTCGCCGTGCCGGTGGTGATCGGGAGATGGCCGACATTCTCGCTCTGGTGCTTCATCACGACGAACAGGTTGTCGTCAGGGCTGTGGAGCTGGCTCTAG
>UCFC01000048.1 GCA_900471515.1 Hyphomicrobiales bacterium | reverse complement strand
CGGGTTTGTCAGCGGTCTGAACCCCGCCTCGGCGGGGTTTTTTCATTTGCGGCTTTCTCTCCTTTTTGCGCATCGATTGATTTCCCCGCGGCGCGAGTCCATCGCAGCCCCGCAGCCCCGTCTTTCCCCGCTGCGCGTCCACCTCGAGACGGCGATCATCAAATTTTAGATGTTGCTAACGAACAAATCGGCGCTAAGCTGGTTTCCTTCGGAGGAGGAAGATCAATGAAGAAGATGAACAATCGACAGGTTCGAATTCCCGGCCCGAAAGATCAGGACATTGCGGAACATTGCCGGAAATTCGGCATCGGTCCGGCCGAGGAGAAGAAGTTGAAGAAGCTCCTGGGCCATCGGGCACCGCTTCATGAAATCCAGGCGAACGCGCCGACGCCGCAGCCGAAGTGGCGCTAGTCCGGACCTCCTTTACCCGATCCTGTGCATGCGGTTGCCGGCGTCATCCGGCCGCGGCGGCCGGCAGGTTTCCCTTCGTTGCCGATGCCCGAAACAAAAAAATCCCCGCCGGTGGCATTCGGCGGGGCAGATGGGGAAAGCTCTCCGAAAGGTGGCAGGAGAGCTTTTGCATTTCAGCAAGACTGAAAGGATGAGGCGAGGGCACTTTTGCCCGAATCGGTACAGTTTGCGTCAAAACCCGTCATTTTTAGTGGGAAACACGCGTTTTGGGCCTGTCGCGATTCCGAGGGCAGGGCAGGCGCGCCGCCGTGACGGCCTGCCCGCGCGTCGATCCCGTCAGCCTGCCGCCTGCAGCTTGTCCTGCGTCTTCGTCTCGAAGTCGCCGGCGTCGTGGCGTTCGTGAAGCTGGCTGGACGGTTCGCCGCTGACGCGGTTGACCATGCGGCCGCGCTTGACGGCCGGGCGCTCGCCGATCAGGTCGGCCCAGCGCTGCATGTTCCTGTATTCCTGCACCTGCAGGAATTCGGCCGATTCGCCGTACATCCAGCCCTTGACGAGGCCGCCGTACCACGGCCAGATCGCCATGTCGGCAATGGTGAATTCGTCGCCGGCAATATATTCGCTCTCGGCCAGACGGCGGTCGAGCACGTCGAGCTGGCGCTTGGTTTCCATGGCGAAGCGGTTGATCGCATATTCGATCTTCGTCGGCGCATAGGCATAGAAATGGCCGAAGCCGCCGCCGAGATAGGGCGCGCTGCCCACCTGCCAGAACAGCCAGGAGAAACATTCGGCCCGCCTGGCCGGGTCGGTCGGCAGGAAGGCGCCGAATTTTTCCGCGAGATAGGTCAGGATCGCGCCGGACTCGAAGATGCGCACCGGCTTTTCGCCGCTGCGGTCCATCAGCGCCGGGATCTTCGAATTCGGGTTGACCGCGACGAAGCCGCTTCCGAACTGGTCGCCATTGCCGATCTTGATCAGCCAGGCATCATATTCGGCACCGCTGTGGCCGAGCGCCAGCAGCTCTTCGAGCATGATGGTGACTTTGACGCCGTTCGGCGTTCCCAGCGAATAAAGCTGCAGCGGGTGCTTGCCGACCGGCAGTTCCTTCTCATGGGTCGGCCCGGCGATCGGGCGGTTGATGTTGGCGAACTGGCCGCCGTTTTCCTTGTCCCAGGTCCAGATCTTGGGGGGCGTATAGTCTGACGAACTGGTCATATGAGCTCCTGACAGAATAACTTCGTGCTTTGAATGAAGAACCCAATCCTTAACGGCAATTGGGGCGCATGAACATATTGGTGGCAATGAAGTTTTTGTCATCGGCGCGGCGGCTCTTTTGTCGCCGCCGCCACGCTTTGAAGTTCGACTAGAAGCTGAGCCTGCGCTTCTGCCGGCCCTCGGCATCGAAATTCTCGGGCGCCAGCCAGGCCTCGTATCCGGCCTTCAGCTTCGGCCAGTCGCCGTCCGTCATGGCAAACCAGGCGGTGTCGCGGTTGCGGCCCTTCTGCACCATGTGCTGGCGGAAGATGCCCTCGAAGGCGAAGCCGAAACGCTGCGCCGCCCGCTTCGACGGTTCGTTGAGATTGTTGCACTTCCATTCGAAGCGCCGGTAGCCGAGCGTGTCGAAGACGTAAGCCGCGCAGAGATAGAGCGCTTCGGTCGCAACCCGCGTACGGGCAATGGCCGGCCCCCAGAGAATGTTGCCGATCTCGATCACGCCATTGGCCGTGTCGATGCGCATCAGCCCCTGCCGGCCCTCCGCGCGTCCCGTCGCCTTGTCGATGACGGCAAAGAACAGCGGGTCCTCGCTGGCGACGGACCGTTCCAGCCAGGGCGTGAAGGCGGCCATATCGGCAGGCGCCGCCTCGAAGAGGTAGCGGAAACGGTCTTCGGCGCCCGGCTCCTGCGCCGAGCGCAGCAGGTCGGCGCCGTGTCTTGCCGCGTCCAGCGGCTCCAGGCGGGCGTAGCGGCCCTCGATCGGGGCGCGGGCGGGGCGGGCGACACCCTTCCAGTCGGCAAGGTCCTTTGTCATGTCGGTCATTCCGTCAAACTGATGCATTGAAGGTCGATCGCTGAACTTCGCTCACCGATCCCGCCTGCTCTTGCCTTGCAAATGGACTGGAGTAAAAGTCCAGTTTTGATCTTTGCGGCAGACCAGTTGGCATATGACTTCGGCACCCACATGGCTGAGCCTCGATCGAAACGGCGGCGACCTGACCGGCCAGATCTATCGAAGCCTGCGCGAGCGCATCCTGCTCGGCCAGCTTCCGGCCGGCCACAGGCTGCCATCGACCCGCGCGCTTGCCGCCTCGCTCGGCGTCGCGCGTTCCACGACGGTCGAGGCCTATGACCGGCTTCGGTCCGAAGGTTATATCGAGGCCACCGCCGGTGCCGCAACGCGGGTTGCCACGCTGGAGCGCATGCGGCCGGAACGGCAGCGCGACGCGCGAGCGCCCGTCGAGGAAAAGAGATCGGACCTGCCCTCCTATCGCGGCCTGTTCCGGCCCGGCGTGCCTGACGTGTCGGATTTTCCGCATGCCGCCTGGAGCCGCCACCTTGCGGCGCGCAGCCGCTCGCTGCGCAGCCATCATCTCGGCTACGAGAACCCGACCGGCATCGACGAATTGCGGCAGGCCATTCTCGGGCATGTTTCTGCAACGCGCGGCGTGGTCGCCGAGCCGGAGCAGGTCATGATCATGCCCTCCACGCGCGCGGCAATCGACATGCTGGCGAGATCGATGCTGAGGCGGAGCGGGCGCAGGGCGGCCTGGATGGAAGATCCCGGCTACGGCGCGGCGCGCCTGCTGCTTGCCGATGCCGGCGCCGACATCGTGCCGGTCCCTTGCGACGGGCAGGGCATCGACGTTTCCAGGGCGCAAGGCCCGCCGCCGGCGCTGATCTATGTCACGCCGTCGCATCAATATCCGACGGGCGCAACCCTCAGCCTGCCGCGCCGGCTGGCGCTGCTGGAGGCCGCCCGCCGTCACCAGAGCCTCATCGTCGAGGACGATTACGACAGCGATTTTCAATATGGCTCGCGGCCGATCGCCGCCCTGCAGGGCATCGACCGGGCCGAGGCCGTGGCCTATGTCGGCACCTTCTCGAAGGTGCTGGCACCGGGCCTGCGCGTCGCCTATGCCGTCGTGCCGCGCTGGCTGGTGGCGGAGGCCTCGGAGGCGCTGCATCGCAGGGGTGTCGCCGTCTCCACCCATATCCAGGCGGCACTGGCCGATTTCATCAACGAGGGCCGCCTGCGCGCCTATCTGCGGCGCATGAACCAGCAATATGCCGAGCGCATGGCCCGCACGGTCGGGATGCTGGAGAGCCAATTTGGCGAAAGGCTTGCCGTTTCGGGCGGCAATGGCGGATTGCAGCTTGCGGCCTGGTTTCGCGACGAGAGGGTGGACGACCGGGCGCTCGTCGCCAAGGTGAACGCGTCAGGTTATGGCCTGATGCCGATGTCGGGTTTCTTCATCGGCAGGGCCGCTCCCGGCATTCTCTTCGGCATCTCGCAGGCGCAGGCGGCTGCCGTTCAAAAACTGGCAGCCGATCTCGGCGTGATGTTTGGCTAGGGCAATTTCAGCAGAAGCGGGAACCGGTTTGCGTCCGGAATTGCGGAGAAAACAATGAGCCAGAGCATTGAAGGCGATTCCGTTTTCGCCGGAAATGCTTTTAGCCACGCGCGACTGCGCCCGGAACGAGGTCCAGGCGCAGCGCTTGCGTGGGTGTCCTTCAAGCGGCTGTGAAGGGCACGGCCACGAAGGTCTTGTTACCGCCGCGTTCGATCAGCAGCAGCACCGACTTGCGGCCGGACTTGCCGGCATCGGCAACGGCGGTCTTGACGTCGCGGGCGTCATGCACCGGCTTGTCGTTGACCGAGACGATCACGTCGCCCGGCTGGATGCCGGCGGCAGCGGCCGACTTGTCCGGGTTGACGTTGGCAACGACGGCGCCGGCAACGCTGCGCGGCAGGTTCAGCTGCTCGCGAATGTCGGGCGTCAGGTCGGCAAGGCCGATGCCGAGGCTCGGCTGGCCGGCCGCCTGGCCCTGGTCGTCGCTGCTTTCGGCTGCGGCCTGCTTCTGGCCGTCGTCATTGCCGCCGACGGTGACGTTGAGATCGACCGTCTTGCCGTCGCGCCAGACGGTGAGCGTCTCCTTCGCACCCGGCGACAGGTCGGCGACGAGGCGCGACAGGTCCTTCGGCGTCTTGACGCTTTCGCTGCCGACCGCCGTGACGATATCGCCGGTTTTGATGCCGGCATGGGCGGCCGGCGTTCCGCCGGTAACCGCAGCCACCAGCGCGCCTTCAGCCTTGCCGAGGCCGACCGCGTCTGCGACATCCTGCGTGACCGGCTGGATCTGCACGCCGAGATAGCCGTGGTCGATCGAGCCGTCCTTCTGCAGCTTGGCGACGATCGTCCTGGCCTCGTCCGAGGGGATGGCGAAGCCGACGCCGACGCTGCCGCCGTTCGGCGAATAGATGGCGGTGTTGATGCCGACGACATTGCCGTCGCGGTCGACCAGCGGGCCGCCGGAATTGCCGTGGTTGATCGGCGCGTCGATCTGGATGAAGTCGTCATAGGGGCCGCTGTGCAGGTCGCGGCCGCGGGCCGAGACGATGCCGGCCGTGACCGTCGTGCCGATGCCGAACGGGTTGCCGATGGCCAGGATCTGGTCGCCGAGCTTCAGCTTGTCGGAATCGCCCCAGGCGATCGTGGGAAGCTGGTGCGCCGCCTGGACCTTCAGGACGGCGAGGTCGGACTTGGCATCGGCGCCGAGCAGCTTGGCCGGCAGCTCGGTGCCGTCGTCAAGCGTGACCTTGATGTCGATGGCATTGTCGATGACGTGGTTGTTGGTGACGATCACGCCGTCAGGGCTGATGATGAAGCCGGAGCCGAGCGCCATGGCGTGCTGCGACTGCTGCTGCGGTGCCTGGTGCGGCAGGGGGATGCCCTGCTCTTCGAAGAAGCGACGGAACTGCTCGTCCATCGGCGAATTGTCGGCGCTGGCGCTGGTGGCCTTCATCGTGGTGGTGATGGTCACGACCGCCGGCTTGTCGGCATCGACGATGGAGGCAAACGAACCGCCGGAGGCGAGAATACCGCCGGTCTCGGCCGCTGCGGCAAGAGCCGGCGAGGAAGAGGAAACGGCGAAGGGCAGGGCGGCCGCGCCGAGAACGATGGCCGCTCCGACAAGTGCTGCGGCCCGGTGCTTGCGAAGAATGTGTGACATGGTGGAAGTCCCTTGCGAGAGCGTTGGCATTGAATGGCGTCTTGGTTCCATGCCGTGGACCATGGCGTCGGTGAGTATTATCGCCGGTTATTGCCGTTGATTACTTTGATTTCGTCTGTATGATGCGACGAATACTGCGATCTGGAAGAACTGGCGCTTGATACCTATATGATCCGTTCCGCGGGATTTACAAATTAAACATTGATCATGTTTGTATTACGGTAATGTAAGACATTACTATAATTTAATCTTGGCTGACCAAGCATTGCCGCAATCTTGCCGGCGTTGCCTGTTGTCCGCTTCGCGGAGCGCCGCAACAGTAAAATATATTCCACTTTTCTGTGATCCGCCGGCCTGCGCGCTGCGTAGCAGCCCGGACAATTCGCGACGTTTGTTCATGCTTTCAAGTTTTGGTTGAAATTGGGCATTGAAATGTTAGTGGACTCTAAATTAAATTTTCTTCAAAAAAGTGAAACTGCGAATCGTCGGGGGGCGAGGCTCGCCGTATGCGGGAAGTGATGAGGGATTCAGTGAAGCCGGGGCGGGAAAAGAAGCGCGGTTCCCATGTAAAGTTGAGTGATGTCGCAAAGCGGGTGGGGGTCAGCCCGATCACCATCTCGCGCGCGCTCCGCAACCCGGATATCGTCTCCGAAGAGCTGCGCGAAGTCATCCTGCGCACCGTCGAGGAGATGGGCTACATTCCCAATCTCGCCGCCCGCGCGCTTGCCGGCCGCCACAGCGGCATCGTCGGCGTCATCACGCCGTCGCTGCACCATCCCTGCTTCACCGGCGTGATGATGGGCATAGAGGAGCGGCTGCGCGCCACCGATCTGCGCGTGCAATATGCCCATACGCTGAGCGATGCCGGCCAGGAGATCGACCAGTTCAAATCCTTCCTGTCGCAGAAGCCGGCAGGCATCATCCTCGTCAACGCGGAATATTACGACGGGCTTGCGCTGCTGATGGAGACGGCCGCCGTTCCGGTCGCCCATGTCGCCGATCTCAGCCAGCCGCCGGAAACCCTGCTTGTCGGCATGTCGCATCATGTCGCAACGGCCGCCGCGACCCGTTTCCTCTTGTCTAAAGGCTACAGGCGGATCGGTTTCATCGGCGGGCGCACCGATATCCGTTCGCGCCGCTGCCGCTCGGGCTATGAGGAAGCCATGCGGCAGGCCGGCCTTGACGATGCGTCCCTGACGCATGGACAGGACGGCTCCACCAGCATCGGCCTCGGGCGGCACCTCTTCGTCGAGCTTCTGGAACGGGTGGCGGATCTCGATGCCGTCCTGGCGCAGAGCGACGATCTCGCCCTCGGCGCGCTGATCGAATGCAACGCCCGCGGCATCCGCGTGCCCGACGATTTCGGCATCTGCGGCTTCAACGATCTCGAGTTCGCCGAGTTCACCTCGCCGTCGCTGACGACGGTGCATGTTCCCCGCCACGATATCGGCCACCGCGCCGCCGACATGCTGCTGCGCGCCATCCGGGACGAGGCGCCGAAAGAGCAGCGGGTCGATATCGGCTTTTCGATCATCGAGCGCGGTTCGACGCGCGTCGCACCGAAACAGTGAGGCGGAAACGAAAAGGGACCGACCGGCCCCTTTTCCCAGATATCGCCTGTCTCAGATGTCGCTTGCCGCGCTCGACCAGAGCTCGGCCGCTTCCGAGGCCGTCATGCGGCGCACCTCCGCCTCGTGGCGGCGGTTGGCGAAGAGCTCGCTTGCCATGATCTGCTCGGCAAGGTCGGCCGGCAGCGACAGGATCACGCGGGCGTCGTTGCCATGCAGGCCGCTGATTTCGGCGCGCTTGCCGGTCACCATGCCGCCGGCGACGGTATTGTTTGTCTCCGGGTCGATCAGGATGAAGGAGCCGGTGGCGCGGTTCTGCTCGTAGGGATCGAAGATCGCCGCCTCGTCGAATACCAGGCGCACCTTGCCGATCGCGTTCATGTAGAGCCGCTGGGCGGAATTCCATGTGCCGGTCTTCAGTTCCAGCTGGCTGACGGGCTCGACCTGGACACGCTGGCGGCGCGAGCCGCTCTTCAGCCAGTAGCGCTTGCCGGCTTCGATGCCCTCGGGCTGCAGGGCAACGACCTGCGCGTCGAAGGAGAGGCCGGTCTGCGGCTGGCTGTCGATCGAAACGATCATGTCGCCGCGGGCGACGTCCACCTGACGGTCGAGAACGAGCGTGATCGCATCGCCGGCAACGGCGGCGTTGCGCACGAGGTCGAAGGTGACGATCTTGGTGACGTTGGCGACCATGCCCGAAGGCAGGATCATGACGCTGTCGCCCGGCTTGACGGAGCCGCCGGCAACCGTGCCCTGATAGCCGCGGAAGCTTTCGCCGGGGCGCGAGACGCGCTGGACCGAGAGGCGGAAACCGGTCGTCTGGCCGGAGCGCACGGTTGCGTGTTCCAGCGTCTCGACCAGCGTCGGGCCATTGTACCAGGGCATGGCGGCCTGACCGGAATAGACGACGTTTTCGCCCTTCAGCGCCGACATCGGGATTGCGGTGATCTGCTTGACACCCAGCGACAGCGCGAATTCCTTGAACTCGTGGCTGATCTTGTCGAAGCCGGCGCGGTCGTAGTTCGTCAGGTCGATCTTGTTGACGGCGAGCACGAACTGCTTGATGCCGAGCAGCGAGGCGATCGTGGCATGGCGGCGCGTCTGCTCGAGGATGCCGGCGCGAGCATCCACCAGCAACACGGCGAGATCGGCGGTGGATGCGCCGGTCGCCATGTTGCGGGTGTACTGCTCGTGGCCGGGCGTGTCGGCCACGATGAAAGAGCGCTGGTCGGTCGAGAAATAGCGGTAGGCGACATCGATGGTGATGCCCTGCTCGCGCTCGGCCTGCAGGCCGTCGAGCAGCAGCGCGAAATCGGGCAGGCCGAGGTCGTTCTGCTTGCCGGTGGAATCGCGGCGAAGCGTTGCCGCCTGGTCTTCCTTGACGGCCTTGGTGTCCCAGAGCAGGCGGCCGATCAGGGTGGACTTGCCGTCATCGACGCTGCCGCAGGTGATGAGGCGCAACGGGCGCGAGTCGCGCACGGCCTTCAGCGGCTCGGCGGCGGGCACGGCGACGGCGGTTGCGGGAACGGCTGCGGTCATCTCAGAAATATCCTTCACGCTTCTTCTTTTCCATGGAGCCGGACTGGTCGCGGTCGATGGCGCGGCCCTGGCGCTCGGAAACCGTGGCGATTTCCAGTTCCGCGATAATGTCTTCGAGGGTGGTGGCGTTCGAACGGATCGCGCCGGTCAGCGGGAAGCAGCCGAGCGTGCGGAAGCGAATGAAATCTTCCTGCTTCGTTTCGCCAGGCAGCAGCTCCAGACGCGGATCGGACGCGGCGATCATCATGCCGTCGCGTTCCACATAGGGGCGCTTGGCGGCGAAATAGAGCGGCACGATCGGGATTTCCTCGGCCTGGATGTAACGCCAGATATCGACCTCGGTCCAGTTGGACAGCGGGAAGACGCGCACGCTCTCGCCCTTGCGGATCTGGCCGTTATAGATGTTCCAGAGTTCCGGGCGCTGGTTGCGCGGGTCCCAGCGATGGTCGGGCGTGCGGAAGGAATAGATGCGCTCCTTGGCGCGCGAGGCTTCCTCGTCGCGCCGCGCGCCGCCGAAGGCCGCGTCGAACTGGCCGGCATCGAGCGCGTTGCGCAGCGCTTCCGTCTTCATCACGTCCGTGTAGCGGGCCGAGCCATAGGTGAAGGGCGTGATGTTTTCGGCCGCACCGCGCGGATTGATGTGCTCGATCAGGTCGAGATCGTATTTCTTCACGATCTCGTCGCGGAAGGTAATCATCTCCGCGAACTTCCAGCCGGTGTTGACGTGCAGCAGCGGGAAGGGCACGCGGCCGGGATAGAAGGCCTTGCGGGCAAGGTGCAGCAGCACGGAGGAATCCTTGCCGATCGAATAGAGCATGACGGGACGCTCGAATTCGGCGGCAACTTCGCGGAAGATGTGGATCGCTTCGTTTTCCAGTGCCTTCAGATGCGGGTCGAGCGGCGGCTTGGCGCTCTGCGGGTTGGTCAGTTCCGTATCCTGACGGGTATCGGCCATTTCGTACTCCAGACTTCCTATTGCTGCACGGCGATCGCGGCCGCCTCTTCGGCGACATGCAGACCGCATTCGCGCTTCTCGTCCTGTTCCCACCACCAGCGGCCGGCACGTTCCGGCTCGCCGGGCTTGATGGCGCGGGTGCAGGGTTCGCAGCCGATCGAGGGATAACCGCGGGCATGCAGCGGATTGACCGGCACGCTATTGTCGGCGACGAAGGCCTTGATCGTTTCGATATCCCAGTCGGCCAGCGGGTTGACCTTCAGCAGGTGCCGCTCGGCGTCATATTCGGCAAAGGGCGTCTCGGCGCGGTTGGCCGATTGGCCCCGGCGCAGGCCGGTGATCCAGATGGTGGCGCCTGCCAGCGCCCGCGCAAGCGGCTTCAGCTTGCGCACGCCACAACAGGCATGTCTGGCTTCGACGCTCTCGTAGAAACCGTTCATGCCGTATTTGGCCGCATAGGCGTCGATATCGGCCTGCTCCGGTTCGTAGCGGGCGATATGGATGTCGTACTGGCTCTCGGTCTCGTCGATCAGCGCCAGGGTCTCGGGGAAAAGCCGGCCGGTCTGCAGCGTCACCACGTCGATCGGCAGGCGATGCGTGCCGATTTCCGCGGTGATGACCTGGTCTTCGATGCCGAGCGAGGTGGTGAAGACCACGCGCCCGCCAAGGCCGGCGACGAAGGAAAGCCGGCCCGCGAGGTCGAGGCCCGCCAGCTTTTCAGCCAAAGCCTCGGCTTCTTCGATCGGATTGATAACAGTCATGGGGGGTCCTGTCCTTGATGTTGGCCGGAGTATTGCAGCTGAAGGACGGATCGGACAGAAAAAGGGATTTCGAAAGGACTGCCTGACGGAGCAAATATCTCTCCCATCCTGCCGCAATGCAGAAAAGCAGCCGCCGACGCCGGAATGGCGCCTCGAACTTAATGTCTATAGAAATAGTAGTGTTACACGGCGCCTGTCAACTGGAAATCGGAAGTGATGGCGGCAATGGTGAAAATTGCCGTTTTTTGAGGTAAAATTCGAACTGTTGGCCGAGGGTTAAAAACAGGGCCAAAACACTTGTCTCTCAAGGCTTTTTCCAGCGCGTTCAAATTCCGTTCATGCTGGCCGTGCAATAGAGGCAATCAGCTTTCTTGGCGATGTCGGGATTCGACACCGCTCTGTGTGTGTCGACGGTCCGAGATGATTACGCAAAAGGCAAAATATGCGCTGCGGGCGCTGACGGTTCTGGCGGAAGCCGCGGCCGACGAACCCGTCATGATTTCCGACATTGCCGTGCAGCAGAAGATCCCGAAGAAGTTTCTGGAACAGATCCTGCTCGACCTCAAGCATCACGGCATCGTCGTCAGCCGTCGCGGCAAGCAGGGCGGCTACCTGCTCCTCAAGCCGGCCCACAGCATCACCTTCGGCGAGATCTTGCGCATCATCGACGGCCCCATCGCGCCGCTGCCGTGCCTGTCGATCACCGCCTACCGCAAATGCGACGATTGCGACGGCGAGCAGACCTGCGAAATCCGCCATGTCTTCGCCAGGGTGGCGGACGCCACCCGCAAGGTCCTCTTCTCCACCACGATCGCCGACGCCGTCGGCAGCAAGCAGGGCGCGGAAGTCACACGCCTGCTCGCCTGATGCGTTTTCCTCCCACTCACCGGTCTTCAAAAATCGGTGAGTGTCCTTTTCATATGCCGGCGATGCTCCACCTGTCCGTGCATTCGGGTAGGGAGAACATCATGTCTGTACTTTCGGGAAAACGGGCGCTGGCGGCCGCCATGCTCTCGGTGGCATGCGCAACCGGTGCCGTGGCGCATCACGGCTGGTCCTGGGCGGAAGCCGACCAGATCGAGCTTCGCGGCACCATCCGGCAGATATCCATGGGCGGGCCGCATCCGACCCTCGACGTCGCAACCGCCGATGACGGCGTCTGGCGCGTCGAGCTCGGCAATCCGCGCCAGACGGAGCGCGCAGGCTTCGTGGAAGGTGTCGCAAAGCCCGGCGATCAGGTCGTCGCGCTCGGAAACCGCTCGCTGGATCGCAACGAGAAGCGCATGAAGGCGGTGCGCATCACCATCGGTGAAAAGCGCTACGACATTTATCCGGAACGCATCCGCACGAACTGACGCCCGCGTCATGGAGCTTCTCGAATGGCTGTCGGCCACCACGCTCGCGGTCGGGCTCAGGCGTTCCGCGACGCTCTACATGTTCGTCAATGCCGCCCATATCCTGGCGATCGGCCTTCTGGTCGGCGCCATCCTGCCGCTCGATCTGCGGCTTGCCGGCTTCTTCGGCAAGGTGCCGGTGCCGGTCGTCGCCCCGTTCCTGTCCCGCTCGGCCGGCTTCGGCCTCGCCCTGGCCCTGCTCACCGGCTTCTGCCTCTTCAGCGTGCGGCCGGTCCAATATGTCGCAAATCCGGCCTTCCTCGCCAAGCTCGGCCTGATCGCCTTCGGCCTCCTCAACGTGCTTGCCGTCCACATGGGGCAGGGGTGGCGAACCGCAATCACGCTCGGCCTCGTCCGCCCGGCCGTCCGCTTTTCCGCGGCTCTTTCGGCAGCGATATGGATCGCAGCCGTCGTGGCCGGCCGCTGGATCGGCTTTCTCTGAGCCGAGGCCACTTCTTTCCCCAAGCCCGCCGTTGAACATGACATGCCGATCGGCCATATTGCATCGCTCGTGCTCGCCGCCCGTCATCAGCGCGAAGAAGATTACCACTGACGACAGCAATTCCAGCAAAAGTGTGAAACGGTTTGCGTCCGGAATTGCTTGAAAACAAAGAGATAGGGCATTTCCGGCGTTCGATCCTCGCCGGAAATGCTCTACCGGTCGCTCACCGCCGCGCGCAGATTGGCCCACGGCTCCTGGTTGGAGCGGGCGAGCGGCTGCTTGCCGAGAATATGGTCGGCGGCCTTCTCGCCGGTCATGATCGACGGGCCGTTGAGATTGCCGTAGGTGACGTGCGGGAAGATCGAGCTGTCGGCGACCCGCAGGCCGTCGACGCCGATCACCCGCGTATCGGGATCGACCACCGCCATCGGATCGTCCTTCGCCCCCATGCGGCAGGTGCCGCAGGGATGATAGGCGCTTTCCAGATGCTCGCGCAGGAAGGCGTCGATCTCCTCGTCCGTCCGGACCTTCTCGCCTGGCTGGATTTCCGGGCCGCGATAATGGTCGAAGGCCTTCTGGCCGAAGATCTCGCGCGTCAGGCGCACGCAATGGCGGAATTTCTCCCAGTCCTCGGCATGGCTCATATAGTTGAAGCGCAGCACCGGATCGGCCTTCGGATCGGCCGAGCGCAGCGTCACGTTGCCCCGCGATTTCGACAGGTTGTAGCCGACATGGACCTGGAAGCCGTGGGTGTTGGCCGCCGCCTTGCCGTCATAGCTGATGGCGACCGGCAGGAAATGGTACTGGATATCCGGCTGCTTCAGCCCCGGCGCGGATCGCAGGAAGGCGCAGGCTTCGAACTGGTTGGAAGCGCCGAGCCCGCGCTTGGAAAGCAGCCACTGCGCGCCGGCCACGCCCTGCCAGAACCAGGGCAGCCAGGAATAGAGCGACACCGGCTTGGTCGAGACCTGCTGGAAATAGAATTCCATATGGTCCTGCAGGTTGGCGCCGACGCCCGGCCGGTCGGCCTTTACCTCGATGCCCATGTCCTGCAGATGCCCGCCGGGGCCGATGCCGGACAGCATCAGGAGCTTCGGCGAATTGAAGGCGGAGGCCGAGACGATCACCTCGCGATTGGCCTTGACGATCTCGACCGCGCCGCCGCGCTCGATCTCGACGCCTGTCGCGCGATCGTTCTCGATGACGACCCTGCGCGCAAAGCCTTTGACAAGCTCGACATTCGGCCGTTTCAGCGCCGGCTTCAGATAGGCGCTTGCCGCCGACCAGCGCCGGCCGCGATGGATGGTCTGCTCCATCAGGCCGAAGCCTTCCTGCTTCGAGCCGTTATAGTCTTCGGTCGTCTCGAAGCCCGCCTGCTTGCCGGCATCGATGAAGGCGCGGAAGAGCGGGTTCTTGACGATGCCGCGCTGCACATGCAGCGGCCCCTCGGTTCCGCGCCAGCCATCCTCGCCGCCGTGCGAATGCTCCATGCGCTTGAAATAGGGCAGCACATCCGCATAGGCCCAGCCGTTGGCGCCGAGCTCTTCCCACCGGTTGTAGTCTTCCGCATGGCCGCGCACATAGACCATGCCGTTGATGGAGGAGGAGCCGCCGATCACCTTGCCGCGCGGCGCGGTGATGCGCCGGTTGTTGAGGTTCGGCTCCGGTTCGGAAAGATAACCCCAGTTGTAGCGCTTCATGCTCATCGGCCAGGCGAGCGCCGCCGGCATCTGGATGAACGGCCCGAAATCCGAGCCGCCCGCCTCGATGACGATGACCGTGTTCCTGCCGTCCTCCGAAAGCCGGTAGGCGAGCGCCGAACCTGCCGAGCCGGAGCCGACGATGACGAAATCTGCCTGTTGCATGCTGTTCCCTTTGGATTGTCGTGTGCAACGGATGTTTCGGTTCCGGATGGGCTCAGTAGGGCGAGGCGACCGGCCCCATGCCGACATAAACCGTCTTCAGCTCGCTATAGTGCTCAAGCGCCGCCAGGGAGTTCTCCCGCCCGAAGCCCGATTGCTTGGAGCCCCCGAACGGGATTTCCACCGGGCAGAGATTGTAGCTGTTGATCCAGAGCGTGCCGGCTTCGAGCTGATCGACGACACGGTGGGCGCGGGTCAGATCGGCGGTGAAGACGCCGCCGGAAAGGCCGAACTCGGTCGTGTTGGCGCGCTTGACGACTTCGCTCTCGTCGTCGAAATCGAGCACGCACATGACGGGGCCGAAGATTTCTTCGCGGGCGATCGTCATGCCGTCGGTCACGTCGGCAAAAACGGTCGGCTGCACATAATAGCCTTCGCCCGTCACGTGGTTCGGAATGCCGCCGCCGGCAACAAGCGTCGCGCCCTCGGCTTTGCCCTTCTCGATATAGGCGAGCACCTTCTCGCGCTGCGCCCAGGAAACCATCGGCCCGAGCTGCGTGGCCTCGTCCATCGGGTCGCCGATGAGGATCGCCTCGGTGCGCGCCTTCAGCCGCTTGAGGAATTCGCCCTTGATTTTCTTCTGTACGAAGACGCGCGTGCCGTTGGAGCAGACCTGGCCGGTCGAATAGAAATTGCCGAGCATCGCCCCGCCGACGGCGTTGTCGAGATCGGCATCGTCGAAGACGATCAGCGGCGACTTGCCGCCAAGCTCCATCGTCACGTGCTTGAGCTGGCCGGCGGCCGCCGCCGCCACCTTGCGCCCGGTCGGTACCGAGCCGGTCAGCGACACCTTGGCGACGTCGGGATGGTTGACGAGCAGCGGCCCGGTGTCCCGGTCGCCCTGGATGACGTTGTAAAGCCCTTTCGGCAGGCCGGCCTCATGCAGGATCTCGGCGATGGCAAGCGCGCCGAGCGGCGTGGTTTCCGAGGGTTTGAAGATCATCGCGTTGCCGGCCACCAGCGCCGGCGCGCCCTTCCAGCAGGCGATCTGCTGCGGATAGTTCCAGGCGCCGATGCCGACGCAGACGCCAAGCGGCACGCGTTTCGTATAGGCGAAATCCTGGCCGAGCGGGATATGCGAGCCGTTCAGCCCCGCCGGCGCCACGCCGCCGAAGAATTCGAACGCGTCGGCCCCCGAGGTCGGGTCGGCGACGATGGTTTCCTGGATCGGCTTGCCGGTGTCGAGCGTTTCCAGCTCCGAAAGCGCGCGGTTGCGCTCGCGCATGATCTCGGCCGCGCGTTTGAGGATGCGCCCGCGCGCCATCGGGCTCAGCGCCGCCCATTCCGGCTGCGCGCGCCTGGCGGCCGCGACCGCCTTTTCGACGATGGCGGGTGTCGCGGCATGGAGCCTGGCGATCACCTCGCCGGTTGCCGGATAGATGCTCTCGATGAGGGTGCCACTTTCATCCTCGACATATTCCCCGTCGATGAAATGCGATGCTTTCGGCTGGGCTTTCATGTCATCTGTCCTTGGATGGTTCGATCTGGTTGTCCCTTCTCCCCTCGGGGAGAAGGGGAGGTGGCTGCCAAGAGCGCATTCACATGATCCTCCGTCAGCGCGATCGAGGCCG
The DNA here is from genome assembly GCA_900471515.1 of Hyphomicrobiales bacterium. GTDB lineage: Bacteria > Pseudomonadota > Alphaproteobacteria > Rhizobiales > Rhizobiaceae > Rhizobium. Next base: position 173,212 of record UCFC01000048.1, on the reverse strand, counting down.
TAATGCCGATCGGCGCCGATTTCAGACTTTGCCGGATATAGAGCCCGTCGATCATCGCGGCAGCGCCCTCGGCGATGCGTTCTGCGGCATTGGCCGGACAGAGCGCCTTGAGGGCGGCAAGCAGATTGGAGCGCAGGCGCCGCGCGTAGATGACGAGGAAACGCCGCGTCTCTTCGGATCGCTGCGCCTCGGCATAGAAGGCAAGCCAGGCCGCGATCGTCTGCGGGGCAAACTGGTCGGCGTTGAAGCTGACGCGGATGATGGCCGAGACCCGCTCGCGCGGGGTTGCGGCATCCCGCAGCGCCGTCACCGCGTCCTTGCGCAGCTGGCGCAGAAGGAAACGGATCGTCTCGATCAGCAGCTGCTCCTTGCTGCCGAAATAGTGATGCGCAAGGGCGGGCGACACGCCGGCCCGCCGGGCGATGTCCGACATGGTGACGGTCAGCGAGCCGTGATCGCCGATCACCCGCAGCGCCGCATCCACTAGCGCCTTGCGGCGCACCGGTTCCATTCCGACCTTCGGCAAGCTCAATTCTCCCGAGAACATGCGGAGCGTATTTTTGATTGACTGATCAATCAATAAAAATCTTTCGCCGAATTGACGCCGCGCATCTCTTTCCGCGCGAAATTGCTGCAGCATATTTCCGGCAATCAGGAGGTGTGCCCATGGCCAATATCTATGACGGAATGCCCGCATCCCCGCTGCGGTCGAAATGGATCTGGTTCGTCGGTCTCGGCGTGCTGCTTCTCATCTGCGGCCTCGTCGCCCTCAGCAACCTGCTGATGGCGACCGTCGCCTCGGTCTTTTACGTCGGCATGCTGATGCTGGCGGGCGGTGTCATCTATCTCATCCACGCCTTCCAGGTGCGCGGCTGGGATCACGTTCTCTTCTGGGCGTTGAGCGGCATCCTTTATGTGCTCGCCGGCATCTGCGCCTTTCTCAATCCCATCCTCACCTCGGCTGCCTTGACCATGCTTCTGGCGGTCGCGCTGGTCATTGCCGGTGTCTTTCGTCTCTTCGTCGGCAGGCGCATGCGGCCGCTCAAGGGCTGGGGCTGGATCGTGGCAAGCGGCGTCATCACCGCGCTCGCGGGCTTCGTGATCGCGCTCGGCTGGCCGGCGAACAGCCTCTGGATCCTCGGCCTGTTTCTGGCGGTCGATCTCGTCGTGCAGGGCTGGACAATGATTGCCTTCGGCCTAGGTATCCGCTCTTGAGCCCCTGGCAGGGAGGCGACCGGAGATCGTTTCTTTTTTGACAAGAGGGTGACGGAATACTAAAATTTAGGGGTTGAAGGCCGGCTCCGCAGAAGAGCCGCCTCCTGTGCTGAGGCACTTCGGCATTGGTGCGCGTCGCCACGAGAAGCCGAAAATGGACCCCCGAGGCAATCTCTGCCGAAATAGAATGGGAGGAGAATTCCATGCCGATGGTCACCGTTTCCATCTCACCGCTCCAGGCAGCAGGCATTCGTGACGCTGTCGATCAAGGCGGATATGCGTCGAGCAGCGAAGTCGTGCGCGAAGCATTGCGCCTGTGGGATGCCGCCCGCAAATTGAACGAATATCGCGGCGATGTTCTGGCCGATGAAGGCACGCCGAGCGGCGGCAGGTGCGTCGCCGACATGTTTGCAGATCATGAAGCGGAACACCGCCGCACGGCCTGAATAGGCCTTTGATTGCAAACGGAAAATCTAATAAACGTTGGGCGCGTATGGACGCCTGCGCCTTTCACAAAAGTTTCATATTGGCGAAAGGGTTCGTTGACCCTTCTGCCCCATTGTCCGACCGAAAAAGAAAAGGTCACAGTGGAGATTGGCATGTCTTTGGCTGCCAGCGTCGAACCGGGTGTCGTGCGTCGTTACGCCAGCGACCAGATCGTCACCCTCGCTAAGCTCGTTATCGAAAATGCGTTTCAGCCGATCGTCGAAGCCGGCACCGGCACGGTGTTCGGTTACGAATCCCTCATGCGCGGACAGGACCGCATCGGCTTCGAAACGCCGATCGAAATCCTCGACGAAGCCCATGAGACAGGTCAGCTCCTGCCGCTTGAGCAGATGGTCGCCAACCGTGCGCTCGCCAAGTTTTCCACGCTCTCGAATTTCGCCACCGCGACACTTTTCCTCAATCTCGATGTGCGCCTCATCCCGCATGGCAATCGTCTCGTCGAAAACCTGCTGCTGCAGTTGAAGACGGCCAACATTCCGGCATCATCCGTCTGCTTCGAATTTTCCGAGCGTTTCGACAATACCAGCGTGCCGGAATTCGCAGACCTCGTCTCGCGCCTGCGCAAGGCCGGCTTCAAGCTGGCGATCGACGATTTCGGCGTCGGCCACGGCGAGATGAAGCTTCTGTGCGACTATTCCGTCGACTATCTGAAGATCGACCGCCATTTCGTCGCCGATATCGACCGCAGCCCGCGCAAGCGCCACCTGCTGAAAAGCATCGTCAACATGGCCCATGTGCTCGGCACCCGCGTGATCGCCGAGGGTATCGAGACGGAAGCCGAATTCATCGTCTGCCGCGACTATGGCGTCGATCTCGTGCAGGGCTGGTTCATCGCGCGCCCGTCCACGCATCTCTCCGAACTCGTGCCCGCCTTCCCGCACCTGCAGGAGCTTGGCAAGAACAAGGGCAACAGCCAGTCGCTCGACGAAATCCTCATCCGCAAGCAGATCGAAATGCTGCCGACCGTCTATGAGAGCGACGGCATCGACACGGTCTTCGAACTCTTCCGCCGCAATCCGCGCCAGGCCTATTTCCCGGTTCTGAATGCCAATGGCGAGCCGCGCGGCATCATCCACGAGCACCACCTCAAGGAATATATCTACCAGCCCTTTGGCCGCGACCTCCTGAAGAACAAGGTCTACGAGCGCACCATCTCGCATTTCGTCGAGCGCGCCCCGATCGTCGGCCTCGACAGCGACGCCGACCAGCTGATGGCGATCTTCGCCAATATGGAGGGCAGCAACTGCCTGATCCTGACCGACAACATGCGTTATGCCGGCGTCGTTTCCGCCGCCTCGCTGATCAAGGTCATCAACGAGAAGCAATTGAAGACGGCGCAGGACCAGAACCCGCTGACCGGCCTGCCGGGCAACCGCGCCATCAGGGATTTCATGCGCAATGCCGGCCGCGACGGCGATGAAGTGCGCCACTTCTGCTATTGCGACTTCGACAATTTCAAGCCCTTCAACGATGCCTACGGTTTCCATCTCGGCGACCACGCGATCTCGCTCTTTGCCGCGCTGATGCGCCGCTATTTCTTCGCCGAGCGCCATTTCCTCGGCCATGTCGGCGGCGACGACTTCTTCATCGGCGTCGTCGGCTGGACGAAGGAGGAGCTGACGGAAATCCTCGACCGGCTCATCAGCGATTTCCACGACGACGTGCTCGATCTCTATTCCGACGAGGACCGCGCCGCCGGCCGCATCCGCGGGCATGATCGCGCCGGCGCCGAAGCCTTCTTCCCGCTGATGCGCTGCTCGATCGGCGTCCTGGAACTGCCCGAAGGTCTCGTCATCGACGACATCAACCGCGTCAGCGCCGAGATCGCCCATGTGAAATCGGGCGCCAAGGAGAGCGACGAGGGCCTCGTATTCCACGTGCTGGGCGAGGCGAATTGACGCCTCTGCCACTTCCGGCCTTCCCAAGCCCTGGAGCCTGATTTATCTCCAGAGCTTCGGAATCGGGAGAGCCGGGTCATGTCGTTGCCGTCGCATATGCGTTTTGTCGATCTGCCCTCTTTCGGCGGGCCGGAGGCGATGGTCATCGCAAACAGGCCGGTGCCGCTGCCCTCGGAAGGCCAGATCCTCGTCCGCAGCGAAGCGGTCGGCGTCAACCGCCCGGATATTTCCCAGCGCCAGGGCAGCTATCCGCCGCCGAAGGATGCCAGCCCCGTCCTCGGCCTGGAGCTTGCCGGCGAGGTCGTCGCGATCGGTCCCGGCGTGACGGGATTTTCGCTGGGCGACAGGGTCTGCGGCCTTGCCAATGGCGGCGCCTATGCCGAATATTGCCTCCTGCCGGCCGGTCAGGTCCTGCCTTTCCCGAAAGGTTACGACGCGGTGAAGGCCGCGGCCCTTCCCGAGACCTTCTTCACCGTCTGGGCGAACCTCTTCCAGATGGCGGGGCTGACGGAAGGCGAGAAGGTGCTGATCCACGGCGGCTCCAGCGGCATCGGCACGACCGCCATCCAGCTTGCCCGCGCTTTCGGCGCCGAGGTCTATACGACCGCGGGTTCGAAGGAGAAGTGCGAGGCCTGCGAGAAGCTCGGCGCCAGGCGCGCGATCAACTACCGGGAAGAGGATTTCGCCGCCGTCATCCGGCAGGAGACCGGCCAGGGCGTCGATATCGTGCTCGACATGATCGGCGCGGCCTATTTCGAGAAGAACATCGCCTCGCTGGCGAAGGACGGCTGCCTCTCCATCATCGCCTTCCTGCAGGGCGCGGTGGCCGAAAAGGTCAATCTGACGCCGATCATGGTCAAGCGCCTGACGGTGACGGGTTCGACCATGCGCCCGCGCACGGCGGAGGAGAAACGGGCGATCCGCGACGATCTTCTCTCCGAGGTCTGGCCGCTTCTGGAAGCCGGCACGGTCGCCCCCGTCATCCACAGGACCTTCGCCTTCGAGGACGTGGCCGCTGCCCACCGGCTGATGGAGAGCGGCAGCCACATCGGCAAGATCATGTTGACGCTCTGACATCTTGCATTCACGCCTCCGGCTGTCTGCAAACCGGCGGTGATGTCCGCGCCGGTGCAGCAAGCGACAGCGCAGCGCCCGTTGCGATCAGCCCCGGCAGGGCCATGACGAGATAGAGCCAGCTCGCGGCCGAAAGCGTGCCCGCAATGCCGCCCGGCTCGACCAGCCCCGCGCCGTTGGCGATGACGCCGGCAAAGGCCGCGCCGAAGGCGCTGCCGAGCGAGCTCATGGTGGGGATAGCGGCTGAGGCCTTGTCCTGTTCGCTGTCGGCCACCAGCTTCAGCACCTTGGCGACGAGATGCGCCCAGCCGAGGCCGACACCGAAACCCATCATGAACATGGCGACCGCCGCCGGTCCGAGAATGACGAGATGCGCCTGCGGGTTCTCGCGGGCGAGGAAGACGGCGAGCACGGCCGTCGCGACCGCTTCGGTCAGGCAGCCCGCAACGATCGCGGCATTGGCTTTCCGGCCGGAGAAGGAGCCGCTGAAGAAGGCGGCCACCGTCCAGCCGAGCGCGACGAGAGCCACGAGATAGCCGGAAACCAGCGGCGTTACCCCGTGCAGGACCTGCAGGAAATAGGGAACGAATATGTCGCTGACGAGAACGAAGTTGAGGCCGATCATCGTCAGGTAGACCCGCGATATCGGCTGGCCCAGCGTCACCGCGCCCGATGGCAGCAGCCGGTTGCCGCCCCTGCGCTCCATCACCAGCATGGCGCCGACGGCGATGGCCGCGACAGTGATCAGCCCGGCCTTGGCCACCGTCACCTCGGTCGTGCCCGCGGTGCTGACCAGCAGCACTGCGGCAAGCAGCAGGCAGATCTGCGCGACAGGCATCCTTGTCTGTTCACGGTCGTCCTCGGCCTGCGGCAGCAGCCGCGGCGCCAGCGCCGCCATCAGCACGCCGAGCGGCACGAGCACGGCAAAGGCATAGCGCCAGGCGCTGCCATGCGCGAAGAAGCCGCCGAGCGTCGGGCCGATGACGGTCGAAACGCCCCAGATCGCCGCATAGAGCGTCGAGGCCTTGGGCCAGAGCGGCTCGGGATAAACGAAGCGGATGAAGGCGTAACAAAGGGCGGCGAGGGCGCCGGTGCCAAAACCCTGCACCGTCCGGCCCATCAGCACGACCGGCATCGACGGCGCGGCCGCGCAAATCAGGCTGCCGACGCCGAAGATTGCGGCCGCGATGATATAGACGCCGCGCAGCCCGATATTCCTCGGCCGCATCGCCACGAAGATCGAACCCAATATGGTGGCGGCGACATAAAGCGTCGTCACCAGCGAAAACAGTTCCAGCCCGCCGACGTCGCGCACGATGCTGGGCGCGATCGTTGCCGTGATGTAGCTCTCGACGGCGGAAATCGTCATGCCGCCGCCCAGCATCAGCGTTGCCGGCAGAAGCGCGGGAGAAAACAGCCGGAAGACGGACGTAGGCGAGCCTGAAGGTTCCAGGGCGGTTTCGGACATGATGAATCCTTGCGTTTTTCCTGACCCGTGATTATTTTCCAAGTTATGCGTTGGAAAATTGCATGGGTCTCGAATTAAAACAAGAGATAACTTGGAAAAACATGCGCCAGTCCCCCGTCAATCGTATCCTGATCCTGTTGAAGACAGAAGGGCCGCAGCTTGCCGCCGCGGTCGGCGATGCGCTCGGCATTTCCGGCGAAGCCGCTCGCCAGCAGCTCGCGAAGATGGCGGAGGAGGGGCTGGTGGAGCCCGTGGCCGTTGCCGCCGGCGGCAGGGGGCGTCCGAGCCAGCTCTGGCATCTGACGGCCGAGGGCAACAGGCATTTCCCCGACGGCCATGCCGAGCTGACGGCGAGCCTGCTGACGACCCTTGTCCGGCAGCTCGGCCCGGCGGCACTCGATGCCGTCATCACCGCCCGCGAAAACGAAACGCTGCAGCGCTATCGCGACGAACTGGCGGACAGGGCCGATCTTGCCGCCCGCGTCGAAGGGCTTGCCGCCATCCGCAGCCGCGAGGGCTATATGGCCGATTGCTGGCAGGAGGAGGACGGCTCGTTGATGCTGGTCGAGAACCATTGCCCGATCTGCGCGGCGGCAAGTACCTGCGCCGGCTTCTGCCGCTCCGAGCTCGAAACCTTCCGCAGCGTGCTCTCGGCCAATGTCGAGCGCAGCGAACATATCCTGCTGGGGGCGCGCCGCTGCGCCTATCGCATCACGGCCGGATGACCGGACACGAGCCAGCTAGGCGGGCTGGCGCGCCCGGCCGCCGCTTTCCAGATAGAGCAGGATGACGATGGTGACGACGCCGGTGGCTGCCGCGACAAAGGCCGTGCCGGAATAGTTCGTCACCGCCGTCCCCAGTGCGAAAAGCCCGGCGGCAACGCCGATGCCGATAAAGGTATTGAGCGAAATGAGCGAGCTGCCGAGGCCCGGCCGGTCGGCGATCAGGTCCTGCAGATAGGTGATCGGCAGGCTGAGGATGGCGGCTGCCCCGCAGGCGTTCAGGCCGAGCAGCGCGTAGAGTTGCCAGGGCGCGGTCGCAAAGCCGAGCAGCACCAGATAGAGGCAGTAGAGCGCCGTGCCGAAGGCCAGCACATGCACGGTATGGAAGCGCCGCTGCACCAGCCCCCACATCATCATGAAGGGCATTTCGAGGAAGGCCGTCAGCCCCGACAGGAAGCCGACATCGACGACGCTGCCGCCGATCGAGTGCACGACGATGAGCGGCGATACCATGCCGTTCAGCCGCTGCAGGCCGAGCAGCAGCGACATGACGAAGACGCGCAGGAAAACGTCGGGCGCAAAGACGCGCTTCAGCGAGGCGAAGAAACCGGGCTGGTTGGGCGCCGTCTCGCGCACCGGGCCGTTGCCGGGCGCGAAGAAGAAATAGAGGCAGAAGCAGATGAGGCTTGCGGCCGCCGCCACCCCATAGGCCGGCGTCATCGACGGCGACGTCACGAGCGCCAGCCCGACGAGGCCCGGCGCGACGGCCCAGGAGCCGGAATAGAGCGCGCGCACCGTTGACGTGATGGCGACCGCCTCGCTGCGGGCCAGCTGGTTGGTGCGCGCCCTGACGCTGGCAAAGAGCAGCGAATAGGTGGAATTGCTCATCGGCACGAGGAAGAGCACCGAGAAGATGAAGACGGCGGGACTGTGGATCAGCGCGATCGATCCGAAGCCGATGATGCCGGCGACGGAAAGCGCCAGCACCAGCGGGCGTCTTTCCGTCAGCCGGTCCGACCATATGCCGAGCGTCAGGCTGATCGCCACGTTGACGACGGCGGCAAAGAAGACCAGCGCCGAATAGGCGCCGTCGCTCATGCCGAGTTCGCTGATGCCGATGATCGACTGGTAGGGAACCGTCGAGGCATAGGTGAAGGCCAGCGCCACCAGCGTGACGGTCGGAATGCGGATGCGGCTGTCGCGGATGATCGAAGAAAATGAGGATGGCATGAGAATGAGTCCTGACACGCCACCTTTAGCCCCATCGCACCTACACGCAAAACGATAGTTTGCCGCACCGACAGTCACTTCGTGTGATGGCTGTTCAGATACTGTGATTGGCCGATAACGCAGCGAATTCCATTGGCTTTCGCAGAGCGAGGCGGTATGGCTGCGGTCTTCTTGCCCATAATCCGGATTCATGCCCATGCCCAATCCCGTCCTCGTCGAAGTCACCAGGGGCTCGCTCGTCGAAAGCCGCCATCACGGTTCCGTTGCGATCGTCGACGGCGATGGCCGTACCGTCTTTTCGCTCGGTGACATCGAGGCGGCTGTCTTTCCGCGCTCGGCCTGCAAGGCCATGCAGGCGCTGCCGCTGGTCGAAAGCGGCGCGGCGGACGCTTACGGTTTCGGCAACAGGGAGCTGGCGCTCGCCTGTTCCTCGCATAGCGGCGAGGACGAGCATGTGGCGCTTGCCGCCGCCATGCTCGCGCGTGCTTCCCGTGACGTCGGGGCGCTGGAATGCGGCGCGCACTGGTCCTCCGACCAGAAGACGCTGATCCATCAGGCGCGCACGGTCGAAAAACCGACCGCGCTTCACAACAATTGTTCGGGCAAACATGCCGGTTTCGTCTGCGCCTGCTGCCATCAGGGCATCGAGAGCAAGGGCTATGTCGGCTACGGCCATCCGCTGCAGCAGCAGATCCGCGAGACTATGGAGAGCTTGACGGGCGCCGCACTCGGCCATGACAATTGCGGCACCGACGGCTGCTCCATCCCGACCTATGCGGTGCCGCTGAAAGCCCTGGCGCACGGTTTTGCGAAGATGGCGACGGGCAACGGCCTCGGCCGCGAGCGCGCGGCCGCTTCCCGCCGCCTCCTGCAGGCCTGCATGGCGGAACCCTTCTATGTGGCCGGCACCGGCCGCGCCTGCACCGAGCTGATGCAGATCGCCCCCGGCCGTATCTTCTGCAAGACGGGCGCGGAAGGCGTCTTCTGCGCAGCCCTTCCGGAACAGGGCATCGCGATCGCGCTGAAATGTGATGACGGCGCGACCCGCGCCGCCGAGGCCATGGTCGCCGCAGCGCTTGCCCGCTTCTTCGACAGGGGCGGCAGGGAACATGCCGCTCTGAGCGCGCTGGCCAACAGGTCGATGCGCAACTGGAACGGCATCCATGTCGGCGATGTCAGGGTGACGGATGCCCTTGCCTGATCGCCGCCGATCCGCGCATTGTTAAACATATAAGTTATAAAAAAATAAGAATTGGCTAATGTAAAGGGGGCACGTCCCGGCGGTCGGACATGCCTTTCGCGGTGACGGAGCGAAAATACGGTTCCTCCGAAGCTGCGAGGGCAGAAGATGTTCGCAGGCCGCTATTTATGGTGGATGCTGACCGGCATCATTCTCCTGATATTCTCTGCCATCTGCCTGGACCACCTCACCTGGCTTGTGCTGCAGCTCTCCCATTGCGTGGAAATGGCCGGCTCCTGCATGCTGGTGGTGCGGTTCATGGGCGGTACGCTGAAAACCGCGCTCGCCTGGATCGCGATCGGCATTCTGTTCGGCGCCGTGATGCTGCGGCTTGGCTATCTCGCGCTTCTGCGGTCTTGGGGACCGCTGGCGGCCCTGTGGTTCATGGCCTGCGCGCCCTTCCTGCTGTTCGTCGCAACCGGCGAACGCCTGCAATGGCAGGCGATTTCGGCTGCGTTGCCGCTCGCCTTCCTCTTCCTCGCCTGCCTGCTTGCCTATCTCGCCATTGCCTTCGAGGAGGGGGACACCAGGCCCTTCGGCGCCTCGCCGCTTCTGCGCGGCATTGTCCGCGCCGCCGCCCTCTATGGCGCGCTCGCCGCTCTTGCCGAAATGAACTGGCTGCCATGGGCGGTGGCGAAGGCTCTGGCCCTGCCGGCGCTCTCGGCCGTGATCGCCAATCTCCAGCCGCGCCTGCAGGCTGCGCTGGCGCTTGGCTTCGGCACGATCCTGCCCGGCATCTTCGTGCTCTCGCTCTTCGTCGTCGCGCTGCTTCTCACCCTGCTGCCGCCGGGCCTCGTGCCGCCGCTCCGCCGCAAGCGGGTCAGGCTGCGGCAAGTGCGACATTGAGCTCGGCATAGGGCCGAAGCCGCTCCGCCGGCATCTCGGCCGGCACGATCATTCCCGCCACCTCGCTTGCGGCAAGCACCTGGCAGGGCGAAACCAGATCGAACTTCTCCGCCGTCAGCAGGACATGCGTCTCCGCCGAACAGCGCGCGATGTGCCGCTTGATTGCCGCCTCCTCGAAATCGCCGGTCGAGAACCCGTGCACGGGATGGACGGCCGTGACGCCAAGGAAGAAGAGATCCGGCCGCAGGGCCGAAATTGCCGCCATCGCCGCCGCGCCGGTCGCCACCATCGAATGTTTGTAGAGCCTGCCACCGCACAGGATCACTTCCGCTGTCGGGTGATGCTCCAGCTCGGCGGCAATCGTCGGGCTGTGGGTGGCAATGGTGAAGGCAATGTCGCGCGGCAGCTGGCGGGCGACCTCCGCCGTCGTCGTGCCGCCGTCGAGAAACACCATCTGCCCGGCCTTCACCATCTGTGCCGCCTTCGCGCCGAGCCGCGCCTTGACCGCGGAAGCGACGTCGCGGCGGGCCGTGAAGTCAGGCAGGTCGGGGGCAACGGGCAGGGCGCCGCCATGCACGCGCTTCAGCAGCCCCTCCGCCGCCATCTCCCGGAGATCGCGGCGGATCGTGTCCTCCGACAGCGCGAAGTCCTCGGCCACGCGTTTGGCGATCACCTGTCCGTCACGGCGCAGGATGTCGAGGATAAGGGCTTTGCGTTGCGTGGTCAGCATGGCGGTCTCTGCACGAAAATTTACGAAACATCATGAATATGCACGATGCGACTCGACATTCAAGAAATATCATGCATTTTCGTGAAATCCCGTGCATGAAGCCGGGAGTTGATGGAGACGACCATGTTGATTTTGATTGCCGGGCCTTACAGGTCCGGAACGGGCGATGACCCGGCGAAGATGGCGGCCAATCTCAAGCGCCTGGAGGAGCCGTCCTATGCGCTCTTCAAGGCGGGCCATCTGCCTGTCATCGGCGAATGGGTGGCCTTGCCCGTCTGGTACGCTGCCGGCGGCAAGGCGGTCGGCGACGACCTCTACGAGGAAATCTTTCATCCGGTCGCCGGCCGCCTGTTGCAGCTCTGCGAAGGCGTGCTGCGCCTGCCGGGCGATTCCAAGGGCGCCGATAACGACGTGCGCATCGCCAGGGAGCGGGGCATCCCCGTCTGGCACCGGCTGGAGGACGTGCCGGGCTGCGCCTGATGGGCACAAGGCGGCGCGAATGACGAAACCCGGTCTTCCGTTCGCCGCAGCGCACGCGCTATAAGGCTCCCCGAAAGGGGAGTCCCACCATGCTCACACTCTATTTCGCCCCCGGTACCTGCGCGCTCGCAAGCCTCATCGCGCTCGAGGAATCCGGCCTTTCCTTCGAGACGAAGAAGGTCAACACCCGCGAGAACGAGCAGCGCTCGCAAGCCTATCTGGAGATCAATCCGAAGGGGCGCGTTCCCGCGCTTGCGACCGATCGCGGGGTCCTGACCGAGACGACGGCGATCCTCGCCTACATCGCCCAGATGGCGCCGGCAGCAAGGCTCGCGCCTCTCGACGATCCCTTCGAGTTCGCCCGCCTGCAGGCCTTCAACGGCTATATTTCGTCGACCGTGCATGTGAACCATGCCCACCGCCCGCGCGGCTCGCGCTGGGCCGATGACGAAGCGGCGCTGGAATCGATGAAGGCCAAGGTGCCGCAGACAATGGCGGAAAGCTTCGAGCTGATCGAAACGAAGATGTTTGCGGGACCGTGGGTGATGGGCGAGGCCTATACGGTCGCCGACCCCTATCTCTTCGTCATGACCGGCTGGCTGCCCTCCGACGGCGTCGATCCCGCCCGGTTCCCGAAGGTGAGCGAACATCATGCCCGGATGCTGGAGCGCCCGGCCGTCCAGCGCGCGCTGGCCCGCGAAAAAGCCTAGCCACAGGCCCGATAGGCCGAAATCAGCTTCTTCGGCGCCCGGTAGGTCCAGGCGTCGATCAGCCGCTGCCTGAGTTCGTCGTCGCCGATGGCCGCGATGCGAACCGGCAGGTGCGGCCAGCCGACATAATGGTTCGTCTGATAGTAGATATCGGGCGCCATCGTCAGCAGGTGCTCCTTGTGGTCGATCGGGACCGAGATCACCACCGTCTCGTCGTTCTTGACCGCCACGAAACTCTTGCCGCCGACCTTCAGCGCCAGGTTGCCGTAGGAGGTGCTTTCCTCGATGCCGGGCAGGCCGGCCTCCTTCGCCAGCCGCTTCAGCCGCGCCAGAATGTCTTCCACGCTCTCCGTCATGGTATCCGCCCTGAATCGTCCCCGGCGGAAATCTAGCATATATTCAGACGCATTTCTCTAGTTGTCGTTGCACCGGCGGTTTGGGAGCAAGCACCGGCAGAGGCAGGTCGGCAAGCTCCCGCTGCGACATGGAGGCAATGTCGGGATGGGCGAGAAGATCGGCATCCCCGTCATATTCGCTTTGCGAGACCCTGGCGGCAGGGTCTGGCCGGCTCAAGAAAAACTTCAGCAATGACATCTTGCTCTCGCTTTCTGAGGGCGGGCTCGGCTTTCGTCGCACATATTCCCGCGGGCGCCCGCGCTCTGTTCTTGCTGCGCTTCGGACATCATCGTCCCGCCATGCCAATATTGGCGGCGAAGGCCTGTTTTTCAATTGAGATTACCGGGTTCCTGCTATAGGAAAACTATATGAGAAATCTCAACTCCGTGCATCTCAACGGCCTTCGCGCGCTGGAAGCCGTCGGCCGCCTCGGCTCGCTCCAGGCGGCTGCGGACGAGCTTGGCGTCTCCGTCGGCGCCGTCAGCCAGCAGGTCATCAAGGCTGAAGGCCAGCTCGGACGGCTGCTCTTCGAGCGCACGCCGAAGGGCATGCTGGTGACGGAAGTCGGCGCGCCTGTTCTGGCGGCACTCAACGAAGGCTTCCTGCGTCTTTCCGAAGCCGTCGCGATGGCGCAGCGCAAGGACGAATGCATCCTGACCATTTCGGTCGCACCCGTTCTCGCCGCCCGCTGGCTGGTCTGCCGGCTGGACCGCTTCATGGAGCGCCATCCGGAGATCAACCTGCGCCTCGACGCGACGACCAGGCTCGTCAATCCGGCCGCCTCCGATATCGATGTCGCCATCCGCGTCGGCAAGGGCCATTGGCCGGGCGTGAAGGTCGAGCATCTGCTCGATCAGGTCGTCTTTCCCGTCTGCTCTCCTGAAATGGCAGCACAGCTGAAGGAGCCGGCCGATATCCTGAAACTGCCTGCCGTCATCGATGCAAATGCCATGTTCACATGGGATGTCTGGATGCGCGCGGCCGGCCTTTCGGGCGCGCCGCCTGTCGTGCGCCACAGCTTCAACGACGCCTCGCTCTGCCTCGATGCGGCGATCGCCGGCCAGGGCGTCATGCTCGCCTGGCAGACGCTTGCCGGTTTTTCGCTGCGCGAAGGGCGGCTGGTCGCGCCCTTCTGCATCCGCGCCAATACCGGCGACGGCTATTATTTCGTGACGCCCGAAGGCGGCCGCGAGCCGAAGAAGGTGCGCGACTTCAAGGCCTGGATCCGGGAGGAAATGGCCGAGACGGCGGCGCTCTTCGAATAGCGTCAGACCTCGACCGGCTCCAGCGCGCGCTTGCGCTGCATTTCCAGATAGGCCGGGCGCGACTGGCAGCGTCGGATCCAGGCATCGATATTCGGATGCGCGGCAAAAAGGGCGGTTTCGCTCTGGGCGTAGCGCAGCACTTCCGCAATGTTGAGATCGACGACGGTGAACCGTCCGCCGACGATCCAGTCCTTGCCCTCGAGATGCCGTTCGAGAACCGAAAGCGGCCGCTTCATGGTGCGGCAGGCGACATCGATCACCGCGCGTCCCGCCTCGGTGTTTTCGCGGCCGTTATCATAGGTCGAGACGATCTTGCCGGTATTGCCGTCAAGCTCGGAAACCGCCCAAACCGTCCACATCGTCATCAAACCGTCTTCCTCGACGGTTTTGCCGCCAAGCTCGCCGCCATATTTGCGCGCAAGGTAGAGGTTGATCGCCAGCGACTCGTTGAGCACGAGATCGCCGTCCTTGATGGCCGGGATCATCGCCATCGGATTGATGGACAGGAAATCCGGCGAGAGCGTGTTGACCGGCGCATCCGGCGACAGCGGATTGGCAAGCCGGCTGGCCTGCAGCACCGGCACGGACTGGAATTCGATCCCCAGTTCCTCGGCCATCCAGTAAACGCGCGCGCAACGCGAGCGGTAAACCCCGTAGATCGTCAGCATGGCAATGTCCCCTTCCTTTGTCCGCAGCCTAGAGCCGGCAAGGCTGCGAAAAAAGCACCTTCGGATGATAGGTCGATGAAAGCTTTTGATGGCGCTCAGGAAATCCGGTTGCGCTCGACTGTCAGCTGCCCGTAGCGGGAACTGTCGCCGGCAAGCTCGCCCGAGACCTGCTTCTCCCATTCGAAGCCGAGCACGGCGCCCTTGCCCATGTCCTGGAAGATATTATCGGTGATGACGGCCGAACCGGCGCCGTCGGCAACCGAAACCGCGCAGCCGACCGGCGATTTGCGCACCACGTTGCCGTTGACGACGACATTGCGCAGATAGGGTCCCCAGCCGATCTGCAGCCCCCAGCGCGGCGCATCCTCGATCACGTTGCCCGACACCAGCGTATCGGCTTCCGCCGCAATGCCGATGCCGAAGCCGACCTCGTGTTTGTATGGTCCTTCGAGCGTCAGGTTGCGGATGACGTTGCCCGTCACGCTGGCCAGCCGGCCGCCCTGGTCGAAATTGGCGATCGAAATGCCGTTCGCCGCCCCGTCGATCACATTGCCCGTGACGACGGCGCCGACGAATTCGAACTCCACATAGATCGCCGTCTCGCCGGAGCGGCGGCACTGGTTGTTGCCGATCAGGATGTTGGAGCCGGAATTGGCGCGAACGGCGGTGAAGGCGCAGTCGGCGATCTGGTTGTTCGTCACCGTCACGCCGTCGGCGCGGAAAATATTGATGCCGTTGCCGTTTTCGCCCGTGCCGCCGTCATTGGCGCGGATATTGGAAACGCGGTTGCCGGACACGATCGTGCCGTCCTCGGCCTTCTTCCAGCGATGCACCAGAATGCCGCCGTTGCCGCAATCCGAAACCGTGTTGGCCGTTATCGAAAGCCCCGAGGATTCCACCGCATAGATGCCCGATTGCCCGGCGCCCGAGATCCTGCTGCGCTCGATCCGCCCGCCGCAGCCCTCGAGCTGCAGCGCGTGCTTGCGGCTGCCGGCGATGTCGCAATTGTCGATCAGCACCTCGCCGACGCCGGTAAACTGCACGAGGGCGCCGGCATAATCAGCAAGCCAGCGGTTCGAGCCGTCGATGACAAGATCGGAAAGCGCGATGCGCCCCACGTTGTCGGCGCTAAAGAGATGGCCCTCGCCGGTATAGACGATCCTTGTCGCGCCCGGCACGCCCGATATGCGCGTATTGTCCGGCAGCGTCAGGTTGGAAACGCGGTAGGTGCCCGGCGGCAGGAAGACCGGCACGTTCTCGCGCGCCGCCTTGTCGATCATCTGCTGCAGGTCGCGGTTCTTCCTGTCGCCGCTTTCGGGAACGGCGCGATACTGCACGGCATCGATTGCCCCGCGCAGGCCGGGTTGCCCGGCGCCGGGCGGAGCCGCAAAGGCGCGCGGCGCGGCCATGGCCGCTGCCGAGGCGGCCAGCACGCCAAGCATATCCCGCCGGGAGATCTTGCCGAAATCCGTTTTCATGCCGGCGCCGACGCAGGATTCGTGCCAGCCGAAATGCCTCTTTTCGGCACATATCCGCAAGAGAGGAATAACCGTGGGTCGAGTAGCAAGCGCAACCTTCCGTATATTTTTGTCTTGTTCACCTTTCCATTTAAACAACCCGAAGGAAATGCTCGCTATTTTGGAAAGCGGTTTCAGTTATGACTATTGTGCACAGGCCTGCGAGTACCGGGAGAACAGCGTCATGAGTGGAATAGGTGTCCGGCGTTGGCAATCTGGCGATAGTTTCACGGCCGAGACACAGCGCATCGTGGCCGCCACCGAGGCGATGATGGCGGCGACCGCCCATCACCTTTCCGAGGGCATAGAGAACCTTCGCCTCAAGGCCATCGTCCACGAGCTTCCCGATTTTCTTTACGTCAAGGATCGCGACGGCCGCTTCGTCTTCGCCAATGCCGTCATGGCGCGCAGCCACGGGCTGGAGAACGCCGCCGAGATCGCCGGCAAGCGCGATTTCGACCTGTTCGATTTTGAAACGGCCCGCCGCTATTTCGATATCGAGCAGCAGATCATGGCCGGCGGCGAACCCCGGATCGACATGGAAGAGCTCGTGCCCCTGCCGGGCGGCGGCGCCATGTACCGTCTGACCTCCAAGATACCGTTGCGCAACGACCGCGGCGAGGTCGTCGGCCTGATCGGCCTGTCCCGCGACATCACCGAGCGCAAACGGCAGGAAGAGCTCTATCGCGGCCAGGCGAACCTGCTGGAAATGATCGCCCGCAACGAACCGCTGCCGATGATCCTGGAGGCGCTGGTGCTGCTGATCGAGCGGCAGATGACCGGCATTTCCGGCTCGGTGCTGCTGCTCGACGGCGAAGGCACCCGGCTCTATCACGGCGCCGCGCCCAATCTGCCCGGCGCCTACAGCCGCATGATCGACGGCGTCGTCATCGGCCCGAACGTGGGCTCCTGCGGCACGGCGGCCTGGCGCGGCGAAACCGTCATCGTCGAGGACGTCATGGCCGATCCGCTCTGGGAGGATTTCCGGGTGATGGTCAGCCAGTTCGGCTTCCGCTCCTGCTGGTCGACGCCGATCTCCACCTCTCAGAAGAACGTGCTCGGCACGTTCGCGCTCTATTCGAAGGAGGTGCGGCGCCCGAGCGAGCACGAGACGAAGCTGGTGGCGCTCGCCACCCATATCGCCGGCATCGCCATCGAGCGCAAACGCGTCGACGACCGCATCCATTTCATGGCCCATCACGACGACCTGACGGGCCTGCCGAACCGCGCCTTCCTGAAGGAGCGCATGGCAAAGATCCTCGATCAGGCCCGCCGCAACAACCGCAAGGTGACGGTCGCCTATATCGATCTCGACAATTTCAAGGAGATCAACGACACGAGCGGCCACGCCGCCGGCGACGAGGTGCTGAAGGAAACGGCGGCCCGCATGGCAAACTGCGTGCGCGCCTCCGATATGGTCGTGCGCCTCGGCGGCGATGAATTCCTCGTCGTGCTCGTCCACCAGTCCAGCCACGATGCCGGCATCATGCGCCGCCTGCGCGAGCTGCAGAAGGCGATTTCCCGGCCGGTCCGCTCCGAGATCGGCGAGATTGCCGTCACCTCGAGCATCGGCATCGCCGCCTTCCCGCGGGATGGCGCCACGCCGGAAGAACTGCTCACCAATGCCGACCGCGCCATGTACCGCGCCAAGCAGCTCGGCCGCAATACGCTGCAATATCACGACGGCGTCGTCGGCAAGGCCGTCGACCTGCCGCTCAGCGAAGAGGAGGAGCTGCGCCAGGCGATCGTCGCCAACCAGCTTTTCCTGCTCTACCAGCCGCAGGTGGATGTCGCGACCGGCCGCATCACCGGCCTGGAAGCGCTCGTGCGCTGGAACCATCCGGCCAAGGGCATGGTTTCGCCCGCCAATTTCATTCCGCTTGCCGAAGAGACCGGGCTCATCGTGCCGCTCGGCCTCTGGGTGCTGAACGAGGCCTGCCGCCAGGCGCGGGCTTGGCAGGATATGGGCCTGACGCCGCTGACCATCGCCGTCAACGTCTCGCCCAAGCAGTTTGCCGATCCCGATTTCGCCTCGCATGTCGCCGAGGCGGTCGACCGCCACAGGCTCAATGCGCGCTGGCTGGAGCTGGAGGTGACGGAAAGCGTCATCATGCAGGATGCCGCCCGCGCCCTTGCGCTCATGTTGTCGCTGCGCGCGCTTGGCGTGCGCCTGTCGATCGACGATTTCGGCTCCGGCTATTCCTCGCTTGCCGCGCTGAAGACCTTTCCCTTCGACCGGCTGAAGATGGACCGCTCGCTGGTCGAGGCGCTGCCTGCCGACAAGACGGCCGTCGCCATCGCTTCCGCCGTCATTTCCCTTGCCCAGACGCTGAAGCTCTCGGTGCTGGCCGAAGGCGTGGAAACCGACGCGCAGCTGGAATTCCTGCGCCATGCCAGGTGCGAGGAGGCGCAGGGTTATCGTTTCTCCAGACCCGTCGCGCCGGAAGAGATCGTCGTCATGCTGCTGGCGCGGGGCGGCTGATCACTTCGCCAGACCGGCGATCGTCTCGATCTCGTTCGTCCATATGCCGCCCGAATAGTTCCGCGGCAGCCGCGCGAAGCTTTCGGCATCGTCGATGCCGGTGGAAAAGCCGCCGCCGTGATAGGGGCCGATGACGAAGACCTGCGTATTGGCATCCTGCATCCGGTCGAGGAACCTGTCCGGCCAGCCCCAGAGCCAGGGCGCGTAGTTGATCGGAACCAGCATCATCGCATTCCTGCAGGCGTCGGGCAGAATGCCCGTCCAGCCGTAACCGATATAGCCGGTCAGGCAGCCCGTCAGGCTGGCGCGCGAGGCCGTGCGGATATCGGGCGCAAGGTGCCGGATGCGGTCGATCGGCTCGTTGCCGCCATAGACGATGATCATCGCACGCCGCTCGGCGGGAAGGCCGTTCAGCACGGCGGCGAGCTTCTCGCCCTCCGAAGGGTCGCGGCTCTTGACGTTGATGAGCAGATGTCTGTCGGGGAAGGCGGACAGGACCTCGTCGAGCGTCGGCATCTCTCCGATGCCCTTGCCGCGGAAGGGAAAGGTCCTGCCGCCATCGGCGGTATAGCCGTAGCCGATGTCGAGCAGCTTCATCTCGGCCATGGAATGGTCGCGCGTGACGCCATGCCCGTCCGTGCGGCAATCGAGCGTCCAGTCGTGGAAGACGGCGAACTGCCCGTCGGTCGTCGGATGCACGTCGATCTCCACCACGTCGGCGCCGGTATCGAATCCCGCCCGCATGGAGCGGATCGTGTTTTCCAGATAGTCGTGTTGCGGCGGCAGCATGCGCGCGGCCGTGCAGGTATCGTTCTTGAGGTCGGTCTCGTCGAAACGCTGGGCGATGCCGCGATGCGCCAGAAGCAGCGGCTTGCCGTCGCGATGTTCGGCCAGAAGGCTGCTATTGTTGAGATAAACCGCGGCGGCAAAGGCGAGAATTGCCACGCCTGCATATTTGAGCTTCCGTCCCATCATCCCCTCCGGTCGTGCCTCGGCAACGGCTAGAAAGCGATTCTGGTGGTTCTTTGGCTCGTTTGGGGTTTTTGTGCGGTAAATCTCGCCTTGGCGTTGTGGAAACCTTATGTTGAGCCTGCAAATCAGGAGGTGGCGATGGCGGCGATTGCACTTTTTCATTCGGTCTATGGATTTCGCTCGCTCGAGCAGGACGCAGCGGAGCGCCTTCGCGCGGCGGGCCATCAGGTCGTGACGCCCGATCTCTACGAGGGCAGGGTAGGGCGGACGATCGAGGAAGGTTTCGCCATCCGCGAGGAGATCGGCTGGATGCGGCTCTGCAAGCGCGCCGATTTGGCGATCGCCGACCTGCCGGCATCGGCCGTGCTCGGCGGCTTTTCCATGGGAGCCGGCATCGCGGCCAGTCTCTGGCCGACCCGGCCGATGGCGTCGGGCATGCTCTTGCTGCACAGTATCGCGGAAATTCCGGCCAATGCGCGCGAAGGCATTCCCGTTCAGGTCCATCTTGCCGATCCCGACGATTTCGAGCCGGCGGACGAGGTGGCCGCGTGGCGTGCGCATGCGGCGAGAGCCAATATCGGCCTGGAAGTCTTCTTCTATCCCGGCGTCGGCCATCTCTACACCGATCCGTCGCTGCCGGATTACGATGCGGCAGCCGCCGAAGCCACCTGGAGCCGCGTCGACGCTTTCCTCGCCGCGCTCTGAACCGGTCAGGGACCGTTCACCAGCTTCAGGATGAGCTGCTGGATATTGCCGCCTTCGCTCATCTCGACGCGGTCGAAATCCCGGCCGCGCTGGCGCTGCTTGTTGGAGAGTTCGCCGAGGCGCACCGTCAGCGCGGGCCTGATCTTCTTGCAGCCGGGATCGTCGGGCACGGAGAAGCCGTTGCTCAGCGCCTCGATTTCCCTGACCATCTCGATGATCGTCTCGCCATGCCAGCGCTCGTGCGCGCGCACGCCGGCGATGAAGCTCTCCCAGCTTGCCTTTGTGGCCGCCGGCAGGTCGCCAGGCGCCTTCGGCAGCGTGTAGATGATCGTGAGCTTCGGCCTTGCCGATGTCAGCGTGCAGGCGCTGCCCTGCTGTTCGTATTTGCGCGTCCAGGTCAGCTTGAAGGTCGTATGCGCGATCACCCGTCCCGGCCCGACCTGCGGCCCGCGTTCGCCGATGGAGCGGTAGAGTTCCATGCCGGTGCGGCCGGTGATGGCGTAAGCCTTCACTTCCTCGCCCGGCTGCCAGCCGGTTGCCGAGGCGGCGGCAGGCAGCGTCAGCGAAAGTGCCAGGAGTCCATATCCGATAACAGTCCGCATGCGCCTCTCATCTGCTTGCCCGCTGCAGCGCGGGCGAAGCTAGCGGGGCTCGGGTCCGGATGCAATGGCAGGCCGCGCCGATAAAATCGCCGCCCGCCATCCCTCTGGCGCAAAACGCATTTCCCGCTATCTTTGCTGCCATGAGACCTGACGCGCTGCTCTATCCCGCCCCCGAAGGGCTCTATTGCCCGGAGGGCGGCTTTTACGTCGATCCGGTGCGGCCGGTGGAGCGGGCGCTGATCACCCACGGCCATTCGGATCATGCCCGTCCCGGCCACAGGAACGTGCTCGCCACCCGCCAGACGCTCGACATCATCGGCATCCGCTACGGCGACGGCTTCTCGGCCGCCCGGCAGCCGGTCGCCTTCGGGGAAGAGCTTGATATCAACGGCGTGAAGGTGAGCTTCCATCCCGCCGGCCACGTGCTCGGCTCGGCCCAGATCGCCATCGAGAAGGCCGGCACGCGCATCGTCGTATCGGGCGATTACAAGCGCCGCCCCGACCCGACCTGCGAAGCCTATGTGCCGGTGCCCTGCGATGTCTTCATCACGGAGGCCACTTTCGGCCTGCCGGTCTTCCATCATCCCGACCCGATCGACGAGACGGGCAAGCTGCTCGCCTCGCTGCGCCAGTTCCCGGAGCGCACGCATCTGGTCGGCGCCTATGCGCTCGGCAAGGCGCAGCGCGTCATCCGCCTGTTGCGCGACAGCGGCTACAGCGAGCCGATCTATATCCACGGCGCCATGGAACGGCTCTGCGACTATTATATCGGCCAGGGTATCGATCTCGGCGAGCTTCTGCCCGCCACCGTCGAAAGCGGCGACAAGTCCGTCTTCAAGGGCGCTGTTGTCATCGGCCCGTCCTCCGCCTTTGCCGACCGCTGGGCGCGCCGTTTCAACGATCCGCTGCCCTCCTTCGCCTCCGGCTGGATGATGGTGCGCCAGCGCGCCAGGCAGCTCGGCGTCGAACTGCCGCTCGTCATTTCCGACCATTGCGACTGGCCGGAACTGACCGAGACGATCACGGAACTTGGCCCTCAGGAAGTCTGGGTCACGCATGGCCGCGAGGAGGCGCTGGTGCGCTGGTGCGAACTGCAGGGCATCAGGGCCAGGCCGCTGCATCTGGTGGGGTATGAGGACGAGGGGGATTGAGGATGGAGCCTGTGGCTGAAAGCCCCTTCCCACGAACCGAAATGTTTAGCGAGCGGCTGACCAAACATGTCTTCTCCCCAGCGGGGAGAAGGGCAGGAGGCTTGCCATGAAAGCCTTCGCCGACCTGCTCGACCGCCTCGTCCTCACCCCCAGCCGCAACGGCAAGCTCAAGCTCCTGACCGATTATTTCCGCGATACGCCGGACCCCGATCGCGGCTACGGCCTTGCCGCGATTGCCGGCACGCTGGAGGTGCGCAACGTCAAGCCCGCCATGCTGCGCGAGCTGGTGCTGGAGCGCATGGACGAGGTGCTGTTCCGCTATTCCTACGACTATGTCGGCGACCTCGCCGAAACCATCTCGCTGGTCTGGGACAACGGGCGCGATATCGACCGCGCGGCATTTGCGCGGCCGCGTCTCGGCGATGTGGTCGTCCGGATGAATTCGCTTGGCCGCACGGAAGTGCGCAGCTTCGTGCGCGACCTGCTGGACCGGCTCGATTCCTCCGGCCGCTTCGCCTTCATCAAGCTTGCGACCGGGGCGCTGCGCATCGGCGTATCCGCCCGCCTTGCCAAACAGGCGCTCGCCGATCTCGGCGGCAAGGACGTGACTGAGATCGAGACCCTGTGGCACGGCCTGCAGCCGCCCTATGAATCGCTCTTCAAGTGGCTGCAGGGTGGGGCGGACAAGCCGGTGCTGGCAACGCCCGCCATCTTCCATTCCGTCATGCTCGCCAATCCGGTGGAGGAGGGCGATCTCGATGCCCTCGACCCCGCCGATTACGCCGCCGAGTGGAAATGGGACGGCATCCGGGTCCAGCTGTCCCGTTCCGGCGAGACGCGCCGGATCTATTCCCGCTCCGGCGACGACATCTCCGGCGCCTTTCCCGATATCCTGCAATCGATCAGCTTTTCCGGCGTCATCGACGGCGAGCTTCTGGTCGGCGGCACGGCGCGTTCCAACAGCCCGACCCGCACCTTCTCCGACCTGCAGCAGCGCCTCAACCGCAAGACGGTGACGGCAAGGATGCTGGAGGAATATCCGGCGTTCATCCGCGCCTATGACATGCTCTTCGACGGCGAACGGGATGTGCGCGGCAGGAGCTATGTCGAGCGCCGCGACCGGCTCTCGGAGATTGTCGACCGCGCCCCGCACGACCGCTTCGATCTTTCGCCGCTTGTGCCTTTCTCCAACTGGGCGGAGCTCGACGATCTGCGCGCCGCCCCGCCCGATCCCGTCATCGAGGGCGTGATGATCAAGCGGCGCGACAGCATCTATCAGGCCGGCCGCGTGAAAGGGCCGTGGTTCAAGTGGAAGCGCAATCCCTACAATGTCGATGCGGTGCTGATGTATGCCCAGCGCGGCCACGGCAAGCGCTCCAGCTACTATTCGGATTTCACTTTCGGCGTCTGGGCGGAGGGAGAGGATGGCGAAGAGCTCGTGCCCGTCGGCAAGGCCTATTTCGGCTTCACCGATGCCGAGCTGGAAGTGCTGGACAAGTTCGTGCGCAACAATACGACCGAGCGTTTCGGTCCGGTCAGGGCCGTGCGCGCCGACAAGGAGTTCGGTTTCGTGGTGGAAGTCGCCTTCGAGGGAATCAACCGCTCCACCCGGCATAAATCCGGGGTCGCCATGCGCTTTCCCCGCATCGCAAGATTGCGCCCCGACAAGCCCTCCTACGAGGCCGACCGGCTGCGCACGCTCATCGCTATGATCGACGCCAAGGCGGTTTGATGACATCGGCCTGCGCAACAATGACGCAGGCCCCCCGTTTTCAACAGCATGTGTATTGGCGGTCAGCCGCTTCCGGTGCAGATTTTTTGCGCCGGGGAAATGATGGGTGCTGCGTATGAGCTCGCAAGAACGAAATGCCTTTTTCCGTCAACGCCGCGGCCTGCTTGCCGGCATGGCCGGCGCGCTTGTGCTGCCGCGGCTGGCGAACGCCTTCGATATTCCCGACGTTCCGAGGCTTGCCAGGCATGATTATGCCCATGTTCGCCGCCACTTCCGCACCAGGCTGCTGCAGAAGGGGCCGGCGCCGGACAAATACGAGCCGCTGACGGCACCCGCCGATGCCGACCGGATCTTCTATCGCTCCGGCTATGGCGGCGAACTGGAACTGACGGCCTGGGTGTCCAAGTACAAGCGTGAGCGCAAGGCCAAGCCCGGCATCCTTTTTCTCCACGGCGGCAATGCCATGGGCATCGGCCACTGGCAGCTGATGAAGCCCTATATGGATGCCGGCTACGTCGTGATGATGCCCTCCGTGCGCGGCGAAAACGGCCAGATGGGCAATTTCTCCGGCTTCTACGACGAGGTGGACGACGTGCTGGCCGCCACCGAGCGCCTGCGCCATCTGCCGGGCGTCGATCCCGAGCGCCTTTTCATCGCCGGCCACAGCATCGGCGGCACGCTGACCATGCTGACGGCCATGAGCACGCAGCGTTTCCGGGCCGCCGTGCCGATTTCCGGCAACGCCGACGCTTTCCGCTTCTTCAGCCGCTATCCCGAAGACATCCGCTTCGACGATTCCAACGCGCACGAATTCGAGGTGCGCACCGCGCTTTGTTATGCGCACAGCTTCAAATGCCCGCTGCGCGTGTTGCACGGCACGGAAGAGTCGCACTTCAACGACCGCGCCGATCTGCTTGTCGCGCGCGCCCGCGCGGCCGGCACGCATATCGACGCGGCCACGGTTGCCGGCAACCATACCTCGGCGCTGCCGGCCGAGATCGCGCAGAGCATCCAGTTCTTCCACGGCGTGGCGGCCTGATCGCCGCCGTTCCCGGCCGGTTTGCGTCTCCGCCACCAGCCTCGCGCCAGCCGCGAATGCCATCCTGCGAGCAGATAATGCTGTCTCTGCTATCGCTGATGAGGATGGTTTCATGAATTTTCCGCGCCGGGCTTTTCCCTTTGTCGGGCTCGCGGCCGCTGCAATGACGCTCAGCGGCTGCAACATTCTCGTTCCCGATGTCGCAGCCGATTCGCCCGCGCGCTTCGTGCAGGAAATCTCGCCCGTGTTCTACGAGCCGCCGGGTGTCGATCCGCGCCGCGTCAAGCCGATCCCCGACCAGCCGGTGCCGCAGACGCGCGAACTCTACCAGACGCAGTTCCACCAGACCTACGGCCTGCCGGTCAGCAATCCGCTGAACCTCAACATGGGCATGTACGGCCAGCTGAAGGACGGCGAGTTCACGCTGCCGGCCATTCCCGCCAGCCGCATCCATCCGGAATATCTGCGCCAGGAGGTCGATTACCAGACCAACGAGCGCCCCGGCACCATCGTCGTCGATACCAAGGACCGTTTCCTCTATTTCGTCGAAGGCAACGGCAAGGCCATGCGCTACGGCGTCGGCCTCGGCCGCGAGGGCTTTGCCTGGAAGGGCCGCGGCGTCATCCAGTGGAAGCAGAAATGGCCGCGCTGGACGCCGCCGGTCGAAATGGTTTCCCGCCAGCCGGAGGTCCGTCCCTTCTCCGCCGAGAACGGCGGCATGAATCCGGGCCTTACCAATCCGCTCGGCGCCCGCGCCATGTATATTTTCAAGGATGGCCAGGATACGCTCTATCGCATTCACGGCACGCCCGACTGGCAATCGATCGGCAAGGCCGTCTCGTCCGGCTGCGTGCGCATGATCAATCAGGACGTGATCGACCTCTACGACCGCGTACCGGCCAAGTCCGAGATCGTGGTGATGTAGGCCTGCAACAGGGCAGGCGAGATCGTCTGCCCGGAGCCGGACACGTCTGCGTGATGCTATGGTTTATTTAGCATAAGCCGATAGATTTTTCCTGCTGCATAATTCCTTAAATCGGAATCGCTTTAAGGATAAAATTATGCAGCAATTTAAAGTGCTACAGCGTCCTTTGCGCGTCTGAAGACGCGCGGCGCTGTAGTCGATATCGGCATTGGACGAATCAGGGTTCTGCTGCGTTTATGGCAGGCCCCCGCATCACGAAGGAAATCAGTCCCGCGTTATGAGCCTCGATAAACCTCTCTCCCGTCGCAGCTTTCTCTCCTTTTCGGCTCTGACAGCGGCCTCCGCGCTGGCAGGCTGTGCCTCCACGTCGAACACGGTCGAAAATGGCGGCATGTCGATCAGCTACCGCTCGCCTTTCCGTCCGTTCCAGACGACGAGCGCGCCCGGCGAAGCAGAACTTGCCGTCATGTACGGCCCGATCGAAGACGGCGGCTTCCTCATTCCCGCCGTTCCCTACCAGCAGATCGATCCGCGCTACTATCGCCAGCAGGTCGTGGACCCGACCGGCCAGCCGCCCGGCACCATCGTCGTCGATACGCCCTCGCGCTTCCTTTATCTCGTCCAGCCCGGCGGCATGGCGATGCGCTACGGTGTGGGCATCGGCCGCGAAGGTTTCGCATGGTCGGGCAACGGCGTCATCCAGTGGAAGCAGAAATGGCCGCGCTGGAAGCCGCCGAACGAGATGGTCGCGCGTCAGCCGGAACTCGCGAAATATTCGATCGAGCGCGGCGGCATGGAGCCCGGCCTGCTGAACCCGCTCGGCGCGCGTGCGCTCTACATCTTCTCGAACAACGAAGACACGCTCTACCGCCTGCACGGCAATCCCGAATGGCGCTCCATCGGCAAGGCCGTCTCGTCGGGCTGCGTGCGCCTGCTCAACCAGGACATCATCGACCTCTACGACCGCGTCCCCAACAAAACCCCAATCGTCGTTTGGCAGTGAGCCGCGGTCGGGCGTAGCCCGAGCAATCGATCCAGTGAATCGATTGCAGCGGCGAACGCCCGGAGCGCGAGCGAAGGGCTGGAGTGATGCCGCGCAGCGGCAACAATCGATCCAGTGAATCGATTGAAGCAGCGGACGCCCGGAGCGTAAGCGCAGGGCTGGAGCGATGCCTGACCCGAAAGCAGATAAACCGCTCGTCAAACGGGCGGTTTATCTTATTGTGCAGGTGTCGAGCAGGACGGGCGCACCCTCAACCGCCGCCAAAACGCCACCACCCCTCAAGCCGCCTCGGCGCAAATCCCCGCCTTGCAGCCCGAAGCAAGCAGTGCCTTGTCCGCCACTTCGATAAACAGCTGCCGGAACCATGCCGCCCGCTCGTCCGCCCTGTCCACCCGCCGGTACAGCATCGATACCGGATCGGCCGGCAGCGCGATCGGCGGTATCGAGATTTCGAGGTTGTGAAGCTGCGCCATGCAGCGGCCGAGCGATTCCGGCACGATGGCGATCGACGGCATGGCTCTGAGCGCCGGCGGCACCGCCGAATAGCGCGGAACCGTCGCCACCACGTTGCGGCTCAGGCCCACCTTGTCGAGCGCGGCATCGACCGCCGTCGTCGCGCTGCCGACAAAGGATATGGCGATATGCGGTGCTGCGACGAAATCCTCGACGCTGAGCGGCGGCTTCAGCTTCAACTGCTGCGGATCGTAGATCGCGATCGAGCATTGCTCGAAGAGCGGCAGGCGGACATGCCAGGAGGCCGGTTCGCCGTGAACGGAAATGCTGAATTCGTAAGCGCCGTCGTCGAGCATCTGCGCCGCATCGCGCTTGTCGGCGGCAACGCCGACCAGCCGCGCACCCGGCGCAAGCTGCCGCAGCCGGGCCGCCAGCGGGCCGAAAAAGGCGGTCTCCAGATTGTCGCACATGCCGACGCGGAATTCGCCCTGCCATGTTGACGGGTCGAAGCGGGTGGGCGGACGGATCGCCCGTTCGATGCCGGAGAGCGCATCCTCGATCGCCGGCGCGATGGCGAGCGCCCGCGCCGTCGGCTGCAGGCCGCGGCCGACGCGCACGAACAGCTCGTCGTCCAGCGCCTCGCGCAGCCGCTTGAGCGCGGCCGAAAGTCCGGGCTGGCCGAGCAGCAGCCTTTCGGCCGCGCGGCTGACGTTGCGCTCCTGCATCAGCACCGAGAAGGCGAGCAGGAGGTTCAGGTCGATTTTGCGAAGGACAGTGTCATTCATCATTATGGGTAATACCTGACATGGCTACTATCAATTTGCAATAGGGTTTGAACCTGTACATTTTCGCGTTCCCTGCCGCCCGCCAGCCTCCCGGCGAAGGCGGCAGCAAAGAAGGAACCGAGATCGATGACCAATTCCCCATCTCCGCGCGGAGCCGGCCTGGCGTTGCTGCTGCTCTGCGCCGCGAACTTCCTGGACGCCATGGATGTTTCCACCGTCGGGGTCGCCCTGCCGGCCATCCAGAGCGAACTTGGTATGCCGGCAACCTCGCTTCAATGGGCCGTCAGCGCCTATGTGCTGGGTTACGGCGGATTCCTGCTGCTCGGCGGCCGTGTCGCCGATCTTTTCGGCCACCGCCGCGTCTTCCTCTGGTCGCTCGGCATCTTCGCGGCCGCCAGCATTGCCGGCGGCTTCGTCGATAGCGGCCCGACCCTGATCGCCGCCCGCCTGGTCAAGGGCATCGCCGCCGCCTTCACCGCGCCGGCGGCACTCGCCCTGCTGCTGTCCGTCTTCGGCGAGGGCGAGAAGCGGGCAAAGGCGCTCGGCGTCTTCGCCTCGACCGGGGCCACCGGCTTCGTGCTCGGCATGGTGCTCGGCGGCGCGGCCACCATCTTCAGCTGGCGGGCGACGCTCGTCATGGGCGCTCCGGTCGCGATACTGGCGCTCGCCATCGCTCCCTTCGTGCTCCCGGCGGATGAACGCCGCGACGACGGGCGCAAACATTTCGACTGGGCCGGCGCCCTGACGATCACGCCGGGTCTCCTGCTCTTCGTCTTCGGCATCACCAATGCCGCGGCCGCCGGCTGGAGTGATTTCTTCACCTGGGGCTCGCTCGTCGCCTCCCTGGTGCTGATCGCGCTGTTCCTGATCGTGGAATCGCGCCATGCCGATCCGATGGTGCCGCTGCACATCTTCCGCAGGGCAAAGCTCAGCCATGCCAATGCGATCGCCGCGCTGTTCCAGGGAGCCTATGTCGGCTTCCAGTTCATCGCCACGCTCTACTATCAGGATGTCGTCGGCTGGTCGGCCTTTGCCACCGGCTTCTGCTTCGCCTTCGGCGGCGTCTGCGTCATGTTCCTCGCGCCGCGTTTTGCCACCGTCGCGCAGAACCGCGGCACGACAGGCCTGATGGCGGTCGGCGTCGGCCTGCAGGCCACGAGCTACATTCTCTGGGTGGCGCTGGTCGGCCACATCGACCCGATCATCCTGGTTGCCCTCAACCAGATCCCGCTGGGCGTCGGTTATGCCATGACCTACCCGGCGATCCAGGTGGCGGCGCTGTCGGATGTCGAAGAGGACAAGTCCGGCCTTGCCTCCGGCCTGCTTTTCGCCTCCTTCCAGATCGGCGGCGGCATCGTGCTGGCGGCGGCATCGGCGATCTTTGCCACGGCCCCGCATTTCGGCTGGGACCCCTATGTCGGCGGTATCGTCTTCGTGGCGCTGCTGGCGATCCTGATTACCCTGCTTGCCGCCGTCGGCCCGAAGACGGCGAGCTTGCGCCCCGCCGCCTATCAGGCAGCGGAGTAAGGGAAAACGGCCCGCGCCGATCCGGCGCGGGCATCCTCTTCCAGCCCGTGAGGAAAGCCCGGCCTACAGGCTTCCGTTGAGATTTCCCCTGAGCCGGGTCAGCATCTCGCGCATGACGGTCATTTCCTCCAGCGTGCAGCCGATCGCCTCGCCGATCGAAGACATGATCGTATTGACCTCGCCCTTCATCGCCTGGCCTTTCGGCGTCAGCGACACGATGACCTGCCGCTCGTCGCGGGAATCGCGGGTGCGCTTGATGAGGCCGTTCTGCTCCAGCCGCTTGAGGAGAGGGGAGAGCGTGCCGGAATCGAGATCCAGCTGGTCGCCGATCGTCTTGACCGGCAATTCCGCCTTTTCCCACAGCACCAGCATCACGATATATTGCGGATAGGTGAGGCCCACCCTGTCGAGTATGGGCTTGTAGGCCCGGGTAAAGGCATGCGCCGTCGCGTAGACTGCGAAACAGAGCTGCTTGTCCAGCCGCTTTTCCTCTTCCGGTATTTCCATCACTTTCGCTGTTCTCGCTTTCATCGCTGCCATCCCTGGAGGCCCTTATTGTCCCCCTTTCGAATTCGGAATGCAATTTGCAAAATTCACTTGCGTACAACTTAATTGCGCGATATTAAAAATCCAACCCGAACGATCGGGGCCAACCAAAGGAGATTGTCATGCCTATTCTCTACACGACCAAAGCTTCCGCTACCGGTGGCCGCGCAGGCCGCGCCGTTTCTGAAAACGGTGTTCTCGACGTCACGCTCACCGTGCCGAAGGAACTCGGCGGCGACGGCGCAACCGGCACCAATCCCGAACAGCTTTTCGCAGCCGGCTACTCGGCCTGCTTCCTCGGTGCCCTGAAATTTGTGGCCGGCAAGGAAAAGGTCAAGATTCCCGAAGAAACCACCGTTTCCGCAACCGTCGGCATCGGCCCGCGTGAAGACGGCGGCGGCTTCGGCATCGAAGTCGCGCTGACGGTCAACATTCCGGGCGTCGATCGCGAAACCGCCGAAAAGCTTGCCGCAGCCGCCCACATCGTCTGCCCCTACAGCCACGCCATGCGCACCTCGACCGAAGTTCCGGTCACGGTTGCCTGATTGATCTGCAGCATCCGCCGTGAAGGGCCGGGGCATTGCTCCGGCCCTTTTCGTCTGATCTCAATGCGCCGCCTGCTGCGCCGGGCCGGGCAGCTGGTCCGCATCGGTCAGTGTGCCGAGAAAAGCGACGATATCGTCGATCTCCGGATCCGTCAGGGCCGGCGGGTCGCCCGGCTTGCGGCCGAAGGGCGGGTCCTGGTTGAGATTGGCCCAATAGGCCTGCGGCACGTCGTCATATTTGCGGATCGTGCCGTCGGCATTCTTCGGATACCAGCGGCCCGGATCGCTGTCGCGCGTGGCGTAGAAGGAGACGACGTCGCGCAGCGAATGGAAATAGCCATTGTGGAAGAAGCTCTTCTTCAGCGCCACATTGCGCAGCGTCGGCGTACGGAACAGGCCGCAATAATCCGGCCGGTCCTTGAAATCGGTGCGCTGCGGGCCGCAGAGGCCGAGATCGTGATAGTTCGGATCGCTGTTTGCCGGGATCGCCATATTGCGCGGCGCGGCGAGCCCGAGAAAGCCGAAGTCGGAAAATTGCGGCGGCTCTCCGTCATTGGCGGGCTCGCTCAGATGACAGCTCGAACAGTTGCCCTTGGCCGGATCTTCGAAGAGTTCGCGCCCGTGCAGCTCCTGCGCCGTCAGCGTGCCCTTGCCGGCAAGGAAGG
Organism: Hyphomicrobiales bacterium; assembly: GCA_900471515.1. GTDB lineage: Bacteria > Pseudomonadota > Alphaproteobacteria > Rhizobiales > Rhizobiaceae > Rhizobium. Next base: position 142,114 of record UCFC01000048.1, on the reverse strand, counting down.
CGTCGTAGCGGCTGGAATAGGGGTAGAAGTCCGCGCCGCTCTGCTCGAAAGTGCTGAGTGCTTCGACCGCGCCCTGGAAGGCGTCCCTGGCATTGCCGAAGATGTCCTGGCCGAAAATCTCCCGGAATTCCTCCGCATAGGCTGCCTTGGCGAGCGCGGCGACGACTTGCGCTTCATCCTTGTTGCCCATTTCGAAGGGCGACAGCAGCGGGATCTTCGCCTGGTCGTAGCCGTGGTCCACGCGCCCGTCCCAGGTCAGGCCGCCGGTCGGCCCGTTGTCGACGCTCTCGTCGCCTTCGTCCTCGGAATCGTAGAAATGCTCGGTGAAGGAGGGCACCGCCTGCAGGTAGCGCAGGGTCGGCACGGCGCGCAGGCCCGGCTGGTCCATATGCGGCCCGCCCGTTTCGATCGGCGCGGCCGAAGCCGGCGCGAATGCATGGTGCGGGTCGTGGCACGAGGCGCAGGCCTGCATGCCCGAGGCCGAAAGCGAGGCATCGAAGAACATCTTGCGGCCGAGTTCCGTCAGCGCTTCGGCCCGCGCATAGGCCCGCGCCCGCGACATCGGGCCGGGATGCACGCCGCCGGTGACGGCCGCGCTGCTTTGCCGCAGGGGCAGAAGGCTGAAACCGAGCGCTGTCGCGGCCAGACCGAGCGCCAGGCCGGATCGCAGGAGCCAGGTAATCTTTGTCGCCATGTCAGGAGTTCCAATGGGTTAGCATTGTATGCCCCCATGATCGAACCTGACTGCAACAGATTGATGACGCGCGCCTGCCGGCCGTGCGTGCAGGCCGTCCCGTGTCACAAAGTTGATAGATGGCGGTAATAGCGTCGCGCCTGCGCCTGGCCCATCCACATTCGCCGGGCGCTCCTCTAGCCACGCCCCCTTAGCCATGAGGTATCCCGCCATGACCAGACTGAACCTCCTCCGCAATCTTTCGCTGGCCGGCTCGGCCATGCTGCCGCTGGCGCTTGCCACGGCGGCCCATGCCGCACCCGCCGGTATCGACAAGATCCAGAATATCGTCGTCATCTACGCCGAAAACCGCAGCTTCGATAACCTCTATGGCAGCTTTCCCGGCGCCAACGGCCTTGCCAATGCAAGCGAAAGCCAGACCCGCCAGCTCGATCGCGACGGCACGCCGCTTGCCGAACTGCCGCCGGCCTGGGGCGGCCTGACGGCCAAGGGTGTCACGCCCGCCGTCACCGAGGCGCAGTCCGCCCACCTTGCCAATGCCGCCTTCTCGATCGACGATCCCAAGGGCTTTGCGCAGGCGCCGAGCGTGATTACCCGCGACCTCTGGCACCGCTTCTATCAGGAGCAGATGCAGATCGACGGCGGCAGGAACGACAAGTTCGTCGCCTGGGCCGATTCCGGCAGCCTCGTCATGGGCCACTATGACGGCTCGATCCTGCCCATGTGGCAGGTCGCCAGGAAATACGTCCTCGCCGACAATTTCTTCCAGGGTGCCTTCGGCGGCTCCTTCCTCAACCACTTCGCGCTGGTCTGCGCCTGCGCGCCCTATTATGCCGATGCCGACAAGAGCCCGGCCAAGCCTACTATCGCCAAGGTCGATGCCGACGGCATCTCGCTGACCCCTGCCGAGAACGGCCCGAAATCGGCCCTCGAAGGCGCGCCGAAATTCGTTTCCGACGGCAATCTCACGCCTGACTTCTACGCCGTCAACACCATGCAGCCGCCCTACCAGCCGAGCGCCAATGCGCCGGCCAAGGACGGTGACGCCGCCTATGCCGACCCGTCGCAGCCGACGACGCTGCCGCCGCAGCACGCCGTCACCATCGGCGACCTCCTGTCGCTGAAGGGCGTCAGCTGGGCCTGGTATGGCGGCGCATGGCAGGCGGCCCTCGACGGCAAGAACGCCACGCCGGTGCCGAACTTCCAGTTCCATCACCAGCCCTTCAACTACTTCGCCAATTTCGCGCCCGGCACGCCCGCCCGCGCCGAGCACCTGAAGGACGGCGGCCTCGGCGGCGAGGCCTTCATCAAGGATATCGACGACGGCAAGCTGCCGGCCGTTTCCTTCTACAAGCCGCAGGGCAACCTCAACGAACATGGCGGTTATGCCGACGTGTCGAGCGGCGACCAGCACCTTGCCGATCTCGTTGCGCATCTCGAAAAGAGCCCGCAATGGGGCCATATGCTCGTCATCGTCACCTATGACGAAAACGGCGGCTTCTGGGATCACGTCGCACCGCCGAAGGCCGACCGCTGGGGACCGGGCAACCGCATTCCCGCCTTCATCATCTCGCCCTATGCCAAGGCCGGCACGGTCGATCACACCCAATACGACACGACGTCGATCCTGCGCCTGATCACCGCCCGCTACGACCTGCCGGTCCTGCCGGGCCTGCTTGCCCGCGACAGGGCGCTGGCGCTCAACAACGAGCCGCCGATGGGCAACCTGACGGCCGCCCTCGACCTGACGCGCTGATCGTCGCGTCTATCCTGTCTTCTCCCCGGATGTCGGGGAGAAGACATTGTGCCTTGCGGATGCCTTATCCGTGAGCGCGCGCATTTGCCGGCGGGGCAGGCTCACGCCAGGTATTGCAGATCCCGCCTCAAGCGGTCGCCGTTGCCCTCGGGCAATGTCGTCCCCAGCGCCGCATGCGTGTTTTCCCAGATCGGCAGCGCCTTCTGCAGCACGGCCCGTCCCTCATCCGTCAGGCGCAGCAGGCGGCCGCGCCGGTCTTTCGGGTTCGGCACGACATCGACGAGGCCCCGCCGCTGCAGCGGTTTCAGCGCCGCCGTCAGCGTCGTCTGGTCCATGGCAAGCAGGTTTGCGACCGGCCCCATCGGCGGCGGTTCCGGCCGGTTCAGGGACATGAGCAGGGAAAACTGGCCGTTGGTCAGCCCGACAGGCCGCAGCGCATCGTCGAACAGCCTTGCGAGCGCGCGGGCGGCGCGCTGCACATGCAGGCACAGGCACGTATCCCGCACCAGAAGCGTTGTCGAAAAAGGAATCGCGATCAGGTTTGACATGATCTATTTCTATTGATATCAATGTATTTAGTCAAGAAGAGGAGACTGTCCGCCGGAGAATCCGGCCGCGCCGGAGGAGGGCGCAGACCATGCTGAACAAAGTGATGCAGAATCCCGTCGTTTCCCGCGAGGAATGGCTCGAAGCCCGCCGCGCCCTGCTCCAGAAGGAGAAGGAGGCAACCCGTCTCAGGGACAGGCTGAATGCCGAACGCATGGCCTTGCCCTGGGTGAAGGTGGACAAGGAATATATTTTCGACACGCCGGAAGGGCCGAAATCGCTCGCCGACCTCTTCGACGGCCGCAGCCAGCTCATGGTCTATCACTTCATGTTCGGCCCCGAATGGGAGGCCGGCTGCGTGGGCTGCTCCTTCCAGGCCGATCATTTCGACGGCACCTTGCCCCATCTCAACCACCACGATGTCACCCTGGTCGCCATTGCCCGCGCGCCGCTGGCCAGGATCGAGGCCTACAAGCAGCGCATGGGCTGGAAATTCCCCTGGGTCTCGTCCTTCGGCAACGACTTCAACTTCGACTATCACGTATCTTTCACACCGGAGGATCTTGCCAAGGACAAGGTCTTTTATAATTTCTCCGAGATAGCGCCCACCGAGGCCAATGACGAACTGCCCGGACTGTCCGCCTTTTATAAAAATGACAAGGGCGAGGTGTTTCATACCTATTCGAGCTATGCCCGAGGTGCGGAGGAAACGCTGGGAACGATGATGATCCTGGATCACGCGCCCAAGGGCCGCAACGAAGATTCGATCATGGATTTCGTGAAGCGCCACGACGAATATGAGGAAAGCCCCCAGGCCTCATCCTGCTGCCACTGACGCGGTCCCGGCAAGAGGTTGCGCGGTTTTGCGTCCGTAAATGCGTGAAGCATCCAGCCAGCCACCATCATCAGGAGGAGAGGACGATGAAGACTGCACAAGTGCTGAAGGAGCATGCTTTCCTGGAGAGAATGGTCGGTCGATGGACCGTCACCGCTTCGGACATGACCGGCCAGAAGCCCTGGGAGGAGACCGTGCGCTCCCTGCAGGGCATCTGGTTCGTCGCCGAAGGCACCGGTGAAATGGCCGACGGCAAACAGGCGACGACGATCCTGACCCTGGGCTACGACCCCGGCAAGGGCAAATATGTCGGCAGCTGGATCGGCTCCATGATGGACTACATGTGGACCTATGAGGGCGAGGTCGAGCCGTCGGGCAACGTCCTGTCGCTCTACACCAGGGGACCGGCCCTCGAAGGCGATGGCCTGGCCGATTATCGCGAGCAGATCGCTTTCATCGACGATGCCACCAGAACCTTCACATCGAGCGCCCGGCAGCCGGACGGCAGCTGGAAGCCCTTCATGGAAGCCAGATATGCCCGCAAGGGCTGACATCGCCGGGGCATATTCGACAGGCGGTTCCCGCCGAAGCCTGTAGCGCTTCAGCGCCCGGAATCGCGCAAGGCAGAGAGACAGAACTCAAGCGTGGACCGAGGAGAACACGATGTCCGATACGCATGGCAAGTTCATATGGTGCGAGTTGATGACGCCGGACCCGGATGCGGCGGCGAAATTCTACGGCTCCGTCGTCGGCTGGACGACGAAGCCGATGAAAGTGGACGACCAGCCGGAATATATCATCTTCGAGGCGAATGGCGTCGGCGTCGCCGGCATGATGCCTTTCCCCGCGGAACTGGAAGGGCAGGGCATTCCGCCGAACTGGACCGGCTATGTCGATGTCGATGACGTCGATCAGTCGGCGCGCGACTTCGCGGCAAACGGCGGCACGATCCGCCGCCCGCCGGCCGACATTCCGACCATCGGCCGTTTTGCGGTCGTGGCCGATCCCGACGGCGCGGTGCTTTGCATCATGACGCCGCTGCCGATGGAAAACGCGCCGCCGGAACTGCCTTCCGACACGCCCGGCCATATCGGCTGGCACGAGCTCTACGCCAACGACGGGGCAAAGGCCTTCGCCTTCTACGCCAAGCTCTTCGGCTGGACGAAGGACCAGAATTTCGACATGGGGCCGATGGGCATCTACCACATCTTCGCCGAGCACGGAAAACAGACCGGCGGCATGATGACCCGCCCGCCCGAGGTCGACATGTGTTTCTGGACCTATTATTTCACCGTGCCGGCGCTCGACGCCGCGATCGAGCGCATCAACGCCGGCGGCGGCAAGGTCGTCAACGGCCCGATGGAAGTGCCCGGCGCCTGGATCTGCCAGGCGGTGGACCCGCAAGGGGCGTTCTTCTGCCTGTCGGCGGGCAAACGTTAAAGCAATTCCAGCAAAAGTGGGAACCGGTTTTGCGTGCGGAATTGCGCTGGAAAGAGAGCAATTCCAGCAAAAGTGGGAACCGGTTTTGCGTGCGGAATTGCGCTGGAAAAAGATCAATTCCAGCAAAAGTGGGAACCGGTTTTGCGTCCGGAATTGCGTTGGATAAAGAGCAATTCCAGCAAAAGCGGGAATCGGTATTGCTGGAATTGCCGAGAAAACAACGAGCTAGAGCATTGAAGGCGCTCGGTTTCCGCCGAAGATGCCCTGGCACCGGCGATAGGGTCGCAAACGGTCCGGTTTGCGACCCTTTTCTCGCTATCCCATGCTTGCAAAGAACCCTTCCGGGCTCTCCACCTCGATGAGCTTCTTCCGCTCGATCAGCCAGAAGCGGTTGCCGACGGCGCGCACGAAGCTGCGGTCGTGCGAGACGAGCAGGCAGCTTGCCTCATGCGCCATCAGCTCGCTTTCCAGCGCTTCCTGCCCTTCGATATCGAGGTGGTTGGTCGGCTCGTCGAGCAGGTAGAAATTCGGCTGCGTCAGCCGGAGCACCAGCATGCCGAGCCGCGCCTTCTGCCCGCCGGACAGCAGCTTCACCGGCTTGCCCTGCATCTCGATCGTCATGCCGGCGCCGGCCAGCAGCGCGCGCGCCCGCTGGTCGCCGACATCGAAGCGGCGGATGATCGTCTGCAGCGGCGTGTCGGCATCGCTGAGATCGGCCAGCAGCTGGTCGCCGTAGCCGAGCACCAGCGAGGGCGTGGCCTTGATGCCGGCCCTTGCCGTTTCCGGCTCGGCGATCGCCGCTTTCAGCATGGCGACAAGCCGTGATTTGCCCGCACCGTTGAGGCCGAGCAGCACGATGCGGTCGCCCTGGCAGATGAACTGTCTTCCGGTGCGCAAAAGCAGGCTGCCGTCAGGCGTCTTGACCTCGGCATCCTCGAGCGTCACCAGCACCTTGGCATGCGTGCCGCGATTGGCGAGACGGATGGCGCCGGCCGAACGCTCCAGATGCGCGGGTCTTGCCGCTTCCTCCAGTTTCTCGGCGCGCTGCTTCAGTTGCTTGGTCTTGACCACCAAAAGGTCGCTGCCGGAATTGATGCCGATATTGTTGAGCTTCGCCGCCTGCTTGCGCAGCTGCTCGACCGTCTTCATGTCCTTCTCGTAGCGCCTGGCGTCGGAAGCGTCCGCCTCGTCGAGCGCGGCCCGCGCCCGGCTGTAGGGCAGGGAAAAGACCGGCGATTGCTCCGGCCGCAGGAAGAGCGTCCGGTTGGTCGTGGCATCCAGGAAGGCGCGGTCATGGCTGGAAATGATGACGGGCGTGTCGCGCGGCAGGGCGTTCAGCCAGCTTTCCAGCCGCGCGATCTTTTCGAGGTCGAGATGGTTGGTCGGCTCGTCGAGCAGCAGCACGTCGGGTTCGTTCACCCAGGTGCGGGCGATCAGCGCCAGCCGCTGCCAGCCGCCGCTGAGCTGGCGGAGCGCCCGCTCGCGCAATTCCTCTGGCACGTCGAGCGATTCCAGCACGACATCGGCGCGCCAGCTTTCGCTCTCGGCCTGCTCGGCCGGAAGCGCGCGCAGAACGGCCTCGCGGAACGTGGCGTCGAGAAGATCGGCCGGCACGTTCTGTTCCACATGGCCGAGGGTGAGCCCGCGCGCCCTGGTGATCTCGCCCTCGGTCGGCTCCAGCCTGCCCGTCATGAGGTTGAGGAGGGTGGATTTTCCGCGCCCGTTGGCCGCCACAAGGCCGATCCTGTCGCCGGCATTGACGACGAGGTTGAGCCTGGAAAACAGCGGGGCGGAAAGCACGATGCCGAGATTGCGGATATTGATGAGGGTCATGATCGGATCCTGGTCTTGCCAAGCGATCGCACCTGTCCGGGGCCTCAGCCATCGACGGAAAAGCGCGTTCTGCTTGGCGGATTGAGAAATGCATGCGGCTTGAACGGGGGCGTTAAGACGCAGCAGTGCCACGAGGGGCGGACCAGGAAGAGATTTGCGAGAAACGGTCTCTGGTCAGCCCTGCAAACGCATCTGCAGGGCGTTGACGGGGCCACGCTGGCGATGATGCCGGAAATAGGTATTCACGCGCAGCCCTCCTTTCTTTCTCGGTTGCGGGCATGGAAATACCATTGCCTGCCCTCGCACACAAGGGTTCCGGATAGTGAAAAACACGCTCTGATGGTATGAAAGGCCTTCATCATTCGGGATGAGGCGAGGGATGATTTCCGTTTCGAGGGCCGCCAGCAGACAGGATTTCGTCATCGCCGCCGGCTTCTGCGAGGCGCTCGGCGCCCTGGACGTGGAACTCGGGCGGGACCATGGCGTGCCCGCCGAGATCGTCATGGCGCTTTTCCACGGCGAGAACCATGAAAGCCTTGCCCGCAAATACGGTGCCGGCGAAGCCGTGATGTTCCTTGCCCGGTGGCAGGGCGCGCCTGCGGGCTGCATCGCGCTCGCCCCTTTCCGGACCGACGCGATGGAGATCCACAAGCTTTACGTCGATCCCGCCTTTCGCGGCCGGGGCATCGGCAATCTGCTGATGCAGAGGGTATTCGGCGAAGCGAGGAAGAGCGGGCGCCCCACCATGCTTGTCAACACCGCTTCCTATCTGAAAAGCGCTGTCTGCCTCTATGAGGCCTTCGGCTTTACCCATTGCCCGCCCTTCCGCAGCGTGCCGGCGGAAATCAGCCATACCGAAGTCTTCATGTCGCGGCCGCTTTGATCCCGGCGCAATCGCGTGGCGCCCGTTTGCCATCATGGTTGCGCAGCATCGGGCGATCGTTGTAAGCGGCCTCGACAGATTGTGGAAACTCTCGAACGGGGGATGATGTTATGGCAGGCGATGACGACGATTACGTTTATGACGAGGTGACAGGCGAATGGCGCCCGGCCTCGGAGATGGCGGCAGCCGCACAGGCCGCGTCAGAGGTTCGCGACGCCTCGGGTAATGTGCTGAAGGACGGCGATTCCGTCACGCTGATCAAGGACCTGAAGGTCAAGGGCGCCAACCAGACGCTGAAGCAGGGCACGGTCATCCGCTCCATCCGCCTGACGGACAATCCGGAAGAGATCGACTGCCGTCACGATACGATCAAGGGTCTCGTCCTGCGCACGGAATTCGTGCGCAAGCGCTGATCGAATCCTGTCGTGCCGGGCCGGCATGGTCTTGCGCGACTGGCGTCGGACATGGAACCGCGGCAGGCGATCCGAAAGACCGTGCCGCGCCAGAGCCTTGCCGCCTGAGCCTTACCGCTTGAGGCTTCCGAGGATGCCACGCACCAGCGCCCGGCCGACCTGCGTCGCCACCGTGCGCGCCACGCTCTTCATCGCCGCTTCCATCACCGTCTCGCGCTGGTAGCCGGAGCGGCCGCGCGACTGGCCGCGGGCGGCGGGTTCGTCGTCGCTGCCGCCGAAGCCGGGCAGCGTCCATCCGGATGTGGTGCTGCCTTCCTGCGGCGCCGGAGCTTCTTCCTGCGCCCGCCGGGCGGCTTCGGAATCGGCGGCCTTCCTGGCGCGCGCGGCAAGCAGCTCGAAGGCGGATTCGCGATCGATATCCTCGTCATAGACGCCGAGAACGGGGCTGTGGTCCATGACCAGCTGGCGCTCGGCATCGCTCACCGGCCCGACGCGCGCGGATGGCGGGCGGATCAGCGTGCGTTCGACGATCGACGGCGCGCCCTTGGCCTCCAGCGTCGAGACGAGCGCCTCGCCGGTGCCGAGATTGGTGATGACGGTGGCGCAGTCGAAGGCCGGGTTGGGGCGGAACGTATCGGCCGCCGTCTTGACCGCCTTCTGCTCGCGCGGCGAATAGGCGCGCAGGGCGTGCTGAAGCCGGTTGCCGAGCTGGGCAAGCACCGTTTCGGGCACGTCGAGCGGGTTCTGCGTGACGAAATAGACGCCGACGCCCTTGGAGCGGATGAGGCGCACGACCTGCTCGACGCGTTCGATCAGCACCTTCGGCGCATCGTTGAAGAGCAGGTGCGCCTCGTCGAAGAAGAAGACGAGCTTCGGCTTGTCGGGATCGCCGACTTCGGGCAGTTCCTCGAACAGCTCGGAGAGCAGCCACAGCAGGAAGGTGGCGTAAAGGCGCGGGTTCATCATCAGCTTGTCGGCGGCAAGCACGGAAATCTGCCCGTAGCCGTTGTTCGACGTGCGCATGATATCGGAAATCTTGAGCGCCGGTTCGCCGAAGAAATGTTCCGCGCCCTGCTGTTCCAGCACCAGCAGCGCCCGCTGGATGGAGCCGACGGACGCCTTGGAGATCAGCCCGAACTGGCTGGAAAGCTCGGTGGCGTTTTCGCCCATATAGTTGAGCAGCGCGGTGAAATCCTTGAGGTCGAGCAGCGGCAGGCCGGCCTTGTCGGCGATCTTGAAGGCGATGTTGATGACGCCTTCCTGCGGCTCGGAGGCATCCATCAGCCGGGCAAGCAGCAGCGGCCCCATCTCGGCGACGGTCGTGCGCACCCGGTGCCCCTTCTCGCCGAAGAGATCCCAGAAGATGACCGGAAACTGGTCGAATTCGTAATCGGTAAAGCCGATCTGCTCGGCGCGCTTGGTCAGGAAATCCTTCGGCTCGCCCTTGGCGGCGATGCCCGAAAGGTCGCCCTTGATATCGGCGGCGAAAACCGGCACGCCGGCCCTCGCAAAGCCTTCGGCCAGCACCTGCAGCGTCACCGTCTTGCCGGTGCCGGTGGCACCGGTCACGAGCCCGTGGCGGTTGCCGAACCTGAGGTCGAGATATTCGCCCTTGTTGATGCTGTCGTCTGGATTGCGGCTTGCGCCGATGAAAATCTTGCCGTCCTCGAGCATGTAAGAATGTCTCCTCGGTCGATGCCGCCGCTCAGTGCCGGAATATGCGATCATCCTCTTTTCGCACATTCATGCAAATATCGTTTCTCTGTTATAAGCAGGCGACGGGAGACGGACAACTGTCTGCGTTAAAAGGAAAAGCGGAAGCCGACAGCGCACAGACGGCCGCTTGAGTTGCCGCCACGATTCGATTACGTTGACGTTAACGTCAAAACAGGAGGCAGACGATGAATGAGATTGTGACTGAAATCGCCAATCGGGTGGGCATTGAACCTGAGCTTGCCGAAAAGGCGCTCGGCATGATGCTCGGCTTCCTGCAGCGCGAAGCGGCCGACGGCCCGGTCGCCGTAATGATCGAGAAGATCCCCGGCGCGACCGAACTCGTCGCCCAGTTCAACGGCGAAGGCTCCGGCGCCGGCGGCGGCCTGCTCGGCGGCCTGATGAGCGCGCTCGGCGGCGGCGGCATCATGGGCCTCGGCCAGCAGCTGATGAGCGAAGGTCTCGGCATGGGCGAAATCACCTCGCTTGCCAGGGAAACCATCGCGATTGCCAAGGAACATGCCGGCGAAGAGGTGGTCGACCAGGTCGTCGCTTCGGTTCCCGGCCTCAGCCAGTTCGTCTGAGACGGCCCATCCCTTCGTGAGGTCCGGCATCATATGGCGGGCTTTTTTGTTCCGCCGGGACGCAAACTCGGTTATTCGGCCTTCTGGACATCAAATCGGGAAGGGCGGATGAACGCAAGCGATCGATCCTCGTCAGTGCTGAGAGAGCATTTCGAAGAGCACCGGACCAAACTCAGCCGGTCGGAACTGGCCGTGGCTGAACATCTGGTCAGGATGCCGATCGATGTCCTGATTTTCCGCAGCGCCGAGGAGATTGCCGCCGAGACCGGCACCAGCGACGCGACCGTCATCCGCACCGCCAAGCGCCTCGGCTTTTCCGGCCTGCCGGAGCTGAAACGCGTGTCGGGCCGCGTCATGGCGCGCACCATTTCCACCAGCGAGCGGCTGGAGCAGCGTTTCCGGGCGACCGGCGACGATCTGGAAAAGGTCGCCGGCCAGATGTTTGCGACCGCCCGCGAAGTCTTGACCTCCACCGAGGAACAGGTGGACGGCGCCATGCTTGCCGCCGCCATCTCGCTTGTCGAAGGCGCCGATACGGTCTGGTGCATCGGCCTCGGCACGGCCGAGGTCGAGGCCCGCCATTGCGCGATCGCGCTCAGCCGTGCCGGCGTGCGCACCCGCTGCACCGGGGCATCGGGCTTCACGCTTGCCAACGAGCTGATCGACCTGCGCCCCTCCGACGTCATCGTCATGTTCCATGCCGTGCGCGAGACGGCCGAGTTCAAGCTCGTCGTCCGGCAGGTCAGGGACATCGGCTGCAAGGTCATCCTGGTCTGCGGCGTGCAGCTGCGCGCCCGTTATGCGGACAGGGTCTCGGCCGTTTTGACCTGCATCGGCTCGCCCTCCAAGCTCGCAAGCTGGAGCATCGGCGCCATCGTCATGGCCGATCTTCTTGCCTATGGCGTGGCGGTCCGCAACCAGCAGCAGGCGACGGACGCCAAGAAGCGCCTTGCCGAGCTGCGCGATCAGGCGCTCGGCAACGACTGACCGCAACGGCGACGCCTTTGCCGTTCCGCGCCCGCGAAAATAAACATGAGAAATTGAGTTATGTTTATTGAAATGCAGACTACAATATTGTAGTCACCGCGACATGGCGCCGTGCCGCAGCGGCGTCGACTGTCGGGGTTATTGCATGACGCGCCTGTTTCTTCGCTGCAGGACGGCTGAAGACCGTTCCTTTTCCCATAAGACCGTGCCCAGACGCCGACACCGGCAGAGCGGCTGACATCATCCGATAATCCTTCAACAAAAACAGTCCGTTACACCCGGAATGCCTCGGCGTTTCCGGCATGGCCGGCTGTTGTTCGAATTTCTCCAACGCCTACGGAAAACCCTCCATGTTCGCGCCCAGATTCCTCCCCAGATTCCAAGGAAAACATTTCGCTCTCGCCGCCACGCTTCTGGCATCCGCCACGTCGGCTCTCGCCCAGGAGGCCGCCAGCGGCCCCGTCACCGAGCTCGAAACGATCAAGATCACCGGCAACTGGCTGGAAGAGCCGAACGAAGAGAAGGTGCTGAAACATGCCGGCGCCCGCACGATCCTCGATCGCGAGCAGTTCGAGGAAAGGGGCGCGCAGGATATCCGCGATGCGCTGAACCAGATCCCCGGTGTCCAGGTGCAGGAGGCCAACGGCACCGGCGGCAGCGACGTGTCGCTGAATCTCGGCGTGCGCGGCCTGACCTCGCGCCTGTCGCCGCGCTCCACCGTGCTGATGGACGGCATCCCGCTGGCCTATGCGCCCTATGGCCAGCCGCAGCTGTCGCTCTTCCCGCTGACGCTTGGAAATGTCGAGACGATCGACGTGGTGCGCGGCGCCGGTTCGGTGCGCTACGGGCCGCAGAATGTCGGCGGCATCATCAATTTCGCCACCCGTCCGATCCCGGAGGATTTCACCGCCCGTTTCGCCTCGGGCGCGGAAGTCGCCGGCAATAACGGCCATGTGAAAGCGACGCCGAATTTCCTGATCGGCGGCACCAACGACGACGGGCTCGGCGCCGCCATCCTCTATTCCGGCATCCACGGCGAGGGCTATCGCGACGCCAACGACCGCACCGATATCGACGATATCATCGCCAAGGGCGCTTACGAATTTTCCGATACCGACAAGCTCGGCATCCAGTTCCACCATTACGAGGGCAAGGGCAGGATGCCGGGCGGCCTGACGAGCGCCGAATATGATGCCGATCCCTATCAGTCCACCCGCCGCTACGACGATTTCAGCGGCCGCCGCAACGATATCTCGCTGCGTTACCAGCATGACGACGGCGACAACAATTTCGAAGTGCTGACCTATTACGTCGATTCCTTCCGCGGCAGCCATGTCGAGCAGCAGGGCACGGGCGCCAATGCCGGCCGCTATCGCCTGACGTCGGCGCCGCGCAGCTACCGCTATTTCGGCATCGAGCCACGTTATTCCAGGCTCTTCGAACTCGGCGGCATCACCCAGGAAGTGACGGTCGGCTATCGTTACCTCTGGGAAGAAAGCTCGGAAGTCGCCTCCCGCACGTCCTTCTACGACAGGGCGTCGGGCGTTAATCCGACCACGCTTGCCTCGCCGACCTACCAGACGAGCGACGGAGGCACGATCGCGCACGCCTTCTACATCGACGACAAGATCGAGATCGGCGACTGGACGATCACGCCAGGCATCCGCTACGAGCTGATCAGCACGCATAATGACGTGGTCAATCTCAACGCCAGCGGCGGCGTCACCAGCGCGCTCTATCCGTCGATCGAGGCCAAGGAGGCCCTGCCGACGCTGTCGGCCTCCTACCGGCTCACCAACGACCTGACCGTTTTCGCCAATGTCGGCGTTTCCTTCGGCCCGCAGCAATACAGCCAGCTCGCTTCCACCACCGAGGGCCTGCACCCCGAAAAGGCGACGACCTACGAAATCGGCCTGCATTACGAAGGCGACAGCTGGAGCGCCGAACTGACCGCCTTTAACATCGATTTCGACAAGGAACTCTATCTCGGCCGCACCATCGTCGGCGAGGGCATCTGGACCGATCTCGGCGCCACCCGCCATCGCGGCATCGAATCCGCCGTCAATTACGACATCGGCGATGTCGTGCCGGCGCTGGACGGCCTGTCGCTGTCCGCGAGCTACACCTATACGGAAGCGACCTATCAGGCGGGCGCCTTCGAAGGCCGCGATCTGCCCTTCTATTCGCGGCAGGTCGCCTCGCTCGGCGCGCGTTACCGCTACAACGACTGGATCTTCAATGCCGACCTGCAGGCCCAGTCGAAGCAGCATTCGCCGGGCTCGGCCGATGCCGGCGCGACCTACGTGACGGAGGAGGATGCGACGGGCCGCCTTGGCGACATTCCGGGCTACGGCACCGTCAACCTGCGCGTCGCCTACCAGCCGGAAGACAACAAGAATGCCCCGCAATTCGCCTTCGGCGTGAAGAACCTGTTCGACAAGGACTATTTCACCCGCTCGACGGACAATAACGGCGGCAAGTTCGCGGGCCAGCCGCGCACCTTCTTCGTCAACGCCTCGGTCGCCTTCTGACGGCGAATGAATCCATCCGGCGGCGCCGGTCGCCGGATGGAAATCCGCATCGGCCTTCCTAGATTAATCCATGCCGGTTTTTTTCACCGACGGCCGGATCGGCTGGAACGATGCATAGCCAGATCTCGTTTCATATCGGCCGGATAGGAAGGAATATGGTCATGCGTAAGGTCATTGCAGCAGCCTCGATCATTCTCCTCGGCTTTGCCGCCCCGGTCTTGTCCCAGACCCTCGGTGACATGGATTATTCCGGCCGCTTCGGCGGCATGCCGCCCGGCACCGTTCCGGATGCCAATGCAAGCGGCGGCGGCATCTCCATTCCGCTCGAACCCGTTGAAAGCGACAATGTGACCGTCGTCATTCCGTCCGACCGGACGGCATGCCCGCGGCCCGGCACCCGCGCCTATCGCACGGCCGAGCGTGACGGCACGCTGGCCGCCGCCTGCCGCTGACGGAAACAGCGGCTAAAGCCGCAGGATAGCAACGGCTATTTGCCGTTCCTGTGCAGGATCACGCCCAGTTCATGCCATTCGCGGCCGTCGCGCTGGATCAGTGCGTCGGCGCAGGCCGGTCCCATGCTGCCGGGGGCGTAAGGGTCGGGAATGCGGTCGTCCTTCGCCCATTCGTCCAGGAAGGGCTGCACCGCCGCCCAGCCGGCCTCGATGCCGTCGGCGCGCTGGAACAGGGTCTGGTCGCCGATGAAGAGGTCGTAGAGCAGCGATTCGTAACCGGTCGTCTTGCTGATGTCGAACTTGTCGGCATAACGGAAATCCAGTGAGACCGGCACGGTATCGACCGATTGCCCCGGCGACTTGATGGAAATCTCCATGCTCATGCCCTCGTCGGGCTGCACCTGGATGACGAGCCTGTTCGGCGGCAGGCGGCGGTTGACTTCCGTCTCGCGGAACTGCGCGAAGGGAACGGGCTGGAAAGTGATGACGATCTCGGTGTCGCGCGCCGTCATCGCCTTGCCGGTGCGCAGATAGAACGGAACGCCGGCCCAGCGCCAGGTGTCGGCATAGAGCTTCAGGGCCACATAGGTCTCGGTCTTGCTGGTGGGCGAAACGTCCTTCGTCTCGCGGTAGGCGGGCAGATCGACGCCGTTCAGCGGGCCGGCGGTATAGGCCCCGCGCACCCCGTTCGCCCTGGCTTCCTCCGGCGTATAGATGCGCAGCGCCTTCAGCACCTTGCTCTTCTCGTTGCGGATCGCCTCGGCGTCGAAACTGTTCGGCGGCTCCATGGCGATCATCGCCAGAAGCTGGAAGAGATGGTTGGGGATCATGTCGCGCAGCGCGCCGGTCGCGTCGTAGAACTTGCCGCGCGTGCCGACATCGACGATCTCCGAGGCGGTGATCTGCACATGGTCGATATAGCGGTTGTTCCACAAGGATTCGATCATCATGTTGGCGAAACGCGCCGTCATCAGGTTCTGCACCGTTTCCTTGCCGAGGAAATGGTCGAGCCGGTAGACTTGGCTTTCCTCCACGCAGGCGAGAATGCGCGCATTGAGCGCGCGCGCCGAAGCGAGATCGGTGCCGAAGGGCTTTTCGATCGCCACGCGGCGGAAACAGCCGCCGCTTTCGTCCATCAGACCGAGGCTGGCAAGCTTCTCCACGATCGGCCCGAAGAAACTCGGCGGCACCGCAAGATAGAAGGCCGCGTTGCAGGTCGTGCCGAGGCGCTTGCCGATTTCGAGGAAAATGTCGTCCTTGGTGAAATCGCCCTGCAGGTAGGAGATGCGCGAGCGCAGGCTCTCCCAGGCCTCGTCCTTGCTGCTCGCCTCCTCGCCCTCGAGATGGGAGAGGAACGCATCCAGCCGCTGGCGCAGAAATTCGTCGTCGCCGGGCTCGATGCCGACGCCGAGAATGTTCAGATCCGCGCCGACCAGACGGCTGCGGGTGAGATTGATGATGGCCGGAACCAGCAGTCGCCGTGTCAGGTCGCCGGTGGCGCCGAAGATGACGAGAGTGACGGGCGGGGTGGGGTGAGCGTCCATGCGTGCCATCTCCTGCTGGATTGTCCCGGCCGAATATAAAGCGCTTCCGCTTTACCGCAAGGGAACCTGCAGCCCAATGATAACAAGCATTTGACAGAGCGCCGCCGCGGCGGCGCAATATTGCGGAGCGGAACCTGTCTTGCCAGGGCAGCCTAGCTGCTCTTGGTCTCGTCCGTATTGCTGTCGGCCGCCGGTTGCTGGGTGGCGGACGTATTCGCGGTCGTCGTCGTGCCCGTCTCGCCGCCGGCCTGTGCGGCGGGCTTCGTCTCGCTCTTCACCGGCCAGGTGATGTAATAGTTCTGCGTGCCCACCTGCCCGAAATAGACTTCGTTGCCGGTGCCCTTTTCGATGAAGCTGCCGTTCTCGCTTCTGACGAGGCGCCCGTGCGAATCGCGCTGCAGATGGTCGCGCAGGAAATCGTTCCAGTCGTCGGTCTCGATCGCGGTGCCCTTCTTCTGCTCGATATCGGCTTCCTTGGGATCGGTGACGTCCCAGGCCTTGATCGAAACGCCCTCGGTCGGATCGGTCACGGTCAGCTGGCCCTTCTCGAAAGCGGCCAGCATGGCGGCTTCCTGGCTGCCTTCGCCCTTGGCCTCGGCCGCGGCCGTCATGTTCTGGCGGAGCAGCGCCATGAAGGAGGCGGTGGTGATATCGGTGCTGGCAATGGTGTTGCCGTCAGCGTCCGTCGATCCGGCCTTGCCGGCATCGATCCTGTCGAGCATGACCGACAGCGCCGAGCGGGACTGCGAGGGAAGGCTGGAATAATCGTGTCCGCTGGCGGCGCTGCTGCCGGAACTGCTCTGCGAGGAGCCGCCCTTGATCACCTGCAGCGCGATCTGCGCTGACGCAAGCCGCATGTCGGAAACGGAAGTAACCATCTCGAAATCTCTTTGTCAGGCCCTGCGCGATGCGCAAGGGCGTTTGATGAATAGCGACGGAAGCCATGAATGTCGCGGGCGCACGTCTGGATTGAGAAACCCAGGGCGAACCGCTACACTTCAAACTTTGCGTGTGGCTTGCCGATTGCCGACAAAGCGGCACCGGCAGCGACCGCCGCCGGTGTCCGGGAAATCGGGATGGTTTCAGGTCAGGCCTTCACGCCCACCATGAACAGGCGCGGGAACTTCAGCAGCACTTTCCCGTCGGCGGCCTTCGGATAGGCCCTGTCGATGCGCTCCAGGTAGTCGGCGAGAAACGCCTCGCGATGGTCCTCGCCGGCATGGTCGAGATAGGGGCGCAGGCCCGTTCCCTTGACCCATTCGACGATCGCGGCCGCATCGTCCATCGGGTGGTTGTAGATCGTGTGCCAGATATCGACGCGCGCGGATTTGGCAATCAGCCGGCTGTAATAGGTCGATGGCGGCGGCAGCACGTTGCGCCGCACGCTCTTGGCCTCGAACGCAGCCTTCCACGCTCCCGCATGGGCCGTCTCCTCCATCGCCAGATGGCTCGGCTCGCCGAGATTGTCGGGCATCTGCACGGCAAGCACGCCGCCCGGCGCCAGCCCGTCCATCAGCCGGTCGAAAATATCGAGATGGTTGGGCAGCCATTGGAAGACGGCATTGGCAAAGAGCAGGTCCGCCGGTTCGGACGGCTGCCAGGTGGACAGGTCTGCCTCCACGAAAGCCGTGCCCGGCAGGCGCTTGCGGGCTGCCTCCAGCATGTTCAGGTCGCTGTCGAGGCCCGATACGTTGGCCGCGCCGTAGCGGTCGATGATGAGCTCGGTCGAATTGCCCGGCCCGCAGCCGAGATCGACCGCATGGCGCAGCGCCGTCAGCGGCACCTGTGCGAGCAGGTCGCGCGCCGGGCGCGTGCGCTCATCCTCGAATTTCACATATTGGCTGGCTGACCATGCCATCGTCTTTCTCCTGATGTTGCGGGAAATGTGCCGGCAATTGCCTGCGCAACAGCCGCGGGCCTCTGGAGGCGCCGGAAGCTTTTAATGGTCGTGAGCGGGAAACCGGCCGCCTGTCGTGCAGCCCCTGGAAGGCTGAGGAGCGGCGGAAGAAACCGCGCCGCCCATAGCTCTCGCCGCCATTCCTCTCAGGAATCCCCCTGCTGAAAGGGGCGAAACTGCTAGTGGACGGGTCGCTGCCGGGCATGCCGCAATTCTGTCGATGAAACGGGGCCGGCGCAAGGCGCGCCGGAGGAAAATCCTTGTAGATCCGTTATATGACAGTTTTCAGAAGAGGGGGATCGGCCGCAAGGGCCGACCCGCTCACGCCGCCAGGATCGTAATCCCGTGGGCGTTTGCCGCCGCGCGCATGCGCGCCGCCGTTTCCGGCGAAGGGCTGCCCTGCGGCTGTTCGCTGACGCCTTCGGTCTCGATGAATTCCGCCATGTCGCGGTCGACGACCGCTGAAAAGACCGCGCGCACGCTTCCGTTGTTGGCGTAGCCGTGCACCATGAAGGGCGCGATGGTGACGATGTCGCCGGCGCTGGCTTCGATCTCTTCCGGCCCGGTATCGGTGAGCCGCCAGATCGTCAGCGTGCCCTCGATGATGCGGAAGACTTCCGGGCTTGCATGGGCGTGGCGCGGCGTCTTGCCGCCGGGCGCGACCGTCACGTCGAAAATGTTGAGCCAGTTGCCTGTCAGGCGAGCCCGTCGCTCGACCTTGTCGCCCAGCACGAAGAAGCTTTTTGCCTCCGTCCGGGCATCCGTTTTCACAAATGAGTTGGACATGATGTCTCTTTCTTGTTCTTGCGGGGCGGTCCGATAGACCTTCGCGGCCGCTTTGGCAACCGCCGCAAAATCGGGGAGGGGCGGAAAACAGGCGGCTTTTGCACGCTTTGAAGCCCTCGGCAGGCCCTCGGGCCGACCGCGATCATATCGGTACGGCGTCTCCGCTTCGCAAGGGCGGCCGTCATTTCTGTAATATCGCCGACACAGAAGAGGTGCATAGAACGCGCCGATCCTTCCCCGCCAATCCGGCCATATCACCAGCGGAGCAACCCCATGTCTTCTCTTCCCGTCGTCGGCGCCGCCATGACGCTCGACGAACTCGAAACCCATCGTGACTGGCTTTTCGAAAAGTCCCGCGATCTCGAATTGCAGAGCTTCATCAACGCCGACGTTCTGAACGGCGACTGGACGCCGCGTGCCGAGCGCGCCCGCAAGCTGCTCGACGGCTTCAAGGGCCGCGTCGGCATCCATGGTCCGTTCTGGGGCTTCATCATCGCCTCTCAGGACCCGGATATCCGCTCCGTCGTTTCCCGCCGCATGCTACAGGGCCTCGACGTCTGCGCCGCGATCGGCGGCACGCACATGGTCGTTCACAGCCCCTATACGACCTGGGGCTATAACAACCTCGACAACAATCCCGGCGAACGCGAGAATATCGTCGAATATTGCCATCAGACGATGCGCGATGCGGTCAGGCGCGCCGAGGAAATCGGCTGCACGATCGTCATCGAGAACATCGAGGACAAGGACCCGCATATCCGCGTGGCGCTTGCCGAAAGCTTCAATTCGCCGGCTGTTGCCGTTTCCATCGATACCGGCCATGCGCATTACGCCCACGGCTCCACCGGCGCTCCGCCGGTCGATTATTACGTCCACGCCGCCGGCAACCGCCTCGGCCATGTCCACCTGCAGGATGCCGACGGTTATGCCGACCGCCACTGGCCGCTCGGCCAGGGCACCGTCAACTGGCGCGCCGTCTTCGCAGCCCTTGCCAGGCTCGAAAGCAATCCGCGCCTGATCATCGAGATCAAGGACAAGTCGAAGATCATCGCTTCGGCCGAATACCTGGCCTCGCTCGGCCTCGCCCAGTAAACGCGGCCGGCGGCGGGATATCGCTCTCGCCGCCGCGCTTCAATCGCGCATCGCCCAGCGGATGCCCGCGGCGACGCAGAGCCCCAGAAGCGGCCATATCGCCCAGAACGTCCCGTGCCATGTCAGCATGTTGATGGCGACGATGCCGGCCCCGATCACGGCAAGGGGGGTAACGCGCCGGTCGAACCGGTCCTGCATCCGCGCCCATGCCATCGCCGCCACGAAGGCAAAGGCAAGCAGCGGCCATACCGCCCAGAACTCGCCTTCCCAGGTGGCGATGTTGATGACGACGAGCATGGCGCCGATGACGGCGAGGATGCTGCCAAGCTTGCGCAGGCGACCGCGCGGCGGCGGTGCCGGTGCCGGTGCCGCCGCCGCGGTCATCTCGGCGGCCCGTTGCGGCGCGACACTTGCGGGCGTCTGCGGCTCCGCGCCGATGCTGCCGAGATTGCCGATGCGCACGGCATAGCTCGGCACGGCATCGGCGACGTTCTTCATCTCCAGGGCACCCAGGAAGTCGAACGCGACCGCCACCTTGTTGCGCACCTGATCGTAGACCGTGTTCGAGATCACGATCCCGCCGGCCGGCGCCGAGGCCTGCAGCCGGGCGGCGATATTGACGCCGTCGCCATAGATATCCTCGCCCTCGACGATGACGTCGCCGAGATTGATGCCGATGCGAAAGAGCATGCGCCCGTCCGTGGGCCGCGCGGCATTCTTGCCGGCAAGCTCGTTCTGCACGTCGATTGCCGCCCGCACCGCCTCGACCACGCTCGGGAAATCGGCAAGCAGCCCGTCGCCCCAGGTATTGACCACCCGCCCGCCATGGGCGGCGATGAGGCGGGACATGCCGTCGCGATAATGCTTGAGCATGGCGAGCGTGCCTTCCTCGTCCGCGCCCATCAGGCGCGTATAGTCCTGCACGTCGGCTGCAAAGATCGTCGTCAGCTTGCGTTGCGTCTCGCTCATGAAATCCCCCGTCGCCGCCGGCATGCGAAAACAAACTCAAGGCATGGCAAGCGAATCCGCAAGATCGCGGCACGCTTCAAGCCGGTTTCGTCAACCTATAGGTGGGATCGCAATCGTGTTTCGGTAGCCCGCCCCGGCGCGGGCCGCCCGTTTGCGATCCCTAGAATTGCGTGATCACGCTGATGCCGGTGCCTTCCGCCTTGTCGAGCGTCATCAGCGCCGGCACCGCCTCCTCAAGGCTGATGCGCCGGCCGATAAGTTTCTGCGGCGCGATCCTGCCGGCGGCGAGCATGGACAGCATCGCGTCATAGCGCCATGCCTGCATGCCGTGGCTGCCGTAGATTTCCAGCTCGTGGCCGATCACCTGCGCCATCGGGATCTGCGGCGTCGAATAGTCGCCGAGCATCAGCCCCACCTGCACATGCCGGCCGCGCCGGCGCAGGTTCCGGATCGAGTTGAAGCAGGTGACGGGATGGCCGAGCGCGTCGATGGACACATGTGCGCCGCCGCCGGTGATCTCGCGCACGGCTTCCGCCACGTCGGCGACCGTGGACGCGTTGACCGTCGCCACCGCCCCGCATTGGCGCGCAAAGGCAAGCTTCTCCTCGGAAATGTCGACGCCGATCGCATTGGCGCCGAGCGCCGAAGCGATCATGATCGCCGAAAGCCCGACGCCGCCGCAGCCATGCACGGCGATCCATTCGCCCGGGCCGGTGCGCGCCTGGTCGGCAACCGCGCGGAAGGACGTGGCGAAGCGGCAGCCAAGACTTGCCGCCGTGGCGTCGTCCACGCTGTCGGGCAGATGCACCAGATTGGTGTCGGCATAGTCGATGCCGACATATTCGGCAAACGAGCCCCAATGGGTGAAGCCCGGCTGGAACTGGTTGGGGCAGACCTGCTGGTTACCGGAATGGCACTCGCTGCAATGACCGCAGCCGGAAACGAAGGGCACCGTCACCCGGTCGCCGACCTTGAAGCGCACCACGCCCCTGCCGGCCGCAACGATCCTGCCGGCAAGCTCGTGGCCCGGCACATGCGGCAGCCGGATATCCGGATCGTGCCCCATCCAGCCGTGCCAGTCGCTGCGGCAAAGCCCGGTCGCGCCGACCGCAATCACCACGCCGTCTTCCGTCGGTGTCGGGTCCGGCACGGTGCGGATCTCGGGCGCCTGTTCGAAGGCTTCGTAATACATGGCTTTCATCTGTTCTTCTCCTCAGCCGGCATCGGCGCGTCCCCGTCCATGATGGCATGGGGCGAGGCTTTTCATCCAGTCGCCTTCCATCATTTTCCTTGATGAACCCATCGTCTCAAGGCGATGGCACGCGCATCAATATTTCAATCGCAGCAGGCGATCGGGCATTTTCTTGCTTCGGTGTTGCAACCGTCAATTTGCGCTTGACCCTGCCCGGCAGGGAGGATTTTGCTTTGCCGACTTCAGAAGGAGAGCCGTCATGACCGTCGATACGTCGCCCCGCACGACCACCTGGACCTATGTCGAGGGCGAGTGGATTGCCGGCAACCCGCCGCTGATCGGCCCCACCTCCCACGCCATGTGGCTGGGCTCGACCGTTTTCGACGGCGCCCGCTGGTTCGACGGCATCGCGCCGGATCTCGACCTGCATTGCCAGCGCGTCAACCGCTCCGCCGTTGCCATGGGCCTGAAGCCGGTCAAGACAGCCGAGGAGATCGAGGCGCTCGCCTGGGAAGGCGTCAAGAAATTCGACGGCAAGACGCCGATCTACATCAAGCCGATGTATTGGGGCGAGCACGGTTCGCCGGGCAGCGTCGTCACCGTCGACGGCGAATCCACCCGCTTCGCGCTCTGCCTGTTCGAAGCCGCGATGGGCGGCCATGGCGGTTCTTCGCTGACGGTCTCGCCCTACCGCCGCCCGACGCCGGAAACCGCGATGACCGATGCCAAGGCAGGCTCGCTCTATCCGAACAGCGGCCGCGCCATTGCCGAGGCGAGAAGCCGCGGCTTCGACAACGCGCTGATGCGCGACATGAACGGCAACGTGGCCGAAACCGCCTCCTCGAACGTCTTCATGGTCAAGGATGGCGTGGTCTTCACCCCGGTCGCCAACCGCACCTTCCTTGCCGGCATCACGCGCCTGCGCGTCATCGGCCTCTTGCGCAAGGCCGGTTTCGACGTGCGCGAGGCGACGCTCTCGGTCGAGGATTTCATGGGTGCCGACGAGGTCTTCACCAGCGGCAACTATTCCAAGGTCGTCGCCGTCAACCGGCTCGACGGCCGCAACTTCCAGGAAGGCCCGGTCACGCGCAAGGCGCTGGAACTCTATATGGACTGGGCCTACGGCCGCTCCGGCAGCGACGAGTAGCGGCTTTCGCGCTCATTCACGGGCGGGCGGCAGCGCCGGCCCTTGCCGCAGCCCGTAGAGGTCCACGCCGTCCGGGAAGCCCTTCAGCCGATGGCTTCCCATGGGGACGGCATCGGCCGGTTTCACCTCTTCGAAAAAGGCCTCCGACATCAGCAGTTGCTCGGTAAGCTCGCTGCACACGCCCTGGATACGGCTGACAAGATTCACGTCGCCGCCGATCAGCGTGAAATCCAGCCGCCGGCCGGAGCCGATATTGCCGTAGCTGACCTCGCCGTGGTGCAGCGCGATGCCGGCTTTGGCGCCGATGCCGTCATGGCTGAAACCGTCGAGCGCTTCGAGGATTGCGCGGGCGGCCGAAAGCGCCGAATGGCAGGTGCGGGCCGCATCGTAGCCGGGGAAGAAGGCAAGCACCGCATCGCCCATGAATTTCAGCACTTCGCCGCCCTGCCGCGTGATCGCCGGAATGACCCGGTCGAAATAGGCGTTCAGCAGGCCGAGCACCGTTTCGCCGGGCAGCCGGTTGGACAGTTCGGTAAAGCCCCTGAGATCGCAGAGCAGCAGGGCCGCCTGCATGGATTCGATCTCGCCCTGGCGGATGCGGCCGGCAAGGATGCGGCTTGCCGTCATCGGGCCGATATAGGTGTCGAGCAGGCTGAGCTCGACCTGGCGCAGGATGCGAAGTTCGCTCGTGTTGCGCAGCGCCGGCAGGATGCGTTCGATGACCTCGATTTCGGAGGCGCTAAAGCCGCCCGGCCGCCGGGTGCCGAAGATGGCGGCGCTCACCGGGCCGTCGGCATTGCAGAGCGGGGCGATCACCAGCTGCACCAGCTCGCGCCCCGTGAAGATGTCGAGATGCTGCCAGCGGCCGTGCGGGCTCTTGCCCGGCCCCACGATCAGCATTTCGCGCGTTTCGAACACCCTGTGCAGCGGCGTGTTGGCGATGGTAACCCGCGTGCCGTGGTCGCGGTCGTGGATCTCCACCGGTTCACCCGGCGCCCAGGCGATAGTGCGGCCGATGAATTCCGGATGCAGGGTCATGAGATGCAGCGTCAGCCGGTCCACGGGAACGCCGAGCGCCCGGAGGCGGCGGCCGAGGCCGGAAACGAGGCCGGCCTCGTCGAGCGCATGGCATTCGTCGCCGGTCAGCCACTCGATGAGGTCGAGCACGGCCGTCGTGTTGCGGCTGCCGGCGGGACCCCTGGTTTCCACGGCATAGTCGATGTCGAGCAGGTCGTTCATGGGTGTTCTCCTCCGTTGCGGCGCGGCGCTCAATGTGCGCCGCCGCCCGCGATCTGGCCGGGTTTCTTGAGAAGCAGGGTGGCAAGCAGCGCGACGACGAGCGCGATGCCGAGCAGGAAGAACATATCGCTGAAGGCCATGATATTGGCCTGCCTGCGCAGCTTCAGCGCGATGGCGACGACCGCCTTATGGCCGGCAAGCGCTTGGTCGCTGACGCCGTGGCTCATGAAGTAGCCGGTCATCCTTGCGAGGCGGTCGCGGGTGGCTTCCTCGAAGACGGAGACCGAATTGGTCAGGATGTTGGAGTGGAACTGCTCGCGCTTCGACAGGAAGGTCTGCAGCGAGGCGATGCCGACCGCCCCGCCGAGATTGCGCATCATGTTGAAGAGGGCCGAGGCCGAGCCGGCATTTTCCGGCTCGATGCCCGATGTGGCGATCGCCGACAGCGGCGTGAAGACGAGCGCCTGGCCGACGGCGCGCACGACGTTCGGCCAGAACAGCTGGTCGCTCGCATAATCGCCCGTCATATGCACGTTCATGAAGTTCGAGGCGGCAAAGAGCGCAAAGCCGACGATAATGAGCAGGCGGATGTCGAACCGCTTCATCAGGCGCGGCACCAGCGGGATCAGCAGCAGCTGCGGAATGCCGGTCCAGGCAAGCACGAGGCCGATCTGCTCGGAATTGTAGCCCTGGATGCGGGTCAGGTAGATCGGCAGCACGAAGACCGAGCCGTAGAGCGCGATACCCAGCAGGAAATTCGCAAGGATGCCGAAGCCGAAGTTGCGGCGGGCAAACAGGCGCAGGTTCAGGAGCGGATGGGCGACCTTCAGCTCGATGACGAGGAAGAGCGTCAGCGAGACGGCGGCGATGACCGACAGGCGCACGATGAATTCCGAGCCGAACCAGTCCTCCTTGTTGCCTTCCTCCAGCACGGTCTGCAGCGCGGCAAGACCGATCGCCATGGTGATGATGCCGGGCCAGTCGCCCTTGGCAAGCAGGCCGAGGTTCATCGGCGCGCGGTCGAGCGAGGCCCAGAGCATGCCGACCATCAGTGCGCCGGGCACGAGGTTGATGTAGAAAATATATTCCCAGCCCCAGTTTTCGGTGAAATAGCCGCCGATGGTCGGGCCGATCGCCGGGGCGAAGGTGGCCGAAAGCGCAAAGAGCGCCAGGCCGATCGGCTGCTTGGGCTTGGGCAGCAGCGTGATGATGATGGTGAAGGCCATCGGGATCAGCACGCCGCCGGTAAAGCCCTGGATGGCGCGCAGGATGATCATCTGCTGCAGGTTCGCCGCAAGGGCGCAGGCGACGGAAAAGACCAGGAAGAGGATGGCGTTGACCAGCAGGTAGTTGCGCACCGAAAAGACCCGGGCCAGCCATGCGCTGAGCGGAATGACGACGATCTCGGCGATCAGGTAGGAGGTCGAGATCCAGCCGCCGTCGTCGGTGCCGGCGCCGATGGCGCCCTGGATATCGGCCAGCGAGGCGTTGACGATCTGGATGTTGAGGATCGCCATGAAGGCGCCGAGCGTGGAGCCGACGACGGCGCTCCACATGCGAAGCGGGCTCATCGCCGGCCTGGCGGCAGGGGCGGCCGCAGCGGCGGGGGGCGCGGCCTGATTGCTGTTTGCGGCGATCTGAAGCGTAGCCATGACTTGTCTCCTTCCGGTCCTGCGGAAACCGGCTCATGACGCTGTTCGGTAGATGTCGAAGGAAGAAACGGAAGGATCATCCGGCAGGACTGGACAATCCTTCCCCCGCGGCCGCGGAGGTCTGTGCGGCCTTGGTATCGATATCGGGCACGACCGACATGCCCGAGCGCAGCAGGCCGGCAAGGCGTTCGTCGTCGATGACGATCTTGACCGGAATGCGCTGGACGATCTTGGTGAAGTTGCCGGTGGCGTTGTCGGGCGGCAGCAGCGAGAATTCAAGGCCGCTCGCCGGCGAGACGCTGTCCACATGACCCTTGATCGCAACGCCGGGGAAACTGTCGACCTTGATCTCCACCGACTGGCCGGGGCGCACGAAGGTCAGCTGCGTTTCCTTGAAATTGGCGACGACATAGACCGCATGCAGCGGCACGACCGCCATCAGTTGCGTGCCCGAGGTGACATACTGGCCGACGCGGATCGAGCGGGCGCCGACCGTGCCGTCAACGGCAGCCACGATATTCGTGTAGGAGAGGTTGAGCTCCGCCTGGCCGGCGGCGGCGGCGGCGCGGTCGCGCTGGGCAAGCGCCTGTTCGCGCTGCGTCTGCAGCACCGGCACCTTGTTTTCGGCCGCCACGACGGCGGCCTGATCGCGCTCGACGGCGGCGGCCGCCTGATCTTTCTGCGACTGGCTCTGTTCGGCGCGCGACTGCGTGCCGGCGCCGTTGGTGATCAGCCGGCTGGCCCGCTCGGCGTCCGACTGGGCAAAGGCGAGCGAAGCCTGCGAGGCGGCAAGCGTCGCATGCGCCTGCGCGATGATCGACTGCTGCAGCGAAATCTGCGCGTCGAGATTGGTGACGGCCGCCTCGGCCGCCTTCACATCGGCTCTGGCCTGCGAAAGCGCCGCCTGGAAATCGCGGTCGTCGATACGGGCAACAACCTGCCCGGCCCTGACCGTGTCATTGTCGTTGACGAGCACTTCCTTGATATAGCCGGCAACCTTCGGGGCGACGGTGGTGTAATCTGCCTTCACATAGGCATCGTCGGTGGATTCGATGAAGCGGCCGACCGTCCAGTAGCGGTAGCCGAAATCGCCCGCGAAGGCGACGCCGGCCAGCAGGGCGGCGGCGATGACGGCGCGCTTGACGAATTTGCCGCCGGGTTTCCTCGGGGTTTCCACGGCGGCTGCGGCTGCGGCCATCGCATCTGCTGCCGGTGCTGCGGTCTCAGCGGCCGGGGCGGTCCCGGCCTGCTTGAACGCGTCGTTGCGGGGCAGTTCAACCATTGTCCTTCTCCATTCATGCCGGCTTCGTTCGTGCGAAGCCCTGTTCGATGGCAGGAAGATGGACCCGGACATGCTTTCTGATAATCTGCTGTTTTCCGGAAGGATCATCAACTCTCAGCGGATAATCGAGGAACAATATGGATCGGCTGACCAGCCTCACAGTCTTCGGTCGCGTCGTGGAATGCGGCGGCTTTTCCGCTGCCGCGCGGCGCCTGAACATGTCCGTCACCATGGTGGGCAACCATGTGCAATCGCTGGAGGATCGCCTTGGCGTGCGGCTCCTGAACCGCACCACGCGCAAGGTCAGCCTGACCGAAACCGGCAAATATTACTACGAGCGCTCGTCGCAGATCCTGGCCGATCTCGAAGAGGCGGACCGCGCCGCCGGCGCCTTGAGCTCGACGCCGCGCGGCACGCTCAGATTCTATACGAGCAGCGCCATCGTCCGTTTCCTGCTGCCCGTCATCAACGAATTCATGACGCTCTACCCGGCCGTCCAGATCGATTTCAACATCGGCGAGCGCTCGGTGGACATGATCGAGGACGGCTATGACCTGGTGATCCGCACGACGCCGTCGCCGGATTCGAGCCTCGTGGCGCGAAAGCTGACGCCCTGGCGGCATTTCCTCGTCTGCTCGCCGGATTACCTGAAGGCCCATGCCATGCCGACGACGCCGGCCGAGGTGGCCGAGCACAATTGCCTGCAATATGCCTATTATCCCTTTGGCGAGGAATGGCGTTTCGAGAATGCCGAGGGGCGGCAGGAGAGCGTCAAGGTCGGCGGCAGCATCATTTCCAACAGCGCCGAGACCCTGCGTTACCTCGCCTTGAACGGGCAGGGCATCTTCCTGGCGCCGAGCTTCGTCGTCTTCGAAGACCTCGCCGCCGGTCGTCTCGTGCCGATGATGCCGGACTATCGTGGCGTCGAGATCCATATCAACGCCGTCTACCCCAACCGCAGCCATCTGCCGACCAAGGTCCGGCTGTTCCTCGACATGCTGGTCGAGCGTTTTGCGGAACATCGCAAATGGATGGCATAAAAGCGTCCGGCGGGACTGTTCCTCCCGCCGGACGCTGTGCGCGATCGCCGCATCGAGCGGCAACGCATCGCCGACGCCTGTTTTGGGCGCCCCGGCAGTCTATCACGGCCGGACCGGCGATCCCTCATATCCGGCGGACTGGATATAGGCGATCGGCGCAAAGAAGCTGCCGCCGGCATTGAAGGCCATCAGCCCTTCCTCGCTCAATGCCGCCCGCACGGCCTGGCGGGCGGCGACACGCTTCATGAAGGCGGAAAGGGCGGCAAAACGGTCGAGGTCGATCTCGATCCAGGGCGACCAGTTGAGGCAGACGAACAGATAGGCGTCCGCCACCGTAAAATTCTCGCCGGTGAGATAGGGGCCGGCAAGGCGTCCGTCGATCCATTCAAGGCGCTTGCTGACGGTCGCGCGCATCGGCTCGTGGACGCTCGCGTAATCGGCATTGAAGAGCATCACCATCGGCTTGTGCAGTTCCGATGTGATGAAGTTCAAAAGCGATTGCACCTGGTTGCGGCCGAAGCTGCCGATTTCCGGCAGCATCCGTCTGCCGTCGGGCGCGCTGTCGGCAAGAAACTGTACGATCGCCGGTCCCTCCGTCAGCACCTTTCCGTCGTCGAGCATCAGCGCCGGCACGTAGCCGTTGCCGTTGATCGCAAGATAGTCTTCGCCCCTGCTTGTGCGATGCGTCTTTCGATCGACCGCGATCAGTTCGATATCGATATCGAGCTCACGGCAGACGATATGCGGCGAAAGCGAACAGGCGGCCGCGTGCATGTAAAGTTTCATGGTCTCCTCCTCCTGCGGCGCTCTGAACTGCCGCATCAATCCGTTGGACATTTGTACTATTTCGCATAAAATTCTCTCGGTCAAACATTTTATGCGAAATGGTACAAAATGAACGAAAAGAAGCGCGGCCGCCCGAGGGCCTTCGATGCCAGGGAAACGCTGGAAAAGGCGAGGGAGGTCTTCTGGGATCGCGGCTATGCCGGCACGTCGCTGGATACGCTGAGTGCGGCCACCAAGCTCAACCGCCCGAGCCTCTATGGTGCCTTCGGCGACAAGGAGGCGCTTTACCTCGATGTCATGGAAGGGTATCGGGCCGAAAGCATGGATGCGCTGGCCGATGCGCTCGATCCGTCCTTCCCCCTGCGCGACAATCTCGCACGCGTCTACGACAGCGCGCTCGCGGTCTATCTTCACGGAGAGACCGCCGCGCGCGGCTGTTTCCTCATCGGCACGGCGACGGCCGAGGCGATCCAGCATGAACGCGTCCGCGACCTCCTCAGCCGCAGCCTGGAGGATTTCGACGGTGCGATCGAACGGCGCATCGCGCTTGCCGTGGAGCGCGGCGAGCTGCCTGAAGGCACGGATGCCGGGATGCTCGCAAGGCTTGCCAGCGCCGTCATGCATTCGCTCGCCGTGCGCGCACGGGCCGGCGACAGCCGCGAGATGCTGGAGGCCCTGGCGAAATCCGGTGTCGACATGATCTGCGGCAGGGCCTGACGGTTCAGGCCTGCTCGTCCTTCGGGCGCACCAGCCACGCGAAGGCCGCACCGGCAAGCAGGAGCACGCAGGTTCCGAGAAAGACGACCCGCATGCCGATATGCCCGCCGACGAAACCGCCGAGAACAGGCCCGACCACCTGGCCCACGAACTGCGAGGAGGTGGAAAGGCCGAGAATGCTGCCGGCCGCACTGTCGGGAACATTGTGCCGGATGACGGCGGCGATGCAGGGGAGCAGCCCGCCAAGTGCCACGCCCATCAGGAAGCGCAGGGCAATCAGCTGCCACGAGGCGGTCACGAAGGCCTGCGGGATGAGGAGCAGGCCGGCTATCGCCAGCGCCCCGGCAATGACCGGCCAGTGGCCGATCCGGTCTGCAAGCCTGCCGAGCCGCGAGGCCGAGAGGATGCTGCCGAGCGCGGCCGCCGACATGACGATGCCGGCCACCATCGTCACCTGGCCCTGGTCGGGCACGAGCTGCGCCACATAGACGGTGATGATCGGCTCGATCGACATATTGGCCAGCATCAACAGCAGGCCGGTTGCCAGCATCGCGATAACGGGCCCCTTGTCGGGAATGGATTTCCAGCCGCCGGAGGCTTTCGCCGCCTGTTTGCGGGCGGCCGATTTCTCCTCCTTGATCAGGAAGGTGGTTGCCAGGAAGGCGAGGAAGATCATGCCGCCGGCGGCCAGGAACGTGCCGCGGATGCCGATGACGGGCGGCAGCGCGCCGCCGATCAGCGGGCCGACGAGATTGCCGGCCATGATGCCGGACGACAGCACGCCAAGCGCCCAGGCGGATCGGTCCTTCGGCGTCTGCGTCGCCACCAGCACCATCGAGCCGGATGCATAACCGCCCGCCAGGCCGACGAAGAGGCGCAGCGCCACGAGCTGCCAGACGCTGCCGGCCATGCCCATCAGCGAAATGGCGATCGTCATGCCGAGGCTGGCGCGCACCAGCATCAGCTTGCGCCCGTATATGTCGCCGAGCCGGCCCCAGATCGGCGCCACGCAGGCGGCGGCGAAGAAGGTCGCGCCATAGGCGATGCCCGACCACTGCACGATCGCCGCATCGTCGCTGACACCAAGCTCTTCCACATAAAGCGGCAGGAAGGGAAGAAGCAGCGTCATGGCAACGATCGTCGTGAACGAGCCAAGAAGCGAAATGACGAGATTGCGTTTCCAGTAGGCGGAGCCGGGCACCGCCTTTGCAGCGTCCCATTGGGTGTCGGTCATTGCGGAACTTCTTCGATACAGTCTGGCCGCGGCCAAGATGAAGCGATCCTCACTTTACGCAGCGTCCCGGGAGCTGCCAAGGACGGATTCGGCCCGATCCGACCTGCCGCAGAAAAACCGTATCGCCGACGTGGCGATGATGACGATGGAAACCGCGACCGTCGGCGGTCTCACCGGCAGCCGCCTGACGGGGATTGCGCCGGAGGGCGCGGCGATCGTGCCGCCGATTGCTGCGCCATGGGCGTCTTGGCCCCGGCGGCCGGCACGCCGAGCGTCAGACACGCCTGCAGGCACGTTCAGGATGACAGGTTTCGCCTCAGACGTTTGGCGAACGCCGCTTGAGGCGGACGACCTTGAAGAAGCCGTTCGGGAAAACCGGCAAAATCTCAACGACTTCGAAGCCGCTCGCCTGCGCCCAGCCGGTGATCCGGCTGATGCGGAACGCCGAACTCCAGCCGATGCGCCGCACCAGCGGCGCCACCGCCTCCTCGATCGCTCCCTGCAGGCCCGCACCGTCGCCGAGCTTGCTGGCAAGGATGATCTCGCCGCCCGGCCGCAGAACGCGGGCGCATTCGTCCAGCGCCCGTTCCGGCTCGGGGATGAGGGTGATGACGAAAGGCAGGCAGACGGCATCGAAGGACCGGTCCTCGAAGGCCAGCGCGTGCGCGTCCATCACCTGCAATTGCCGCACGTGAAAGAGCTTGTCGCGGGCGATTTTTTCCCGCGCCCGGGCGATCATATGCTCGGAAATGTCGATGCCCGTCACCCGGCAGCGTCGCGGATAGTGGGAGAGCACCAGACCGGTGCCGACGCCGATTTCCAGGATCTCCGTCCCGGCGCCCGCCGCAAGCCGCGCCAGCGTGCGGTGCCCGTCGCGCAGGATGCCGCGATAGACCTGATCGTAGACCGGCGCCCAGCGCTGATAGATTTTCTGCTGATCTTCCGCCCGATGCCGGCCCTGTCCCCGATTTTGAACTTGTTCCTTGTCGTGAACGCGTTCCATGTGCGCCTCCTCCAGACCCTGCTCTCAAACTCGTGAAGGCAGGCTCCGGTTCCCCGGCACGGCAAGGACCTGTCGGGCCGGCCGCATCTGCTTCGGCGGAAAGGCCTCTTCCCGCCGAAGAAAATCTGGGTCACTCCGCCGGCGGCGTGCGCAGGTTGGCTTCGATGACGGCAAGCTCGTCATTCACCGAGCCGGCGACCATGCCGTTGCCGCGCAGCGACTTGCTGGAAATGTCGATCATCGGCGCGAAGGTGGCGGCCGGCATGCGGACCTCTTCCTTCAGCGGCTCTTCTTCCGGCAGGGCGGTCTCGGCCACGCTCGGGCGCTCGCCGCGCGCCACTTCGAGCTGGCCGTTGAGGATCGCACGTTCGGCGCGCAGCTGCCGGATTTCCGACTTGGCGATTTCGAGGCTCGTCCGCAGCTGGCTGATTTCGTAGCGGTCGGTATCGAGGCGCGTGTCGAGATCGTTCTTGAAGGCTTCGATCTCGCGGTCGCGCTTGCTGCGCTGGCTTTCGGCCTCGCGCAGCTTCATGACGAGATCGTTGCTGTGGGCGGCAAGCTCGCGGCGGGCGGCTTCGCTTTCCGTGCCGTTCAGGCGAACGCGGTTGAGCTCGTCGGTCATCCGCTCCAGCCGCGCCAGCGCCGTGGCAAGCTCGCCCTTCGTGCGCTTCAGTTCCGTGCGGGTCGACTGCAGTTCCTCGTCCGTCATCTTGTTGCGGCTGTTGGCGGTCGACAGCAGCTTCTCGACGAGTTCGGACTTGGATGCGATCGCTTCCTGCTTGGTGCGCAGGTTTGCGATTTCGAGCGTCGAGGAGGTCTCCAGCGTCTCGAATTCGGCTTCCAGGCGGCGATAACGCTCCTCGGAAGCGACGAGGTCCTGCTTCAGGTTGGACACGGAGGATTGCAGGCTGCGGGTCAGCGCCTCATGTTCCGAAAGGCTGGTCTTGAGATGGCTGCGCTCTTCGTTGAGGCGGGCGATTTCGCGAAGCTGGATGCTGTTTTCGCGCCGCGAGCTTTCGACGAGCAGCTGGTGGGCCGTGGTTTCCAGCTCCAGCTTCTCGCGCGTGCTCGCCAGTTCGCGGCCGCGCGCATCGTGGTCCTGCTGCGTGCGGCGCAGCTGCGAGGAAACCTCGTCGAACTGCAGCGCGCGTTCGCGGATCTCGCGCTCGGCATCGATCAGCCGTGCCTCGACGACGGTGAATTCTTCCCGCATCAGTTCGTGCACGCCCTGCAGCTTCACCAGTTCTTCGCGATAGGTGCCGGCCTCGACGCGCAGCTGGCTGTTGTCGAGTTTCAGCTCCTTGTTTTCGACGGTCAGACGCTGGTTTTCCTGGTCGGCCTTGCGCCGCGCATTGCTCTCGTAGTCGAGCAGCGAGCCGAGACGCGAGCATTCCGCCCGCAGCGCGCCCGTTTCGTTGAGCGACTGGCTGTGCGCGCCGAGCAGCGAGGAAACCCGCTCCTGCAGCGAGGTCAGGCTGACGAGCAGCTCCTCGGAGGACTGCTTGTTTTCCTCGATTGCCGTGCCGAAGGCCTGGAAATCATCGACTTCCGAAACGTTGTACTGCACCGGCGGCTTGTCCACGAGGGCCGTCTGTTCGGTGACGGACAGCGTCTGGCGATGGCTGGATACTCTCAAACCCGGTTTGACGGGTTCTTCACTGCGACGAAAAAAGCTCATGACCATCACACGCCCCGAAGTTGATGTCAGAAGTCCCTGAAATGATTTATGCAATGCTAATTAAGCTACTCCTACCAGAGGTTGCGCTAGCACTCTCTGATGGCCTTGGATCGCATCTAAGACGCGCTATTCATCGCCTGTCAAAAGCGCCCAAAAGAAATTAACAGTTTTTTATTGAAATATCGGCGCCGGCCCCTAAGCGCGGCTGCGGGACGCGAGCGTGCCTCATTTTGCCGGCGCGATCGGGAGGATGCGGGGCGCCGGCAAGGGGGAGGGATTTTATTCCTGTGGGGCGCGCTCCCCGTCCAGCCGCCATGTTGCTTTCATAGGCCTGAATGCGCGCTGTGTCGCGGCGATTTGCGCCTGCCGGGCGAGCCCGCGACGAGAGGCAATTTTTCCTCGAAGCGGTTGTTTTTTGATAATTCGCCGGTTGCCTCGCAATGCTTCCCCTCCTATGTTCCGCCTCACCTGCCGATGACGCAATCTATTGCCAAGAGGAGATCTGTTATGGCTTTCGAATTGCCTGAACTTCCCTATGACTACGAAGCGCTTGCTCCCTTCATGTCGAAGGAGACGCTCGAGTTCCATCACGACAAGCACCACAAGGCCTATGTCGACAACGGCAACAAGCTTGCAGCGGAAGCCGGCCTGGCCGATCTCTCCCTGGAAGAGGTGGTCAAGAAGTCCTTCGGCACCAATGCCGGCCTGTTCAACAACGCTGCCCAGCACTACAACCACATCCATTTCTGGAAGTGGATGAAGAAGGGCGGCGGCGGCAACAAGCTGCCGGGCAAGCTCGAAGCTGCCTTCAACTCCGATCTCGGCGGCTACGACAAGTTCAAGGCCGATTTCGCCAATGCCGGCGCAACGCAGTTCGGCTCCGGCTGGGCCTGGGTTTCCGTCAAGAACGGCAAGCTCGAAATCTCCAAGACCCCGAACGGCGAAAACCCGCTCGTTCACGGCGCCACCCCGATCCTCGGCGTCGATGTCTGGGAACATTCCTACTACATCGACTACCGCAACGCCCGCCCGAAATATCTCGAAGCCTTCATCGACAGCCTCATCAACTGGGACTACGTCCTGGAGCGCTACGAAGCGGCAACGAAGTAAACACGTTCACGCATCCGGTTTTCAGCACCCGGCGCCGCAAGCGCCGGGTGTTTTCGTTTGCGCGGCAGGCCCGTTGCGGCAGGTCGGATCGCGCCCCCAAAGGCGCTTGACTTATTCATACCCGTTTGGCTATAAATCAATCCATAGCCAAACGGGTATGAATTCACATGTCGAATGCCCATGACGCGCTTTTCAGGGCGCTTGCCGATCCGACCCGGCGCGCCATTTTCGAGCGCCTGTGCCGCGAAGGCGAAAAGACGGTCGGCGCCTTGACGGCGCGGGCCGGCGTTTCGCAGCCCGTCGTTTCGAAACATCTGGCCGTGCTCAAGACCGCCGGCCTGGTGCGCGACCGCCACGAAGGCCGCCAGACCCATTACACCGCCGAGATCGGGGCGCTTGCGCCTCTGGCGGACTGGACGACGGAGATGGCCGGCTTCTGGGAAAAGCGGTTCGACGATCTTGAAGACCTGCTCAAAAGGATGGACCAATGAACGACACCGCAACTGAAATCCGCTCCGTCGTCGTCGAACGGGAGATCGCCTTCCCGCCGGAAAAGATCTGGCGCGCACTGACCCAGCCGCATCTGATCGCGGAATGGCTGATGAAGAACGACTTCAAGCCCGTTCCCGACCACCGTTTCACGCTCAGCGCCGAATGGGGCTCCGTCGATTGCCGGGTTCTGGAGGTCGAGCCGAACCGGACGCTGGCCTATACCTGGGATGCCTACGGCCTGGAAAGCACCGTCACCTGGACGCTGACGCCTGCAGGCGCCGGCACCCGCCTGCGCATGGAGCAGGCCGGCTTCCGCCCGGATCAGGAACAGGCCTATCAGGGCGCGAGCTTCGGCTGGCAGCGCTTCCTCGACAACCTGCAGCAGGTTCTGGAGCGCTGAGCCCGATCGGTGAGCATCGGCCCGTCAGAGGAGGAAATATCAATGAACTGGAACAAATCGATCCGCCAGCTTCACCGCTGGCTCTCCGTCGTCTTCACGCTGGCGGTCATTGCCAACTTCGCCGCAATGGCGCTCGGCACGCCGCCGGCCTGGGTGGTCTACGCGCCGCTGCCGCCGCTGTTCCTGCTGCTGTTCAGCGGCCTCTATATGTTCGCGCTGCCTTACGTCGGCGGCCGCCGGGAGCGGGCATCGGCCGCAGGCTGAGGCCCTTCGTCATGGGGTCGCGGCCGGCTGGCACCGTCACATCGCTGTCATCCGCGGCCTCTACATCACCCCGCATGTCTTCAGCCGATCTTCCCCTTTTCCGCTTCGGCATCATCGCCGACCCGCAATATGCCGCCATCGAGCCGCAGGTCGAGATGGGGCGCTATTACGCCAACAGCCTCGCCAAGGTCGCGGCCGCCATCGAGACCTTCAATGGCGAGGAACTGAGCTTCGTCATCACGCTCGGTGACATTATCGATCGCGATTTCAAAAGCTTCGACGACATATTGCCGGTCTATGAGAGGTTGCGCCACGAAGCGCATTTCCTGCTCGGCAACCACGATTTCGGCGTCGCGCCGGAGCACCTGGAAAGGGTCGCCGAACGGGTCGGCATGCCGGCGCCCTATTACAGTTTCCGGCGCCACGGTTTCCGCTTCGTCCTGCTCAACGGCAACGAGGTCAGCACCTTCGCGCCGCCGCAGGGCCATCCTTTCCGCGCCCTCGGCCATGAGCGCCTGGCCGCCCTGCTTGCAGCAGGCGCCGAAAACGCCCATGCGTGGAACGCATCGTTGAGCGACGAACAGTTCGCCTGGCTGGCTGGCGAAATCGCGCAGGCAAAGGCCGCCGGCGAGAAGGTGATCGTCATGAATCACTTCCCCGTCCATCCGCCTTGCGAACACGACATGTGGGACCGCGAGCGTATCGTCGCGCTATTGTCGGCGCAGGAAAACGTCGTCGCCTATCTCAACGGCCACAACCATGTCGGCAATTACGGCAAGGCGGGCGGCTGCCACTTCGTCAATTTCAAGGGCGTGGTCGATACCGAAAGCGAAAACACCTTCGCTGTCGTCGATGTCCATGCCGACCGTCTGGAAATCCGCGGTTTCGGCCGCGAGGACAGCCGAACGCTCGCATATTAAGCCACTTCGCTCGTGACCGCCTGCGGCTGCGCCCTGTGCTCCAGCGCGTCCCTTTTCGGCGGCGTGCCGAACATGCGGGCATATTCGCGGCTGAACTGCGAGGCGCTTTCATAGCCGACTTGATAGGCGGCATTGGCGGCATTGAGGCCATCGGCCACCATCAGCCGCCGTGCCTCGAGAAGCCGGAGCTGTTTCTGATATTGCAGCGGGCTCATCGAGGTCAGCATCTTGAAATGCTGGTGGAAGGAGGAGGGGCTCATCTTCGCGGTTGCCGCCAGCTGCTCGACGCGAACGGGCGCCGTGAAATTGTCGCGCAAAAGGTGGATGGCGTCGGCCACGCGCCGCGTCCGGCTTCCGGGCAGCGCCAGCTTGCAGACTTCGCTGCCGTTTTCCCCCGACAGCAGCCAGAAGCTGATCTCGCGCAGGATCGCCTGCCGCAGGATCGGGATAGATTTCGGCGTGTCGAGCATGCGCATCAGCCGCAGAACGCAATCCTGCAGCTCCGCCCCGAAATTCTGGACGAAAACGCCCGGGCCGCCGTCGCCGGACGGTTTCGGCGGGCTTTCCATCTCCTCCAGGACCTCGCGCAGGATGGTCACGTCGAGCTCGAGCGTGAGCGCGATCATCGGCTGCTCGCGGCTTGCCCTGATCACCTGGCCGAAGGCCGGCATCTCGACGCTGATCACCAGGGCCTGCATCGCCTGATAGGTGAAAAGCCGCTCGCCGAACATGATCTGCTTGGCGCCGTCGACGATGATGCAGAGCGCCGGCCGGTAGATCGCCGGCTTCGGCATGGTGAGCGTGGAGGAGCGCATCAGGTAGAAGCCGGGCAGGGCCGTCGCATAGAGCCCGTCGCCGCCGCCATGGCTGGCCATGTAGCCGGTGATGGCTTTCCTGATTTCGTCGGACATCGTTTTCTCCGGTTCGGCCCCTGCCGCACTCTTGCAGCCATCTTACCCCACGGGCGCCGGGCAGCAACCCGTCTGGAGGAATAGGCAAGAAGTTCGAGGCTTTCGGCATTCAGCCCAGGGGTGTCGGGACCTAGATTCCGGCCATCCGGACAAGGAGTAACCGAGATGAGCAATCAGACTGCAAATCCGAAAACCGCAATCGTCACCGGCGGCAGCCGCGGCCTCGGCCGCAATACCGTCGTCAGCCTGGCGCGCGGCGGTGTCGATGTGATCTTCACCTATCATTCCAACCGCGCCGAGGCCGACAGGGCCGTCGCCGAAGTCGAAGCGCTCGGCCGCAAGGCCGCCGCCCTGCAGCTCGATACCGGCAATGTCAGAGCCTTCGACGCTTTCGTGGAAAATGTCCGCTCGGTGCTGAAGGGCTGGGGCCGCGAGCGTTTCGACTTCCTCGTCAACAATGCCGGCACCAGCTACCACGCCTCGATCCTTGAAACGACCGAGGAGGAAATGGACAAGCTCTACAACATCCATTTCAAGGGCGTCTTCTTCCTGACGCAGAAGCTGCTGCCCGTCATTGCCGACGGCGGCCGCATCGTCAACCTGTCAAGCGGCCTTGCCCGCGTCGCCGTTCCCGGTTCCTCGGCCTACGGTTCGCTGAAGGGTGCCGTCGAAGTGCTGACGCGTTACATGGCCAACGAACTCGGCGCCCGCGGCATCGCCGTCAACACGGTTGCCCCCGGCGCCATCGAGACCGATTTCAGCGGCGGCATGGTCCGCGACAATCCGGAAATCAACCGCCGCGTTGCCGCCATGACGGCACTCGGCCGCGCCGGCGTGCCCGACGATATCGGCCCGATGATCGCCTCGCTGCTGACCGAGGCCAACCGCTGGGTCAACGCCCAGCGCATCGAAGTCTCGGGCGGCATGGCGCTCTGAATTGCCTGCCTCTGAGGACGGGGCGGCGCGCAACGTCAGGCATTCGCCGCCGTCGGCTTTTCCGTCCAGCTCTGCGTCCACAGCATGCGCAACCCGTCGCCTTCGCCCCGGAAGAAGGCGTCGGCCTCTACACAGGCCTCCACCCGGTCGCTGCGGAAATTACGGATCGCCTGCCTGAGTTCGCACCAGGCGACGATATTGGCGGTCTGGGAATAGTAGATCAGCGCGATCGGGCGGATCGTCCGTTCGCTCGCGCGTCCCATTTCGTCGCGATAGCGGAGGTCGAGCTTGCGTTCGTCGCGGATCGCGCGGCGCACGATGGCAAGGTCCAGCCCGGCCGGCGCGGGTGCGACCGTGCCCCAGGCATAGAGCGCCTTGTTTTCCATCGCCTGGCGCAGCGGCGGCGGAACGGCACCGGCAAGCTTCTGGTTGACGCGCCGCGCCGCAAGCTTCAGCTCCTCGTCGCCGGTGCGCTCCAATAGCGCCAGCGACAGCACGATCGCCTCCGTCTCCTCGATCGAAAACATCAAGGGCGGCAGGTCGAAGCCCGGCCGCATGATATAGCCGATGCCGCGCCCGCCTTCGATCGGCACCCGCATCGCCTGCAGCGCGGCGATGTCGCGGTAGATCGAGCGCACCGTCACTTCCAGCCGCTCGGCCATGACGGCCGCCGTCATCGGCTTCTTCGCCAGCCGCAATATCTGGATGATCTCGAAAAGCCTGGAGGCCTTGCGCATCTGCCGCCCTTTCGCCAACGCTCCTGACAATACACTGTCAGTTGGCCTGCCGTATAGAGCCGTCTATCGAATTGAAATTCAATGCGCTTCGTCAAAAGTGCACTCGAAAGCAGGACGGACAACTGACATGGATTACCACGAAAGCCTCTGGCTCTACTTCACCCTTCTCTTCGGCATCATCATCGTGCCGGGCATGGACATGCTCTTCGTGCTCGCCAATGCGCTGACCGGCGGCACGAAGCGCGGCCTTGCCGCCACCAGCGGCATCATGCTGGGCGGCGCCGTGCATTCGGCCTATGGCGCGGCGGGGGTGGGCATTCTCGTCGCCATGCTGCCCGGCGTCTTCAACCTGCTGCTCTTTGCCGGCGTCGCCTATATGATCTGGATCGGGATCTCGCTGATGAAGAGTTCGATCACCGTCGAGGCGGTCGGCCCCGGCACGGCGCGCTCCGCTTGGAAGGCCTTCCGGCAGGGAGCCGTCACCTGCCTCGTCAATCCCAAGGCCTATATTTTCGTGCTCGCCGTCTATCCGCAGTTCATAAAGCCGGAATATGGGCCGATCTGGCTGCAGGGTCTGGTCATGGGCATCATGACCGTGCTGACCCAGTTCGCCATCTACGGCACGCTCGCCATGACGGCCGGCCGCAGTCGCGACCTGCTGGTCTCCAATCCGAACGCGACCGCCGTGATCGGCCGTCTGGCGGGCCTTCTGCTGGTCGTCATCTCCGCGATCAGCCTCTGGCAAGGCTGGAAGACGGCCTGAACATGCCCGTTCTTATCACATTGTTTTTATGAGGATCCGGCCAAAAGTGACTATGCGGCCACATGGATTTTGTCATGATCGCGGTGCAGATTGCCCCGGCCGGCTTTGCCGGCGGAACAATGGAGAGAGAAGAATGAATTGGAAAACAGTAGCGGCGGCTGTGGCCTTCGCCGGCATTGCCATCGGTTCGGCCATGGCTGCCGACGGCACGCATGAGGCGCGCGAAGCGCTGATGAAGAAGATCGGCGGCGCAGCAGGTTCTCTCGGCGCCATCGCCAAGGGCACAAAGCCCTATGATGCCGAAGCGGTGAAGGTGGCGCTGACGACGATCGCCGAAACGGCAAAGGTCTTCCCGGACCAGTTCAAGCCGGGCACCGAGACGGGCGACAAGGCCGCCAGCCCGAAGATCTGGGAAAACATGGACGACTTCAAGGCGCGTGCCGCCAAGCTGTCCGCCGACGCCGAAACCGTTCTCGCCCAGCTTCCGGCCGATGCGGCCGGGGTCGGCGCTGCGCTGAACACGGTCGGCGGCAATTGCGGCGGCTGTCATCAGCTCTATCGCGTCAAGGAATAAGCGATAGAGCGTTTCCCGCAGGCTTCCACGATCCGCACCGGCCCTTGCCGCCGGTGCGGATCGCCTTATTCTCCCCGGCTGCGGGGCCGGGCCGGCGAACCGGGGAAAAGCCCTGAACATCGATAGCAAGGAGAGGCGGCGCATGGTCCGCAGGTTCATCCGCTTTGTGCTCTGTCTCATCGGCGTCGTCTTGATCGGCGGCGCAGTTTTCTATTTCGTCACCGCGCCCGATCCGTTTCCGGAAAGCCACTGGGCCAATCTCGGCGCGCCTGACGTCGCGAACGGCGAAAAGGTCTTCTGGGCCGGCGGCTGCGTCAGCTGTCACGCCGCCCCTGGCGCGCAGGGCGATGCGAAGCTGACGCTCGCCGGCGGCCTTGCGCTGAAAAGCCCCTTCGGCACCTTCCATGTGCCCAACATCTCTCCCGACGAGCAGGCCGGAATCGGCCGCTGGACGCTGGCTGAGTTCGGCAACGCGATGAAGCGCGGCGTCGGCCCGGATGGTCAGCATCTCTACCCGTCCTTCCCCTACGGCTCCTATGCGCGCATGAGCGACAAGGACGTCAACGATCTCTTCGCCTATCTGAAGACGCTGCCGAAGAGCAGCAACGTCGCCCCGCCGCACGAACTGCCGTTCCCCTTCAACATCCGCCTGGCGCTCGGCGGCTGGAAACTGCTCTATTTCAACGACCAGCCGCGCGTCGTGCTCGCCAATGCCGACGACAAGGTGAAGCGCGGCCAGTATCTGGCCGAAGGCCTTGGCCATTGCGGCGAATGCCACACCCCGCGCGATGAGCTCGGCGGCTTCGTCGGCGACCGGTGGCTCGCCGGCGCCCCGAACCCGGAAGGCCAGGGCCGCATCCCCGACATCACGCCCGGCTCGCAGAGCATCGGCTCCTGGAGCGAGGCGGATATCACCAACTACTTGCAGACCGGCTTCACGCCCGACTTCGATTCCGCCGGCGGCCAGATGGTCGACGTGCAGCAGAACATCGCCCATCTGCCGCAGCCCGATATCGAGGCGATCTCCGCCTATCTGAAGGCGGTGCCGAGCAGGTAAGTCTGCCTCGCTCAAGCGCGGCAGGCCAAATTGCGCCCATGAAACATCCGACCCTCGAGGAAACCGACGCGGCGATTGCCCGCATGCGTGAGCGCCTTGCCGGGCGCAACGCCGTGCTTGCGCGCTGGTTCAGCGATACGCTCGCCGCAATGGAAGTCAAAATCGCCGGCCGTCTCGATGATCCCGCCGATCTGGCGCAGGCGCGGGCCGCCGCCTTCCTCTTCGTGAAGCGGGCGCTGCATCAATGGGCGACGCGCCCGGCGCATGAGGCGGCGCCCGGCGACAAGCTGCCGAAAGCGGCTCGAAGGCCCGGATGACCGGCCGGTTTTGCGGGGCTCACGCCGCCTTCGGCTGATGTTCCGCGCCGAGGATCTGCACATAGGTGTCGAGTTCTTCGCTGCCGAAGCCGAGCGCGCGGTAGATTTCCGCCGTAAAGGTGATCGGGGCCGAGCCGGGCGCGGTCACGATCCTGCCGGATCGCACGGCCTGCGGGCCGTCGCGATAATGCGCCTGGCCGCGATAGCCTTCGGCGCCGGCGATGAAATCGGGCGCG
The DNA here is from genome assembly GCA_900471515.1 of Hyphomicrobiales bacterium. GTDB lineage: Bacteria > Pseudomonadota > Alphaproteobacteria > Rhizobiales > Rhizobiaceae > Rhizobium. The sequence goes on along the minus strand of UCFC01000048.1, from coordinate 99,472 downwards.
TTGCTGGTATGGGCGATATCGTTCAGCGCCCCGGCGCGCGCCAGCGCCAGCGTGCCGCCGCAGATGGCGGCCGTCACCTTGCCGCGCGCGATGAAGTCGTTGATGACGGGCGAAAGGTCGGGCGCCTTTTCCGTATCCCAGATCGTGCCGCCGCAGATGACGAGCGCGTCGAAGGCGTCGCCATGCAGGTTTTCGGCGACCGTGTCGGCCGATACCCGCAGCCCGCCCATGGAGCGCACCTCCTCGCCGCCGGGGCTTGCCGTCACCACGTCGAAGCCGAAATGGGTGCGGGCGGAGGCAGCGAGCTGCCCCACTTCCCAGTCCGCGAAACCTTCGGTCAGAACCACCGCCAGTCGGGTCATGCTCTCCTCCCTTGCAAGACGGCCGGGCGGCCGCAGCCGCTCACGAAAGAGCCTGCATATAGCGCATGCCGGTGACGGGGCGAGGGGTGAAGTCCATCTGTTCGTAGAAACGGTGCGCCTTCAGATTGCCGGTCGCGGCACTGACGGAGAGGTAGTCGCAGCCGGCAATGCGCGCCGTTTCGCGGGCGCGGTCGACGAGAAGCTGGCCGGTGCCGTGGCCGCGATGGCCGTCGCGCACGAAAAGGTGGTGCAGGTCCATGCCGCGCTTGCCTTCCTGCGCCCTGTAGAGCGGCACGAGAATGGCGTAGCCGATCAGGCCCTCGCTGCCTTCGGCGACGATGGCGGAAATCCACGGCGTCGGGCCGAAGAGATCGCGTTCGAGCTGTTCCGGCGTGGTGGCCGAAATGTCGCCGTGATGGGCCGCCAGCAGGCCGATCATCTCGTTGAGTTCGCTTATGTCGCGGGGTTTTGCGGCGCGCACGGTCACGACCGGCGGGCGCATGAGCGAAATTTCGCTGTCTTCGATTTCAAGCATGGTCTTCGCGTCCTTTTCGAAGTTTATGCCGCCAGGACGCTGCCGATACAACAAAGCCGCCTGACGGCGGCTTGTTGACATGATGATCTGTCTTGGCCGCCCCTTACAGGTACAGCCAAAAATACGAGCTGATATGGTGCGCGTTCTTGATCATGCGCCCATCAATCTCCCCAATCCGGGTATTTGTCAATGGCTATGTGTCGCGCCCGGTCTGTTCGGGGGATTGCACCGCCGCGCCGGACGGTTCGAGATGCCGCAGATTGCCGCTTCCCCTGTTGGGCAGGGTCGTATAGGATACCCCCCTATCCTATAGCAGAGACTGCCATGTCCCATACGATCCACCAGAAGAAGAAGCTGATCGCCCGCGTCAGCCGCATCCGCGGCCAGCTTGAGGCCGTCGAGCGCGCGCTGGAGGGCGAGCGCCCCTGCGGCGAGATCCTCCAGCTTCTCGCCTCCGTGCGCGGCGCGCTGACCGGGCTGACGGGCGAGGTGCTGGACGATCATCTGCACGAGCACGTGCTCCACGCCGCCGACGAGAAGGCGAGGGCGGAGGCAGTCGGCGAAATATCGGAAGTCCTGCGAACCTATATCCGCTGAGCCGGGTCGACAAGGAGATGGCGATGAGATCGGGAACGGATGCCCACGGGCACGAGCATGTCTTTCTGGGGCAGGACCATGCCCGCAACGAGCGCCGCATCTGGCTTGTCATCGCGCTGACGGCGCTCATGATGGTGATCGAAATCGGTGCTGGCACCGTCTACGGCTCGATGGCCCTGGTGGCCGACGGCTGGCACATGTCCACCCATGCCAGCGCGCTCCTGATTTCCGCGCTCGCCTATCTTTTCGCCCGCAAGCAGGCCCGCAACCCGCGCTTCACCTTCGGCACCGGCAAGCTCGGGGATCTCGCCGGATTCGCAAGCGCCATCGTCCTGGCGATGATCGCGCTGCTGATGGGGTGGGAGAGTTTCCTGCGCCTCGCGTCGCCGGTGCCGATCGGCTTCGGCCAGGCGATTGCGGTCGCCGTCATCGGCCTTGCCGTCAATCTCGCCAGCGCCTGGCTGTTGAGCGGCGGCGGCCATCACCATCACGGCCACGCGCATCATCACGACCATCACCATGACCATGACCATCACCATGACGGCCATCACGATCACGCCGACAACAATATCCGCGCCGCCTACATGCATGTCATTGCCGACGCGCTGACCTCGGTGCTTGCCATTGTCGCGCTCACCCTCGGCAGCCTGTACGGCTGGCTCTGGCTCGATCCGCTCATGGGCATCGTCGGCGCCGTCATCATCGCCCAATGGTCCTGGGGACTGCTGAAATCCTCGGGCGCCGTCCTGCTCGACGTGCTCTCGGAAGGGGAGACGCTGCCGGACGAGATCCGTGACGTGATCGAAGGCGACGGCGACCGCATCACAGACCTGCATGTCTGGCAGGTCGGCCCCGGCCATCATGCGGCGATCGTGGCGGTGCTGACGCCGCAGCCGCGCGACACCGCCTTCTACAAGCAGCGGCTCGCGCGCCTGGACGAGTTGTCGCATGTGACGGTGGAAGTCACGCGCGCCGCCTGATCCCGGCCGAAGGCCGAGATGCCGCCGCAATCGGCCCTTAGGCCTGTGATCCTGATTCCCCGGAGGTCGCCATGAATCACAGCCTTACCCGCCGCAGTTTCATGGGCTCCGCGCTGCTCTTGCCCGCGCTGGGCCTTGCACGGCGCGCGCGTGCCGGGCAGCAGGACGAGGATATCGACAAGCGGCTGGCCGCGCTCGAGGCGCGCATCGGCGGGCGTCTCGGCGTCTCCGTTCTCGACAGCGACACGAACGTCTCCTTCGGCTATCGCGGCAGCGAGCCTTTCGCCATGTGCAGCACCTTCAAGGTCCTGGCCGCCGGCCTCGTTCTCGCCCGTGTCGACAGGGGTGACGAAACGCTCGACCGGCGCATCACCTACGGCAGGGAAAAGCTCGTCACCTATTCGCCGGAGACCGAAAAACATGCAGGCGGCGAGGGCATGACGCTGGCCGATATCTGCAAGGCCGGCATCACGCTGAGCGACAATACGGCCGGCAACCTGATGCTGGAAAGTTTCGGCGGCCCGGCGGCCCTCACCGACTGGCTGCGCTCCATCGGCGACGGCACGACCCGGCTCGACCGCATGGAAACCGCGCTGAACGAAGCCGCAAAGGGCGATCCGCGCGACACGACGACGCCGGACGCCATGCTGGATTCTCTCGGCAATATCGCTCTCGGCTCGGTTCTGGCGGAAGATTCGGCCAATCGGCTGGTGGACTGGATGGTGGCGAACACGACGGGCGCGGCGCGCCTGCGCGCGGGCCTGCCCCGCGACTGGCGGATCGGCGACAAGACCGGCACGGGCGACAACGGCGCGGCCGGCGATATCGCCATCATCTGGCCGCCGGGCCGCGGCCCGATCGTCGCCGCCGTCTACATGGCCGAAACGACCGTGAAGATGGACGAATTCAACCCGGTCTTTGCGGAAATCGGCAGGATGATTGCCGAGATGGTGTAGGCCGCCGGGCGTTCGGCAATCTCTCCCGCGGGTTACAAGTCGCGCAAAAGCCGCGGGCGGCGTCGCTGCCCGCGGCTTTTCGATCGGGGGCGGGATCAGGCGGCCGAATTTTCCTCGGCCGGCTGCGCGGCCGGTGCCTGGGCGGCGGCGGGTTCCTCGCTGGCGTCTGCGCCATCTTCGATGCCGGCAAGTTCGCGCTTGATCTGCTCGGCGATTTCTTTCTCGATGGCCTCGCGCTGATCGGCCGGCATGGCCTTCAGGTCGTCTTCGGTCAGGCCATGGGCCTCCAGGTAGCGGGCGCGGATGAATTCCGCCGGGTCCATGTTGCTCCATTCGGAAAACTGGTCGACCAGGCTCTCATGCGCGGCCTTGGCTTCCCGCTCGGCATCCGACGGCGGGTTGATATAGGTCTCGTTGCCGGCCTGAACCGCCCACATCGTATTGGCGATGGACGGCGGGGTCGTGCTCGGCTGCAGGCCGGCGCCGGACTGGTTGCGCGTGCTGCCGCCGAATTCGTCGGTCAGTGTGGCCTTGGATTTGCCCTGCTCGAAGAGCATGCCGAGGCCGGAATAAATTGAAAGGCTGCTACCGATTTCCATGAAAAATCCCCTGAAAAACGACAGCAGCATGATCGGGCAATCCTGCCCGGAACTTGTGTCCGGCTGCCGCTCGCTACGGCAGCGTGTAGGCGATCACATAGTCGCCGGGTTTGGTGCCGACCGAACCGTGCCCGCCGGCAACCATGACGACATATTGCTTGTTGTCGTCGGCCGTATAGGTCATCGGCGTCGCCTGGCCGCCGGCCGGAAGCCGCGCCTGCCAGAGCTGGCGGCCGTTCGTCACGTCGTAGGCGCGCAGATAGTTGTCGACGGCTGCACCCAGGAAGGCGACGCCGCCCCTGGTCAGCATCGGGCCGCCGATGCCCGGCACGCCCACCTTGAAGGGCAGGGGCAGCGGCGTCATGTCGTGTACCGTGCCGTTCTTGTGCATGTAGGCGATGCGCCCCGTGCGCAGGTCCACGCCCGCGACATAGCCCCATGGCGGCGCCTGGCAGGGGATCTGCAACGGCCCGAGGAACGGCCCCATGAACACGCCGTAGGGCGCGCCGTCATTGCGGTTGAGGCCCTGTTCGCTGCCCTTCTCGTCCTGTCCGCGCGGCGGGATATCGGCTGATGGCACGAGGCGCGAGGTGAAGGCGAGATAGGTCGGCATGCCGAACATCACCTGCCGCTCGGGATCGACGGCGACCGAGCCCCAGTTGAACGTGCCGAAATTGCCGGGATAGACGATCGTTCCCTGCAGCGAGGGCGGCGTGTAGCGGCCCTCGTACCTGTAGCGGTGGAACGCAATGCGGCAGGCGAGCTGGTCGAACAGCGAGACGCCCCACATATCCTTTTCCTGCAGCGGCTCCGGCGAGAAGGTGAGGTCGGAGATCGGCTGCGTCGGCGCCGTGCGGTCCTCCGGGATCGCCCCGCCCCGTGCCGGGATTTCCTTGAAGGGGATGATCGGCTGGCCCGTGCGCCGGTCGAGCACGTAGATATCGCCCTGCTTGGTGGAGGCCACCAGCGCCGGCACCGCCGTTCCGTCCGGTTTCGTCAGGTCGAGCAGCACCGGCTGGGCCGGCACGTCCATGTCCCAGAGATCGTGGTGGACGAATTGCTGCACCCAGCGCAGCTGCCCCGTATCGATATCGAGCGCCACCACCGAGGAGGAGAATTTCTCGACATCGGTGCTGCGGTTCATGCCAAGCTGGTCCGGCACCTGGTTGCCGAGCGGGATATAGACCATGCTGAGCTGCTCATCGACGCTGAAGACCGACCAGCTGTTCGGCGAGTTCGTCGTGTAGTGCTGCCCCTCCGGCAGCGGCGCCGTCTGGTCCGGATTGCCCGAATCCCAGTTCCAGATCAGCGCGCCGCTGTCGATATCGTAGGCGCGGATGACACCGGACTGTTCCTGCGTCGAATAATTGTCGTTGACCGCCCCGCCGATGATGATCTTGCCCGCCACGGCGACCGGTGGCGAGGTGGAGTAATAGTAGCCGGCCGGATTGTACTCCATGCCGGTCTGCAGATGCAGGACGCCCTGATCGGCAAAGCCGGTGCAGACCTGCCCGTTGGCCGCATCGAGCGCAATCAGCCGCGCATCCGAGGTCGGCAGGTAGACGCGCTCCTTGCAGGGTTCGCCGGCCGGTGCGGCCTCGTCGTTATAGTAGGTGACACCACGGCAGGTCTGGTGCTGCCGGTCCGGGTTCATGCCGGAATTGGAATCGTATTTCCATTTCTCCCGGCCGGTCCGGGCATCGAGCGCGATCGCCCAATTGTGCGGCGTGCAGAGATAGAGCGTGTTGCCCACCTTGAGCGGCGTCACCTGGTAGGTGGTCTCGCCGACATCGTCGGGCTTCTTCACGTCGCCCGTCTGGTAGCGCCAGGCTTCCGTCAGCGTGGACACGTTCTGCGCGGTGATCTGGTCGAGCGGCGAATAGCGCTGGCCGTAGGGCGTGCGGCCATATTGGTGCCATTCGCCGTCGGCCACATTGCCGCCGAAGGCCGGGCTGGCCGCAACCGATTGCGTCGGCAGGTCGCCGGCAAGGTCATGCGGGTCTGTCGTCATCGAATAAAGGGCGACGAGCATGGCGGCGACGACCGGAACCGCCAGCGGCCAGGGATTGGCGCCGTAATAGGTGCCGGTCGGGCTGCGGAAACCGAGCGGGCGGCGGATCCAGGGCGTCAGCAGCCAGAGCCCGAAGAGAATAATCAGGCCGCCGCGCGGGCCGAGCTGCCACCAGTCGAACCCGACCTCCCAGATCGCCCAGGCAAGCGCCACGACCACGAGCACGGCATAGGCCCAGAGCGCCACGGCCTTGCGCAGGAGAAGCAGGCCTGCCGTCAGCAGGAACATGAGGCCGGCAAAGAGATAGAAGACGCTGCCGCCGAGCGTGACGAGCCAGAGCCCGCCGGCGCCGAGCGCCAGTCCGAAAATGACGAAAACTATGGAGGTGATGACGATTGCCATAAGGCAGTCTCCCGCTGGTTAGCCGGATCGGAGGATGGCGAAAAACATACGCCGATCAGGCAGATAGAGCGGGAGGCCTGCCTTTCAACCGCCGCAATTGGCGCTCGCGGCGGCTGCGGTTTTAGATCGCTTTTGCCAGCTCCCGGTCGATCGCCGAGACGAGGCGGCTGTCGTCCGCCGTCACGTCGGGAGCGAAGCGGGCGACGACCTTGCCGTTGCGCCCGACGAGGAATTTTTCGAAGTTCCAGAGGATTTCGTTGTCGTCACCGGCAAGGCCGGCACCCTTCAGCCGCTCGCGCATCGGCCCTTCGCCGGTTGTCTTCACGTCGGAATTCGTCAGGGTCTTGTAGAGCGGGTGCTTGTCCGGTCCCTTGACGGAAATCTTGGAGAACATCGGGAAGTCGACGCCGAAGGTGCTGGTGCAGAAATCGAGGATTTCCGCGTCCGTGCCCGGTTCCTGGCCCTTGAAGTCGTTGGCCGGGAAGCCGGCGATGACGAAGCCGCGCTCGCGCTTGTCGGCATAGAGCTTTTCAAGCCCCTCGTACTGCACCGTCAGGCCGCATTTGGAAGCGACGTTGACGATGAGCAGCACCTGGCCGCGATATTCGCTGAGCGTCGTCTCGCGCCCCTGAACGGTCTTGACCGGAATGTCGAGAAGGTCGGTCATCACTGTCTCCAACTGATATGGGATTTGTCTGAAATCAGGTTCCGCAGAAGGTCTGCAGCACCCGTTCCTCGGGTTTCGGCGGGTCCATATAGGCGGCAAATGCCGGCTGCTCTTCATAAGGTTTCGAAAGTACGGCCAGCAACGCCTCGAACAGCGAGAAATCGCCGTCCTCGACGGCAGCCTCGATCGCCTGTTCGACCCGGTGGTTGCGCGCAATGAAAGCCGGGTTGACCCGCTTCATGGCGGCCGCCCGTTCGCCCGGCGCTTGGGCATCGCGGGCCAGCCGTTCGCGCCATTGGGCGAGCCATTCGACCGCAGCGGCCGGCTCGCGGAAACTCGAGACGAAGGCGGCCTCCGCTTCCGGATCGCCGGCCAGCGCGGAAAGCCGCCGGAACGCCAGCGTAAAGTCCGCGCCCTGTGCCTGCATCAGCGCCAGCAGCGCCTGAACGAGTTCGAGATCGCCGTCTTCGGCCGAGGCCAGGCCGATCTTGCCGCGCATGCCCTGCAGCCAGAAGGCGTGGAAACGCTCGCCATAGGCCTTGATGACGGCATTGGCCTGCTCGATCGCCTTGTCCCGGTCGGGATCGATCAGCGGCAGCAGCGCTTCGCCGAGCCGTGCCAGATTCCATTGCCCGATGCCCGGCTGGTTGGCATAGGCGTAGCGCCCGTGCTGGTCGATCGAGGAGAAGACCGTCATCGGATCGTAGCTGTCCATGAAGGCACAGGGGCCGAAATCGATCGTCTCGCCGGAGATCGCCATATTGTCCGTGTTCATCACGCCATGGATGAAGCCGACCTGCAGCCAGCGGGCGATCAGCGCCGCCTGCCGGTCGCAGACGGCTTCGTAGAGCGCCAGATAGGGGTTTTCCGCCGCCTTCAGGGCGGGATAGTGCCGCTCGATCACATGGTCGGCGAGCACCTTGACGCCGTCCTCGTCGCCGGTCGCGGCCAGGTACTGGAAGGTGCCGACGCGGATATGGCTTGCCGCCACGCGCGCAAACACCGCGCCCGGCAGGATCTCCTCGCGACGCACGCCTTCGCCGGTCAGCACCGCGGCAAGCGCCCGCGTGGCGGGAATGCCGAGCGCCGACATCGCCTCGCTGACGATATATTCGCGCAGCACCGGCCCAAGCGCCGCCCGCCCGTCGCCCCGGCGCGAAAAGGGCGTCTGCCCCGCGCCCTTCAGCTGGATATCGCGGCGCTTGCCGCTGCGGTCGATCACCTCGCCGAGCAGGATCGCCCGCCCGTCGCCGAGCAGGGGCACGAATTGCCCGAACTGGTGGCCGGCATAGGCCATCGCCAGCGGTTCGGCGCCGTCAGGCACGCGGTTGCCGGAAAAGATCGCCGCGCCCTCGCGCTTCAGGATCTCGACGTCGAGACCCAGTTCCTCGGCCAGCATTTCGTTGAGCTTGATGAGCCACGGCTCCGCCACCTGCGTCGGCGCCTGCCTGGCGAAGAAGTGCGGCGGCAGGCGCGCATAGCTGTTGTCGAAGGAAAAGGCCGTATCCGGCCGGTTTTTCTGCAGGGCGGAGCTCATCTTCCATAGGTAGGCCCGCCGGTGCGGTCACGCAAGCCGATTCTGGCCCGCGGCGGGCCCTTCACGAAGGGCAATGGAGTGCAAGGAATGGTGATCCGTCTTTACCGATCGTCAAAGCAGATTTGCCATAAAAGACATAGCGCTGCCATGATTGCAGGCGTATAGCAAATCATCTCCTCTTGGCATTTTGCCATGTCATCTCCGCGGCCCCGTCGCCCCCGTGTGCTCTGCCGCGCCACTGCGAGTGATCCCTGACGATGTCGGATCAGATTTATCATGCGCCGATGGTCCGGCGCGCAGCACCCAATTTCCGGGTGATCGCGATGATTGTCGCGAGTGCCATGCTCATGGAAAACGTCGATGCCACCGTGCTGGCGACAGCGCTGCCGACGATGGCGCGCGATTTCGGCGTCGATGCCCCGGCCATGTCGATCGCGCTCACCTCCTACCTGCTCAGCCTGGCGATCTTCATTCCCGCTAGCGGCCGGGTCGCCGACAGTTTCGGCTCGCGCACCGTCTTCCGCTCGGCGATCGCCGTCTTCGTGGCCGGCTCCATTCTCTGCGCCTTCGCGCCGACCTTGCCCTTCCTGGTGCTCGCCCGCCTGCTGCAGGGCATCGGCGGCGCCATGATGATGCCGGTCGGCCGTCTGGTGCTGATGCGCAGCGTCGACCGCAAGGATATGGTCAGCGCCATGTCCTGGCTGCTGGTGCCGGCGCTGATCGGGCCGATCGTCGGCCCGCCGCTCGGCGGCTTCATCGTCACCTATCTCGACTGGCGCTGGATCTTCTACATCAACGTGCCGATCGGCATTATCGGCATGATTTTCGTGTCGATCTATATCGACGAAGTGAAGGGCAAGGCCGCCGGCCCCTTCGATACGATCGGCTTCATCCTCTCAGGCATTTCGCTCGGCTCGCTGCTCTTCGGCTTCGAACTGTCGAGCCATGAAGGGCAGGGCTCCTTCTCGATCTTCCTGATCGCCATCGGCCTGCTGTTCGGCATCGCCTACCTGCGCCATGCCCGCAAGCATCCGTCGCCGATCATGGATTTTTCGCTGATGAAGGTGCCGAGCTTCGGCACCTCGGTCATCGCCGGCTCGCTGACGCGCATCACCCAGGGCGCGCAGCCCTTCCTGCTGCCGCTGCTCTTCCAGATCGGCTTCGGCCTTTCGGCCGCCGCCGCCGGCCAGATCGTCATTTCCACGGCCCTCGGCGCGCTCTTCATGAAGCCGCTCGCCAAGGCCGTCTTCCGCCGCGTCGGTTTCCGCCGCAGCCTCGTCATCAACGGCATTCTCGGCACGATCGGCTACGGCCTCTGCGCCGCCTTCCGGCCGGACTGGCCGATGCCGCTGATCTTCGTCGCGCTGGTGCTCAGCGCCTTCTTCATGTCTTTCCAGTTCACCGCCTACAATACCATCGCCTATGACGAGATCGGCCAGGAGCGGATGAGCTCGGCCACGAGCTTCTACACCACCTTCCAGCAGCTCATGCTGTCGCTCGGCATCTGCATCGGCGCGCTGGCGCTGCACGGCTCGATGGCCTTCAACGGCGTCGAAACGCCCGAGCTCGGCGATTTCTCCATCGCCTTCATCGTGGTCACGATCATTTCGATCACCGCCACCTTCTGGAACCTGCGCTTCTCGCCGACCGCCGGCGAGGAGATCAGCGGCTATAGGGCGAGGCAGAAGAAAGGCGCCGCAGCCGGAAGCTGAGGCGCCTTCCCATCGTCAGAAACCGACGAACTCCCGCAATCGCCTGCGCCGCAATGGCCGCCCCTCGCGTTGGTCCGCCCGGAGCCCGTAGGCCATGCGGCCGTCGAGGCCCTCGAAGGCTGCAAGATCGAGATCAAGCAGCGCCACCTCCTCGGCCGCACCCGGTTCGGCTTGCGTTCGCCGCCCTGTTATCGCAAGCCACAGATCGCGCCAGCTGCGCTGGCGCGTCGTTGCCCCCACCATCGTCACGATCATGCCCTCCCGTTTGCCCCGTCACGCCGCCTGCGGCAGGCAGGCCTCGCAGATCGCCGCGACATGGCGGTGGTCGGTGCCGCAGCAGCCGCCGAGCACGCGCACCTGCGGCATGCGGCGAACGAGTTCGCGGTAGCGCCGGCCGAGATCGGCAGGATCGCCGGCATCCAGCACCTCGCTATTGTCGAGCTGTTCGTGGCTCATGGTCGAGGCATTGGCGCGAATGCCGGAAATGCGCTTCACCCAGGCGCTGCCGTGATCGAGCGCGCCTTCGAAATGCGTCGGGTGGGCGCAGTTGATCATGTAATAGGCCGGCGCCCCGCCGGTGGCCGCATCCGTCGTCTCGATCGCCTCCTGGATGCTGCGGCCGGTCACGAGCCGGCCGTCGGTTTCCAGCGTAAAGGAGATGGCGCAGGGCATGTCATGCGCCCTTGCCGCCCGCGCAATGCCGATTGCCTCGTCGATATTGGTCAGCGTGAAGGCCGTCACCATATCGGCCTCGGTGCCGGCGAAGGTCCCGATCTGGAAGGCGTGGTAGTCCTCCGCCTCCTCGGCGCCCATGTTGCCGGCCTTGTAGCCGTCGCCGCGCGGGCCGATGGCGCCGCTGATGACGATCGGCTGCTCCGGCCTCTCATAGCTGCCGCGCAGGCCGACCAGCAGCTCGACGGCCTGTTCGTTTGCCGCCCGCAGCGCCTCGCTCGTATAGTGGAGCTTCCGGCCCCAGTCGGGATTGGCGCGCCATGTGGCGGTGTCGAGCACGAAGCCCGTGCCGTGCCGCCGGGCGATGTCCAGATAGCGGCGATAGTAATTCTTGGTCCGCTCCCTTCCGTCCTCGGAAGCCAGCAATACGAAGGAGGCGAAATGCGGAAGCTCGATGCCTTCCTGGAAGATCATCGTGGTCTCCATGCCGCCATCGGTAATGAAGGCGCCGCCTCTAAGCTGCGGCAGCCCATGCCTGTACTTTGCCATTGTGAAACCTCTCCAATCGCGGCGCCTGAAATGACTGCCGTCGATGGCCATGTTCTGCCGCTTATTCTGCTGCCAAACTAGGCGACTTGCGGTATACTAGGCGGGGTTTCGAATTTTGCGGATTGAAATCAATCCCTTGCATGGGCCGATGCTGCCGGGGGCGGAAGCGGGCTCGATCCTGCTGCACTGAAAACTGTACCGCGGGTACAGGAGGGAGACATGCGAAAGGGCGAGGAAACACGGAATCGCATCCTCGACGTGGCGGAGGCGGCGGTCCTGCAGAAGGGATTCGGCGGCACGTCCATCGAGGAACTGATCGTCGAAACCGGCATTACCAAGAGCGGCTTCTTCTACCACTTCAAGGACAAGAACGAACTCGCGAAAGCCCTGCTCAACCGCTACATCGAGAATGACGAGCGCATCTACGACGAGATTTTCAGCCGCGCGCGCGATCTGATGGACGATCCGCTGCAATCCTTCCTGCTCGGCCTGAAACTGCTCTCCGAACTGCTGGCCGACCTGCCGAACGGCCATCCCGGCTGCCTGGTCGCGACCGTCTGCTATTACGAGCGGCTGTTCGACCGCGAGATCCAGGAGACCAACAAGAACGCGGTGCTGGCCTGGCGCCGCCGCTTCGGCCGCATGTTCCGCGAGATCATGGCCGTCTACACGCCGCGTGAGCCCGTCGATGTCGACCAGCTGGCCGACATGGTCTCTTCGGTGCTGGAAGGCGGCATCGTCCTGTCGAAGACGCTGAAGGAGCCGAACACGCTCGCCGAACAGGTGCTGATGCTGCGTACCTTCGTCAGGATGCTCTTCCTGCCGGCGGTCGAATCGCCTCTGGCCGCCGTCAGGCACGACCAACTCCATGGCATGGCCGGCAGCGGGCAGCCTTAGTTGCCGGCTTCCATCTCCGCCGCCATCTCGGCAAGCTTGCGCACGGTGTTGAGGTTGCGCGAGGTCCCCGGTTTCAGCGCCGGAAGCTTGAGCTTCGAGCGGCCGGAGCCGTTGGGATAGTGCACGTAGATTTCGCGGCCGGCGAGCTTCGCCTCTTCGCCGTCGGGCGCCACCATCCCCTCCAGCGCATCGGAAGGCGCGGCCTCGGGCAGGAAGTAGACGAGCAGGAAATTCGGCTTCGCGTCCGGGAAGGGCGCTCCGGCGACGATGCCGTCAAGCTCGCTTCGGCCGCGCACCATCACGCCCGGCCGTTTGCCCATCTTTTTGCCGAGGGCCGCGTCGAGCTTTTCTTCGACCGCCTTTTCGGCTTCATCCGAGCGGAACAGCACGTTGCCGCTCTGGATGTAGGTCTTCACATCGGCAAAGCCGAGTTCTTCGCAGAGCGCTTTCAGTTCGCTCATCGGCAGGGAGCCTGTGCCGCCGACATTGACGGCGCGCAGCAGGGCGACATAGACGGCCATTTCCCCCTCCCTTGAGCAGGCGGCCCGCGCGGGGCAGGCCGCATCCGGACCTTACATCTTGCCCGCCACCTTGATCGCGAAGGCATATTCGAAGGCGATTTCCTCCAGCCGCTGGAAGCGCCCGGAGGCGCCGCCGTGGCCGGCATCCATGTTGGTCTTGAGCAGGATCGGCGCCGTGCCCGTCGTCTTCTCGCGCAGCCTTGCGACCCATTTGGCCGGCTCCCAATAGGTGACGCGCGGGTCTGTCAGGCCGCCGAGCGCCAGGATCGGCGGATAGGCCTTGGCGCCGACATTGTCATAGGGCGAATAGGCGGCGATCTGCTCGTATTCCTCGCGGCTCTCGATCGGGTTGCCCCATTCCGGCCATTCCGGCGGCGTGAGCGGCAGCGTGTCGTCGAGCATGGTGTTCAGGACGTCGACGAAGGGAACGGCGGCAATCAGGCCGGCGAATTTCTCCGGCGCCATGTTGGCGACAGCGCCCATCAGCATGCCGCCGGCCGATCCGCCCTCGGCGATGATGCCGGCGTAAGAGGTGAACCTCTCCTGATTCAGATAGTCAGCCGCGGCGATGAAGTCCTTGAACGTATTGGTCTTCTTGTCCATCTTGCCGTTTTCGTACCAGGCAAAGCCGCGGTCCTTGCCGCCGCGGATATGGGCGATGGCATAGACGAAACCGCGATCGACGAGCGACAGGCAGTTGGTGTTGAAGCCGGCCGGAATGGTGATGCCGTAGGCGCCGTAGCCATAGAGCAGGCAGGGGGCCGAACCGTCGAGCGGCGTATCCTTGCGATAGAGCAGGGTGACGGGCACTTTCTCGCCGTCCCAGGCGGGCGCGAAGACGCGGCGGGTGACGTAGTCGTCGGGATTGTGGCCCGACGGCACTTCCTGCGTCTTGAGCAGCGTGCGCTCGCGCGTGACCATGTTGTAGTCGTAAAGCTGCAAGGGCGTCGTCATCGATGAATAGGAAAAGCGGATGACGTCGGTGTCGTATTCGGCCGCCCCCGAAAGGCCGAGCGAATAGGCTTCCTCGTCGAAGGCGATCGCATGTTCCTCGCCGCTGCGCCGGTCGCGGATCATGATCTGCGGCAGCCCGTCCTTGCGCTCCAGCCACAGAAGGTGGCGCGCATAGGCCATGTGGCTGATGATGAGCGTGCCCGGCTTGTGGGGCACGACCTCGCGCCAGTTTTCCTTGCCCGGTCTGTCAACCGGCGCTTCCATGATCTTGAAATCCTTGGCGCCGCCGTCGTTGGTAAGGATGTAGAAGACGTCGCCGCCTTCCGTCAGCGAATATTCGATGCCTTCCTCGCGCGCGGCGACCAGCTTCGGCTCCGCCGTCAGGTCCCTGGTCGAAAGCAGCCGGTATTCGCTGGTCTCGTGGTCGTGGATGTCGATATAGATGAAGTCGTCGAGCAGCGAGCCGCCGACGCCCATGAAGAAGCCGGCATCCTCTTCCTCGTAGACCAGCCGGTCCTGGCTCTGCGGCGTGCCGAGAATATGGTGGAAAACCTTCGACGGGCGGTGGTTCTCGTCGAGCGCCGAATAGAAGAAGCTCTTGCCGTCGGGCGCCCAGACCCCGCCGCCGCCGGTATTCTCGATCACGTCGGACAGATCCTCGCCGGTTGCAAGATCGCGAACCCTCAGCGTGAAGAATTCCGAGCCCTTGTCGTCATAGCCCCAGATGCCGCGGCTGTGGTCGCTCGAATGGTCGAGGCCGGCGAGGCGGAAATAGGCCTTGCCGGCCGCTTCCTTGTCGCCGTCGAGCAGGACGGTGCGGATCGCCTCGTCCTTGACGTTGCCTTCGCGCGGGATGCGGAAATAGCGCGGCTGCTCGCCGCCGGTGACAAAGGACGTGCCGTAGGCATAGGCGCCGTCCTTCATCGGCACGGAACTGTCGTCTTCCTTGATGCGCCCGCGCATCTCGGCAAACAGCACCTTCTGCAGCGGCTTGGTGTCTTCCATCGCTGCGTTCATGTAGCCGTTTTCGGCTTCCAGATGGGCGCGGATATCCGGGTCGAGAATGGAGGGGTCCTTGAACATGGCCTGCCAGTTGTCGGCCCGCAGCCAGGCATAGTCGTCGGTCCGCGTAATGCCGTGGCGCGTGTCGGAAACCGGTCTTTTTTCAGCGGCGGGCGGGGCAGGCAGGTTCTTGAAAGCGGTCAAGGAAGGCTCCGTATATGGCGGTATCGCTGGGCAAGAGATAGAGGTGCGGCCGGTCCGGATCAAGCGTCGGGCGGTGAACCGTCTTGAGACAAAATGGCCGCCGCGTTGCCTTGATGTCACCACATTGTTTAAGAATGTCCGCTAGCGTCGCGCGAAAATTACACCCGCGCCAGGCCCCGGCAGGCTGCCGGCGGCAGTATGAAGAATGCATAGCAGTAAAGGTTTCTCCGTCATGCCGAAACGTCTGGTCCTGTTTATGTCGCTCATCGGCCTTGCCGCCACTTCCTCCTATGCCGTGGATCCCGCCATCAAGAAGCAGCTCGAAAAGCTGGACCCCGCCACCCGCCTCGAACAGAGCTGCGATACCGAAGCCATGAGCCGGATCAACAAGGACGGCACCGGCTTCCGGCCGGACAAGGTCATCGCCTACACGTTCAAGGACCCGATCCCGAGCGACGACCGCCTGGAAGCCCCCGGCGCCGTTTTCCGCAGCAAGGGCGACTGGTACCACCTGTCCTATACCTGCATCACCGGCCCGCAGCACATCAACGTGCGCGACCTGAAATACAAGATCGGCGAGAAGGTTCCGAAGGACAAGTGGACCAAATATTATCTCTACGACTGAGCCTCCAGCACCTGCCGTCCTCCGTGACTGGCACGGGAATGCGGGCGGATTGAGGCCGCGCCCGCCTCTTTGCGGGCGGCATCAGGCCACATGGCCCGCCTTCATGCTTTGCTTTAAGAAGCGGCAAAACAGCAACCGAATCTGATTCTTCATGAAGCGCTTTCTTCTTGGCTCTGCACTGCTGCTGGCCGCCGCCTCGTCGGCATTCGCCGCGGAAATCCCGCCTGCGTCACCTGCCGCCCGTGCGCCGGCCGCCGCCGGACCGAAGCTCGTCGAGCCGCATCTGCACATCGCCCGCTCCAATATCGCGGGTCATGCCCGCATCGCGCTGACTTTCGATGCCTGCATGGGCGAGGCCGACGAGCGCATTCTCTCGACGCTGGTCAACGAGCGCATTCCCGCCACCGTCTTCGTCACCGCCCGCTGGCTGAAGCGCAATCCGAAAGCGCTTGCCGTCTTCCTGCAGAATCCCGATCTCTTCGAACTGGAAAATCACGGCGAGAAGCACATTCCGGCAATCGACAAGCCGGTGCTCGTCTATGGCATCCCCTCGGCCGGTTCGCCCGATGCCGTCAGGCAGGAAGTGGAAGGCGGGGCGGCCGCCATGGTCGCTTCGGGCATTCCCGCGCCCCGCTGGTTCCGCGGCTCGACCGCCAAATACGACCTTTCCGCCATCGGCCAGATCCGCGCCATGGGCTATCGCATCGCCGGCTATTCCGTAAACGGCGACGGCGGCTCGCTGCTCGGCGCCGCAGTCACCGAAAAGCGCATTGCCGCCGCCAGGGATGGCGACGTGGTCATCTCCCACATCAACCAGCCGACCCATGCGGCGGGCGAGGGTGTGGCAAGGGCGCTCGTCGATCTCAAGGCCAAGGGCACCGAATTCGTGCGCCTGCAGGATGTCGCCGATACCGGCGACGACAGGACGACGGAATAGGGCCGGGCTTCTCCCGGCTCGTTGCCGCCCGCTATCCTCACTTCGGCAGCTGCGGCTGCGGTCTTTCCTCGATCAGCAGTTCGTCGATGATCGTCATGACCATCAGCGAGAGCGGCAGCGCCAGCATGGCCCCGACCGCCCCCCACATCCATGTCCAGAAGATGATCGCCAGGAAGACGACGAAGGGGTTGATCTCCAGCCGCCGGCCCATCACCGCGGGGAAGATCAGGTTTTCCATCACCAGATGCACGGTGAAGAAGGCCGCGGCCGGGATGAGGCCGATGATGATGCCGTCATGCGCCATGATGCCGGCCACGGCCACGGCAAGGGTCATCAGCGTAATGCCGAGATAGGGAACGAAGCTCGAAAGGAAGGCGAAAAAGCCCCAGAGCACCGGCGTCGGCAGCCCGCCGACATAGGCGATGACGGTCATCACCACGCCGAGCGCCATGTAGATCAGCGAGGCCGTGGCGAAATAGAAGCCGAGCGCCTGTTCCACGGCATTGATGACGCGGATCGCCGCCAGCCGCTGCGAGCGTTCGCGGAAGGTCATGATGATCGTCTTGCGCAGGCTGACCCGGCTTGCCAGAAACAGCAGCAGCGCGGCAAAGAAGATCAGCCCCTGAACCAGCGCCGGCGTCAGGTTCGTCGTCACCACATGCAGCACGTTGCCGGTATTTTCGAGCAGCGAGTCGATCGACATCGGGCCGCTCTGGAAGGTCGCGGGCGTGATGTGCAGCCATTCGATCCGTTCCAGATAAGGCATGAGGCGCTGCGTCGTGCGGTCGATGAAGCCGGGCGCCTCGTTGGCCAGCATCGTCAGCGGGCCGGCGAGCGAATTGATGAGCATGAAGATGATGAAGGCGACGCTGGTGGACAGCAGCGCCGCATTGGCAAGCCGCGGCACGCCCATCTTTGAAAGCTTCTCTGCCGCCATGCCGAGGATCATGCCGACGACCACGGCAAGCGTGATCGGGATCAGGATCAGCGACATCAGGTAGACGGCGGCAAGGCCGAGAATGCCGAAGATGCCGATGATCGCCCAGGCCATGGTGATATCCAGCCCGTCCTTCTCGACGCGGCGCACGGGAGCCGGCGGAAGCTCCTCCGCCGCCGCCTGAAAGGTGCGTGCCCATGAACTCATGGGGCGTTCGTCGAGACGGAACCTGTCGGCCTGTTTTCTGATGCCATTGGCGATGCTCATGTGCGGTTTGTCCCCGAAGCCCCATTGCTTCGCCAATCAACGCGCAAGGGTTGCCACCGGTTCCAGAGCGGGCGGACGGGCTACCGGTCCGGGAAATGCTCCACATGCGTCTGCCCGGTACGGCCGAAATAAACCGCGCGCCGGCCGGGCAGGGAGACGAGATAACCCATGCAGCCGGCGGCCATGACCCTCCCGCAGAAACCCTTGTAGCTATAGTCGGCCGCGGCTGCCTGCGCCCATTGCACGGCCGCGCCGACCGCGGCGGCATCGAAGGTTTCGGCAACCGGCGGCCTTGCCGCGCCGGTGGCGATCTCAAGCGTTTCACCCGCAGGCAGGTAATAGACCTTCACCCCTCGTCTGAGGTCGGCGAAATAGCTTTCGATGCCGGCCTCCGAAAGGAGGCCCAATATCTGCGGAAAGCTCATGCGGTCCTCTTCGGACGCCCTGGTGCAATCTTCGGCAATAGCTCTCTGCTGCGCGTTCATCGGCGCTCTCCCTTTCGGTTTTTAAGTCGGGTGTGGACCGCCTATTCGACCGGTATCGTGCGTATGTCCTGCCGCTTGGCGACAGCCTTCAGCATGTCTTCCATCGCCTTTCTTTCCGCAGGCGTCAGGTGGCCGAAATAAGCGGCATCGTTGGCATCGGCGAGGGCTGCCAGTTCTGGCACCAGCAGCCGGCCTTCGCCGGTCAGCCGCAGCGTCTGCGCCCGCCCGTCGGCGGGGCTTGCGTCGCGCGCGATGAGCGCCTTGGCGATCAGCCGTTCGGCAAGCTTGCTGATGGCGCCGCGCGTCATGCCCAGTCGGTCGGCAAGCCGGCTCGGGGCGAGCGTTTCGACATCGTAGAGTTCGCGCATGACGACCCATTCGGCGACGGTCACGTCCTTCGCCTCCAGCCTTTTTGCGAATGCCAGCGACACCTGGTTCGAAACCATCCGCAGCCAGTAGCCGAGATGCGTGGTCAGCGCCGGGACGGGCGGATGCGTCATGACGGGCTCCATTTTGTTGACTAGGAAACTACATTGGTATTGTTTCCTAGTCAACTATATTTCTCGGCGGCGCGGAACGAAAAGCTTGAATTCACAGTCGATATATTTCTAGAAATATAACGATAAAGAGGATGCCCCAGCCATGCAGATCAGACACCTTTCCTTCTTCGTCACCCTTGCGGAAGAAAAGCACTTCGCCCGCGCGGCCGAAGCCTGCAACGTCGCCCAGCCGACCCTTTCGGCGGCGATCCGCCGGCTGGAGGAAGACCTCAACACCACGCTCATCCTTCGCGGCCGGCGTTACCTCGGGCTGACGCCCGATGGCGAAAAGGCGCTCGAATGGGGCCGGCAGATCCTGTCGGACTATCAGAAGCTCAGGAGCGAGATCGCCGGCGCCCGATGAAATCCACGAAGGCGCGCAGCGGCGGCGGCATCTGGCGCCGGCTTGGATAATAGAGGTGGAAGCCGGGGAAGGGCGGCGTCCAGTCGTCGAGCATCCTCACCAGCCGGCCGGCGGCGAGATGGTCCGCCACATGCTCTTCGAAGAGATAGCCGATGCCGACGCCGTCGAGCACGGCGCGCAGCATCAGGTCGTTGTCGGTGGTGCTGAGCGGCCCCGAGACCGCCACTTCCAGCTTCTCCTCGCCGCGTTCGAATTCCCAGTGGTAGAGGCTGCCGTCTGTCGGCCAGCGGGAGGCGACGCAGGCATGGTCGCGCAGCTCCCGCGGCGTTTCCGGCATGCCGTAGCGCGCGACATAGTCCGGCGAGGCGACGACGACGAGCCGCATCTCGTCGCCGAGTTTCACGCTCACCATGTCCTTCTCCACCATCTCGCCCAGCCGGATGCCGGCATCGAAACGTTCGGCCACGATATCGGAGAGCTTGTCGTCTACGATAATGTCGAGGGCGATGTCGGGATAGGCCGCGTGAAAGGGCGCGACCAGCGGCGCAAGCCTGTGGACGATCGCCACGCGCGGCGCGTTGATGCGCAGCAGCCCGGCCGGCCTGTCGCGCAGCGCCGCAACGTCGGCCACCGCCTGGTCCAGATCGGCCAGCGCCGGCAGGAGCCGCGCCAGCAGCCGCCGGCCCGCCTCGCTGGGTGCGACGCTGCGCGTCGTGCGGTTGAGCAGCCGGATGCCCATCCGCTCCTCGAGCGTGCGGATCGTCTGGCTGAGCGCCGAAGGCGACATGCCGAGCCGCGCGGCCGCGCGGGCAAAATTGCCCTGTTCGGCAACCGCCGCGAAAGCCTTCAGTTCCGCATAGTCGCTGCCGCGCATTATGCTCTCTTTTCTAAAGAAGCCATATCGATAATGTAGCATTGTTGTCAGTATCGGCAAGGCGCATCTTCCCTCTGCAACAAGAGGAGATTTCCCATGAGCGCCACATTGTCCCTTGACCGCTACCGCCTGCTCGGCCGTTCCGGCCTGCGCGTCTCGCCGCTTTCGCTTGGCGCCATGACCTTCGGCACCGACTGGGGCTGGGGTGCGGACGAACAGGAATCGCGCCGCATGTTCGACGCCTATGTCGATCGCGGCGGCAATTTCATCGATACCGCCAACCAATATACGGGCGGCACGTCCGAAACCCTCGTCGGCCGCTTTGCCGAAGGCCGCCGCGACGAGCTCGTCATCGCCACCAAATACACGATCACCTCACGCCCGAAGGATCCGAATTCCGGCGGCAACCACCGCCGCAGCATGGTCCGCTCGGTGGAAGACAGCTTGAAGCGGCTGAACACGGATTACATCGACCTCTTCTACCTGCACGCCTGGGACTTCACGACCTCGGCCGAGGAGGTCATGCGCGGGCTGGACGATCTCGTCCGTGCCGGCAAGATCGTCTATGCCGGCATTTCCGATACGCCCGCCTGGCAGGTTTCGCGCATGCAGACGCTTGCCGACCTGCGCGGCTGGGCGCCGCTCGTGGCGCTGCAGATCGAATACAGCCTGATCGAGCGCACGGTGGAGCGCGACCTGATCCCGATGGCGCAGGAACTCGGCCTCGGCGTCATCCCCTGGTCGCCGCTCGGCATGGGCGTCCTGACCGGCAAATACAGCCGCGCCGATCTCGATATTGGCGCCGGCACCGCAAGTGCGGTCGGCACCCGCAAGAATGTCGCCGCCGGCAACGGCGCGCTCACGGAGCACAATCTCGCCATTGCCGACGTGGTGAAGCAGGTCGCCGCCGAAACCGGCCGGACGCCGGCGCAGGTGGCGCTAGCCTGGACGCTGGCCAATCCGGCGGTCACGTCGCCGATCATGGGCGTCAAGACAATGGCCCAGCTCGAAGACAATCTCGGCGCGCTCGAAACCGTGCTGTCCGATGAACATCGCGCCCGCCTTGCCGAAGCGAGCGCCATCGTCCTCGGCTTCCCGCACGATTTCCTCGCCAAGCCGCTGACGCGCGGCGTCATGTTCGGCGAGGTGACGATCGAGCCCCGCCGCTGAACCGGGCAGGGCGCCGCGGCCGCGAATGACGATGGCGCCGGCTTTACCGCCCGAGCGCCATCGAGAGCGGGACGGCGATGTAGCCGGAGGGCGGCGCCGTCTCTCCGCCGGCCGGTGCGAGCACCGGCGGCGGCAGGTTTTCGTCTATTCTCGCCGGGCCGATACGGTTCCAGTCGTAGAGGAAGATTTCCTCGTAGAATTTGGCGATTTCAGCATCGTAGAAGATCAGGCTCGCATCCCGGTTGAAGCCGGTGCCGGCCGTCGTCCAGTTGTGGCTGCCCATCAGCACCGCTTCGCTGTCGATGATGATGCCCTTGGTGTGGCAGTTCTTCTGCTTGCGGATCTTGTTTGTATCGAAGCCGTAATCCTTGGCGTTGCTGATGACGTCGCGGTCCTCGGAGCCGAAGCTGCGGAAGATGATGCGCACGTCGAGCCCGCTCGTCTGCTTTTCCAGCAGCGCGTCGAGCAGCCGGCGATATCCGTCGCCCACCGTCTTCGTATTGAAGCTCTGGTTCTGGAAGTAGATCCGGCTCCTGGCAGACTGGATGAACGGCAATACCGTGTCGATATAGTTGTCGGGCGTCAGGATCGGCTGCACGTCGATCGTCCGTTCGCCGGTCAGCGGCTCGAAGTAACGCGGCTTTTGCGGCGCTTCCAGCGTGTCGACGGCGAGGTTGGCCGGCAGGAAGACCAGCTGTTCGGCCACGAGCCCGGCCTCCGTCACCGTCTTGGCCTCTTCGAGGTCGCGCAGGATATGGTCCTCGAAGAGCTTGCTGAGCCCGGCATCTTCGAGGATCGCATGCCATTCGCGATTGTAGAGCCTGAGCGCCGATGCCGCGTCGTCCTTGTTCGTCAAAGGCGCCACGTTCGGCTGGTTGGAACTCTGCCAGTTGCCGCTCGAAAGCCACATGGCACTGTGGTCGCGCACGGCGACCTTGATATGGTAGGCGGAATCGAAGATGCCGTTCCTGCCGACGCTCGCCGGCGCGAAATCGAACTTGCTGCCCTTCGCGTCGCGGATCTGCGCGACCGCCTCGGCATCCGTCAGGTCGCCCTCATGCACCTTGCCGCCCATCTGCAGCACCATGGCGATCGTCTCGGCCTGGCCCTTGACGGCGTTGAGTACGCCGTTGGCGACATTGGTCGCCCCGAAATCGTACATGGCGACGACCAGCGACCTGCGCGTCTTCGACAGGAAGGGGCCGAGCTGCGGCCAGCTTGCGTCAGGCCCGGTATGGATGACGAATTTGCCGTTGACCGGGCGCCGGGTCAGCGGCAGGTCGGGGCGCGGCTGGTAATTCGTATGCCAGCTCGGTTGCCCGGCCTCTTCGATACCGAGGCCGAACAGGTCCTCCGCCGAGGCGACGGTAATGTCGGTGCGCACGCCGTCGATATAGTCGGGCAGTTTCGTGCGCCCGCGTGCTTCGAGGGCGCCGGGTTCGAGCTTGCGGTTGACCGCGATCACCACGGCGCGCTGATCTGTGATCTCGCCTTTCTCGAAGCGATAGCCGGGCTTGATGGCAACGACGTCGTCACGGTTGGCAAGCAGCGACCGTGCGGTGCGCACCGCCGCCAGCACCTGCTCCCTGGTCGGCATGGCGATCGGCGAGGGCGACGGCGCATTGCCGCCGGGGCCGGCTGCGCTGACGGTGACGGACGGCCCCGAAGGGGAGCCGGCCGCTCCGCCTGCGAGCGGGGATTGCAGCGCGGCGCTATCCAGTTCGACGGTGATCTTCAGCGGCACCGTGAACGTCACCTTGCCGCCGCCGCCGCCACCGGCGCCGCTTCCGCTTCCCTCGTTGGTGCTCATGATGATCTCCCCGTTCAATGGCGCAAGCAGTCCGCGGGCGCGCTGCAGGCAGCGCCGCAGAACGGCCGCCGGCACCGCGTCGTTCTCGATGAATTCGGTTCCGCTGTAGTGAAGCCCCATCACCCTGCCGGTGCCGATGTCGAGCAGCGGCGAGCCGGAATTGCCGCCGAGCGTGGAGCAGGAATGGGTGACGCGGTTCTCGTCGGCAGCCAGCAGGTTGCCGACCGCAAGCCGCTTCTTGGTGAAGACGCCGCCGAAGATCTTTTCGGCAAGCCGCTGGTCGGAAAAGCGCGAATCGCTGGCGGGATAGCCGATCGCCGCCACCGGCAGGTTGCGCACCGGCGCCTCCGAGGCAAGGTCGAGCTTGATGCGGCCGACCGGCGAGGATGCCTGCTGCAGCTTCAGGAAGGCAACGTCAGGCCCGCTTTCGGGCGCCACCCAGACGATGCGTTCGATCTTCACCTCGTCGCTGGCGGGGTTGCCGTATTCCTCCAGGAAATCGATGTTGACGCCGATTTCGCGGCGCGCGTCGAAGCCGATCTTGAACTTGAAGCCGGTGCCGCTGGCTTCCGCAAAAAGGTTGGCCACATGGCGGTTGGTGACGACCAGACCGTCGTCGATCACCCAGGCCGTTCCGGCATAGTCGCGGTCGGCATTGGTCACGTCGACACGGCCGATCGAAACCATGGTCCGGTTCAGGTTGGCGGCATTGTCGGTCAGGATGCGGCGCCAGGCCCTGGCTTCCTCGCGGGCGCTGTCGATGTCGATGGCATTGTTCCTGACGAGGAAGACCGGCGTGCCCACCGCAAAGACGATCGTTTCCAGGTCGCCGACGGGCGGCGGGCCGATATCGACCCCTTCCTCGACCGGCTGGTCCCGGTTCATCAAGGCGCGCATGCCGCCGTAGCGGACATTCATGGCGCGGCCGGCCTCGTCCAGCCAGCCGGGCTTCTGCGCGCTGCGCAACAGCGCATTGATATCGGCCTGCACATCCGGCGGGCTGGCGGCCGCGACCTGCTCGGCGACCTGCCGGACGCGCTGGGAATCCTCCACTGTCATTCTGCCTCCTCCGTCCGCTGGCGGACCTTTCGTCGGTATACGATGGGATTGGCTGCGAAATCTATTGAGGGTTGTAATCCTGGACGATACGACCAGTTTATTACAGGCGCATGATGGCGTCGAGCCCGGCCCCTGCGGCCGTCCCGGACACGCAAGCTGGCGCTCAACCGGGCAGATGCGCAAAAGGGAACGGACCGCCCGGCGGGATGCCGGAACGGTCCTTTCGATGCCTTGGGAGACAGTTCTTCAGACGGAGAGCGTGAGCCCGATGCCCCACGGGTCTTTCAGGAAGACCCCGCCGTCGCGCTTCTCGCTGGCGATCTCCAGTTCGTCGAGCCTGGCGACGGCCGTGTCGAGCGTCTGCCTGTCGTTGAAGCGGATCTTGTAGTCGGAAAGGCCGGTCATATGTTCGGCCCGCCTGCCGGCGCCGCGGCTGTTCCAGATATTGGCGCCGAGATGGTGGTGATATCCGCCGCTCGCAAAGAAGCTCGCGCCCGGATAGCGCGCCATCAGCTTGAGACCCAGCACGTCGCGGTAGAAGACGTCCGCCTGCGGGATATCGCCGACCTGCAGGTGGATGTGGCCGATCGCGGTGCCGTCGGCCATGCCGGTCCAGGCGTCGTCGGGCGCGCTGTTGTAGAGCGCCTGCAGGTCGAGCCGCAGCGTCGCCATTTCCACCATGCCGTCGGGGTGGAACTTCCAGCTGTCGTGCGGCCGGTCGGCATAGATTTCGATGCCGTTGCCTTCGGGATCGGAGAGATAGATCGCCTCGCTGACCAGATGGTCGGAGGCGCCGTCGAGCACGACATTGTTGTTGGCGGCATGGCGCAGCCAGCGCGCCAGCTCGGTGCGGTCCGGCATCAGGAAGGCGGTGTGGAAGAGGCCGGCGGCGTTGCGGGGGGCCTCGCGCGCGTTGCCATCCGTCGTCAGCGTCAGGAGCGGCAGGCCCGCGACACCGAGAACCTCGCCGCTCGCCGTCTTTTCGATAACCGAAAGGCCGAGCATCTTCTGATAGAAGCCGGAAACCGCTGCCAGATCTTTGACCACCAGATGCGACTGGTCGATATAGGCAGGGCGCGTCAGCGCATAGGACGTTTCGGTCGATGTCATCGGGGGATCTCCTGCCCTGGAACCGGCCATCGAACTGGCTCGGGAATTGAAAGGCGTACCGGCGGTGGCGGCAAATGTGCCGCCCGTAGCGAGCGCGAGGAATTGTCGCCGGTCCATTCGCCTCCAAGCTCCCCTCGGCCGCTGTACTTGCCTCCTATATGGCGCATTCGCATTGTTCACAGAAGACCCGTTTTTGAGGATGAAGCGTTCTGCGAACGTTGACGATCAGGGGTCCCCCACTTGATATCAGTCAATGCGCTTTATCTATCTAGGGAGGAAGTTGTCGGTGAAGAGCAACGCCTCAAGGAGGATCGCATGTACAGGAAGATCATCGTTCCCATCGAAATCGGCGGCATCGAGAAAGGCGAGAGGATTTTCCGCAAGGCGGCAAAGCTGCTCGACACCGGCGGCGAGATCATCCTCCTCAACGTCGTCGAGGACATTCCGACCTATGTCGCGATCGAACTGCCGGGAAACATTGTCGAGGACGCCATGAAGGAAGGCCGCGATCGCCTGAACGAGCTTGTCGCCAAGACCGGCATCCGCGCCACCGTCGAAGTCCGCAACGGCCCGCCCGCCCACGGCATCCTTGCCGCTGCCGAAAGCCACGGCGCCGACCTGATCATGATCGCCTCGCACATTCCCGATTTCTACAACTACTTCATCGGCGCCACCGCCGACCGCGTGGTGCGCCACGCCAAGTGCTCCGTGCTGGTGGATCGTTAGGGCAGGCAGCCATGGATATGAAACTTCAGGAAAAGATCCTGCGCGACCGATGGCACGAACTGACGGCGCGGCTGCGCAGGATCGATACGGATCTCAGCCGCACCAGGGCGGCCGATGACGAGGACCGCGCCATCGAAAACGAGAATGACGAAGTGCTGGAAGGTCTCGGCCAGGCCGGCGAGGACGAACTGCGCGCCATCGACGCCGCCCTCGAACGCATCGCCAAAGGCACTTACGGCACCTGCGCCCGCTGCGGCGCCGAGATCTCCGAGGCCCGCCTTGCGGTGCTGCCGCACACGCCGCTCTGTGAGGATTGTGCGGCCGGCAAATAGGCGCGCCATCAAGAACGGGCAGCGCCTGTCACAAAGATTTAACCTGGCGCTGCCGGGCGTCCGGTTGCGCCCCGGCCGTTTCGGTGCGACGATCCCGCTACTCTGAGCAAGGGCGCGTGCATGGGCGAGTTCAACGGCATTCGCTGGGCCTACGACAGATACGAGCTGATCGCCGACGGTATCGTCCATGGCGTCGGCCTGTTCTTTGCCCTGATCGGCGTGACCGTGCTGATCTTCTACGCCACCCTCTGGAGCCCCGCCGGCGCGCTCGCTGCCGCCTGGGTCTACGGCGTCGGGCTGGTGCTGACGCTCGCCATTTCCTTTTCCTACAATATCTGGCCGGTTTCGCGCACCAAATGGTATCTGCGCCGGTTCGATCATTCGGCGATCTTCGTCCTGATCGCCGCCACCTACACGCCCTTCCTGGAGCGCGGCGCCGACGATCCGCTGCTGTTCTGGATGCTGATCCTCATCTGGGCGATCGCCGCCTTCGGCATCTTCGTCAAATGCGTCTTTCCGGGCCGGTACGACCGGCTGGCGATCCTGCTCTACCTCGCCATGGGCTGGAGCGGCGTGCTGGTGGCCGAACCCGTCGCCTCGCGCATTCCCTATGCGTCCATGCTGCTGATCGTCATCGGCGGCATCATCTATTCGCTGGGCGTCGTCTTCCATGTCTGGGAGCGGCTGCGCTTCCAGAACGCGATCTGGCACGGCTTCGTGGTGGCTGCCGCCGCCGTGCACTATTCGGCCGTGCTGACCTGCTTCAGCCTGCCGGTCGCAAGCTTCTGACATCGGGCCGATATCCGGCGTTTACATCGGCCCCGGCGCAGCGTATGCCCCGGCAGACGCGATCAATCGAACAAGACCATTGCCAGCCGGGCCTGCCACATGACCGATAGCCTTCTCATCCGGGACGCCGCCGAAGCCGATCTTCCTGCCATCAGGGATATCTATAACCACGCCGTCGAACATACGACGGCGATCTGGAACGAGACGCTCGTCGATCTCGACAACCGGCTGGAATGGTTCAGGGCGCGCAAGGGCAGGGGCTTTCCGGTCATCGTCGCCGAAATGGACGGCAAGGTCGCCGGCTACGCCTCCTATGGCGACTGGCGCGCCTTCGACGGCTACCGCCACACGGTCGAGCATTCCGTTTACGTCGACAAGGATTGCCGCGGCGCCGGCATCGGCGAAAAGCTGATGCGCGCACTGATCGAGCGGGCAACGGCGGCCGGCATCCACGTCATGATCGCCGGCATCGAGGCCGAAAATACGGCCTCCATCAAGCTCCATGAAAAACTCGGCTTCCGCATCGCCGGCACGTTTTCCGAGGTCGGCATCAAATTCGGCCGCTGGCTGGACCTGACCTGCATGGAACTGCGCCTGCCGAAAGCCTGAGCCCCGCCGCCTCCAGATTGATTGGCGGCAAGGACTAACCATATTTTTATCCTAGTCTGCGTCCTGTAGGAATCTGTGGTGACGCGACTCGCGGAGGAGAGGTTGATGTTTGGACGCTCGATGCTCGGTCTTTCTGCTTTCCTGGCCGTCGCGGCCTGTTCGCTGCCGGCAATGGCCGCCAGCTGCGGCAGCACGGCATCGCCCGAACTCGACTGGCAGGAATGCAACAAGAAGAACCTGATGCTGCAGGGCAGCGACCTGCAGGGCGCCAACCTTGCCGGCACGGATTTTTCGCTGACCGATCTCGGCGGCGCCAACCTCAAATCCGCCAATGCGGAAAAGGCCACCCTGGTGCGCGCCTCGCTGGCCGGCGCCAGCGTCGAGGGCGCCAATTTCGGCAAGATCGAGGCCTACCGCTCCACCTTCGCCGGGGCCGTGGCAGACGGCGCGAGCTTTGTCGGCGCGGAGCTGCAGCGGGCCGATTTCACCGGCGCCCGGCTGACCGGGGCCAATTTCGAGAAAGCCGAGCTCGGCCGCGCCAATTTCGACAAGGCGGTCCTGACGGGCGTCAGCTTCGCGCTCGCCAATCTCTCGCGCGCCGATCTGACCGGCGCCAAATATGACGGCCCGATCACCTTCGACCGCGCCTTCATGTTCCTGACCCGTATCGAAGGCATGGACCTGTCCGCCGCCATCGGCCTGCAGCAGGCGCAGATCGACCTTGCCTGCGGCGATTCCTCCACCAAACTGCCTTCCGGCCTTTCCGTCCCTTCGAGCTGGCCTTGCCCGCAGGAGCAGGATTAGCTCAGGCGAGTGTCTGCCATGGCATCCGCAAAGATAAGCGTCGTCATTGTCGGTGCCGGCATTGTCGGCGCCGCGCTTGCCTTGCATTTCGCCCGCCGCGGCGCAGCCGTCCATGTGCTGGACGAGGGCGCGCAGGCGGGCAGCGGCGTGACAGCGCGCGCCTTCGGCTGGGTGAACATCGTCAATGTCGTGCCGGGAGCGGCAAATTATGCCCTCGTGCAGGAGGCGCTCGCCGAATATGCCCGCCTGCAGGCCGATCTGCCCGGCGCCTTTGCCGCCGCACGTTCCGGCTCGCTGTTCTGGCTTGAAACCGTCGCCGGGACCGAAGCCTTCGCAGCAGCCCATCGCGGCGCGGGCGCCGATGTCGAGCTGGTCGATGCTGCAACGGTTGCCGCATGGGAGCCCGCGCTGCGCCAGCCTCCCGCTTGCGCGATCTTCTCGCCGCGCGATCTCGCGCTCGATCCGGCAAGGCTGGCGCGGGACCTGATCGACGCCGCCGGCGCAAGCGTCACCTTCGGCCGCAAGGTCGAAAGCCTCGTCCTTTCGGGCAGCCGGGTGCGGGGCGTGCGCCTGGCCGATGGCGCGATCGAGGCCGATCTCGTCATCCTGGCGGGCGGAACCTCCGTCGACCGGCTGTGCGAAAATCTCGGTTTCCGGACCGGCGTCGAAGCCTCGCCCTCGATCATCCTGCGCTACAGTTGCGCGGCGCCTGTCGTAACCCGCATCCTGCGCGGCCCCGGTCTCGAGATCCGCCAGTCGCCGGACAACAGGTTGCACGTCGCCAAATCCTATATCGACGATCGGCAGGAAAACGCGCCGGAACGGATGGGCCAGCGGATATTGGAGGTCATGCAGGAGCGCCTGATCTTGCCCGAAGGCGTGGCGCTGGCGGAGGCCGCCGCGGGTTATCGTCCCGTCTTTTCCGATGGCCTGCCGCGGCTGGGCTTCCTGCCCGATGTCGAGGGCGCCTATGTCGCCGTCGGTCATCCCGGCGTCATTCTGGCGCCGCTGCTCGGGCGGCTTGCCGCCGAACATGTGCTGGAGGGGCGCCGCCCGCCGCTCGTCCCGGCCGCCGGCCTGAAATGAAAAAGCGGACCCGGTGAGGTCCGCTTTTCCGTCATGGACAGGCCTTTATTTGCCGGGCTCGAAAACCATCGCATGGCCGTTGATGCAGTAGCGCAGGCCGGTCGGCGGCGGCCCGTCCGGGAAGACGTGGCCGAGATGGGCCTCGCAGCTGCCGCAGCGGATTTCCGTGCGCACCATGCCATAGGTCGTGTCGCGATGTTCGGTCACGGCATCGGCGGAGACCGGCTCGAAATAGCTCGGCCAGCCGCAGCCGGCGTCGAACTTCGTGTCGGAGCGGAAAAGCGGCGCATTGCAGCCGACGCAGCGGTAGAGGCCGGTCTCGAAGGAATCCCAGTAGGGACCGGTAAAGGCGCGTTCGGTGCCGTGCTGGCGGGTGATGCGATACTGCTCGGGGGTCAGCAGTTCCTTCCATTCGGCATCGGTCTTGTGAACTTTGGGTGTGGTCGTCGTTTCGGCCATGGAGTGCTCCTTTCGCCGATGGGGCAATCTCGTTTCGTGCGCAAATGTGGTGCCTTGGGCACGATTGATCAAGTCCGCAAGCGGGCCTGGCGCGCGAGCCTGTCGCCGCAAGGCCCAATTTGCCATCTACCCAATTTGGGGGAAGACGACGAATCACCCGTGCCTTATCGTTACTGTGCCATTAAGCTTAATAGTGTGTTTTCGGGGACAACCGGTGTTCCACACTCTGATGATCGTTCTCTACGGCGCCGTTGCCGCGATCGCTTTCAGCGTGACCCTGCTGGAAGGCTGGGTCAACCACGACCGCTGGACCGTCCACCGTATTGCCGGCCTGATCGCCTGCCTTTTCTGGCCTTTGCCGCTCCTGTTCTTCATCCTGCACGGTTCCGTTTCCCGCCTTGCGACGCGCGTGTCCTGAGCCCTGGGCGCGATCGGGTTATCTCCTGCGCCCGAAATTGCTTGAGGCGCCCTGCCGTTTCGCCTAAGTCATGGAAACGGACTGTTTTTACCGGCTTTGAACCGGCAAACGGGGAGGGGGCATGGCCGATGTCACGGCTCTGACATTTCTGGCCTTGTGTCTGCCGCCGATCGGAGCTCTTGCCGCTCCCGTCGTCATCCGCGCCCTCGGCGCCGGCGGCGCCTGGATGCTCGCCGCAGCCCCCTTGCTCGCCTTCCTGCATTTCCTGCGCCTCGTGCCGGAAGTCGCCGGCGGCAAGGCCGTAACCGGCGGTTACGACTGGGTGCCGGCCTTGGGCGTGCGCTTTTCCTGGTTTCTCGACGGTCTCTCGCTCACCTTCGCTTTGCTCATTACCGGCATCGGCACGCTGATCGTGCTCTATGCCGGCGGATATCTGAAGGGCCATCCGGACCAGGGCCGGTTCTTCTCCTTCATCTTCCTCTTCATGGGCGCCATGCTCGGCGTCGTCGTGTCGGACAGCTTCCTGATGTTCTTCGTCTTCTGGGAGCTTACTTCCATCACCTCCTTCCTGCTGATCGGCTTCGACCATGAGCGGGAGGCGGCGCGCCGCGCCGCCCTGCAGGCGCTCGTCGTCACCGGCGGCGGCGGGCTGCTGCTGCTTGCCGGCCTGCTTGTTCTCTGGGGCGTGACCGGCGCTGCGCAGCTCTCCGACCTGCTGCAGTTCGGCGATGTCGTCCGCGGCAGCCCGCTCTATCTCGCCATGCTGCTGCTGGTGCTCGGCGGCGCCTTCACCAAATCGGCGCAGTTTCCCTTCCATTTCTGGCTGCCGAACGCCATGGAGGCGCCGACCCCCGTTTCCGCCTACCTGCATTCCGCCACCATGGTGAAGGCCGGCGTCTACCTGCTGATGCGGCTGAACCCGGTCATGGGCGCGACACCCGCATGGGAAGTCCTGCTGCCTGTCTTCGGCGCCATGACGCTCGCCACAGGCTCGGTGCTGGCAATCCGCCAGACGGACCTGAAGCTGAAACTCGCCTATACGACCGTCTCGTCCCTCGGCCTGCTGGTGCTGCTGACCGGCTTCGGCTCGGATTATGCCATCGAGGCGGCCGTGCTCTATCTGGTGGCGCATTCGCTGTTCAAGGGCGCGCTCTTCATGGTCGCCGGCATCATCGACCACGAAACCGGCACGCGCAACATCACGCGGCTGAGGGGCCTGCGAAGCGCCATGCCGCTGACCTTTGCGATCGCCATGGCCGCCGCCCTGTCCATGGCCGGCCTGCCGCCCTTCTTCGGTTTCCTCGCCAAGGAGGAAATCTACACCGCTCTTGCCGGCGGCGATCCCTATTCCGTCCTGGTCACGGCCGTCGCCGTTTTCGGCAATGCCCTGATGTTTGCGATCGCCTTTGCGGTGGGGCTGAGACCTTTCGCCGGCAGGCTGGTGGAAACGCCCAGACATCCGCATGAGGCGCCGGTCCTGCTCTGGCTCGGCCCGGCCGTGCTTGCGCTGGCCGGCCCGCTCGCCGCGCTCTTTTCCGGCATCACCCATGGCGTGGTTTCGGCGCCCATGGCCTCCGCCGTCGCCGGCACCCCCAGGGCGGTCTCCGTTTCGCTCGTCCCGCATATCGGCGTGCCGCTTGCCCTGTCGCTGCTGACGATCCTGCTCGGCATCGCCGTGTACTGGCAGCTAGACCGTATCAGGACCCTGGTCGCCTATCTCCTGCATTCCGTTCGCGGCCCGGATCGCGGTTTCGATCATTTCATTGCCGGGCTCGTCCGTTTCGCGCACCGCGTCATCGCCATCGTCCAGCCGGGGCGGCTCGATGTCTACGTTGCCTGCACCTTCCTCTGCGTGGCGGCGATCCTGCTCGTGCCGCTCGTCTCTTATGCCGAACTGCCGGCCGGTTTCGCCTGGCCCGCGGACCTGCGCGCCCACGAAGCGGGCATCATGCTCATCGCCCTGTTCGGCCTCGTCGCCGTGCTGATCGCCCGCGACCGGCTGACGGCGATCGTCTCGCTCGGCATTCAGGGTTTTGCCGTCGCGCTGATCTTCCTGCTCTTCGGCGCCCCCGATCTCGCCTTCACCCAGTTCATGGTGGAAACGCTCGCCGTCGTCATTCTCGCGCTCGTCATGACGCGGCTGCGCCTGTCGCCGACCGATCCGCGCCACGGCGCCCGCCGCCTTTTCGATATCGCCCTTTCGCTCGCCTGCGGCCTCGGCTTCGCGCTGCTCCTGATGCGCGCCACCGAGGCCCCGTTCGATACGGCGCTCAGCGATTTCTTCAACGCCCATTCGAAGCTGATCGCCCACGGCGCCAATGTCGTCAACGTCATCATCGTCGATTTCCGCGGCACCGATACGCTCGGCGAAATCGCCGTCGTGGCGGTGACGGGGCTCGCCATCCTCGCGCTCATCCGCATCCGTGGGAACACGGAGCGCAAGCTTGCTGCGAACGATCCTGACGGGGAGGGGACATGAGGCGGGTTTTTTCAAAGCTCTTCGCTGCAAATGCGGCAGTTGTGTCAGCGCGCCGAGTCACCATCCTCCTCATCCCTGTCCCCGGAACAAGTCCGAGAACAGGGATGAGGAGAGGAGAGGCTAGGCGCGCAAGATCGGCGAGAACCTGCCTTCCGCTGTCCGTCGTGTCTGTTACACAGCGACGCGGAGGTGCCCGATGAACACCCTGATCTTCCGCACGGTCGCCCCCTTCATCACCGCGCTGATGCTGCTCTTTTCCGTCTTCATCCTGCTGCGCGGCCATAACGAGCCGGGTGGCGGTTTCATCGGCGGGCTGATTGCCGCATCGGCCCTGGCGATCTACGGCATCGCCTTCGGCGTGGATGCGGTCCGCCGGGCGATCCGCTTCCACCCGCTGGCGATTGCCGGCTTCGGCCTGATGCTCTCCTGCCTTGCCGGGCTCATCTCCATCCTGTTTGCCGTGCCCTTCATGACCGGGCTCTGGGTCTATCCGGTGCTGGCAGGCGTCGAAGTGCCGCTCTCCAGCGTCATGCTCTTCGATCTCGGCGTCTATTGCGTCGTGCTCGGCGCCGTCGTCTCGATTGCGCTGGCGCTGGAAGAACGGGAGATGGATTGATGGAAGCGCTCTTTGCCATCCTCGTCGGCCTGTTCTTTTCGGCCGCCGTCTATCTGATCCTGTCGCGCTTCTCGATCCGCATCATGCTCGGCATCGCCATTCTCGGCAATGCCGTGAACCTGCTGATCTTCACGGCGGGACGGCTGACGCGCCAAGTGCCGCCGATCATCCCCGCCGGCGCCGATACGCTGCCGCCGGCGGCCGCCAATCCGCTGCCGCAGGCGCTGATCCTGACGGCCATCGTCATTTCCTTTTCCTTCCTCGCCTTCCTGCTGGTGCTGACCTACCGCGCCTACCAGGAACTCGGAACCGACGATACGACCCGCATGCACGACGCCGAACCGGAAGAGCGGCCGCTGCCGCCTGTGGGGTATTGATGGCGAGCAAGATGCGGATGCTCAAGGAAGGCACAACCTGATGGCCGCCCCCGTCCCCGACCTCTCGGCCGCCATGCTCACCGCCCCGGTCCCGGCGGCCCACTGGCTGGCGATCCTGCCGGTCGCGCTCTGCATCAGTCTCGGCGCGCTGCTCCTCATGCTGCGCGGCCGTCCCCGCCTGCAGGCATGGATCGCCATTGCCGGCCTCGTTCTCCTGCTCGCCCTCGACGCCGCCCTCCTGCGGCAGGTGGTCGGGCACGGCCCGCTCACCATGGTCATGGGCCGCTGGCTGCCGCCCTTCGGCATTGCCTTTACCGTGGATGTCTTCGGCGCGCTGATGGCGCTTGCCGCTGCCGTCGCCGCCCTTGCCGCCGGCATCTATGCGCTCTCGGATACGACCGAAAGCGGCCGGCGATACGGTTTCTTCCCGCTTTTGATGCTGCTGATGGCCGGCGTCACCGGCGCCTTCCTGACCGGCGATATCTTCAACCTCTATGTCTGGTTCGAGGTCCTGCTCATCTCCTCCTTCGGCCTGCTGGTTCTCGGCTCCGAACGGGCGCAGATCGACGGCGCGTTGAAATATGCGGTGCTGAACCTGATTGCCACGACGCTGTTCCTCATCGCCGTCGGCATCCTCTATGCAAGCTTCGGCACGCTCAACATGGCCGATATCGCCGAGCGGGCGGCGGGCTTGAGCGCCACGGCGCCGCTGATGACGCTCGCCTGCCTCTTCCTGCTCGCCTTCGCCATGAAGGCGGCGGCCTTTCCGGTCAATTTCTGGCTGCCGGCCTCCTATCACACGCCGCGCATCGCCGTTTCCGCCCTCTTTGCCGGCCTGCTGACCAAGGTCGGCATCTATGCGCTGCTGCGCGTCCTCGTCATGCTGCTGCCGACCGAGCGCGACGAACTCAGCCTGCTGATCGCCATCGTCGCAGCCCTGACCATCCTCGTCGGTGCGCTGGGCGCGCTCGCCGAGACGGACCTGCGCCGCCTGCTCGGTTATGTGGTGATCTCGGGCATCGGCAACATGCTGGTCGGCGCCGCGCTCGCCACGGCGGAAGGTCTCGGCGGGGCGATCGTCTACGCGCTGAATTCGGTCGTGCTGATGACGGCGCTCTATCTGCTGGCCGGCGAGGCGGGCCGGCGGGGCGGTTCCTTCTCGCTGGCCGCGCTCGGCGGCCTCTATCGCCGGAACGGCTGGTTTGCCGCGGTTTCGCTGATGCTGCTTCTGGCCGCCTGCGGCCTGCCGCCCTTTTCCGGCTTCTGGCCGAAAGTGCTGCTGGTCAAGGCCTCGCTCGATGTCGGCGCCTGGTGGCTGGCGGGTGCGGTGCTGCTCGGCGGCTTCCTGCTGACGATCGCCTGCGGCCGCGTCTTCCTGCTTGCCTATTGGCGGCCGGCCCCGCTCGCGCTGCCGCCGGTGCGCACCGGCTGGACGGACGGCCTGCCGCTTGCCGCGCTGACCGTGCTCGTCATCGGCTTCGGCGTCCTGCCGGAACAGGTGCTGCAGCTTGCCCGCGCGGCCGCCGACGGGCTTGCCGATCCCTCGGCCTATATTTTCTCCGTCTTTCCGGAAGGGACCGTGCGATGATCGTCCTGTTCCTCAGCCTGCCGCTTGCCATTGCCTGGGTCGCCGTCACCGGCAGCGCCTCGCCGCATAATTTCGTTCTCGGCCTTGCGCTCTCGCTGCTGTCGCTTGCCGTCATGCGCGAGGCTTTTGCCCGGCGTTCGCTGCCGCGCCGCATCCGCCCCCTGTCCCTGCTGCTGCTGGCCGGCCTTTTCCTGAAGGAACTGGCGCTTTCGGCCTGGCGGGTGGCGCTGACGGTGCTTTCGCCGCATATGCGGCTTGCGCCCGGCATCCTCGCTTTCCCGCTCTCGGCGCGGACGGATTTCGAGATCGCCCTGCTTGCCAATCTCATCACGCTGACGCCCGGCACGCTCTCGGTCGATGTCTCCGCCGACCGGCGCACGCTTTATGTGCATGCGCTGGACTGCGCCGACCCGGACGCGGTCCGGCGCGATATCGCCGCCGGCTTCGAGCGCCGCATCATGGAGGCCTTCAGATGATAACGCCCGCCGCCATCGTTTCCGCCGCCGCCGTCGCAGCGCTCGCCATCCTTTGTCTCGCCTTGCTCGTCACCGTCTGGAGGGTCGTTGCCGGCCCCAGCCTGCCGGATCGCATCCTGGCGCTCGACATGCTGACGGGCATTGCCATCGGCTTCATCGCCGTCGTGGCGGTGCGCACCGGCTTCTCGCTCTATATCGATATCGCCATTGCGCTCGGCCTCGTCGGCTTCCTGGCAACCGTCGCCTTCGCCCGTTTCGTGCTGTCGCGCGCGCGGGAAAAGGATGCCGGCACGGGCGGGAGGCGCTGATGGTGGCGGACTACGCGCTCGCCGTCGTCACCGCCGCCCTGCTGCTGGCAGGCGCGTTCTTCGCGCTCGTGGCGGCGATCGGCCTCGTGCGCCTGCCGGACCTCTACACGCGCATGCACGCCGCCTCCAAGGCCGGCACGGTCGGCTCCGGCCTGTTGCTGCTTGCCGCCGGTCTTTACTCGGGCGAACTTGCCGTATTTGCAAGAGCGCTGGCCGGTTTCCTTTTCTTCATCTTGACGGCGCCCGTTTCTGCTCACCTTCTGGCGAGAGCATCGCATATAACGGGGCATTTTCCGGCCGATATCTCAGTACGTGACGATATGCGAATGCGCTGAAGGCGAGGGCTACTCAGAAGTTCAAGCAATTTATGCAAACTTATGCACTGGAAGCACGAGTAAAGCTTGCGGAGCTGCTGACCAATTCTTTGTGATGGACTTTTTTTCTAGGAAAATCGCAATTAATAATTGGCCTTTTGGGAAAACGATGGTATTTGAAAATCCAAGTAGAGTTCTGATTGTGAATTAGAATCGTACTGCTTCCAAGTCCCTTAGCCTTGATTGCCAATGTCTAACTGGGTGGCGGCCTGGAAGAATACGTAGTAGCTCACCTTCAGGCAGTATTGGCGCTGAGTACGGTCTTCGGAATCTAGGGGTGGATTTCCGGTTTTTCGAAACAAAGGCTGTAGTCTGCTCTTTTGCTGTTTGGCTCTACGAAGAGGGTTCTTCGTCTTTTGGGAGAAGGACCGTTTGAGCATGCTAACAGGAGAAAGAATATGACGGATATGGCGACCGGCAATGCGCCGGAGCTGCTTGTGGAACTGACGGCCGATATCGTCGCGGCCTATGTCAGCAACCACGTTGTCCCGGTCAGCGACCTGGCCAATCTGATTTCCGACGTACACTCGGCATTGAGCAACACATCCGTACCGCAGCCGGTGGCAGCGGTCGTCGAAAAGCAGAAGCCCGCAGTCTCTGTCCGCAAGTCCGTACAGGACGAGCAGATTACGTGCCTGGAATGCGGCGGCAACTTCAAGTCCTTGAAGCGCCACCTGATGACGCATCACAATCTCGCGCCGGAAGAATATCGCGAGAAGTGGGACCTGCCGGCCGACTACCCGATGGTCGCCCCGGCCTATGCCGAAGCGCGCTCGCGCCTGGCAAAGGAAATGGGTCTGGGCCAGCGCCGCAAGCGCGGCCGCGCCTGACCATCATAGCGATCGACGATACGAAGAGCCGGGCCTGGTGCCCGGCTTTTTCGTCTTTGGCCGGTCCTTTCGGCCGCCTCATCGGTCGTCAGAAAACAAAGCCATTTATCTTCAAAAAAACGCGGCAGGAAATGTCGGCCCGGCGATTGCCCATCCGTCTCATAAGCAATTCCAGCAAAANNCGGTTTTGCGTCCGGAATTGGGTGAATTGACGACAGGCGGGCGCTGGTGCCGCCGCACAAAAGAGGAGAAGAGACAATGCGCGTAATGGTGATCGTCAAGGCCACGGCAGACAGCGAAGCGGGGGTGATGCCCACGACCGAGCTTCTGGAAGCCATGGGCAAGTATAACGAGGATCTGGTCAATGCCGGCATCATGCTGGCGGGCGAGGGCCTGCATCCGTCCTCGAAAGGCAAGCGCGTCGCCTTCGACGGTCCGAAGCGCATGGTCATCGACGGCCCCTTCGCCGAAACCAAGGAGCTGATCGCCGGTTATTGGCTCTGGCAGGTTAAGGACATGGACGAGGCGGTCGAATGGATCAAGCGCTGCCCCAATCCGATGCCCGGCCCGAGCGAAATCGAGATCCGCCCGGTCTTCGAAGCGGCCGATTTCGGCGAGGCCTTCACGCCGGAGCTTGCCGAGCAGGAGGAGCGCCTGCGCGAACGGATGGCCGACGGCAAATAATCCTGTCGGCAGACGTTATCGTCAGGCGCCCGGCGGGTTTCCTGCGGGCGCCTGACCCGATCGCGTTGCAGCTCGGGAATATCCGCCTGTCAGGCGGCGGCGCGCACGCGCGCTTCCTCGCGGATGCGGTTGACCATCGAACGCAAGCCGTTGGAGCGCTGCGAGGACAGGTTTTCCGTCAGGCCGATTTTTGAGAAGATCTCGAAAGCGTCGAGCGAGGCGATGTCGGACGCCGTCTTGCCGGAATAGGTGGCAAGCACGATGGCCACCAGCCCGCGCACGATATGCGCGTCGGAATCGCCTTCGAACGTCATGACCGGATTGTCCGGATTGCCTGCCGTATGCGTCACCAGCCACACCTGGCTGGCGCAGCCCATGACCTTGTTCTCGGACGTCTTCTTCTCGTCCGCCAGGTCCGGCAGCGCCTTGCCGAGTTCGATGACATATCGGTAGCGGTCTTCCCAATCGTCCAGGAAGGAGAAGTCGTCGATGATCTGGTCGAGGGTTGCCATTCTGTCAGGCCTTTCGCTGTTACCGTCTGATATAGGCGAAGCGACCCCGGATTTGAACCGTTAAAAAGAAACGCCGCGAGGGATGGGCATCCTCGCGGCGCAGCAAACTGCTGAAATAAACAGGGCAGGCACGTCAGGCATGGGGCATCTCCGCGTCATGCGGACCACCGATGCAAGCTTGGGTGCGGGCGGATCGCCCGCGATATCGGTCAGATGGCCGGTTTCGGCGTCGGCAGCGGGATCGGACGGGCCGGAACGGCGCCGGCCGAAATCGTGCCGGTGACGACCTGCGCGCCGTCGTCGACCGGCGGGCGGTAAGGCTGCGGCAGGTGCGGCATCGGCTGGTTCAGCGCGGCCTGCGCCTCGCGCACCGTGCCGGCGACGGCCTCCGGCAGGGAAGGGGCAGCGAGCGCCACGGAGGCCGGCGGCACGGCCGTCCTTGCCGAAGCGAGGTTGGAGGCGTCGTCGCTGAACTGGCTGTCGAGCAGCTCGTAGGCGACACGGGCGCCTTCTCGCGCCCGGTAGCCGAGCGCCGTCAGGGTCTCCCCGCCCTTGGCGCAGACCTCGGGCTTTTCGGAGCACATGCCGGTCAGATAGTCATAGGCGCCGCTTGCCGCCGTGAAGGCGTCGGAAAGCTGCAATTGCGGGCGGCCGTCCTTGTCGGCGCTCTCCGAAGAGAAAACGGAGAGTGCGACGAGCACGAGGCCAAACCAGAATGATCCTTTGATCAGAAACCACATTGTGTTGCCCATCCTGTTTTCCCGTCCGGTCTTGTCGCCGAATCGGGCCGGTTGTCCGGTGTGTCTGCACCTTACCGCCGAGTTGCGAATGCCGCTTTTCGAAACTTGTCGGCATTTGCGGCAAATTTAATTCGAATTTTAATGATCGGCATTTTCGGGGCATTTCACTCAAATTCTATCCACTGCCGTTAAGCATGGTGGCAGCCGCCGCCTGCAATTGCTGGGCTTTTGGCCCGCCGCTTTGCCACAAGCGTTAACGCGATGCTGAAATATGAGGAAAATCCGTCGCTTACCTGCTATTAACCACAAAATTCAAAGAGCTGCGCGGATGGCCCAAAATGGGACTTTTAGCGTTTTTGGGCTGTGGAAGGCGACTTTGCCTTATCCTTTCCTTAAGCCGCGGGGGCCTATTGTCCGGGGTAGTGAAAGGCCTTTTCGGGCAGGTATTGCGTGCGTGTATTGAGTGACATTGGCGGCCGGGCGACAGCCCTCGTGGACCGGGCAGCGGCAGGCTGGCTTTCCCGCACGAGCGGCGGCGAAGCCGTGCGCCAGAGCGAGCTCGCCATCCTGCGCCGTCTCGTCTTCCTCTCCTCCGCCGCGCTTGTTGCCGCTCCGCTCGGCCTCTCGCTCGTCACCAGCCCGGCTGTGGCGCTGCCGGCCGGTGTCGCCACCGTCTGCGCCGCCTTCCTCTTTTCCGCCGTCGGCTCCATCGCGCTCGCCCGCCAGGCCATTCCCCATGCGGCGGCCGCAGCCAGCGCCGACGATCTCTTCCTGGAGATGAGCCCCGGCCTCGTGCTCTTCCTCGATCCGCATGGCAGCGTGACGGTGACGGGCGGCCGCGACAAGCGCGACTATATCTGCTGGATGCGCGACCTGAAGGGGCGCGGCTTTCTCGAGCAGGTGCATGTTTCCGACCGCATCCTCTTCCTGCAGGCGCTGGACGCGCTGCGCCAGGGCGAGGAAAAGGCGGTCGTCGATCTCCGGCTGGAGCGTCCCTCCGTCTCGCGCGACAACAGGCAGTTCGCCTACCTGCGGGTGGACATGACGGCGCGGCGCGATATCGACGGCACGCTTTCGGCCGTCATTGCCCAGCTGCACGACGTTTCGGTGGAGCAGCGGCTTCGCGCCGAGGCGCAGACGCGCGCGGCCGATGCGGAATCGGCCAACGATGCCAAATCCCGCTTCCTTGCCGCCGTCAGCCACGAGCTGCGCACGCCGCTCAACGCCATCCTCGGCTTTTCCGATATCCTGATCGGCGAATATTTCGGCAAGTTCGAGAACGAGCGCCAGCGCGAATATGCCGGCCTGATCCGCGAGTCAGGCGCGCATCTTCTGTCCGTCGTCAACACGATGCTGGACATGAGCAAGATCGAGGCCGGCCGCTACGAGCTGATGCTGGAGCCTTTCGATATCGGCGCGTCGATCCGCTCCTGCGAATCGATGCTGGCGCTGCAGGCCAAGAGCAAGGGCGTCACGCTGACGAGCCGCGTCCAGCGTGGCATCGGCGAGGTCGTGGCCGACCAGCGCGCCCTGCAGCAGATCCTCATCAACCTCGTCGGCAACGCGGTGAAATTCACCGAGGCCGGCGGCGTGGTCACGGTCGATGCGGCCATGCGCGACGGCATCCTCAAGCTGACGGTCAGCGATACCGGCATCGGCATTCCCGCCGACAGGCTCGCCACGCTCGGCCAACCTTTCGTCCAGATCCAGAACGATTATACCCGCCGATTCGAGGGCACGGGTCTCGGCCTCTCGCTGGTCAAGGGCCTTGTCGCCCTGCATGGCGGCCATTTTGCCATTGCCAGCCAGCCGGGCGAGGGCACGATCATCACCATCGAGCTTGCGGCGGACGGTTCGGGAGCGCCGGCCGCAGAAGATAGCGGCCACGCCGAAACGGTCGAGTTCCCGCCGCGGCTGAAGGGCACGCCGGGTGCCGCAGAACTGGAAGAGGGGCTTTTCGATGGCCGCGCGCAAGCGAAAATCGCCTAAGGGCAGGAAAGGCCGGCAGCAGCCGGGCCTTCTGATGACCGGTGCGGCCGCACTCGGCAGCGTCGGCCTGCAGGGCGCAACCGCGCTGGGCGGTCTTGGCCTTCAGGGCGCCGGCGCCCTCGGCGGCGTCATCGGCCGCAATCCCTCCGTTGCCGGCGGCACGATCGCCTTCGTCGTCATCTTCTCCTTCGTGGCCGCCAACGCGCTCTGGTATCAGCCGGGCGCGCATCCGCATCCGATCTTCCGCACGCGCGATCCGGACGCGCCGAACGCCATCGGCTTCCGCCCGCAGGCCGGGCTGCAGGGCGATGTCACCACCTTCCGCATCGAGCGGCCGGACGATGCCGCCGCCACGACCCAGACGACGCCGCCGCCTGCCGTGGCCGGCCCGCAGCCGAGCCAGCTCGTCATGGATATCCAGAAGGAGCTGATCCGCCGCGGCCTCTATAACGGCAATGCCGATGGCGTCATCGGCCCGCGCACGAGTGCCGCCATTCTCTTCTTCGAGGAAACGGTCGGCATGGCCCAAAGCGGCGAAGCGACGCCGGACGTTCTCGCCGCGCTCAGAACCGATGCCGCCGGCGCCTCCACCATTCCCGTCGAGAAGCCGCCGGAGGACGTGACCTCCAAGGCGACGGAGGAAGACCCGGTCGCAGCCGCCATCCGCAGCGCCGAAAAGAGCGTCAAGACGGCGCCGGCCGCGCCGAAACAGGTTCCGCTGTCGGGCGTTTCCAGTGTCGATCTGGTGCTGAAGATCCAGAAGGGCCTCACCAACATGGCCTATGCCAATGTCGGCGTCGACGGTGTCGCCGGCGAACAGACCCGTGCCGCCATCCGGCATTTCCAGAAGCACTACAATCTGCCGGAGAACGGCGAGCCGAGCGAGGCCGTGCTGAAGAAGCTCAAGGAAATCGGCGCGCTCTGAGCGGCGGCTCTGCAAACCGTCCCGTCGTTGCGGCAACGCCCGTTTGCCGTCGATGGCGCCGGGCGCTGCCGGCTCAGCCCTGCCGTGCCGCGCCCGGCGAAGCGGCAGCTGGCCGCGGCGGCCGGTAATCTGCCGTCGGCGCCCGCCCTTCGACATCGACCACTTCTTCGATCGGCCCGATATCGATGGCGGCCGAGGTCCGGTAGCGCTTCGGCGCGACGCCGGTCACGCGCTTGAAGGCGTTGCTGAAGGCGCTTTCCGAAGTGTAGCCGAGCGAAAGCGCCAGCGAGGAGACGGGCATGGAGCCCTCGCGCAGGGCGCGCTCGGCCAGCCGCATGCGCCAGGCGGTGAGATAGGTCAGCGGGGCGACGCCGGCGACTGTCTTGAAGCGCAGCGCAAAACTGGTGCGCGACATGCCGGCCGATTTCGCAAGCTCTCCCAGCTGCCAGTCATGCGCCGGGTCCGAATGCATCAGCCTCAGCGCCGGCGCGATCTTCTCGTCGCCGAAGGCGCGCAGCCAGCCGACCGTCAAGGGCTCCGACGTCATGATATGGGCGCGCAGCACCTGCACGAAGATGAGCTGCGAAAGCTGGGCCGAGGCCAGCAACGCGCCCGGCTTGCCCGCCGCCATTTCCCGCACCAGCTGGTCGAGCAGCCAGCGCAGCACGCCGGCTTCCGCAAGGGCTGCCCGCACATGGATGACCGGCGGCAGCACGTCGAGCAGCAGCTCCATGCCGGTCGGCCCGAGCGCGATATGCCCGCCGATATAGAGGAAATCCTCGCCCGTGCCGTGGCGCGCCATGCCGTTGACCCTCTTTTCCCGGAAGGCGGTCACGGCGTCGGTGGGCGTCAGCGCCAGATCCGTTGCCAGCACGAAGGAATGCTTGCCGTTCAGCAATATCACGTCGCCCGCTTCGAGCAGGATCGGCGCGCTGCCATTGTCGAGCGCCAGCCAGCAGCGCCCCTTGGCGACGGCGCTGATCTTGATGCGGTTCGGCTGCGGGAAGGCGAGCGCCCAGGCGCCGCCGGCAATCAGCCCGCCGGCCATCAGGCAGCGGGCGTCGAGCAGGCTGAGCATTTCGGAGAGCGGATCGCTTGTCATCTTTGTACGATGGCGCAAGAAATCGGGATTTACAAGCATTCAGAATCCCACCTGCCGGACATAGATCTTCTCCAGACAGAAAAGGAGACAGTCCATGTCCACTCCCCAGGCTCCCATCGGCTCCGGCTTCGGCGCAGCGTCCA
Source organism: Hyphomicrobiales bacterium (assembly GCA_900471515.1). Classification (GTDB taxonomy): domain Bacteria; phylum Pseudomonadota; class Alphaproteobacteria; order Rhizobiales; family Rhizobiaceae; genus Rhizobium. The sequence continues at coordinate 55,772 of UCFC01000048.1, read as the reverse complement.
CGGCGCAAGAGGTGATTGCCGGCCACGATCTTTCCGGCAAGGTGGCGATCGTCACCGGCGGTTATGCCGGCCTCGGCCTCGAAACTGCCCGTGTATTGCTGGCCGCCGGCGCCAAGGTCATCGTTCCCGCCCGCAATATCGAGAAGGCGCGGGCGGCCGCCGAAATCGTTCCGGGTCTGAAACTCGATTATATGGACCTGATGGACCCCGACACGATCGACGATTTCGCCGACCGTTTCCTGGAAGGGGGCGAGCCGCTGCATTTGCTCATCAACAATGCCGCCGTCATGGCCAATCTGCTGACGCGCGACAGCCGCGGCTACGAATCGCAGTTTTCCACCAACCATCTCGGCCATTTCCAGCTTGCCGCCCGCCTCTGGCCGGCGCTGGTGAAGGCGGAAGGCGCCCGCGTCGTCGCCGTGTCCTCGCGCGGCCATATCCGCGCCGGCGTCGATTTCGACGATCCGATGTTCGAGAACCGGCAATACCAGCCCTATACGGCCTACGGCCAGTCGAAGACGGCCAATGCGCTCTTTGCCGTCTCCCTGGACGCTCTGGGGGCGAGGGAGGGCGTGCGCGCCTTCTCGCTGCATCCGGGCGGCATCGTCACGACCGATCTCGTCCGCCACCAGTCGCGCGAATATCTGCAGTCGACGGGCTTTGTCGATGCCGACGGCAACCCGGTCATCGACCCCGAGAACAACAAGAAGACCATCGCCCAGGGAGCGGCGACCACCATCTGGTGCGCCGTCAGCGAAAAGCTCGAAGGCATGGGCGGCGTCTATTGCGAAAACTGCGATATCGCGACGGCCGTGCCCGCCGATTCCGACGCGATGCTCGGCGTGCGCCCCTGGGCGACCGACCCGGAGCTTGCCGAACGGCTCTGGCAGATGAGCGAAAGACTGACGGGCCTGACGCCGAGCTGAAGAAACAGCCGAAGCATGGCGGCCATGCGACCTAAGTATAAGCCGCGACATTCTTAGCCAATTGTTAACCACGTTGTCTGAAGCTTCCCTAATGTAGCTTGGGGGAGCTCGATCATGCAGGCGTTGAAGGCGGTGGGGGAGAATGCCGCAAATGCGGCCGAGGAGCCGGATGGGCCGGATCGCGCGGCGCTGCGCCATATCCTCTCGCGCCTTGCCGAAGAGGCCTCCACGCTCGGCGTCGACCTCGTCGACATAGCCGGCGCCATCCAGGACATGGCGGCGATGTCGGCCCGCCATGCCGCCGCCTTCGACGACGTCACCCGCACGGCCCTTTCCATCGCCGAAACCAACCGCTCCGTCGCCGTTTCGCTGCGCGAGACCGACAGCACCGCCACGCAGGCGCGGCTCATGCTGAAGGAATCGGCCGATCGGCTCACCGGCTCGGTCGAGGAAATCCGGCACATGGTCCAGTCTTCGGACGAGATCAGCACGGAAATTGCCGGCTTCTCCCGTTCGCTGACCGACGTGGACAAGGTGGCCGCCGAAATCGGCACCATCGCCCGCCAGACCAATCTTCTGGCGCTCAACGCCGCGATCGAGGCCGCCCGTGCCGGCGAGGCGGGCAAGGGCTTTGCCGTCGTCGCCTCCGAGATCCGCGCCCTGTCGCTGCAGACCTCCAAGGCGACCGGCTCCATTCAGGAAACGCTGGAGCAGCTTCGCGTCAAGATCGACCGTCTCTCGGCCGTCGGCGGCGGGGCGCGCAAGAGCGCTGCCGGCGTCAGCGAAAAGTCCGAGGCCATGCGCGGCGCCTTCGAAAGCATGGAGCATGTCATCACCCGCATCCTCGATTCCTCCGCCGTCATGGCCAATACGACCGAGGCGGTGGACCGCGATTGCGCCGGCTTCGTCGCCACGCTCGGCGAAATGTCCGCCGAGGTGCTGGATTCCAACGGCCGGCTGCAGCAGGCGGCAAAACGCGTCGAGAGCGTCGTCGGCCTGTCGGAAACGCTGATCCAGCTGACCGCGAGCGCCGGCGTCGAGACTGCCGACCGCCACTGGATCGAGCAGGCCCAATCCGTCGCCGGCCAGATATCCTCCGTTCTGGAACGGGCCGTCGCAGAAGGCGCGATCGGCATGGAGAGCCTGTTCAGTCGCCAGTACCAGCCGATACCGGGCACCGACCCGGTGCAGATGATGGCCCCCTTCACCGAACTTGCCGACCGCCTTCTGCCGCCGATCCAGGAGCCGGTCGCCGCTTCGCACGAGCGCATCGCCTTCTGCGCCGCCGTCGACGAAAACGGCTACCTGCCGACCCATAACCGCAAGTTCTCCGAGCCGCAGCGGCCGGGCGATACGGTCTGGAACACGGCCAACTGCCGCAATCGCCGCATCTTCAACGATCGCGTCGGCCTTGCCGCCGGCAGGAGCACCGCGCCCTTTCTCGTCCAGACCTACCGGCGGGACATGGGCGGCGGCAATTTCGTCATGATGAAGGATATTTCCGCCCCGATCACCGTCGGCGGCCGGCATTGGGGCGGGCTGCGGCTGGCGGTGAAGGTATAGCGTTGCCGCCACCGGCCGCGCGGTCTATACCGCGCCGATGAGATTGCGCGCCGATATCTACGTTTCCGCTCTTGTCCGCAGGGTCTTCTCGGCGGGCGATTTTGCCGCCGTGGAGAAGAAGGGCGCGGAGGAAGCCGGCGCCATCTTCATCCGCCAGCGCTTCCGCGACGGGCTCGAAACCCTCTATGCGCCGGCCCCGCAGAGTTTCTTCGACGAGCAGAGCAGCGGCGAGCGCCTGTTCGAAATCAGGCTGGAACGCGCCGAGCCCGACAGCGTGCGCGAGATGCTGGAGCGCGAGCGCAAGTTCGATCCCGATCTCTGGATCGTCGAGCTGGAAGCGGACGAGATCTCGGACCTCATTCCGCTCGCCGGCTGACCCCGCCTTGAATCGGCGCCGGTTCCCGGCTATTTTGCCGCCATCCGCAATACCAGCAGGACGGTGCTCCATGGATACGAACCTGATCGCAACGCCAATTTGCCTTGCCATCGGGGATTTCCATGCCTGCATCCGTTACCCTTTCCGATCTTTCGTGGTCCACGCCTGACGGCCGGCCGCTTTTCTCCAATATCGACCTGAGCTTCGGCGCCGAGCGCACCGGCCTCGTCGGCCGCAACGGCGTCGGCAAGAGCACGCTGTTGCAGCTGATCGCCGGCGAGCTGCAGCCGCAGACGGGCTCCGTTGCCGTCAGCGGCACGATCGGTATCCTGCGCCAGAGCGTGCAGGTCCGGCCGGACGAGACCGTTGCCGATCTCTTCGGCGCCACGCAGGCGCTTGCCGTTCTCGCGCGCGCCGAAAGCGGGCAGGCGAGCGCCGACGAGCTTGCGGCTGCCGACTGGACGCTCGAAGCCCGCGTCGCGGCCGCGCTGGAACGATCGGGCCTTGCCGCCGGTCCGCAGACGCTGCTGGCCGCGCTATCCGGCGGCCAGCGCACCCGCGCAGCCCTTGCCGCCCTGATCTTCGAGGAGCCGGATTTCCTCATCCTCGACGAGCCGACCAACAATCTGGACCGGGACGGGCGCCAGGCGGTGATTTCGCTTCTCGGCGGCTGGCGCCAGGGTGCGCTCGTCGTCAGCCATGACCGGGAGCTCCTGGAGACGATGGACGCCATTGTCGAGCTGACGACGCTCGGCGCCACCCGCTACGGCGGAAACTGGAGCGACTACCGCGCCCGCAAGGCGCTGGAGCTTGCCGCCGCCGAGCACGATCTGGCCGATGCCAGGAAACGCGTGGCGGACGTGGCCCGCAGTGCCCAGGAGACGGCCGAGCGCAAGGCCCGCAAGGACAGCGCCGGCAAGAGGAAGGCGGCGCGGGGCGACATGCCGCGCATCGTCGCCGGCGGCCTGAAACGGCAGGCGGAGAATACCAGCGGCGAGAATGCCCGACTTGCCGAGCGGCGGCGCGCGCAGGCGCTCGCCGATGCCGAGGAGGCGCGCAGGCGCATCGAGGTCCTGCAGCCGCTCTCCGTCAGGCTGCCGTCGACCGGCCTGCCGCTGGCGCGGACCGTGCTGAAGATCGATGCCGTCACGGCCGGCTACACGGCGGGCGAGCCCGTCATCCGCAAACTCTCCTTCGATATATCCGGCCCCGAGCGCATCGCCCTGACCGGCCCCAACGGCTCGGGCAAGACGACGCTGCTTGCGCTCGTTTCGGGCGATCTGCAGCCGTGGGAGGGAGCGGTCCATGTGCTGGCCTCCGTCTCCATGCTCGACCAGCGCGTCAGCCTGCTCGATCCCGCTGCCTCGATCCGCGACAATTTCCGGCGTCTGAACCCGCAATCGGATGAGAATGCCTGCCGCGCCGCACTTGCCCGCTTCATGTTCCGGGCCGATGCGGCGCTGCAGATCGTCTCGACCCTGTCAGGCGGCCAGCTTCTGCGCGCCGGCCTTGCCTGCGTTCTCGGCGGCGCGACACCGCCGTCATTGCTGATCCTCGACGAGCCGACCAACCACCTCGACATCGATTCCGTCGCCGCCGTCGAAGCCGGTCTCACGGCCTACGACGGCGCGCTGCTGATCGTCAGCCATGACGAGGTGTTCCTGGACATGGTCGGCATCACGCGCCGGCTGGAACTGCCCGGCCGGGTGCTTCGATCCGACCGGGAAAGGCTCATGCGAAGGTGATGCCGAGCAGCCTTTCGCTGAGCGTCCAGAGCCGCGCGGCCGCCTCGGTGTCCATCGCCCAGGGCATGACGCCGCGCAGCTCCTTCGTGTCGGCCGGCAGCGCTTCGGCAATGTCGCAATCCTCGCAATAGACGCCGCCCATGCCGTCGAGCTGGCGGCTCGTCGCGCACCAGACCGTGGTCGCCGCACCCTGTTCGATCGTCTTGAAGAGGGCGGCGATATGCGCCGGGATATTGCCGTCGGCATCGCGGAAGCCGATCGCCTCCATATCCGCGTCCGAGACGTAGCGGGTCAGTTCCGTCCTGATCGAGCCGGGGTGAACCGAGAAGGCGCGCACGCCGTGTTCTGCCCCGCGCCGGTCGAGTTCGAGCGCGAAGAGCGCGTTGGCGGTCTTCGACTGGCCGTAGGCCTTCCAGGCGTCATAGGGGCGGTGCCGGTAGTTCGGATCGTCGAAATCGATGGCCGAGAAGCGATGCGCGCCCGACGACAGCGCCACGACGCGGGCATTGCCGGCGCGTTTCAGCGCCGGCCAGAGCCATGCGGCAAGCTGGAAATGGCCGAGATGGTTGGTCGCGAACTGCCGCTCGAAGCCTCTGCCGTCATGGGCAAGCGGTGTGGCCATGACGCCGGCATTGCCGATGAAAAGATCGAGCGGCCGGCCGCTGGCGGCAAATTCCTGCCCGAAAGCATCGATCGAAGCCGGGTCGGCAAGGTCGAGCGGGCGGATCTCGATCCGCGGCAGGCCCTTGAGCGCCGCTTCGGCCTTGGCGGTATCGCGCGCCGGCACGACGATCGACGCCCCGGCCTTCGACAGCACGCGCACCGTCTCCAGGCCGAGGCCGGCATAACCGCCGGTGACGACGGCAAGCCTGCCGGTGAGATCGGCATGGCCGAGCGCTTCTGCTGCCGTCGTTGCGCGGCTGAACCCGGAGGGAAGGGGATATTGGGATGTCGGCATCAAATCCTCGCATCTGTTTTGTCAGTGGTCGAGGCTAGACCTAGACCATCGGATGTAGGATGATCCATGCGCTGAAATCCAATCTGCTTGCGTGATCGTCCTAAATGCTGGCTGCCGACCCTCTTTCCGATGTCCTCTCGCTGCTCTCGGCCAGGAGCCTGCTGTCGGCCAGTCTCCGGGCCAGGGGCGACTGGTCGATCCGCTTCGCCTCCGATGGGGTGAAGTTCAATGCCGTGCTGGAAGGCGGCTGTTATCTCGTCTCGGAGGGCGGGCAGGCACGCCGGCTGGAGGCCGGCGACTGTTTCCTGCTCGTCAATTGCGGCGCGCATGTCCTGTGCAGCGACCCGTCGCTGCCGCCTGTTTCGCCCTCCGAGGTGTTCGGCCCCGACCACACCGCCTGCATCCGTCCCGACCTGCCGGGCGAGGGCCTGTTTGCGGTCGGCGGGCGCGTGACTTTCGACGATGCCGATGCCGGCCTGCTGCTCGATGCGCTGCCGCCGATCCTCTTCGTCAGCGGCAGGTCGCGGCAGGCGGCCACCATCCGCTGGCTGCTGGCGCGGCTGGGCGAGGAATGGGACGAGAAGCGCCCCGGCGGCTCGGTGGCAGCCGATCATCTGGCCCAGCTTCTCTTCGTCGAGCTCATCCGCGTCTGGCTCGATCAGGCGGAGGCGGCAACGCCAGGCTGGCTGCAGGCCCTGGGCGACCGGCGCATCGGCGCGGCGATCCGGCTGCTGCACGGCGATCCCGCCCGGAACTGGCGGTTGCAGGATCTGGCCGAAGCCGCCGGCATGTCGCGCTCCAATTTCGCGCTGCGGTTCCGCAAGCTTGCCGGCATGTCGCCGCTCGACTACCTGCTGCGCTGGCGCATGCGGCTGGGCGCCAAGGCGCTGCGCTCGGGTGCGCAGCCGATCGCGGCCATTTCCTATTCGCTGGGCTATCGGTCGGAAAGCGCTTTCAGCAATGCGTTCAAGCGCATCAACGGCATTGCGCCGCAGCAGTACCGGCGCGACCGGCAAAACGGCTAGAGCAGTCCCAGGAATTGCAGGGAAAACAATGCGCTAGAGCATCGAAGGCGCACCGCTTTCGCCTCAAATGCGTTCAGCGCGCCCGGATGACGCTCTTCAGATCGCGCAGCGGCGCCTGCCGGGTGAAGCGGTGGGCCGGAGCCTGCGGCTGGGCCGCCGGCTGGGCGGCGGCGGGGCCTTGCGGATTGTAGGTATAACTGTCGGCCCGCCGCCAGGCCTCCACGCGGGCATGGCACTCTTCCGGGTCCAGCGCGTCGAGGATGAGGAAGGCGCGGCTGACATTGTGCTGCACCTCGCCAAGATGCGGATAGAGCTTTTCCAGCACGAAGACGGCATCGAGGAAGCCCATGCCGAGGCTCGTCAGGGTCGTGGCGAGCTGCTGGCCCGAGAGGTCGAGCATGATGCGCTCGGCCAGCCACCGGCTGGCCGACAGCGCATCGGCAAGGGCGGTGGCGAAATGCGTGGCCTCGCGCGTGCGGGCAAAGCGCACCAGCAGCGCCTCCTGAATGGGAGAGAGCGTGCGAAGGCCAAGCCGGTCCTCGTCATCGCGGCCGAGATGGCCGGCAAGGCCGCGGATGCGCTCGCGCAGCGCCTCTTCACCGGCAAGGCGCCGTGCCTCCTCCTGGTCGGCTTCGGTTGCCGCCGGCATGGGCGAAAGCGGCATGGCCGGCGGCTCGGCGGGGGCTGCGGCCGAGGGGCGCGGCTCGGCCTGGCGCAAGGCCACCAGCGCGTCGATGACCTTTGGCGACAGCGCGTCGCGGCTGACGATCGCCTTCACATGCGCCGCGCCATGGGTGCGCGCGATGGTGATCAGCGTGTCGTCGCTGATTGCCTTGGAGGCGGTAAGGAAGGGGGCTGCGACCTCGATCGGCTGGTTGCCGATGAAGAGCGCGACGGCGGCCGGCATGTTCTCGCACTGGGAAAGGGCAGCCACGGCCTGGCGCCTTGCCTCCTCCGAGGAGGCCTGGAACAGCGGCATGAAGAGTTCGGCAAACTGGCGCAGTTCGGAGCGTGTCGGATGCGACAGGTTCTCGAAACTGCTGACAGTCGCCATTAACACCACGTCCTTCTTCCTGATGGCCATGGGGCCTTCTAGGTCTCGAAACCGGTCACGCACACGAACACCCTGAAAAACGCAGAACGAGCGGGAAACCGTGGGCCGACAAGCGCTGGCGGGACGCGCGTCAGACCATACGGTTATGAACAAATCCTACACCGGCAGGGTTAATGCATGCTGAAGATTCTATTAAAATGCAACAGAATTATACACGTTTCGCGTGTCGCGACTTGGTAAGCCGGCAAAATAAATCCGCGCACCCCGAAAGTGGGGCGATTTGCGTCAATCAGCCATGTGGATAAATAGCCGGCGAAGAATCTAGAGACCCTTGCGGCCCCTCAGCGCCGACAGCAGCTTGTCGTGACTGTCGTGGCCCGATTCGTAAAGGTCGAGTGCGGTCGAGGCGGCGAACTGCGCTTCGACGCTTCCGATGTCGATATGTTTTTCCGCGCACCACGCATCCAGCGCGCCGCGCAATACATCCAGATCTTCCGGCGTGAATGCGGAACTATACAGAAAGGGCATGGGTTGCTCTCCGTCCGACGGCAAGAGCGCGTATGATCTCCCAAGCGGCCGACGCCTGAAAACTTTCGGCCGATGGGGGCAGAATACACGCAGCCGCCCCCGCCGCAATTAATATTTTTGTGACGTATATTTGCAACAGTGGCCCCGCAGCCGCCGATTCTGCGGGTATGTGCGATTAACTATATGAATTGTTTCTAATTTTATCCGGCCCCTTGCGGCCCTTCTTTTCTTGGCCGCGACTGAAACCAAACAACTGTTCTGCGCGTTATCTCAGCGTCGAGCAGACTGCTGAGAGCAGTGGCTGAATATTAGTAATCTGTTAACGGTCGTGTGTCTCAATTCGGACAGGAACGACGCGATTTGGAGAATACGGATCGTGGAAGCTCCGCAGCATCACGGTATTTCAGTCAGGTGCCGTGAGAAAGGCGCGAATGCCCTCGGTCCGGTCCACCCGGCGCCTGAGGACGCGCTGGCCCGCAGCATGGCGGGCAGGGTGAAATCCATCGCAAGTTCATCCGTCTCGGGCAGTGCATGGAGACGAGAATGGCAATTGTAGTCGCATTGGCGGATCGGCTGCGTGAGGAGCCGCGCCGCACGGGCAAGGAGCCCGGCGAAGCAAAAATCCTCTGGTTCACCGGCGTTCGTTACGAACGGATCGCCGAAACGTCCGACAAGAAACCGGCGCATTCTGCGCCGCGCGTCAAGAACAAGTAAGACACGAAAACAACCCTAGGTGTTTGACCCCGGCCTTTGGCGGCGCATTGTCGTCGCCGGCTCGGAGAGAGAGGCACTGTGGGACAGGTTCTACACGGCCGCGCCAGGCTTCCGCAGCACGGCACGGAGCGCGGCCCGGCCGCTGCCGGCAAGCCAGGACCGGAACGAGAGGAGTTCCGGATTGAGTGCGCGCATGAGGTTCAAATCGACGCGCTCGGCAAGCGGACCGTCTTCCAGGCTCGAAGCCATCTGCGCCAGGTCGGCATTAGCGGCCAGGACATCATCCGCAAACCGGGCATAAACGATGGGTTCGCCGGCAACCTCGGTGAAGGCGGCGGCCAAATCGTGGCCGGTCAATCTGTCGCCGGCAATTTTCATGGTCACGCCACCAAACCGGGCCGTATCCGCGAAAGTCGCCGCAACAATTTTCCCTATATCTTCCACCGCGATCAGCTGTATTGCGTGATCCGGCCGGACCAGGGAGAGCAGCCGTCGATCCTCAAGCCCGAAGCCGGGCCGAACGAGCATTTCCATGAAGATCATCGGTCGGACAATGGTGGCGGCGAGCGGCAGCTTACGGATATGCTCCTCGATACGCGGCTTGGCATCGAAGCGCGGAACGCCCGTCAATTTGTCACCGGCGCTCGCGCCCGAGGAATAGATGAAGTGATCGATCCGGCTCCTTGCGGCCAGATCGGCGATGGTCTTTCCGTAACGGACCTCGTCTTCCGCCGACAGATTGCCAGGCAGCACGCTGAAGACGCCAAACATGCCCTTCATCGCGTCCTCGATTGTCGCCGTCTCTTCGAATGACCCGCGCACCAGTTCCGCACCGGCTTGCTGCAGGGCAAGCGACGCGGGCTTTGAAGGATCGGGCACAAGGGCTCGGACAGGCCATCCGGCTTTCAGTAATGCCCTGGCAACGGATCCGCCCTGCCGGCCGGTGGCGCCGAAGACCAGAATTGGAAGTCGATCATGTGACATGGGATGCCCTCGTGTTGAACAAGGGCTATCCATATATACGGTTTTCGCCAGGCCGGAAGACGGCACATTCCTGAGCCTCGGGCACAAAGATGTATGTTTTGGAGAAGACGATGGTCAGCAATACAAGAAACGAGACAAATGACGGCCGTCGCTTCAAGCCGTATCCGGCCAACGGCATTTGCGCAAAACTGGGTGACAAATGGACCGCTCAAGTGATCTGGCATCTGTCGCTCGCCAGCGGGCGAAGGCTTCGCTTCTCGGCTCTCCAGTCGGCGATCGACGGGATCACCCAGCGTATGTTGACCCTCAGCCTGCGGAACCTTGAGCGAGACGGGCTGGTGACGCGCCACTACTTTCCCGAGGTACCCCCGCGCGTTGAATATGAATTGACCGATATGGGCGCGGAACTGTTGCGGGTACTCGAGGGCGTCAACACCTGGATATGGGATAATCTGCCGCGCATCGAGGAATGCAGGCGAATCTACGATCAGGGCGAACTGGCTGCGGAAGATAACGTCAAAGCAACGTGACGCCGCGCGGCGCATCCACGATGCACGAATTCGCGAGCCAAACCATTGCACGCGGGAGCAACGGACACCTGCGCCAATTGTTCTGACCGCGCAGAACCGCATGTACGAGAGAGTTGGGATCACTCTGGCTCGTCGGGCTGCGTGGCCGCCAGATCGGTCGTGACGCGGCGCCTCATCTCCTCCCATATCCGCAGCAGTTCGTGACGACGCCGTGGCGGTTTGCGCTCCAGAACCCTGATGTCGGACATGCGTTCGACGCGGAAATGGCGGATGGCTTCGCGCCGTTCGCACCAGGCGATCAGCAGGCAATGTACGTCATCGTAGCCTAGAAGGATCGGCCAGACGCAGCGCTGACTGGCCGCGCCTTCAAGCGTGCGGTAGGTGAAGGCCAGTACGCGTCCCCGCCGAAGCGCATCTCGCACCGGCGTTGTATCCAGCTTCTCCTGATGGGCGGTGTCGACGGGACGTATGCCCAGCGTCGGCTGTTCCAGCACGAAACGGCTGCCTTCAGGCAATGCAAACCGGATCTTCGACAAGGCGTCCTGCGCTAGTCGGGCAAGTGCCTGATCCGGATGCTGAGCGACCCATTGCCCCCCGAGCGCGAGCGCCTCGGCCTCTTCCGGGCTCAGCGCCAACGGTGGCATCTCATAGTCGTCCGCCAGCAGGTATCCCAGGCCCGCTTCCCCTTGTATCGGAACCCTCTGGCCGATCAATTCGGCAATATCCCGGTAGACCGTGCGCCGCGACACCTCGATCTCGGCCGCGATGGCCGCAGCCGTGATCGGCCGCGATGTGCGGCGCAGGATTTGGATGATCTGAAAAAGACGGTCGGCGCTGCGCATTCATTGACTCCTGTTGCCATAATGCTGGCAGCAGCATTCACCTACAAGGCTCCTGCTCCGATCATCGATCGGGTCGAAACAGGAGACCAAAATGAAATTCGCCTCTCTTCGCCTCATCGCGCAGGACGTCAACCGCCTAGTCGCCTTCTACGAAATGCTCACGGGTCTAACGGCCGACTGGTTGGCCCCCGTCTTCGCCGAGATCGTGACGCCATCCGCGACCCTCGCCATTGGCAGCGCGGAGACCGTCGCTCTTTTCCAGGAGGGGACGGCCGAGCCAGGCGCCAACCGCACCGCCATCATCGAGTTGCAGGTGGCAGATCTGGAGGCGGAATTCGAAAGGCTGAAGGGACTTGTCGAGATTGTCCACCCGCCGAAGCTCTTGCCCTGGGGCAACCAGACCTTCCAGCTGCGCGATCCGGAGGGAACGCTGGTCAGCCTCTACATGCCGGCGACTGAACCGGCCAAGGCCCGTTTCGAAAACCGCTGAACTCCGGTTCTGAATTTCGGCGGCCCCGCTTTGGCGCATCCGGTGCGATAGCGGGGCGGTCATGCCTTGATCCTTATGGCGTCTAGCGGACGTCGAGTTCGTCGCAGCCCGCCCCCGTGAGGAAAGCGCGCGCGGCTTCGTCGAAGCTTGCCTGCGGCGCCAGCGTGCGCAGCACCGCATAACCTTCGGGATGCGTCATCTCCACCATGATCGTCTGCTGCAGGTCCTGCGGCAGGTTCTTGCGCAGGTCCGTCAGCTGGATCGGGCCAGCCGCCACGACGTCGAGCGCGCCGCCGACGGAGGTGCGGTCGTTCATGCTGAAGACCTCGTTGGAGGCGCTGTCGTAGATGGCGATCGACCAGAAGGGCACGTTGCCCTTGGCGGTGAAATGCACCGGCGCCTCGCCGACATCGAAGGAGCAGACGGCGGTGCGCACGAAAGGATCGCCGTTGGCAAGCCCAGCCTCGTCGTAGCGGCCGGTCAGCAGGTAGAAATTGTTCGGATCGCCTTCCGCCTCCACCCGCGTCGCCGCGTCGCGCCCGGTGAAGTGCGGCAGCGCCAGAATGATGACGAGATGCAGCAGTGCCGCCCCGAAAAGCCCGGCCAGCAGCGCGAAGAACAGCCTAAGCATTGCCGCACCCGATCTTGGTCAGCTTCGGCATGGAAAGGTCGATCACGCCGGAACTGCCGGCCGTCGGCGTGTCGAACAGCGTCAGCACCAGCCGGAACGTGCCGGCCTGCGGCAGCGCCAGCCAGTTGCCGGGTGCCGCGCGCGTGGCGATGTCGATGGTGAAGCTGCTGTCCGGCTGGCGCAACACCGTCCACGAATTCAGCGCTGCCGGCAGGGTCTGCTGCAGCGAGGCGGGGTTGCCGGAATTGTCGGCGGTAAACAGCGTCCACAGGCGCGCCGGCGGCGTCTGGCCGACGATGCGGTAGCGGCAGGCGGCGTTCAGCCGCTCGCCGCTGTCGTCCACGCTGGCGGTAAAGGTCAGGCCCTCGGCGCTGCCGTAGAGCAGCTTGCCGGCGCGCGCCCGGTGCGATTTCGCATAGGGGTCCGCATCGACGGTCTGGAGTTCCGGAAAGGCCTCCCAGGCGCCGAGCTTGATCGCCCCGAACCCTTGCGTCGCATCCAGCGCGTAAAGCGAGATCATGATGCCGCCGCCGAAGGCGACGATCAGCGTGACCAGGATGAAAAGGGGAAACCGAAACACCTTGCGCCCTTGAAGATCAAACTTGAAGATCAAATCAGTTGAAAGGGTTATCACTGATTCTGGCAGGGTGGAATGCCGTGAGGCGATGTGTCCCCGGCGCAAAAGGCTACAACGCCTTGCTTCATATGACGCCGGGCGTTGTAAACACCCGTGATCGCGGGCTTCGCCGACGCCGGGACGGAACGAATCCGGAGCGGCTCAAGAAGCCGGAAATTGCCGGCCGATATCCAGGCCGTTGCGCTGCGCAAGCGGCGCCTGCTCAATCAGGCGAGGCGGATGGACGATCTGCGCATACCGCCCGGACATCGGCTGGAAGCCCCGAAGGGAAGCCGGCGCGGACAGTTTTCGATCCGCATCAACGATCAATGGCGCATCTGCTTCAACCGGGAAGAGGGGACGGCCCACCATGTCGAAATCGTCGATCATCACCACTGAAGACGCTCGTCTTGCGAATCCCCATCCGGGCGAGATCCTGCTGGGGGAATTCCTGAAGCCGCTGAACCTCAGCCAGAACGCCCTGGCGCGCGCGATCCACGTGTCGCCGCGCCGTGTCAATGAAATCGTGCCGGGCAAGCGCAGCATCACGGCCGACAGCGACCTTCGGCTGGCCCGCTATTTTGGCCTCCAGGCCGATTGCGACCTGATGGAAAGGCGCCGCGAGATCGGCGGCGATCTGGCGACGATCATCCCGCGGGCCGCCTGAACGGCCCGCATCCCTACTCGGCGCTCGCCACCTTCTGCATTTCGAGCGGCGCGGCATCCTTCAGCTTCTCGCCGATGCCTTTCAGGATGTTCGTCGATTGCACGGAGAGCATGCGCGGGCGGATCAGCGTCGGCACGCCGTCCTTCGGCTTGTTGGCCTGCGCCTTGGCGACGTCCTTTTCCGAGGGGAACGGGTTGTCGACGCCGGGAATGGCGCGCAGCGTCACGCCCTGATGGGCATAGTCCATGGCGCGCTTGAAGGTCATGGCGGGCAGCGAGCCGCCGGTCATGTTGTTGGTCGAGGTATAGTCGTCGTTGCCGAACCAGACGGCGCAGGTGTAGTTGCCGGTGAAGCCGACGAACCAGGCGTCGCGATAGGCCTGTGTCGTGCCGGTCTTGCCGGCGGTGAGGATACCGTTGTCGAGCGCGGCCTTGCGCGCCGTACCCACATAGGGCACGCGCGACAGCATCTGGTTCATGTAGGTATCGGCCTGTTCGGAAAGCACCCGCTGGGCGGGCGGCTCGTCACGGTCGAAATCGTAGAGAATGTCGCCGTCGTAATCGAGGATCTGCGTGATGCCGTGGCGGCGCGACTGGTAGCCGCCGGCCGGAAACACGGCATAGGCCGTCGCCTGGTCGAGCACCGTCACTTCCGATGTGCCGATCGGGATCGTCACGTCGTCGCGGATCGGCGTTTCCACGCCCATTGCCTTGGCCATGGCGCGGATCGGCTGGATGCCGAGCTTTTCCTTGGCGAGCCGCACCGGGATCGTGTTGATCGACTGGGCGATCGCGGTTTCCAGCGTGATGCGGCCGGCATAGCGGTTTTCGTAATTGTGCGGGCTCCAGTTACCCCAGGAGATCGGCGCGTCGATGATCGTCGTCTTCGGCGTCATGCCGCTCTCCATGGCCACCGAATAGGTATAGACTTTGAAGGAGGAGCCCGGCTGGCGCAGCGCCTTGGTGGCCCGGTTGAACTGGCTCTCGCCGTAGTCGCGCCCGCCGACCATGGCGCGCACGGCGCCGCCGTTCTCGATCATCACCATCGCGCCCTGCTTGGCGTGATAGGCCTCGCCATATTCGCGCAGCGACGTTTCGATGGAATCGTCGGCCGCCTGCTGGATGCCCATGTCGATCGTGGTGCGCACGATCAGCGAGCGCTGGTGGAAGCGCGGCGACAGGCGCTGCACCTCGTCGAAGGCCCAGTCGAGGAAGAAGTCGGGCGATTCCACCTCGTTGCGGTCGACGACGGTGGCGGGATTGCGCCGCGCGGCGATCACCTGTCCCTCGGTCATCAGCCCGCTCTGCACGAGATTGGTCAGCACCTCGTTGGCGCGGGCGCGCGCTGCCGGCAGGTTCACATGCGGGGCATATTTGGCCGGCGCCTTGAACAGGCCGGCCAGCATGGCGGATTCGGCAAGGTTCACGTCGGTAATGTTCTTGCCGAAGTAGAATTGCGCCGCCGCCGCCGCTCCGAACGTGCCGCCGCCCATATAGGCGCGGTCGAGATAAGTGGCGAGGATCTCCTTCTTGGAGAGGTTGGCTTCCAGCCACAGCGCCAGGAAGGCCTCGGTGATCTTGCGGTCGATCGAGCGTTCGTTGGAAAGGAACAGGTTCTTGGCAAGCTGCTGCGTCAGTGTCGAGCCGCCCTGGACGACCTCGCCGGCCTGGGCGTTCGTCACCATGGCGCGGAAGAGGCCGATTACGTCGATGCCGAAATGGTCGAAGAAGCGCCGGTCCTCGGTCGCCAGCACCGATTTGATCAGCGAATCCGGCAATTCGTCGATCGGCACGGAATTCTGGTGGATGACGCCGCGATGGCCGATGACATTGCCGTAGCGGTCGAGGAAGGTGACGGCGAAATCACCGCGGTTGCGCCAGTCTTCCTTGGTGGCCTCGAAGGCCGGCTGGGCGAGCGCCAGCATCAGCACCATGCCGACCGCGCCCAGCGACAGCCCTTCGCCGGCCAGTTCGAAAACCGCGCGTTTCCAGCCGCGCATGCGGAAGCGGCGGAAGAAGATGGTCGTGTCTTCCCAGATCTCGGCGGCGCGAAAACCGGCATTCCAGACGGTCGAATCGATCCACGAATCGATGCGCAGCAGCAGGTGGCGGTTTTTGCCTTCCCGCCTGCCTGGCGTCTTGCCTTGCCCGCCTTCGGGTTTATCTGTCCCACTATCGGGGTTGTCCGGGTCCTGCACGTCCTGTATTCCCGCCTGATCGCGCTCGGCGGCCGTTCTGAACCCGGACGCCGGAGCGGGGCCTGAAAGGGCCGCCTGACTCTCCGGTTAGCCGGAGCATGTTGAATAATTGGTTGATTTTGCGCACGAGAACAAGAGAGTTGAACGGTCGTCACGCGAATTTGCGGGCGGCTGTTGCAAGAAACGAACGATGAACGATCTGCCCTTCTGGAAGCGCAAGACGCTTGCCGAAATGAATGCCGAGGAATGGGAAAGCCTGTGCGACGGCTGCGGCCTCTGTTGCCTCAACAAGATCGAGGAATGGGATACCGGCGACGTCTATTTCACCTCGATCCGCTGCAAGCTGCTCGACAGCGAAAGCTGTCGCTGTTCCAGCTATGCCAACCGCTGGGATTTCGTGCCCGACTGCGTGCAGCTGACCAAGGAAAACGTGCCCGAGATCGAATGGCTGCCGCCGACCTGCGGTTATCGCCTCGTCAATGAGGGCCGCGATCTCTACTGGTGGCATCCGCTCGTCTCGGGCGATCCCGAGACCGTCCACCTTGCCGGCATTTCCGCCCGCGGCCGCACCGTCAGCGAAAACGATGTCGATCTCGACGATTTCGAGGATTATGTCGTCGACTGGCCGCTGACTGTCGGGGACAATGCCGGGGAGCCGGTGGAAAAGGCGGGCTGACGGTTACTGCCAGCTGCTGTGCGGGATCTGGAACAGGTGCCGGATGCGCGTCGAAAGCGTCGTCGGGTGGCTGGCTTCGGCAGACACGCCGGCGCTGAAATGGTGTTTTTCGGCTTCGATCCGCCGCGACAGCAAGAGGCCGAGTTCTTCGGCCAGCGCCGGCCGCTCCTGCATGATCGCCGCCAGGTGATCCTTGGCGATCTCGTAGACCACGACGGATGTGAGCGCGCGGATATTGGCCGGCTCCAGCGCCCCCATCAGCACGCCGCGTTCGCCGAAGAGATCGCCGGGCGCGATCCTGGCGAGCTCGATCGTCTCGCCGCCTTCCTTGCGCTCCACCACGGCCACGCCGCGCCGCACGATCATCAGCGAGGTCAGCGACGTATCCTGCGTCGCGATCAGCGCGTCCTTGCGGAAGCTCAGCCGCTTCATGTCGGCCGCCAGCGATTCCTTCTCGTCTTCCGTCAGCGTCGAGAAGAGCGGGATGGCGTTGAGCAGCCGCCAGGCGGAATTCGGATGTTTGCCCGCCGCCTCCGCCGGATCGGCAACGGGGGCGGCCGGCGAGCCGGCGGGCGAGGCCAGCTGCAGTCCCGCCGCCTTGGCATGGCGATAGATGAGATCGTAGATCTCGTTGCGGGCGGCGGTCGCCTCGCCGAGCCCGGAAACGCGGAACGAAAGCTCGAACTCGACGGCATTGCTGTCGAGCCCGGTAACGCTGACGACGGGGGCGGGCGATTTCAGGATGGCGTTGCTGCTGAGCAGCACGGCACGCATCGTCTCCTCGATCGCCGCCGGCGTGTTCGAGGGCACCAGCCGGATCTTCAGCGAGACGCCGTGCGCTTCCTCGGGGCTCGTCAGGTTCGTCAACCGCGCCTTGGCGAGCGCGCTGTTCGGCACGATGACGAGGTCGTTGGTGCCGTTCAGAAGGTGGGTGGAGCGCCAGTTCGTCTCCACCACGCGGCCCTGCACGCCGTCGTCGAGGACGATCCAGTCGCCGACGCTGTAATGCCGCCCGAGATTGAGCGCGATGCCCGAGAACACGTCGTTCAGCGTGCTCTGCAGCGCAAGGCCGAGCACGATGGCGAAGACGCCCGACGTGGCGATCAGCGTGCCGACCGGGACGTCGAAGACATAGGACACGACCGACAGCGCCGCGCCGACATAGATGATCGCCACGAGCAGGTCCTGCAGCAGCCGCCCTTCGCGCGGTATGCGCTCGAAGATCAGGAAGAGCCGCACCGAGCTTGCCAGCACCATCGCCCCGCCGATCCACCAGACGGCCTTGGCGATCCCGACGAAGACGCGCCGGAACAGGTCCTGGGCCTCGCCCATGTCCGACGTATAGGGCGCGATCTTGTGCTTGACGAGCAGCGAGGTCAGCAGCGCGAAGAAGAAGATGTTGGCGATCAGCCGGAAGGTCGGGTTTCGCCTGAAGATGAATTGTGCCGCCGCGCTGAACAATACGAGGACGGCGAACTGGAACAGCGGATCTTCCAGCATTGGCGATGACATGCATCCGTTCCTGGTTGGAGCCTCTGCCGCTATATCACGAATGCGCAAGACCTGTCCCGGACACGAACGTATAGGTTGCCGGGCCGACCGGCCCGGCCGCAAACGGGCGGAAACCCGCAGCAGGCCCTAGTTTGGCCGGGGTTCAAGCGCGGCGAGAAAGAGCCGCAACTCCCGTTCCACGTAATCGGCAACCGCGCCCTCGGACGAAAAGCCCCACCACAGAAGCGACCCCTGCCATTGCGAAAGCATCAGCCGGGCAATGGTCCGCGCCTGCGCCGTCCCCTCGAAGCGCGCGGCCAGCGCCTCCGTCAGCGCCGCACCCCAGGCCGCACCTCGGGCGCGCAGCACCGGATCGCGGAAATCCTCGCGCAGCAGCAGCAGGCCTTCCGCATAGGAGGCGGGATTGTCGCCATAGTCCTGCGAAAGGCCGCTCAGCAGGGCAATCGCCCCGTCCGCCGTCTTCGGCAGTGTCGCGGCAAGCCGCGCCGTCTGTGCGTCCAGCCGGTCCCAGGCATGGAGCAGGGCGGCGCGCAGCATGCCGGCCTTCGTGGCGAAGCGCTGCACCAGCGTCGAACCCGAAAGGCCGCTCGCCCTGGCGACCGCCGCAAAGGTGGCCGCATCCGGCCCCTCGGACTGGATCACGTCGAGAACCATCGACAGCAGCTGTTCGTCGGAAAGCGTGCGCGGGCGCGGCATGAAATCTCCTCTTGCTTTCGCCGTATTTATGAACGAACATTCGTTTATATACAAGTTCGCCGGTTCGGCCGGATGTTTTTAGCGGGGAGGACAGCGAAGTGACAGTGGACCTGAAGGGAAAGGTGGCGCTCGTTGCCGGCGCAACGCGCGGGGCAGGGCGCGGCATCGCCGTGGAACTGGGCGCGGCGGGTGCGACCGTCTATGTGACCGGCCGCACCACCCGCACGCAGCAATCCGAATATGGCCGGCCGGAAACGATCGAGGACACCGCCGAACTGGTGAATGCGGCCGGCGGCCGCGGCATCGCCGTGCAGGTGGATCATCTGGTGCCGGAACAGGTGGAGGCGCTGGTTGAGCGCATCCGCGCCGAAGAGGGCAGGCTCGATATCCTCGTCAACGATATCTGGGGCGGCGAGCATCTGACGGAATGGGACAAGCCGGTCTGGGAACATTCGCTCGACAAGGGCCTGCGCATGCTGCGGCTTGCGCTCGACACCCATTTCATCACCGCCCGTTACGCTCTGGCGCTGATGATCGAACGGCCGGGCGGCCTGCTGGTGGAGATGACCGACGGCACGGCGGATTATAACGCCACCCATTACCGGCTCTGCCCCTATTACGATCTGGTCAAGACGGGCACGAACCGCATGGCCTGGGCGCATGCCAGGGATCTGGCGCCGCACGGCGCCACCGCCGTCTCGCTGTCGCCGGGCTGGATGCGCTCGGAAATGATGCTCGAAATCTTCGGCGTGACGGAGAAGAACTGGCGCGAGGGCGCAAAGGTCCAGCCGCATTTCGTCATCTCGGAAACGCCGCGTTTCACCGGCCGGGCGGTCGCCGCACTCGCCGCCGATCCCGACCGCGGCCGGTGGAACGGCCAGTCGCTCTCCAGCTTCCGGCTGGCCGAGGCCTACGGCTTCACCGATCTCGACGGCACCCGGCCGGATTGCTGGCGCTACCTCGCCGAGGTGCAGGAACCCGGCAGGCCGGCCGACGATACCGGCTATCGCTGATGCTCCATGAGGCATCCGCAGGCGAATCTGCTAGTCTCCCGCCCGAAAGGGAGTCTGCATGTCTCTGCGTATCGTTTCGTTGAATGCCTGGGGCGGCAGCGTCCACGCGCCGCTGATCGATTATCTCGCAACGGCCGATGCCGACGTCTTCTGCCTGCAGGAAGTGGTGCGCTCGGCTGCCGATGCGCCGCACTGGCTGGAATATCGCGACGGCGGCATCGTGCTGCCGCAGCGCGCCCATCTCTATGACGAGATCGCCGCCGTCCTTCCGGATCACGACGGCTATTTCTGCCCGTTTGCGCGCGGCGATCTCTACCACGGCGCGAGGGCCTGTCCGACCGAATTCGGCATCGCCACCTTCGTGCGCAGGTCATACCCGGTGATCGGCCAGGCGGCGGATTTCATCCACGGTCGTTTTTCGCCCGACGGCTGGGGCGAGCATCCGCGCTCGCGCAACGCCCATTGCATCCGCCTGTTCGATTGTGCCGGCGGCTTTTCGCTCACCATCGCCCAGCTGCACGGCCTGCGCGATCCCGCCGGCAAGGGCGATATTCCCGCCCGCCACGCCCAGGCCGACGCGCTGGTCGAGCTGATCGAGCGCCTCTGGCCGGGTGACGAGCGCCTCGTCGTCTGCGGCGATTTCAACGTGCTGCCCGACAGCATAACCTTTGAAAAGCTCGGCCGCCTCGGCCTCGACGATCTCGTCACCGGCCGGGGTTTTACCGATACCCGCACCTCGCTCTATCCGAAGGAAGGCCGCTTTGCCGATTACATGCTGGTGACGCCGCAGGTTACGGTGGAGCGTTTCGAAGTGGTGGAAGCGCCCGAGGTTTCCGATCACCGGGCGCTGCTGATCGAGCTTGCCTGAGACATTCCGGCAGGTGCGCGGCGGCCCTGCCTCCGCAATCAGCGCAGCTTGAAGTGCTTTTCGAGATCGGCGATCTGCGCGCCGTTCAGGTGCCGCACTTTCATGCCGCGGGTGATGATCGAAAGCTTGGCCGCCTCTTCCAGCTCTTCGATGGCGAAGACGGCCGAATCGAGCGTGGCGGCCGAAACGATCGGCCCGTGGTTTTCCAGAAGCACGGCGCTGTGTTCGCCGGCGATTTGCGCAATCAGCGGCTTCACGTCCGCCGAGCCCGGCCGCGTATAGGGCGCGACCGGCACCTTGCCGACGCGCATGACGACATAGGGCGTCAGCGGCGCAATGGCGTCGCTTGGGTCGGTATCGGCAAGGCAGGAAAGGGCGGTCGCATAGGTGGAATGCAGATGCACGACGGCGCCCGTCTGCGGCCGCTTTTCGTAGAAGGAGAAATGCAGCGGCAGTTCCTTGGTCGGCGCATCGCCCGAAACGTGCCTGCCGTCGCCGTCGAGCTTCGACAGGCGCTCGGCATCAAGAAAGCCCAGGCAGGAATTGGTCGGCGTCGCCAGATAACCGTCCGCCGTCTTCACCGAGATATTGCCCGAAGAGCCGGCCGTAAGTCCCCGCTCGAACAGCGATTTTCCCCAGCGGACGATGGCTTGGCGCAATTCTGTCTCATTCATGGCCGGCAATCCTGTCGAGAGCCTTGGCGAAAAAGTCGGGCGATCCGAAATTGCCGCTCTTCAGCGCCAGCCCGATCGGCCGCATCGGCCGGCCGCGCTCGGAGACGAGAACCGGCACGCCGGGATCGATCTCCGCGCCGATCGTCATCTGCTTGAGGCCGAGCGCCTCGACGACCGCGCCCGAGGTCTCGCCGCCGCCGACGACGATCTGGCGCGTGCCGGAATCGGCAAGCCGCCTGGCAAGGCTGCCGAAGAAATCTTCGAGGATCCTTGCCGATTCCTCGCGGCCGAAACGCTGCTGCACGAAGCTGACGACATCGGGCGAGGTGGTGGAATAGACGATCGGATTGTCGGCCGCGTTGGCGGTCACCCAGCGGGCGGCGTGCTCCACCGACATGGAGCCGCGCACGATGGCGGCCGGATCGATGGAAAGGCCGGGATGGTTCTGCAGGTGGCAGGCGACCTGGTTCTGCGAGGCGAGCGAGCAGGAGCCGCAGAGAATGACGCCTGGGCCGTCGACGGCCGGCACGTCGGGCGGAAGGTCCGACAGTTTGCCGCGCATGGCGAAATTGCGCGCCAGCCCCTGCGCCAGGCCCGATCCGCCCGTCACCAGCGCATGGTCGACGACCGCTTCGCCGATGGTCAGGAGATCGGCATCCTCGATGGCGTCGACGACGACGAGGCGGTTGCCGTCGGTCAGCTCGTCGCGCAACCGGCTGCGGATGGCGGCGGAGCCCTCGCGCACCGTATCGAGCGTGATGCTGCCGACGCCGCCGCGCGTCTGCAGGCGCAGCCAGCGGCGGATATCCGGATCGGTCATCGGCGTCAGCGGATGGTTCTCCATGCCGGATTCGTTCAGCAGCTTGTCCTTGACGAAGAGGTGGCCCATGAAGACCCGCCGGCCGGTTGCCGGAAAGGCCGGACAGACCACGGTCACGTTGGCGCCCGTCAGCCGCTGCAGCGCTTCGGCGACGGGGCCGATATTGCCCTCGGGCGTGGAATCGAAGGTCGAGCAATATTTGAAGAAGATCTGCTCGCAGCCCTGGTCGAGCAGCCAGCGCGCCGCGTCCATCGATTGCCACACGGCGTCCTCGGCCGAAATCGAGCGCGTCTTCAGCGCCACGACGCCGGCTTCGCAATTCACCTTGCCGCGGCCGGGGCCGACGAACTGCATCGTCGACATGCCGCCGCGGGCAAGGGTATTGGCAAGATCGCTGGCGCCGGTGAAATCGTCGGCAATGGCTCCAAGCAGCATGTCAGGCAGGCTCCTGCAGTCTGTTGTTCAAAGCGCCCTCGATGCGGACGCGGATAATGTCGTCAAGGCATGTCCCGGCTGTGAAGCCGGGCGCAAGAGCGCGGCCGCGCCTGCGACCGCTCGTCCCGGCCGCGCCGATCACAAGGATTTTCATTTGAAACGGTCCCTCCGACCGGTGAAACGAACGCAGACCAGGATATGCCGCCGCCCGAGTCGGCTCCGGCGGCGCCTGATAGTTAAGACCAGCCGGGCAGGGCTGTCACGCAATTTCGGCCGCAGCGGCCGGTTTGATTGTGGCGGGAACCGGCCGCGGGCCTTGCGACGGCCGCCGTTTCACGGCAACAGAAGCGCATGAGCATCCCGACAGACCATCCTTTCGACTTCGACCCAACCTACGGCATGACGCTGGCCGGGCTGCAGGCGATCCGCCCGCCGCAAGCCCCGCCGGGCTTCGATGCCTTCTGGCAGAAACGGTATGGCCGGGCGCTCGCGGTCCGGCCCGAGCCGCGCCTGAGCCCGAGCGGCGATGCCCATACGGACTGGCAGGTGCGCGATATCGCCTACACCTCCACCGACGGCGTCGCCATCGGCGGCTGGCTGCTGACGCCCCGCCAGGGGCAAGTCCGGCGCGGCCTGGTCGTCGGCCACGGTTACGGCGGCCGCGACCAGCCGGAATTCGACCTGCCGGTGGAGGAGACGGCCATCCTCTTTCCCTGTCTGCGCGGCATGCCCTCGCGCAGCATCCACCCGCCGATCTCGCCGGACGCCCCCTGGCACGTGCTGCACGAGATCGACGATCCCGACCGTTACGTCATCGGCGGCTGCGTCGAGGATGTCTGGGTCGCGGTTTCCGCCCTGCTTGCGCTCTATCCGGCCATCGACGGCCATATCGGCTACAGCGGCATCAGCTTCGGCGGCGGCATCGGCGCGCTCGCCATTGCCTTCGACGGCAGGATCAGGCGCGGCCATCTGACGGTGCCGACCTTCGGCGACCGCAAGCGCTGGCTGACATTGCCGACCGTCGGCAGCGCCCATTCGGTGCAGGAATACGCAAAGACCCATCCCGATGTCTTTGAAAAGCTGCGCCTTTTCGATGCCGCAACGGCAGCGGCCCGCATCAGCGTGCCGATGCTGGCGGCCGTCGCACGCTTCGATCCGGCAGTGGCGCCGCCCTGTCAGTTCGCCGTGGCGAACGCTCTGCCGAAGTCAAAATTTAACGAAATCTTCATCCTGGACGCCGGCCATTTCGACTATGCTGATAGTGCGGTGCAGCAGACTGCGCTGCGCGAGCGAGTCGGGCGGTTTTTCAGGGGTCTATGAACCGAGAATATCTGCGCTGGTACAGCGATCGGCTCCATCGTGACATGGAGCTTCTGGTGTTCGGACATGCCGGCGCCAAAGTCCTGATGTTCCCAACGCGGGAAGGGCGCTTTTGGGAATATGAACATCTCGGAATCGTCGCCAGCCTCGCCGAAAAGCTTGAGGCCGGGCAGCTGCAGCTCTTCTGCATCGAGGGCCTTGCCAGCGAGACCTTCTACGATTTCGCCCGCCACCCGGCCGAGCGCATCCGCCGTCATGTCGCTTTCGAGGAATATGTGCTGAACGAGGTCCTGCCGTTGATGGAAAGCCGCAACGGCCACGAATGCACCATCGTCCACGGCTGCAGCCTCGGTGCCTTCCAGGCCGCCAGCCTCGTCTTCCGCCACCCGCATCTCTTCCGCAAGCTGGTGGCCTTTTCCGGCCGTTACGACCTGACGATGAAGGTCGAATCCTTTTCCGATCTCTTCGAGGGCTATTACGACGAGACGGTCTATTTCCACATGCCGACGCATTTCCTGCCGGGGCTCACCGCCGGCTGGCGGCTGGAGAAGCTGCGGCAGGTCGATATCGTGCTGACCATCGGCAACGAGGACCCCTTCCTCGACAACAACCGCCACCTGAGCCGCCTGCTCGCGGAAAAGGGCGTCGGCCACCAGCTGTATTTCTGGGACGGCAGGGCGCACCGCGCCGGGGCCTGGCGGCGGATGGCGCCGCTTTATATCTGAGGATGGAGGGCGGGGCCGTGGCCCCGCCTTACTGCATCAGCGGCTTCTTGAGAAAACTGTTGCGGTCGGCGGATTTGATGCGCAGCCAGGCCTCGCGGCCGTTACGCAGCACGCGCATCGGGATTTCCGCGCCCGCCGGGCCGCTCTTCCAGACCTTGCGGTAGAAATCGGCAAGCCCGTCCACTTCGCCGTCGCGAATTTCGGAGATCACGTCGCCCTGCTGCAGGCCGGCCTGCGCGGCGGGGCTGCCCTTGGCAACGCTCATGACCACCACTTCGCCGTTGCTTTCGGCCGAGAAGGCGCCGAGCCAGGGGCGGGGCGGGCGGTCGATCTGGCCGCGGTTGAGCAGGTCGTCGAGGATCGGCGGCAGAAGGTTGATCGGCACGACCATGTTGATGTCGGCCACCTCGTCGCCCTGCACCATCTGCAGGCGCAGCGAGCCGATGCCGAGCAGCTTGCCGTCGTCGCTGACGAGTGCCGCACCGCCCCAGGAGGGGTGGGCGGGGGCGATGAAGATCGCCTCGTCGAGCAGATATTCCCAATAGCCGGCAAATTCCTGCTTGGCGACGATATGGGCCTGCACGAATTCGCCGAGCCCGTCGGCGAAGATGACGGCATCGCCGACCCTGGTCTTGACCTTGTCGCCGATTTCGAGCGCCGGCAGGTCGAGAGGCGCCAGCGACTGGATGAGGCCGAAGCCGGTTTCCTGGTCGTAGGCCAGCGCATGGCCGGGCACGACCTTGCCGTCATGGCGCGTCAGCCAGATTTCGTCTGCTTCGGTAATCAGGTAGCCGATGGTCAGCACCAGCCCGTTTTCCCTGATGACGACGCCGCTTCCTTCCCGGCGGGTGCCCAGCGTGTTCGCGGTAAAGGCATCTTCGGGGATGGAGGCGCGAACGGCCACAACTGACCGTAAAATCCTGTCGATATTCATGGTTTCATCCTCGTAAGGCGCGGCGCGGAGGCCGAGAATGCTGCCCAGAACGATGCGAGGGCCGGCAGGGGCCGCCGGACGCATACCATTCCCTCTATAGGTATGAAACGACATGCGATCCTGCAAGACCCGCCGGCTGCGGTCTTTTACCTCGGCCTGCGGCCGTATTGCCGCGGCGAGCGCGCCATCACCCGCTTGAAGGCGGTGCTGAAGGCGCTTTCGGATTCATAGCCGAGCGAAAGCGCGATCTTACCGATCGGCTCGCTGCCGTTGGCCAGCCGCTCGCCCGCCAGCATCATCCGCCAGCGGGTCAGGTAATCCATCGGCGCGGCGCCCACCTTCTGCTTGAAACGCTCGGCAAAGGAGGAGCGCGACATGCCGGTCATGGCGGCAAGCTGCTGCAGCGTCCAGCGCCGCGCGGGTTCGGCATGCATGGCGCCGATCGCCATGCCGATCTGCCGGTCGGCAAGCGCAAACAGCCAGCCCGTGCCTTCCGTATCGGGCGCCGCAACATAGAGCCTGAGGATCTGCGCCAGCATGATATGGGCCAGATGCTCGGTCATCAGGAAACCGCCCGGATGCCGGCCGCGCAATTCCCGCGCCAAAACGGAACGCTCTATGCGTGGATGCCGGGCGCCTCGTAGCCGGTGCGCTCGACATATTCGGTATAACCGCCGCCATACTGGTGGATGCCGTCGGGTGTCAGTTCCAGCACGCGGTTGGAGAGGGCCGCCAGGAAATGCCGGTCGTGCGAGACGAAGAGCATCGTGCCCTCGAAATCGGCGAGCGCCTTGATGAGCATTTCCTTGGTGTCGAGGTCGAGGTGGTTGGTCGGCTCGTCGAGCACGAGGAAGTTCGGCGGGTCGAACAGCATCTTGGCCATGACGAGGCGGGCCTTTTCGCCGCCCGAAAGCACGCGGCAGCGCTTGTCCACGTCGTCGCCCGAAAAGCCGAAGCAGCCGGCCAGCGCCCTCAGCGGCGCCTGTCCGGCCAGCGGGAAGGAATCCTCCAGCCATTCCAGCACGGTGCGCTCGCCGTCGAGCAGGTCCATGGCGTGCTGGGCGAAATAGCCGAGCTTGACGCTGGCGCCGATCGTCACCGTGCCGGCATCCGGCTCGGCCGTGCCCGTCACCAGTTTCAGCAGCGTCGATTTGCCCGCACCGTTGACGCCCATGATGCACCAGCGCTCCTTGCGGCGGACCATGAAATCCAGCCCCTCATAGATCGTGCGGCTGCCGTATTTCTTGTGCACGTTCTTGAGGTTGACGACGTCTTCGCCCGAACGCGGCGCCGGCTGGAATTCGAAAGCCACCGTCTGGCGGCGCTTCGGCGGCTCCACGCGCTCGATCTTTTCCAGCTTCTTGACGCGGCTCTGCACCTGCGAGGCATGGCTGGCGCGCGCCTTGAAACGCTCGATGAACTTGATCTCTTTGGCCAGCATCGCCTGCTGGCGCTCGAACTGCGCCTGCTGCTGCTTCTCGTTCTGCGCCCGCTGCTGCTCGTAGAAGCCGTAATCGCCAGAATAGCTGTTCAGCGAGCCGGCATCGATCTCGATGATCTTGGTGACGATGCGGTTCATGAACTCGCGGTCGTGCGAGGTCATCAGCAGCGCGCCCTCGTAGGTCTTGAGGAATTCCTCCAGCCAGATCAGGCTTTCGAGATCCAGATGGTTGCTCGGTTCGTCGAGCAGCATCACGTCCGGGCGCATCAGCAGGATGCGGGCGAGCGCCACGCGCATCTTCCAGCCGCCCGAAAGCGCGCCGACATCGCCGTCCATCATTTCCTGGCTGAAGCTGAGGCCCGCCAGAACCTCGCGCGCCCGGCCTTCCAGCGCATAACCGTCCAGCTCCTCGTAGCGCGCCTGCACCTCGCCGTAGCGCTCGATGATCGCGTCCATCTCGTCCATGCGCTCGGGGTCGGACATGGCCGCTTCCAGCTCGCGCAGCTCGGCGGCGACGATACTGACGGGGCCGGCACCTTCCATCACCTCGGCAACGGCGCTGCGGCCGGACATTTCGCCGACATCCTGGTTGAAATAGCCGATGGTCACATGTTTTTCGACCGAAACCTGACCCTCGTCCGGCAGCTCCTCGCCGTTGATCATGCGGAAAAGCGTCGTCTTGCCGGCGCCGTTCGGGCCGACGAGGCCGATCTTTTCGCCGCGGTTGAGGGCGGCCGTGGCTTCGATGAAGAGGATGCGGTGGCTGTTCTGCTTGCTGATATTTTCGATACGGATCATGTCTGACGTGAAAGCTCGGGAGAATTTTGGCGCCCTTATGCCACGGGTTTTCGCCCGTGTCGCAGGTTTTCCGCGTCATGAAGCTGTGATCTTTGCAGCCTGTGTCCATTCCGCACGACTGGAAATCGAGGCGTCCTTCCTTATTATCCCGCAAAGGGAGGCGCCCATGACCGACAAGACACCCGGCAGGCCCGCAAGACCGGCGCAACCGAAGCTTCTGTCCGGCGGCAATCCGCAGATCGCCAAGGGTTTTGGCGACGGCCCGGTGCAGGCCTATATCGCCGCCATGCCCGGCTGGAAAAGCGAGGTCGGCCGCCGCCTCCACGCGCTGATCATGCGCACCGTCCCCGAAGCGGAGAAGGCCGTCAAATGGAATTCGCCGCTCTACGGCATGAAGGGCGACGGCTGGTTCCTGTCCATCCATTGCTTCGACAGATACGTCAAGCTGGCCTTCTTCCGCGGCGCTGCCCTGCAGCCGGTGCCGCCGGAAGAATCCCGGACGGCGCAGACGCGTTACGTCCATATCCACGAGAGCGACCCGATCGACGAGGCGCAGCTTGCCGACTGGGTCAAGCAGGCGAGCCTGCTGCCAGGCGAGAAAATGTAAGGAGAGTGACGATGAAGAAAGCGGCGACGACGAAAAAGGAAACGGAACTCAGGCAGGCCTCGCCCTCCGACCTGATCGACGCCAGGATCACGGAACTGGGCGACTGGCGCGGCGAAACGCTCGCCCGCGTGCGCGCCGCCATCCGGCAGGCCGACCCGGAGGTCGAGGAGACGTGGAAATGGCGCGGCGTCCCGGTCTGGGAACATGCCGGCATCATCTGCACCGGCGAAACCTAC
This sequence comes from Hyphomicrobiales bacterium, assembly GCA_900471515.1. Taxonomy (GTDB): domain Bacteria; phylum Pseudomonadota; class Alphaproteobacteria; order Rhizobiales; family Rhizobiaceae; genus Rhizobium. The sequence goes on along the minus strand of UCFC01000048.1, from coordinate 27,171 downwards.
AAGGCCGTCGTCAAGCTCACCTTCGCCAGGGGCGCCTCGCTGGACGATCCCGCCGGCCTGTTCAATGCCAGCCTCGAAGGCAATACGCGCCGCGCAATCGATATTCGCGAAGGAGAGGCGATCGACGAGGCGGCGCTGAAGGCGCTGGTGCAGGCGGCCGTGGCGCTGAACACGGCGCGCAGGTCGTGAGAAACCGATGGGCCGGCTGAAGGAAATCGTCATCGATTGCGACCACCCCGCGCGCGTTGCCCGCTTCTGGGCCGAAGCACTCGACGGTTATGCGCTGCTGCCCTACGACGATGACGAAATCGCCCGCCTTGCGGCACTCGGGCTGACGCCGGAAACCGACCCGGTCGTGCTGGTCGAAGGGCCGGGAACGCGCCTCTGCTTCCATCTTCGCCGCGGCGAGCGCCCGGCCCGCAACCGCGTGCATCTGGATATCGCCGCCGCCGACCGGGAAAGGGAGGTCGCGCGCCTGATATCCCTGGGCGCGACCTTCGTGCGGGAGGCGTCCGGCTACACCGTGCTGAACGATCCGGAAGGCAACAATTTCTGCGTCACCTCCGGTTAGGCCGTCAGACGGATTTCACTTCGCCGCCATCCATGCGCAAGGTCGCGCCCGTCATCCAGTGCGCGCCCGGCGAGACGAGGAAGGCCATCAGTTCGGCGATCTCTTCCGGCTCGCCGTAGCGGGCAATGCCGGCCTCCTTCGGAAACCGCGCCGTCGCCTCTGCCACGGTCATGCCGTGCAGCGGCGCCCAGTGCTCCAGATAGCTGCGGCGGCGTCCGGTCATGACCGGGCCGGGCAGCACGCTGTTGACCTGCACGCCGTCCTCGATGCCGCGATCGGAAAAGGCCTTGGCGAGCGCCGATATCGCCGCGTTGATCGTGCCGACCGCCGCATAGGCCGCCTTCGGAAAGACCGCCGAATTGCCCGACATCAGCACGACGGAGCCCTTCGTCTGTTTGAGCGCCGGCCAGGCGGCGACGGTCAGCCGCCGCGCCCCGTGCAGCTTCAGCGCCATGCCGTCCTCCCATTGCCGGTCCGTCATCTCGAACAGGTCGATCTGCGGCACGGCGCCGGCAATGTTGAGCAGCGCGTCGATGCGCCCGAAAGCGGCAAGTGCCCTGTCGACGACGGCTTGTGCTGCCGCCGGCTCGGCAAGATCGGCATCGACGACGAGCGTCCTGGCGCCGGCGGCCTCGGCCTCCCTGGCGGTTTCGGCAAGATTGGCCTTGTTGCGGGCAACGAGCACGAGCCCGGAAAAATCCCTCGCAAGGCGGATGGCGGTTGCCTGGCCGATGCCCTGGCTGGCACCGGTAACGATAGCGATCCTGTCGGACATGGTATCTCTCCTGTTTGCTTCTGTTTCAGCCGAGGAAATCGCGGATTGCGGCCGCAATCTCGTCGGCATGGGTTTCGAGCGCGAAATGGCCGGTGTCGAAGAACTTGATGACGGCATCGGGAATATCGCGGGCAAAGGCCTGCGCCCCCGGCGGCAGGAAGAAGGGATCGTTCTTGCCCCAGACGGCGAGGAAGCGCGGCCTGTGGGTGCGGAAATAATCCTGGAAGGCCGGGTAGAGCGCCACGTTGCTCTTGTAGTCGCCCATCAGGTCGAGCTGCACCGCTTCGGCGCCCGGACGCGACAGGTAGAAATTGTCGAGCGAATAGCCGTCGGGCGAGACCCGGTCCGGATCCGCAACGCCGTGCATATATTGCCAGGCCGTCGTCTCCGGCCGCAGGAACGCCTTCAGCGCGTTGCGGTTTTCTTCCGTCGCATTCTGCCAATAGGCCTGGATCGGGTTCCAGCCCTCGCTCAGGCCCTCCTCATAGGCATTGCCGTTCTGCGAAATGATCGCCGTGATGCGCTCGGGATGTTTCACCGCCAGCCGCAGGCCGGTCGGCGCGCCGTAGTCGAAGACATAGACGGCGTAGCGGTCGAAGCCGACGATCTCGGTGAAGCGGTCGATCGTCTGCGCAATGCTGTCGAAACTGTTCGTCACCGGATCGTCCGACTGGCCGAAGCCCGGCAGGTCGGGGGCGATGATGTGGTAGCGGTCGGCCAGCAGCGGGATGAGGTCGCGGAACATATGGCCCGACGTCGGGAAGCCGTGCAGCAGCAGCAGTTTCTGGGCGCCCTTTGTGCCGGCCTCGCGATAGGCGATCTTCAGGCCGTCGACGGCGGTGGTGCGGTAGCGGATATCGGTCATCGTCATGTTTCCTTCTGATGTGGTGGTTGGCAATTTCAGGGGCCGGGACGGGGCCTCAGCGGTCGCCGCCCTGCCGTTGCCGCCGCCTGAACGCTTCGGGCCGCAGGTAGAGCAGGAGGGCCGAGCAGATCAGCGCGAAACCGAGAAGCGGCAGGAGAGGGGCGGCGAGCCCCGCGGCGGCAAAGGTCATGAGCCCCAGCCAGGTGCGCCGGCGGGCAAGCCTGCGCGCCTCCTCCGGCACGTCGCCGGCATCGGCATGGGCAAGGATTTCCCGCTCGAACAGCAGGTAGGCGATGTTGACCAGCACGAAGACGGCGGCATAGGCGGCCACCGGAACCGGCGAAAGGTTCGTGCGCGCCATCCAGGCCGTCGTGAACGGCAGCAGCGAGACCAGGAACAGGTGCGCGAAATTGATCCAGATGAGCTGCGGCGAGGCATAGCGCACCAGCCGCAGCAGGTGATGGTGGTTGACCCAGATGATCGCGATGAACAGATAGCTCAGGCCATAGCTGAACAGCGTCTGCCACAGCGCCAGGATGGCGCCGAGCGTGGCCTCCTCCGGCGTTTTCAGTTCCAGCGCCATGAGCGTGATGACGACGGCGATCATGCCGTCCGAAAATGCGCCGACGCGTTCCGTCGTAACCTTGTGCTCGCGCATCTGCTTCTCTCCTCGAAAGCTGGATTCAGGCAGCGGCCGCGGCTGCCGCCGCTTCGCGCAGGACCTGCAGCACCGGCTGCGGCGCCGTCACCATCGGCGTATGGTCCACCGGGAAGGGCCGCTGCGCCGCCCCCATGCGCCCGGCCATGAAGCGCTGGTTGGCCGCCGCGATCATCCGGTCGTCTTGCGCCACCAGGAACCAGGACGGGCGATCCTTCCAGAGCGGCCGGCCGACCGGCACCGTGATGCAGGCCGGCGAGATCGGCCGCTGCACGGCGGCAAGCACCGCCAGTTCGTCCGCCGCCGCATTCTGCGCGTAGGCCGTGGCAAAGGCTTGGCGCGGATAGTGGATCAGGCCGTTGCCGTCCGGCGCCAATTGCGGCGCGCGCGCATCCGGCTCGCCGCGATAGAAGACGTCGGCCACCGTCTCTCCCTCGTCGGGGGCAAGGGCTGCGACATAGACCAGCGCCTTCACATTGTCGTTGCGCACCCCGCCGATAACCGCTCCGGCATAGGCGTGGCCGGCAAGGACGACCGGCCCGGCCAGCCGCGAAAGCGCCTGGTCGAGCGCTTTCACGTCGTCACCATAGGAGGTCAGCGGCAGCGGCGCCGCGGTCACGGAAAAACCTTCGGCGGCAAGCGGTGCGATAATCTTGGCCCAGCCCGATCCATCGGCCCAGGCGCCGTGGACGAGCACGATATTCATGGTCTGCTGATCTTTCGGCTGCGACGGCATCGGTTTTCTCCTCTTTCGATGCGTAACCGTTTAAAGCGATATAGAACGGTTACTACCAGATGACGTAACTTGTCAACAGCCTTTTGATCGGTTACATATGAGTCACGATTTGAAGCGGACTGCCAAAGCTCCCCTGGCGGCAGTCGGAATAGGACCCGTGATGGACAAGCACTCTCCCGCTCTGTTTCTGGGCGACGCGCTGGCGCTCGATTTCCTGAATTCGGTGGCGACCCCGGTCGATACCCCGGTCGATTGGATCGAGGACGGGCAGGGCCTGTTGCGCTGGCTGGAACAGGCAGGGCTGGTTTCGCGCGAGACCCTGGAAAGCCTGCAGGCCCAGGCCTTGCCGGGAGAGCTCGACAAGGTCGCCGATCAGGCCCGGAACCTGCGCGAGTGGTTCCGCGCTTTCGTGCGCGCGCACAAGGGAAAGCCGTTGAAGCCGGAAGCGCTGGCCGAGCTCGAACCCTTAAACCGCCTGCTCGAACGCGACGAGGGGTTCGGCCGCGTCGTCACGCGCCGGACGGAGGCGGGCGAGATCTTCGACTTTCAGCCGATGCGCAAATGGCGCTCGCCGGAAGCCCTGCTGCTACCGGTCGGCGAAGCGATCGGCCGCTTCGTCTGCACCGAGGATTTTTCCAACGTGAAGGCCTGCGAAGGGCCTGTCTGCACGCTACTCTTTGCCGACCATACCCGCGGCCATCGCCGGCGCTGGTGCAGCATGGCCATGTGCGGCAACCGCGCCAAGCAGGCCGCGCACCGCGACCGCGTCAGGCAGGCGTAACCCTCATTTCCTCGGCAAGCCGGTCGAAGCCGATGCCGGTGCCGCTTTCCCTGATATCGCCGTCGCTCGCCTCGCCGAACACGGCCTGTTCGGTGTAGGTCATCCGCGTCGCGGCGCCGCGCCCGGCAAATTCCACCGTGACCAGCGAGGAGGAAATGTTCCTGCCCGCCGTCAGCATCGTATAGGCATAGACGATGCGCTCGCGCGGATGGATTTCGAGAAAATAGGCGCGCATCGCCTGTTCGGTTCCGTCGGGCATGCGCCATGTCAAACGCTCGCTGCCGCCCGCCTCGAAGCTGAACTGGTCCTCCGTTACCTGCCAGTCGTCATGGCAGGCGGTCCAGCGCCGTTTCAGCCGGTGGTCCGACCAGAAGCGGAAGGCATGCGCCACGCTGCCCGGCAGGTCGCGCTCGATGACGAAAGTGCGGTGATTGACGCTGGCACCCATCAGTGATCCCTCTCTTCGGGAGTTTCTGCCATCAGAAGCGCGAGCCGGTCGAAGGCGGCGTGCATCTCGGCCTGGCGCTGCTCGATCCAGCGGTTGATGGCGCCGAAAGCCTGCTCCTGCATGCGATAGGTGCGCACGCGCCCCACCTTTTGCGAAACGACGATGCCGCTTTCTTCCAGGATGCGCAGGTGTTTCAGTACCGCCGGCAGGCCGACATCGGCCGGTTCCGCCAGTTCCGTGACGGAGGCCGGCCCCCTGGCAAGCTGCTCCACGAAGCCGCGCCGATAGGGATCGGCAAGCGCCTGGAACATCCGGTCGAATTCGGCTGACGCCGGTTCTGCCATCAGAATGCCTCGAGATAACGCGCCGGCATCGCCTCCCGGTAGGGAAACATCGAAAAATAGGGCCGGGCTTCGGTCAGCACGCGTTTGACGGAAGCCCGTTGCAGCAGACGCTCCAGATAGGCGGAAAGCGCCGGCCGCCCCGCCTCGAACGGATGCACGATGGAGGCAAAGAACAGGCCCGGCAGGGCCGCGCAATCGGCCATGGTGAACGTGTCGCCCGTCGCCCAGGGCCGCCCCTTCATCTGCGCCTCGATCATCCCGTAGGCCTGGTCCAGCATCGCGTGCGCTTCGCCGACCCCGTGCGGATCATGCGCGCCGGCCGGCCGGATCCTGTCGGTGACGATCTTCTGCATCGGCACGCTGACATAGAGATCGTAGAACCGGTCCCACAGCCGCACCTGCAGCAGCGCCTCGGGGTCCTCGGGCAGCAGCCGCACCGGCCCCGGATAGCGGACCTGCAGATATTCGATGATGATGCTCGTTTCCGGTATCGTGCGCCCGTTCGCCTCGTCCTGCAGGATCGGGATCTTGCCGACCGGCCATTTGTCGAAGAGGGCCGCCGCCGAACCCGCATCAGCAAAATCGACGATCCGGCTGTCGAAATCCGTGCCGTTTTCGTAAAGCGCAATCAGCACCTTGTGGCAGAAGGAGGCGAGCGGATGCAGGTAAAGGGTGAGCGTCATGGAGCACCTATGGTTTCCAATTGTGGAAACTATATCTCCGATCCCACTATCCCGCAAGATGCTTTCCAGATATGGAAAGTTTTATGGCGATGTGCGCGGGCCGCGCCTATTTCGCAAACCTGCGCGCCCCGGCCACGCAGAGAATGACGGCGACCGTCACCGCCAGCATGGACGGGCTCACCGTTTCGCGCAGCAGTGTCGCGGCCAGCGCCAGGCCGAAAAAGGGCTGCAAGAGCTGCAGCTGGCCGACGGCGGCGATGCCGCCCTGCGCCAGGCCGCGATACCAGAAGACGAAGCCGATCAGCATGCTGAAGAGCGAGACATAGGCAAGGCCCAGCATGGCCGGCGCCTGGATCTCGGCAAAGGACGGCGGCCGCCAGGCGATGGCGGCAACGAGCATGACCGGCAGCGAAACGACCAGCGCCCAGGAAATCACCTGCCAGCCGCCGAGCCGGCGCGACAGCCGCGCGCCCTCGGCATAACCGAGCCCGCAGACGATGACGGCGGCCAGCATCAGCGCATCGCCGACGGGCGAGGCGGTCAGCCCCTGCGCCAGCGCAAAGCCCGCCACCAGCGCGCTGCCGAGCAGCGAAAACAGCCAGAAGGCCGGCTTCGGCCGCTCGCCGCCGCGCATGACGCCGAAGATCGCGGTCGCCAGCGGCAGCAGCCCGATGAAGACGATCGAATGCGCCGAAGTCACATGCTGCAGCGCCAGCGCCGTCAGCAGCGGAAAGCCGACGATGACGCCGAGCGCCACGACGACGAGCGAGACGAGATCCTGCCGCGACGGCCGCTTCTCGCGGAAGACGAGCAGCAGGCAGAGCGCCAGCACGCCGGCGATCGCCGCGCGCGCCACCGTCAGGAAAACCGGGTCGAGCTGCATGACGGCGACACGCGTGGCCGGCAGCGAGCCGCTGAAGATCAGCACGCCGATAAAACCATTGATCCATCCGGTCGCGGTGCGATCCATGCGGGCACTCCTCTTGTTCGTCCCGTGCTTATCCGTTGTTCGCACTGGCGCTGCCAGCCACAGTTCGGTACAGTTTGCGCAAACTGTTATGGTGAGGGAACCAGTACGGATGGACGAGCAGCGACAGGCAAACACCCGCGTCGGCATGGTCATGGCCACCATCCGCCAGCGCATCGCCGCCCGCAGCCTGACCCCCGGCGCCAGGCTGCCCTCGATCCGCGGCCTGTCGGCAAGCTTGAAAGTTTCGGCTTCCACCGTGGTCGATGCCTATGAGCGGCTGGTGGCCGAAGGCGCGATCCTCTCGCGCCCCGGCTCCGGCTTCTATGTCGCCAGCCACGCGGCACCGCTTTCGCTTGCCGATATCGGCCCGAAGCTCGACCGCGCCGTCGATCCCTTCTGGGTGTCGCGGCAATCGCTGGAGGCGGACGAAAGCGACCTCAAGCCCGGCTGCGGCTGGCTGCCGCCGGCATGGCTGCCGCAAGAGGCGATCCGCCGGGCGCTGCGCTCGCTGTCGCGCGCCGATGCCGCAAGCCTTTCCGATTACGGCGCCCCTCTCGGCCTCAAGCCCCTGCGCCAGCTGATCGCGCGCCGCATGGCCGAGCGCGGCATCGAGGCCTCGCCGGATCAGGTCATGCTCACCGAATCCGGCACGCAGGCGATCGATTTCCTCTGCCGTTTCCTCATCGAGCCCGGCGATACCGTGCTGGTGGACGATCCCTGCTATTTCAATTTCCATGCGCTGCTGAGAGCCCACCGCGCCAGCGTCGTCAGCGTCCCCTATACGCCGTCAGGACCCGATATCGAGCTCTTCGCCGCAGCGCTTGCCGAGCACCGGCCGCGCCTCTACATCACCAATTCCGCCATCCACAATCCGACCGGCGCCACGCTCTCGCCGGTCACGGTCCACCGGCTCCTGAAGCTTGCCGAACAGCACGGCCTCACCATCATCGAGGACGATATTTTCGCCGATCTGGAACTGACGCCGGCCCCGCGCCTTGCCGCCTTCGACGGCCTCGACCGCGTCATCCATATCGGCAGTTTTTCCAAGACCCTCTCGGCCGCCGCCCGCTGCGGCTTCATCGCCGCGCGGCCGGAATGGATCGAAGGCCTGATCGACCTCAAGATCGCCACCTCCTTCGGCGGCGCCCGGCTCTCCGCCGAACTGGTGCTCGGCGTGCTCAGCGACGGCAGCTACCGCAAACATGCCGACGGCCTGCGCAGCCGTCTCGCCAGGGCGATGTTCGAGGTCACGACGCGGCTGAAGACCCTGGGCATCCGCCCCTGGCTGGAGCCGCAGGCCGGTATGTTCCTCTGGTGCCACCTGCCGGATGGCCTGGATGCGGCAGCCGTGGCGCGCGCCGCACTCGCCCGCAATGTCGTGCTGGCACCCGGCAACGCCTTCAGCCTATCGCAATCGGCCACCGGCTTCATGCGCTTCAACGTCTCCCAGACGCTGGACAACAGGGTGTTTGACGTGCTGCGGGATGCGCTGAGGCAGGCGTCGATCAGCCAGCCCGCCACTTCATGAAGGCCTTGCCGATCACCTTGCCGTCTTCTTCCCGCCGCAGCCTGCAGAAGGCGTGCAGCCGGTCGGGGGATAGTCCCATCAACTCCGCCCGCACGGCTTCGCCAACCCGGATGTTACCGGAAAAGAAGATCTCCCGCCGGGACACGTGCGAAAGCTCCGGAAACCATCGCCCAAAGGCGCGATCGGCGAGCGCCTGGAATTCGGCGAAGTAGAACAGCCCGGCCCCGTTGAATTCCTGCGACACATCCGGCTCGAAGCGGAAGCCGCGTAGTGCCTTGACCGGATTGGCCGGCAGGCCGAAATGCGTCTCCAGCGTGCCGGCGCGCAACGCCGCCGCCGTCCTCGCCAGCGTATTATCCTCCACGGCGGCCGCCATGCCGGGCAGGGGAACGCGGGCGATCGAATAATTGTCGCCCTCCCGCATGCGGCAGACGAAGGTGGAGATCAGCTCCACCTCGCCGATCAGGCCGCCATGCACGAAAAGCCGGTGACGGGTGGAAACCTGCGTGCGCGAGACCGGCGAAAGCACCGAGCGGATCGTCAGCACGTCATTGGCGCGCACGGCACCGAAATTCGCCTGCTCCAGCGAGGTCGCGCAGATCGCCGCATAGGCCTCGCCGCCATCGGGTGTGCGGAAATCGGCATTCTCCATGCCGAGATGGCGCGCGAGCATCAGCCAATGGCGATGCCCGAGTTCCTTCATCGCCCAGGTCTCCGAAAGGCCCGCGGGCGTCAGGTGCGGCATGCCGATGAGCATGTGCGGCGCAAGCGCCTGTTCCATCAGTTCGCGCGCGGATGGAGCAGGCGGATGAAAATCGAGGATCGCGACATTCATGTTCAAGCGCTGGCCGCCTGTTTCATGAGAGGACGGGCGGCTTCGAGATGGCCGGCAAGGTGGTTCACCACATGCTCGGCATCCTTGCCGACGGCAAGGAACCGGCCGGAACCCCAGGTCCAGAGCCAGGGCAGGCCGAGCACATAGACGCCGTCGATGCCCGTCACGCCGCGCCGCTGCACCGGATAGCCGGTGCCGTCGAAGATCGGCAGGCCGACATAGGACCAGTCGGGCGAAAAGCCGGTCGCCCAGATGACGGAGGTGACACCTTCCGCCTTGAGGTCAAGCTCGGTCGGCTCGCCCTGCGGCTCCCAGAGCGGCGTATAGACGCTGGCCGGCGGCGCATCGATGCCCTTTTCGGCGATATGCCGGTCGATCAGCGCGTTGATGCCGTTATAGACCCGGTCGGCATTGTCGAGATTGGCTTTCAGGTTCGGCTCGAACAGCATCCGCCCGCCCGAAACGCCCTCCATGCGGCCATAGAGCGACATGCCCTCCAGCGCGAATTTGCGCAGGTCGATATCGCGCCCGCCGTCGCGGCCGGTGAGGTAGTGGTTGGTATCATGCTTCTTCTTGGTCATGCCGTCATGTTCGACGGTAATGTCGTACTGGCCGACATCGGCGAGCCAGTCCACCACATCGCGGCCGCGGTAGAAGCGGGCGCAGCGCGGCGCGTTGCCCGTCACCATATGCACCTTGCGGCCGGCCAGATGCAGGTCCTCGGCGATCTGGCAGCCGGACTGGCCGGAGCCGACGACGACGACCGCACCGTCAGGCAGCTGGCCGGGATTGCGGTAATCGGCCGTGTGGATCTGCAGGATATCGTCCGGCAGGCGCTCGGCGGCGCGCGGGATCGCCGGCGCGCTGTAGAGGCTGGTGGCGATGATGACGCTGTCGGCGGTCAGCGCCCCCGCCGAGGTCGACAGCCGGAAGAGATCGCCGGCCTTTTCCAGCGAGGTGACCGTCGTGCCTTCCAGCACGGGCGCGTTCACTTTCTTCACGAAGCGGTCGACATAGGCGATGATCTCGTCCTTGACCATGAAACCATGCGGATCGTCGCCGTCATAGGGGTGGTCCGGCAGCTGGCATTGCCAGTTCGGCGTCACCAGGCAGAAGGCGTCCCAGCGCTCGTTCTTCCATTTATGCGCCACGGTCTTCTTCTCGAAGACGACATGGTCGATGCCGTGTTTCTGGAGATAGTGGCTGGCCGAAAGCCCGGCCTGACCGCCGCCGATGACGACGGCGCTGTAATGCGGCTTGAGGGAAAAGGTCATGGGTCGGGTTCCTTTCAGAGAATGAAGCTTTCGCAGCGCACGCGGGCATCGGCATCGGCAAGAAACAGGCTGCCCGCCTCCTCGATGCGGGCAAGCTGGCCGCGGGCGAGCGAGCAGGGATAGCCGTATTTCGCCTCCACCCGGTCGCTGGCGATGGTCAGCGCCTTGCGGCTGCGGTCGAGAAAATCGCGGATCGGATAGGTCTGGCCCTCCTCGAAGAAATCGCGGATGACGAGCGAGGGCGAATAACAGGTCTCCTCGCGGCCATCCGGCCAGGCGATGACGAAACGCATTTCAGGCATGGGCAGGCTCCTTCAATGTCTCGTAGGCTTGGAGATAGGCGGCAGCCGTGCGCTGCCAGCTGTGGCGGGCGGCAAGGTCGAGCCCGCGCGGGATAAGCCCCGCACGCACCGGCGGCATGAGCGAGATCGCCATGGCCTCCGCGATCGAGGCGGCATTCTGCGGATCGCACCAGACGACGTCATCGGTGCCGAGATATTCGGTGAAAGGCGCAATCGAGGAGACGACGACGGGCACGCCGCTCGCCATCGCCTCCAGCACCACGAGGCCGAAACCCTCCTTGACCGAGGCGAAGACCAGCGTATCGGCCAGCCGGTAAAGTGCGGGCATGTCCGCATCGGCGACCGTGCCGAGGATATGGACGGCCGCCGCATGTTCGCCGAGCGAGGCAAGCACGGCGCGGAATTCGCCCTGATAGCCGCGATGATCGAGAAGCGAAGCGCCGCCGGCGATGACGAATTGCGCGTCCGGGCGGATCGCGCGCACTTGGCCGAAGGCTTCGAGCATGGCGATCGTATTCTTGCGCGCCTCGATGCCGCCGACGGCGAGGAAAACAGGGCCATCGCGCAGGGCGAGTTTGCCGCGCAGCGTGCCGGCATCCACGGCGGGCGAGAAACGCCCGGTATCGACGCCGTTGCCGACGACGGTGGAGTTGATGCCGCGCGTTTCCTTGAGCGTCTTGCGCCACATCGAGCTGACGGTGAAGAACAGGTCGGCCCGGTCGATGGAACGGTCCTGCAGCTGCATCAGCCTGGGATCGGCGAACTGGTCGATGTGGTGGACGGTGCGGACAAAGCGCGGGATCAACCCGCGTTCCTTCAGGGTTGCCAGCGCATTGCCGGAAATGCCGTCATGGGCGTGAAAAATATCGAAGTCGCGGGCGGCAGGATTCTCGAAATGCCTGACATAATCGGCGATCCGCTGCTCGACCATCGCGGTCATCTCGGATGTTGCGACTTCAGTCCTCACGCTGCCGGTTGTGGCAGAGGCAGTGCCACCTGCTCCTCCTTCTCCCCCGCGGGGGTCCGAAGGACGGGTTGAGACCAGTGACTCAACCCCGGTCGATGCCCGCAGGGCAGATGAGGGGGCGGAGCGAAGCGACGCCTCGAGCGGCAGGCGAGAGGCAGACTCTACGTCCGCGCCCCCCTCATCCGACCCTTCGGGCCACCTTCTCCCCGCTGGGGAGAAGGGAGAAACGGCCGCAACCGGCACCAACACCGCGCCACAGGCCGGCTTGCGGAAGAAACCCGCCCCCTTGGCATCCGGCGCATGCAGAACCACCTCATGGCTAAGAGCGGCCAGCGCCTCGGAAAGCTGCATGGCATGCACCACGCCGCCGCGCGGGTTGGTGGAGTGGGAGAGCATGGCGATGCGCAGCGGCCGGCTCATGCGGCATCCTCCCGCCGGCCAAGCTGCAGCAGCGGCGTCTCGGCATGATCGCGGATCACGACACGGTCGGCGCCATCCGTTATCGCCACTTCGCTGCCGGCTTTGACATTGCCGATCACGGCCGCGCTGATGTTGCGCGCGGCAAAACGCAGGATCACCGCATCGGCCTTTTCGGGCGCGGTGGAAATCAGGTAGCCGAAGCTTGGGAAGGTGGCGAGCCAGCGCTCCAGCACCACGCCATCCGGCAGCGGGATCGCCGCGACATCGATATCGATGCCGACCCGGGAACATTCCGCCAGCATGATCGCCGTGCCGACAATGCCGCCCTGGCTGATATCCTTGGCGGCGAACGCCAGTCCGGCCTCCGCAATCTCGGGCAGGATCTCCAGATCGCCGCGCAGTCGGGCGGGCGGCGCATCGGTTGCCGCTTCCCAATTGCTGAAAGGTTCGCGGTAGCGGCCGCGATGATCGATCGCGGCAATCAGCACATCGCCGGGCTTCGCATCGAAACTCGTCAGCAGCTTTTTCGCCCTGCCGAGAATGGCGACCGAGAGCTGACCGCGATCGGTGCGGATATTGGTATGGCCGCCGACAACAGGCACGCCGAAGGTGCTGGCCGCCGCCCGCATGCCTTCGAGCACGGGGGCCACACCCGCCTCGCCATTCGCCCAGACGGCATCGACGACGGCGAGAGGGCGGCCGCCCATGGCGGCGACATCGGAAATATTGACCATCACCCCGCACCAGCCGGCAAACCAGGGATCGGCCGCGACGAATTCGTTGATGAAGCCCTCGATGGCAAAGAGCAGGTAGCCGTCGCCATCGGGCAGGGCCGCGCAATCGTCACCCACCGCCACCGGCTGGCCGGCAAGGCCGAGGCTTGCGGCAACCGTGCCGATATCCGCCTTGGCGGCGATGCCGGAGGAGGCCGAAAGTTTGGCGGCGAGCGCCCTGATGTCGATCCTGCCGCCCATCACGCCGCCTTCTTCGCAAGCGCCACCAGTCCGGTTTCCGGCGTCGGGCAGGGCGGATACCAGGCAAGATCCGCCTTCATCCTCAGATGCGGCTTGCCGTAGACCTCGAATTCCTCGATCACCTCCCAGTGCAGCCGGCGGAACAGCAGCCCGTTCTGCACCTGCACATTGGCAAGAAACGTGTGGCAGCCCATCGCATTGGCGGAGGAGACGGCAAGCCGGATCAGCGTGGCACCCAGCGCGCCGATCTTGCGGAAATCCTCATGCACGGCGAGCCGCGAACCCCACCAGAGGCCGGGCTCCTCCTGATGGATGCGCACGGTGCCGACCACCCGGTCGGCCGCAACGCCCATCATCGACAGCGCCACGATCGGGATGGCGTGATCGTCGGTCGCATCGCGGTCGTCGCTCTCGAAAATCCTCTGCTCCTCGCAGAAGACGGCGCGGCGCAGCGCATGCGCTTCCTGCCGCTCCCAGTCGGAGGTGGAAAACTTCACCTGGAATTCGCTGGCGCGATAGGGCGGGAAGGGCTCCAGCATCATTTGCTCAGCATCCTTTCATAGGAGGAAAGGGCGGAACAGGCGCCGCACTTGCCGCAGCCGGCCTTGATGTCGACGGCCTTCAAGCCGCTGTCGACCAGCATTTTCGAGAGCGGGCCGAGGATCGAATGCATGAAATCAGGCTTCGGCGCCGGATGGCTTTCGAGCGGCGTTCCCGAAATCGGCACGAAGGGCACGACGAAGGGATAGACGCCTGTTACAACCAGCTTTTCGCAGATATCGAGGATCGCCTCGCGCGTGTCGCCAAGGCCGGCGAGGATATAGGTCGAGACCTGGCCGCGTCCGAACACCTCGACGGCGGCCTTGAAGGAAGCCATGTATTTCGAGATCGGCACCTGCGCCTTGCCGGGCATGATGCGTTCGCGCAGCTCCGGCGTGACGACTTCCAGATGCATGCCGAGCGCATCGACGCCGGCTTCCTTCATGACAGAGAACCAGATGTCGTCTTCCGGCGGCTCGCACTGCGCCTGGATCGGCAGGTTGACGGCGGCCTTGATGGCGCGCGCGCTGTCGGCAAGGATGGAAGCGCCGCGATCCGGCCCCTTCGGCGTGCCTGTCGTCATCACCATATGCTTGACGCCATCGAGCTCGACGGCGGCCTTGGCGACTTCCGCCAGCTGCTGTGGCGTCTTGTGGGCGACGGTGCGGCCGGCCGCCAGCGACTGGCCGATGGCGCAGAACTGACAGGTCTTGGTGCGGCTCTGGTAGCGGATGCAGGTCTGCAGCACCGTGGTCGCCAGCACGTCGCGCCCGTGCAGCACGGCAATCTGCGAATAGGGGATGCCATCGGCGGTGGACCGCTCGTAGAAGCGCGGGCGCAGCGGGAAGGAGACTTCGCCGAGCACGCGCCCGTCGCGGCTGATGCGGCTCTTGCCGGCCTCGTCGGGCTTCTCCACCAGATAGGGGCTTTCGAAGGCCGGCGCGGTATGGACCGGCACCATCACCGTCATGCCGTCGATGGTCAGCGCCTTGTGGTCGGACGGGCCGGCGCCGCCGCGGCGGCTCTCATGCCCGGCCTTGGGATCAACCAGCCTGGCTCCGAAGGACTGCAACTCGTTGATCAGCGTCTCGGTCGGCAGAAACGTCGTATTGTCCATCGCTTTTGGTCCCTGTGTCTGTTTCAAAGGAATGTGCGGAGCCGACCATCGGCTGGGTGGCGCGGCCGTCCATGACGAGATGCAGCAGTTCCGGGCGGGCATAGTGGCCGACCGAATCCATCATCCGCTTGCGCTTGGTGATCAGGCTCATGTCGAGATCGGCGATCAGGATGCCTTCGCCCTCGGTGATCGGCGGCGCGAGATGCTTGCCCTCGGGCGAGATGATGGCGGTCATGCAGCCGCCGCGCAGCGCCTTCTGCAGGCCCTGGTCGGGCGTGATGGAAGCGATCTGCTCGTCGCTCAGCCAGCCGGTGGCGTTGACGACGAAGCAGCCGCTTTCCAGCGCATGGTGGCGGATCGTCACCTCCATCTGCTCGGCAAAGATCGGCCCGACCATCGAGCCCGGAAACTGGGCGATGTGGATTTCCTCGTGCTGGGCCATCAGCGCATAGCGGGCGAGCGGATTGTAATGTTCCCAGCAGGCCAGCGCGCCGAGCCGCCCGATGCGGCTGTCGACCACCGAAAGCCCGGAGCCGTCGCCCTGGCCCCAGATCATCCGCTCATGATAGGTCGGCGTGATCTTGCGGCGCTTGAGAATGAGGCGGCCGTCGGCATCGAAGAGCAGCTGGGTATTGTAGAGCGAGCCGTGATCGCGCTCGTTGACGCCGAGCGCCACGACGATGCCGTGCTCGCGGGCCGCGGCCGCGACCGCATCGGTGGCCGCGCTCGGAACGGTGACAGCCTCTTCATAAAGGCGCAGATGCTCGCGGCCGGAGAGAACCGGCGGCAGCACGAAGGAGAAATAGGGATACCAGGGAACGAAAGTCTCCGGAAAGACGACGATCTCGGCACCCCTGGCAGCCGCCTCGGTTATTGTCTCCAGCACGCGCGCCAGCGTCTTTTCGCGCGAGGTCAGGTCCGGCGCTATCTGTGCGGCGGCGGCCCGGACGGTCATTTTCTTTTCCATGGCGAAATCCTTCTTTGCTTTCCCCTTCTCCCCGCCGGGGAGAAGGGTTCGCTCCCCGCAGGTCAGAGCGTCCAGGTGTCGAGGATGAAGGCGCCGTCGCGACGGTGGATCAGGATCATGTCCAGCACGTCGAGCGGACTGATCGGGCGGATGCCGGGAATGAGCGACTGCTCGCCATGGCCATAGAGCGCCTGCAGCGCGAAGCGGCAGGCATAGACCTTGCCGCCCTCTTCCAGGAAGCCCTTGATCTGGTTGTTGAAGTTCAGATGGCCGGGAAAGGCTTCGGCGCCGAGTTTGGGAAAGCCGCGCTGCACGCCGAGTGTGACGCCGGGACCATAGAGAAGCACGGATGTTTCGAAGCCCTTGCGCTTCAGGCGCTTGGCCTGCAGCAGGTTCACAAGGCCGATCGAGCCTTCGAAGGCGACGGTATGGAAGGTGATGAGGGCTTTCTCGCCCTCCTTGGCCTGGACGTCTTCAAAGACCTTCTCTTCGTAATCGACGAAGAAGTCTCCATCTGCGTGGGCCGGTGCGGTAACTGCGGGCATGAATGGCTCCTGTGTTTGAAGTCAGGCCCCTGTCGCGGGGTACAGCCATTGAATTGCAAGCGCCGTGCCAAATTGACTTTGCACAAATAGCAGTCAATTCATGCTTAAAAGCATTCAATTATGCATTCAATTCGGAGGTGAGCTGAAATTGACGCCGATTTGGCAAGCATTTTCGTGCAAAAAATGAATGCAAATGTGAATGAAATGAATGCAATCAATGCGCTGTCAATATAGGGAGGTTTTCCGCGTCGCGGAACATGCCAGTCTCAAATGCGGCATTCGGTCATCCGTCAGGCTCCTGTCGGCCGACGTTTTTGCGTGACAGCGGGATCATGCAACAATATACGGTCAATGTCATCAGGAATCCCTTCTGCGCCGATCACGAATTGCGGATCATGAAATGAAAGACTGGCATCCCGACCTTGCCCGCTCCTCCAGCCCCCGTTACATGGCGATTGCCGATCTCATCGAGATGGATCTGAGAAGCGGCGTGCTGGCTGTGGGCGACAGGCTGCCGCCGCAGCGTGAGCTCGCCAGGCGCCTCAACATCGATTTCACCACGGTCGCGCGTGGTTATGTGGAAGCGCAGAAGCGCGGCCTGGTGGATTCCCATGTCGGCCGCGGCACCTTCGTCACCGGCGGGCAGGACCGCGAGCGGCGCGGCTTCGCCTCCGATGCCGCGCCCGATCCGCGCCGCGCCTCCGTCGTCGACTTTTCGATGAACCTGCCGCCGGAGCCCGACGATCAGGACCTGATCGCCCGCATGCGCGAGGGCATGTCGGCGGTGGCGACCAATCTCATTCCGCTCCTGCGCTACCAGGGCTTCGGCGGTTCCGGCATGGACAGGGAGGCCGCCGCCGCCTGGCTCAGCCGCCGCGGGCTGGTGCCCTCGCAGGAGCGCATCTTCGTCACCCCCGGCGCCCATCCGGCGCTGCTGGCAATCTTCGGCCTGCTGGCAAAGCCCGGCGAAACCGTGCTGTCGGAAAACATCACCTATCCCGGCATGCGCTCGATCGCCGCCCAGCTGCGGCTCAACCTCTCCGGCCTGCCGATGGACGAGGCGGGCATCCTGCCCGATGCTTTCGCGGAAGCCTGCGAGCGCCTAGCCCCGAAGGCGCTCTATCTCAACCCGACCCTGCAGAACCCGCTGACGCTGACCATTCCGGAAAAGCGCCGCGAGGAGATCGCCGCCGTCGCCCGCAAATATCACGTGCCCGTCGTCGAGGACGACGCCTACGGCTTCATTCCGCTGCACGGCCCGCCGCCGCTCGCCGCAATCGCGCCGGATCTTACCTGGCACATCGGCGGCCTTGCCAAATGCATCGGCGCCGGCCTGCGCCTCGCCTATGTCGTGGCGCCGGATACCAAGGCGATCTGGCCCTTCGTCAGCGCCATGCGCGCCAACACTGTCATGGCCTCGCCGATGACCGTGGCGCTCGCCACCCGCTGGATCGAGGACGGCACGGCAGACGCGATCCTGCGCTTCATCCGCGCCGAGGCGGGCGCGCGCCAGCAGATGGTGGCCGATATCCTGCCCGAAGGCAGCTACAGGGCCGATCCGATCAGCTTCAACATCTGGCTGCCGCTCACCAACGGCTGGACCCGCTCCACCTTCGGCAGCCACATGCGCGCCTCCGGCATCGGCGTGGTGGCAAGCGACGCCTTCACGGTGGAAGGGGCGGCCGCCGAAGCCGTGCGCGTCTGCCTGGGCGGGCCGATTTCACGCGAACGGCTGAAGGGCGCGCTGGACTTCATGGCTCATGCGCTTGAGGGGCCGCCGGAACTGTCGGCTTCGTTTTTTTGAGCCGCTGGTCCGCCTTCCGCTTCAATTCAATCTATAAAGACCCCGCCCCAAACCCCTCCCCACAAGGAGGAGGGGCTTAACCTGCTGCACTCGCCCTCACTTCTTCAGTGTTTCTAGCTGGGTGATGCGGTGCCACGGGTTAGTCCCTCCCCCTTGTGGGGAGGGGTTTTGGCGAGCGCGCAAACTTGTTCCAGCGGTGACAAATCCCGCCGCCGCCAAACCGCGTAAACCCAGCCCACAAAATCGCTGCGTCATTCTGACGAATGGACTGGCAATCCGCTTTCAATGTAATTATATTGTATGCATACAATAATCGGCATTGAATGGATTCTCCCAATGCCCCGCAACGCCGAAAGCGAGATCGCCATGGACACCGAATATCCTCCGCTCCCTCCGATGCAGACCGGCATCCGGGGCCGCTGCCCGCGCTGCGGACAGGGGCATATGTTCAAGGGTTTCCTCACGCTCAAGAAGGAATGCGAAGTCTGCGGGCTGGATTATTCCTTCGCCGACCCGGCCGACGGCCCGGCCTTTTTCGTGATCTGCTTCGCCTGCGTGCCGAGCGTGCTCCTGGGCGTGTGGCTGGAAGTGGCCTTTTCCGCCCCGCTCTGGGTCCAGCTTCTGGTCACCGGTCCCTTCATGTTCGCCACCTGCATTCCGCCGCTGAGGCCGCTGAAGGGATGGCTGGTCGCAAGCCAGTATTTCTACAAGGCGGAAGAGGGCAGGCTTGCCTGATCTCGGGCAATCAGCATCACGCGGGACACCCTGATCTCTGCGTCTGAAGGCCGCTCGCACCGTCGGGCGGCCTTTTTGCTGCTCGGGCGGCCGTCGTTCTGCGACGCCAAAATGCCGCAGGAAACGGCTGCCCAAGTCTCTTGTGCGAATTGTACCGATCAGTACAATGCAGAACGAAAGGTACAGTTCAACCAAGGAGACCAGGCATGCCCGCACCGCTTCCCCCCTTCACCGAGGAAACCGCAGCCCGGAAGGTCCGCCTTGCCGAAGACGGCTGGAACAGCCGCGATCCGCAGCGCGTCTCGCTCGTCTACACGCCGGACAGCCGGTGGCGCAACCGCGCCGAATTCGTCACCGGCCGCGCCGAGATCGTCGCCTTCCTGACCCGCAAATGGGCCAAGGAACTGGACTACCGGCTGATAAAGGAACTCTGGGCCTTCACCGACAACCGCATCGCCGTGCGTTTCGCCTATGAATGGCACGACGACAGCGGCAACTGGTTCCGCTCCTATGGCAACGAGAACTGGGAATTCGACGCCGAGGGCTTGATGCAGCGCCGTTTCGCCTGCATCAACGATCTGCCGATCCGGGAATCGGATCGCAAGTTCCACTGGCCGCTCGGCCGGCGGCCCGACGACCATCCGGGCCTTTCCGACCTCGGCCTCTGAGGCCCCGGGGTGACGCGTGAAAACCGTTTATGAACGTGCCGATATCGTGCCGCTGCTCGCCGAGATCTTCCGCGAGCTCGGCTACGAGGGCACGACGCTGAGCCGCATTACCGAGCGCACCGGCATCGGCAAGGGCAGCCTCTATCACTTCTTCCCCGGCGGCAAGGAGGAGATGGCGGCCGCCGTCCTTGCCGATGTCGACGTCTGGTTCGAGCGCGCCGTCTACGAGCCCCTGCGCCGTGACGACGCGGCTGCGGCGATCGATGCGATGTGGGCGAACGTGATGGATTATTTCCGCTCCGGCCGCCGCATCTGCCTCGTCGGCGCCTTTGCGCTGGACGAAACCCGCGAGCGCTTCTCGCCCGCCATCCGCGATTATTTCGTCCGCTGGATCGAGGCGCTGCGCCGGGCGCTGGTCCGCGCCGGCTGCGGCGAGGCTGCGGCCCTTGCCGCCGCCGAGGAGGCGGTATCCGGCATTCAGGGCGCGCTGGTGCTCTCGCGGGCGCTTGACGACACGGATATGTTTCGAAGAACGCTGGACCGGCTGGCCGGCAGGCTGGCCGCGGCGCAACCTGGAAGATAGGTTACGGCCGCCGCCCCGGCAGCGGAGCGAATGCCGCAAGCGGGTGAGGGGGCCATGACGCCCTCACCCGTCAGGATTGTGTTTAGGCGTCGTTCCGGGAGGGCAGGCTGACCGGGCGCGGATTCTCGCGCTGCGTGCGGACCTGGCGCCACTCGTTTTCCATCTGGTCGACGACGTGCTGGGGGATCTTGGTCGGAGTTTCTGCGGTGGTTTGCATCGTATACCTCTCTTCCTCAGCAAGGGTGTGGTTACGAATTGATGCATCGCACAATAAAATCTGCGTGTAAATGAACCGGCGTCACACTTGAAACGATTTAGTTAATTTCAATCGATTAAGCGGACGTTAACCACAAAGGACCTGCAGGAAGCGTATCATGACTGTCTCGCTCGATCGGCAATTCTTCTTTCGCAGCGTAAGCCGCTCGCTGTTCAAGGGCAGCCTCGACCCTGCCCGGATCGAAGGCATGAACGCCATCCTTGACTACTGGGACGCGAATCTGGCTACCGCAGATCGGCGCTGGCTGGCCTATATATTGGCGACCGCCTTTCATGAGACCGCCTATACGATGCAGCCTGTGCGCGAGACGCTGGCGGAAAGCGATTCGCGCGCCGTCGAGATCCTCGAGGCCGCTTTCGCCGCCGGCCGGCTCTCCTGGGTGAAGTCGCCCTACTGGCGCGCCGACGAGGAGGGCAAGTGCTGGCTCGGCCGCGGCCTGGTGCAGCTCACCCACAAGCGGAACTACGAGGCGATGAGCGAGGTCACGGGCATCGATCTCGTCGCCCGGCCCGACCGCGCCATGGAAATGGCGCCGGCCGTGACGATCCTGGTCGAGGGCATGCTGCGCGGCAGCTTCACCGGCCATCGGCTCTGCGACCATTTCAACGCGGAGAGGGAAGACTGGGTCAACGCGCGCCGCATCGTCAACGGCACCGACCGGGCCGAAAAGCTTGCCGACTACGGCCGGACATTCCTCGCCGCCATGCGCGAAAACAAGGGGCGCAAGCGCCGCGAGCCGGTCTGAACGATCGCCACGCGGCCGGCGCGGCATTGTGGCCCGGTTGAAGGCGCGGGCGGCGCGTGTTATCGCCCGGCGGGTCCAAAGCTTCAGGCACCCCGAGCTTTCGGGCCTATAGACGTCCCACAGGAGTATTCCGCGTGATCCGCCATATCGTCTTCTTCACCGTGCCGGAGCAAAACCGCGAGGCGGTGCGCAAGGGGCTTTCGATATTGACCGGCATCCCGCACGCGCTGAAGCTGGAAATCGGCGAAAACGTCAAGACGGACCAGTGGGGCAACGCGGTCGATTTCGTCGTCTATGGCGAATTCGAGAGCGAGGAAGCGCTCGCCGCCTACAAGGCGCATCCCGATTATGATCGCTCCACCCGCACGGTCAAACCGCTGCGCGACACCAGGACGGCGGCCGATTTCGACAGCGCCAGGGCCGTCACACGCCCCCTGCAGGACTGACGTCAGCGGCCGCACCGCCCCTGCGGCGGCCTATCCCCTTGAATCTGAATAACTATTCCGTTCAGTGCGCCGGCTATGCAGCCATTCTTCGGCTAAGTCATTGATTCTGAATAAGTGATGCTGACAGGCGAAAAAACTTTTATAAAAAATTTCGTTCGGAGCCCGCGTTCCCCGATTTTGAATTTCTTTATGCGTATTTTTGAGGGTTTGTGGATCACTTATTCAGAATCAATGACTTAGCCCGAAAAAACAGCATTTTTGCTACACTAAACGAAATTCTTATTCACGATCAATGGGTTAGGAGAAGGCCAAAAACGGCTTTCGGCCGCAGCTGAACCGGGCTGTGAACTGCCGGATGCAGGCTCGGAAGAAAAAGTCGTAAATGATTCAGAAGCTTGGCGGATCGGCGGCTGCCGCTGCCGGGGTCGCGGGCTGTCAGGCCGGCTGCGCGCTCGCCCTTGCGCCGCGCACCAGCGCCGAAAGCATCAGCACGAAAACCAGCGCGATGGCCGCCAGCGCCGCGCAGGTGACAAGCGTCGGGCCGGCGCCGGCCCGGTCGAGGATGGCGGTGAAGACGACGGGCGCCACCGCATTGGCGAGGTTCTGCGGCATCGACAGGCGGGCCGCCTGCAGCCCGTAGTCTTTTGCCGAGAAGAGGGCGAGCGGCAGCAACGCGCGGGCGACCGCCAGCACGCCGGAGCCGAAGCCGTAGAGCAGCACGAAAGTAACGAGCAGCGGCGTCGATGGCGGCAGGACGAAGAGCATCAGGAAACTGAAGAACATCAGGCTGACGCCCATGACCGAGGTCAGGATCGGGTTGCCGCGTCTGCCGAGCAGCATGTCGAGCGCGCGCGCCGAAATGCCGATGACGCCGCGCGCCGAGCCGAGCTGCAGGGCGAGCGCCGGCGAGGCGCCCGACTGACGGAAGATTTCGATCAGCGACGGCGACACGCCGAAGGTGACGAAGGTGCAGAGCGTGGTGAAGACGGCAATCAGCAGGAAGGCCCTGCGCCGGTCGGCCGGCGAAAGCTCCACCGGCGGCGTTTCGGCGCCGGTCCCCTGCGTGTGCGCCGCCACCGGCTTCGGCAGCCCGAAGAGATGCAGCGGCAGGCAGACGAAGAAGTGCAGGCCGGCCGAGACGAGGAAGGTGACGCGCCAGCCGAAATTGTCGTTGAGCAGGGTCAGGATCGGCCAGAAGATCGTGGCCGAAAGGCCGGTGAACAGCATCAGGATGGCGATGACGCGTTTGCCGTTGGCGCCCTCGCGCTCCACGACGGCGGTATAGCAGGGCGCCGAAAGGCCGAGCGCGCCGCCGAGGCCGATCACGACCCAGGCGAGCGCATAGACGGCGATGTTGGCGGCGGCGGCAAGCAGCAGCAGGCCGGCCGCAAAGATGACAGAAGAGGCGGCCAGCACCTTTGCCGCCCCGTAGCGGCCGAGCCAGCGCCCGGTGGCCGGGCCGGCAAAGGCGCTGATGACCATCATGACCGTCAGCCCGGCAAAGATCGCCTCGTTCGGCAGCCCGAGCGAGGGCGCGATGACGCGGCCCATGACGCCGAGCATGTCGAAAGTCGTGCCCCAGCCGATCAGCTGGGTGACGGCGAGCACGCCAACTGTCTGCGCCGTACGAAACGGGAATGATGTCTGCATGGACCCGGAGATGGAACGGATGAAGGAGCCGCAGCGATAGCAGATTCAACCAGACGGGGAAAGGTGCGGCCGGACAGATCCGGCACGTGTCTGCCGGGTGTCGGGATTTTCGCGGCGGCAGAAGACCTTAGCCGTATCGTTCGGAATTCATGTATATTTCGCGCAATAGTCGAGAATTGTTCTAAAAAACCTTCATTACCGTGCATTCATTTGCCATTCAGGTCGCTTGAGTACATAGTCTCAGCACGTTGGCATTACATTGAAAGCACAGCACATGGCCTCTCCTCTGAGCGTCGCAGCATTGGCCGCCGGCCTGGCGGTTTCGGCGCCCTCACCGGACGATACGCACACGCTTGTCCTGCGTGTGGCGGGCGATTGCAGCGCCGCAGCCCAGCAGGTCGTGGACGAGACCGGCGGCCAGCTTCTTTCCGTGCAGCCGGTGGGCAATGTCTGCATCATAACCGTTCTCGTCCAGGGTAACGGCCAGCGTCCGCGCAAGGTAACGGTAAAGGTTCCGATGTAAGCGGAATCGGCTTATCAAGGTTCCAGTGATTTGCAGCGGAAGAAGGCGAAGCGATGCGCATTCTGGTAGTCGAAGACGACGTCAATCTGAACCGGCAGCTGAGCGACACGCTGAAAGAGGCGGGTTATGTGGTCGATCAGGCCTTCGACGGCGAGGAAGGCCACTTCCTCGGCGATACCGAACCCTATGACGCCATCATCCTCGATATCGGCCTGCCGGAAATGGACGGCGTGACCGTGCTGGAAAAATGGCGCGGCGCCGGCCGCACCGTGCCGGTGCTGATCCTGACCGCCCGCGACCGCTGGAGCGACAAGGTGGCCGGCATCGACGCCGGCGCCGACGATTACGTGACCAAGCCTTTCCATGTCGAGGAGGTGCTCGCCCGCATCCGCGCGCTCATCCGCCGCGCCGCCGGCCATGCCTCCTCCGAAATCGTCTGCGGCCCGGTGCGGCTCGACACCAAGACCTCGAAGGCGATCGTCAACGGTGTGACGCTGAAACTCACCTCGCACGAATACCGCCTGCTTGCCTATCTCATGCATCACATGGGCGAGGTGGTCTCCCGCACGGAGCTGGTCGAACATATGTACGATCAGGATTTCGACCGCGATTCCAATACGATCGAGGTCTTCGTCGGCCGCCTGCGCAAGAAGATGGGCGTCGATCTGATCGAAACGGTGCGCGGTCTCGGCTACCGCATCCAAGCGCCGACCAATGCGAATTAAGTCGCTCACCGCACGCGTGCTGCTTCTGACCACGGTCTGGTCGACGGTGGCGCTGGTGGTGATCGGCCTTTTGATTTCGACGCTTTACAGGCGCAGCGCCGAACGCGGCTTTCAGGACCTGCTGCGCGCCCAGCTCTACAATGTCATCAATTCCGTGACGATCGGCGATCAGGGCGCGCTGTCCGGCAGCCCGCAGCTCGGCGACCTGCGCTTCGCCCAGCCGAAGACCGGCTGGTACTGGGTGGTCGAGCCGCTCGGCACCTATACGACCGCGCCGCTCGTTTCGCCCTCGCTCGGCTCGGCGACCATTCCGGTCCTGTCGGTGGTCGAAGCGCCCTTCGACAAGAATTACGAGCGCTATTACCAGGTGACGGACGCTTCCGGAAACCGCGTGCAGGTGGCCGAAACCGAAGTCGTGCTCGATACCGACGGCCGCGCCGCCCGCTTCCGCGTCACCGGCAATGTCGATGTCGTGGAAGACGACGTGCGCAATTTTTCCCACCGGCTCTATCTGGCGCTCGCCGGCTTCGGCGTCGGCAGCCTCATCGTCAATGCGCTCGCCATTCTCTACGGCCTCAAGCCGCTGGACAAGGCGCGCGCCGCCCTCGAGCGCATCCGCGCCGGCGAAAGCGAGCAGCTGAAGGGCGATTTCCCGCGCGAAATCCTGCCGCTTGCCAACGAGGTCAATGCGCTGATCGACAGCAACCGCCGCATCGTCGAGCGGGCGCGCATGCAGGTCGGCAATCTCGCCCATTCGCTGAAGACGCCGATTGCCGTACTGCTCAACGAGGCGCGCGTGCTCGACCGGTCGCATGGCGATCTCGTGCGCAATCAGGCCGAGGCCATGCAGGGGCAGGTGCAATCCTATCTCAACCGCGCCCGCATCGCCGCCCAGCGCGAATCCGTGCTGGCCAGAACCGATGCCGAGCCGGCGCTGGAGCGGCTGGTGCGCGTCATGCGCCGCCTGAACGTCGAGACCGAATTCGAGCTGATCGTGCAGCCGCCGCATCTGGCCGTCGCCATGGAGCAGCAGGATCTGGAGGAAACGGTGGGCAACCTCCTGGAAAACGCCGCCCGTTTCGCCAAAAGCAAGGTGCGCCTTCAGGCCGTCGAAGCCGGCGAGGACGTGCGGGGAACCGAAGCGAGCGCCCGCAAGCACTGGGTCGAGCTTTCCGTCGAGGACGACGGCCCCGGCCTGGAGCCCGACCAGATCCGCGAGGCGCTGAAGCGCGGCCGGCGGCTGGACGAAAGCAAGCCCGGAACCGGCCTCGGCCTGTCCATCGTCACCGAGATTTCCAACGAGTACCAGGGCCGGCTGGAGCTTTCGCGCGGCGAGTGGGGCGGGCTGAAAGCCAAGCTTATCCTGCCGGGTGTGACAAAGGATGTTGCATGAGCAACTGCTTGATGTCACAAAGATAGTGGCAAATGTATAGCATGCTTTGCCTTAATGCTGACACGGGGACGCTGCACTTCGATCGGCTGAACTCCCACCCCTGATCGTGGTTCGATTGCAATGACTCTACGTTCGCAAGGCATGATCGTTTCCTCCCTTCTCGTCGCCGTCGCGCTCTCTGGCTGCACGACGACGAAGGGCGCCACCTCGCGAGGCCTTTTCGGCGCCAGCAAGCCGCCGGCCTCGGCCGCTTTCATCTCCGCGCTGCAGGGCGGCATTGTCGGGCGCACCGGCGTGCAGCTCGGCGACAGCGACAGGCAGCGGGCGCTGGAGGCCGAATATCGCGCGCTGGAAGGTGCGGCCGTCGGCCAGCCGGTCACCTGGACCGGCCGGGATGCCAAGGGCAGCGTCGTGGCCGCCGCCCCCTATCAGGTCGGCTCGCAGAATTGCCGCCAGTACACCCATACGGTGACGGCCGACGGCAAGGATGCGCTGGCGCGCGGCGTTGCCTGTCGCAACGAGAACGGCACCTGGTCGCCGCTCGGCTGAGCCTGCCCGCCGGCCCCGCTTGCGGCCAAAAGCCTCAAATCTTCGTCATTCCGGCATTGGCAGTTGGAATGAGGGCGCGCTTCAAGTATTTGGGCCGATATGCTGTTCTGGATTCTCGTGGCTGTCCTGACGGCGGCGGTTGCCGTCATCCTGCTTTACCCTCTTTTGCGTCGGGCAAAGGCGGTGGAGGATACGCGCGCCGGCGAAGCGGCCGTCTATCGCGACCAGCTGCGCGAACTCGACCGCGACCTTGCGGGCGGCCTGATCAATGCCGACGAGGCCGATTACGCCCGCGCCGAGATCGGCCGGCGCCTGATCGCCGTTTCCGGTGCTTCCCCCGCCGAGGCGCGCCAGCCTGCGCGCCGCCACCGGCTGGCGGAAGCCTTCATCGTTTTGCTCCTGCCGGTCGTCGGGCTCTGTCTTTATATCAATACCGGCAGTCCCGGCCTGCCGTCGCAGCCGCTGGAAGCCCGCCTTGCCAATCCCGGCAGGGACATGGCCGTCCTCGTCGCCAAGGCCGAGCGGCATCTGGCCCAGAACCCCGATGACGGCCGGGGCTGGGACGTGCTGGCGCCGATCTATTTCAGCACCATGCGCCTGTCCGATGCCGAGGCCGCCTATCGCAACGCCATCCGCCTGCTCGGCCCGAGCCCGGCGCGTCTCGACGGCCTTGCCGAAACGCTGATGGCGACTGCCGAAGGTGTCGTGACCGAGGATGCGCGCAAGGCGCTGGAACAGTCGCTCGCCCTCGAACCCGACAACCCGCGCGCCCG
>UCFC01000049.1 GCA_900471515.1 Hyphomicrobiales bacterium | reverse complement strand
GCCGTCGCTCTCGCCTCGGCCAGGCTGTGGCCAGCTACATCGTCTACGCAAAGGAGCCCAGCGTCATGCGGGCCGACAGGCGCAACGCCATCTTCGTCACCGCGGGCTCGGCCGAGGCGGCGTGCACCGCTGCCGAGGCCCTCGTCGGCCCCGCCGCGGGCGCGCTCGCAGGGTTCGAGGTACTGGACCTCGCCTCGGCGCCGGACTTCGTCGTGCGCGGGCACCAGCCCACTCGCGGCGCCACCGGGGACGTGCTGTGACCGGGGCCGTCGCCATCGTCGGCGACGCCGCCGAGGCCCGGCGTAGGCTGGCCGGCCGCAACCGGGTCTCGCCGCTCCAGGCTTACGCCCTCCTGCACATGGGTGCCGAGGAGTTCGACGCCTACGACGCCGGCCCCCGCGTGCGGTGGGAGCGGGGTGGTCTTCCCGCCGACCCTGACCTCCTGGCCGGCTACACGGCCGAGGCGAGGCGGGCGACGCTTGGCGTCCTGCTGCTGCTCGGCTACGCCCCGCTTCAGTTCGGGGCCACAACCGCCTACGGCCGCCCCGACGTTTGGGGGGAGGACCTTGACAGGCTCTGCCGCGGCCTCGGGGCCGGCGCCGAGGCGAGCCTACACTGAGCCTCAGCGCAAATCTGGCGGCGTGAGTGCGCCGCCGGTCTCAGCATTTGAATATCAAGCCACGAAACACGGCCCAGCCGTAGATGAACTCACGCATCTCCTGGACACGGCTGGCAGGATTTGCCTTTCCCGAGCGAATGGCGAGCGCGGAGGGCGCATCCAACACCCGATTAACCAGCCCTAACCGATCCCAGTTCTCGCCCTGATCGCTGTAGCCAGGGTTGAGCCAGTGAACGTAAAGGTCGAATCCTTTCTCCTTGACGTAGTCGAGCGTCTTGGCAACTTCCTCGGTATATTGCATCGAGCACAGCACGATCCTGCTATCCTGGTCTTCCAGCACATCGCCCGCGTACAGATTACGCTCTTCAAATGAGCCACTCACCAGAAACACCTCGACGCACTCGCCAGGCCTCAGCGCCAACGATCGCGATTGCTTGCCGGTCTTTACGATCCGGCCGAAAAGGGTATTCCAAGTGGTGGTTTTCCCTGAGTTGCGGTTCCCCAACACCGCGACAAACAGCCTATCTCCCATCTATTTCCCCACCCGGTGTTGCCCCACAGGCGTCAGGAGTGCCGCCGGCGTTGTCTTCAGCCTTTCGGCAAGCTTGGCGATCATGGTCAGAGAAGGGTTCCGCCTGCCGCGTTCGATGCCACTGACATAGGTGCGGTCGATATCCGCCTCCAGGGCAAGCGCCTCCTGCGACAAGTCGAGGGCCTTCCTCGCCGCCTTCACATTTTCCGCCAAGACTCTCCTGTAATCCAACATACGGGCATAACGCCGGCATGTAGACGGATCGTCCACGGACTCATCGTCACATTTTCGCTGCACTTTCCAGAATGTCGATTATAATCGACATCCATGGATGTCTTCGGCACGATTGTAACTTGGGCCTACAAGGCGCTTGCCACCTGGTATGTGGCGGCGATTGTCGGAGGTGTGCTCATGATGATCGCGGATCGGCGCGACCGGCGCCGAGAGCCGAGCGATGAAGATGTTCGGCACGCGGCAGTGCTCTACCGGGAGTATTATGGTTTCGAGGCTCACAGGATCATCGGCGACCATATGCTTGCAGCCTCTTTCACGCCGGACGGCCGACACAGGCGCTACCTCAAGCGGGTATCGGCTGAACTACTCAATCAATTGGTGACCGACGAGGATCGAGCGCAGGCAATAGAGCACGGCGCCTACGAAGGCGGCTAAAGGGGCGTGTGCGCGGTATCGGGATGCACCGCAGTGTCAATCTCATCAAGCTGCTTTGCCCACCACTCGATTGCATCATCCAGAAGTGTGCGGCCGTCTTCACCTTCGAACGCGCCAGACCCCATTGGGCGATACAGATTCTCTTCTATCAAGAACTGCCTGACGACGTCGAAACCGTCGTGACTTTGTAGATAAGCCATTACCGGTATTGGCCCCTCCGTCACCTCCGAAGCGTACTCTTTCAGAATACTGTTCCTCTCACGCTCGATGAAATCTCGGAAGATTGCATGCTCATCTGCGACCTTCCAAGTCTGATGGAGCTTCTTTGCAGTGGTACGAACCGCGGCACTATTGGCCCCGTCAACCTTATCAAGCACGTGACCAACTGCTCTGAGCAAGACGACGGCGAGAACCCAATACAATCGCCATTCGATATGCCCGACTTCTGCCTCCAACTTGTCACGAACATACATCGCGTCCTGGAGTACAAGCCGCGCTTTGGGAACTGCTGTCCTTGTTCGCATATCTCCGCCTCGGGGAATGGTTACTTATTCGACGTTCTCCGCCTGCTGGATAGACGATGCGTCTACGATCTTGGGGAGGTTTTCGGCCAAGGCGAGGACCGTAGATGCGGCACCTCTTGCAGCCATACGGCGGAAATCGTCCAGAAACTCTCCGATACCGTTTCCTTCCGATCCCTTGGCTTGTTGCATGCTTCGTAGTGCGTGCTCGGATCCGAGCAACAATATCCGCATCCCCAGGATGTACTTCTCTGTCACCACGTCTCGGGCCACGCCGGAAGCTGCCTTGCGATACTTGAGGTGGTATACGTTGTCGTAATTGATCTTGTAGACGCTCTCCTTACCGAGGTCCTCAATCAATCCGCCATCGGTTTCGCTGAAATCATCCGGCCAGGGTGCCGTTTCGTAGCCAGCCACCTCACGCCCGTCTCGCGTCAGCAGTATGCATGCGGGCAACCCGTGCGTCGGAGCGTCTTCACCGTCACCGGACTTGCTTTCCCCTGCGCCAGATTTCGGCTTAGGTTTCGGCGTCGGCTTCTTCTCAGCCTCCAGGTCTGCCGTCTCTGCGATGATTGAGACGCTCACCTCTTCCGTGATAACGGGTTCGGGCATGGCCTCATCCTGAAGGCCGATGTGGAACTTGAAAGCATCGCCAACCGCGATGTCGGAACTCTCTGGCGAGAGGTAGAGCGTCAGCCGACCGTCCTTAAGATGCTCGCGGACGCCGAACTTCTTCCGCACCTCGTCCGCGACGATCACTCGGCCGGGATTGTCGGACCTCTGGAGGTAGTCATTGGCCACATCGGTACGAGCTGACAAGGGTCGGCTGCGCCCCATGGGGATCTCTACGACGCCCTTCTTGAAGCGCTCTTCCAGACGGACAAAGGAGGGGCTGTAGGCACCCTTAAATTCGTCTTCGGTTCCGCTCTCCTTGCCGTTGGGTTTCGCGCCGCCCGAGGCCGGCAGTTTGATACTGGGGTCACGACTCGACAGCAATCCTGCTAGGTTTTTGTCCTGATTGACCAGCTTCTGGAAGAGAGTGTTGCTCTCCGTCTTCGCCGCACGCTCAAGCTCCTCCGCGGCAATTTTCGCCTGTAACGCCCTTAGCGCGTCGGACTCCTTAATCGTCTTCGTAACCTCCTCGATGTACCGCTCTCCATCTTGGGTATTGCTCAGGTGCTCGCGGTCGCCCTTCCATACCTCGTTGTGGGCGGCGAAGGTGAGATTGCTCGCGTCGACGATGACGACGATCCTGTCCTTGAGAGCGGGAAAGCCGCATGACGTAGACAAATAGCCTCGCGTCTGCTTGTACTGCACCTGCCCGTTGACTGCATGGAAGACACGATTGTTCGAGTTGTTAGGCTTCAACCAGCTCGGGATGTCGCGCTTAAGCGCGACTGCGCTGATGCTCACCTTACCCAGGTCAGGCAATGTGAACTGGCCAACTGCGATCTTGCCTTCTCCAGAGGCTTCCTCTTCGTCTTCGAGGTCAGCCTCCTTGTGGGAGTTGAGAAGGAGGAACTCCATTCCGTAAAAAGGGCGCGGATCGACCCCCAGCTCTCTGTCTGGTCCTTTGCCCTTAGTCGGTTTCTGCCTGAGATCAAGGATGCGAAACGGTAGGATGGTCTCCACGAGGTTCTCATTGAGCGCCTCGCGAGAGCCGCGGAAACTGAGGAATTTGGAACCGACCTGATAGTCGTACAGCTTCACGATCGTCCCGGCGTCCAGATGCATTCGATCGTAGCGTTTCCGCTCGACGGTGTGGAAGGGATAGAGCTCCGCGGCATCAAAGCGGGGAATCCTGCCGTCGGGGCCGACGAAGAACTCGGCGATCGGAAGGGCGTCGCCCGTTCCTGGACGGCGGCGCATGATCGTCCAGCCCCACGGCCCCTTCTTGTCGTAGCGGCGAGAGACGATGAGCTTATACCAGCGGCGCCCGCAGTACCGCAGCACTCCCGACGAGCCCATGTTGAACTTGCCCTGGACGAACTGGATCGACTTCTTGTTGCCAGCGCTAAGCGACAGGAACGTCGTCTCGAAGTCGTCCGGACTCTGGCCCTCGCCATTGTCGGCGAAAGTATAGCAGGGAAGCCCCTCTGACTTCGACTTCGCACCAGTAATGCCGATGGCAAGGTTATTCTGCGCGAATTCCTTCAGCCAAGGATCGGTAGAGTCTAGGTTGACCAGCTTCCCACCATGCATCTTATGCACAAGCTGATCGACCGCCTCATACATGGTCGTGGGTGCGAACTTCCCCTTCGGGTCGATGGCCTTCAGGTGCGCGTGCTTCATCAGCACTGCGTCGACCATGTTGGTCATGAGTTCGGTGAGCGCTTTGCCGCCGTCCGAAGCCTGGTTGGAGGTGACGTTGAAGTTCGTCTCCCGCCCGTCGAGCGGCTTCCAGTTTTTGGAATCATTGAACTCGGGGTGCCCTGCCAGAATCTTGTCGATTTCCGCCTCTGACTCCGCGGCCATCAGCGTCAGGCATACCTTCTTGAAATCCATAGCCACTATCCCCTCACTCCAGCGTGAATTTCGCTGCGCCGCCCTTCTTGTTGGAGAGCTCGAACCGCTTCTTGCAGGCCGAAATCTCCTCGTTCAGCGCCTTAAAAATTTTCGTAACATCATCGTCTGTGTAATCGTAGTTTGATCTGTTAGCCAAATTTCCGATCAATTGAATGTCTTTGAGCGCCTTAGAGACACGGGCAGACGCCAATTTTACGAACTTTGCTCGATCATCATCGCGTGGCATTCTGATCTCCTTCGCCTGTATGTGCGTATATATACAAAATGTACGAGCCTACGCAAGAGGTGCAGGCAAAAAAGTCAGCGCCGCGCGTAAGTTTTCGCGTAGGCGCCCTCTCATGGACGGGAAGAGCCAGAAGAGACGAGCGGCGATCCGCAGCTAACTCGCTGCAAAATCGAGATAATTTTGAGGGAGCGATTGACTGGAGCCACCCGTTGAATATACTCGACCATATGCAGACGGCTGATTCACTTCGCGAGCGGACTTACTCAACCGACGAGGCCGCCAAGGAACTCGGGCTCTCGAAAAGCACCCTGCTTCGGTGGTTTCGCGAAGGTCGGATTTCCGACGTAAAGCGCGACAGAAATAACTGGCGGATTTTTTCGGCCGCCGACATTGAGCGTATCAGGAAGGTGTTATGATGAGTGGGGTTGCCTCGCGCGACAAAGTGAAGGCGCCAAACTTCCTGGCCGTAGACTTTTTCTGCGGGGCGGGAGGTACAACTCGCGGACTTATTGATTCAGGCGGTTATGTTATCGCGGGTATCGATAAGGATGACCGCTGCGCCAAGACCTATGCGGACAATAATATTAATGAGTCGGTGGACTATGCTCCCGCTCGCTTCCTAAATTACGACGTTTTCCCAAAGACGGATGACTACGAAGCTGGACAGCAGGACGAGCTGGTCGAGAGGCTCGACTCGCTGCTTTCCTACTACAAGGGAAAGACTCCTAGCGTTCCTTTGCTGTTCGCCATTTGCGCCCCGTGTCAGCCGTTTACAACCCTCTCCCGGAAGGAATTGAGCGACAAGAGGAAAAAGGGACGGGAGAAGGATCGCAGTCTGTTGACCGAGGCGGCCGAGTACGTCTCTCGCTACAAGCCTGAGATGGTCCTGTCTGAGAATGTCGCAGGCATCAAAGACCTGAAATACGGGAACATATGGGAGGACTTCCGGGAGCGTCTGAATCAGTTGGGATACGTGACAGGCTCCAAGGTAGTATGCACGTCCAGGTTCGGTGTTCCGCAATATCGGAAGCGGTCGATCTTGCTTGCGGTTAGGCGAGAGCTTGTTCGTGAGGAGCGCTTCGCCGATTTGATGGAAACGGAACTATTGGTTCCGGAGGCTGATCCGAATGCGATGGTGATGACCGTGGCGGATGCCATTGGTCATCTCCCGGCCGTGTCGGCTGGCGAAACTCATGCCGAAATCCCCAATCATCGCGCACGTGCACTGAGTGAACTCAACCTCAAGCGCCTCTCATCTGCCATGCCTGGCGAGTCCAATGCCTATATGGCAAACACTGAGTTCGGTGATCTCACGCTGGATTGCCATCGTAAGGTCAACGCGCGACTCAACGACCGCTGCTTCTCGGACGTTTACACCCGGATGCACCCCGACCGACCCTCTCCGACCATCACAACGAAATGTCACTCCATATCTAACGGCAGGTTCGGGCACTATGACACCAGTCAGGTGAGAGGTATCTCCTTGCGTGAAGCTGCCATCCTCCAGTCGTTTCCGGATGACTACGTCTTCTATCCAACCGAGCAGATCGAGCCTGTAGCCCGAATGATCGGCAATGCGGTTCCGCCCCGCCTTGCTCGGTACTTCGCCACCTATCTGGTTAACTCACTGGAGGCACGTTAGCGCAGCGGTCGGGCATGGATATTTTCGACCGGCAAAAGAGAAGCGAGGTTATGTCCCGAGTGCGGGGCAAGGACACCAAGCCTGAGCTCCGAGTCCGCTCCTATCTGCATGCTGCCGGACTGCGCTACGTCCTTCATGATAAGAGGCTGCCCGGCAAGCCAGATTTGAGCTTTCCCTCGCGGAGGGTGGCGGTCTTTGTTCACGGCTGCTTTTGGCATGGCCATGAAGGATGCAAGAGGGCTACCCTTCCAGCAACACGACCGGAGTTCTGGCAGGCGAAGATAGAGGGCAACAAGGAGCGCGACAGGCGGGACCGAGACGCACTGGAGGCCCTCGGATGGCAAGTACGGGTACTCTGGCAGTGCTCGATCACGAACGCGGCCCTGAGCGAACTGGCCAGCGAGATTGCCAGCCTTGCTCCCAATAGGAAAGCTGGCCCCAAACCAAGCCGCAAACCCAAGCTTGACCGTCCAGCTATGTCATCCTGAAAGCCGCAGACACCATTCCCGGCTTCTCAAGTGAGGACGTTGGGTGGTGGCCGCTGTGGGACTCGAACCCACACGGGCGAAGCCCGAGGCATTTTAAGTGCCTTCCGTCTACCAGTTTCGGCAAGCGGCCATTCAGTTTTCCAGCCCAATAACCCATGCCCGAGACTCATGCGAGCCACGCGCATCGGGCCTATGTCAGGCCTGATATAGCGAAATCGGACACAAGTACATGATCCGATTACGCTTTTTTGCGGGCACGGCCGGATTTTAAGTCCCTTGCGTCTACCAGTTTCGCCACGCTCGCGCGCCGTCCAGATCAACGACTTAGGTGGATTCGTCAAGAAAATGTTTGCGCGGCTCTGCGGGTGCTCGACAAACGGGCCGGCGCCCAACCGCAAAAACAAAACGGCGGCCTCGAAGACCGCCGTTTCACGAAAAGGATTTTGGCCAGGCTCAGCCGAGCTTTGCGGCAATCTTGGCGACGTGGGCGCCCTGATACTTCGCAGCTTCGAGTTCGATTGCCGACGGCTGGCGCGAGCCGTCGCCGTTGGTGATGGTGGATGCGCCGTAGGGCGAGCCGCCCTTGACTTCTTCCGTACCCATCTGGCCCTGGAAAGCATAGGGAAGGCCGACATAGGCCATGCCGTGATGCAGGAAGGTGGGAACGAAGCCGAGGATCGTCGATTCCTGGCCGCCGTGCTGCGTGGCCGACGAGGTGAACATCGAGCCGACCTTGCCGACGAGCTTGCCGGTAAACCACAGGCCGCCGGTCTGGTCCCAGAAATTGCGCATCTGGGAAGCGACCGTGCCGAAGCGCGTGCCGGCACCGACGATGATCGCATCGTAGTCGGGCAGTTCGTCGACGGTTGCGATCGGGGCTGCCTGATCGAGCTTGTAGTAGGAAGCCTTGGCGACTTCTTCCGAAACCAGTTCCGGAACGCGCTTGACGGTGACGTCTGCGCCGGCGGACTTGGCGCCTTCGGCTACGGCATAAGCCATGGTTTCGATGTGGCCATAAGCCGAATAGTAGAGGACGAGAACCTTCGCCATAGTGATCTCCATCAAGGATTGATTGAATTCGCGGGTCCGACCCTTCTAGCAGCGCATCCGGCCCAACATAGTCCCGCCGCCAAGAACTCACTGTTCACCGCCTGTAGACAAAATTTCACTTGCCGTTTCGTTTTCGTTTGAACGGGCTCTCCGCTTTGCCGTTTGCAAAGCGGCCAAACGGCGCTACCTATTTCCAAGCTTCACACCACGGAAATATCCCCATGAGCAATGAGACTGTCGTTACCGCCGCCATGCTTGCCATCGGCGACGAGCTTCTTTCCGGCCGCACCAAGGACAGGAATATCGGCCATCTCGCCGATATGCTGACGATCTCGGGCATCGACCTGAAGGAGGTTCGCATCGTCGCCGACGAGGAGGATGCGATCGTGGAGGCGCTGAACGCGCTTCGCGGCAAATACGACTATGTCTTCACGTCCGGCGGCATCGGGCCGACGCATGACGACATTACCGCCGACGCGGTCTCGAAGGCCTTCGGCGTTCCCTGCGAGCACGATGCCGAGGCGATGGCGCTGCTTGCCGACATGTACAGGCGGCGCGAAATGGAATTCACCGAGGCCCGCCAGCGCATGGCCCGCATGCCGCGCGGCGCTGCCCATATCGCCAACCCCGTGTCCACCGCGCCCGGCTTCATCATCGGCAATGTCCATGTGATGGCCGGCGTTCCGCAGGTCTTCCAGGCCATGGTCGACAATGTGCTGCCGACGCTCAAGACCGGCACGCCCGTCCTTTCGCTCGCCATTGCCTGCCCCTATGGCGAGGGCGAGATCGGCACACCGCTGACGGCGATCCAGAAGGCGCACCCGCAAACCAGCATCGGCTCCTATCCGCGCTATGTCGGGCAGAGATTTTCGACCGAAATCGTCGTGCGCGGCCGCTCTGAGGAGGTGATCGAGGCGGCCGGCGCGGATGTGCGGGCCATGATCGACGATATCAGGCGCAGGAAGGAAAACGAGCAGGCGGAAGCGTGAGGGCAAGCGCTCCGGTCTTGATCCCGGTCAAGGAACCGCAGCGCGGTCCGGCGCATTCCTTTCCTCGCGGAAGACGATTTTCAAGCGGCAAAGGAGAATTGATATGTCTTACAAAACCATTCTCGCCATCCTGGACACGGTAGACAATAGCGGCGCTGTTGCCGATTTCGCCTTTGCCATCGCAGCCGAAAGCGGCGCCCATGTGATCGGCCTGCATGCCGAAACGATCGCCGCCGTGCCGCTGGTGGCGCCGATGGAAATTCCCGACCCGGTCGCCGTCCAGGCCCTTCAGGACATGGCCCATTCCGAAACCGTCGAGGTGGAGCGAATTTTCCGCGCCCGTGCCGAGGCTGCCGGGGCTTCCTTCGAATGGCGCGCCTTTGCCACCTCGACGGGTTACGGCTCCGTGCCGCTGATCGAAACGGCACGCAGCGCCGACCTCCTGATCGCCTCCCAGGCCGATCCGGCAAGGCCCTCCGACAGCCATGTGGATGTCGACGAATTCCTTTTCGAAAGCGGCCGACCGGTGCTGATGATCCCTTACATCATCCGCCAGCCGAAGCCGATCAGGCGCGTGCTGATTGCCTGGAACGGATCGAAGGAGGCAACACGCGCGACGTTCGATGCCCTGCCGATCCTGCAGGCGGCCGAAGCCGTCGAGATCTTCTCGGTCGATCCGGCCGAAATGGCGACACAATCGGCCACGACGGCGGGTGCCGACATTGCAGCCACGCTCGGCCGCCATGGCATCAAGGTGACGCTTGCGACCGCCGCAAGCGGCGACAGGAGCGCCTCGCATGTCATCGAAAACCGGCTTTCGGACGACAGCATCGACCTTCTGGTCATGGGCGCCTATACACATTCCTGGCTCTGGCAGGCGATCTTCGGAGGGACGACGAAAACCCTGCTGCAATCCATGACGGCGCTCACATTGCTTTCACGCTGAAGGCTGCTCTTGCCTTTTGCCCCGAAATTCCGCTAATTGCGGCGACCGATGACATTGGCTTCGGCATCCCTCGCGCAGTTCCGGCTGCGCGATTTGCGTTTTGCCCGCCGATGTCCGCTCG
This sequence comes from Hyphomicrobiales bacterium, assembly GCA_900471515.1. Taxonomy (GTDB): domain Bacteria; phylum Pseudomonadota; class Alphaproteobacteria; order Rhizobiales; family Rhizobiaceae; genus Rhizobium. The sequence goes on along the minus strand of UCFC01000049.1, from coordinate 44,048 downwards.
GTCGCCGGCAAACGGCGTGTCTTTTTTCATGCCGCGGAGTAGCCCGATGTCCCTTCCCGATAAAGCCTTCCCCGTTTCGTGGGATCAGTTCCACCGCGATGCCCGCGCACTCGCCTGGCGGCTCGCCGGCCTCAACCAGGAATTCAAGGCGATCGTCTGCATCACTCGCGGCGGCCTCGTTCCGGCGGCGATCATCTCGCGCGAGCTGAACATCCGCCTGATCGAAACCGTCTGCATTGCCTCCTACCACGACTACGTCAATCAGGGCGACATGGTGCTCCTGAAGGGCATTGCACCGGAACTTGCGGCAAACGGCGGCGAAGGCGTGCTGGTCGTGGACGATCTGACCGATACCGGCAAGACCGCCGCCCAGGTGCGCGGCATGCTGCCGAAGGCACATTTCGCCTGCGTCTATGCCAAGCCGAAGGGCGTACCAACGGTTGATACGTTCATCACCGAAGTCAGCCAGGATACCTGGATCTACTTCCCCTGGGACATGGGCTTTACCTACCAGGAACCGATCGCCAAAGGCACGCGCGGCTAAACCATTCTTCAGACACGCATTTCGGTGACAATTTCCAATTATGCAATTGGAAATTGTTCCAAATTTTGTCACCTCCACAGCGCTTTCCCATGCCCGGCGGTAACATCCGTTTTATTTTATTAGCATAATGTCAGGCAACTACCGGTCGCAAAGACCGGACGCAAAGTATGGCTGAATGCGGTTGGGGAAGCGCAATGGCATGCTGGGGCAAATTTCGAATGGCGATGGCCATCGGGCTCATCGGCTGTGTGGTCTGGCATGCGCCCGCCGGCGCTGAGCCGGCCTATATCGGCGTCGTGCGTCAATATGTCGAAAAGCTCGTCCGGCCCTTGGCCGAAAACGCCATCGTGGTCAAAGCGATCGAAGAGCAGAACGAGAAGTTCGGCGATGTCAGCGAAATGGACCTGCGGGTGCTGGACGAGACCTACCGGGCGGAGGTCGCTCAGGGCGAGTTCCAGATGGTCCAGGCGCTGATGGCGAAATCCGTGTCGCATTACCTGAAGGAGAAGCAGGACGATTCGCAGGGGACGATCCTGGAATTCTTCGTGACCGACTGTAACGGCCTGAATGTCGGCCAGAGCGTCGTCACCCACGATTACTGGCAGGGCGACGAGGACAAGTTTCTGAAAACTTTCGCCCTCGCTTCGCGGGATATTTATATCGGCCGGGCGGAGCGCGACGAGTCGACCCAGCTTCTGGAGACTCAGGCAAGCTTCGTCGTCACCGACGAGAAGGGAAAGCCGATCGGCACCGCGACGGTCACGATCGCCATCGACGCGCTCTAGAAGGTGCTGATTTCCCTGAACGAATCGGCATGCGCAATTCCGTCGCAAAAGCCATCCTAACTTTTGCCGCAGCCGATTTTTTTGGCATTCGGCGCTCCAGTGCGGCAAATCGCCGGCGCAAGCCCTTGTATTTTCAGGCTTACCCGGACTTTCCCCAGTCTCCACAAGTGCATCCACAAGATGTTGTGGTTAGCATTCGGTTACATTCCACCCCTTGACGGAATCAGTCAATTCAAACTTAATGTTCCAGATGTTGCGGCGGCGACTGAACCGGAGGTAACGAGCCCGGTTCTCCCAAGGAAAATCGAACGCATATTCAGGGTGTTGCACCGTCAGGGGGCGGTAACGCCCGATGGGATTTTGCGCCTTTTTCCAGCCTCAAAAAACAACATCGGGGACTGGTAAAAATAAGCTGTTAACACTATATTTAGCGTTTGCAGCCAGCCTCACCACAAGATACAGGAAATCATCTGCGGATGACATCCTGTCACAAGACGGAACGAGCACCGGCTGCACGAAGGGACAACGTGTAGCCGGAAGGGAATTTTGCGCCCTTTCGGGTGCCAACACGAGGTTAGAGAAAATGCGCATCGAACGTCGGTTTACGAAGGCTGGTCAGGGCGCCTATGCGGATATCGAATTCCGCAAGGCGACGAGCGAGATCAAGAACCCGGATGGGTCGATCGTCTTCCGCCTCGAAAACATCGACGTTCCCTCGCAGTTCTCGCAGGTCGCGACCGACGTTCTGGCGCAGAAATATTTCCGCAAGGCCGGCGTTCCCTCCCGCCTGAAGAAGGTCGAAGAGAACGATGTCCCCTCCTTCCTGTGGCGTTCCGTTGCCGACGACGCAGCATTGAAGGCGCTGCCGAAGGACGAACAGACCGGCTCGGAAACCGACGCGCGCCAGGTCTTCGATCGCCTTGCCGGCACCTGGACCTACTGGGGCTGGAAGGGCGGCTATTTCTCTTCGGAGGAAGATGCGGCAGCGTTCAAGGACGAGCTTGCCTATATGCTCGCCACGCAGCGCGTCGCCCCGAACTCGCCGCAATGGTTCAACACCGGCCTGCACTGGGCCTATGGCATCGACGGCCCCGGCCAGGGCCACTTCTATGTCGATCCCTTCACCGGCAAGATCACCAAGTCCAAGTCGGCCTACGAACATCCGCAGCCGCATGCCTGCTTCATCCAGTCGGTCGAGGACGACCTCGTCAACGAAGGCGGCATCATGGATCTGTGGGTTCGTGAAGCCCGCCTCTTCAAGTATGGCTCCGGCACCGGCTCCAACTTCTCGATGCTGCGCGGCGAAGGCGAAAAGCTTTCCGGCGGCGGCCGCTCCTCCGGCCTGATGAGCTTCCTGAAGATCGGCGACCGCGCTGCCGGCGCCATCAAGTCGGGCGGCACGACGCGCCGCGCCGCCAAGATGGTCGTGGTCGATATCGACCATCCCGATATCGAGGAATATATCAACTGGAAGGTCAAGGAAGAGCAGAAGGTTGCCGCTCTCGTGACCGGCTCGAAGGTCGTCGCCAAGCATCTGAAGGCGATCATGAAGGCCTGCGTCAATTGCGAAGCCGACAATGGCGATTGCTTCGACCCGGCCAAGAACCCGGCGCTCAAGCGCGAAATCCGCGCCGCCAAGAAGGATCAGGTTCCGGAAAATTACGTCCAGCGCGTCATCCAGTTCGCCCGCCAGGGCTACAAGGACATGGAGTTCAAGACCTACGACACGGACTGGGATTCGGAAGCCTATCTCACCGTTTCCGGCCAGAACTCCAACAATTCCGTTTCGATCAAGGACAACTTCCTGCGCGCCGTCGAGGAAGATGGCGACTGGAACCTGACCGCCCGCAAGGACGGCCGGGTGATGAAGACGCTGAAGGCCCGCGACCTCTGGGAAACGATTTCCTATGCCGCCTGGGCATCTGCCGATCCCGGCATCCACTTCAACACGACGATGAACGACTGGCACACGTCGCCGGCCGGCGGTCCGATCCGCGGCTCGAACCCGTGCTCGGAATATATGTTCCTCGACGACACGGCCTGCAACCTCGCTTCGCTGAACCTGCTGCAGTTCAAGGACAAGGCCACCAAGCGCATCAATATCGGCGACTACGAACATGCTGTCCGCCTGTGGACCATCGTGCTCGAAATCTCGGTCATGATGGCGCAGTTCCCGTCCAAGCGCATCGCAGAGCTTTCCTACGAATACCGCACGCTCGGCCTCGGCTACGCCAATATCGGCGGCCTGCTGATGTCGACCGGCATTCCCTATGACAGCGCCGAAGGCCGCGCCATTGCCGGCTCGCTGACGGCGATCATGACCGGTATCTGCTACGCGACTTCGGCCGAAATGGCTGCCGAACTCGGCCCGTTCCCGAATTACGAACCGAACCGCGAGCACATGCTGCGCGTCATCCGCAACCATCGCCGCGCCGCCCATGGCGAGAACGCCGGCTACGAGGCGCTCTCGGTCAACCCCGTCGCGCTGAACCACTCGGAAAACCCGGACCAGGATCTTGCAGCCCATGCGATGTCGGCCTGGGACAAGGCACTCGAACTCGGCGAAAAGCACGGCTACCGCAACGCGCAGGTCTCGGTCATCGCACCGACCGGCACGATCGGCCTCGTCATGGACTGCGACACGACCGGCATCGAGCCTGACTTCGCGCTGGTGAAGTTCAAGAAGCTCGCCGGCGGCGGCTACTTCAAGATCATCAACCGCGCCGTTCCGGATGCGCTGCGCACGCTCGGCTATTCCGAAAGCCAGATCGCCGAGATCGAAGCCTATGCTGTCGGCCACGGCAACCTGAACCAGGCACCGGCGATCAACCCCTCGACGCTGAAGGCCAAGGGCTTCACCGACGAGAAGGTGGAAGCGGTCAATGCGGCGCTGAAGAGCGCCTTCGACATCAAGTTCGTCTTCAACCAGTGGACGCTCGGCGCCGACTTCCTGAAGACGACGCTGAAAGTCTCCGACGAACAGCTTACCGACATGAGCTTCAGCCTGCTTGAGCATATCGGCTTCTCGAAGAAGGATATCGAGGCTGCCAATATTCACGTTTGCGGCGCGATGACGCTGGAAGGCGCACCCTTCCTGAAGAAGGAGCATCTGCCGGTCTTCGATTGCGCCAATCCCTGCGGCAAGATCGGCAAGCGCTACCTCTCGGTCGAAAGCCATATCCGCATGATGGCGGCTGCCCAGCCCTTCATCTCCGGCGCAATCTCCAAGACGATCAACATGCCGAACGAGGCAACCGTCGAGGATTGCAAGAACGCCTACATGCTCTCCTGGAAGCTCGGCCTGAAGGCAAATGCGCTTTACCGCGACGGCTCCAAGCTCTCGCAGCCGCTCAACGCCTCGCTGATCGAGGACGACAACGACGAGGATGCGCTTGAGGATCTGATCCAGCAGCCGCTCGCGGCCCAGGCCGTGACCGTCACCGAAAAGATCATCGAGAAGGTGATCGAGCGCGTGTCGCGCGAACGCGAGAAGCTGCCGAACCGCCGCCAGGGCTACACCCAGAAGGCTGCCGTCGGCGGTCACAAGGTCTATCTGCGCACCGGCGAATTCGGTGACGGCCGCCTCGGCGAGATCTTCATCGACATGCACAAGGAAGGTGCCGCCTTCCGTGCGATGATGAACAACTTCGCCATCGCCATCTCGCTCGGCCTGCAATATGGCGTGCCGCTGGAAGAATATGTGGAGGCCTTCACCTTCACCAAGTTCGAGCCGGCCGGCATCGTCATCGGCAATGACGCGATCAAGAACGCCACGTCGATCCTCGACTACGTGTTCCGCGAACTCGCCGTCTCCTATCTCGGCCGCCACGATCTCGCCCATGTCGATACGTCCGATTTCTCCAACACGGCGCTCGGCAAGGGCATCCAGGAAGGCAAGACGAACCTCGTCTCGACCGGCTGGACCCGCGGCTACAAGCCGACGCTGGTCTCCAACACCGGCAGCGACCGTCTGCTCGGCGAACCGAAGGGTGCGGCAACGGCAGCCCCTGCCCGCGCCTCCTCGACCGGCGGCTCGGTAACGTCCTTTGCAGGTGCCGCAGCCCGCAAGCTGGAGCCGAATGTCGCCATCTCCACCTCCGAAATCGTCGCCTTCAAGCGCGATTATGAAGAGCGTGCGAAGGAACTGGCCGAGGAAATCGCCGAAGAAGTGCTCGAAGAAACCGGCAGCGACGCAACCGCCCTCTTCTCCGACAAGGCTGCAGCCGATGCTGCCTCCGCCAAGACGGAAGCCAAGAAGATGGAAGCCGAACGCCGCGCCCGCTCGATCATGCAGGGCTATACGGGCAATATGTGCAGCGAGTGCCAGAACTTCACGATGGTGCGCAACGGCACCTGCGAGAAGTGCGACACGTGCGGCGCGACGAGCGGCTGCAGCTGATTTCTTCGGGAAAGTCAGGTTCTACCTGAAACAGACGTCCGATTTTTCAGGTCGACCGACCAGAAAACGACTCCAGGCGCCACGCGCCTGGAGTTTTCTGTTCAAGCGACCGGTAATCTCCTTACCCGCTCACAGCGCGCCCATGCCTTCCCCATCCGAAACGCTCATGCCGTAATCCTGTCGCAATGGTCGTCGTGAACATAGGATCGGAAAGGTGGGCGAGGCATGAAGATCCTGTTGGTCGAAGACGAGACTAGGCTGGCGGAAGCGGTTGCGGCTTCGCTCAGCAAGACGGGTATTGCGGTCGACCATACCGCTCTTCTTGGGGATGCGATCGAACTGGCCCGACAACAGACCTACGACGCGATCGTGCTCGACAGGCGCCTGCCGGACGGCGACGGCATCACGTTCATTCCCTGGCTGCGAAGTGCCGGCGTCGTGACGCCGGTCATCGTGCTGACGGCCAGAAACGAACCGAAGGAAAGGGTCGCGGGCCTGGACCTTGGCGCCGACGACTATCTGGGCAAGCCGTTTCTGATGGAGGAGCTTTTCGCCCGACTGCGCGCGGTCTTGCGACGCCCGTCGGCCCTGGCGGAGCCGTCCATAGTCGCGGGACGGATGACCGTGGATCCGATCCGGATGGACGTCATGGTGGGCGAACTGCAGCTCGACCTGCCGCGTCGAGAGCTGATGGTGCTCGTTACGCTTGCGAAGCGAAAAGGCAGGACCGTGCTCAGATCGGCGCTGGAAGCCGAAATCTACAATTACGAAGAGACAATCCAATCCAACGCGCTCGATGCGCATGTATCACGATTGAGAAAACGCCTCGCCGACGCGGACGCCGGCGTATCCATTCACAACATCCGCGGCGTCGGATACCTGTTGAAGGAACATTGATGCGATTTCCGAATACGTCGCTGTGGTGGAGACTGAACTGGCAGCTCAGCCTGCTTTTCGTCGGCACGACGGCATCGGTGATTGTCGGGCTGTGCATCTATGGCGCGATGATCCTTTCTCCGAACGTCAGCATGGAGCACCGGCTTCTGAACGCCCTGGAAGGGTCCTTGCGCTACGAACCCGGACAGGGGCTTCGCATCGAAGACAGCCAAAAGCTCGCAGCGTTGAAGAACGATACGCCCAATCTGTTTTTCTACGCCGCAGCCCCGGACGGAACGGCAGTGGCTTATGGAAATATCCCGCCCGCATATGTGCAGCTTGCCAGGTTCGTGCCGCTTATCAAGGACGCCGACATTCGCGGAACGGAGGCAAGCACCCCTGTGCCGGCTTCGGTCGACGACATCGAGATCAACGGAACCGAGATCCGGGTGCTCTATGGCGGTCGCAACGGAAACGAGTCGATCTTCCTCACCATGCTTGGCGGCACATACAAGATCTATGTGCCTCTGCTGGCAGTTACGTTGCCCGCCCTCTTCTTCGCCGTTCCGCGGCTGGTGAGGCGCTCGCTCTCAGGCTTGAACGACGTCGTTCGGAAAGCGCCCGAGATCGACCCTCGCCAGCCGGGATCCCGGTTGCCGGTGGATCGGGTTCCGAGCGAGGTCGTTCCGCTGATCCATGCGTTCAATTCCGTACTGGAGCGGCTGGAACAGCAGTTCGCAGCCAGAGAGCGCTTTCTCATCGATGCCGCACACGAGCTGCGCACACCGATCGCCGTCATGCAGACGCGTATCGATACGACCCTTGAAGGAGGCGCTCGCGACACGATGATGGACGATATCGGGCGTCTGCGGGAGACGGCGGAGCAATTGCTCGATTTCGAACGCAGCGAGCAGTCTCCGGAGCCGTTCGAGCAGGCCGACCTGGTGGAAATCGCCAGGAACGTCGTCGCCGACCAAGCCCCGATTGCCATCAGAAACGGATATGAAATCTCGTTCGACAGCGACGTGGAGGCGCTGTATCGGCTGGTAAGCCGGTCGGCGATGTCGCGCGCCATGAGCAACCTGGTGCGCAACGCGATCGACCATGGCGGAAATAGCGGCACAATATCGGTTCGCGTGAGCGAATCGGGCGGAATCGCGGTCTCGGACGAAGGGCCCGGGATTCCGGCAGCGCATCAGGATCTCGTATTCGAACCTTTCTACCGGGTCGCACCAAGGAGCAGCGGTGCCGGCCTCGGATTGAGCATCGTGAAGCAGATCGTAACCCGTCACCGCGGAAGCGTAACACTCGATGGCGGCCCGACAGGAACCACAGTGACCATCAGCCTGTGACGGATAGATTTTCCGTTCAGCCCTGCCCTTTCATGCAGCGAAATCGCAGAGTTAGGCCACAACGACCGGCCAACGAGTTCAAACTGGACCTTGGCCACAGTGACGTCATCCGGGCGTTCCAGGCCGATACCAGTTCCGGCACCAGTTCCGACTGGGCGGTCAACGAATCCCAGAAAAGACGAAATGGCCGAACCAGACGGTCCGGCCATTTTCATCCTGCAGAAAAGGTGGGAGCCCAAGGCTCGATCCGGATAGGCTTGGCCTTGCCTAGAAGCGGCGCGGCGCCTCCGGCTTGTTGCCGACGATACTGTCGATCCGCTCCAGCACGTCAGACGTCACCTTATCCTTATGCGAGAGAGCCGCGAGATTGTCCTGCAGCTGGCTTGCGCGCGAGGCGCCGAGGATGACGGTCGAGACGTTCTTGTTGGCGAGGCACCACAGAAGGGCGAGATGGGTGATCGACAGGCCGATCTCGTTGGAGAGCCTGGCGAGCTGGCGGACCTTTTCAAGCTGGGCGCGGCCGGCATCGGTGGACCATTTTTCCTTCAGCCATTCATAGCCCGGCAGGTTCATGCGGCTGTCGGCGGGTACGCCGTCATTGTATTTGCCGGTGAGAACACCCGAGGCGAGCGGCGACCAGATGGTGGTGCCGAGGCCGATCAGGTCGTAGAGCGGCAGATAGTCGGCTTCGACCTTCTGGCGTTCGAAAATGTTGTATTGCGGCTGCTCCATGGTCGGCGGCGTGATGCGCAGGTCGCGGGCGACGGCATAGGCTTCCGTCAGCTGCTGTGCGGACCATTCCGACGTGCCCCAGTAGAGCACCTTGCCCTGGGCGACGAGATCGTGCATCGCGCGGACCGTTTCCTCGATCGGCGTGTCGATGTCCGGGCGGTGACAGAAATAGAGGTCGAGATAATCGACCTGAAGCCGCTTGAGGGCCGCGTGGCAGGCGTCGGTCACATGCTTGCGCGAGAGGCCGCGCTGCGTCGGCTTCTGACCGCCCCAGAAGACCTTGCTGGAGACGATATAGCTGTCGCGGCTCCAGGCAAGCGACTTCAGCGCCTCGCCCATGACGATTTCGGATTTGCCGCTCTCATAGCCTTCGGCATTGTCGAAGAAGTTTATGCCGTTGTCATAGGCGAGCTTCATGAGATCGACGGCATCGCCGCCGTTGACCTGCTTGCCGAACGTGACCCACGAACCGAAGGAGAATTCGCTCACCTTCAGACCTGACTTCCCCAAACGACGATATTCCATGATACAGCTCCCATAGGTTATGAAAATCTGCCGCCTTCGGACCGAGGTCGGCATCGTGTAAGCGAGTGATTATCGATTTTTTGCATTCTATGCCAGCGGCAACGATATGCGAAGTGCCGCAATCGAAGAAACTGCGTCCTTTCGCATCAGCCCAGCTCTCCCAACGATATCTGTTCTCTTTCAATGGCTTCCATAGAAGCAGCAAACATCCGCCGATCCGCTAGCCTCGCGATTCGGCGCATGTTCGTCTACCCGGCCGCTTCCTGCCATCAGCCTATTTGTCAATAACTGCAGGGCCTGTCATTGCCGAATCCGTCGCGGCATGCCGGCCGCAGCGCAAAATCGGTGTCTTGGGCCGAATAACCGACGGAACCGGTCTGTATCGACGTGTCCGGGCTCGTCGAGCAGGACGATGTGATGATGACCAGGGCGACGGCTGCACCGGCAGCCAGAAGTTTTCGAAATTGGAACATGGCGATCTACCCCCATACCGATAATCGGCGACACTCGAACGCAAGCAAATGGGTTTCGGCTAAGGACATAGGCCGGTCCGGCATTCCGATAACCGTGCCGTCGATCAAGATTTCGTCATTCGCGCACGGGCTGTTGCTGCCTTTGGCGCGGCGGCGCGGTTCTCGGCTACCGTGCCGCGACATCGCTTCCGGTGGGCACCACCTTTCCGTGGTACTCACGCTGGCACAATATCATCCTGCTGTTTTCGGCCGCGATCCTGGCTCTGGCGCCCCTTGCCGGAAACGTTGCCTGGCGGCCCGGCAATCAGGCCGATCCGATCGCCTTCAGCCAGACTGTAACCGCCACGGCCCCGCCGTCCGGATGGCCGAGCGCGCGCTCGCCGAGATAGCTCGCACGCCCCAGCCTCGGGCGCATCGCCTTCGTGGCGTCCGCTCCGGCAATCCCGGCGGCAACGGCCTTCTGCCATGCCTCGCGGCTTGCCTGCCCTTCCCCAAGGCTTGCGATAAAGGCGTCTGCGGCCGGACGCAGGGCATCGATCATCGTCCGGTCGCCGGGCCTTGCCCCGCCAAGATCGGAGACGGCCTCGACGGCCGCGGAGAAGGCCTGCGCCATGTCGGCCGATGTCGGGGCCGCAATGCCGGCAAGGTGACGCGACGCGCGCATCAGGGCGGTGGCGTAGAATGGCCCGGAACTGCCGGCGATCGCACGCCTGACGGCATCGCCCATCGCCATCAGCCCACCTGCGACATCGGCAAAGGCGGCATCGGGAAGCGCGAGCACGGCTTCGGCGCCGCGCTTCATGCTGGCGCCGAGATCACCGTCGCCGGTAATGCCGTCGAGTTCGGTCAGATGCGCTTCTGCATCGATCAGCGCCTTCGCCACGGCCTGCGCCGTCTTCTGAAGCTGCTGGCCGGAGGCTGTGACCGTCACGGATTCGGCCGGGCTTTCTGCCGGTCTCGAGGAGGGCAGCACGCGGTTGCGATTGACCGCCCCGCCCCCCGGCCATGCGCCGGCAGAGGTTGGTGCGTCGATGAGCTCGAGAGCGCCGGCATCGACAGGCAGGATCGAGAGCGAAAAGCCCGGCATGTCGAGCGCCGACAGGAGCGTGCCGGCCCAGGCCCTTTCGACCGTGACGCCTCTGCTTTCGAGGGCTGCGAGCGCAGAGCGGGCAACGACCGACAATTCCATCGGCGGAGTGGCGCCCAGACCGTTGACGAGCAGGGCGACGCGGTCGCCGCTGCCCAGCCCTCCGTCAGCTTCGATCGTCTCCAGCACGAGCGAGACGAGCTGGTCGACCGGTGCGATCGGCATCCGGCGAACGCCCTGCTCGCCATGAATGCCGAGGCCGACTTCGATCTCCCGTTCGCCGAGGGAGAAGCCGGGCTTGCCGGCGGCCGGCAGAGTGCAAGGCCCAAGCGAGATGCCCATGGAGGAAAGCCGTTCGGCAGCGGAGCGGGCGATGCGCGCCACCTCGTCCAGCGCCAGGCCCTTCTCGGCGGCAGCGCCGGCGAGCTTGTGGATCAGAACCGTGCCGGCGATGCCGCGGCGACGATCTGCGGAAACGGTTTCCCGCAGCGCCACATCATCGGCAACGACAACGATCTCGACGGGAATTCCTTCCGCGCGCGCCAGTTCCGCCGCAAGACCGAAATTGAGGCGGTCGCCCGTATAGTTCTTGACGATCAGCAACGCACCGGCCGGGCCGCTTGCGGCCCTGATGGCGGCAAGCACGGCATCGGTGCTCGGCGAGGTGAAGATGTCTCCCGCGACCGCCGCCGTCAGCATGCCGCTGCCGACATAACCGGCATGGGCCGGTTCGTGGCCGCTGCCGCCGCCGGAGAGAACGGCGACCTTGCGCCTGGCAGGTTCGGGAAGATCGGAGCGGATGACGACGTTTTCGTCGGCCAGCAATATGCTTGTCGGGCTGAGAGCGACGACCCCCTCCAGCATTTCCCGTACGACTGACGAAGGATCGTTGATCAGCTTCTTCATGGTTCTCTCCCAACAACCTGACCGGCTTGAACGCGCGTGTTCCTCGGTGAGTGACCTAGCACGATTTCGCCGACGGTGAATACGGGATCAAAGCCGATGGCCGGCGCAGGGACGCTCCTTGCGCGCCGGGCTCACGGCAGCCGCCCGTTCAGAAACGGGTTGCCGAAACGAAGATTTCCGCCAGCCGCTCGATCCCCGACTGGTCTTCAGCATCGAAACGGGCAGGAAGCGGGCTGTCGAGATCGATGACGCCGACGATCTCCTCGCCGTTTCTGACGGGAACGACGAGTTCGGAGCGTGATGCGGCATCGCAGGCGATATGGCCGGGAAACGCATGAACGTCTTCCACAAGGATCGAGGCGCGCTCCTTGACCGCCGTGCCGCAAACGCCGCGGCCAACGGGGATGCGCACACAGGCCGGCTTGCCCTGGAACGGGCCGAGCACGAGTTCGTCGCCCTTCAGCAGGTAAAATCCTGCCCAGTTGAGACCCGACATCATCTGATAGATCAGGGCCGAAGTGTTGGCGGCATTGGCGATCATATCCGGCTCGCCTGCGAGCAAGCCCTCCAATTGCCGGGCAAGCTCCCGATAGAACTCGGCCTTGTTGTCCACTTCGATCTGCGCCGCCTGGAACATTGTCACATCCGCTTCCTGTTTCCGAGCCGTTGATATAGGAGGTCGGGCAGGTTTTGACAAACGGCCGATCCGGGCGCGGCAGTTGAATCGCGGCCGCGAATCCGATCAGATTTGGCCATGATGAAAACGATCAGAATATCGGCTGCGCTTCTGTTGCGGAGCGATGGCCACACGCTTCTGGTGCGCAAGCACGGCACGGCGGCCTTCATGCAGCCGGGCGGCAAGATCGAGCCGGGAGAGACGCCCGAGCAAGCCTTGAGGCGAGAGCTTTCGGAAGAAATCGGCATCACCGCCACATCGGCCGAACTCGAATTCCTGGGGCAATTCCAGGCGCCGGCGGCCAACGAGCCGGATCATCATGTCGTGGCCGAGGTCTTCCTGCTGCATGTGAAGGACGACGAAATCAAGGCCTCCGGGGAGATCGAGGAGGTTTGCTGGATATCGCCATCGGCACCGGGCGAGATCGTCATGGCGCCACTGACGCAACATCACATCCTGCCGTTCTACCGCCAGCGACAAAGCCGGGCGGCCGGCTGAAATATCCGGCATCCGTTTTGCGGAAAGCGGTCGGCGGGCAGATTGATGTCATCGGATGCCGCTCTATTCTCCCAATAGATCAAGGGAGGATCGTGCCATGGCCTTCATTCGTACCCCCGACGCATCCGCCAGCGAGAAGACGGCTTCGATGTACGCTTCGGCCGAAGCGAGCTACGGCTATCTGCCGAACATGTACCGCGCCTTCGGCCACCGGCCGGAGGTGATGGAGAACTGGGGGACGCTGCTTGCCAGTATTCGCGGCCACATGAGCCAGCGGCGCTACGAGCTGGTGACGCTGGCAGCGGCCAGGGAACTCAAGTCGTCCTATTGCATGCTGGCGCACGGGTCGGTGCTGCTGCGCGACGGTTTCACCAATGACAGTCTTTCGGCCGTCGCCGGCGGCAGCGAAAAGGCGCCCATCGATGCCGTCGAGCGGGCGATCATGGACTTTGCCGCCAAGGTGGCGCGTGACGCGACCTCGGTGACGCAAAAGGACGTGGACGGCCTGAAGCGACAGGGATTGAGCGATGCGGAGATCTTCGATGTCACCGCGGCAGCGGCCGCGCGCTGCTTCTTCTCCAAAATGCTCGATGCGCTGGGTGCGGCGCCCGATCATGCCTATGCCGAGCGCCTCGACCCCAAGCTTCGCCAGAATCTCGCCATCGGCCGGCCGATCGAGGGACTGAATTCGAACCCCTCATAAGACCTGCGATCGCACGCTGCGAGATCGGCTCTTACGGTGCCGGCGGGTCGGCAAAATGCGCGATCGCGAATTCGGCGATCTTCTGGCCGGCGCGGTCGGCGTCATCGAGCACCGAGGGGAACAGCTGCCATTGATGCGGCATTCCCGGCCAGACCTCGGCGGTCACATCGACACCGGCCTTGTGCGCCTTGTCGGCAAGCCGCAGCGTGTCGTCAAGCAGCAGCTCGCCGGAGCCGACCTGCAGCAGCAGCGGCGGAAAACCGGTCAGATTGGCGTAAAGCGGCGAAATATCGGGATCCGTCGCCGAATTGTTGCCGAGATAGGCCTTGCGCAGCGCCTCCAGCGCATCCTTGTCCAGCACCGGGTCGTTGGCAGCATTCGCCGTGACCGATGCACCCGAAGCGGAGAGGTCGGTGATGGGACTGAGCGCCACGACGGCGGCCGGCAGCGGCTGGCGGGAGCGCATCTGCCGCAACACGGCCTCAAGGGCGAGATTGCCGCCGGCGCCATCGCCGACAAGGATGATATTGCCGTTGCTGTAGCCGTTGTCGAGCAGATAGCGATAGGCGGTCAGCGCATCATTGACCTGCGCGGGATAGCCATATTCGGGCGCCAGCCTGTAGTCGATGAGCAGCACATCGCTCGACGCGGCCTTGGCAAGCGAGCCGGCAATCAGGTGATGGGTGCGAATGGAGCCGCCGTAGAAGCCGCCGCCATGGATGAAGAGAATCGCACGCCGGCCGATCGGATGATGAAGGCGCGCCGGCCAGATAAGCTCGGCATCGACCCCATCGGCATCGACATGGCGGATCTGGACGCGCGTCGGCTCGGGCAGCGATGCCATGAAATCGCGAAAGGCGGCGCGGCGATCGCGCAGGCCTGCGGTGTCCTTGAAATGCTCCTGCCAGCGCGAGAGCAGTTTTTCGACCTGCTCATGCGAGGCGGGCGTCTGTGCCGGCATGTCGCGCGCCGGTTTTTCCTGCGCCGCCGTGGGGAAGGCAAACAGAACCGCGGCCGAAAAAACCGCCAGCAGCGTATGACGACATTCCACTTTCCATTCATTGCCAGCAGAATAAACCGGCTTTCTCATTCGCCCCTCCGGCGCTGCTTTTCCTTCGTGCGGCGCATCTTCACCACTTCGCCACCGAGAGTCAAAAGACAGTTTTTGGGTGATCGCTCCGCGCTTTCCCGCTGAGATCGGAGCATTCCGACCAGGAAAGGCTCCCGCTTCGTAGTCTGCATTTATTGGTTGTGCTAGACTACTTTAAGGAGGGGACGATCATGGACAAAGCCGCCCTGCTTGGGACGTGGCGCATGATTTCGTGGACGAGAACCGTCGTTGCGACGGGAGAAGTCAGCGACGCCATGGGTGCCGATCCCATCGGATATATCGCCTATCATGCCGATGGCCGGATGATGGCTTTCGTTACCAACCGACGCCGACCGAAACCCAACGGCAAAGCCCCCAGCGACGATGAGAAGGCCGCGCTTTTCGATACGATGCTGGCTTATACGGCTTCCTACACGCTGGAAGGCGACAAGGTGATCCATCATGTCGAGGCCGCCTGGAACCCGACATGGGAGCGCCCTCTTATCCGCCCGGTGCATATCGAGGGCGACATGCTCGTCATCGACGATGCGCTCGGCATCGATCCTGTGACGGGAGAGGATGTCGTCTACCGGCTGGAATTCCGCAAACTCTGAGCGCCAGGAGATGTCGCGATCCTTCGGATTCGCGCTCCCGTGCTTGAGGTCCGTGAATTGTTAGTCGCCGCGGATTGCGTCGATCACCGTCCGGAAGCCCGCCGAAATATGCCGCCGGCTGGGATAGTAGAGATAAAGCGGCTCCTCCGGCTGGCACCAGTCGTCCAGCACCTGGACGAGCTGGCCGCTCGCAATCAGCGGCGCCGCCCTGCCCTCCCAGACATAGGCCAGCGCCACTCCGCTCAAGGCGGCTGCCGTCATCAGTTCGTGGTCGTCGAGCGAGAGCGGGCCGGTCGGATGGAAGGTGATGGCCTGACCGTCCCTCGCAAAATCCCAGGGGTAACGCGCACCCGAGGGGAACATGTTCTGGATGCAGATATGGCGCTTCAGATCATGCGGCGTGACCGGCTTCGGCCGGGTTTCGAAATAGGCGGGAGAGCCTACGACGACAAGGCGCAAGCGCTGCTTGACGCGCACCGCGATCATGCCCTCGGTGACACGTTCGCCAAAGCGGATGCCGGCATCGAAGCCTTCCTCAACGATATCCACCAGCCGGTCCGTCGCCGCGATTTCAAGCTGCAGATTGGGGTTCTTCATCAGCAACGGCCCGATGATCTGGCCGACGACGAAGGGCGCTATGGAATTGCCGACATTGATGCGAACCCGGCCGAAGGGCGTATCGCGGAAGCGGTTCAGCGCATCGAGGGCGGAGCTGATCTCGCCGAAGGCCGGATCGAGATGCGAGCGCAGCAGCTCGCCGGCCTCCGTCAGCGAAACGCTGCGGGTCGTGCGGTTCAAGAGGCGGATGCCGATGCGGTCCTCCAGATTGAGGACGGCGTGGCTGATGGCGGAGGCGGTGACACCCCTCTCCTCTCCCGCCTTGCGGAAGCTCTTGTGCCTGGCGACAGCGGCGAAAGCCGCCATCTCGGAAAGCTCGGTTGCTCTCATTGCTGAATTTTGCTCATCATAGTCTCTCAAATAACAAATCTTATACATGAGCCGGATTTGCGTCAAATTCCTCTCCGTCAGCAACGCACTGCTGAAACAAACAATCCGAGGAAAGGACATTGCCATGAAAGTCTGGTTCATTACCGGTGCATCGCGCGGCTTCGGCGCGCTGATGACCAAGGACGCTCTTGCCGCCGGCGACGCCGTCGTTGCCACTGCCCGCAACCCGAAGACCGTCACCGAACAGTTCGGCGATCATCCGAACCTGCTTGCCGTCGCCCTCGACGTCACCAATGAAGAGCAGGCCAAGGAGGCTGCCGCTGCCGCCATCGCCCGCTTCGGCCGCATCGACATTCTCGCCAACAATGCCGGCTACGGCCTGCTCGGTGCTGTGGAAGAGGCAACGGCCGAAGAGATCGAGAAGATCTACGCCACCAACGTCTTCGGCCTCTTGAAAGTGACACGCGCGGTCCTGCCCTATATGCGCCGCCAGCGTTCGGGCCACATCCTGAACTTCTCCTCGATCGGCGGTTATGCCGGCTTCCCCGGCTGGGGTGTCTACGGCTCCACCAAGTTCGCCGTCGAAGGCCTGTCGGAATCCCTCGCAACCGAAGTCGAGCCCTTCGGCATCAAGGTCACGATCGTCGAGCCCGGCTTCTTCCGCACGGACTTCCTGCACGACAATTCGCTGGCGGTCAGCCCGGCTTCCATCCCCGACTATGTCGGCACGCCGGCCGGCAACATGCGCGATTTCGCAGCCGGCGCCAACCATGCCCAGCCGGGCGACCCGGCCAGGCTGACGGCCGGCATCATCGAGATGGTCAGCGCCGCCACCCCCCCGCTGCGCATGCCCTTCGGCACGGATACGGTCGCCAAGATCGAGGAAGAACATGCCAGGGTGGAAAAGGAATTGGCCCAGTGGCGCGCGCTCGCCGTCTCCACCGACTTCGGGCAGACGGCCTGAAAAGGCCCGACCTTCCCCAGACACAACAAGCGCGCCATCGGTGCGCTTGTTTTCATTTCGGCGTGAAGCGCGTCCAGGCGGCAAGTTTTTCATTCGCCGCGCCGCAGCAATGGCCTATGTCTAGCGCGTCATCACGAAGAGGAAGAGGCAGGCATGGCGAGCACATCCATTTGTATTTACGGGGCCGGCGCCCTTGGAGGCGCGATTGCGGTCAAACTCGCGAGCCGTCTCGGCGACAGCGCGACCATCTCTGTCGTCGCCCGTGGCGCGCATCTGGAAGCGATCCGCAAGAACGGCCTTTGCCTGCATGAAGCGGGAGCCGACGGACCGATCAATGTGCGGATCGCGGCAACGGACGATCCGACCACGCTGCCGCCGCAGGACCTCATCATTACCGGCCTCAAGGGCCACCAGTTCGCCCCGGCTGCCGAAGGCATGGCTGCGCTCCTGAAGGACGATACGCGCGTCGTCATGGTGCTGAACGGCATTCCCTGGTGGTATTTCCATCGCGACGGCCAAAGCGGCCATGCGGAACTGCAGTTCGACGAACTCGACCCCGGCGGCAAGCTGTGGCGGCTGATCGGTCCGCAGCGGGTCATCGGCTGCGTGGCGCTGCAGGGGGCCGAAGTCGTCAATCCCGGCGAAATCCGCCTCTCCAACAACGGTCGTTTCGTGCTCGGCGAACCCTCGGGCGAGATGTCGGCCGATCTCGAAACCATTGCCGGCCTCTTTGCCAAGGCGGGTCTCAATGTCTCGACCACGCCGCGCATTCGCGACGAGATCTGGAGCAAGCTGACGGGCAACGCGGCCTTCAACCCGATCAGCGCCCTGACGCGCGCCCTGATGACGGACATCATGGCCGATCCAGCGCTCTTCGCCATGGTCGGCAAGATCATGAAGGAAGTGCGCGCGGTCGGCACTGCGCTCGGCGCAAAATTCAACATCACCATCGAGGAAAGGCTGGAACAGTCGCGTCATATCGGCCCGGTGCGCACATCGATGCTGCAGGACCTGCTTGCCGGCAAGGCGCTGGAAATCGTGCCGCTTGTGGGCATGGTCGTGGCCCTCGGCCGCACCGCGAATGTGCCGACGCCCGTCTCGGAAGTCGTGCTGGCACTGGTGACGCAGCTCGACAGGGAAAACCAGCGCGGCGGCTGACATCAGCCCCTTTATGCAATTCCTATATCTTCGCCCGCCACCCCGAATGGAATTCCTATCGGCGACAGCAGTAGCCTTTGCCGCAACAGCAAAGGTCACTGCCATGCGAGATGTCATGTCCCCCCACTATCTGCCGCTTCGCCCGCACCGCATCACGCGGGGCAAGCGGCAGATGCGCGAGAAGCGCACGGCCCAGGCGTTGATGATTTTCGGCATCGTGCTTGCCTGCGTCGAACTCTACGTGATCCTCGGCTCGTTCTGACGCCCCATCATGAACAGCGAAGGATACATGCGCGCCGGCGGCGCGATCACCGCGCTCGTGACGCCGTTCCGCAAGGGCGAAATCGACGGCGCGGCTTTGGAAGACCTTGTTGAATGGCAGGTGCTGAGCGGTGTCGATGGACTTGCCATCTGCACGGCGGCGGGCGAAGGGCCGAGCCTCTCGCCGCAGGAACGCCGCATGGCGCTCGACATCTGCATCCGGACCGCGGCGGACCGTATTCCGGTGATCGCCGCGGCCGGAACCAATTGCACCGAAAGCACGATTGGCCTGATACGGGACGCGGAAGAATGCGGCGCCCGCGCCGTGCTGGTGACTGTGCCTTATTATTCCAAGCCGGGGCAGAAGGGCATTCTCCACCATTTCCGACAGGTCGCGGCAGCCAGCAACCTGCCCATCCTCATCGAAAACGCACCGGCCCGCACGGCAAGCGACCTGACGGTGGAGACGCTGGAACGGCTGGCCGATCTCGAGACAATCGTCGCGATCGTCGATTCGAGCGGCGACATCGCCCGCTTCACCAGCCTGCCACCGGCCCTGCGGCAACGCTTTCGCTTCCTGTCCGGTCACGACGCCACTGCGCTTTCCTTCCATCTCGCAGGCGGCGACGGCATTGTGTCGGCAGCGGCCAATCTCCTTCCGCGTCTCGTCACCTCGCTGCAGCAGGCGGCCTATGGCCGCCATATCTCGGCGGCGCTTGCGCTCAGCGACAGGCTGTACCCGCTACTGCTGGCGCTGGGCTCGGAGGGGGATCCTGCCCGGCTGAAATTTGGGCTGCAGGCGCTGCGCCGCATTGAGCCCGATCTTCGCTTGCCGCTTGTACCGGCCGAGGCCGAAAGCCGCTGCGCGATTGCCGAGGCGCTTGCCCCCCTCATTGGCGACAGCGCCGCGCGCATGGCGCTATCCCTATGAGATTTTAATGTTTTCGGTTCCGGCGGCAAATGGAAACCCTATCCGCCGGCATCTATCTTGATGAGCGTGACACCGCCGGGACCACCAAACGGCGGTTGAGTTAGACTTCGAAAGGACAAACGATGTCACGCCTGACCGATACCAATGCCAAGACCGACCCGCTGCAACGTGGCGAAATCGCCCACGCGGCTGTGGCCGATCCCTCCCATCCGCTGCTTGCCGGCATGGTTGCCGTCGCACCGCGGCTCGGCGCCGTGATGGCCTTTGCCGGGCTCGTGCAGATGAGCTTCCACCTGATTTCGCAGTAAGCGCCGGATAGGATCACGACAATGGCAAATGCACAGCAACGCCGACAGATTCCGGCCCACCGCACCGCGCGCCCTGCCCGCTTCACCGTCGGCCGCGACAAGGGCGGCCGCTGGATCGTCCAGGATCGCGAGGGGCGCGTCGGCGGTCTCTTCATCAACGAAGCAGCCGCCCTTCATTTCGCGGCGGAAGAGTGCAACCACAATCCGGATGAAATCTGCCGCGCCGGCACGACGCTCGATTTTGCACCTCTTGCGCGTAGTTCCGGCAATATCCACTAAATACTGTGCCGTTCCTGCCATTTTGGCACAGCAGGAACGGCATCGCTGCGCCGATTTCCAACTTTTCCTTAACTCGCGTCCTGATAAAGTCCCGCATACAGAGACTTCATATGCCGCGAGACCTATGCCGAAACCGAACTTCCGCTTCACCCATTATGATCTCAAGGAACAGCGCGCCGGAACGATCATCGAGGTGTCGCTGAGCGCCGTGAACAATGTGCGGCTGATGACGGCACCGAATTTTCAGCGGTTCACCGAAGTGCTCGACTTCAAATATATCGGCGGTGTCGCGCGCAAGTCGCCGGTCAGGCTCGCCATTCCCGAAAGCGGGCACTGGCATATCGTCGTCGATATGGAAGGCCATCACGGACTGGCGGATTCCTCCGTCAAGCTGATCGCCGCCCCGGCCGCGCAGAAGCGCGCCTGATCTCAGCGCGGCCCGGTTTCAGCGGGGATTGCGCTCCTTGCGAAGCTTCGCCCACCAGTCCAGCCGCTTGCGGATCTCGCGCTCGAAACCGCGTTCGGGCGGATCGTAGAAGGTCTGACGGCCCATCTTTTCCGGGAAATAATCCTGGCCGGAGAAGGCATCCGGCTCGTCATGGTCGTAACGGTAGCCTTCGCCATATCCCTCGCCCTTCATCAGCTTGGTCGGCGCATTGAGAATATGTTTCGGCGGCAGGAGCGAACCGTTCTGCTTGGCGGCGATCGTCGCCGCCTTGAAGGCGTTATAGACGGCATTCGATTTCGGAGCGGTCGCGAGATAGACGCAGGCCTCCGCAAGCGCGAGTTCGCCCTCGGGCGAGCCCAGGTAATCATAGGCGTCCTTTGCGGCGTTGCAGATGACCAGCGCCTGCGGATCGGCAAGCCCGATATCCTCCACCGCCATGCGCACCAGCCGCCGGCCGAGATAGAGCGGGTCCTCGCCGGCATCGAACATGCGGGCGAGATAGTAGAGTGCGGCATCGGGGTCGGAGCCGCGGACCGACTTGTGAAGTGCGGAGATCAGATTGTAGTGACCGTCCTGGGCCTTGTCGTAGACGGGGGCGCGGCGCTGGACGATGCGCGTCAGGCCTTCCGTGTCGAAAGTTTCGCCCTCGCGGGCTGCGCGCCAGACTTCCTCGGCCAGCGTCAACACCGCGCGGCCGTCGCCATCGGCCATGCGGATCAGGCTGGCGCGCGCGTCTTCGGTGAGCGGCAGCGGCCTTGCCTCGACCGTTTCGGCTCGTTTCAGCAATTCCTCGAGGCTTTCTTCGTCATGCGACTTGAAGGTCAGCACGCGCGCACGCGACAAGAGAGCGGCATTGAGCTCGAAGGACGGGTTTTCCGTGGTGGCGCCGACGAGGATGACGGTGCCGTCCTCCATGACCGGCAGGAAACTATCCTGCTGGGCGCGGTTGAAGCGATGGATCTCATCGACGAAGAGCAGCGTCTGGCGGCCGTCCATGCGGCGCATGCGGGCAGCCTCGAAGACCTTCTTCAGATCGGCGACACCGGAGAAGATCGCCGAGATCTGTTCGAACGCCAGGCCCGCCTCGCCCGACAACAGGCGGGCGACCGTGGTCTTTCCGGTTCCGGGCGGACCCCAGAAAATCATGGAGCCAAGCGAACCGCTCGCGATCATCCGGCGCAGAACGCCATCCTCGCCGGTCAGATGTTCCTGACCGGTGACTTCGCCGAGCGTCTTCGGCCGCAGGCGATCGGCAAGCGGCCGCCGGCTGGCGACTTCTTCCGGAACACGCGGCGCGAAGAGATCGTCACTCATCGGAAGAACTGCCTGATGCGCTGGCCATCGCGCTCGATCTCGACGCGCCAGAGGCCCGGATCGGAATCGGCGATCTCCTGCAGGTCGCGGCTGGTTTTCACTTCCGCCCCGTTGATGGACACGATGATATCCTTCGGCTCGAAGCCGAGGCGGGAAGCGGGAGACCCGCCTTGGACGTCGGAGATCACCACACCGGTCGAATCGAGCGGCATCCTCAGCTCGTCGGCCACACGCGGCGAAAGGTTTTCCACGACCGCACCGGTAAAGGGCGTGCGTCCGCCGATCGTGCGCTGATCGCGCGGCCGGGTTTCCGGCGCGCGGGCAAGGGCAAGCGTCACCTGCTGCTCGCGCCCGTTCTCCACGACCGTCAGGTTGGCCGACTTTCCGAGGCCGGCCGTCGTCAGCCGATAAAGAAGCGCATCCGGATGTTCCACCGGGACGCCATCGACAGCGGTGACGACCTCGCCCGCCCTGAGGCCGGCCCTGGCTGCGGGACTGTCTGCAGTGACCTTGGCAATCAGCGCGCCGCGCGCCTTGTCGAGGCCGAGCGCATCGGCAACTTCTGACGTCACCGGATCGAAGCTCGCCCCGATATAGGGCCGTTCGAAGGATTTGACGCCGGAATCGGCCGAGGCGAGGAAGACCTTGACGAGATTGGCGGGAATGGCAAAACCGATGCCGTTCGAGCCGCCGCCGCGCGAGAAGATCGCCGTATTGATGCCGATCAGCTCGCCCTTCATGTTCATCAGCGCGCCGCCGGAATTGCCGGGATTGATCGAGGCATCCGTCTGGATGAAGAAGCCGAACTCGTTCTTGACGACCTGGTTGCGCGCCAGTGCGGACACGATGCCGCTCGTCACCGTCTGGCCGACACCGAAGGGATTGCCGATGGCCAGCACGAGATCGCCCACTTCCACCGCATCGGAATTGCCGATCGGCAATGTCGGAAAATCGGCCTTACTGTCGATCTTCAGCACCGCAAGATCGACGCGGTCGTCGCGCAGCACGACCTTGCAGGGGAACTCGCGGCCGTCGGAGAGCGCCACCTTGATGTCATCGGCGCCTTCGATGACGTGATTGTTGGTCACGACGGTACCGTTCGCCTCGACGATGACACCGGAGCCGAGCGAAGACTGCTTTTCGGTGCGATTCGGCATCTGCTGGCCGAAGAACTGCTCGAAGAAGGGATCGCCGGCAAAGGGCGACTGACGCTGGACGGTCTTTTCGGCATAGACATTGACGACGGCGCCCGCCGTCTGCCTGACCAGCGGCGCGAAGGAAAGCTGCATCTGCA
This sequence comes from Hyphomicrobiales bacterium, assembly GCA_900471515.1. GTDB lineage: Bacteria > Pseudomonadota > Alphaproteobacteria > Rhizobiales > Rhizobiaceae > Rhizobium. Next base: position 20,883 of record UCFC01000049.1, on the reverse strand, counting down.
TCTGGCTTTCCGGCACGGTCCTGGTCTGCGCTTCGGCAACGGCCGGCAGCAGGAGCGTCAATGCCAGGAGAGAAACGGAGGCGTGTTTGAACAGGCCTTGCATGGGAATCCTTTTGAAATGCTTTCACGAAAAATGTTGTAGCGCCCGACGCTAGAAAGGAAAGAGGGCGGAAGCATGGAAGATCGAGGCATCACGGATTCGCGAATCCGAATCAGAAAAGTCCGGCATGTCGCTGATATCCAAGCTCAAAAGCAGAAGGCTGTCACCACATGGGGACGTCGTCTTGATGACAGGAAGACGGGTCTGATCCTTGCCATAAAACGGACCTGCATCATCTTTGCCGTGGGGCCGCAACCGAGCTTTCTTGCAGTGGGAGAGATCATGAAGAGCACCATTCCAGCAGCCGCAGCCTGTGCTGCGCTTTTCGCATTTGCACCGCACGGCGCACAGGCGGCGAGCTTCGATTGCGATGCAAAGGCCTTGCAGCCGGATGAGAAGGTGATCTGTGAGAACCGGTCGCTCAACGATGCCGATGTGAAGATGGTGACGACCTTCGAGCTGCTGTCCGGCCTGCTCGCCATGGGCGCGCGCGGCACGCTGCAGGATGAGCAGACCGCCTGGCTGAAGAAGCGGCAGGCCTGCGGCGCGGATGCCGCCTGCATTGGCGCCGCTTACCAGGAGCGGCTGAAACAGCTCGACGGGACCTACAGGAACATCAATCGTCCCCTCTGAGAATGTTCAATCTGCCCGGCCCTCGAAACCGGCAATCACCTCGTTGATGAGGCTGGCGGCCTGGCGCAGCCTTTCCTCGCCATAGATGGCGCCATGTTCGTCTGCCCAGACGGCCTGGCGGGCGGAAATGTCGGCAAGCGCCCTCTTTCCTGCCTCCGTCAACACCATCAGCTTGGCGCGCTGATGGACCGGGTTGGTGCGGTAGGCAATCAGCCCTTCTCCCTCCAGGAGGTCGGCGATGCGCTGCACGCCCTGGCGCGCCAGACCGAGCGCCCGCGCCGCGTCGGCAACCGACATCGGCGCGTGATCGGCAGCGGCAAGGACCTGCCAGCGCGCGCTGGTCTGCCCGGCGGGTTTGGCAAGCGCATCGCCCTCGGCCTGCAAATGGGCGGAAAGGCGAAGGACCGCGATGGAAAGGGCGGCAAAGGCGTCGCCGTCAGGGGTACGGTTTTTCGTCATCTTGACAACATATTGTCACTCACCGATAATGACAATATGTTGTCATACGATGCAGTAACACGCAAGGAGGAGCACATGAAGAAGACCTATCACGGAAGCTGCCATTGCGGCCGGATCCGCTACGAGGCCGATATAGACCTGCAGGCAGGGACGGGAAAGTGCAACTGCTCGATCTGCTGGAAGCGCCGCTACTGGGGCGCCAATATCAAGCCCGAGGACTTCCGCCTTCTCTGCGAGGAAACCGGCATCAGCGACTACCAGTTCGGCACATTGTCCGGCCATCACAGGTTCTGCGCCAATTGCGGGGTGGCGGCCTATGGGGACGGCTACGTCGAGGCCGTCGGCGGCGCTTATGTGTCGATCAATCTCGCCTGCCTGGACGATCTCGATCCCGCCGAGCTTGCCGAAGCGCCGGTGGAATATTTCGATGGCAGGAACAACAGCTGGTGGACCGTGCCGGCGGAGACGCGGCATCTGTGAAGCCGAAAGAGCCGCTGACTCGTCGTCAGCGGCTCCAGGCATTCCTCAACAGGACAGTTTAGCGCGCGTTCAGGTCGCGAACGGCGCCGCGGTCGGCGCTGGTCGCGAAGGCCGCATAGGCCTTGAGCGCGGTGGAGACGTTGCGCTTGCGCGGCTCAGCCGGATGCCAGCCCTTCTGGTCCTGCTCGGCGCGACGAGCGGCAAGTTCGGCATCGCTGACGCGCAGGCTGATCGTGCGGTTCGGGATGTCGATGTCGATCATGTCGCCCGGGCGCACGAGGCCGATCGTGCCGCCATTGGCGGCTTCCGGCGATGCATGACCGATCGAGAGACCTGACGTGCCGCCGGAAAAGCGGCCGTCGGTGATCAGCGCGCAAGCCTTGCCGAGGCCCTTCGACTTCAGGTAGCTCGTCGGATAGAGCATTTCCTGCATGCCGGGGCCGCCCTTCGGGCCTTCGTAGCGGATGACGACGACATCGCCGGCCACGACCTCGTTGCCCAGAATGCCCTTGACGGCGGCGTCCTGGCTTTCGAAGACCTTGGCCGGGCCGGAGAATTTCAGGATCGATTCATCGACGCCGGCCGTCTTCACGATGCAGCCGTCGACCGCAAGATTGCCCTTGAGAACGGCAAGGCCGCCATCCTTGGAGAAAGGATGCTCGACCGAGCGGATGACGCCGCCGACGCGGTCCGTGTCGAGTTCGTCCCAGCGCGCTTCCTGGCTGAAGGCCACCTGGGTCGGGATGCCGCCCGGCGCGGCGCGGTAGAACTTGCGCACCGTCTCGCTGTTGGTGCGGGTAATGTCCCAGCGGTCGATCGCATCACCCAGCGTTTCGGCATGGACCGTCGGGCAATCGCGATTGAGCAGGCCGCCCTTGTCGAGTTCGCCGAGGATCGACATGATGCCGCCGGCGCGGTGGACGTCTTCCATGTGCACGTCGGACTTGGCCGGCGCGACCTTGGAAAGGCAGGGAACGCGGCGCGACAGCGCGTCGATGTCGGCCATGGTGAAATCCACCTCCCCCTCATGGGCGGCCGCCAGAATGTGCAGAACCGTGTTGGTGGAGCCGCCCATGGCGATATCGAGCGCCATGGCGTTCTCGAAGGCCTGCTTGGAGGCGATGGTGCGCGGCAGGACCTTCTCGTCCTCCTGCTCGTAATAGCGGCGGGCGAGATCGACGATCAGGTGGCCGGCCTCGACGAAGAGGCGCTTGCGGTCGGCATGCGTTGCCAGCGTCGAACCGTTGCCGGGCAGCGACAGGCCGAGTGCTTCCGTCAGGCAGTTCATGGAGTTTGCGGTAAACATGCCGGAGCACGAACCGCAGGTCGGACAGGCCGAACGCTCGATGACCTTGACGTCCTCATCGGAGATCTTGTCGTCGGCGGCCGCCACCATGGCGTCGACGAGATCGAGCGCATGGGTCTTGCCGTGCAGCACGACCTTGCCGGCTTCCATCGGGCCGCCGGAAACGAAGATGGTCGGGATGTTGAGGCGAAGCGAGGCCATCAGCATGCCGGGAGTGATCTTGTCGCAGTTGGAGATGCAGACCATGGCGTCGGCGCAGTGGGCATTGACCATGTATTCGACGCTGTCGGCGATCAGCTCGCGCGAAGGCAGCGAATAGAGCATGCCGTCATGGCCCATGGCGATGCCGTCGTCGACGGCGATCGTGTTGAACTCCTTGGCAACACCACCGGCCGCTTCGATTTCGCGGGCGACGAGCTGGCCGAGATCCTTGAGGTGAACGTGGCCGGGGACGAACTGGGTGAAGGAGTTCACCACCGCGATGATCGGCTTGCCAAAATCCGAATCCTTCATGCCCGTAGCGCGCCAAAGGCCGCGCGCGCCCGCCATGTTGCGGCCGTGGGTCGTGGTTCTGGAACGATAAGCTGGCATCGGTATCTTCCTCAATATCCAGGAATTGTCTGGCGATGCGGGGCGGCAAGGGATTTGCGAAGGCCGGGCAGTCGCTGCTTTTTGGAATTGTCCTAATCCAATCGCCCCAACCTGTCACTACCGGGAATGCCCAAAGCGGTACGGGCCGCACCATCAGGCATATACGAGCGCAAGCGTGGTTTTGTTACGGTTTATTCCATCACGGGCGAACACAAAAAATTGGCTTTTCCGCGCTAATATTCAGGGCATACACACTGATCCAAAGCGCGCTGTTTGCGTTTGAAAATTCACACGGGCCGCCCTCGCCCAGGAGGAATTCGATATGCCAGCCTATCGTCCGCCAAAGATCCGCTCTTCGGAAATCACGCCGCGCGAGATCTACCTGAAGCGCCGGGAATTTCTCGGTGCCGCGGCGTTCGGCGCGATCGCGCTCTACGGCGCCGGCAAGGCGAGCGCGGCAGCGCTGACCACCGTCAAGAGCAAGTACACGGTCGATGAGAAGCTGACGCCGCTCAAGGACGTGACCACCTACAACAATTTCTACGAATTCGGCCTCGACAAGGGCGATCCGGCCGCGCTTTCCGACAAGTTCAAACCTTTGCCCTGGACGATCAAGGTCGACGGCATGGTCAACAAGCCCGGCACCTTCGATATCGAGGCGCTGATGAAGGAATTTCCGATCGAGGAGCGCGTTTACCGCATGCGCTGCGTGGAAGCCTGGTCGATGGTCATTCCGTGGAACGGCTTTCCGCTTGCTTCGCTGCTCGACAAGGTGGAGCCGCAGGGCAGCGCCAAATATGTCGCCTTCGAGACTGTCGTGCGTCCCGAAGAGATGCCCGGCCAGGCCAGCTTCTTCCAGTCGCTGGACTGGCCCTATGTCGAGGGCCTGCGCATGGACGAGGCGCGCCATCCGCTGACGCTGCTTGCCGTCGGGCTCTATGGCGAAACGCTGCCGAACCAGAACGGCGCCCCGGTTCGGCTCGTCGTGCCCTGGAAATACGGGTTCAAGGGCATTAAGTCGATCGTGCGCATCACGCTGACCGATCAGCAGCCGAAAAACACCTGGCAGGTGACGAACCCGCAGGAATACGGCTTCTATGCCAACGTCAATCCGGCTGTCGACCATCCGCGCTGGAGCCAGGCGAGCGAGCGAAGGATTGGCGAAAGCGGCTTCTTCGGCGCCAGTCGCCATCCCACCCTGCCCTTCAACGGCTATGCCGACGAGGTTGCCAGCCTCTATGACGGCATGGATCTGAGGGTGAATTTCTGATGACGGCGTTTTCGCTCGCCATCCCGAAACGCTGGCAGCCGGCATCCGTCTGGCTGCTCTATGCCGTCGGGCTCGTGCCCGCCGCCTGGAACTTCTATCTCGGCGCGACGGACCAGCTCGGCGCCGATCCGGTGAAGACATTCGAGCTCTTTCTCGGCATCTGGACCATCCGTTTCCTGATCCTGACGCTTGCCGTCACGCCCGCCCGCGATCTCCTCGGCTGGAACTATCTGCGCTATCGCCGCGCGCTCGGTCTTCTGACCTTCTACTACGCGCTGATGCATTTCACCGTCTACATGGTGCTCGATCAGGCGCTGGACATAGCGGCGGTCATCGATGACGTGGTCAAACGCCCCTTCATCATGTTCGGCATGGCTGCCCTCGCCATGCTCGTGCCGCTCGCCGTCACCTCCAACAATGTCTCGATCCGCAGGCTTGGCAAGAACTGGATCTGGCTGCATCGGCTCGTCTACATTATTGCCGCCTCAGCAGCCCTGCACTTTGCCCTGTCGACGAAGATTCTCGACCTCGAGCAATATATTTATGTCGGGCTTATCATCGCGCTGATCCTCTACCGGTCCTACAAGCCGATCGGGCGCAGCCGGAAGAAAGGCCAAGGGCGCACACGCGGCCGCGCCGTCGCTTCCTCGGCATCGTGAGGCTGTCCGCTATTGCCGGACGGCGGTGATTTCCAGTGCATGGGATCAAGCAGCAAGGCCGCAGCGATGCCGATCGCATAGGCGACAATATTCCAGAGCGAAAAGACACGGCCGAGCAGAGGCGCGCCTGCCGTCGTCAATCGAAACGCATCGAGCCAGGGTGTATGATAGAGACGGAGCAGCTATGCCAAGCAGCTTCACGGCCACCGCNNACCTTCAAAAACAAAACCCGCCGAAAAAATCGACGGGTTTGTCAGCGGTCTGAGCCGGGCGCTAAGCCCGGCTTTTCTGTTTTCCGAAACCGGAAAATCTTAGGCGGCGACAGACTGCTCTTCAGCAGCGACGCGGGCCTTGTCGGCTGCGCCCTTTGCGTAGGTGTCGCGGTCAACGAATTCGATGACGGCGAGAGCAGCGTTGTCGCCCTGACGGAAGCCGGCCTTCATGATACGCAGGTAGCCGCCGTTGCGGGTTGCGTAGCGCGAGGCGATCGTGTCGAAAAGCTTCGAAACGACTGCGGCATCCTTGATCTGCGAAATCGCCTGACGGCGAGCGTGCAGGTCGCCGCGCTTGCCGAGAGTGACGAGCTTCTCGACGATCGGACGAATTTCCTTCGCCTTCGGCAGGGTCGTTACGATCTGCTCATGGGTGATGAGCGAAGCAGCCATGTTGGCAAACATTGCCTTGCGATGGCTTGCGGTTCTGTTCAGCTTGCGGCCGGCCTTTGCGTGGCGCATTGCTATTCTCCTTTAATGCAGTGCCCTTACTTCGTTACCGGGCCTGCCGTTTCCTGGCACATGCAGGCGATATGCCTGCTGTTTGACGGGGAAAGGCAGCCGTAAAGAACCTGCCTTTGTTATGTTCTTGCGATCGGCGTGCGGGCGGAAAACCGCTTCACACTTTTCCTCACGCCGCTCAGTACTGGTCTTCGTATCGCTTGGCGAGATCTTCGATGTTCTCGGGCGGCCATGCCGGCACTTCCATGCCGAGGTGCAGGCCCATGGAAGCGAGAACTTCCTTGATTTCGTTCAGCGACTTGCGACCAAAGTTCGGGGTGCGGAGCATTTCTGCTTCGGTCTTCTGAATAAGGTCGCCGATGTAGACGATGTTGTCGTTCTTCAGGCAGTTTGCCGAACGAACGGACAGTTCGAGTTCGTCCACCTTCTTGAGGAGCGCCGGGTTGAAGGCCAGTTCGGTGACTGCTTCTTCTTCGGCTTCCTTCTGCGGCTCGTCGAAGTTGACGAAGACGCCAAGCTGGTCCTGCAGGATGCGAGCTGCGAAAGCGACGGCATCTTCGCCGGAGACAGAACCATCGGTTTCGATGGTCATGGTCAGCTTGTCGTAGTCGAGAACCTGTCCTTCGCGGGTGTTTTCAACCTTGTAGGACACCTTCTTGACCGGCGAATAGAGGCTGTCGACCGGGATGAGGCCGATCGGAGCATCTTCCGCACGATTGCGCTCGGCCGGAACATAGCCCTTGCCGTTGTTGACGGTGAATTCCATGCGGATTTCGGCGCCCTCGTCGAGCGTGCAGATGACATGCTCGGGGTTGAGGATTTCGATATCGCCGACCGTCTGGATGTCGCCAGCCGTTACAACACCCGGACCCTGCTTGCGCACGACCATGCGCTTGGCATCGTCGCCATCCATCTTGATGGCGATTTCCTTGATGTTGAGCACGATGTCCGTCACGTCTTCGCGGACGCCCGGAATCGAGGAGAATTCATGCAGCACGCCGTCGATCTGCACGGCCGTAACAGCGGCACCGCGCAGAGAGGAGAGCAGAACGCGGCGCAGCGCGTTGCCGAGGGTGAGGCCGAAACCGCGCTCAAGCGGCTCTGCAACGAGAGTCGCCTTGGTGCGCGAGCTCGAAGTGAACTCCACCTTGTTCGGCTTGATCAATTCCTGCCAGTTCTTCTGAATCATAATTTTGCCTTCCGTTCGTTGCCACCATCCAATCGTGGCAACCGAGCTTGAAAACCACCGGGAACGCCGGAGCGCTCACCGGTGACGATAGCGATGATCAGACGCGGCGCTTCTTGCGCGGACGGCAGCCATTGTGCGGGATCGGAGTCACGTCGCGGATAGACGTGATCATGAAACCGGCAGCCTGGAGCGCGCGCAGAGCCGATTCACGGCCGGAGCCCGGGCCGCAGACTTCGACTTCCAGCGACTTCATGCCGTGTTCCTGAGCCTTCTTGGCGCAGTCTTCGGCAGCGATCTGGGCTGCGAACGGGGTCGACTTGCGCGAGCCCTTGAAGCCCTTGGCGCCAGCCGACGACCAGGCAATCGCATTGCCCTGCGCGTCGGTGATGGTGATCATCGTGTTGTTGAAGGTCGAGTTGACGTGAGCGACACCCGACGAGATGTTCTTACGTTCGCGACGGCGAACGCGGACGGCTTCCTTAGCCATGCTATTCCTTTCTTGGATCTCTTCACCGCCGTAATCCCAGCGGCTACACCGGAACGGCGCCTATATGGTCCCGCTCCAAACTCAAAAGAGGCCGGCGCAGACCGCCAGCCTCCCCATCCCGGTTTCCCGGAAATTACTTCTTCTTACCAGCGATCGCCTTTGCCGGACCCTTGCGGGTGCGGGCATTGGTGTGCGTGCGCTGACCGCGGACCGGAAGGCCACGACGGTGACGCAGGCCGCGGTAGCAGCCGAGGTCCATCAGACGCTTGATGTTCATCGCGGTTTCGCGACGGAGATCGCCTTCGACCTGATAATCGCGGTCGATGGTTTCGCGGATCTGAAGGATCTCAGCGTCCGTCAGCTGATGAACGCGGCGATCAGCCGGAATACCGACCTTCTCGATGATCTCCTGCGCGAATTTCGGTCCGATCCCGTGAATGTAGGTCAGCGCGATGACGACGCGCTTTGCAGTCGGGATGTTGACGCCAGCGATACGTGCCACGCCTATTCTCCTTGCATTCCAGTTGCCATCCGGCAATAGGGCTTCGTTATGCAGCCAGAGGCCGCTCGTTCAAATTCGGGTTCTCAACATCACAAAACGATCGAACCCGGACTTCCTTCGGGAAATCCGCGCCGATCGCAGGGAATGTCGCGAGTTGGCGCGGTTTAGCGGAATCAGTGCAAAAAAGCAACCGCTCCCGCCAAGTTTATTTTCAAAGCTTTAAAGCTCGGAAAGAATGCGTTCGATCTCGGTCGTAACCTGATCGATTTCGGCCATGCCGTCCACGGACTTCAATTTGCCCTTGGCATAGTAGTAGCCGATGAGCGGCGAGGTTTCCTTATAGTAGACCTCGAGACGCTTGGTCATGGTCTCGGCATTGTCGTCCGGGCGGCGCTTGAAGTGGGTGGAACCGCATTTGTCACAGACGCCTTCCCTGGCCGGGACCTTGTCCGTGTCGTGGTAGACGGTGCCGCACTCAGCGCAGGAGTAACGGCCGGCCACGCGGCGGACCAGCTCCTTGTCGTCGACGCGAAACTCGATGACGACAGACAGGTCGAGGCCCTTGGTCTTCAGCATCGCCTCGGTGGCATCCGCCTGCACGAGCGTGCGCGGAAAGCCGTCGAGGATGAAGCCGTTAGCGCAATCGGGCTGATCGATTCGTTCGGAGACGATGGCGTTGACAATCTCGTCCGAGACCAGGTTTCCGGCGTCCATGACAGCCTTGGCGCGCTTGCCGACTTCAGTTCCGGCCTGAACGGCGGCGCGCAGCATGTCACCCGTGGAAAGCTGCGGAATGCCATGCTTTTCCACGATCCGCTGGGCCTGGGTCCCCTTACCCGCGCCCGGCGGCCCCAAAAGTATAAGTCTCATCGCCCCCTCTTTCCTCCACGCAGCTTCGATTTCTTGATCAGGCCTTCGTACTGCTGCGCGATCAGATGGCCCTGGATCTGAGCCACCGTATCAAGAGTTACGCTAACCACGATCAAAAGCGAAGTCCCACCAAGGGATAATGGGATGCCGGTTTGCGACACCAGAATCTCAGGCAGGATGCAGACGAAGACGAGATAGATCGCGCCGATCACCGTGATACGGGTCAGCACGTAGTCGATATATTCGGCGGTGCGTTCGCCCGGGCGGATGCCGGGGATGAAGCCGCCATGCTTCTTCAGATTGTCGGCCGTGTCCTTCGGATTGAAGACGATGGCCGTGTAGAAGAAGGCAAAGAAGGCAATGAGCGCCGCGTAAAGGACCATGTAGAGCGGCTGGCCGTGGCCGAGCGCTGCAACGATGGAGGTCGCCCAGGCCGGCATCGCCGTCGTGTTGGCAAAACCTGCAACCGTTGCCGGCAGGAGCAGCAGCGACGATGCGAAGATTGCCGGAATGACGCCGGACGTGTTCAGCTTCAGCGGCAGGTGCGAGGTGTCGCCCTGGAACATGCGGTTGCCGACCTGGCGCTTCGGATACTGGATCAGCAGACGGCGCTGCGCACGTTCGACGAAGACGATGACGGCAATGACGGCGATGGCGACGACGATGACGGCCAGGATGAGCGTCGTCGACAGCGCGCCGGTGCGGCCAAGTTCCAGCGTGCCGGCAAGCGCGGACGGAAGGCCGGCGGCAATCCCTGCAAAGATGATGAGCGAAATGCCGTTACCGATGCCGCGCGAGGTGATCTGCTCGCCGAGCCACATCAGGAACATGGTACCGCCAAGCAGCGTCAGAACGGTCGAGATACGGAAGAACCAGCCCGGATCGACGACGAGGCCGTTGCCGCTCTCAAGACCGACGGCAATGCCATAGGCCTGCAGCGCGCCGAGGATGACCGTGCCGTAGCGGGTATACTGGTTGATGATCTTGCGGCCCTGCTCGCCTTCCTTCTTGAGATTTTCGAGCGCCGGTACGACCGAGGTCATGAGCTGCACGATGATCGAGGCGGAGATATAGGGCATGATGCCGAGCGCGAAGATCGCCATGCGCTGCACGGCGCCGCCCGAAAACATGTTGAAGAGGCCGAGAATGCCGCCAGCCTGGCCCTGGAAAGCCTGGGCATAGGCCTGCGGATTGAGGCCCGGAAGCGGAATGTGGGTGCCCAGCCGGTAGACGAGGAGAGCTGCCAGTGTGAACCACAGGCGCTTCTTAAGATCCTCGGCCTTGGCGAAGGTCGAAAAATTGAGGTTTGATGCCAGTTGTTCCGCTGCAGAAGCCATGCGTTTCTCCGCGCTACCAATTCCGGCGCTCTCGAGATGGCCGGCACCGGAATCAGTATGAATTTCTTTTAAAAACCGGGCTTCGGACGGATCGCTGGCGCAACCCTGTGCCTCACCCTCGTTTCCAGTCTTACCGCCCTGGCGCAAGCCGCGTCCAGACAGTTTTCGTGAGGCTCACATATGGGAGCAAAATCGCCCGGTGTGAAGCACCCCGGGCGATATATCATGAGTTTATTATTCTGCCGCTGCGGCAGAAAGAAGCGTTACCTTGCCGCCGGCCTTTTCGATCTTCTCGACGGCAGACTTGGAAGCGCCTGCAACTTCGAGCGTGATCTTGGCCTTGAGCTCGCCATCGGCGAGAACGCGAACGCCGTCCTTGGCGCGGCGGATGACGCCGGCAGCCTTCAGAGCAGCAGCATCAACGGTCGCCTTCGCGTCGAGCTTGCCGGCATCGACGGCAGCCTGGATGCGTGCCAGCGATACAACGACGTAGTCGGCTGCGAAGATGTTGTTGAAGCCGCGCTTCGGCAGGCGACGGTAGATGGGCATCTGACCGCCTTCGAAGCCGTTGATGGCGACGCCCGAACGGGACTTCTGACCCTTTACACCGCGACCGCCGGTCTTGCCGGAGCCCGAGCCGATACCGCGGCCGAGGCGCTTGCGCGAGTGAGTAGAGCCTTCGTTATCCTTGATTTCATTGAGTTTCATGAGCGTTACTCCGGTCTCACTTCTCGTCGACGACGCGAACGAGATGCTGGACTGCACGGATCATGCCACGAACGGCCGGAGTGTCTTCCAGCGTGCGGCGACGGTGCATCTTGTTCAGTCCGAGACCGATCAGCGTGCGCTGCTGGACGTCCGGACGGCGAATCGGGCTGCCGATCTGTTCGATCGTGACAGTCTTCGCTTCAGCCTTCTTGGTAGCCTTGGCCATTGGTCAGCTCCTCTTATTCTTCAGAGGCGTTGCCAGAAGCGGCACGGCGAGCCTGGAGCGTAGCATACTTGATGCCGCGCTGGGCTGCGATGTCCTTCGGGTGAACCTGGTGCTTCAGAGCGTCGAAGGTGGCGCGAACCATGTTGTAGGGGTTCGACGAACCGGTCGACTTGGCGACGACGTCATGGACGCCGAGCGTTTCGAAAACGGCGCGCATCGGACCACCGGCGATGATACCGGTACCGACCTTGGCCGAGCGCAGCAGAACCTTGCCGGCGCCATGACGGCCATGAACGTCGTGATGCAGCGTACGGCCGTCACGCAGCGGTACGAAGATCATGTCGCGCTTTGCGCTTTCGGTTGCCTTGCGGATGGCTTCCGGCACTTCGCGTGCCTTGCCGTGGCCGAAGCCGACGCGGCCCTTCTGGTCGCCGACGACGACGAGAGCGGCGAAGCCGAAGCGACGGCCACCCTTGACAACCTTTGCGACGCGGTTGATCGCGACCAGCTTGTCGACGAATTCGCTATCGCGCTCTTCACGGCTCTGGCGGTCTTCCCGCTGCGGCCTTCTTTCCTGTGCCATTGTCCTCTTCCTTTTTCTTTTCCGGGTGCAATCGGCAAACAAAACGAGGACCGCATCGGCTTCCCCAAGGGAACGATCTGCGGTCCGGTGAGATCCGGCCGAAGGCTCAGAAAGGCTTCGGCCGGAAACTGATTAGAAGGTCAGACCGCCTTCGCGGGCTGCATCTGCCAGGGCCTTGATGCGGCCGTGATAGATGAAGGCGCCACGGTCGAAGACGACCTCGGTGACGCCCGCCTTCGAAGCGCGTTCTGCAACGAGCTTGCCGACGAGGGCAGCTGCTGCGGTGTCGGCGCCGGTCTTCAGAGAACCGCGCAGATCCTTGTCGAGGGTCGATGCAGCGGCAAGCGTCTTGCCGGCGACATCGTCGATGATCTGAGCGTAGATGTTCTTCGACGAGCGATGAACCGACAGGCGCGGACGACCATTGGCCACCGACTTGATGTGACGGCGCACGCGGTTGGCGCGACGTGCAAGTGCTTCTTTCCTGCTAGCCATTTCGCGTGATCCTTACTTCTTCTTGCCTTCTTTGCGGACAATCCGCTCTTCGGCATACTTGACGCCCTTGCCCTTGTAGGGCTCCGGACCGCGATATTCGCGGATCTCGGCGGCGACCTGGCCGACCTGCTGCTTGTTGATGCCGGTGACGACGATTTCCGTCGGCTTCGGCACAGCGATCGTGATGCCCTGCGGCGGCTCATAGACCACGTCGTGGCTGAAACCGAGCGCCAGCTGCAGGTTCTTGCCCTGCATGGCGGCACGATAACCGACGCCGTTGATTTCGAGCTTGCGCTCGAAGCCGTCCTTGACGCCCTTGAAGATGTTTTCGATCATCGTGCGGGACATGCCCCACTTGGACCGAGCATCCTTCGTCTGGGAGAGCGGCGTTACGACGACCGCATTGTTTTCGAGCTTGACGCTGATTTCATCATTCGCGACGAAAAACAGCTCGCCCTTCGGACCCTTAGCGGAGACCTTCTGGCCATCGACCGTAGCCGTGATCCCAGCAGGCACCTGAACGGGCTTCTTACCGATACGAGACATGTTTCTATCCTGTCTGTTCGCTATGGAGACCCTGCCCTGTCTTAGAAGACCGAGCAGAGAACCTCGCCACCAACGTTCTGTTCGCGAGCCTGGTGATCGGCCATCACGCCCTTCGGGGTCGAAAGGATGGTGATGCCGAGGCCGTTCGCGACCTGCGGAATGGACTTGACCGAGACATAAACCCGGCGGCCCGGCTTGGACACACGGCCGATCTCGCGGATCACCGATGCGCCTTCATAGTACTTGAGTTCGATGTTGAGCTCGGACTTGCCGTTGCCGAAATCGACGACGGAGTAGCCACGGATGTAGCCTTCGGCCTGGAGCACATCGAGAACACGTGCACGGAGCTTGGAAGCAGGCGTCGAAACCGACGACTTGCGACGCGAAGCGCCGTTGCGGATGCGGGTGAGCATATCGCCCAACGGATCAGTCATTGTCATCTAACCTGCTCCTTACCAGCTCGACTTGACGATGCCCGGCACCTTGCCGAGATTGCCCAGTTCGCGCAGCGCGATACGCGACATGCGCAGTTTGCGGTAGTAAGCGCGCGGACGACCGGACACTTCGCAACGGTTGCGAATGCGGGTCTTCGATCCGTCGCGCGGCAGGGATGCCAGCTTGATCGAGGCCTTGAACCGCTCTTCGATCGGAAGAGCCTGGTTCATGATGATCGCCTTCAGGGCAGCACGCTTGGCAGCCTGGTTCGCGACCGTATTACGGCGGCGCTTGTTCTTTTCAACTGCGCTTGTCTTCGCCATGTCAGGTTCCTTTTCTACGCTCGTCGTTACGGTTACTGACGGAACGGGAAGCTGAACTCCGTGAGGAGCGTGCGAGCTTCGTCGTCGGTCTTGGCCGTCGTGCAAACGATGATGTCCATGCCCCACATCTGATCAACCTTGTCGTAGTTGATTTCAGGGAACACAATGTGCTCCTTGATGCCCATGGCGAAGTTGCCACGGCCGTCAAAGCTCTTCGGGTTCAGGCCGCGGAAGTCGCGAACGCGCGGAAGCGCGATGTTGACCAGGCGATCCAGGAACTCGTACATGCGGGCGCCACGCAGAGTGACCTTCGCGCCGATCGGCATGTTTTCGCGGACCTTGAAGCCAGCGATAGAGTTGCGTGCGCGGGTGATGACCGGCTTCTGGCCAGCGATGGCGGCCAGGTCGGCGGCGGCAACGGTGGGCTTCTTGGAGTCAGCCGTCGCTTCACCAACACCCATGTTGATGACGATCTTGTCGAGCTTGGGGATCTGCATCTCGTTGGCGTAGGAGTACTTCTCCTGCAGCGCCTTGCGGATCCGCTCAACATATTCCTTCTTGAGCCGCGGCTCGTACTTTGCCTCAGCCATCGATCACTTCTCCCGAACGCTTGGCCACGCGGACCTTCTTGCCGTCAACAACCTTGAAGCCGACGCGGGTCGGCTTGCCGTCCTTGTCGACGATCGCGACGTTGGACAGGTGGACCGGAGCTTCCTTGGAAATGATACCGGCTTCCTGGGTCTGCGTCTGGCGCTGGTGGCGCTTTACGACGTTTACGCCGCGAACGACGGCGCGATCTTCCTTCGGCAGGACCTGAAGGACTTCGCCGGTGCGGCCCTTGTCCTTGCCTGCGAGCATGACGACCTTGTCGCCCTTACGAATCTTCTGCATCGTTCCCGCTCCTTACAGTACTTCGGGAGCCAGCGAGATGATCTTCATGTGGTTCTTTGCGCGAAGTTCGCGCGGAACCGGTCCGAAGATACGGGTGCCGATCGGCTCTTTCTTGTTGTCGATGAGGACTGCTGCGTTGGTGTCGAAGCGGATGACGGAGCCATCCGGACGACGGATGTCCTTGGCGGTGCGAACGACAACCGCCTTCATCACGTCACCCTTCTTCACACGGCCGCGCGGAATAGCTTCCTTGATCGAAACGACGATGACGTCGCCGATCGAGGCATACTTGCGCTTCGAGCCGCCCAGCACCTTGATGCACATGACACGACGTGCGCCGGAATTATCCGCCACGTCGAGGTTTGTTTGCATCTGAATCATATCAGGTCGCCTTCTTGTTCTTACCGGAATGGTTGGGCAAAGCCCCCTCTTCCGGCTTATGAAAATTGTCCGCCGGCCGCTCGTCACGAGGACAGCGAAAATACGGCAATAGCTTGAATAGCGCGGGGTAGATCGTTGCCAGGGTGGTTTCCCAAACGGGACCTTCCGTGCGCTCAAAGCAAAAGAACGCCCGGCATTCGAGCGTTCCGACGCTGCTTCATACAGAAATTTCCGCGAGACGCAAGGCCTCGCGCGAAATTCT
This sequence comes from Hyphomicrobiales bacterium, assembly GCA_900471515.1. Classification (GTDB taxonomy): domain Bacteria; phylum Pseudomonadota; class Alphaproteobacteria; order Rhizobiales; family Rhizobiaceae; genus Rhizobium. The sequence continues at coordinate 5,416 of UCFC01000049.1, read as the reverse complement.
TACTTGGCCTGGGCGGCAACGACCGTCCAGCGCTTGTCCTTCGAGATCGGGGCGCACTCCTCGATGGAGACGATATCGCCGATCTTGTACTGATTGTTTTCGTCGTGGGCCTTGTACTTCTTGGAACGACGAACGGTCTTCTGCAGCAGCGGATGAGCGAAACGACGCTCAACACGAACTACGACAGTCTTCTCGTTCTTGTCACCAACCACGACGCCCTGCAGAATGCGCTTCGGCATGTTCTTCTTCCTTTAAGCCTTTGCTTCTGCCGCCTTCTGGCGGGCAATGGTTTTGACGCGGGCGATGTCCTTGCGGACTTCGTTGATGCGCGAGGACTTTTCGAGCTGGCCGGTCGCCTTCTGGAAGCGCAGGTTGAACTGCTCCTTCTTCAGGTCGGCAAGCTTGTCCTTGAGCTGGTCGGCCGTGAGGCCGCGTACTTCTTCGGCTTTCATCGTGCCTTCTCCTTACTCTGCGATGCGCTGTACAAAGCGCGTCTTGACCGAGAGCTTGGCCGAGCCGAGGCGAAGCGCTTCACGCGCGATTTCCTCGGAGACACCGTCGATCTCGAACATCATACGACCGGGCTTGACCTTGCATGCCCAGTATTCCACGGAACCCTTACCCTTACCCATGCGGACTTCGGTAGGCTTTGCGGTTACCGGAACATCCGGGAACACGCGGATCCAAACACGGCCGGCGCGCTTCATGTAACGCGTGATCGCGCGGCGGGCCGCCTCGATCTCGCGTGCGTTAACGCGGTTCGGCTCCTGAGCCTTCAAGCCGAATTCGCCGAAGGCCAGTTCAGAACCGCCCTTGGCGACGCCCTTGATGCGGCCCTTGAACTGCTTGCGGTACTTAGTACGCTTTGGCTGCAACATTTTCTTACTTCTCCGAGCTTATCTTTCGCCAGCGCTAATTACGCGTTGTCGCGTTCGCGGCGACGATCGCCACGGTCGCGTTCGCGGCTTGCCGGACCCTGTGCGTCGCCTTCCAGCGCGCGGCGTTCGGAAGCCATCGGATCGTGCTCAAGGATTTCGCCCTTGAAGATCCAGACCTTGATGCCGCAGATACCGAATGCGGTTTCGGCCTCAGCCGTACCGTAGTCGATGTCGGCACGCAGGGTGTGCAGCGGAACGCGGCCTTCGCGGTACCATTCCGTGCGGGCGATTTCCGCGCCGCCGAGACGGCCGGCGCAGGTGATCTTGATGCCTTCGGCACCGAGACGCATCGCGGACTGAACGGCGCGCTTCATGGCGCGGCGGAAAGCCACGCGGCGCTCGAGCTGCTGGGCGATCGACTGGGCAACGAGCGTTGCGTCGATTTCCGGCTTGCGCACTTCAACGATGTTGAGGTGCGTTTCGGAGTTCGTCATGTCCGACAGCTTCTTGCGCAGCTTGTCGATGTCGGCGCCCTTGCGGCCGATGATCAGGCCCGGACGGGCCGAGTGGATCGTGACGCGGCACTTCTTGTGCGGGCGCTCGATAACCACCTTGGAGATCCCGGCCTGCTTCAGTTCGCTCATGACGAACTTGCGCATCTTCAGGTCTTCGTGCAGGAGCTGGCCGTACTCGGCATTGTCCGCAAACCAGCGGCTATCCCAGGTACGGTTGATGCCAAGACGGAAACCAATCGGATTGATTTTCTGACCCATTATGCGGCCTCCTCTTGTGCCTGCACTTCACGAACGACGATCGTCAGGTGAGCGAACGGACGTTCGATGCGCGACGCGCGGCCGCGGCCGCGGGCGTGGAAGCGCTTCATGACGATCGACTTGCCGACATAGGCCTCGGCGACGACGAGCGCGTCGACGTCGAGGTCGTGGTTGTTCTCGGCGTTGGCGATCGCGGATTCAAGCGTCTTCTTGACGGCGCCTGCGATACGCTTGCGGGAGAATTCCAGCTCAGCGAGTGCACGATCGACCTTCTTGCCGCGGATTGCAGCGGCAACCAGGTTGAGCTTCTGAGGGCTGACGCGGAGCGTACGGGCGACTGCTTGCGCCTCGTTGTCCTTCAGCCGGCGTTCGGCTTTTGCCTTGCCCATTGTTACTTCCTCTTTGCCTTCTTGTCCGCGCCGTGACCGTAATAGGTCCGGGTCGGAGAGAATTCACCGAATTTGTGGCCGACCATGTCTTCGTTGACGCTGACCGGAACATGCTTGCTGCCGTTGTAGACGCCGAAGGTGAGACCGACGAACTGCGGCAGGATCGTGGAGCGACGGCTCCAGATCTTGATTACTTCTGCACGTCCGCCTTCACGAACCTTCTCAGCCTTCTTGAGAAGATAGCCGTCAACAAACGGACCTTTCCATACTGAACGAGCCATTGAGGACTTCCTCTCTTACTTCTTGCGCTGATGACGCGAACGCATGATGAACTTGTCGGTCGACTTGTTCGACCGGGTGCGCTTGCCCTTGGTCGGCTTGCCCCACGGGGTCACCGGATGGCGACCACCAGAGGTGCGGCCTTCACCACCGCCGTGCGGGTGGTCGACCGGGTTCATGACGACACCGCGGTTATGCGGACGCTTGCCACGCCAGACGGTACGACCGGCCTTGCCGTCGTTGATGTTGGCGTGATCCGGGTTCGATACTGCACCGATCGATGCAAGGCAGCTGCCGTGCACGAGGCGCTGTTCGCCCGAGTTCAGGCGAAGGATGGCCATGCCTGCGTCACGACCGACGAGCTGTGCGTAGGAACCGGCGGAGCGGGCGATCTGGCCGCCCTTGCCCGGCTTCATTTCCACGTTGTGGATGATGGAGCCGACCGGGATATACTGCAGCGGCATCGTGTTGCCGGGCTTGACGTCGACAGCCTTGTCGGAAGCGATGACCTTGTCGCCGGCAGCAAGGCGCTGCGGAGCGATGATGTAGGCCTGCTCACCGTCGGTGTAGGTGACGAGCGCGATGAACGCGGTGCGGTTCGGATCGTATTCGATACGCTCGACGGTACCTTCGACGTCGAACTTGCGACGCTTGAAGTCCACCAGACGGTAGCTGCGCTTGTGACCGCCGCCGATAAAGCGGGCGGTGATGCGGCCGAGGTTGTTACGACCGCCGCTCTTGGTCAGACCTTCCGTCAGCGCCTTGACCGGCTTGCCCTTGTAGAGGCCCGAACGGTCGACGATGACCAGCTGGCGCTGGCTCGGGGTCGTCGGATTGAATGTTTTCAATGCCATCTTCTTATTCCTCAGAGACCGGTGGAGACGTCGATCGTCTGGCCTTCAGCCAGCGTCACGACAGCCTTCTTCACGTCCTGCTGCTTGCCGGCGAAACCGCGGAACCGCTTGGTCTTGCCCTTGCGCAGCAGAGTGTTGACGGCCGTGACCTTGACGCCGAAGAGCGCCTCGACTGCAGCCTTGATTTCCGGCTTCGTCGCCTTCTTGGCGACATTGAAAACAACCTGGTTGTTTTCCGATACCAGCGTGGACTTTTCGGTGATCGCAGGAGAAACGATCACATCGTAGTGGCGAAGATCGGTCACTTGAATCGCTCCTCTAGCGCTTCAACGGCAGCCTTGGAAAGCACGAGCTTGCCGCGGCGGACGATGTCGTAAACATTGATGCCCTGGATCGGCAGAACATCGACGTTCGGGATGTTCTGGGCAGCGAGCTTGAAGTTGCCGTCGAGCTCGGCACCGCCGATGAAGAGGGCGTTGGTCAGGCCGAGCGAGGCGAATACGCCGGCCAGAGCCTTGGTCTTTGCTTCCTTGGCGACGAGATCGTCGATGACGATCAGTTCGTCAGCCTTGATCTTGGCAGAGAGCGCGTGACGCAGACCGAGCGCGCGAACCTTCTTCGGAAGGTCGTGCTCGTGGCTGCGAGCGACCGGGCCGTGAGCCTTACCACCGCCGCGGAACTGCGGAGCGCGAGCCGAATGGTGACGAGCACGGCCCGTACCCTTCTGCTTGTACATCTTGGCACCGGTGCGCGCGACATCGGCGCGGCCCTTTGCCTGGTGCGTGCCCTGCTGCTTCTTGGCAAGCTGCCAGCGGATGACGCGGGCGAGAATGTCTTCGCGGGGCTCAAGGCCGAAAATCGCGTCAGAAAGGGAAACCTTCCCAGCGTCTTTGCCCTCGAGGGTCTTGACGTTCAATTCCATTGGTCTGGCTCCCTTACTTCGCTGCCGACTTGACGGCGTCGCGCACGATGATCCAGGCACCCTTGGAACCGGGTACTGCACCCTTGATCAGGATCAGACCGCGATCTTCGTCGGTCGAAACCACTTCAAGGTTCTGCGTCGTCACGCGCGTCTGGCCCATGTGACCAGCCATCTTCTTGTTCTTGAAAACCTTGCCTGGATCCTGGCGCGAGCCGGTCGAACCGTGCGAGCGGTGCGAAACCGACACACCGTGCGTGGCGCGAAGACCGCCGAAACCGTGGCGCTTCATGGCGCCGGCAAAGCCCTTACCGATCGTCGTGCCGGTGACATCGACGAGCTGGCCTGCAGCAAAGTGACCGGCCTTGAGCTCGGTGCCGACATCAAGCAGGTTGTCTTCCGAAACGCGGAATTCCTGCAGCTTGGCCTTCGGCTCGACGTTTGCGACGGCGAAGTTGCCGCGCATGGCCTTAGACGTGTTCTTTACCTTAGCCTGGCCAGCACCGAGCTGAAGCGCGGTATAGCCATTCTTTTCTACGGTGCGCTGGGCCACAACCTGGCAGCCATCCAAACGCAGTACCGTTACAGGGACATGCTCGCCGGCGTCGTTGTAGACGCGGGTCATTCCCACCTTCTGTGCAATCACACCTGAACGCATCGGTTCAATCCTTCCAACTCAGCTCGAGCAAGCTCAGAGCTTGATCTCAACATCGACACCAGCGGCGAGATCGAGCTTCATCAGCGCGTCTACCGTCTGCGGGGTCGGGTCTACGATGTCGAGCAGGCGCTTATGCGTGCGCATCTCGAACTGTTCGCGGCTCTTCTTGTCGATGTGCGGGGACCGGTTGACCGTAAACTTCTCGATGCGGGTCGGAAGCGGAACGGGGCCCCGGACGCTTGCACCGGTGCGCTTCGCCGTCGACACGATCTCGCGCGTGGAAGCATCGAGAATCCGGTGATCGAACGCCTTCAGGCGAATGCGGATATTTTGGCCGTTCATTCGACGTTATCCTTGTGTTTGTTTTCCGCATGTCTTTGGACAAGACACGGGTTTTTCTTTCTTCCTAAGGCGGACCACCGGTTTCAAAGATCGAGAGAGACGCCTGTTACGGCATCCCCATCCATTCTTCAGGGCCTTTTAGCCCACCTTATTGTTTGTTTAGTCGCCGCTTCGTCATCCAAAGCGGTACGCAAATCGCGCTCGCGCGCCATTTGCAACATTTCTGTGTAATAAGCAAGCGGCTTGCGCCGCTTGCATCATAATAATGTCATCGAATCGGCTGCCCCTTCGGAGCAGCCGAAGGAATTATTCGACGATGGCAGC
>UCFC01000051.1 GCA_900471515.1 Hyphomicrobiales bacterium | reverse complement strand
TGCGCGACATGCTTTGTTTAAGCGCATAAAAAAAGCTTTGCGGGACTGCAACAACGGTCCCGCAAAGCCTTGTTTCCGTCCGGCCAGGAAAACCGGACGGGGGGTCCCCACAATGCCTCGCGACTTTCAGCGTCTCACTCAACCCGAAAGCGGCATTGCAAATTCTACAGAACGCAACGACCGATTGCTACTTATCCGTAACGGCGCGGTTGCGATAAAACAACTTCTAATGCAATGCGCGCAAAAGAGCATCACCCAAATGGGGTACGTACCCGATGTCGGAGTGACCTTTTTTGGTCTTTAATTAAAATGCCGGCTCAAGCCGTTTCGCGCAGACGCTCCGCAGTCTGCAAATCGACCGAGACGAGCTGAGAAACACCCTGCTCGGCCATTGTGACGCCAAAGAGGCGATTCATGCGGGCCATGGTGATGGGATTGTGGGTGATGATGACGAATCGGGTCTCGGTCGAGGCCGCCATCTCGTCCATCAGGTTGCAGTAGCGCTCGACATTGTGGTCGTCGAGCGGCGCATCCACCTCGTCCAGCACGCAGATCGGCGCGGGATTGGTGAGGAAGACGGCAAAGATCAGCGCCATCGCGGTCAGCGCCTGTTCACCTCCGGACAGCAGCGTCATCGTCTGCGGCTTCTTGCCGGGCGGGCGGGCGAGGATTTCGAGGCCGGCTTCCAGCGGATCGTCGGATTCGATCAATTGCAGTTCCGCCGTGCCGCCGCCGAAGAGATGGGTGAAGAGGCGCTGGAACTGGGCGTTGACGACATCGAAGGCGGCGATCAGCCGTTCGCGGCCTTCGCGGTTCAGGCTCTGGATCGCGCCGCGCAATTTCCGGATCGCGTCGATCACGTCGTCGCGTTCCTTGATCAGCGCTTCCAGCTTATCGCTGAGTTCCTTCTGCTCCTCGTCGGCGCGCAGGTTGACGGCGCCCAGACGCTCGCGTTCGATGCGCAGCCGCTCCACCTCGCGTTCGACCTCACGCGGATCGGGCAGCGTCTGCAAGCCCGGCCGGCCGGCAAGGCGCAGCGCCTCATGCGGCGCAACGTTCAGCGTCTCGCGAATGCGCTGCTCGCTCTCCTGCCGCTTTTCGCGGGCGGAGACGAGGCGTTCCTCGGCGCGGCCGCGGCGCTCGCGGCTTTCGGCGAGTTCGGACAGCGCCGTTGCCGCCTTGTGGTCGGCATCGCGCTGCAGCAGTTCCGCCTCGGCCAGCAGATCGGCGGCGTGGCGGCGGGCTTCCTCGGCCTTCTGCAGTTCCGTCAGCAAGGCACGGCGCTTGTCGTCGAATTCGTCCGGCGCCATTTCCAGCTCGGCCGCCTCCTCGCGGGCCTCTTCCTCGCGATCGCGCAGCGTGGCGATATGGTCCTCGGCGCTTGCGGCGCGCTGGCGCCATGTCTCGCGCTCCTGGCCGATGGCGACGATGCGGCGCTGGCGGGCCTCGTTCTCCCGGTTCAGGCTCTCGTGGCGGGCGCGGGCCTCGGCAAGCGCACCGCGATCCGTCGCCACCTCGGCCTGCTGGAAGCGCAGCCGATCGTCGAGCGCGGTCAGATCGGGCGCATCCTCCAGCTCGATGCGGGCATTTTCTTCCTGAACCGCGACATCCTCAAGCTGCGCCTGCAGCTGGCTGACGGCTTCGGCGATGACATCGCGGCGGCGAATGAGATCGCCGGAGGCGCGCTCGGCGGCGGCGAGCGCTTCGCGCGCCTCGGCCAGATGACGGGCGGACAGGCGGCTGATATCGCGGGCCTCGGCTAGCCGGCGCTCTTCGTCGCGGATGCTGTCTGCCGCTGAGGCCAGACGCTCCTCCGCTTCGGCCAGAACATCGCGCGCGAGCTCGGCCTCGCCTTCCAGCTCGGACAGGCGGTTCTTCTGGGCAAGGCGGAGCGCAGCCGCACTCGGCGCATCCGCGCCGGTGACGTGGCCGTCCCAGCGATAGACGGCACCCTCCTTCGTGACGAGGCGCTGGCCTGCCTTCAGGTCCTTCACCAGATTCGGTGCGTCGGCGGCAGCGACCAGACCGATCTGGCGCAGGCGGCGGATCAGCGCGGCGGGCGCGCGGACATGGTTCAGAAGCGGCTCGGCGCCAGGAGGCAATGCCGGATCGCCGGCCCCGTCGCCATTTTCCGACCAATGGGCAGGCGCGTTCGGATCGAGCGGGGATTCGAGATCGTCTCCAAGCGCGGCTCCGAGCGCCGTCTCGAAGCCGCGATCGACCTTCAGCTCTTCGGCAACCGGCGGGAACTCGCCGGCCGCAGCGCCGGCCAGCATGCGCTGGATGGTGCGCGCTTCCGTTTCCAGCGCATTGAGCCTGCCGCGCGCCTGCTCGACCGGCGCGCGCGAAAGCGCTTCCGTCTCGCGCGCCCCGGCAAGCGCCTGTTCGACCGCCTGGATCGTCGCTTCGGCATCTGCGACGGCAATCTCGCCGGCCTCGACCATGGCGCGCTTTTCTTCCGGGTCCGGAAGGGTTGCGATCCTTTCTCCGATGCCGGCAAGTTCGCGGCTGGCATCGTCCATCTGGCGTTCCAGCCTGAGCTTGCGGTCGGCGAGGTCGCGGATGGCGCGCTCCAGCTGATTGCGTCCGGCTGCGGCCTCGGCGCGCTCTGCGGTCAGGGCGGTGAAAATGCGTTCGCTGTCGGCGAGTTTGGCGGTCGCCTCTTCGAAAGCCTGCCGCGTTTCCTCGGCATAACGACCGGAATCGGCCAGGATTTCGGCGATGTCGGCCTCTTCCGCATCGAGCCTTGCAAGGATTGCGGCGTTGTCGGCGACAAGCCGCTCTTCACGCCGGATGTCTTCGGCGAGCTGAGCGAGACGGCGGGTGAGTTCGTCGCGGCGACGCAGGATGCGGTTGGCATCCTCCTCGAGCTGGCTGCGGGCGATCTGCAGGCGCTGCAGGGCAGCGGCGGCGCGCGCCTCGCCTTCGCGCAGCTCCGGCAGTTTCAGGCTGGCAATGCCCTGGTTCTTCGCCGCATCCATCTGGATCTGCGCCTTCTCGGCAACGACGACGGTTGCCTGGTTGAGCGCACTGTCGGCTTCGGCCTCGGCCTCCTTCGCCTGCACCCAGCGGATATGGAGCAGCATGGCCTCGCGGGCGCGGATATCGGCGGAGAGCGTCTTGAAGCGGTTTGCCTGGCGGGCCTGGCGCTTCAGGCTCTCGATCTGGCTTTCAAGCTGCGAGGTGACGTCATCCAGCCGCTCCAGATTGGTCTCGGCGGCGCGCAGGCGAAGCTCGGCCTCGTGGCGGCGCGAATGCAGGCCGGAAATGCCGGCCGCCTCTTCCAGGAGCTGGCGGCGGGCCTGCGGCTTTGCGGCGATCAGTTCGCCGATGCGCCCCTGCCCGACCATGGAGGGAGAGCGCGCGCCGGTGGAGGCATCGGCAAAGAGGAGCTGCACGTCCTTGGCACGGCTTTCCTTGCCGTTGATGCGGTAGATGGAGCCCTGCTCGCGCTCGATGCGGCGCGTGACCTGGATTTCGTCGCTGTCGTTGAAGGCGGCGGGGGCGACACGCTCGCTATTGTCGAGATAGAGCGCGACTTCGGCCGTGTTGCGCGCCGGACGGTTTCCCGAACCCGAAAAGATCACGTCGTCCATGCCGGACGCACGCATGTTCTTGTAGGAATTCTCGCCCATCACCCAGCGCAGGGCCTCGACGAGATTGGACTTGCCGCAGCCGTTCGGGCCGACGACGCCGGTCAGGCCGCGCTCGATGACGAATTCGGTCGGTTCGACGAAGGATTTGAAGCCGACAAGGCGGAGCTTGTTGAACTTCATGCCGCAGCCTCGCGCTGCACATACGAAAAAGCGGGCGCACGGCCTTGACCGTCGCCCGCCTTCTTAAAACGGTACGGATCAGAGGAGGCTGTCGATGAGGGCCGACATGGTGTCAACCGGCATATCTCCAGAATAGCGCTTGCCATTGATGAGGAACGTCGGCGTGGCGTTGACGCCAAAATCCTTGGAACCCCTTTCCCGCGTGGCGTTCACTTCATCCAGCAGTTTCTGGTTCGTCAAGCACTTCGTGAAGCTATCCTCAGTAAATCCGGCGAGCTTGGACATCTGCAGCAGCGCCGCACGGCCATCATCGGCAGCGGCCCAGACCTGCTGCTGCTTGAAGAGCATGGCGACCATCGGGAAATACTGTTCCGGCGTCGCAAGCTCTTCCGGCTTCTGCGGGTTGCAGCGGGCGAGCATGAAGGCGGCGGCGGCGCGCGGATCGAAAGGGAATTCGCGCAGCACGAACTCGACCTTGCCGGTATCGACGTATTTCTGCTTGATGGCATCGAAGGTGGTGTTGTGGAAATGGGCGCAATGCGGGCAGGTCATCGACATATATTCGACGATCTTGACCGGGGCATCGGTCTTGCCGAGCGCCATTTCCGGCAGCGCGCCGGGCGTCATGACCTTGGCCATGTCCACATCGCCATCCGGCTGCGGGATTTCCGGGGCTGCCTGCGCCGTCCCATAGACCGCGATCGATGCGGTTGCGGCGGCGACACCGCCCAGAAGCTGGCGTTTCGTCAATTGCATTTCAGAGATGCGCATGGGTTCCCCATAAACAAGTGTGGCAGCTGCTTGTGCGATATAACGGCCAAGAGCCGCTAACAAGGCACGCTTCGCCAACTTTCTTCAAAGAATTGTGACCTGCGAAAGACGAAACCTCAGATCAGCGAACAAATCAATCATTCGCGAAATGCTGAGGGGACGTTTCGCCCGGCATAAAAGAACCGCACGATCTGTATTTCGTCCTGCCGGACGCGATAGGCGATCGTAACCCGCTGTTCGAAGACCAGGATCCGGATACCCGGGGCGAATTCATCGCGCCTGGCACCCCGCTCCGGCATGGCTTCCAGCGACATGCAAAGGCTTCTCAGTCTGCGGATGAAGCCGATGGCGCGATCCGGGCTGTCGCGGGCGATGAACTCGTAGATGGCAAGAAGATCACCTTCCGCCTTGGAGCGAAAGACGACCTTAATCGCCAATGCGGCCAGTTCCGATCCGGTCGGCATGCAGCCGTTCGATACGGTCAAACACCGTTTCCGCATCGATATCAGGACTGGGTTCCTCGAGCGCCTCGAGGATCTTTTGCCTCATGATCTCGTTGACCGCTTCCTCCTCGCGGTCAAGCGCCCGCAACGCGGCACGCAGGACCTCGCTGGCGGAACTATAGGCTCCCGATTCCAGACGAGCATCGACACTTTTCTGCTGGTTACCCAATGTGACCGTAATTGGCTTGCTGCTGCGCATGGCCTGACCCCTGTTCGGTGCATTACAGTGTAATGCACTATCCGGTTGGCGCCAACAGAACGGGAACTATTATCGAGGCTTTTTTCCGAGAACCGCCGTGCCAAGCCGCGCGATCGCCTGCCTGATCTTTTCGTCCTCCAGGCCCTGCATCATGCCCTCCAGCCTGCGGGCGGCCTCGCCCTTCAGCGGCGGGGGAGTGCGGGAGCGTTTGACCGGCTGGTAGACCGGCTTCTGGACGATGCGGAGCTGGTGGACGGCGGCGAAACCGAAGAAGCTGTTGATGCGCTGGATCAGCTCGCCCTGCGCATGGGTGAGGAAAAGCGCACGCGCGCCCTCGCAGGCAACCGTCAGCACGCCGGGGCGAAAGCTGCCGTCATCGCCGCCGCGCGCCCAGGCGATCTTTTCCGGCCGGGTGCAATCGGCAAAATCCTCGCCGGCGATTTCGTCCCAGGAGCCGAGAAGCGCGCTGTTGATGCCGGCGCGGCGGGCGAGAACGGGATCGATGATGCCGTTCGTCAGCTCGGAAATCTGCTTCTCACCTTTGCGTGGATAAGTCATCTAAACCCTGATAAGCGACGTCCGTTCGAAGCCGCCGGCTTGATCGCGCCGCTTTGCTTCGCCAAGTATAGAGCACTTCCCCCGACCGCGGCAAATAATGAGCACACGCACACCGGACGCGCCCACCGCCTCCCCTCTTCTCCAGTGGTACGACCGCCATCACCGCGACCTGCCCTGGCGGGTTTCGCCGCCGATGGCAAGGCGCGGCGTCAGGCCCGATCCCTATCATGTCTGGCTGTCGGAGGTGATGCTGCAGCAGACGACGGTGCAGGCGGTCAAACCCTACTTCGCCAATTTCCTGGCAAAATGGCCTTCGGTCATCGATCTCGCAAGAGCGCCGGGTGAAGAGGTCATGGCGGCCTGGGCGGGGCTCGGCTATTACGCGCGGGCGCGCAACCTGAAGAAATGCGCCGAAGCCGTTGCCAGCCAGCATGGCGGCATTTTTCCCGATACCGAAGAGGGCCTGAAAGCCCTGCCCGGCATCGGCGACTATACGGCGGCGGCGGTGGCGGCGATCGCCTTCAACCGGCAGGCGGCGGTGATGGACGGCAACGTGGAGCGGGTGATCTCGAGGCTCTATGCCATCGCCACGCCGCTTCCGGCCGCAAAACCGCTGATGCGTCAGAAGGTGGCGCTGCTGACGCCGGACGATCGGCCCGGCGATTTCGCACAGGCGATGATGGATCTCGGGGCCACGATCTGCACGCCGAAGCGTCCAGCCTGTTCGCTCTGTCCTTTCAACGGATCGTGCGAGGCGCTGAGGTTGCACGATGCCGAACGGTTCCCGGTCAAGGCCGCGAAGAAGGAAAAGCCGGTCCGCCGCGGCGCGGCTTTCGTGGCGGTCACGTCCGATGGGGATATCCTGCTGCGGCGGCGTGCCGAAAGCGGGCTTCTCGGCGGCATGACGGAAATCCCGACGACGGCGTGGACGGCACGGCAGGACGGCGAAACCTCTGCGGAAGCGGCGCCTTTCAAGGCCGGATGGGAAAGCGCCGGCACCGTCACCCATGTCTTTACCCATTTCGAGCTCAGGCTTTCGATCTTCCGCGTGGCGATTGGCGAACGCGTTCAAACCGATGACGGATGGTGGGAGCCGGTTACAAATCTTGAAGCCCAGGCGCTGCCGACTATCATGAAAAAAGCGATCGCAGCCGCTATTCCTCTCGCGTTCAAAACAGCCAAGGGATGATTATGGCAACCGACATCAAGCATATCGTTTTCGACATTGGCAAAGTTCTTATTCATTACGATCCGAATATTCCTTTCAGCCGCCTTATTCCCGACGAGGCCGAGCGCAACTGGTTCTTCGCCAATGTCTGCACGCACGACTGGAACATCGAGCAGGATCGCGGCCGCACCTGGGCGGATGCCGAGGCATTGCTGATCGCGCAGCATCCGACCCGCGAAGAGCATATCCGCGCCTTCCGCAAGAACTGGCACGAAATGGTGCCGCATGCCTATGAGGACAGCGTTTCGATCATGGAAGGCTTCATAAACGAAGGCCGGGACGTGACGATGCTGACGAATTTCGCCTCCGACACGTTCCGCGAGGCGCAGGAGCGCTACCCCTTCCTCAAGAAGCCGCGCGGCGTCACCGTTTCCGGCGATATCGGCCTCATCAAGCCCGATATTGCGATTTATGAAACGCATGCGAAGAGCTTCGGCCTCGATCCGGCCGCCACGATCTTCATCGACGACTCGCCGGCCAATGTCGAGGGTGCCAAGGCGGCCGGCTGGAACGCCGTTCTCTTTACCGGCGCCGACAGGCTGCGGGCGGATCTCGCGACCTTCGGGCTGAAGGCATAAGCCATGGCCTTCGATCCCGCAGCCGCCATCGACCGTTTTCACGCAGCCATCAACGCGCTCGATTTTCCCGAGATCGAGAACTGGTTCGCCGAAGACGCGACCTATGTCTCGAACGGCGTCGGCAGCCTTGCCGGCCGGGCCGCGATCATGGCCGCCTTCCGCCGTTACTTCGACGACTACCCGGATCAGACGGCGGAAAACTCGCTGGTGGAAACGCTGACACCGCTGTCGGGCCGGGCCGTCTGGTCGGTGCGGGCAACGCATAGCAGGACCGGAAAGCCGCTGATCCGCGAAGGCGAGGAAACGATCACCTTCAACGAGGACGGCAAGGTCACGCGCGTCGACGTGACCGATTACCGGGACTTCTGAGGCGGGATCGGAGCTCTGTCGCCATTGTGCAATTCGCACGCAGACCTGCTGCGTTGCCGAAATTGCCCTGAAACAAGAAGCCCGGGGTCTTCGGCCCCGGGCATCCTTTGTGCGTCTTCCGTAACTGGAGGTACAAACCGGAAGACGCTTCGTCCCGTCCTCGCAAGGATGTGGCTCAATCCACCTTTGCGAGGTCGCTGCGGATGATGGACCGCAATTCGTCGATCGGGCGCAGGGATTGCCCGTCGTCGAAATGCCAGAAGGTCCATCCGTTGCATGCATCAAGGCCCTGCACTTTCGCGCCAAGGCGATGAATGGAGCCGGCCTCGCCGCCGGAAGCGACAGTGCCGTCGGCGCGCACCACGGCGCTGTAGCGGCGTTTCGCATCGGTCAGCACCTGACCGGGCTTGATGAGACCGCTTTCGACCAGCACGTTGAAGGCGACGCGCGCTTCGGCCTTCTTGCCGGTCATGACGGTCAGTTCCGCCTTGCCGAGCGGCTCGACGGCGGCGATGCGGGCGGATGCCGCATCGATATAGTCCTGCTCGCGCTCGATGCCGACGAAGTGGCGGCCGAGACGCTTGGCGACGGCGCCGGTCGTTCCCGAGCCGAAGAAGGGGTCGAGGATGATGTCGCCGGGTTTCGAGGAGGCCATGATGACACGGGCAAGCAGCGCTTCCGGCTTCTGCGTCGGATGCACCTTCTTGCCGTCTTCGCCCTTCAGACGCTCGTTGCCGCTGCAGATCGGGAAGAGCCAGTCCGAGCGCATCTGCACGTCGTCATTGGCGGCCTTCATCGCATCGTAGTTGAAGGTGTAACCCTTGGCCTTGGCATCGGGGCTTGCCCAGATCATCGTCTCATGGGCGTTCTGGAAACGGCGGCCCTTGAAATTCGGCATCGGGTTGGTCTTGCGCCAGACGATGTCGTTCAGGATCCAGAAATTCAGATCCTGCAGCGTGGCGCCGACGCGGAAAATATTGTGATAGGAGCCGATGACCCAGATCGTGCCCGTCGGCTTCAACACGCGGCGGCAGGCGAGCAGCCAGGCGCGGGTGAAGGCGTCATAGGCTTCGAACGAGGCAAACTGATCCCATTCGTCGTCGACGGCATCGACCAGCGACTGGTCCGGCCGGTGCAGCGTGCCGCCGAGCTGGAGGTTGTAGGGCGGATCGGCGAAGATGACGTCAACCGACTGGTTCGGAAGAGCCTCAAGGGCTGCAACGCAATCACCCTTGATGATCGTGTCGATCCAAGAGCCCGGCTTTACGGAAGTCTTGAGATCGGCAAGCGGGAAAACAGACGCCATGTAGATACTCGCTCATACGCTTTACGCTTAACTCTCCGTTATGGTTACGCAAGTTGGTTACTAAAGCCTGAAGCGCCGATCCGTTTCGGGAAAATATTCCGTTTCGGGTTCGGACGGGAGGCGGGCCTGCGGTTCGGCCCGCCCCGGTTTCACTCCGCCGCCTGCGGCCTGTGCGCCTGGCGGCTGTCCTCGGGCGCCCCGGCCCGCTCGGCCATGCCGTAATCCCTGACGATATGGCCGATGCGCAGGCGATAATCGGCGAAAATGCCGCTGCGGCCGGCCATCTGGGCTGCCCGATGGGCTTCGCGATTGCGCCATTCCTTCACGGCCGCCTCGTCGCGAAAGAAGGAGAGCGAGAGGATCTTGCCGCGGATCGTCAGGCTCTCGAAACGCTCGATAGAGATGAAGCCGTCGATCGTCTCGAGTTCGGACCTGAGTTCGCCGGCAAGGTCCAGATAGCGATGGCGCTCGCCGACATAGGGGATGACCTCGAAGATGACGGCGATCACGGCAGCACCAGCTTCGCATGCGGTGCCGAGACATTCGTCAGGAAGATGCGGTCTTCCTTGAGGATGAAGCGTTCGCGGCGGGCAAATTCGTAGTTTTCCCGGCCGAGCGGATCGGCGGCAAGCCTTGCGCGATAGGCCTCGTAGGCCGCGAGGCTTTCGATATTGTAGACGCCGTAGGCCGTCGTCGCCGAGCCCTCGTGCGGGCCGAAATAGCCGATCAGGTCGGCGCCGTTCCTCGGGATCGCCTGTCCCCAGTTGCGGGCATATTCGGCGAAAGCCTCCTTGCGGAAGGGGTCGATCTCGTAGCGGATGAAGCAGGTGATCATCGGTTTTCTCCTTTCGTGTCAAAGGCGTTTTTCGCACATTGCGGCACGAGAATGCTTCGGTTACGATCGAAGTATGAAAGAAGGACCCGACATTGCGCAGATCGGCGCGCTCATCGGCGACCCGGCGCGGGCCAACATGCTGGCGGCGCTGACCGGCGGCCGGGCGCTCACGGCAACCGAGCTTGCGGCGGCCGGCGGCATCACGCTGCAGACGGCCAGCACCCACCTGTCGAAGCTGGAGACCGGCGGTTTGCTGGCGCAGCGCAAGCAGGGGCGGCACCGCTATTTCACGCTGGCCGACGAGGCCGTGGCCCGGCTGATCGAAAGCATGATGGGGCTTGCCGCCAGCCGCGGGCATCTGCGCCACCAGCCCGGCCCGAAGGACCCGGCGCTGCGCAAGGCGCGCATCTGCTACGATCATCTGGCCGGCGACTACGGGGTGCGCATGCTGGACAGCCTCGTCGCTTCGGGATCGATCGACGCCATCGGCGACGGGCTTGCGGTAACGCCCAGGGGCGAAAGCGAACTGCAATGTATCGGCATCGACGTCGGCAGCCTCAAATCCTCGCGCCGTCCGCTCTGCCGCTCCTGCCTCGACTGGAGCGAGCGCCGCGCCCATCTTGCCGGCAGCCTCGGCAAGGCGCTGCTTGCGAATTTCATGGAAAAGGGCTGGGCGCGGCGAGTGCCGGAAAGCCGCTCGGTGGTCTTTTCACCGGAAGGCGAGCGGCAGTTTCTGAAGCTTTTTCCGCTGGAGAGCTAACAGGGCGCGACCAGCGTGTTCCTGAAACGGTCGCGAGCGACCGTGCTGCAGAGTTCGCTCCATTCGCAATCCTCGCAGGCCTTGCGGGTGAGGTCGGCCGCGAAGCCGCGGCGCAGCCTTTTCAAGAGGGCCTTGTCGGGAATGAGGCGAGCGCCCTGCTCTATCCGCACGCCGAGAAACTTTGCGACGGCCTCAGCGGCCGCTTCGTCCCTGGCCTTCGGCCCCGGCAGAAGGCAATGGGCCGAGCACTGCGACATCAACGGTGCGCAGATGTCGTCGGGGCCGGAGACGATTTCGATCTCCTCTCCGGCCGAGAGGCGCTCTGCGATGCGGCGGTAATTGGCGGTGAAGGCCGGAGTGTAGCCTTCACCGACGAATGTCAGCATGCAGAGCAGATGGTGGGCGCGCAGCCTGACGGTCAAGGCACTATGCCCGGCCGCCATAGATACGGATGCCCTTGAGCACGGCTGCGGCAAGCGCGGATTTCAGCACGCCGCCGAGAATGAAGGGGGCGACGCCGAGCAGCCAGCCCTTTTCCGCGCCGATCAGGGAGGCGAGATAGAGACCGCCGAGCGCGAGGCAGAAGATGTTGGCGGCGAGATGGGCGGTGAAGCTTCGGACGATGTTGTCGCCGGTCCAGCCACGTTCGGCGAGCCAGCCGACCATCAGCGCCATCAGCGGAAAGGCGACGAGATAACCGGCCGTCGGGCCGGCAAAGGGCGCAAGTCCGCCGGAGCCGTTTGCCAGGACCGGTGCGCCGAGCATGGCTTCGCCGAGCCAGGCAAGAACCGTGAGCGTGCCGAGGCGCCAGCCGTAGAGCGCGCCGATCATGGTGACGGCGAAGGTCTGCATGGTGATCGGAACAGGCACCATCGGCACCGCGATCTGCGAGGCGGCCGCCAGCACCAGCGTGCCGGCGAGAACGAAGAGGTACTTGACCGCAAGCGACCGGGCGGAAAGGCGCAGCGGATCGAAAACGATGGTACGGGACTGGTCAGAGAGGGACATGAATTTCTCCTTTCAAAATTATAGATAATTTTTTATTCCCATCTATTTGATGGCGGAGTTTTTTCGGCAACGCAAGAGAGGGCACGCGAATTTCGGTTGTGAGGAGACAACAGCCGAGCGCGGGCCTGCATGAAAATACCTGTAGATCAGGATACTTCACGCATTCCAAAATTATCTATAATTTTTCGGGTATCAGCCGACGATGGCAAAAGCTTCGCGCTCGCCGCCCTTCTGGGCAGGCTGCGGCGCGCGTCCGATCCACTGCACGTGCTTCTGCAGGATAATGGCCGCCTCCTCCGCCTTGCCCTGGCGAAGGGCGGCAAGGATGGCGCGGTGGTCGTGATCGGTGCGCTTTTCCCAGCCCGAACGCCAGGCCGAGAAGAGGAAGCGGGCGCTTGCGGCATGCAGGTCGTCGATTGCAGCCAGCAGGCGCGGCATGGCGCAGGGGGTGAGGATGAGGCGGTGGAAACGGCGGTTTGCCTCCTCCCAGGCATGCACGTCGGCGGCGGCATCGCCTTCGCGCGTCGCCTCCTCCGCAGCGTCGAGGATGGCGGGCGTCAGGTGGCGGGCGGCATGTTTGAGGGCGAGCACTTCGAGGGCGGCGCGCATTTCCGCCACCTCGCGTACTTCGGCGAGGTCGAAGGAGGCGACACGAACGCCGCGGCGCGGCTCGCTGATCGCCAGCCCCTGCGCCTCCAGCCGGCGGAAGGCCTCGCGCACCGGCACATGGCTGGTCTCGAATTCCTCGGCGATATGGTCCTGGCGAAGACGGGCGCCGGGCGCAAGCTCGCCGTGAACGATGCGTTCGGCAAGCACGCGGGCGATACGCGCGGCGATGGTGTTGTCTTCGGGTTCCCTGCTCATTGCCATCCAGTAGCGAGCGCCGCGGGCCTTGTCGAGGTGGGATGACAGTCACACCCCGCAAAGCTGCCCGCAGCGCGCATTCCAGCCATGCCCCGCCATCGGTTGAGCTTTCGACCGCCATCGTGTAAAGCCGCATCATCCCCGAACAAGGCATGAGTATATGGACGGCTTCGACCTCATCATCTTCGACTGCGACGGCGTTCTGGTCGATTCCGAAATCATCGCGGCAAACGTGGAATCGGCACTGCTGACGGAAGCGGGCTACCCGATCAGCGTCGAGGAAATGAACGAGCGCTTCGCCGGCCTGACCTGGAAGGACATTCTCTTCCAGATCGAACGCGAAGCCAGCATCCCGCTCTCGGCCTCCCTCATCGACCAGTCGCAGAAGCTTCTGGATATCCGGCTCGAACAGGAAGTCCAGGCCATTCCCGGCGTCGAACTCGCCATCAGCCGCCTTGCGATGAAGCGTTGCGTCTGCTCGAATTCCTCAAGCCAGCGGCTCGACATGATGCTGGGCAAAGTGGGGCTCAAGAAACTCTTTGCGCCCAATATCTTCTCCGCCAAGGATCTCGGCCCCGACCGGGCCAAGCCGAAGCCGGATATCTTCCTGCACGGCGCGAGCCAGATGGGCGTTTCGCCTTCCAAGACCGTCGTCGTGGAGGATTCCACCCACGGCGTCCATGCCGCGCGCGCTGCCGGCATGCGGGTGATCGGCTTTACCGGCGGCTCGCACACCTATCCCTCGCATGCCGACAAGCTGACGGATGCGGGTGCGGAAACGGTGATTTCGCGCATGAACGACCTTCCGGGCGTCGTGGCCGCATTGGCCGAGTGGGAAGGCGTGCTCTAAGGGCAGCGGTCTTGCCGGATGCCGCCTCCAGGGGGGCGGCAGGCCCATTCTTAAAAAACCGACCCCTGCCTGCAAAAGCGGGCCTTGCCGTCGCAAAGAGCCGAGAACCGAGCCTATATCAGCGCCTGGCGCTCAGAGCATTTCCGGCGAGTATCGAAGCGCCCAGGATGCTCTTTCTCTTTGTTTCCAAGCAATTCCGGACGCAAAACCGCTTCACACTTTTGCTGGAATTGCTTTAGCTGCTCTTCTTCTTGGAATTCTTGGCGGGCTGATTGTCGAAGCCGACATTGACGCGCACCAGCGCGCCCGAGCCGACCGGCATCTTGACGCCTTCGTGGCGGAAGATGACCTGCGTGGCGGGCGAGCCCGGCGGAATCTGCGTCGGGAAGTTGACGACTTCCGACGACAGAACGTCCTGGCCGTCCAGCACGGAGATGCGGATCGGCAGCGTGACCGGACCCGGCGTTCCGCCCGGACCGGCAACGAGGCGAAGCTGGGCCACGACGGTCATCGACAGCGCCGTTTCGTTCAGCGTGCACTGGCGGGTGTAATCCCCGAAAGAGGCCTGGAAGACCACCTGCTGCGGGTCGCCTGTCTTTGCGCCCTTCGCATAGGTGCGGTAGATCGCGTCCTGATCGCGCATGAAGATCTGCGGGCAGGCGCCCTGGACGACGGGAGCGACATTGCCCTGCGCCGTGACGCCGGTGCCGATCGGGGTCTGGTTCGACGACGGATTGGCCGGAGCGACCGGCATGATCTGGGCGTTGCCGTTCGGCTGCAGCGGCGCCGGGCCGCTTGCCGCTGCCGTCGCATCAGGCTTGCTGTCGCCGCCGAGGCCGAGCGAATTGCATCCGGCAAGAGCGGCAAGGAGCGATGCGGAAACGATGAGACGAGAGACCTTGCCGAGCACGATATTCCACCCCTTGCGAACGCTTTTCTTCTAGGCGCCTGCGACTTTCGCGCAAGGCCTTTCATGACAGTTGGCGATGGTCTATATCAGCGGCGCAAAGAAAAATCGATTGGGTAAGCACCGTTTTGATGCACTTTTCGGCGCCGGATGCGGGCAACTTCAATAGGATACCTGCGACAATGCCCCGGCAGGCCGGCCAGCTCCCTCTTTTCGGCGGCGCGACGACAGGCCGTTTTCCGCCCGAAAACTCTCCAGCCATAGATCAAGGATGACGAACGTGGACTATATCTCGACCCGCGGCGAGGCCCCTTCCCTCGGCTTTTGCGACGCCCTTCTGGCGGGGCTTGCGCGCGACGGCGGGCTCTACGTTCCGCGCAAATGGCCGAGCTTTTCCAAAAAGGAAATCAGGGCGCTGCGCGGCAAGACCTATCAGGAGATCGCGTTTGCCATCCTTTCGCCCTTCACCAACGGCGAAATCCCTGACGATACGTTCCGGGCGATGATCGACGAGGCCTATGGCACGTTCCGCCACCCGGCGATCGCGCCGCTTGTGCAGACAGGCCCGAACAGTTTCGTCATGGAGCTGTTCCACGGCACGACGCTCGCCTTCAAGGACGTGGCGATGCAGCTTCTCGCCCGCCTTATGGATTATGCGCTGGAAAAGCGTGGCGAGCGCGCCACCATCGTCGGCGCCACCTCGGGCGATACCGGTGGTGCCGCAATCGACGCCTTTGCCGGGCGCGAGCGCACCGATATTTTCATCCTCTTCCCGCACGGCAAGGTTTCGCCGGTGCAGCAGCGGCAGATGACGACATCCAGGGCCGCCAACGTGCATGCGCTGGCCGTCGAGGGCAATTTCGACGATTGCCAGAACCTCGTCAAAGCCATGTTCAACGATGCCGCCTTCCGCGACAGGGTGAGGCTTTCCGGCGTCAACTCGATCAACTGGGCACGCATCATGGCCCAGATCGTCTATTATTTCACGACGGCAATCGCGCTCGGCGGGCCGGACCGGAAGATCTCGTTTACGGTGCCGACCGGGAATTTCGGCGACATATTCGCCGGCTACTGCGCCAAGCGCATGGGCCTGCCGATCGACAAGCTCGTGATCGCCACCAACGAGAACGATATCCTGGCGCGCACCCTCAAGACCGGCCGCTACGACATGAAATCGGTCAAGGCGACGACCTCGCCGTCGATGGATATCCAGATCTCCTCCAACTTCGAACGGCTGCTGTTCGAGGCCTACGGCCGCGACGCCTCCAAGGTGCGCGCCGCCATGGAAAGCCTCAAGCAATCCAACGGTTTCGAGATCGCGCCCGAAGCGCTGAAGTTCATCAGGAAGGACTTCCGCGCCGGCCGCGCCAGCGAGCGCCAGGTGGCCGAAACGATCCGCAAGACCTATGCCGAAACCGGCTATCTGCTCGATCCGCATTCGGCGATCGGCGTCTTCGTCGCCGCCAAGCGGGAAAAGCCCGATACCCCGATGGTGACGCTTGCCACCGCCCATCCGGCGAAATTCCCCGCCGCCGTAAAATCCGCCTCCGGTATTGACCCGGCGCTTCCGACGTGGCTTGCTGATCTGATGCACAGGGAGGAGCGCTTCCAGATCATTGAGCCCGAGCTTAAAGCGGTTGAAACCTTTATCGGCAAGCATGCCCGCAGCTAGATGACGGCAGGCGCAGAAAGATAGCACATGACAGTTGAGTGCACCCGGCTCAAATCCGGGCTGACAGTAGTCACACAGACCATGCCGCACCTGGAAAGCGTCGCGCTCGGAGTCTGGATCAAATCGGGTTCGCGCAACGAAACGGAAGACGAGCACGGCATCGCCCACCTGCTCGAACATATGGCTTTCAAGGGAACCGCGCGCCGTTCGGCCCGCGAAATCGCCGAGGAAATCGAGGATGTCGGCGGCGAAGTGAACGCGGCGACCTCCACCGAGACGACTTCCTACTACGCCCGCGTCCTGAAGGATCACGTGCCGCTCGCCGTCGATATCCTGGCCGATATCCTGACGGAATCCGCCTTCGAGGAAGACGAGCTGGAGCGTGAGAAGCAGGTCATCCTGCAGGAGATCAACGCCGCCAACGACACGCCCGACGACGTCGTCTTCGACCGCTTCTCGGAAGTCGCCTATCGCGGCCAGACGCTTGGCCGGCCGATCCTCGGCACGCCGGAAACCGTCGTTTCCTTCACGCCGCAGCAGATCCGCGCCTATCTCGGCCGCAACTATACGACCGACCGCATGTTCGTCGTCGCAACCGGCGCCGTCGATCACGACGAGTTCGTGCGCATGGTCGAAGACCGCTTTGCCGGCCTGCCGAGCGAGCCCACGGCGCCGCCGGTCATGGAAACCGCCCGCTATATCGGCGGCAATGTGCGCGAGCCGCGCGACCTCATGGACGCGCAGATCCTGCTTGGCTTCGAGGGCAAGGCCTATCATGCCCGCGATTTCTACTGCTCGCAGATCCTCGCCAATATTCTGGGCGGCGGCATGTCGTCGCGCCTGTTCCAGGAAGTGCGCGAATTCCGCGGCCTCTGTTATTCCGTCTACGCCTTCCACTGGGGCTTTTCCGATACCGGCATCTTCGGCATCCATGCCGCAACCGGCGGCGAAAACCTGCCGGAACTGGTGCCCGTCATCATCGACGAGCTGCACAAGTCGGCAGATACCATTCACCAGAAGGAAATCGAGCGCGCCCGCGCGCAGATCCGCGCCCAGCTTCTCATGGGCCAGGAGAGCCCTGCCGCCCGCGCCGGCCAGATCGCCCGGCAGATGATGCTCTACGGCCGCCCGATCTCCAATCCGGAGATGATGGAACGGCTGGAGGGCATCACCATCGAGCGGCTGACCGATCTTGCCGGCCGGCTGTTCTACGACACCGTGCCGACGCTTTCGGCGATCGGCCCGCTCGAGCAGCTTGCCCCGATGGAAGACATCACCGCCTCGCTTTCGGTTCCGGCACCGAAGACGAAGCAGGCAAGCCGCTGACCGCATCCGTTGCGCCGGGGGTTATCGATGCCAAAATCGGTTTTTCGGTTCCTGTCGCGACAGCCTGAAGCAGTCGAACTCGAAAACGACACATATATCCTGCGCCTGCCGCGCTACCAAGATTTCAACCAATGGCACCGGCTGCGCGCCGACAGCCGCCGTTTTCTGGAGCCCTGGGAGCCGACATGGCGGCGCGACGAGCTGACCGAAGGTTCGTTCCGCGCCCGCGTGATCCGCGGCAAGCAGGAATATGCCTCGGGCCAGGCGATCCCGCTTTTCATCTTCCTGAAGAAGGACATGACGCTCGTCGGCGGCATCACCATCGGCTATATTCGCCGGGGTGCGGCCCAGAGCTGCATGATCGGCTACTGGATGGGCGAACGTTATGCCGGCCAGGGCCATATGTTCGCCGCACTTGAACTGGTTATTCCCTATATCTTCGCCGGGCTTGAGTTGCACCGCATCGAAGCAGCCTGTATTCCAGACAACGCACGGAGCATTCGCCTGCTTGAGAAAGCCGGGTTCCAGCGGGAAGGCTACCTGCGCGGATATTTGAAGATCAACGGTCAGTGGCACGATCACGTGATGTTTTCACGCCTCGCCACCGACGCGGATACAGGCAGGAAACCCAACAGCCGATGACCAAAGACCGCATGCTGCTGACGTCACCGTCCGGACGAATGATCGCGGTGATCGCAGCCCTTCTCCTGTCGCTGTTCGCGCTTGTCGCTGGCAGCGCTCGGGCGGCCGAACCGGTCAAGATTTCCCGCGACGACACGGCGCTGGACCTGACGGCCACGACGGAAATCTATGCCAACCAGGGCGAGGCCTTCCAGGTTTCCACCGCCGCCGGCGCAGACGGCATTCGCCGGCGCATCGAGGTGCGCGCCAGCTCGGAAAACCATCAGGGCGACTGGGCGGTCTTTGCGCTTGCCAACGTCTCGGAAGAGCAGCTGGAGCGCGTCATCGTCGCGCCGCACTTCCGCCTCGTCAATTCCAAGCTGTTCTGGCCCGACCTCGGCTCGCAGCGCATCATCGCGATCACGCCGAGCGAAGGTTTCGCGCTCGACCGCCAGCCGAGCGACGAGGCCGACGTCTTTCGCATCACGCTGAACCCCGGCGCCGTCATCACTTTCGTTGCCGAGCTTGC
The DNA here is from genome assembly GCA_900471515.1 of Hyphomicrobiales bacterium. Taxonomy (GTDB): domain Bacteria; phylum Pseudomonadota; class Alphaproteobacteria; order Rhizobiales; family Rhizobiaceae; genus Rhizobium. The sequence continues at coordinate 76,080 of UCFC01000051.1, read as the reverse complement.
GACACCCGACCTGCCGCAGATCTATCTGTGGGAGCCGGACGCCTACAAGGATACGATCAACGCGTTTACGCTCTACCGCGGCATCGTGCTCGGCATTGCCGGCCTGCTGGCCGTATTCCTGACGATCCTTTTCGTCGTCAAGGGCACTTCCATGCTGCCGGCGACGGCGGCACTCGCCTGGGCAGTGCTCGGCTATATCTGCGTCGATTTCGGCTTTCTCGGGAAGCTCATCAGCGTCGCCTCGGCGGATCAACGAATATGGCGCGCCTGTGCGGAGGTGGCGCTCGCCTCCAGTTTCGTGATCTTCCTGTTCACCTATCTCAATCTCAACCGATGGCATGTGCATCTGGGTTATGCCACGCTTGCCTGGGTGCTGGGCCTTGCACTGCTCTTCGGCGTTGCGATCTACGATCCGTCGATTGCGGCCGGTATTGCGCGGCTCTCCTTCGCGCTGACGGCAGCGACGGGCCTGCTGCTCATCATCTATCTCGGCTTCAACCGCTATGACCGCGCCATCCTGCTGGTGCCCGCCTGGGCGCTGACGCTGGTGTGGCTGTTCGGCGCGTGGCTGACGATCACGGGCCGGCTCGACAACGACATCATCCAGCCCGCACTTGGCGGTGGCCTCGTGCTCATCGTGCTCCTGATCGGCTTTACGGTCATGCAGCATGCCTTTGCGGGCGGCGCCTTCCAGCAGGGGCTGTTTTCCGATCTCGAGCGCCAGTCATTGGCGCTGACGGGCTCCGGCGACATGGTCTGGGACTGGGACGTGGCGCGCGACCGTGTCGTCACCATTCCCGACGTTTCCGTCAAACTCGGCCTTTCGCCGGGCACGATGCACGGGGCGGCGCGCAACTGGCTGCCGCGGCTGCATCCTGACGACCGCGACCGTTTCCGGGCGACGCTGGACGTACTCCTCGAGCATCGCCGCGGGCGCCTGAACCACGAGTTCCGCATCCGCGCCGAAGACGGGCATTTCCACTGGCTGCTCATCCGCGCCCGGCCGGTTCTCGGCTCGAACGGCGAGATCATCCGCTGCGTCGGCACGATCGTCGACGTGACCGAGCAGAAGAATTCGGTCGAGCGGCTGCTGCACGATGCGCTGCACGACAACCTGACGGGCCTGCCGAACCGGCAGGTCTTCCTCGACCGCCTGCAGTCGGTGCTGACGCTCGCGCCGGGCGGCGAGACGCTGCGCCCGACCGTGATGGTGATCGATATCGACCGCTACAAGCTGGTCAACGATTCTCTCGGGGTGGCCGCCGGCGACAATATCCTGATCGCGCTCACGCGGCGCCTGCGCCGCCTGCTGAAGCCGCAGGATACGCTGGCGCGGCTTTCCGGCGACCAGTTCGGCCTCATCCTCGTGTCCGAGCACGATCCGGCCAAGGTTGCCGATTTCGCCGACGCGATGAGCAAGGCGATCATGGTGCCGATCAATTTCTCCAACCGCGAGATCATCCTGACCGCCTCGATCGGCCTCACCTCCTGGGTGGACCAGCAGGAAAGCGCGTCGGGCCTGCTCAGCGATGCCGAACTTGCCATGTACCGGGCCAAACGCGCCGGGGGCAACCGCGTCGAGCCCTTCCAGCCCGCCTTCCGCGATTTCGGCACGGACCGCCTGCAGCTCGAATCCGATCTGCGCCGCGCCATCGAGCGCAAGGAGCTTTCGATGGTCTACCAGCCGATCGCCCGGCTGGAGGATGTCGAGATTGCCGGCTTCGAGGCGCTGATGCGCTGGGAACATCCCAAGCGCGGCAATATCCCGCCGTCGGAATTCATCCCGATCGCCGAGGCCTCCGACATTATCGGCGCGCTCGGAATCTTCGCGCTGGAACAGGCAACCAACGACCTGATGGCATGGCAGAACCAGACCGGCGAACTGCCGATCTTCGTTTCCATCAATCTGTCGAGCGTGCAGCTTCTCAACAACGAGCTTTACGACGACGTCCGTTCGGTGCTGGCAAAGACCCATTGCGATCCGGCACGGCTGAAGCTGGAACTGACGGAATCCATGGTCATGGAAAATCCGGAACAGGCGCGCCTCGTGCTGCAGAAGCTGAAGGAAGCCGGCCTCGGCCTGGCGCTCGACGATTTCGGCACCGGCTATTCCTCGCTCGCCTATCTCACCCGCTTCCCGTTCGACACGATCAAGCTCGACAAGGCGCTGGTGCGCGACGACAGCGACAAGAAGGCAACCGTGCTGAGATCGGTCATTTCGATGGCGCGCGAGCTGGAGATGAAGGTGGTCGCCGAAGGCATCGAATCCAACGAGGATGCGATCGAGCTTGCCAAGATGGGCTGCAGCTATGGCCAGAGCTATCTCTTCGGCCCGCCGATGCCGTCGGAATCGGTGCTGCGGCTGCTGCGGGAACGCTTTCCGCTGACCAAGCGGGCCTGAGCGGATTTCGCTCAGGTCTGCGCCCTTGGGGAATATGGGCGGGACGCGGCCTGCCGCCTTGCCCTCACCGCCGTGACCGCTATTCTGCCAAAAAACACAACCGGGAGGCACCCTATGATCCTGCACTGCGTATTCATGCGGCTGAAAAGCGCCATGACGCCTGATGACAAGCAGGCGCTGTTCGAGGCCATCGTGGCGTTGAAGCAGGTGATACCGGGCATTCTGGATATCAAATACGGGCCGAATGTTTCGCCCGAGGGGCTGCATGGCGGTTTCGTCGACGGCTTTGCCGTGACTTTCGAGAGCCCGCAGGCTCGGGACGCCTATCTCGTGCATCCCGAGCATGTGGTGGTCGGCGAACGGATCGTTACGTCGACGGATGGAGGCCTGGCCGGCCTGCTGGTCTTCGATCTCGTGCTTTGAGGCCCCGGAGATCAGCTCGATTTCGCCATGGCGGCGGCGAGCTGATCGACATTGTAGCGGAACATCTTCTCATAGGTCGGGGCAGGCCCCTTCGCGTCCGACAGCGATTCGACGTAGAGTTCGCCGCCGGGCTGCGCGCCGGTTGCGTTGGCGACCTGCCTGACGAGGCGCGGGTCGTTGGAATTTTCGAAGAAATAGGTCTTCACGTGCTCCTGCCTGATCTGCTCGATCAGTTTGGAAACGTCGGCGGCCGATGCTTCGCTTTCGGTCGAGAGGCCGAGGGGGGCAAGGAAGCTGACATTATATTCGCGGCCGAAATAGCCGAAAGCGTCGTGGCTGGTCAGCACCTTGCGGCTGCGATCGGCGATCCTGTCGAATTTGGAATGGGCATAGGCGTCCAGTTCGTCGAGCTTGGCGGCATATTTTTCGGCATTGGCCTTATAGGCCGCAGCATCGGCCGGATCGGCCTCCGACAGCGCCTTCTCGATATTGGCGACCCAGACTTTCACATTGACGGGGCTGTTCCAGACATGCGGATCGGTGACGGTCTTGCCGTCCTCCTCCATGGTGCGGGTGTTGATGCCCTCTGAAACCGTGACCGGCTTGCCCTTGTAGCCGGACGCGGTGATGAGGCGATCCATCCAGCCTTCCAGCCCCTCGCCGCTGACAAAGGTGACTTTGGCGGCGTTCAGCGCCTTGGCATCGGCCGGCGACGGCTCGAATTCGTGGGGGTCGCCGTTCGGGCCGACAAGGCTCGTGACCTTGACGTGATCGCCGCCGACCTGGCGAACGACGTCGGCAAGCACCGTGAAGGAGGCAACGACTTTCAGCGTTTCGGCCGAAGCCGGCACGACCGAAAACGCCATCATCAGGGGCAAGGCGGCGGAAAGAAGCAGTCTGCGGGGTATCATTGGTATCTCCTGGTATCAGCCCTTCACATGCGGGCGGGGAAAGAACCGGCGGGCGAGGCCCGACGGCGCGAAGAAGATGGACAGGCCGTAAAGCAAAGCCGCCGTCATGATGATGGTCGGGCCGGATGCGAGTTCGAGATGGTAGGAGGCGATGAGGCCGAGATAGCCGGAGGCCGCAGCACTGACGGCAGCGATGACCATCATGGCCGGCAGGCTGCGCGACCAGAGCTGGGCGATCGCAGCCGGCAGCATCATCAGGCCGACGGCCATCAGCGTGCCGAGCGCCTGGAAGCTCGCAACGAGGTTCAGCACCACCAGCAGCAGGAAGAGGAAGTGATAGACAGGCCCGCGCCCGCCGACGGCGCGCAGGAAGCCGGGATCGAAACATTCCGCGACCAATGGCCGATAGATGACCGCAAGTGCGAGCAAGGTCACGGATGTGATGGCGCCGATCTGCGCCAGCGCCGGCGCGTCGATCGCAAGGATCGTGCCGAAAAGCACGTGCAGCAGATCGATGTTGGAGCCGCGCAGCGAGACGATGAGGACGCCGAGCGCCAGCGACGCGAGATAGAAGCTTGCGAAACTCGCATCCTCCTGCAGCACGGTCATGCGGCTGACGACGCCTGACAGGAGCGCGACGGAAAGACCGGCGACGAGCCCGCCAATGCCCATGGCCGTCAGCGACAGCGAGCCGGCGACGAGATAACCGATCGCGGCCCCCGGCAAGACGGCATGGCTCATGGCGTCGCCCATCAGGCTCATGCGGCGCAGCAGCAGGAAGACGCCGATGGGACCGGAGCCGAGCCCGAGGCACAGGCAGGCGACGAGCGCGCGGCGCATGAAACCGTAATCGGCGAAGGGGGCGAAGAAGATATCGTAGGCCGTCATGCCGCAGGCTCGCAGGTTTGCGCATCCTCGTCCCAGCGTTCGGCCATGGCGCGGGCCTGCAGCAGGTTGGCCGACGACAGGACCTGGTGCGTCGGCCCCCAGCCGATCAGCCGGCGGGCGAGCAGAAGGGTTTGCGGGAAATGCGCCCTCACCTGCTCGAAATCATGCAGCACGGCGATGACGGTGCGGCCATCGCCGTGCCAGCGCGCAACGATATCGAGCAGATCCCTGGTGGTACGAGCATCGATGGCGGTAAAGGGTTCGTCGAGCAAGATGACGCGGGCATCCTGCAGGAGCAGGCGGGCGAAGAGCACGCGCTGGAACTGGCCGGCCGAGAGCGCGCCGATATGGCGCGTCTCGAAACCTTCGAGCCCGACGGTGGCGAGGGCGGCGCAGGCACGCATCCGGTCCCGCTTGGCGACGCGGCCGAAGGCGCCGGCCGAGCGCCAGCTGCCGAGCAGAACCGTATCGAGAACAGAGATCGGAAAACGCCTGTTGATGTCGGCTGCCTGCGGCAGATAACCGAAATCGGCGCGCTGCAGCCGGTGCTCCACCCGCCCCTCGACCGGACGCAGCTCCCCCATGATCGCCTTCAGCAAGGTGGATTTTCCCGCACCGTTCGGCCCGGCGATCGCCGTCAGGCTGCCGGGCTGGAACGTGCCGGAGAGATGATGGACTGCCGGATGGCGATCATAGGAGACCGTCAGGTCGTCGAGGCGGATGACCGGCGCGCTCATGGCAGCAGGATCGCCCAATGGATGGCAAGCCAGAGGAGCGCGGCGACGACAATTGCGCCGCAGGCGCGCAGGAGCGCCGATTGCCCGAGCAGGCTGGTGGCGAAACGTTCGGGGGCGGTCGGCATCTCTTTCCCTTTATGTAATAACATTACGGTTATGTTATAACAATTGTGGCAAGAATGAGGCGCCGAACTTTCTTGACGCGATGCTATCTAATGCGCATATTTTGTTATCAGGCTTGAACGGAGACGATTGCCATGAACGTATCGATTGGTGAACGCTGGGAGAAATTCGTCGAGCAGGCGGTCAAAGACGGCCGTTACGGCTCGGCAAGCGAAGTCGTGCGCGAAGGGCTGCGGCTGGTGGAGGAGCGGGAGGCGAAGCTGAATGCGCTGCGCCGGGAAATCGCCGAAGCAATCGAAGCCGGCGACGCTGTGAGCGAGGAAGAGTTGCAGGCCTCGCTGGACGACGTAGAGGCTGAACTGGCAAAGCAAGGTTATTGATTATGCCGCAACTCCGCTTTCTGCAGAGCGCGAAGGCAGATATCGGCCAGATCTTCAGATTCATTGCCGGGGAGAGCGGCAACCGGGCTGTTGCACGCAATTTCACGGACAAGCTCATCCAGAAATGCTCGGAACTTGCATCGCTTCCCGGGCAGATGGGACGGCCGCGCCCGGAACTGGGCGATGGCATCCGCAGCTTTGCCTACAACAACTACGTCATCATATTCCGCTACGCCGGCAATGACTTCGAGGTCGTGAAAGTTTTCGAAGGCCATCGCGATATCGATGCGCATTTCAACGTCCAGCATTGAAAAAGGCGCCCGAGGACGCCTTTGACGCAAGCATGGAAGAGCTTCCGGGCTCAGAGCTGTTCGAGCATCGCAGCCGCGCCGGAAACGGTTGCCTGACCGGGCGTTTCCTCGACATTGAGCGACTTTACGACGCCGTCTTCGACCAGCATGGAATAGCGCTTGGAACGGACACCGAGCCCGCCGGCGGAAAGGTCGGCATCGAGGCCGACTGCCTTGGTGAAGGCGGCATCCCAGTCGGCAAGGAAATGGATCTTGCCGAGGCCGCCGGAGGACTGCGCCCAGGCGCCCATGACGTGCCAGTCGTTGACCGCCAGGACGGCGATATCGTCCACGCCCTTGGCAAGGATGGCGTCGCGGTTTTCCAGATAACCCGGCAGGTGATTCAGCGAGCAGGTGGGCGTGAAGGCACCCGGCACGGCGAAGAGCACGACGCGCTTGCCGGCAAAGAGCTGTTCGGTGGTAGTTTCGACCGGGCCGTCAGCCGTCTTTTCCTTGAATGTGGCGGCAGGAAGCTTGTCGCCGATCGCGATAGTCATGGATTTTCTCCTCGGTTCTGGCTGGCTGCGGCAGGGCCGCAGGGGGATCGAGGGGGACTATAAGATGCGGTCACTCAAAGGCAAGCGTGCTTTCCATCGCGCGCGTACCGTCGATGACGAGCACCCCCCATTGTTTGCCGCGGATGTCGTAATTCTTCGGCAGCTTGCCGATGGCGATGTCGGCGGAATAAGCCCTGCCCGCGCGCGCCGCATTCGTCTGCCTGGTAAAAGCATAGCCCGCCGGCCCGGTGACGATGATATCGGGCGTGCTGGCGCCCTCCTCCGGCAGAGTGATCTTCAGGGAAAGCTGCTTCATATCGGGAGACAGGATATGGGCGACGACCTTAAAATCGGCGGACGGCGCCTCTGGAAGGCGGGCGGCGGCACTCTGGAGGATCGTTTCCTCCTGCGGGCGCGACTGGGCGGCACCACCGAGTTTCAGGGAAAGCTGCGCCTGGAAAGGAATGCAGATATCCTTGCAGATGCCGATGAAGGCGGTGGCGTCGAGCGTGACAGGGCCAGCCTTCGGCGCAGTCAGCGACAGCGGCAGGGTGACGGGCGCATCGTAGCCGATATCCTCGACCTTGCCGCTCACGATATGTTTGGGAGCGGGATAGGAAACGGCGTCGAGCGTCACGCCGCTTTGCGGTGCGATGGTGATCTGCGGCGGGATGCCGTTGTTGCCGGGTTCGCGCCAATAGGTGATCCAGCCCGGTTTCGGCTCGATCTGCAGGCCGGCCCTGATATGGCCGTCGGCGTCCGGCGGCAGCGCCACGAGCCGCATGCGGCCGCCCTCGTTCTGCGCCCAGTCGCTCATTTCGGCCTGCGCCGGATGCGACAGTCCAAGCATGGACACAGCCGAAACGACCGCAATTATTAAGGACCCCGCGCGCAATGAAATAACTCTCATGGAACAAGGGTTTACAGAAACTTGCCTGTTGCCGCCAGAAGTCCCGGCCATTTAAACCTTCATTTTCGGTTGATTGATTTGTGACATTGGCCCATGTTTCTCTTGTCGGAGCCTTTGTGCGGTCTGGCGGCAGGAGGAACCATGTCCCTAGCAACGCTGAAGAACAGACGGGAACGCGGATTTTTCGACGGTCAGTTCCTGATCGCCATGCCCGGCATGGAAGATCGCAACTTCGCACGCACGGTGATTTACATCTGCGCCCATTCGGACGCGGGGGCCATGGGCTTCGTCATCAATCGTCCGCAGAGCCTTACCTTCACCGATGTCCTGCTGCATCTCGACATGATCAAGCAGGAGGATTCCATCGTGCTGCCGAAGGATGCTCGGGAATTTCCGATCCAGACCGGCGGGCCGGTGGAGAGCGGCCGCGGTTTCGTGCTGCATTCCGACGACTATGTCAGCGATTCCTCCATCCCCGTCAGCGACGATATCTGCCTGACGGCAACGCTCGATATCGTGCGCGCCATTTCCAGGGGCGGCGGTCCGAAGCGGGCCACCATGCTGCTCGGCTATTCCTCCTGGGGTGCGGGCCAGCTCGAAAACGAGGTCGCCGCCAATGGCTGGCTCAATTGCGCGGCCAACGAGGAGCTGATCTTCGACCGCTGCCTCGACGACAAATATGAACGGGCGCTTGCCAGCATGGGCATCACGCCGGCCATGCTCTCGGCCGAAGCCGGCCACGCCTGACCGCATCATTCCGGAACGAAACCCGCTCACTGGCGTTTCCTGTCGGCAAGCGCGGACACCCCGTCCGCCATCCGAGAGGAGAGATCGATATGGGTAGCACTGGCGACAAGATTTCCGGCAAGGTCAACGAGATGGCCGGCAAGGCGAAGAAGACGGCCGGCAAGGCCACCGGTAACCGTGAAATGCAGGCCAAGGGTGGCATGCAGGAAGCCAAGGGCAAGGCCCAGGTCGCAACCGGCAAGGCCAAGGACAAGCTGAAGGGCGCCGTCGACCGGCTCTGACGCCGTCTTCATTCGCGCGTATAATGCCTGTCGCACCCGCCTGCGGCGGGCATTTTCCGTCCCATCCTGCCTGTAGGGGGCTGCCATGAGGTTGTTTGCCTGCGACAATTGCGACCAGGTCATCCATTTCGACAACAGGCAGTGCGTGCGCTGCAACCACCGCCTCGGCTTCCTGCCCGGCGATCTTTCCATGCACGCACTGGAATCGCGCGACGAGGTGAACTGGCAGCTCGTTTCCGATCCGAACCGGCTCGTGCGGTTCTGCGCCAATGCCGGTCTCGACATCTGCAACTGGCTGGTCGATGACGGCAACGATTTCTGTCTCGCCTGCCGGCATAACCGGTTGGTGCCGAATACCGATACGCAGGAGGGCATCGACCGCTGGCGGCGCATCAGCCAGGCGCAGCGCCACCTCTTCTATTCGCTGCTGCGCTGGTCGCTGCCGCATCCCGACCGGCAGGACGATCCGCAAGGCGGGCTCGTCTTCGATTTTCTCGAAGACGCCGTGCAGACCGACGGCAATGTCGTGCCGGCCATGACCGGGCATGAGGAAGGGCTGATCGCCATCCGCGCGGCCGAGGCCGACGATGTGACCCGCGAGCAGGCGCGCACGGCGATGGACGAACCCTACCGCACGCTGCTCGGCCATTTCCGCCATGAAACCGGGCATTTCATCTGGAACAAGCTGGTGCGCGACCGCAATGGCCTCGACGCATTCCGCGCCGTCTTCGGCGACGAGCGGCAGGATTATGGTGCGGCCTTGCAGGACCGTTATGCCAACGGGCCGGCACCCGGCTGGCAGGACAGTTTCATCAGCGCCTATGCCTCCGTCCATCCCTGGGAGGATTTTGCCGAATGTTTCGCGCATTACCTGCATATCGTCGATACGCTGGAGACGGCCCGCAGTTTCGGCATGGCGATCGACCCGCGCGGGCATGAGGAGATTGCGGCCGAGGTGGATTTCAATCCCTACCGGGCGCAGAGCGCCGAACAGCTGGTCAGCGCCTGGGTGCCGCTCAGCCTTGCGATAAACGCCATCCAGCGCAGCATGGGACAGCCGGATTCCTATCCCTTCGTCCTGTCGCCGCCGGTCGTGGCAAAACTCGAATATATGCACCAGCTGATACGGAATGCCGCCGCCGAAGAGCGGCAGGCGGCGTGATCAACCGGCCCGCCTGCTCTTCTTGAACGGCTCCATGCCCTTGCGGGCGAGTTCGTCGGCGCGCTCGTTCTCGGGGTGGCCGGCATGGCCCTTGACCCAGTGGAGCGTTACCTTGTGGCGGTTGCGGGCCTCTTCGAGCGCCTGCCACAGCTCGGCATTCTTCACCGGCTTGTTGTCGGATGTTTTCCAGCCGTTCTTCTTCCAGCCGAAAATCCACTTTGAAATACCGTCCTTGACATACGCGCTGTCGGTATAGAGATCGACCTCGCAGGGCTCCTTCAGGGCGCTGAGGGCGGAGATGGCCGCAAGAAGCTCCATGCGGTTGTTGGTGGTTTCCGCCTCGCCGCCGGAAAGCTCCTTTTCCACTTCGCCGTAACGCAGCACCGCGCCCCAGCCGCCGGGGCCGGGATTGCCGGAGCAGGCGCCGTCCGTGAAGATATCGATGTGTTTCATAGGCTCAGTCCATATTCCGCCGGCGAGGAGATCTGGCGGTGGAAGCGCAGCTTGCGCAGATATTCCAGCGGATCCTTCTTGGTGACCATCGCGCCTTCGGGCGTCGTCAGCCAGTCGTAGAGACGGGTCAGGAAGAAGCGCAGGGCCGAACCGCGGGAGAGGATCGGCAGGGCAGCGATTTCGGCCTCGCTCAGCGGGCGCACGCTCTGATAGCCTTCCAGCAATTGTGTGCCCTTGGTGACGTTATAGGCGCCATCCTTCTCGAAACACCAGGCGTTGAGGCAGATCGAGACGTCGTAGGCGAGCAGATCGTTGCAGGCGAAGTAGAAATCGATGAGGCCCGAAAGTTCGTCCCCCAGGAAGAAGACGTTGTCGGGGAAAAGATCGGCGTGGATGACGCCGGCGGGCAGATCCTTCGGCCAATAGGCCCGCAGGAAATCGAGATCGCCGCGGATTTCGTTCTGCAGGCCGGGTTCGACCTCGTCGGCGCGCGCCTCGGACTTTTCCCAGAGCGTTTGCCAGCCGTCGAGCGACAGCGCGTTCGGCCGGCTCAGGGCGAAACCTTCGCCCGCGACATGCATCTGCGCCAGCGCCTTGCCGACTTCGCGGCAATGTCTGGCTTCAGGCTTTCTCAGCCACATGCCTTCCAGAAAGGATATGAGCGCGGCGGGGCGACCCGAAAGCGTGCCGAGCAGCGCGCCGTCCTTGCGCGGCAGCGGCAGCGGGCAGGACAGGCCACCGGCCGACAGATGCTGCATGAGGCCGAGGAAGAAGGGCAGATCGCTCTTTTCCACCCGCTTCTCGTAAAGCGTCAGGATGAGCGGCGCCTTGGACGTGTGCAGCAGGAAATTGGAATTCTCCACACCTTCGGCAATGCCCTTGTAGGAGAGCAGCGTGCCGGCGTCATATTCGGTGAGGAACCATTTCAGATCGTCTTCGGCGATATCGGTGTAAACTGCCAAGGTGGGTCTCTCACTGTAGAGGCGGTATCATCGGATAGGCAGGGCAGCCGCCCTCGCCTCATTCCCCGTTCACGAATGCCATGTCGGCCGTGGTCAGTTCAAGGCTGCGCAGTTCGCGGTTGACAAGGAAATGCTCGTTTTCCTGCACGGTTTCGGCAAGCTCGACGCGGGCATCGAAGCGGGTGCGGAAGGCCTCGATGATCTCGTTGACGATCACTTCCGGGGCGGAAGCGCCGGCGGACAGGCCGAGCGTGGCAATCGGGCCGATCTCGTCCCAGTCGAGTTCGGAGGCGCGCTGCACGAGGATCGACTTCTTCGCCCCGGCCCGGAGCGCCACTTCGACGAGCCGCTTGGAATTGGAGGAATTCGGCGCGCCGACGATGATGAAGAGATCGCAGCCGGGGGCTGCTTCCTTGACCACTTCCTGGCGGTTGGTCGTGGCGTAGCAGATGGAATCGGCAGCCGGCGCCTGCAGCTTGGGGAAGCGCTCTTCCAGCCGCTTGATGACGCCGGCGGTATCGTCGACCGAGAGCGTCGTCTGGGTGACGTAGCCGAGATTGTCCGGATCGGCCGGTTCGTAGGCGTCCACGTCCTCCACCGTCTCGATGAGGGAAACGGTGCCTTCCGGCAGCTGGCCCATGGTGCCGATCACTTCCGGGTGGCCGGCATGGCCGATCAGGATGACGTGGCGACCGAGGCGGTTGTGGCGCATCGCCTGTTTGTGGACCTTGGAGACCAGCGGACAGGTGGCGTCGAGATAGAAGAGGTTGCGGGCATTGGCATCCTCGGGCACGGATTTCGGCACGCCATGGGCCGAAAAGACGACCGGCTGGGCGCGGTGTTCGGCCGGGATCTCGTCAAGCTCCTCGACGAAGACGGCGCCCTTGGCCTCCAGGCCTTCCACGACATAGCGGTTATGGACGATCTCGTGGCGGACATAGACGGGCGCGCCATAGGCCTTCAGCGCCAGCACGACGATCTGGATCGCACGGTCGACGCCGGCGCAGAAACCGCGCGGACCGCAGAGCCTGATCGTCAAAGGAGGTTTTGCCGCAATGTTCATGACATATCCAGGTTAAGCTTCAGGGACCTCTAACCCAATATGGGGTGGAATTGAAGCGATACTATTGCGCCGCACCCTTGCGGGGGCGGAACCAGGAAATGGCGACCACCACGACCAGCACCGCCGCCAACCCATACCAGGTGAAGGCATATTGAAGATGGTCGTTCGGCAGATCGACCTGCGTGACGCCGCCGATCGGGAGGCCCGCCGGGTTGGGCGTGGAATCGGCATCGACGAAGAAGGGCACGACGCTGGCCTTGTCGAGATCGACGCTGGAAGCCATCACGTCGAGATCCTTCCAGTAGAAGATGTTTTTCGCCACGTCATTGTCGGGCACCAGCCAGGAGGGTTTGGCCGGAAGTCTGGCGCGCGCAAGGCCGGTCACTGTCTGCTGGTCGGTCAACTGGCCCTGCATGCGCATTTCCGGCTCCTTGTTCTCAAAGGGAACGAAGCCTCTGTTGACGAAGAGATAGCGCCCGTCGGCAAGCTGCAGCGGCGTGTAGATGTAATAGCCGGTCTGGCCGCGCCAGGTGGCGAAGAAGTGGCGCTCCTTGTTGTTGACGTAACGGCCGGTGGCCGTGACCGTGCGATATTCGATATCCCCGCCCTTGGCCGCCAGCGCTTCGATATCGGCGAGCGGAACCGGTGCGGCGGCGCGGCGCGCGGCGATATCGGCAAGCAGCCCCTCCTTCCAGTGAAGGCGCTCCACCTGCCAGGTGCCGAGCGAAATCAGGATGGCAAGCGCGGCGAGAACGGCGATGCCGGTGAAGACCGGCAGCCTGCGGCGCGGAGCCGGACTTTCGATGTCAGTCACTCAGGCGTCCCTCGCGGGCATTGTGGCGGTATTGCATGGCGATGAGAATGCCCTTGCACCAGCGCAGCGCCAGCAGCGAGAGAACGATCGTCAGCGGGCCGAAGAGCAGGATATGAACCCAGATCGGCGGCGCGTAATTGACCTGCAACCAGAGCACCGAGCCGATGACGATGAAACCGACGATCAGGATGACGAAGACGGCGGGACCATCGCCGGCATCGGCAAAGGAATAGTCGAGCCCGCAGGCGGCACAGCGCGGCTTGAGGCCCAGCACGCCATCGAAGAGCTGGCCATGACCGCAGCGCGGGCAGCATCCCTTGATGCCGGTCTTGACCGGATCGACCGGCGGAAATTGCGCGCTCTCTTCGTTCATGCCCACCTCCTTTTGGACGGCTTTTCGGCTTCTGCCTTAACTCTCCCATAAAGTATTCGCATCCCGAAAGGAAATACCTGCGCGATTTCGCCTCGGTGATTCGCGCCAAACAGAAGAAGAAGACTGATGAGCAACGATAGCCATGCCGGACAGATCATAATCCTGAACGGCGCGCCGCGAAGCGGCAAATCCAGCATTGCGCGCGCAATCCAGAACGAATTCGAGGGGCCGTGGATCAACCTCGGCGTCGATACCTACAATGCCATGACGCCGGAGCGCTACCTGCCCGGCATAGGCTTAAGGCCCGGCGGCGAGCGGCCGGACCTCGAGGAACTGGTGCCGTTCCTCTATGCGGCGCTCTACGAATCGATCGCCATCCATGCGGGATTGGGCCTCAATGTCGTCGCCGACCTTGGCCATCACGACAGCTATTCGCAGCCGCTCGGCATTCTCGGCGATTGCGCCCGGCGCCTGGAGGGCTTCTCGGTGCTGTTCGTCGGTGTCAGATGTCCGCTGGAGACGATCATGCAGCGGCGGGAGATCGTTCAGGAGGGACGAGAGGGCCTCTATCTGCGCGCCAGCGAGGAGATGCCCGTACCGGAACCGGTGCAGCGCTGGCAGGACGAGGTGCATCGCCCCGGCCTCTACGACATGGAGGTCGATACGTCCGTGCTGACGGCGCTCGAATGCGCCGAGGCGATCCGCCACCAGCTGGACCTCGGCATTCCCGAGCCCTCGGCCTTCGAGACGCTGGCCGGCCAGCGATAGGCCGGAGGATCCTTTCAGGGCAAAGAAAAAGGCGGGGCCGACGGCACCCGCCTTTTTCGATTTCTTGTCCGGCCTCGATCAGCCCGCGGCGACCGGAGCGCCCCAGCCGCCCCAGACGTAGATGCAGAAGAACAGGAACAGCCAGACGACGTCGACGAAGTGCCAGTACCAGGCAGCCGCCTCGAAGCCGAAATGCTGCTTCGGGGTGAAATCGCCGCGCAGCGCACGGATGAGGCAGACCAGCAGGAAGATGGTGCCGACCAGGACGTGGAAGCCGTGGAAGCCAGTGGCCATGAAGAAGGTCGCGCCATAGATCGAGTTGCGGAACTCGAAGGGAGCGTGGGCATATTCATAGGCCTGCACGGAGGAGAAGAGTATGCCGAGCAGGACGGTCAGCGTCAGTCCCTGAACGAGACCCTTGCGATCGTTGTGCAGCAGGGCATGGTGCGCCCAGGTCACCGTCGTGCCCGACAGCAGCAGGATGACGGTGTTGTAGATCGGCAGGTGCCAGGGATCGAGAACCTCGATGCCCTTCGGCGGCCAGACGCCGCCGGTATAGGCAAGGCGCGAGGCCTGGATAGCTTCGTGCGGATAAAGGCTGGCGTCGAAATAGGCCCAGAACCAGGCGACGAAGAACATCACTTCCGAAGCGATGAACATGATCATGCCGTAGCGCAGGTGCAGCGACACGACGCGCGTATGGGCGCCCTCGTGGGCTTCCTTCACGGTGTCGGACCACCAGCCGTACATGACGTAGAAAACGACGGCCAGGCCGATGAAGAAGACCCACGGATGAGCCCATTCGATGCCGAGAACATGCAGCGAGCCGCCGTTCAGGTAGCGCATGTAGCCGACGCCGCCGAAGGCCATCAGGAATGCGCCGAGCGAGGCCAGTATCGGCCACGGGCTCGGAGCTATGATGTGATAGTCGTGATTTTTCTGATGAGCATCGGCCATGTCAGATCCCCGGTGTCTTCCTTCTCCGCTTCCGGCGCTGCCGGAAACACTCCTCAATCAAAGTTTCTTTTCAGCCTGTCCCGCACTACCCTCATTCGAAGCCACCGGCTTCGGACCCTCTTTGGGATAGAACGTGTAGGACAGCGTGACCGTGCGAATGCTTTTCGATTCAGCGGCCTTGGTAATTTCCGGATCGATGTAGAACACGACCGGCATTTCAAGCTTTTCGCCCGGCTTCAGGTCCGTTTCATTAAAGCAGAAACATTGCACCTTGTTGAAATAGGCGCCCGCCTCGCCCGGCGTCACGTTGAAGATCGCCTGGCCGCGCTGGGTCTCGTTGGAACGGTTCTCGGCGATGAAATTGACCTGGATCGTTTCGCCGATCCTCGGATTGACCTCGCGCTCGACCGGCTTGAACTCCCATTGCAGGCCGGGAGCGACATTGGCGTCGAAGGTGACACGCATGGTGCGGTCGAGAATGACGCTCGAGGCCTGATCGACGCGCTGCGTCGTGCCGTTATAGCCCGTCACCTGGCAGAAGAGCCGGTAGAGCGGCACGGCGGCATAGCTTGCGGCGCCCATGCCGACGACGAAGCTCAGGCACATGAAGACGACGGCGGCATTGTTGCGCGGCTTCTTCGGTGCGTTGACGGCGTCGCTCATCCCATCAGCCTCCATGCGCCAGGAACTTGATGATGGTGATGGCGTAGAAAAGGATCACCAGGCCGGCGAGCACGACGCCGAGTGCGATGTTGCGGTTGCGGCGCGACTTGCGCTGCGCTTCCGTCAGCTTGACCAGCTCCATCAGAACGAGCCTCCTGCATACGAGACCAGCACGGCGACCAGCCGGTCGAGCATCAGCGCGGAGAACACGGCGAAGAGATAGAAGATCGAGAAGCCGAAGAGCTTCTTCGCCGGGATCATCTTCAGGTCGCCGTCGGGCATGCGCCAGACGGCGATGGAACAGTATATGAAGACCGCACCGAGCGCCGCAGCGACCACCCCGTAGCCGGCGCTGGCAAAGCCGAGGACCGTCGGCAGCACGGCGCAGACGGCCGTCAGCACGGCATAGGCGACGATCTGGTGCTTGGTGGTGCGTTCACCCGAGACGTTCGGCAGCATCGGCACGCCGACGGCCTCATAGTCGCGCATCTTGAACAGCGCGAGCGCCCAGAAATGCGCCGGCGTCCACAGGAAGATGATGAGGAAAAGAACCGTGCTTTCGATCGTGACGGAATTGGTCACGCAGGCCCAGCCGATCATCGGCGGGAAAGCGCCGGCGGCGCCGCCGATGACGATGTTCTGCGGCGTCGAGCGTTTCAGCCACATCGTGTAGATGACGACATAGAAGAAAATCGTGAAGGCGAGGATGAAGGCCGACAGCCAGTTGACCGCCAGACCCAGGATCGTCACCGAAAAGCAGGAGAGCACGAGGCCGAAGGCCAGCGCTTCCTTGGGCATGATGCGGCCGGCCGGGATCGGGCGCTTGGCAGTGCGGCTCATGACGGCGTCGATATCGGCGTCGTACCACATATTCAGCGCGCCCGAGGCGCCGGCGCCGACGGCAATGCAGAGAATGGCGATCAGGCCGAGGATCGGGTTGATGTGGCCCGGTGCCAGTACGAGGCCGGCAAAAGCCGTGAAGACGACGAGCGACATGACCCGCGGCTTCAGAAGCTCGAAATAATCGCGCGCGCCGGCTTCCGACAGGCGGAAGTCGCCGTCTTCAGCAAGAGCCTCGTGATTGTCGAAAACCGTCATCATTCCGTCCTGATTTATCAATCGTCAGACGCCGCAGGAGCCTGCGGCGTCTGGACCCGGCATCTTACTTGATGCGCGGAAGCTGTTCCCACTGGTGGTAGGGCGGCGGCGAAGGCAGCTGCCATTCGAGCGTCGTTGCGCCCTCGCCCCACGGATTGTCACCGGCAACGCGCTTCCTGGCGAAGGCTTCCCAGACGCCGACGAGGAAGATGATCACGCCGACGAAGGAAATGTAGGAGCCGACCGACGAGACATAGTTCCAGCCGGCGAACGCATCGGGATAGTCGATGTAGCGGCGCGGCATGCCGGCGAGGCCGAGGAAGTGCTGCGGGAAGAACACGAGATTGACGCCGACGAACATCACCCAGAAGTGCAGCTTGCCGAGGAACTCGTTGTACATGTAGCCGGTCATCTTCGGGAACCAGTAGTACCAGGCAGCGAAGATGGCGAAGACGGCGCCGAGCGACAGAACGTAGTGGAAGTGCGCCACGACGTAATAGGTGTCATGCAGCGAGCGGTCGAGGCCGGCGTTGGCGAGCTGGACGCCCGTCACACCACCGACGGTGAAAAGGAAGATGAAGCCGATCGCCCAGATCATCGGGGTGCGGAAGGTGATCGAGCCACCCCACATCGTCGCGATCCAGGAGAAGATCTTCACGCCCGTCGGAACGGCGATGACCATCGTCGCGAAGACGAAGTAGCGCTGCGCGTCGAGCGACAGGCCGACCGTATACATGTGGTGCGCCCAGACGACGAAGCCGACGGCGCCGATGGCGACCATAGCATAGGCCATGCCGAGATAACCGAAGACCGGCTTCTTCGAGAAGGTCGATACGATGTGGCTGATGATGCCGAAGCCCGGCAGGATCAGGATGTAGACTTCTGGATGACCGAAGAACCAGAACAGGTGCTGGTAGAGGATCGGGTCCCCGCCGCCTTCCGGCGCGAAGAAGGCCGTGCCGAAGTTACGGTCGGTCAAAAGCATGGTGATGGCGCCGGCGAGAACCGGCAGCGACAGCAGCAGCAGGAAGGCGGTGATCAGAACGGCCCAGGCGAAGAGCGGCATCTTGTGCAGCGTCATGCCCGGAGCGCGCATGTTCAGGATCGTGGTGATGAAGTTGATCGCGCCGAGGATCGAGGACGCGCCGGCGATATGCAGCGCAAAGATCGCAAGGTCGACCGCAGGCCCCGGATGACCGCCGACGGCAAGCGGCGGATACATGGTCCAGCCGCCGCCCGCGCCATAGGCGCCGGCCGGGCCTTCGACGAACATCGAAATGACCAGCAGCAGGAATGCGGGAACGATCAGCCAGAAGGAAATGTTGTTCAGGCGCGGGAAGGCCATATCCGGCGCGCCGATCATGATCGGCACCATCCAGTTCGCGAAACCGCCGATCATCGCCGGCATGACCATGAAGAAGATCATGATCAGCGCGTGAGCGGTGGTGAAGACGTTGAACATATGCTTGGCGCCGTCGATCGCCGCATCGCCTTCGTAGCCGTAGACCATGGAGGCCAGGCCGTGGAAGATCTGGATGCCCGGCTCCTGCAGCTCCATGCGCATGGCAACGGAGAGAAGGCCGCCGATGATGCCGGCGAAGATCGCAAAGATCAGGTAGAGCGTGCCGATGTCCTTGTGGTTCGTGGAAAAGAACCAGCGGTCGGCAAAGCTCGGCGCATGTGCGTGATCGTGATGGTCGTCATGCGCATGGGCGTCATGAGCGTGGTGATCATGAGAATGATCGTCGTGAGCGGAAGGTCCAGCCATTGTCCCGATCCCTATCTTACTTTGCGACGTTTTCAGCGACATCGACGGTCTTTGCAGGACCATCGGCAGCAGCGATCAGTGTCTTGTAGGCGCCGGGCAAGTCGGTGGCGGCCGTGGTCAGCCACTGCTTGTACTTGTCCTCGGAGACGACGCGGATGGCGATCGGCATGAACGCGTGGTCCTTGCCGCAAAGCTCGGAACACTGGCCGTAGAAGAGGCCTTCGCGCTCGGCGCGGAACCAGGTCTCGTTCAGGCGGCCCGGAACGGCGTCGATCTTGATGCCGAAGGACGGCATGGCGAAAGCGTGGATAACGTCGGTCGGCGCGGCTGTGACGAGCACGCGGACGGTCTTGTTGACCGGCAGAACGAGTTCGTTGTCGACGGCGAGCAGGCGCGGATAGACGGAAAGATCGGTCTTGCCGGCAGCGGCGCGATCCGGCTCCTTCAGAAGGTAGGAATCGAAGGCGACGGGCGTTTCGCCAGAACCTTCATATTCGTAGTTCCACTGCCACTGGGTCGCGGTCGCCTTGATGGTGACATCGGGGTTTTCCGGCAGGGTGAGCTGCGCGGTCAGCAGGTTGAAGGAGGGAACGGCAAGGAAGAGAAGCACAAGGACCGGCCCCACGGTCCAGATGACTTCGATCAGCGTGTTGTGGCTCGTCTTGGAGGGAACCGGGTTCGCCGAAGCGCGGAACTTCACGCAGACCACGACGAGCAGAACGAGAACGAACAGCGTGATCGGAACGATGAACCACAGCGTATATTGTTCGAACCAGTGGATCTCCCGCATGATCGGCGTTGCTGCCGGCTGCAGGGTCGCCTGCCACGGCATCGGCTGATCGGCATATGTGCCGGAAGCAAAAAGCAGACAGACCAGCGCGGTCAGAGCTGCAAAAGCCTTCTTTATCACCTTAAAATCTCCCTCGAGCGCTGATCTACATCAAATAGGACGCAGAATCTTGCCATCTTCTGCGCTTCAAACCACAGTTTGGCATCCGCCGCAACAGGCAGAAGCAATTGTCTATGCGGCATTTTTGCTCAAAGGCCGCCTCCCCGCCCGCGACAAAACATTGCAAGCTTTTCATCAGCATACGAAAAACGCGCCCGAGGGCCAATCCGCCCGCTGCACATTCTTTTGGCGAGGTCCTATTTCTGCCGCAGTCCCCCGGTTTTCACGGGGTGGGGCTTTTCATTTTCTGTGGGCAGCTTCACAAATAGCGGCAATGATTCGATATCCAGAGGTTTTCATGGGTTTCCGTTCCCTCTCGCGGTCGCTTCTTCTGACCGCAGGCATCGCGGCCGCCGCGACGAGCCCCGTTTTCGCGCAGCAGACGCCGACGCCGGCACAGTCGCGCCCCGCCACGCCGGCTGCGAAGCCCGCCGCTCCGGCGCCGCAGGCCGCCCCGCCCGCGACCCCGAATGTCGAGCAGGTGACGCCCAGCCAGACGCAGCCGCAGGCTCCCGGCACGGTCCGTTCCAACCACGGCGCATGGTCCGTCGTCTGCGACAAGCCGGCCGGCGCCTCGACCGAGCAGTGCGCGCTGATGCAGAACGTCATTGCCGAAGACCGTCCGGAAGTGGGCCTCTCCGTCGTCATCCTGAAGACGGCCGACCGCAAGTCGAAGATCCTGCGCGTGCTGGCGCCGCTCGGCGTGCTGCTGCCCAACGGCCTCGGCCTCAATGTCGACGGCAAGGATATCGGCCGCGCCTATTTCGTGCGCTGCTTTGCGGACGGCTGCTATGCCGAAGTCGTGCTCGAGGACGAACTGCTGAAGACCTTCCGCAGCGGCGCGCAGGCAACCTTCATCGTCTTCCAGACGCCGGAGGAAGGCATCGGCATCCCCGTCGACCTCAAAGGCTTCGCGGAAGGCTACGACGCCCTGCCCTGACCGGCAGGGCTTGCTCGCGCAGCACAACGGACCTACATCGGCTATTGAGCATTCCCGCTCTTCCTGCGGAGCAAACAAGCATGACCACCGATCTCCTGACGCTTTTCGATGCCGATGAAGCGACGATGCGCAAGCATGTCGCCGAGGCGCTCTCCGGCGCCGACGACGGCGAGCTTTTCATCGAGCACGCGCAGGCGGAATCGCTGAGCTTCGACAACGGCCGCCTCAAGGGCGGCAGCTTCAATACCGAGCAGGGTTTTGGCCTGCGCGCGGTGGCCGGCGAGGCCGTCGGCTATGCGCATGCAGGGGATCTCTCCGTTTCGGCGCTGAAGCGGGCGGCCGATGCGGTCGGCGCCGTCACGCGCGGCTATTCCGGCTCCTACGCCGCCGCCCCCCAGGGCACGAACCGCAAGCTCTATACCGACGAGAACCCGATCGGCTCGCCGACCTTCGAGGAGAAGGTGAAGGTGCTGACGGATATCGACGCCTATCTGCGCGGCAAGAACGACAAGGTGCGGCAGGTCACGGCATCGGTTGCCGCAAGCTGGCAGGTGGTCGACATCCTGCGCGCCGACGGCCATCGCGTGCAGGATATCCGGCCGATGACGCGCATCAACATCTCGGTCGTGGTCGGCGAAGGCGACCGCCAGGAAAGCGGCTCCTACGGCCAGGGCGGCCGCATCGGTTTCGGCGATTTCATCGCGACCGGCAGCTGGCAGCACGGTGCGGACGAGGCGCTGCGCCAGGCGCTCGTCAATCTCGAAGCAATCGATGCGCCGGCCGGCACGATGGATGTGGTGCTCGGCTCCGGCTGGCCGGGCGTCATGCTGCACGAGGCCGTGGGCCACGGGCTTGAAGGCGACTTCAACCGCAAGAAGACGTCCGCCTTTGCAGGCCTGCTCGGCCAGATGGTGGCCGCCCCCGGCGTCACCGTCGTCGACGACGGCACGATCGACAGCCGCCGCGGCTCGATCACCATCGACGACGAAGGCACGCCGTCCGCCTACAACGTGCTGATCGAAAACGGCAGGCTCGTCGGCTACATGCAGGACCGGCAGAACGCCCGGCTTATGGGCATGGCGCCGACCGGCAACGGCCGCCGCCAGGGCTACGCGCATGTGCCGATGCCGCGCATGACCAACACCTATATGCTCGGCGGCACCAAGACGCCGGAAGAGATCATCGCCTCGGTCAAGAAGGGCATTTACGCCGTCTCCTTCGGCGGCGGCCAGGTGGATATCACGTCGGGCAAGTTCGTCTTCGGCTGCACCGAGGCCTATCTCATCGAAAACGGCAAGATCGGCGCGCCGATCAAGGGCGCCATGCTGATCGGCAACGGCCCGGATGCGATGAAGCGCGTATCGATGATCGGCAACGACATGAAGCTCGATACCGGCATCGGCAATTGCGGCAAGGCCGGCCAGTGGGTTCCGGTCGGCGTCGGCCAGCCGCATCTGCGCATGGATCAGGTGACAGTCGGCGGCACACAGGCCTGAGAGGTGCTGCCATGGTCGAAATCGAAATCAGAACCTTTGCGCCTGATGATGCCGACGGCGTGATCTCCGTCATCCTGCCGATCCAGCGCGAAGAGTTCGGCATCGACATCACCGCCGACGCGCAGCCGGACCTGCGCGTCATTCCCGACTTCTATCAGTCCGGCAAGGGCCAGTTCTGGGTTGCGGTGAAAGACGGCGCCATCGTCGGCACGCTCGGCCTCAAGGATATCGGCAACAATCAGACCGCCCTTCGCAAGATGTTCGTAGCGTCCGAGGTGCGCGGGCGCGAGCACGGCGTCGCCGCCCGGCTGCTGGAAGCCCTCTTTGCCCATGCCGGCAAGGTCGGCGTGACCGATATCTTCCTCGGCACGACGGACAAGTTTATCGCCGCGCACCGGTTTTACGAAAAGAACGGCTTTACAGAGGTTTCCGAGAGAGACCTGCCCCGGTCGTTTCCGCTGATGGCCGTCGACAGCAAGTTCTATCGGCGCAAGGTGGTCGCAAACTAGAGCATTTCCGGCGAAAACGGAGTCGCCTTCAATGCTCTAACTCATTGTTTTCCCGAAATTCCGGACGCAAAACCGGTTCCCACCTTTGCTGGAATTGCTTTAGCGGCGGATCAGGCGTCAGGCCTGAACTTCCATTTCCGCTCGATCGCGGCGGCGAGGTCTACCTCATGGCGCCGGGCAAAGAGCAGCACGTGGCCCAAGATATCGGCGGTCTCGTCGGCGAGGTCGCGCTCCATGTCCTCGGGCGAGCGGCCCCTGGTACGGCCGCGGCCGGTCAGGCGGTTCCAGGCCTGGGTCAGTTCGCCCATTTCCTCCTGCAGCTTCAGCAGGAACCAGTCGGCATCGCGCTCGATGTCGTTGGCGGCGGCGTAGGCGGACGACGAGATCTCGAACTGGTCGGCGAGGCGTTGCAGCATGGCGTTCTCCTTTTGTTTATGAGGAGAGCGCCGATTCCCCGATATTGTCCAGAGCCGGCAGATCAGCCCTGGTTCGGCAGGAGCATGCAATCGTACGAGCGCTTCCTCAGCGCATCGCAGGCAGAGGTCGCGTCTTCCTTGCTCTGGAAGCCGACGAAACGGGCGCGGTAGACCGCATTCGCACCCTTGCCGACAGCTTCCGTATAGGGCGAAGCCGACAGGAGCGGCGCGCCGGCCTCGGACTGCGCCTGGGCAAGAAGCGCGCGGGCGGCATCGGCACTCGGGGCGGCGGAAATCTGGATCTGCCAGCCGCCGGCCTTGCCGGCCGGCGCCTTTGCCGTCTTGCCGGCATTCATGATCTCGTCCATTGCCGCCGGGCGCTCCAGCGGGACAACGCCGCCATCGGCAAAACCGAGCGCCTTCGGCGCCGGTGCTGCCGCATCGTCCGCAAGGCGCGGCGCGTTGGCCGGGACCGGAACATCGGCATCGTCAGCGGCGGAAGCGACCTCGACCTGCTGCTTGGCGTTGACGCTGGCGGTCAGCCCGGCGCTGCCGGAGGAAGCGCGTCCCATGTAGCGGTCCAGCAATCCGGCCATCTTGGCGTCGCGGGCGCGGGCGGTGCGCCCGCCGAGCACCACGCCGACGAGGCGGCGGTTGCCGTCCCTGACGGCGCTGACGATGTTGAAGCCGGAGGCATTGGTATAGCCGGTCTTGATGCCGTCCATGCCCTGATAGCGGTACATGAGATTGTTGTGGCCGCGGATGGTCTTGCCGCGGAAATTGAAGCTGGCGATGGAGAAGAGGCGATATTCGTTCGGATAGTTCCTCATCAGCGCCACGGCGAGCGTGGACATGTCGCGTGCCGTCGTGACCTGACGCTTGTCCGGCAGGCCGGAGGCGTTGAAGAAACTGGTGCGGCTCATGCCGAGCTGGCGAGCCCTCTGGGTCATCAACCGGGCAAAATTGCTTTCCGAACCGCCGAGCTTCTCGCCCATCGCAGCGGCCGCGTCATTGGCGGATTTGACAATCATGCCGTAGACCGCCTCGCGCACGGTGATCGTACCGCCTGCCCTGACACCGAGCTTCGTCGGCGGACGGGAGGCCGCATATTTCGACATGGTGATCGGCGTGTCCCAGGTGATCTTGCCGCGGTTCAACGCCTCGAAGGTGAGATAGAGCGTCATCATCTTCGTCAGCGAAGCCGGATAGTTCAGCACATCGCCGTTTTCGGAGGCGAGGACCTTGCCGGTGCGGGCATCGAGCACGAGAGAGGCGCTGCCGGCGAAGGCCGCAACGGGTGCAGAAAGTGCCAGCGTCGCGGTCAGAATGGCAGCCCAAAGCCTTCTCATGCACTTCCCCTCATTATTTCCGGCGAACCGATGCAACCGGAATATGTCCCGTATTGCGACAGATGCCCACAATCTGTCGCGACTTTGAGGCAACGGCCAAGATTTTTCCAAGCTTTTGTTCCGCTTGGTTAATGGCCGATAAAGAAACCGTTTTTCCAGCCGGATTCAGCAAGGTTTAACGGCGCCATTGCTAGCCTGTGTGACACGAATACAAAGCGGGGTCACGGAAAAAATGGGGCAGTGGAAGCGGCGCCTGAAACGCATCGCGATCGGCGGCGGGCTGGAAGCGGCGTGGCTGGCAAGTGCTGCCGGGCTCATGAAAGAGGCCCGCGGACGCGGCGTCATCTTCACGCTCCATCATGTCCGCCCGCATGTGGCGCGGCCGTTCGAGCCGAATCAACATCTTGAAATCACTCCTGAATTCCTGGATTCGGCGCTGCGGCGGCTGAAGCGGGCCGGCTATCGTTTCGTCCGGCTCGATGCGTTGCCCTCCCTCCTGTCGGCCCCGCAGGACGACCGCCTGTTCGCCGCTTTCACGCTGGACGACGGATATCGCAACAATCTCGCCCATGCGCTGCCGGTCTTCGAGCGGCATGGCGCACCCTTCACCGTTTTCATAACGCAGGGTTTTGCCGAGGGCTCGCACAGCATCTGGTGGGAAACGCTGGCGCTGCTGCTCGGCAGGGAAAACAGCATCGAGTTCAATTTCGGCCGCGGCAGGGAGAGGCTGGCGCTGGATACGCCCGTCCGGAAATGGGACGCCTTCGACCGGTTCGCCGAGTTTATCCACAGGCAGGACGAAAGCCGCGCCGTCTCCGACGTCGATGCGCTGGCGCGGCGACATGGAATCGAGCCGGTCGACGTGACGCGCGAACTGGTGATGGGGCCGCGGGACCTGCGGAAGCTTTCGGCAAGCCCGCTTGCCAGTCTCGGCGCGCACACGATCAGCCACAGGGCGCTCGCCCGCCTGCCGGATGCGGAAGCGCGCATCGAGATGGAAATCTCGGCGGACTACGTCGAGGAGATCACCGGCATCCGCCCTCGGGCGATCGCCTTTCCCTACGGCACGCCGGAGGCGGCAACGGGCCGCGACGCCGGCCTTGCGGCAAAGCTCGGTTTCACGGTGGCGGTGACGACGCAGCCGGGTTTTCCGGCGGCGGGCCAGCCCACCTACATGCCGCGCATCTCGCTCAACGGCTTTTACCAGAAGCCGCGATACGTTTCTGCGCTCGCATCAGGCATTCCATTGAAACTGCTCGGAAAATAAGGTCCCTACGGGTACATCCGCACCTTGTCCCAGGCGCCTTCGGGCGTCGGCCGGCGAAACTCGATCCGGTCGTGCAGGCGGAACTTCTGGTCTTTCCAGAACTCGATCGAAGTCGGGCGGATGCGAAAGCCGGACCAATAGGACGGGCGCGGAATGTCGCCGATGGCGTAGCGTGCCGTATATTCGGCGACGGCCTTTTCCAGGGCAAAACGGCTTTCCAGCGGGCGCGACTGCCTGGAAGCCCAGGCGCCGATGCGGCTGCCGCGGGCGCGGGTGGCAAAATAGGCGTCGGCCTCGGCCTCGCTGACGATTTCCACAGGGCCGCGCACGCGCACCTGCCGGCGCAGCGTTTTCCAGTGGAAACACAGGGCGGCTTTCTTCTGTCCCAAAATTTCGCGACCTTTCTGGCTCTCGAAATTCGTGTAGAAGACGAATCCGTTGCTATCGAAACCCTTCAGGAGAACCATGCGGACATTGGGCAGCCCCTCTTCATCGACCGTTGCCAGCGCCACAGCGTTGGGGTCGTTGAGTTCGGAAGCCTCCGCCTCCTTCAGCCATTCTCCAAAGAGCTTGAAGGGCTCCTCACTTTCAGTAAAGTCACCACCTGTTAACCCGTTTGCCGACATATTAATTCAAATCCCGAGGTTTTTTAAACTGACCCAGCCGCTCGGACTGGGGAAGGATACAGGGTGGAAGTCATAGCAAAGACACATCGCCATACAAAGGGTTCGCTGCGCCGCAGCGCCAAACTCTCCATCGTCGGTATCGCGATCCTGTCACTTTCCGGCTGCGTGGCCGGAGGGTTCGATTTCCTGAGCTCGGCAAAGGTGGATCGCTCGGTCGCAACCGGCACGGTGCCGCAGCCCGCCCCCAGCACCGATACGCTTTCCGACGAGATGACGGTGCGCAATGCCGTGACCTCGGCCGATATCCAGAAGCTCGAAGGGCAGCCGCTTCCCTGGGCGAACGCCTCCACCGGCAGCGCCGGCGTGATCGACACGATCGTGGAAAATACCGATTCCGGCCAGGTCTGCCGCCAGTTCCGCACGACGCGTCACTCCTATGTCGGCATCGCCAAATTCTACGGCAAGACCTGCCTTGTCGGCGGCGGCAACTGGCAGCTCCTGAGTTTCCAGCCGGAAAGCTGATCCCGCCCGCCCCTTTAGCCTGTTTCGCAGCGATGCGAGCCCTGGCGCCTCAGGGTTAATGCACCGTGCCGATTCGCTTCAATGTTTAGTGAAAGACTAACCATTCGCGGCAAAACACCCCATATCCGGCTCCGGAAATAAGAAGTGATTAGCAACTCTCCCGCACGATCGCCTTTCGAGCGGGCTTTCCTGTCGCCAGAGCGGACGGGAGGGCATGCCATGAGTTGAGTTTCGGTTTCCGGGAACGGCCACGAGGTACATGCCTCCCGGATTGCGACAGCGGCGGTGCGAACAATGCGTGATCCATACAAGGTGCTGGGCGTCAAGCGCGACGCGGGTGCGGACGAAATCAAGGCGGCCTGGCGCAACATGGCCAAGGCCGTGCACCCCGATCACAATCAGGGCGACCCGACGGCGAGCGCACGTTTCGCCGAGATCGGCCGCGCCTACGAAACGCTGAAGGACCCGCGCAAGCGCAATCTTTTCGACAATGCCCTGCGCATGGCGGAAGCCAAGAAGCAGGAACAGACGATCATGCAGCAGCGCCAGGCTGCCCGCGAGGCCGCCGCCCGCGCCAAGGCGGCGCAGGCCAATGCCGAGCGCGTGATGGAAGAGCTCGCACGCGCCAACGCCAGCGCGCAGAAGGCCGCCGCCGCCGGCGCAAGACAGCAGCAGGCCGGCGCATCCGAAGCCGCGGAAGAAATGGTCGAACGCATTTTTGGCGCGCAGGCCGCCCGCGCCGCCGGCGCACAGGGCCAGTCGCAGACCCATTCCCAGCAGGCGCACGCTCAGCAGGCCCATCCTCAGCAAACGCAGGCCAAGCCGCATGCGGCCGACGCGGCAAGGCCGCCTGAACACGAAACGACGGACTCCGAAGCCGCCAGGGCGGAAGAGGAGCACATGGACGCCGCCGTTGCCGCCGGCGCCAACATGTCGCTGCCGCTCAGCCTGCTCACCTCGCTCGTGCGCCGCTTCACCGGCGCCGGCCAGCCGGGCCTGGAGAAGGCTCCCGACGAGGTGGCGACCGCGACGGTGACGATCGAAGACATCATGAACGGAAGCTGGACGACGGTTTCCCTTCCCGAGGGACGCGAAGTGGGCTTCGCCCTGCCCGCCGGCACGACCGAGGGCCATCAGATCCGGCTCAAGGGCCAGGGCTTCAAGCTGCCGGGCATGCAGCGCGGCGATGCCGTCGTCAATATCCACATCGCGCCCGATGCGCGTTTTTCCGTCGACGGTTTCGACGTGCATGCCGTGCTGCCGCTCAACATCGAAAACGCGGTGCTCGGCACCGAGGCGCGCGTGGACGGCCCGCTTGGGCCGGTCAACGTGACGGTGCCGGCCTGGTCCGGTTCCGACAAGACGATCCGCATCCCCGGTCAGGGCCTGCCCAACGACAGCGGCGGAAAAGGCGATCTCGTCGTCGAGTTGCGTATTATGTTGTGGGAAAAGCCCGACGCAAAAGTCACGGACCTCATGCGCAGCATGCGTGAAGGGCTGTTTTTATGAAATTTCAGTGACAATCGCACCCTTTGTTACGATCCCTAACAGTTGATGATCTTTGGCCTGCTTGAACCGATTAACGGCCTATGCCATAGGCAGGATCATCAGAATTCCTAGGGAAGCGAAATATGGCTCAAGCATCCGGCCTCATGGCAGGCAAACGCGGCGTCATCATGGGTGTCGCCAACAATCGTTCGATTGCGTGGGGTATTGCCAAGGCCATTCATGCGCAGGGCGGAGAAGTTGCATTCACCTATCAGGGCGATGCCCTGAAGAAGCGCGTGGAGCCGCTGGCCGCTGAAATCGGCGCCGTCATGGTCGGCCATTGCGACGTGAGCGACGAAACCACGATCGATGCGGTGTTCGAGAATGTCGAGAAACTGTGGGGCAAGATCGATTTCATCGTGCATGCCATCGGCTTCTCCGACAAGGACGAACTGACCGGCCGTTACGTCGATACGACGCCCGACAACTTCGCCAAGACGATGCAGATCTCCGTCTATTCCTTCACCTCGGTCGCTCGCCGCGCCGAGAAGCTGATGACGGAAGGCGGCTCGATGCTCACCCTCACCTATTACGGTGCGGAAAAGGTGATGCCGAACTACAACGTCATGGGTGTCGCCAAGGCTGCCCTCGAAGCGAGCGTCAAATATCTCGCCGTCGATCTCGGACCGAAGAACATCCGCGTCAACGCCGTTTCGGCCGGCCCGATCAAGACGCTTGCCGCCTCCGGCATCGGCGATTTCCGCTACATCCTCAAGTGGAACGAATACAATGCGCCGCTGCGCCGTACCGTGACGATCGAGGAAGTGGGCGATGTCGGCCTCTATCTTCTCTCGGACCTGTCGCGTTCGGTGACGGGTGAAGTGCATCACGCCGACAGCGGCTATCATGTCATCGGCATGAAGGCTGTGGACGCGCCGGATATTTCTGTCATCAAGGACTGATCGTCCTTCCCCAAGCGGAGCCGATCCCCGTGCTTATCTATGTGATCAGACACGGCCAGACCGACTGGAATGCGGAACGCCGCCTGCAGGGGCAGAAGGATATTCCGATCAACGCGATCGGCCGCGAACAGGCAAGACAGAACGGGATCGCCCTTGCGGCGATCCTGAAGGGCAAGGACGGCGAATTCGATTTCGTCGCCAGCCCGCTCGGGCGCACGCGCGAAACCATGGAGATCATGCGATCGGCCATGGGGCTGCCGCCCAAGGACTACCGCACAGACGAACGGCTGGTCGAAGTCTCCTTCGGCGACTGGGAAGGCTATACGCTCAAGCAGCTCAGGGCCTCGCAGGCCGAGCGCGTGAGCGAACGCAACATCAACAAGTGGGATTTCATTCCGCCGGGCGAGGATGCGGAAAGCTACGAGATCATGTCGTGGCGCACCGGCGCCTGGCTGAATTCGGTCGACAGGCCGACCGTGTGCGTCACCCATGGCGGCGTCATCAGAAGCCTGTTCAAAATGATTTCCAACCTGCCGAAGGACATCGCCTCGGAGGGTGAAATCCCGCAGGACCGGATCTTGAAGATCGAGACGTCGCAGGGCCAGATCGGCTGGATCTGAGCCCGTGCGGCCGCTTACTTGACGATGTCGAGATCGTTGATGACGCGCTTGCCGTCGACTTCCGTGTAGAAAATCACCACCTTGACGCCGGCCTTCAGCCCCTCGAAATCGAATTCGGCAGGCGCCTGATAGGTCTTGCCGTCATCGAGCGTCAGCACGAGATTGGTCGTGTCGACCTTCTTGATCGTCGCCTCGACATCGGCGCTCTCGGCAAAACTGTTCATGGGCGACAGAAAGTTTGCCGTGGCCAGAAGCGTAGCAATAACGAAACGCATGTCGGCAATCCCTTTGAAACGCTGCCGTAGATATCGAATGGCCACAGATAAACTCCTGAATATGGCGAAAATTGCCCGGAAGAATGGCTTTGCGCGCCCAATTGATGAATAGGATTTTACGGATAATCAAGAGGCTCTGTTCACCGTCTTTTTCTCTCTGTTTGCGCGATTTAGCAGGCCCGAATTCGCGCAATCGTAAATTAACTCCTGCACCCTACAGTCAGCCCGAATGTAGGGGTGGGTGATTTGCAATCTCGGCTGAGCAACGGCAACCAGCTGCGGCGTATTCTCAAGAATACGCGCGTTTCCCTGCTGGTTTCCGCCCTGGTGGCGGTCGTCGTTATTGCCGTCGGCTTCGCCCTCGACAGAGCCAATACTGCCGCCTACCTGCGCGAGCTGCAAATCCGCACGGAAAACGAGACGAACCTGATCCGCGCCCGCATGACGGCGCAGATCAACATGGACATTACCGCCGTCCGCGACCTTTCCAACCTGATCTCGCTGAGCACGCAGGCGAACGAGGTCGAGATGGAGCGGCAGATCAACTGGCTGCTGATCCAGAACCCGCATTTCATCCATATCGCGCTCGCGCCGGATTTCATCGTCCGGTCGGTCTTTCCGGCGCAATCGGGCAAGGACAGGATCGGCAAGGACGTGCGCGAGCGGCTGATGGAACGCATGTCGATCAGCCGCAATTCGGGCGACCAGTCGGCCCGCTTCTACGGTCCCTTCAGGACGACGGACGGGGAAGACGCCTTTGCGATCTTCTTTCCTGTCTTCGTCAAGCAGAACGGCCAGCGCCGCATCTGGGGCGCGGTCGAAGTGGTCATAGACCAGGACATGTTCTACGAGGCGACGGGCCTGAAGCCGGCGCGCAACAGCGAAAACCAGGAGCGCTACCCGCATCTCGACCATCTGTCGATCGCCGTGCGCGACATCGGCGTGCCCGACGAGACGGCCGCGCCCTTCTTCGGTCCCGCCGATATTTACGGCATGGAACCGCTGCGGCGCAAAATCAGCTTCGCGGGCGGGCGGTGGGAACTGGCGGCGGTGCCGAACGGCGGCTGGCATGCCGTGCCCGAAAACCAGACCGAACTGCGGCTGATCATCGTGGCCGCGGGCTGCGTGATCATCATCCCGATTTTCTTCGCCACCCTGCTGCTTGGCGAGCGCAACCGCAATATCGCCGAGCTCGAGGCCCGCGAGGCCAAGCTTCTGGAACTGTCGCAGCGCCTCAACCTGGCGCTGGAATCCTCGCGAATCGGCATATGGGAACTGCAGGAAAACGCCACCAGCCTTGCCTGGGACGCCCGCGCCTCCACCCTTCACGGCCTCAAGGCCGTCGAAGGCAGCCGGCCGCTGGAAGTGTGGCTTTCGACGATCGTGCCCGAGGACCGGGAAATCGCCGAGGTTCATTTCCTGGGCTGCAGCATCGCCGGAGAGGCCTGCACGGCGCAGTACCGGGTAACGCGCGAGGACGGCCGTATCCGCCACCTGCGCTCCATCGGCGCCTTCTATACCGATGCCGGCGGCACCGGAAAGACGATCGGCATCGTCTGGGACGTGACGGCGGATGCGGAAGTCACCAACACGCTTCGCCTCGCCAAGGAAACGAGCGAACTCAAGAATGCCGAGCTGGAACTGGCGCTGGAGGAACTTTCAAGCCGCGAGGCGGAGCTTTCCGAGCTTTCCGGCAAGCTCGACCTGGCGCTCGATTCCTATCAATGCGGCATCTGGGAGGCCGTTCTCGGCAAGGCCGGCTCGATCTGGGACGAGCGCATGCACGAACTCTACGGATTGAAGCAGAGCAATGCCTTCGTCACCGAAGAGACCTGGCTCTCCCGCATCCACCCCGACGACCGCGGGCTGGCGCTCGAAAGCGCACGGCATTTCAAGCAGGTCGGGGATACGCATACGCTGGTCTGCCGCGTGCCCGACGAAAACGGCGGCGTGCGCTATGTGCGTTCCGTCGGCAAGGTGCACCGTACGCCGACCGGCGAGATGAAGATCATCGGCATCGCCTTCGATTCCACCGAGGACGCCCTGATGACCCTGCGCCTCAAGGCCGCCAAGGACGAGGCGATCGCGAAAAATATCGAACTTGAACTCGCCAAGAACAGGATCGAGCACAATTCGCTGCACGACCCGCTGACTTCGCTCGCCAACCGCCGCAAGCTCGATATCGCGCTGGAAAACCTCACAGACGCCGGCCGCAGCGAGCGGCAGAAATTCGCGATCCTGCATATCGATCTCGACCGCTTCAAGGAAATCAACGACACGCTGGGACATGCCGCCGGCGACGCGATGCTGGTGCATGCGTCGCGCGTGCTTTCCAGGAACCTGCGCGACAGCGACGTCGTCGCCCGCATCGGCGGCGACGAATTCGTCATCCTCTCCTTCGACGCGGGCGATGGGGACATGGCGGAGCTTGCCGGCCGCATCATCGAGGAAATGCGCCAGCCGATCGATTTCCAGGGCTTTGCCTGCCGCTGCGGCGTGTCGATCGGCATTGCGCTGGCAAACGGCATCCATGTCGACGCCCGCAAGGTGCTGATCAATGCCGATATCGCGCTCTACCGCGCCAAGAGCCTCGGCCGCAACCGCTTCGAATTCTTCAATCACAATCTGCAGGCCGATATCATCAACAACAAGCGCACGGCCGACGAGATCCTCGCCGGCATCGACAATGGCGAGTTCACGGCCTGGTACCAGCCGCAGTTCTGCGCCCGCTCGATGAAGCTGACCGGCGTCGAGGCGCTGGTGCGCTGGCGCCATCCCTCCAGGGGCCTGCTGACGCCCGACAAATTCCTGCGCATCGCCGACGAGATCAACGTCGTGCAGACGCTCGACCGCATCGTGCTGGAGACGGCGCTGCGCGACAAGATGCGCTGGGCCGCGCAGGGCATCCACGTGCCGAAGATCTCCGTCAACGTTTCGGCCCGGCGCCTGCATGACGGCAGCCTGCTGGAATCGCTTGGCGACCTGCAGATCGGCCCCGGCGAAATCTCCTTCGAGCTGGTGGAATCCATCTTCCTCGACGAGAGCGAGGACGTCGTTTCGCAAAACCTCGAACGGATCAAGGCGCTCGGCATCGATATCGAGATCGACGATTTCGGCACGGGCCATACGTCGATCGTCTCGCTGCTGAAGCTCAAGCCGAAGCGCCTGAAGATCGACCGGCAGCTCGTGCAACCGATCGTCGCCTCCTCGCAGGAGCGCGCGCTCGTCAGTTCCATCATCGACATTGCCCGTTCGCTCGGCGTCGAAACCGTGGCCGAGGGCGTCGAGACGCTTGACCATGCCGAACTGCTGCGCGATCTCGGCTGCGATCTGCTGCAGGGCTACGCCTTCGCACGCCCCCTCTCCTTCGACGATTTTTCCATCGAGGCGCGCGGCACGGCCTGGCTGCTGGCGTCCTGACGCCGGAACGTGCGGGGCCATCCCCGGCAGAGGCCGGAAATACCATTTCCCCGATCGCGCCTTCAGGCGCAAAGAAAGGCTTTTGCCTGAACGGCTTTTTGGCCTATGAGTGTCGCGCCTTTTTACGTAGTGGCGCGGCCGGTGACGACCGGTTTAGCGCATCCGGCGGGAACACATGTCGCACAATACATTCGGTCATCTCTTCCGTGTAACCACCTGGGGCGAAAGCCACGGGCCGGCGCTCGGCGCCGTCGTCGACGGCTGCCCTCCGGGGCTGCGCTTCAAGCTCGAGGACCTGCAGGCCTGGCTTGACAAGCGCAAGCCCGGCCAGAGCCGTTTCGTCACCCAGCGGCGCGAGGACGATCTGGTCAAGGTTCTCTCCGGCGTGATGATGGATGCCGACGGCGAGACGATGATTTCGACCGGCACGCCGATTTCCATGCTGATCGAGAATACCGACCAGCGCTCCAAGGACTATGGCGAGATCGCCCGGCAATACCGCCCCGGCCATGCCGACTATACCTACGACACGAAATACGGCATTCGCGACTATCGCGGCGGCGGCCGTTCGTCCGCCCGCGAGACGGCGGCAAGGGTCGCGGCCGGCGGCATCGCCCGGCTCGTCGTGCCCGGCGTTACCATCCGCGGCGCGCTGGTGCAGATCGGCAAACACAAGATCAACCGCGCCAACTGGGACTGGGATCAGGTCGGGCAGAATCCGTTCTTCGCGCCCGATGCCGAGATCGTGCCGGTCTGGGAAGACTATCTCGACGGCATCCGCAAGGCCGGCTCCTCCATCGGCGCCGTCATCGAAGTGATCGCCGAAGGTGTACCGGCCGGCCTCGGCGCGCCGATCTACGGCAAGCTCGACCAGGATATCGCCTCGCTCCTGATGTCGATCAACGCCGTCAAGGGTGTCGAGATCGGCAACGGCTTTGCGGCGGCCGAGACGAGCGGCGAGGACAATGCCGACGAGATGCGCATGGGCAATGACGGCAAGCCGATCTTCCTGTCCAACAATGCCGGCGGCATCCTCGGCGGCATCTCGACCGGCCAGCCGGTCGTCGCCCGCTTCGCCGTCAAGCCGACCTCCTCCATTCTCACCGAACGGCAGTCGATCGACGCGGACGGCAAGAATGTCGATATCCGCACCAAGGGCCGTCACGACCCCTGCGTCGGCATCCGCGCGGTGCCGATCGGCGAGGCGATGGTCGCCTGCGCCATTGCCGACCATTATCTTCGCGACCGCGGCCAGACCGGCCGGCTGAAATAGGACCAGTCCCATGCCTTACGACCAGAAGCGCGTTGTCGATGCTATCAGGGCTTTCGAAGCCGGCGAGATCGTCGTCGTCATGGACGACAACGACCGTGAAAACGAGGGCGACCTGATCGTTGCCGCCGTGCATGCGACGCCGGAAAAGATGGCCTTCATCGTGCGCCACACGTCCGGCATCGTCTGCGCGCCGATGCCGAAGGAGGAGGCCAAGCGCCTGAACCTCAACGCCATGGTGGCGGAAAACGATTCCGCGCATACCACCGCCTTTACCGTTTCGGTCGATTTCAAGCACGGCACGACAACGGGCATTTCCGCCGACGACCGCACGCTGACGGTGCGCAACCTTGCCAATCCGAATGTCGGCGCAGCGGATTTCGTCCGCCCCGGCCATATCTTCCCGCTCGTTTCGCGCGAAGGCGGCGTGCTGATGCGCTCGGGCCATACGGAAGCGGCGGTCGATCTCTGCAAGCTGGCCGGCTTGCCGCCGATCGGCGTCATCTGCGAACTCGTCAATGACGACGGCACGGTGACGCGTGGCCAGCA
The DNA here is from genome assembly GCA_900471515.1 of Hyphomicrobiales bacterium. GTDB lineage: Bacteria > Pseudomonadota > Alphaproteobacteria > Rhizobiales > Rhizobiaceae > Rhizobium. The sequence goes on along the minus strand of UCFC01000051.1, from coordinate 40,693 downwards.
GGTCGTGGATTTTGCCGAACAGCACGGGCTGAAGCTCGTCTCGGTCGCCGATCTCATCGCCTATCGCCAGCGCAAGGAAACGCTGATCGAGCTCGGCTCGAGCTTCGATATCGAAACGCCGTTCGGCAAGGCCAAGGCGCATACCTATTCCCTGCCCTGGGATCCGATGCAGCATCTGGCCGTCGTTTTCGGCGATATCCGCGACGGCGTCGATATCCCGGTGCGCCTGCATCCGGAAAACGTGGCCGACGATCTCTTCGGCAAGCGCAAGCCGGTCGATTTCTACATGCAGAAGATCGCCGAAGCGGGTCGCGGCATCATTGTCTACCTGCGCGAAGGTTCCGTCGGCGTCGGCCATTACGACAATGGCCGCAAGGCGCGCAACCAGGGCCGCGAAGCCCATGCCGAAGCGCAGACACGCGACAGCGAATGGCTGGAAATCGGCCTCGGCGCGCAGATCCTGAAGGACCTCGGCGTCGGCTCGATCAAGCTTCTGACCAGCCGCGAGCGCCATTATGTCGGCCTGGAAGGCTTCGGCATCAAGATTTCCAAGACCGAGATCTGCTGATCGGCACCTTCTCCCGCGCGGGGAGAAGGCGGCCCGAAGGGTCGGATGAGGGGGTCTCTCGTGCTGCCCTCGCCATAATTCGCCCTTGGCGTTTGCTGCCCCCCTTATCCGGCTGCCGCAGCTTCTCGCTGGCGGGGCGAAGGCCTATCCCTTCCAACCGTCGAGATAGACGACCTTTTCCACGCCGGCGAAACGGGCCAGACGCTCCAGCTCGGCTTCCAGCTTTTCCAGCCGTCCGGCCGATGGCCTGACGCGCGGCTCCAGCCACAGGCGCTTCACGTCCAGCGTGCCCTTCCTGCGGTCGGCCTTCATGTCGATGCGGCCGATCAGCCTGTCGCCTTCCAGGAGCGGGAAAACGTAATAGCCATATTCGCGCTTCGGTTCCGGCACGAAGATCTCGATGCGATAGAAAAAGCCGAACAGTCTTTCTGTCCGGTTTCGGTCGCGGATCATCGGGTCAAACGGGCTGAGCACCCGGATTCGGACCGGGGCTTCCGGATAGGCATCGAGCGTGCCAAGGAAATCGGCAAAGGCCCATGAGGCGCGCGGCTTGCCGCCGAGCGCCGGCTCGATCAGCACTTCGACCAGTTCGTCGCGGTGCCCGGCCACCCAGGCCTTGGCCTCGTCCGGCGACAGCAGATCCCAGAAGGCGGCGATTTCGCCGTGGGTGGCAAAGCCGAGGCGGGACAGCGCGCTGCGACAGGCCCAGTCGACGAATTCCTCGCGGCTGACCTCCGGCTCGTGGAATTCGGCGGGAATGACGCGCTCGGCAAGATCGTAGATCTTCTGGAAATTGGAGCGGCCGGCAATGGCGAATTTGCCGATACGCCAGAAATATTCGAGCGCCGTCTTGTTCGGGTGCCAGTTCCACCAGCCGCCGGAGACATGGCCGTCCGCCTTCATGTCGCGGGCAAGGATCGCGCCATCCTTCACCACCCGGTCGTAGGTCTCCTCGAAGGAGGCTTCGAAACCCTCGCCGCGCCATTTGCGCCAGCGCTCGACGATCGCCAGTTCCTCGGCGCGGAACTTGTGCTTCCAGTATTTGAAGAAGGCGCTCGGCAGGATGGAGGCATCATGCGTCCAGTGTTCGAAGAGCGCGCCGTCCTTTTCCAGAAGCGCGGTCAGGTGTTCGCGCCGGTAGGTCTGGTTGCGGGAAAAGAGGATCTGATGGTGGGCGCGCTCGACGGTCTGGATACTGTCCACCTGTACGAAGCCGAGATCGTGGATGAGGTCCAGCAGGCCGGCCTTGGTCAATGCGCGGTTCGGCGGGGCGCTCAGCCCCTGCTTGGCAAGAAAGACGCGGCGGGCATCGGAATTGGAAAGAAGATTCGTCATGGCGCCATCATAGCGCGGAAAATCTTCCTAGCCACCCGATAGCATATTTGCGACGCGCCGATTTTGATCCTTTATCGCATCGTCACGGCCTTATAGAAGCAGGGCGCCAACAAGGGGAGCATCATTGGATATTCGTTTCGAGAGCGCAGGCGCCAGTTTCGGAGCAAGGGTCGCGGTCGAGCCGCTGACATTGTCTCTCACCGAACACCGCCTCGGCATCATCGGCCTCAACGGTTCGGGCAAGACGACCTTCGCGCGGATGATCAACGGGCTGATGAAACCCACGACCGGCAAGGTCCTCGTCAACGGAAAGGATACGCGCGAGGCGAAGGCGGCGCTTGCCGATGTCGGCTTCATCTTCCAGTCGCCGCAGAACCAGATCATCCTGCCGATCGTCAGGGACGATATCGCTTTCGGGCTGAAAGGCCGAGGCCTCAGCAAGGCGGAGATCGAGCGCCAAGTCGAGCGCGTGCTTTCCCGCTTCAATGCCGAGGCACTGGCCGATCGCCGCGCGCACGAGCTTTCCGGCGGCGAGCTGCAGATCGCCGCCCTCTGCTCGGTGCTGGCGACCGGCCCCGATATACTGATCCTCGACGAGCCGACCAACCAGCTCGATCTTAGAAACCGCGTGCTGGTGCAGAAGACGATCGAGGGGCTGGAAGAAAACGTCGTCGTCATCACCCACGATCTCGAGCTGATTTCCGGCTTCGAGCGGGTGCTGCTGTTCCACGACGGCAAGCTGGCAGCCGATGCGCCGGCGGCCGAAGCGATCGCACGCTACAGGGAGCTTGCTGCCTGATGCAATCGTTCTATGTCGAGGGCAACAGCGCGCTGCACCGGCTTTCGCCGCGGATCAAGATCGTCTCGCTGTTCCTGCTCGGCTTCCTGCTTTTCATCGGCGGCAATCTCTTCCTGCTTGCCGCCGTCACGCTGCTGACGGCGCTGATCTACGGCAGCGTCGGCCTGTCGTTGAGGCAATCGGCCGCCCGGTTGCGGCCCATCTTCCTGACGATTGCGGTCGTGGCTCTCTTCACCCTCATCGTCAACCCATGGCACGAGGCGCTGGCGACGCTTCTGCGGCTGACGGCCCTGATGCTGCTTGCCGCCGCGGTCACGGCCACGACGACGATCACCCAGTTCATGGACGAGATAGCAGCCCTTGCCCGCCCGCTGGAGCGGACGGGCTGGGTGAGAGCCGACGACATAGGGCTCGCCGTCGGCCTCGTCCTGCGGTTCGTGCCTGACATCGTGGCCCGCTACCACGCGATCGGCGAGGCGCATGCGGCACGCGGGCTGAAGGTGCGGGCGACGACGATCCTTATCCCGCTCATCATTCTGACGCTCAGGGATGCGGATAACATCGCGGCTGCGATTGACGCGCGCGGCATTCGGCGGCATGTCAGTTAACGATTCATGAACTGGAGATGACGATGAGCACGCGCGACCTCGTTCTTGCCGCCCTTTTCGCCGCTATTGTCGTGGCTCTCGGCCTGCTGCCGCCGATCTATCTCGGCTTTATCCCAGTGCCGATCACGGCCCAATCGCTCGGCGTGATGATGGCAGGCGTCGTGCTCGGCGCAAGGCGCAGCGTGGTTGCCGTGCTGATCGTGCTGGTGCTTGTCGCAGTCGGCCTGCCGGTGCTTTCGGGCGGTCGCGGCGGCTTTGCCGCTTTCGTGGCTCCGACATCAGGCTTCCTGTACGGCTGGGCCTTTGCCGCTTTCGTCACGGGCTTTCTCAGCGAACGGCTTGTCCGTGCAGAACAGTCCGGCCTCGTGCAGACGGTCAGCTTCTTCCTGGCCGCAATGATCGGCGGTATCGTCGTGCTCTACGCTTTCGGCATCGCCTATCTCGCCTTCGCCACCGATACGACCCTGAAGCAGGCATTCGTCGGCAGCATGGCCTTCATTCCCGGCGACGTCGTCAAGGCTTTTGTCGCAGCGCTCGTGGGCCGCGCCGTCATGGCCGGATATCCGCTGCTGCCGATCCGCGCCTGATCCTTCCCGCTGATCGGGAAGGCGCTAATCCAGAAAACCGTAGAGCCAGTCGCGCGTCTCTTCGGGGAGCGCGGCCGGCGAGCCGTCGTCGCGGCTGCGTGCCTGCCAGGTGATTTCGACCTCGGCGGCCCGTTCATCGTCGATCTCGGCGGCGATGAGGAAGCCGATGGAGCGCACGCCGATCTTGTCGACGGCGGCGGTGAACGTCACGGCCTCATGGTAGTGCAGCGGCCGGTGAAGGATGCAGGAAACCTTGGCGGCAGTATAGGCAGGCTCGTCCTCCACGTCCGGTCTCAACGACCAGAAGCCCGCGAGTGCGGATTCGGCATAGGAAATATAGGAGGCCAGAAACATCTGGCCGTTCATGTCCACATCACGAAACGGTACTCGTATGTCCACCACATCCGGGCGGTTCGTCTTACTCATTTACTGGTCTGCCTTGCAGGTTTTCCCGGTAAGCCTAGCGAGGGGGTCCGGCGAAGTAAACGAAACAATTAAAATAGCGTAAACGGCGGGTGGCGGGCCGTTAACCGCGACGACGCGGCTTGTTGAAATCAACGCACAGCGCCCCATCTCGTGTGGATCATGACATATACGATCGATAGAGTGCCGGCATGAGCACCCGTCTTTACGAACATCCGATCTTTCTCGAGCACGTGACCCCATCGGGCCATCCCGAACGCTCCGACCGTATCCGTGCGCTGAATGTGGCGCTGGAGCATCCGAATTTCGAGCGGCTGGACCGCAGGCAGGCGCCGCAGGCCAATGAAGACGCGGTGCTGCTTGCCCATTCGGAGGAGCACCTGATCGCCGTCATGCGGCAGATCCCGGAAGAGGAAGACCGGATCAACCAGCTCGAAGCCGATACCTATGCCAGCCAGAAGAGCCTGCAGGCGGCGCTGACCGGCATCGGCGGGGCGATGGCGGCCATCGACGACGTGTTCCGCGGCAAGGCCGACAATGTTTTCGTCGCGGCCCGCCCGCCGGGGCACCATGCCGAAAAGATGACGGCCATGGGCTTCTGCTTCTTCAACAATGCGGCGATTGCCGCCCGCCATGCGCAGAAGGCGCACGGCGCGGAACGTGTCGCCATCGTCGACTGGGACGTGCATCACGGCAACGGCACGCAGGATATTTTCTGGGACGATCCTTCCGTGCTGTTCTGCTCCACCCACCAGATGCCGCTCTATCCCGGTACGGGCGCCAAGGACGAAAACGGCGCGCATGGCACGATCGTCAATGCGCCGCTGTCGCCCAATGTCGGCAGCGACCATTTCCGCGAGGCGTTCAAATCGCGCGTGCTGCCGGCGCTGAACGACTTCCGCCCGGACCTCATCATCATCTCGGCCGGCTTCGACGCGCATCACCGCGATCCGCTGGCGCAGATCAACCTGACGGGCGAGGATTTCGACTGGGCGACGGGGCGGCTTCTGGAGGTTGCCGACCGCAGCGCCAATAACCGGGTCGTCAGCCTGCTCGAAGGCGGTTATGATCTGGAGGGACTCGCCGAGTCGGCGGGCATGCATATCCTCAGAATGATGAAGGGTTGAGAATGACTGACAGCGCCAAGCCGGAGGTTTCCGGCCTCTCCTTCGAAAAGGCAGTTGCCGAACTCGAAAGCATCGTTGCGCGCCTCGAACGCGGCGACGTGGCGCTGGACGAATCCATCGAGATCTACGAGCGCGGCGAAGCGCTGAAGAAGCATTGCGAGACGCTGCTTTCGGCCGCCGAGAACCGCATCGAGAAGATCCGTCTCGACCGCGCCGGCAAGCCGCAGGGCGTGGAACCGCTCGACGGCGCCTGACGAACGGCGAAACTCCCCCCAAGCCGCTTGGCGACCCGCTTCCGACCGATCTATGATCCCCTTTCAAGAAAAGGGGGACTGAGCGATGACGGACAGATTGAAGGACAAGGTCGCCATTATCTCGGGCGGCGCGACCGGCATGGGAGGGGCCGCCTCCAGGCTCTTTGCGGCCGAAGGCGCGCGGGTTGCGATCATCGACCGCAACGGCGAGGCGGCCGCCGAAACCGTCAGGCAGATCCGCGACGCCGGCGGCGAGGCCGATTTCTGGACGGCCGACGTTTCGCAAGAGGCGGCCGTCAATGCCGCCGTCACCGACGTCGAACAGCGTTTCGGCCCGGTCACCGTCCTGTTCAACCATGCCGGTACGATCGTCATCAAGCCGTTTCTGGAAACCACGCTGCAGGAATGGGACTGGCTGCACGCCGTCAACGTGCGCTCCATGTTCCTGATGACCAAGGCCGTGCTGCCGAGGATGATCGAGGCCGGCGGCGGATCAATTGTCTGCACCTCCTCGATCTCGGCGGTCGCCGCCACGCCGATGGAGGTGCTCTACGATACGACCAAGGGCGCGGTGCATATGTTCGCGCGCGCCATCGCGGTGGAATTCCGCGACCGCAACATCCGCTGCAATGCCGTCTGCCCCGGCTTCATCCGCACGCCGCACGGCCTGCGGGAAGTGAAAGAGCTGCAGGCGCATGGCGTCGATGTTTCCGATGCGGCAATTGCCGCCCAGCAGGGGCGGATCGGCGAGCCGGAGGATGTCGCCCGTGCCGCACTCTATCTTGCCAGCGACGAATCGAGCTTCGTCAACGGTGCGCATCTGTTCGTCGACAACGGCTTTACCGCGATCTGACGAGCCCTCTTGCGACATCTCGCGAGACGCTGATTCCAGCCACCGGAAGCAGCGCCAAGACTATTTCAGGCCGACGACGGCGCGGGCCGCCCTTCCGGTCATGCCGGGAGCGGAGCCCCTGCCGATGGCATGATCCTATTTTTCCTTGGGTTGCGGACTTTCCGGAAGGAGGAGGCTACTGTAGGCCGAAAACCTGGTGTAGGTCGTGCGGGCATAGACTTCCGGCAGATTGAGCTTCATCGCCTCCCGCATGGGCTGCGGTGCTTCGGATCCGGCAAGGCGGGCCGTATCGTGGCCGAAAAGGAACCCTGTCGAACCCGTGGACACGATATCGACGATGCCAGCATCGACGATTTCACCCTGGCCGATCACGATGGAGTTGTCTCCGAGCAATGGGATCTGGGGCTTGTCCCCCTTCTCGCCCATCCATCCGAGATTGGCGGACCCCATCGCCGCGTTGTTGTTGCCGTTGTCGCAATAGACCATGGTGATGATATAGCGACCGGGTTCGATTGCCCGGAACGACGTGCGGATGTCCTCAACGGCAGCGGCCTTGGCAACCGCAGGCAGGTTGAACGTCATCATCTGAAGCGAAAGCTTGGCGAAGTCCTTCAATGCCGCATTGCCATAGACGCCGGTAGGCTGCCCTATCTCGACGAAGGGTCCCGGATCGATCCTGCCATCGACGACCTTCTGGAGGCGAACGCGTCCGCGCGCGCAATATACGCCGTCCCAAGAGACACGCACCACGGCTGCCGCGCCTTTCTCCTGAACCATGGATTGCGCCCGCTTGCCGGCGGCCTTGGCGCTCTCGCTCATTTTCAGCGAATTGGGATTTGCCGCGCAGGATGAAAGAACGGTCAGGGCCGCAATCAGGCCGGCAGCCAGCAGTCGCTTATTTCTCATTTTAAATCCGTAGTATCCAATATGTCGTGCATATTCATGGCCATCAAATGCCTCTTTTGGTTGCAGTTACCTCAACCACAAGCAAGGATTTTCGCTTTCATACATCGTAAAAGTGTACTTTGGTGAAGGAGTCATTTATGGGAAAGAACAGATTGAGCGGTCCGCATATCGGGTCTTGTGGTGGAGCTTGCCTCCGTCGCTGTTCCGGCTAAGGTGCGCCGTCCGAACGGAGACCCGTCATGTCCTTCTTCCCCGGTAAAGATCCCCTGCCCGGCGACGCCTTTGCCTGCGATGCGATCGAGAACCTGATCATTCCGCGCAGCAGCGATATCGGCGGTTTCCAGGTGCGTCGCGCCCTGCCGACGCGCCAGCGCCGGCTTGTCGGGCCGTTCATCTTCTTCGATCGCATGGGGCCGGCGATCCTGAAGCCGGACGAGGCGCTGGACGTGAAGCCGCATCCGCATATCGGGCTTTCGACCGTCACCTATCTCTTCGACGGCGAAATCCGCCATCGTGACAGTCTCGGCACCGAAAAGGTCATCCGCCCCGGCGACATCAACCTGATGACGGCCGGCCGCGGCATCGTGCATTCGGAGCGCACGCCGGACAACCTGCGCGGCCATCCGCTGTCCATGTCCGGGCTGCAGACATGGCTGGCGCTGCCCGACGACAAGGAGGAGATCGACCCGTCCTTCGCCCATACCGAAAAGAGCGACATGCCGGTCATCGACGAGGGCGGCGTTGCCGGCCGCGTCGTCATCGGCTCGTTCGAGGGGCTGAGCTCGCCGGTCAAGGTCTTCACCGATACGCTCTATGCCGATATCGCCCTGCAGCCGGGCTCGAAATTTCCCTTCGGTGCCGCCCACGAAGAGCGCGCGATCTATGTGCTCTCGGGCGAGGTCGTCATTGCCGGCGACCGGTTTGCGGCAGACCAGCTTCTCGTCTTCCGGCCGGGGGACGCGATCACGCTGGAAGCTGGCGCGCAAGGCTGTCACCTGATGCTGTTCGGGGGTGCTGCGCTCAATTCCAGGCGCTACATATGGTGGAATTTCGTTTCCTCCTCAAAGGAGCGCATCGAGAAGGCCAAGGAGGAATGGCGCACCGGCCGCTTCGATATCGTTCCCGGCGACGAAGAGGAATTCGTGCCTTTGCCGGAGGGCTGAAGTGCACTAAGGTGAAAATCTTGCGGTTATGCAAAAGTAGTTGTTTTGCCGCAATTCAATCGAATAAAGCAAAGCCGATCAGTCAAAGAAGAGCGCCCGCCCGTGACACAATCCCCGAAGACCCCGCTGCTCGATCAGGTCAACTATCCGGCCGACCTGCGCAAGCTCGAGGATCGCGAACTGCCGCAGCTTGCACGCGAGGTCAGGGACGAAATGATCGATGCCGTTTCCCGCACCGGCGGGCATCTCGGCGCCGGGCTCGGCGTGGTGGAACTGACGATCGCCATTCACAGCGTCTTCAACACGCCTGACGACCGGCTGATCTTCGATGTCGGCCATCAATGTTATCCGCACAAGATCCTGACCGGGCGGCGCGACCGCATTCGCACGCTGCGCCAGGAAAACGGCCTCTCCGGCTTCACGCGCCGGGCCGAGAGCGAATACGACCCCTTCGGTGCGGCGCATTCCTCGACCTCGATTTCCGCCGGCCTCGGCATGGCGGTCGCCGCCGATATCGACAGGACGGATCGCCGCGTGATCGCCGTCATCGGCGACGGCGCGCTCTCGGCCGGCATGGCTTACGAGGCGCTCAACAATGCCGGCGCGCTCGATGCCCGCCTCATCGTCATCCTTAACGATAACGACATGTCGATCGCCCCGCCGACGGGGGCGATGAGCGCCTATCTCGCCCGCCTCGCCTCCGGGCGCACCTATATGGGCTTCCGCGATTTCGGCAAAAAACTGACGGCCTATCTCGGCAAGAATGTCGACCGCGCCATTACCCGCGCCGTCGAACATGCGCGCGGCTACGTGACCGGCGGCACGATGTTCGAGGAAATGGGCTTCTACCATATCGGGCCGATCGACGGTCATTCCTTCGACCACCTTCTGCCGGTGCTGCGCAACGTGCGCGACAATGCCAACGGCCCGGTGCTGATCCATGTCGTGACGCAGAAGGGCAAGGGCTATCCGCCGGCCGAAGCCGCGGCCGACAAGTATCACGGCGTCAACAAGTTCGACGTCATCACCGGCGCGCAGGCGAAGGTGAAGCCGAACGCGCCGAGCTACACCAATGTCTTTGCCGAGTCGCTGATCCAGGAAGCCACTCTCGACGACCGCATCGTCGGCATCACGGCGGCCATGCCGAGCGGCACCGGCCTCGACAAGTTCGCCGGGATCTTCCCGTCCCGCACCTTCGACGTCGGCATTGCCGAACAGCATGCCGTGACCTTCGCCGCCGGCCTTGCCGCCGAAGGTTTCAAGCCGTTCGCCGCACTCTATTCCACCTTCCTGCAGCGCGCCTACGACCAGGTGGTGCATGACGTGGCGATCCAGGGCCTGCCGGTGCGTTTCCCGATCGACCGCGCCGGTTTCGTCGGCGCCGACGGCCCGACCCATGCCGGTTCCTTCGATACGGCTTTCCTTTCCACCCTGCCCGGCTTCGTCGTCATGGCGGCAGCCGACGAGGCGGAGCTGAAGCATATGGTGCGCACCGCCGTTGCCTATGATGCCGGCCCGATCTCGTTCCGCTATCCGCGCGGCGAAGGTGTGGGCGTCGACATGCCGGAGCGGGGCCAGATCCTCGAGATCGGCAAGGGGCGCATCGTCAAGGAAGGCACGAAGGTCGCGCTTCTCTCCTTCGGCACGCGGCTTGCCGACTGTCTTCTTGCAGCCGAGGACCTCGATGCGGCCGGCCTTTCGACGACGGTTGCCGATGCGCGTTTCGCAAAGCCGCTCGACCATGCCCTCATCCGCCAGCTTGCCCGCCACCACGAGATTCTCATCACGGTGGAAGAAGGCTCGGTCGGTGGCTTCGGCAGCCAGGTGATGCAGTTCATGGCGATGGACGGGCTGCTCGACCGCGGGCTGAAGGTGCGCTCGCTGGTCATGCCCGACATCTGGATGGAGCAGGCAAAACCGGAGGCGATGATCGCCCATGCCGGGCTCGACCGCGCCGGCATCGTCTCGACCGTCTTCAACGCGCTCGGCCGTGGTGTGGCGGTCGGCGTGGCCGGCTAAGGCAACAGGCCGACCGGTTTTGTTATTCCGGCTTCCTGCCGTCGCGGTAGAAGACCATGCCGCCGTGATGCAGCACGTCGCCGACGAAATCGCCGTCGGCGGAAAAGCCGGTATCGTCCCAATATTCGATATGGTCGCCGGTCACTTCGTAGCGCCCCTGATAGGCGCTCTTTCGCGTGCCGCGCGCCTCGTCGTAACGGCCGTTCGGCAGCAATTCCTGGCGGACATGTCCGTCGCCGGTGATCCACATGCCGAGATAGGGGTGGTTTTGCATTTTTTGCTCCTCTGGCAAAGCCGGCGTGGAGGCGGCCAGCGAAAGGACCGCTCCTGCAAGGGCTGTGCGGATCGCCACGGTCACATCCCCACGCTCAAGGTCGGGCGCACGGTAATGTCGTTGACGTCGACATCCTCGGGCTGCTCGATGGCGAAACGGATCGCTCTGGCGATGGCGTCCGGCTTCAGGGCGATCTCACGAAAAGCCACCATCGCCTCGGCCGCGAAGGGCTCGGTGATCGTCTCGGCCAGTTCGGATTCGACGACGCCGGGATAGATGCAGGTCACGCGCAGTTTCCTGTTTTCCTGCCGAAGGCCGTCGGAGATCGCGCGCACCGCATATTTCGTAGCACAATAGACGGCCGCCGTCGGCACGACGGACAGGCCGCCGATCGAGGAGATGTTGATGATCTGGCCGCGCTCCTGCGCGTTCATGATCGGCAATACGGCGGCGATGCCGTAGAGCACGCCCTTGATGTTGACGTCGATCATGCGGTCCCATTCCTCGACCTTGAGCGAGGCCATCAGCGACAGCGGCATGATGCCGGCATTGTTGACGAGCACGTCGATGCGGCCGAAAGCGTCCACCGCCGCCCTGGCGAAGGCCTCCGCATCGGCCCGGTCGGTGACGTCGAGCGCGCGGAACTCGACCGTGCCGCCGCCTTCGCGGATCTCCCTTGCCAGCGCTTCCAGCCGGTCGGTGCGGCGCGCGCCGATCATCAGCCTGGCGCCCGCGGCGGCCAGTTCGCGCGCGGCGCCGGCGCCGATGCCGCTGCTGGCACCCGTAATCAGAACCGCCTTGTCCTTGATACCACTCATGTTCCTGTCCTCATGCTTGCATCCGGACCGCAGCCGGATGCCGCCGGTCCATGCCCATGAAATTGGGCCTGAGCGGCGCAAGCCGATAGCAAGCTTCTCCGGATTTCTTGCACGATCGTCCGAAACCGGATCACAGCGCTTGGCATTTGCCGCAGCGTCGGTCATGCTGACCATATGGAAAAGCTTGCCGAACTCGCAGACCTGATCGATCGCCACACGCGCATGGACGGCAGTTTCGAGACGTCCTTGCCGCGTGTCGGCATCATACGATCCTCCGCCCGCACCGAGCCGATCCACACGCTTTACGAACCGTCGCTCTGCATCGTCGCGCAGGGGCGCAAACGCGCCGTCATCGGCGAGATCGCGCATGTCTACGATGCCGCGCACTATCTCGTCGTCGGCGTCGACCTGCCCGTCATCGGCGCCGTCGTGGAGGCGAGCGCCGACCGGCCCTATCTGTGTCTCAGGCTGCAGCTCGAGCGCGGCCTGCTGGCCGAAATGCTGCCGGCGGCGCAGGGTCGTCCGCCGGAAAGCGCAGCAGCCGGCGTCAGCGCCACGACGCCGGAACTCCTCGATGCCGCCGTGCGCCTGCTGCGGCTGCTCGATGCGCCCGAGGATGCGGAGATCCTGGCGCCCTTGATCGAGCGGGAAATTCTCTACCGGCTCGTTCGCGGGCCGCAGAGCGCGCTTCTGCGGCAGATCGCCAATGGCGAGAGCAGGCTCAACCAGATCGGCCGGGCCATCGATTTCGTGCGGAAGAATTTCAGCGAGCCCTTCGCCATCGAACACCTGGCCTCGGTGGCCGGCATGAGCGCCTCATCCTTCTACGAACATTTCAGGACCGTGATGGCGATGAGCCCCTTGCAGTTTCGCACCCAGCTGCGCCTGCAGGAGGCGCGGCGGCTGATGGTGACGGAGGGCCTGAGTGCCGCCGAGGCGGGTTTCCGCGTCGGCTACGACAGCCCCTCGCAGTTCAGCCGCGATTATGTCCGGGTGCATCATGTGCCGCCACGGCGGGATATCGAGCGCCTGCGCGCGGCGGCCGGCTAGTTTGCAAAAAGAAAGGGCGACATCGAATGCCGCCCCCTCCCCGTTCATCTGTCGGGAGATCGCTCTCAGAATTCGGTCCAGTCTTCCTGGACCACGGCTGCGGCAGCGGTGGCCTGCTTGCCGCCGAAAGCCTTGCTGACCTTGCTGGCGAGCGCACGGGCCGGAGAGGCGACCGGGCGGGACGCCGGCGTTGCGGCAACGGTCCGCGGGGCCGGAGCGGCGGCCTGGGCGCCGAGCTTGAACTGGCGCAGCAGGTCGTCGAGGGCGGCCGCCTCCTGGGCGAGCGCGTGGCTGGCGGCCGTCTGTTCTTCGACCATGGCGGCGTTCTGCTGGGTGCCCTGGTCCATGTTGTTGACGGCCGTGTTGATCTCCTGCAGGCCGATCGATTGTTCGCGGGTGGCCGTGACGATCGCGCCGACATGGCGGTTGATTTCCTGAACCTCGGCGACGATCGCTTCCAGCGCCTTGCCGGTTTCGCCGACGAGGCCGACGCCGGCATTGACCTGTTCGCTCGACGTGGTGATCAGCGCCTTGATTTCCTTGGCGGCGTTGGCCGAGCGCTGGGCCAGTTCGCGCACTTCCTGGGCGACGACCGCAAAGCCCTTGCCGGCTTCACCGGCACGCGCGGCTTCGACACCGGCGTTCAGCGCCAGAAGGTTGGTCTGGAAGGCGATATCGTCGATGACGCCGATGATGTTGGAGATCTCGCCCGAAGACTTTTCGATCTGCTGCATGGCCGAAACCGCGCGGCGGACGACTTCACCCGACTTTTCAGCGCCGAGGCGGGTGCGCTCGACGAGGTTGCCGACATCTTCGGCGCGCTTGGCGGAGTCGCGAACCGTGGTCGTGACTTCCTCCAAAGCGGCTGCCGTTTCTTCGACGGCGGCGGCCTGCTGCTCGGTGCGGCGGGCGAGATCGTCGGCCGCGGAGCGGATTTCGCCGGCGCCGGCATTGATGGCCGAGGCGTTGCGGCCGACAGACTGCAGGGCGGCCTGCAGCTTTTCGACGGCATGGTTGAAGTCGTTGCGCAGGCTGTCATATTGCGGCGCGAAGGCCGTGTTGATGCGGGCGGCGACATCGCCGTTGGCAAGGCCGGCAAGGCCGCCGGCCAGCGCTTCGACGGCAAAGCGGATCTCGCCCTCTTCACGGGCCTTCTGCTCGTCGCTCAACTGGCGCTGACGCTCGGCTTCGCCGCGCATGCGGTCGGTTTCGCCGGCCAGCTGCTGCTTTTCGATGGCGGCTTCCTTGAAGACCAGCACCGACTGCGCCATGCGGCCGACTTCGTCCTGGCGGCCGGTCGCCGGCACCTCGATATTGTGGTCGCCGCCGGCCAGACGGTCCATGGCGGCCGTCATGCCGACGATCGGGCGGACGATGGTGCGCGACAGAGCCCAGGCGAGCGCGGCTGCGGCGAGTGCTGCGGCAATGCCGCCGGCCAGAAGCGTGGTCTTGAGATCGCTGTTGGCATCGGCCTGAGCGGCGGCAAGGGCCGTGGACTTCTCGCGCGCCAGCGACTTGATCTTGGCGGAGGCGGCGCGGAAGCCGTCGAGCTGGCCCTTGGTGGCGTTGACGCCGATCTTGACGACGTCTGCGATCGGCGTTTCGGTTTCCTTGCGGGCCTTGGCCTGCGGCTCGGCGAGTTCGTGGAAGTAGAGGTCGGCGGCCTTCTGCATGTCGTCGATCATCGCGACCAGCTGAGGCTCGGCGGCGGCGGTCTGCTTGGCGGCGGCGATCGCCTTCAGCATGCGTTCGCGGTTGGCGAAAATGTCGCCATAGGTGCTGTCGCTGCGGAACAGGATGAAGCCGCGCAGGTTGACGGCCTGCTCGAGCATGGCCTGCAGCGCGTCGTCGATCTGGTTGACAAGAAGCTCGGATTTTTCCTGCTCGGCCGAAGCGCTCGCCGACGTGTTTGCCTTGGAATAGACGAAAGCGGAAACGGATACGAAGATGAGGATGAGTGCTGCGAACGTGGCCGCAAGCTTGCCATTCAAGGATATGTTTCGGGCGAACATCGGTCAATTTCTCCTGGCGACATCAGGCGCGACAAGGGGCGACCACGCACAGGCGCGGCCACAAGACTTCTTGATGAGGAACATGATCGGCGGGGAGGACGCGGGAGCCTTCATGGCACGAAGCGATTCAAAAGCGAACCGCTGCAATCGAGGTGAACCTATGCGGGCAGGGATTTAAATTTGTTTAAATTTGTGCGCCGCAATAGAGATCAGTTTAAATTATTGCGCTCCCGGCAATGCCGGGTCGTGCCCGCGCATCCGGAATGCCAATAAAATGCTTGCAACCGACGGCTTTGCCCGTCATTCACAGCCGATGTCCGATCACAACAGCCAGCGCCTCGACCAGCTTCTCGTCACCCTCGGCCTCTTTGCGAGCCGTTCGCGGGCGCGCGATGCCGTCTCGCGCGGCACGGTGAAGGTCGCCGGCAGGGTCGTGACGAAGGCCGGCGCCCTCTTCGGCCCGGATGCGGCAATCGAGATCGACGACCCGGCGCAGGACTATGTTTCGCGCGCGGCCCTGAAGCTTGTCGCAGCCCTCGACCATTTCGGGCTCGACCCGGCGGGACGGCACTGTCTCGACGTCGGTGCCTCGACCGGCGGCTTCACGGAAGTGCTGCTGGAGCGGGGTGCCGCGCATGTGACGGCTGTCGATGTCGGCCACGGGCAGATGCATCCGCGGATTTCGGCCGATCCCCGCGTCACCAATATCGAGGGGCTGAACGCCCGCAACCTGACGGCCGGGGATATCGGTGCGCCTGTCGATTTCGTCGTCTCGGACGTCTCCTTCATCTCGCTGAAACTGGCGCTGGCCCCGGCTCTCGATCTAGCGCAGCCCGGTTCCGTCGCCGCCATTCTCGTCAAGCCGCAATTCGAGGCGGGACGCGAGGCGATCGGCAAGGGCGGGCTGCTCAAGGACCCGGCCTGCGGGCCTGACGTGGCGGCTGAGCTGGAACGCTGGTTCACGGCGGATATGGGCTGGAAGAGTTTCGGCCTCATCCCCTCGCCGATTTCGGGCGGCGACGGCAATCAGGAATATCTACTGGCAGGGACGAAAGCGTGAGCACGGAAACCATTACCATCGACAGGCTCGGCGCACAGGGCGACGGCATTGCCAGCGGCAAGGACGGGCCGGTCTACGTGCCCTTCACCCTGCCCGGCGAGACGGTCGCGATCGCCCGCGTCAAGAACCACGGCACGGTCATGTCGATCGCATCTGCCTCCGCCGACCGCCAGGAGCCGGTCTGCCGGCATTTCGGGCCTGACGGCGTCAACGGCACCTGCGGCGGCTGCACGCTGCAGCATATGGCCGACATCCCCTACCGCGCCTTCAAGCGGCAGCTCGTCATGGACGCGCTGAAATCCAAGGGGCTGACGGCAGAGGTGAGGGAGATCGTCCCGGCCCATCCCGGCGAGCGGCGGCGCGTGGTCTTTGCCGCGCGCAAGACCGAGAAGGACATGCTCATCGGCTTCAACCAGGCCGAAAGCCACCATATCGTCGCCATCGAGGAATGTCCCATCTCCTCGGCGGGGATCATGTCCCGGCTGCCGGCGATCAAGGCCGTCGGCGCGGCCGTCGCGAGCAACGCCAATGCCTTCCGCATCGCGGTTCTCGAAACACTCTCCGGCCTCGATCTTGCCGTCGAGGGCGCAAGCAAGCTTTCCGACCAGCAGCGGCGCAAGGCGATCGAGGTGGTTCTTGGCCTTCGCGGCATCGCGCGTGTCTCGCTCGACGGCGAAATCCTCATCGAGCCGGCGAAGCCCCTCGTCGAATTCGGCGGCGTCAAGGTCTCACCGCCTGCCGGCGGCTTCACACAGGCGACGAAGCCTGCCGAAGAGGCGATGGCCGAACTGGTGCTCGCCCATGTCGGCAAGGCCAAGCGCATCGCCGATCTCTTCGCCGGTGCCGGCACGTTTTCGCTGCAGCTTGCCCGTATCGGCCGCGTGCACGCCGTCGAAGGCGACGGCAAGGCGGTTGCGGCCCTCGACCATGCGGCGCGCAACACGCAGGGGCTGAAGCCCGTCACCGTCGAAAAGCGCGATCTCTTCCGCCGCCCGCTGATGACATCCGAACTCAAGGTCTATGACGCCGTGGTCTTCGACCCGCCACGTGCGGGCGCCGAATTCCAGTGCAAGGAACTGGCGCGCTCGGCGGTGAAGAAGATCGTCGCCGTCAGCTGCAATCCGCTGACGCTTGCCCGCGACCTTGCCCTGCTCGTCGAGGGCGGCTACCGCATCACCTCGGTCACGCCGATCGACCAGTTCCTGTGGACCTCGCATGTCGAGGTCGTGGCGACGCTGGAGAAGTAGACGGCCACAACCGCGCGGCTGATGCCCTGGAAAGGCTCAGCGGCGCATGAAGGCCTCGAAAGCGGCGCGCGCTTCGCCGCTCTTGAGGCGCGCCGCGAAATGGCGGGCTTCCTCGTCGATGCGGGCGATGATCTCCTCGCGGGGGCCGCGAATGAGATCGCGGGCGATTTTCAGGGCTTCCGGCGGTTTGGCGGCAAGCTTTGCGGCCGCGGCCAGCGCCTGGCTTTCCACCTCCGCCGGTGCCGCCACTTTCCAGATCAGGCCGGCCTGTCTCGCGTCCTCGGCGGAAAATGCCTCGCCGGCGGCGAGCATGGCAAAGGCGCGCTGATGGCCCATGATGCGCGGGGCGATCAGGCTGGAGGCGGCTTCCGGCACCAGCGCCAGATCGACGAAGGGGGTGCGGAACTGGCTGCGGCCGGAGGCAATCGTCAGGTCGCAATGCAGGTTGAGCGTCGTGCCGATGCCGATCGCCAGACCGTCGACGCCGGACACGAGCGGCTTTTCGGCATTGACGAGAGCATAGAGGAAATCGATCAGTTCCTGCCCCATGCCGCCGCCCATGGCTGCGGCGAGGAAGTCGCCGATATCGTTGCCGGCCGAGAAGCAGCCGTCGGTGCCGAGAAAGACCGTGGCCCTGATATCGGCATCGGCATTGGCGGCATCGAGCGCCTCGACCATGCTGCGGTACATGGCGCGGGTGAAGGCGTTCTTCTTTTCCGGCCGGTTGAAGCGGATGAGTTGCACGGCCGGATGATCGGCGGACCGTTCGATGATGACGGGGTCGCTCATGTTCAGCTCCTTCAGGCGAGAATTGTGCGGGCCGCGGCAAGGCTTTCGGCGCCGTTGACGATGCAGTCTTTCAGCGCGGCCGTTTCCGACAGAAGGTTTTCGGCGGCAAAGCGGCAAAGCGCGACGCGGCCCTCTGCCGCCCCGTCCGCGGTGCGGGCAAGGCCGCCCTTGGCGAGATAGCAGCCGGTCAGCGCGAGGCCGAAAAGGCGCTGGTAGGCTGTGGCGCCGGACAGGGCCTGCGCCAGTCTACCCTCGGCAAGGCTAGCCAGCAGCCAGTCCGTCGCCTCCTGCAGGTCGGCAAGCGACGCTTCGAGCCGGTCTGCCGTCATGCCGAAGCCGTCGATGTTCGAACCGCGGACGGAACCGGCGATCGCCTTCAGTTCGGCAATGAACGCCCTGACCTCTCCGCCGTCCGACAGAGGCAGCTTGCGGGTGACGAGATCGATCGCCTGAATGCCGTTCGTGCCCTCGTAGATCGGGGCAATGCGGGCATCGCGCAGGTAGCGGGCGGCACCCGTTTCCTCGATGAAACCCATGCCGCCATGGACCTGGATGCCGAGGGAGGCGACCTCGACGCCGGCATCGGTGGCGAAGGATTTGGCGATCGGCGTCAGCAGGGCGGCGCGTTCCTGCCAGTGCGCGCGGCGATCGGCGGCGCGGTGGGCCATGTCGATCGCGTGGGCGCAGGCATAGGCGATGGCGCGCGCGCCCTGCGTCAGCGCCTTCATGGTGAGCAGCATGCGGGCAACGTCGGGATGGTCGATGATCGGGCTCATGCCGGCACCGCTCCAGCCGGGCGCCCTGCCCTGCGTGCGCTCCCTGGCATAGGCGATCGCCTTCTGCGTCGCGGCCTCGCAGATCGCGACACCCTGCATGCCGACGGCAAGGCGGGCATTGTTCATCATCGTGAACATGCAGGCGAGCCCCTTGTTCTCCTCGCCGATCAGCCAGCCGACGGCTCCTTTCTCGGCGCCGAACCTGCCGTCGCCGTAGATCATGGTGCAGGTGGGCGAGCCGTGGATGCCGAGCTTGTGCTCCAGCGAATGGCAGTGGAGATCGTTGCGGGAGCCGAGCGAACCGTCGTCGTTGACGAGGAATTTCGGCACGAGGAAGAGCGAGATGCCGCGCGTGCCGGCAGGGGCATCCGGCAGGCGGGCGAGAACGAGATGGATGATATTGTCGGCCGCATCATGCTCGCCCCAGGTGATGAAGATCTTCTGGCCGAAGATGCGGTAGCTGCCGTCGTCGCGACGCTCGGCGCGCGCCTTCAGGACGCCGAGATCGGAGCCGGCATGCGGTTCGGTGAGGTTCATGGTGCCGGTCCATTCGCCCGAGACCATGCGCGCCAGGTATTTTTCCTTCAGCGAGGCGCTGCCATGCACATTCACGGCCTCGACGGCGCCCATGGTCAGCGTCGGGCAGAGCGCGAAGGCCATGGAACCGGAATTCCACATTTCGAGGGCGGCGACATTCAGCATATGCGGCAGGGCCTGGCCGCCGAACTGTTCCGGCGCCGTCAGGCCGTTCCAGCCGCCGGCCGCCCAGTTGCGGTAGAGATCGCGCCAGCCGTCCGGCGTCCTCACCTCGCCATTGGAGAGGCGGGCGCCCTGACGGTCGCCGATCTCGGCCAAAGGCGCGATTTCCTCCGTGGCAAATCGTCCCGCCTCGGCCAGGATGGCATCGACGAGATCCTCGCCGAGATCGCCCAGGATGCCGCCGTCAATTGACTGCGCCATTCCGGCGACGTGCTTCAGCGTGAACGCGATTTCCTCGACAGGCGCCTTATACATCCGATTTTCCTCCGCATTCGGCTGGCAGCCGGCAAAGCCGATGCCCCAGCGCCTCCGTTCGAAGAGCTAATTGATTTTTACGTAAACGTCAATTTGCTTTCCGTCGACAAGCTTGGACGAGCGCGCCTTTTGCCTTGTGCTCTTGCGCAAACAAACGTCATGGAGAATCTCTAAGCGTGTCGCGCTCTTTCAGGGCCGGCGCCATGCTGCAGGTATTGTTTGACGCGAGGCGTTATCGCAAAACCGCTGCACGGTTTTGCGCGGCATGTTTCAGTAGGATTGATCGCTTTCGCGAGAGGATCGGCAAAATGGATACCTTGCCCGTCAACATACCCGGCCTTGTATGGGCCTATCGCTTCTCGCCGGAAAGCAAGGTGGCCGTGCGGCTTCAAAACAGCGCGACCGCCGCCGAGCTGGCCGCCGACGACGGTTTCTACTGGCTGCATCTCAACCTCGCCGATGCCCGCGTGCCCGCCCTGCTCGACACGCTCGGCGTGATGGACGACGCCAAGGCGGCCCTGACGACGCGCGACACGCACGCGGCGCTGACCGTCGACGAACAGATGCTTTTCGGCACGCTGGTCGATTGCCAGCGCGAGTTCGACCAGGACACGGCCAATCTCGGCTGGCTGCACTTTGCGATCTCCGACCGCTACATCATCACCACCCGGCTGCAGCCGCTGAGAAGCGTGGAGCGGGCACGCGCGACGATCGCGAAGAATCCCGGCAAATTCGCCCGGCCCGTCGATCTCTTCGAACTGCTCGTGACCGAATTCCAGCGCACGCTGATTTCCGTCGTCATCGAGCTCACCGAAGAGCTCAACCTGATCGAGGACTTCGTCTACGACAACGCGCCGCGGGACGAACGCCGCAGGCTTGCTCCGGTCCGCCGCACGATCGTGCGGCTGCACCGCCATCTGCGCACCGTGCTGGCGCTGATGCGGCGGGCGGCCGCCTCCGACGAGGACGAAATGCCCTTCGGCTTCGACGACGTTGCCGGGCGGCTGACGAGCCGGCTGGAAACGGTCGATCACGATATCTATGCGCTGCAGGACCGCGCGCGGCTGCTGCACGAAGAAATCGATTCCAAGCTCTCCTCGGAGACGAACCGCCACCTCTACCTTCTGTCGATCATGACGGCCTTCCTGCTGCCGCCGACACTCGTGACCGGTTTCTTCGGCATGAACACCGCCAACCTGCCCTTCGCGGTCGGCGACTACGGCACGGAATATGCCGTCGGGCTTATCGTCGCCTCCATCCTCTTTGCCTGGTGGCTGTTGCGGCGGGTGGACATTCTCTAGGGTATTTCCTTTTCCGCACAAACGAAAACGCCCGGCGCGACGGCCGGGCGTTGTTTGCGAACCGGTGCCTGCCCCTCAGTAATAGGGCGAATAGCACTGCTGGCGCGGGCCGTTATAGGGCTGGAACGTATTGTCGTAAGCCCGGTAGGACCGATAGCGGTTTTCGCACCAGGCGACATGGCTCGGATTGATGCCCGAGGGGGCCGGTGCGGGCGCGTAATAACGCGGCTGGGCGGCAATGGCGCCGCCGATGACGGCACCGGCACCGAAGGCCGCCAGCGGATACCAGTAGCCGTTATAGTGGCGGTAGCCCGGCCGGTAGTAGGAATAGCCGCGATAGCCGCCGTACCAGCCGGGGCGATAGGCCGGACGGTATCCGGGATAGTAGCCTGGGCGATAACCCGGGCGATAGTAGCGGCGATATTGGACGTTTTCGACAGGCGACGATTTTTCCACCTGCGGGGCGGCCGGCATCTGGATTGCCTGCGACGGCACGAAGCTCGTCACAACGACGGCGGCGGCCATAACCGCAGTCGCGACCTTCTTACTCAGCCCAAACATTGCGTATCTCCGATCAAGAGCGAAAAAAGCCTGCCGGATAACGGACAAGACGGGAAAACGTTCCCGAAAGACCCGAAGACGGCATTCACGCTCCACTTCTACCGGAGGCGAAATGAACCGGACATTAACCGACGGCGATCGCCCCTCAGGCAACGACCGAGAGCTTGGCCTGATCGCCCTGCAGACGGTTGATCATGAAATTCGAATACCATTCGAGAAACTGCATGACGCCGCCTTCGTGCGCCGCGGAATAGGGGCCGGGCTCATAGGCCGGCGAACGGATGCCGAACGCGTTTTCCTCGACAATGCGGCGATCCTGATCGTTGGTTTCGGTCCAGACATGCGTCAGTTCGTCGAGGTTGTAATCGACGCCCTCGACCGCATCCTTGTGGACGATCCATTTGGTCGTCACCGCCGTTTCGTTGGCGCTGAGCGGCAGCACGCGGAAGGAGATGGCGTGGTCGCCGAGCAGATGGTTCCACGTCGTCGGATAATGGAAGAGCAGCATGGTGCCGATATGGCTGATCGTGACGTCGTCGGAAAGCGGGCGCTTGACGGCGCGCTTGCCGGACATGGTATAGCTTTCGGCATCCTCGATCAGCGGCATGCGGGCCGTGCGGAACTGCCCGTCCGGCGAGATCTGGAACTTGCTCGGCAGGCCGGCCGCCTCGCAGCGCGCCCAATGGCCGGCGATCTCCGGATCGTCGGCGCCGCCGTCCGTGCCGGTGACGCTCGGGGCTTCCGGATAGGTGCGGCAGAGTTCAGGATGGTTTGCGGCGCAGTGGTAGCACTCGCGGTTGTTTTCCCAGACGAGCTTCCAGTTGCCCTTCTCGATGATGGTGCTCTGGAAGGCGATCTTGGCCTCGCCGATATGGTGCGGCGCCATATAGGGCTCGATCTTGTCGCGCACCGTCTGGAAATCCGGCGCGACGTTGGCGAGGCAGATGAAGACGTAGCCGGCCACCGTTTCGCAATGGACCGGCTTCAGCCCGAAGCCGCTCTTGTCGAAATCGTCGCCCATGTGGCGGGCGAAGGCGAGCTTGCCGTCGAGATCGTAGGTCCACTGGTGATAGGGGCAGACGAGGCGCACGGAAGAGCCGTGCTCCTTGGTGCAGACGCGCGAGCCGCGATGGCGACAGCTGTTGTGGAAAGCACGGATGACATTGTCGCGGCCGCGCACGATGACGACGGGATAATCGCCGATCTGGACGGTGAAATAGGCGCCCGGCTTCGGCAATTCGCAATCATGGCCGATGAACAGCCAGTCGCGGTAATAGATCATCTCCATGTCCAGACGGAAATAATCCTCGTCGATATAGAAGGGCTGTTCGAGACTGAAACCCTCGCGGCGGCTCTTGAGCTGGCGCAAAACGTTGCTGCGAATATCCATCTGCCTATCCTCGTGCCTATGGCTGCCGCCCCGCTGGAGCCCGGCAGCGGAAGCGCGGCCGCTTCCTTCTCCGTCCGGAGAGCTGGTCATGGCGTTATTTAAGCACCGAGCATGCCGCCCGCTTGGTTGTAAAGCGACATCCGCTTCGAAAATGACGACAGGGAGCCCGGCCGGTTTGCGGAAACAGCCACATGGCCTTGATGATCGTCAATTGCGACATTTCGCGGCGCTTCAGACATAAACGAATCCAATGCCGCGGGCAAAGCCCTGTCGCATTTGCGACATGCAGGCTGCGAACCCGGCTCCGGCTGCTTCTTCCTGCCGTTTTAACAGGGCGTTAAGCATGAAATCCTATCCTTGCCGGCGACCCACACAGCAAAGACTGCGGAACGCCATGGCCAAACTTCGATATTTCGACGCGCGGGAAGAGATAAAGCCTGCCGAACCGCGGCTTCTCACCAAACACTCGGAATTCCTGCGCACCGGCCGCATCAGCCGGCGGCGCGAAGACTGGCTTCCGGAAGAGCGCCGCTACCTCACCCATGAGGAAGTGGCCGCAAAGACCGCACGCAAGCTGCAGGCCGCCGGCGAAAAGACCCACCAGAACATCAACGGCTTCCACCGCGCGATCCAGTTTCCGAAAATGATCTTCCACCGGACGCTGGCCGACAGCCCGCATCTCGGCTACTGCCACGTCACGGCCTCGCGCACCAAATTCGCCCGCTACGACGAGGTGGCCTGGGCCTTCTACATCGCCAACTTCTATTCCGATATCGGCGACAACGACAATTTCTTCGATAATATCGCGGTGCAGAATTCCCGTATGTATTTCGCCGTGGCGATCAAGCCCGGCGAGAGCACGCCGGAGAAGATGGTGGTCGACCGCTCGGTGCGCGGCAACGGCCTGCTCTTCCGCACCAACGATCCGCAGATCGCCATCCGCAACATCCTGCTGCTCGGCGCCCGCAACGAGCAGCTGCGCCAGATCATCCGCCAACTGTAGGCCGCAAGCGCTTCAGGCGGGATTGATCGCGCCGCAAGGAAGGCCTAATGACTGCCGCAGCAATAACCGGGCAGCACATGGCACGCATCATCGACATCAGGGCGGACAGGCAGGCAGCGCTTGCGGCCGGCTGCGCGGCACTTGCCGAAGGCTTTGCGATCGCCATCCCCACCGAAACCGTCTACGGACTTGCCGCCGACGCCACCAATCCGGCGGCGATCACCCGCATCTACGAAACCAAGGGCCGTCCGCGCTTCAATCCGCTGATCTGCCACATGGCCGATCTCGCCATGGCCGAAACCTATGCCGAATTCGATCCGGTCTCGCGCGCGCTTGCCGAAGCCTTCTGGCCCGGCCCGCTGACGCTGGTCCTGCCGCTGAAGGCCGGAACATCGATCCACGCGCTGGCAACGGCCGGCCTCGACAGCGTCGGCATCCGCATACCGAAGGGTTTTACCGGCGATCTCATCCGTGCCTTCGGGCGGCCGCTGGCGGCTCCAAGCGCCAATACGTCGGGCAAGGTGAGCGCCACCAGCGCGGCCCATGTCGAGGCCGATCTCGGCGCGAAGATACCGCTCATCCTCGACGCGGGCGCAAGCACGGTCGGCGTGGAATCGACGATCGTCAAGCTCGAAGACGGCGAATTGCGGCTGCTCAGACCAGGCGGATTGCCGGCCAGGGAGATCGAGCGGGTCGCCGGAAGCCGGCTGTTGCGTTCGAAAAAAGCGGCTGCCGCGATCGAAGCGCCGGGCATGCTCGCCTCGCATTACGCACCGGGCGCGGCCGTGCGGCTCGACGCCACGGCACTGGAACCCGGCGAGGCGCTGATTGCCTTCGGCCCGGACAGGGTGGCAGGTGCGGAGCGGGCGGCGATCACGCTGAACCTCAGCCCGCGCGGCGACCTTTCCGAAGCGGCCGCCAATCTTTTCGACTACATGAAGAGGGCCGATGCCAGCGGCGCCGCCGTGATCGCCTTTGCGCCAATCCCCGACGAAGGGCTTGGAGAGGCGATCAACGACCGGCTGCGGCGCGCAGCGGCACCGCGCGAGTGAGGAAGAGGAACAGGCTCCATGAGCAGCACAAGCATTTCGCCTGAGATCATCGAGCGTTTCACCGCCATCGTCGGCGAGAAATACGCGCTCCGCAGCGAGGCGGATCTGGCGCCGCACCTCATCGAAAACCGCGGCCTCTACCACGGTTCCTCCCCTCTCCTCCTCAAGCCCGGAACGGTCGAGGACGTCTCCGCGATCATGAAGCTCGCGACCGAAACCGGCACGGCCATCGTGCCGCAGACCGGCAATACCGGCCTTGTCGGCGGGCAGACGCCGCGCGAGGGCAAGGCGGACATCATTCTTTCGCTCGAACGCATGAACCGGATCCGCGACGTCGATCCGGTCGCCAACGTGCTGGTCGCCGACGGCGGGGCGATCCTTGCCGACGTGCAGAAGGCGGCCGAGGCGCACGGGCGGCTGTTTCCGCTGTCGCTCGGCTCGGAAGGCTCCTGCCGCATCGGCGGAAACCTCTCCACCAATGCCGGCGGCACGGCGGTTCTGGCCTATGGCAACATGCGCCAGCTCTGCCTCGGCCTCGAAGTCGTGCTGCCGACCGGCGAGATCTGGGACGGGCTGCGCCGGCTGAAGAAGGACAATACGGGATACGACCTGCGCGATCTCTTCATCGGCGCCGAAGGCACGCTCGGCATCATCACCGGCGCGGTGCTGAAGCTCTTTCCGCAGCCGCTCGGCCATCAGGTGGCCTTTGCCGGGCTTTCCACCGTCGAGGATGCGCTTTCCTTCTTCAACCTCGCCTCCAGCCTCTGCGGCACGTCGCTGACCGGCTTCGAACTGATGCCGCGTTTCGGCGTCGAGATCACCGCGCGCCATATAGACGGCGTGCGCGATCCCCTGGAGACGCCGCACGACTGGTATGTGCTGATCGACATTTCCACCTCCGATTCCGCCGAAACGGCCGAGCGGATGATGAATGCCGTGCTGGAGCAGGGTTTCGAAGCGGGCCTCGTGCAGGATGCGGCCATCGCCTCCTCTGTCGCCCAGCAGAAGGCGCTCTGGCACATGCGCGAGAGCATGTCCGACGCGCAGAAGCCGGAGGGCGGCTCGATCAAGCACGACGTTTCCGTGCCGGTTTCGAAGATCCCGCATTTCATGAGGGAAGCCGAAGAGGCCGTCATGGCGGCAATGCCCGGCGCGCGCATCTGCGCCTTCGGCCATATGGGCGACGGCAACATCCACTACAACATCTCGCAGCCCGTCGGCGCCGACAAGGAAGCCTTCATCGCCCGCTGGCACGAGATGAACCATATCGTGCACGGGCTGGTGCTGGCCCATGGCGGCTCGATCTCCGCCGAGCACGGCATCGGCCAGCTGAAGCGCGACGAGCTGGCGTCGATCCGGCCGGCGATCGAAATGGAACTGATGCGCCGCATCAAGCGGGCCTTCGACCCTGCCGGCATCATGAACCCGGACAAGGTGGTGAGCCTCTAAGGCGTCTCCATCAAGACGCGGTCCTGCGTCCGGAGCATGTCCGCGTTTCGGAAAGGCCCCGGAAGTTCACCCCGTCGCTCAAAGCAGCGATGTCGCCTGGCCAGTGCCGCCGGTCAGGATCTGCAGCGCCGGCGACTGCTGGGTATTGTTCTGGATGTCGTACATGGCCGTGAAGCGCCTGATGAGCTTGTCGACCTTCTTGGGGTCGTGCAGGTCTTCGAGCTTCACGAAGCGGCCGAGCAGGTCGACCTGCTTTTCCACGTCCATCGCAGATATCTGCTGCGGCAGGCTGTAGGTCGTCTGGATGACCTGATAGAGCGCCTTGTCGCCGAGGATCTGGTAGAGCGAGGTAATGTCCGTCGCCTTGCGCTTGAAGTAGAGCGCCAGACGCACGCCGTCATTGGTTTCGCCCTCCTGGGTTTCCAGGGTCAGCTGCACATATTGCTGCTGCGTCGTCGCTTCGGCCTGCTTGTCCTGGATCGTGCCCATCTTGGCGCGGGTCAGGTTGCCGTCCTTGTCGAAGTTGAAGGAGCCGACGATCTCCTTGAAGCGCTCGTCCGCCTTGGTGTTGAGGTAGCTCTTCTTGTCGTCGGGATCGGACGTGAAGATTTTCTTCAGC
Organism: Hyphomicrobiales bacterium; assembly: GCA_900471515.1. Classification (GTDB taxonomy): domain Bacteria; phylum Pseudomonadota; class Alphaproteobacteria; order Rhizobiales; family Rhizobiaceae; genus Rhizobium. The sequence continues at coordinate 13,636 of UCFC01000051.1, read as the reverse complement.
GTATCCTTGTCGTATTCCTTCGGATCGAAGCCGTTTGCCTTCAGCATGAGATCCGTCAGACGCTTGTCGGCCAGGAAATCGTCGAGGGAGTTGATACCGGGAATGGTCTTGCCGAAATAGTCGACCTCCTCGGTGGCAGCCTTGGCGGCGCGGTCCTTCGCGGGGCCGTCCTTCATCAGCATCGTCACCTGCGCCCTGTAATCGGTCGCATATTTCGCCATGGTGGCGGCGGACAGGACCGACATGGGCTGGGCAGCCTTGCCATCGGGACCGAAGTTGAAGGCGCGCACCATCTTGGTGATGCGGTCGTCCTTGAAGGAGGCGACATATCCGTTCGGGTCGTAGGGATCGCTGGCGAGCAGCTTGCGCATCATGGAGCGCGGAACGTCGGCCGTCGTCAGGCCGTAAGCCTGCAGCGTCATCTGGTAGAGATCCGGATAGGAGTCGTTACCGAGGACGGTATCGGCCCTGTCGTTGGTTTTCATGAAATCGTTGACGCTCTTCACGCCAGCGGAATTGTCGTCATCCATTCGCGTCTTGTAGTTCGCGATGATGCGATCGATGAGATCATTGCCCTGGTCGTTGACGCGGGCGCCGTAATTGTCGCCGGTCGTCATCGTCTGTTCACCGGTCTGGGCGGTCGTCAGCGTCGGCAGCGATCCGTCGGCGGCGAAATTGAAGGCGGCGTTGAGCTCGCTCTGACCGACGGAAGCGGCATGGGCCGGGTCGGTAAGGATATTCCGGAGCTCGGCATCGGTCGTGTCGTAAGCCAGGCCGTAGGCCATCTTCAGGTAATCCGTCAGGGACGTATCGGCCAGCAGCTGATCGACATCGTTGATGTCGCCCATCCGGTCCAGAATGCCTTCCTCGCGGATGGTGGTGGCCGAATTCACGGAAGCCAGCTGCGCGGGGCTGTGCACCGTAAGGCCGGGGACGACCGTGCCGTCCGCCTGGAAGTTGAAAGCCGCCGCCACCTTGGCATAGGGGCCGGTGCCGCTGTGATCGACAAGGATGTTGCGCAGATCGGCATCCGAAACGCTCGAAGGGATGCTGAAGGCATAACGGATGTAGCTGTTGAGCTTCTGGTCGCCCAACACCTGGTCGACGTCGGTGAGCCCGTTGATCGTCGTGACATAGTAGTTGGCGGCCGCTTCCACTTTCGCGTTCATCGCGGCGGTCTGCCCGGCGTCCTGCGAAACGGTATTGGCAGCAAGCGTGCCGTCCTGACGGAAATTGAAAAGCTGGTAGACGTCGCTGTAGCCCTCGGAAGCGGCGACGGCGGGATCGGTCAGGATGCCGCGAAGCGTGGCGTCGCTGATTTCGTTGCCGATCTGCAGGCTGGTGCGCAGGAAACTCATCGCCCTGTCGTCGGCAAGAAGCACATCGACCGCCGGGGTCGCGCCGTCGTTGGTGAGATCGGCAAGCTTGACGTGATAATAGGAGGCATTGTTGGTGACGAGCAGGTTGATGCCCTGAAGCTGCGTCGCGTTCTGTGCGCCGACGACGACACCGGTCGGCAGCGTCTCGAACGTCACCGAACCGTCGGCGTTGAAATTGAAGGCATCGTGGATATCCAGGTGGCCAGCGTTTGTGGCATAGTCGGGGTCCGTAAGGATGTTCCTCAATTCGGCATTGCTGAAATCCTGACCGAGGCCGTAGGCGTCCTTGATATAGGCCGTCAGCATCTTGTCGGACAGCAGTTCGTCGACGCTGTCGATCGGGCTGGTGCCGCCGGGCGGCATCATCATGTTGGAGAAATAGCTCGATACGTTCGACGCAGCGCTCGTCATGCCGCCCAGCTGTTCGTAGGACTGCGCGCGCTCGTTCGGAGAAACCGTGCCGTCGGACCTGAAATTGAACGCCTCCCAAGCCGCGCCCATATCGACCGAGCGGGCATAACCGGGGTCGGTCAGGACGTTGCGCAGCTGCGTGAAGCCCGGATCCATGCCGAAGGCGGCGCGAACATAATCGGCAAGCCGTTTGTCGTTGACCAGCTGGTCGACATTGGTGATCGAACCGATCTTGGACAGGTAATAGGTCCTGTTGAATTCGGACATCGCCTGGCTGACGTAGTAGACGTCGCTGCCCGTTCCGAGGCGATCGACGATCTGGATCGCAGTATTGATGTTATACTGCTCCATCACGTAGTTTTTCTGTGCCGCGGTCTGAGCAGAACCGCCGACGGCCGGGGCGCGGAACCGGTAGAGTTCGGCAACCTCGTCGGTCTGGGCTGCGTTCTGGGCGGCACTGTTGACCGATCCGTCGGCGTTGAAATCGAAATAGGACGCCAGTTCCTTGTATTTGCTTCCGACATAATTGAGCGACGGATCGGGATTGCTGATCGGCGGATCGCCGCCGAGCGTCGCTGGGTCGCTGGTCAGGACCATCTTGACGAAGGCGTCGTCGGCCGTCGCCGGATCGATGCCGACGGATTGCAGCACCACCGTGCGCAGGCGCGGATCGGCAAGAAGATCGTCGACCGACTGTACCGAACCGATATTGTCGCGGAAATACTGGGCGTCGCCATTGTCCGGCTTGAAGTTGAACTGCTGCGCGAGCGCGTAGAGCTTGTTGCCGACATAGGTCTTGGTCGGATCGAAGGACGGATCGGTCGGGTCGGGCGCCGTGCCGCCCAGCGTGCTGATATCCGTGGTCAGGACCTCGGTAATGTAGTCCTTCGACATATAGGTCGGGTCGATGCCGACGCTCTTCAGCGCATAGTTCAGAAGACGGGGATTGCCGACCAGGTCCTGCACGGTCTTCGCGTCGTCGATCTGGGCACTGTAATAGTCCGTTTCGGCGGCCGTCTGCTTTTCCGTATCGGCGAAGGACTGCTTGTAGAGGCCGATCAGATCGTCTTCCTGCTCGTCCGTCTGAACATCCTTGGGCGGCGCATTGAAATTGAAGGCGGCGGCGAATTCCCTGTAGCGCGTATCGGAAAGCTTGTTGGCGAAGCTGTTCGCATCCGTGAGGTCGCTCTCCAGAACCTTCTTCATGAAGGCCTTGGCATAGATCATGTCGTCAAGGCCGTAGGCTTTCATGGCGTAGCTGTAGAGCTTGTAATCGCCGAGAAAGTCGTCGAGATCCTTCACCTTGTTGATGTTCTCTGCGTAGTATTCGGCGTCTTTTTTGACCTGCGCCTGGTTGGCGACGCGGTCGAGACTCTTTGGCATATCGCGGGACAGAATGACGTATGCCAGGGATGCCGTAATCATGGATGCGCCCTTTTCAGCAAAGTCTTTAAGGAATTGACAGACTATTGGTGCGTGCATTTTGCCAGGCAGAGCTTGCCCGAGACTTGCCTGAAACTGTCCCGCCTTGATGCGGGGCCGCGTTCACATTCCGGAAACCCTGCCATATTCGTTTTTGCTAACCATCCCCGGAGGCAGGATTTTCTTAACCGCGATTTTTAAGCTGTACGGAACGGGGGCCGCCTATTGTCGGGCCATAGAGGACGAAAAGTCCCAAGGAGAAGACCGGAAACCGGCTCTCAGGTAAGACAAGGGTAGAAATGAAATGAAGAATACCGTTCTGAAGCCCGTCTGGGCTGGCACGACATTGCGTCTTGATCCGTCTCGCTTTCCGCAGCAGGTAAGCTATGCCATCCACGACCATGCCGGTGACGTCAGCATAACGATCGACGAACGCGGCGCGGTCCTGCGCAAGATTCTCCCCTCCAGCGGCCTGCCGCTCTCCATCGCCCTGCCGCGGCGTGTCTTCAAGGGCGTTGCCGCCCGCGCCATCGACCACGGCAACGGCGAAGTCACCGTCACGCTCGAACTGCATCACGAAGATCCGGAACTCTGCATTCCGCTGCTGGTGGCCCACGATCTCGGCGATATCGCCGCCGACTGGCGCAGCTGGTCGGAGGCCTACGGCATCCCCATGCTGATGGTGGAAGCCGACGGCATCGCCCGCCCGCTGGAAGAACATATCGGCGGGCTGCGCACCGGCGACATGAAGCCGCGCCGGCGCCACTCCTATTTCGCCAACCGGCGCCCGCGCTTCCTCGTGCGCCGCACCACCGGCAAGCTCGGCGTCATCATGAAGATCGAGGGCAAGGAAATCATCGCCCGCAACTGAACGACAGGTTCAGATCCTACCCGCAAACCCGGCCCTTGCGCCGGGTTTTTCATTTGCGCTCAGGGAATGGCGAAAAGCAGCGAGACGAACAGGCCGAGAAAGACGATCAGCCCGACACGGGTGTTCGACTTGAAGAGCGCGAGGCACTGGGCGCCGTCGTCGATATCGAGCGTTCTGATCTGCCAGGCGAACATGCCGGCCGCAATCAGCAGGCCGACATAGGCGAGAAGCCCGACGCCGGCAAAGGCGAAAGACAGGAACATCAACAGGAGAGTGAGCCCGTAAAGGCCGACAAGCGCCATGCGCGTGCGCTCGCCGAAGAGGCGCGCGGTGGAACGGACGCCGATCAGCTCGTCATCCTCCTTGTCCTGATGGGCATAGATCGTGTCGTAACCGATCGTCCAGACGACCGACGCGAAATAGAGCAGGACCGCGGAAAAGGACAGGCTGCCGAATATGCCGGCCCAGCCCATCAATGCGCCCCAGGAGAAGGCAAGGCCGAGGAAGAATTGCGGCCAGTCGGTAAACCGCTTGGCGAAGGGATAGAGGGCGACGATGCCGAGCGACAGCACGCCGAGAATCACGGCAAACCAGTTGAACTGCAAGAGTACGAACAGGCCGACCAGCACCTGCAGGCCAATGAATATCTTCGCCTGCCGGCGCGTCACACGCGCGGAAGGCAGCGGGCGAGAGCGGGTGCGCGCCACCTGCATGTCGATCTCGTGGTCGACAAGGTCGTTATAGGTGCAGCCGGCGCCGCGCATGGCCACGGCGCCGATGAAATACAGGAACAGATGGTAGAGCAGAAGGGCGCCGGAAAAGACGCGCGGCTCGATCGCCGCATTGGCGGCAAGCGCGGCCGACCAGAAGCACGGCCACATGAGCAGCTGCCAGCCGACCGGCCTGTCCCAGCGCGCCAGCTGCGCATAGGGCCACAACCAGGGCGGCAGGATGCGATAAACCCAATTATCCGAGGGCGCATCGGCAACGCGCCCGTTGAGACCGTCAATCTGTTGCATGGAGCCATCTAGCGACGGCCGGCATTCGCGGTCAAGACGCGATTACGGGGCGCGATCGCAGAGCTGGATCAGTTCAGCGTGAAATTGAACTTGTAGCTTGCCGATACGCCGATCACGAACTGGTTCTTCGACCCCTTCTCGCGCACGAAGCTGCTGTCGGCCGCCGGGCCGGCAAGGCGCTTGTATTCGGCAAAGGCGCTGGTCGACAGGTTTTCGGTCGCGTTCCAGGTGAGCGCGGTGCCGACGCCGTAGGACTGGATGCCGGCGGAGGGATCGTAGGGTTTCAGGCCGCTGGCCGCCGCCTGCTTGTCGTTGACGCCGTAATAGGAATCGAAATAGCCGCCGGTCGCAAAGGTGGCGCGCGGGCCGCCCGACAGCTGCAGGTCGGGCGCGATATCGGTGAAGGCGTCGACGGCGAGATCGGCCACGAGGCCGTCATGCGAGCGGATGCCCTGGCGCACTTCGGCGCGGGCGCGCAGCCAGTCGGTCGGGTAGACTTCGGCAAAACCGCCGACTTCCGCACCCCACTTGACCTTCTTCAGACCGTGCAGATCGCTGTCGTCATCCGGATCGCGCTCCGGCACGTAGCGCCCGACGATACCGGCACGGAAGCCGCCATTGTCGACGAGGGCGAAGGAGGGATTGTCGTTGCGCGAGGAAAAGCGCGGGCCGGTGCCCTGGCGGCCGACCGAGATCAGCGGGCTGAACTTGAATTCGTTGGTCGAAGCGCCTTCGAACTTCGGCGCGGAAAAGCCTGACACGCCGACCTTCAGATACCAGTCGCCGGACCACCAGTGGCCGCCTTCCTGAGCGGAGGCTGTACCGAAAGAGGCAAGGGCAATAGCTAAAGAGATCGATACGACTGATCGATTAAACACAATCCGCACTCCAGAAAACGCAATACAAGAACGGCCGCGGACGGCGGCGATCGATACATTTATAGTGAGGGTGTTACCTCAATCTTAACCAAGGCGGCGAGATCGAGGGGATGGGAACTTACTTCTGGTTCCAGCGGCGGATGACCGGCTCGGTCAGGTCGTGCTCATAACCGAGAACGCTCATGCTCGTCGTATCCAGGATGAAACGCGCGCCATCCTCCGGCGGCAGGCCGAGCCAGCGGGCGGCGAGCACACGCAGGAAATGCGAGCTGGAAAAGATCAGGACCGGCGCGTTGACCTGGCGCAATTCGGCGACGATGCGATCGGCACGGGCGCCGATATCTGCCGCGGACTCACCGTCGGGGCAGCCGTCGCGGAAGAGCCGCCAGCCGGGGCGCCTGGCCAGGATTTCCTTGGTGGTGATGCCCTCGTAGGCGCCGTAATCCCATTCGGCGAGATCGGGCTTGATGGCGGCCCCTTCCCCGAAGCCGGCAAGCCTGCAGGTATCGTGCGCCCGTTGCGACGGGCTCGACCAGACGGCGGAGACAGAAAGACCTGCCAGCCGCGGAGCGAGAGCGCGGGCAGCCGCCTCGCCGTTGGCCGTGAGAGGAATGTCGCTGCGGCCGGTGTGCTGGCCGGACAGGGACCAGGCCGTTTCGCCGTGGCGCACGAGGGTGATTTCGGGAAATGCGCTCATGCCCGTCTCTCCAAAGAAAAAAGCGCGGCCAGAGCGCCCTGCGTCCGTTCGGACGCGCAGCGCTCCCATTCCTTGAGTTCTACGCATCGGCCCTTGCGAAAATCAATTCCGATCTTCGCAAGGGCCGATGCAGCGGGCCGCACTTTCGATATCAGAAGGTGAACTTTTCCAATGGCGGCCGCGTCGCCTCGAATTCCTTCAGCTTCGCCTCGTTCTGCGCAATGTAATTGCGGTTGTCGGGCGTTGCGAACTGGTTCTTGGTGATCTGGATCTGCTCGATGAAGAGTTCGTCCCAGCGGAAGCCCATTTCGGAGCCTGCCAGATAGAATTCCCACATGCGGAAGAACTTCTCGTCGTAAAGCGCCACGGCTTCTGCCTTGCGGGCCACGAAACGCTCGCGCCAGTGGCGCAGCGTATAGGCGTAATGGAGCGGCAGCACTTCGACGTCGCGGGTCAGGAGGCCGGCCTTTTCGAGCGGCACCAGCGTTTCGGCGATCGAGGGAATATAGCCCTGCGGGAAGATATATTTCTCGATGAAGGCGTTGGTGGCGAAGCTCGGCTTCGGGCGCGCGATCGAATGCAGCAGCATGACGCCGTTGTCGTCCAGCAACTCGTGCACCTTCTTGAAGAAGTTGCCGTAATTGCCGATGCCGACATGTTCGAACATGCCGACCGAGACGATACGGTCGAACTTCTTGCCGGTCAGGTAGCGATAGTCCTGCAGCTCGAAACGGACACGATCGGCAAGGCCGCGCCTTTCCGCACGCTCGCGCGAGATCTTCAGCTGCTCTTCGCTGAGCGTGATGCCGGTCACGTCGAGGCCGGGCGTCGATTCCGCCAGATACATGGCCATGCCGCCCCAGCCGGAGCCGATCTCGAGAACGCGCTGGTTGGGCTGCGGCATGAGCTTGGCGGCGATATGGCGCTTCTTGGCGACCTGGGCCTCCTCCAGGCTGATGCCGGGCGGATCGAAATAGGCGCAGGAATATTGCCAGTCCTCGTCGAGGAAGAGTTCGAAGAGCTTTTCGGAGAGGTCGTAGTGGTGGGCGACATTACGCTTGTTGTGATTGATCGGCATGCGGCTCTTGAGCTGCTGCATGGCAATGCGGCCGATCAGCAGGGCGGCCATCTTGAAATCGAAGATTTCGTTGGTGGTGTTCTGCTTCACCAGGGCGAGGAAGTCGTAGATGTTGCCCTGTTCGAGAATGAACCGGCCTTCCATATACATTTCGCCGAGCTTCAGCGTCGGATCGCGACGGATCGCATCCTCGGCTTCCTGGTCGGCAAGGCGAACGGCAACCGGGTCGCCGGTGCCGTCGCCAATCGTGTGGGTCTCGCCGCTGGCGAGCGTAAGGGTCAGGGAACCCTTGCGGATGATCTTTTGGACAATCGATAAGAATGCCGACGCCATGGACGCCTCGCAAATGTGACAGGATGGTCACATCAACTTAGTCGCTCTCGCCTGCCTTACAAGCGCCGGATTTAGCACTCGGCAAATTCAATTGCCAAAGTGTGACATTTTTGTCGACATTGGGGCTAAGCCCTTATTTTCGCTTCATGGCTTCGGCGAGTGCCGCGCCAAAGGCGCCCTGACTCTGAGGCTTCGCCGGCGCGGGGCGGCGCTCTTGCTGCGGGCGAGAGCCTGCATTTGCGCGCGACTCGCCGCGCGCAGAACCCGCAGAACCACCGTCATCCTTGCGCATGGAAAGGCCGATGCGCTTGCGCTTCACATCGACCTCGACGACGCGCACCTTGACCACGTCGCCAGCCTTCACGATTTCGTGAGGGTCCTTGATGAAGCGGTCGGCGAGCTGCGACACGTGGACGAGGCCGTCCTGATGCACGCCGATATCGACGAAGGCGCCGAAGGCGGCGACGTTGGTGACGGCGCCTTCCAGCATCATGCCGGGCGTCAGGTCGCCGATCTCGTTGACGCCTTCCGCGAAGGTCGCGGTCTTGAAGCTCGGTCGCGGGTCGCGGCCGGGCTTTTCCAGTTCGGCAATGATATCCTTGACCGTCGGCAGGCCGAACTTCTCGTCGATGAACTTGCGCGGGTCGAGCGCCTTCAGCGTGGCGCTGTCGCCCATCAGCGAGCGCAGGTCGCGGCCGCAGGCGGCGACGATCTTCTTGGCCACGCCATAGGCTTCCGGATGCACGGAGGAGGCGTCGAGCGGCTCCTTGCCGTTCGGGATACGCAGGAAGCCGGCCGCCTGTTCGAAGGTGCGCTGGCCGAGGCGGGCGACCTTCAGCAGATCCTTGCGGCTTTCGAAAGCGCCGTTCTGGTCGCGGTGCAGGACGATCGCATCGGCAATCGACCGGCCGAGGCCGGAGACGCGCGCAAGCAGCGGCGCAGACGCGGTATTGAGATCGACGCCGACGGCATTGACGGCATCTTCGACCACCGCATCCAGCGAGCGGGAGAGCTTGGCCTGATCGACATCGTGCTGGTACTGGCCGACGCCGATCGACTTCGGCTCGATCTTGACGAGTTCGGCGAGCGGATCCTGCAGGCGGCGCGCGATGGAGACGGCGCCGCGCAGCGACACGTCGAGCTGCGGGAATTCGGCGGCCGCGGTTTCCGAGGCCGAATAGACGGAAGCACCCGCTTCCGAGACGATGACCTTGGTGGGCTTGGGCGCCGGCAATGCCGCCAGCATGTCGGCCACCAGCTTTTCCGTCTCGCGGCTGCCGGTGCCGTTGCCGATGGCGATCAGCTCGACCTTGTGCTTGCGGATGAGCGAGGCGAGTTCGGCCTGCGTGCCGCGCACGTCGTTCTTCGGCGGGAACGGATAGACGGTCGTCGTATCGAGAAGCTTGCCGGTGCCATCGACGATGGCGACCTTGACGCCGGTGCGGATGCCTGGATCGAGGCCCATCGTGGCGCGCGAGCCGGCGGGCGCCGCCAGAAGCAGGTCCTTCAGATTGCGGGCAAAGACGTGGATCGCCTCTTCCTCCGCCCTTTCGCGCAGTTCGCGCATCAGGTCGAGCGACAGCGACATGGAGAGTTTCACTCGCCAGGTCCAGCTTGCGACATCCATCAGCCAGCGGTCGCCGGGGCGCGAGGCGCCTATCTCGTAGGCGGTGGCGATCATGCGCTCGACCGGCTTGTTCGGCGAGGCGATCTCGGCATCGGCCTCGATCGACAGCGTCAGCACCTCTTCGTTCCAGCCGCGCAGCATGGCAAGCGCGCGGTGGCCGGGTGCGGTCGCCCAGCGTTCGGAATGGTCGAAATAGTCGGAGAACTTTTCGCCGGTCGCTTCCTTGCCCTCCACGACCCTGGCCTTGAGAAGGGCCGCATTGCGCAGATGGGCGCGCAGCTTGCCGAGCAGGTCGGCATTTTCGGCAAAACCTTCGGCAACGATGTCGCGCGCGCCTTCGAGCGCCGCCTTCACGTCGGGCACCTCGGCATTGACATAGGCTTCGGCGAGCACCGCCGGCTCCCTGCCGCGCTCGGCCAGGATCGCTGCGGCAAGCGGGCCGAGGCCGCGTTCGCGGGCGATCTCGGCGCGGGTGCGGCGCTTCGGCTTGTAGGGCAGATAGAGGTCTTCCAGCTCGGCCTTGGTGGCGGCGCCGGCAAGCTTCGCCATCAGTTCCTCGGTCATCTTGCCCTGGCCGGTGACGGATTCGACGATCGCATCGCGGCGGGCTTCGAGTTCGCGCAGATAGACGAGGCGTTCGGCCAGCGTGCGCAGCTGCGTATCGTCCAGCCCGCCGGTCACTTCCTTGCGGTAGCGGGCGATGAACGGGACCGTCGCGCCCTCGTCCAGCAGCTCGATCGCCGCCTTGGCCTGATCGGGCCTTGCGTTGATTTCGGCGGAGATGCTTGCTGCGAGCGAACGAAGGTCAGCGGCCATGGGATTTCCTGCGGTTCGTTGGGATTGGCGGACCATAGCGACGAAAAGCGGCAAGGCAATGCCTGCTGCGGCTTTCCACAGCGGAAGCGAGAGCCGCCGCCGATTCAAGCCCCCCGTGCGGGGCGCAATTGAGCCTTCCCCATCCCGTTTTTGCGGTTGTGCAGATGCGGCATTCTTTGGTAGCAGAGGCGACCATTTTTGATTGCCCTGCCCCGCAGGCGCTAGGAAAAGAGTACCATGCCGAACCTGCTTCTCGAACTTCGCTCCGAAGAGATCCCCGCCCGCATGCAGCGCAAGGCCGCCGGCGATCTCAAGAAGCTCCTGACCGATGCCCTGGTTGAAGCGGGACTGACCTATGAGGGTGCGCGCGAATATTGGACGCCGCGCCGGCTGACGCTCGACATTCACGGCCTGACGGCCCGCTCGGCCGATATCCGCGAAGAGCGCAAGGGGCCGCGCACCGACGCCAACGAAAAGGCGATCGAAGGCTTCCTGCGGGGTGCGGGCCTTTCTTCCGTTTCCGAAGCGCAGGTCGTCAGCGATCCGAAGAAGGGCGATTTCTACGTCGCCGTCATCTCCAAGCCCGGCCGCGCTGCCGAGGAGATCATCGCCGAAGTGATGCCCGGCATCATCAGGGATTTTCCCTGGCCGAAATCGATGCGCTGGGGCAAGGCCTCCTCGCAGCCCGGATCGCTGCGCTGGGTGCGCCCGCTGCAGTCGATCGTCTGCACCTTCGGAAGCGAGCACGAAGAAACCGTCGTCATTCCCTTCGAGATCGACGGCATCGTCGCCTCCAACGTGACGTACGGCCATCGCTTCCACGCGCCTGACGCGATCACCGTCAAGCGTTTCGACGATTATGTCGCGAGCCTCGAAAAGGCGAAGGTCATCCTCGATGCGGAGCGGCGCAAGGACATCATCCTGCACGACGCCCGCGACATCGCCTTTGCGAGCGGGCTGGAACTGGTCGAAGACGAGGGCCTGCTGGAGGAAGTCTCCGGCCTCGTGGAATGGCCGCAGGTGCTGATGGGTTCCTTCGAGGAGGATTACCTTTCGATCCCTTCCGAGATCATCCGGCTGACCATCAAGACCAACCAGAAATGCTTCGTCACCCGCAAACAGGGCGAGGAGACGCTTTCCAACAAGTTCATCCTCGTCTCCAACATCCAGGCGACCGACGGCGGCAAGGAAATCATTCACGGCAACGGCAAGGTCGTGCGCGCGCGCCTCTCCGACGCGCTGCATTTCTGGAAGCGCGACCAGGGCAACCTGCCGGATCTCGAAACGCTGGAAGCATCCGCGAAGAAGTTCGGCCTCGACCTCGCAAAGCCGCTCGACCAGCGCATGGCCAAGCTCGACGCCCTGAACGTGACCTTCCATGCCAAGCTCGGCACGCAGGGCGACCGCGTCGAGCGCATTCGCGCGCTTGCCGCCAAGATCGCCATGCCGGCCAGCGCCGACTATAAGCTGGTGGACCGTGCCGTCGTTCTCTGCAAGGCGGACCTGCGCACCGAAGCCGTCGGCGAATTCCCGGAACTGCAGGGCGTCATGGGCCGCAAATATGCGGTGCTGCAGGGCGAGGACATGTCCGTTTCGACCGCGATCGAAGACCATTACAAGCCGCAAGGCCCGTCCGACCGCGTGCCCGAGGACAAGGTTGCGATCACCGTCGCCCTTGCCGACAAGCTCGACACGCTCATCGGCTTCTGGGCGATCGACGAGAAGCCGACCGGCTCCAAGGACCCGTTCGCGCTGCGCCGGGCGGCGCTCGGCATCATCCGCATCCTGCTCGAAAAGCGTGTGCGCGTCACACTCCTGCCGCGCATCGTCTCGCATATGCAGCGCATCGACGCGGATATCGGCGCCAACATTGCCACCGACGACCTGTCGCGGCAGATCGACCTGCTCTCCTTCTTCCACGACCGGCTGAAGGTCTACCTGCGCGACCAGGGCGCCCGCCACGACCTCATCGATGCGGTGCTGACGCCCGAAGCCGACGATCTGCTGATGGTCGCCCGCCGCGTCGAGGCGCTGACGGCCTTCATCACCTCGGAAGACGGCATCAACCTGCTCGCCGGCACCAAACGCGCCACACAGCTTCTGGCCGCCGAAGAGAAGAAGGGCACGGTCGTTGCCGACGGCGTTTCCGAGGCGTTGCTGAGGCTCGATGCCGAGAAGGAACTGTTCGGCGCCATCACCAAGGCCTCCTCGGAAGCGGCCGGTGCCGTTGCGCATGAGGATTTCCGCTCGGCCATGGAAGCCCTGTCGAAGCTGCGCGCCCCGGTCGACCGCTTCTTCACCGACGTTCTCGTCAACGACGAGGATGCGGCGATCCGCGCCAACCGTCTTGCGCTGTTGCGGATGATCCGCGAGGCAACCGGCACGGTGGCGGATTTCTCCAAGATCGCCGGCTAAGACGGACGATGAAAAACAGGGCCTTCCGGCCCGGGACGATGACGCGGACATGAATGTGCGCTAGACCTCATCCATGGTGTCGAAGATCCTCGTCAGCGCCTGCCTCATGGGTCATGCCGTCCGCTATGACGGACGCGCGAAGCCGCTTGTGCATCCGGCAATCGGGCGCTGGATGCAGGAGGGCCGGCTGGTAACGATCTGTCCGGAAATGTCGGCCGGGATGCCCGTACCGCGCCCCCCTGCCGAGATCGCAGATGCGGCCGGCGGCGAGGATGTGCTGGCAGGCAAGGCGCGTGTCATGGAACTGACGGGCGGCGACGTGACCGATGAATTCCTGCAGGCGGCTGACGATGCCGTGCGGCTTGCGGTCGCCAACGGCTGCCGTTATGCGCTGCTGATCGACGGCAGCCCGTCCTGCGGTTCCGGCTTCATCTACGACGGCTCGTTTTCCGGCAACCGGCGCGCCGGCAGCGGCGTCACTGCGGCAGCCCTGAGACAGGCGGGTGTCGAAGTCTTCTCGGATCGCGACATCGACCGGCTCGTCGAGCAGATCGGCAGGACCGACTGACGGCACGGCTGCCGGAAAGACCGGCAGCCGCTAATTTCTTTGGTGATGAAATGCCTTTTGGTCGCCCCGCTTTAAGCGGCGCGGCGACCGTGATGGGCGGCAGGAGCGGCTGCGACATTGCC
>UCFC01000053.1 GCA_900471515.1 Hyphomicrobiales bacterium | reverse complement strand
TCGCCGCAAAGCAGGCGTCGAGCAGGGCGGGCGGGATGCGCGGGAAGCGCTTGGGGTCGGTGCCGAAGGTCGAGAATTTGAAGGCGGCCACACCTGCCTCCACCATTTCGGCGATGCGCGCCGCGCCTTCCTCGGGATCGACGGTGCCGTAGAGCGCAAAATCGACCCGCGCCTGCGGGCCGGCATGATCGACCTTCCGCTTCACGGCTGCGGCCGAGCAGACGAGATTGCCTTCGTCATAGGGCATGTCGACGATGGTGGTGACACCGCCGGCAGCGGCCGAGCGCGTGGACCAGATGAAATCCTCCTGGTCCTTCTGCGAAAGCGAATGAACCTGCGCATCGATCGCGCCCGGCAGGATCAGCGCCTTGCCGAGCAGATGCCGTTCCCTGGCCGCCGGCGGCGCGCCGATGCCGATCTCCGCGATCTTTCCGTCACGAACGGCGACGTAGCCGCCTTCGACGATACGCTCCGGCAGCACCACCGTGCCCTGCAGGACGAGATCGAAATCCATGCCGCTTCTCCCTCGGTAAATCAGAAACTCAGATGACGACGCTTTCCTGCGTCAGCCGATCCTCGACGCGCTCCAGCGAACCGAGCGCGAAGAAATCGTCGAAGGAAGCGATCGGCACCTGCTCGATCAGCCTGGAGAGAAACTCATCCGAGCCGAGTTCCTCCTCGATTGCCTCAACCTCGGCCGAAAGCGGCCGGTCGACCGTGTAGAAGGCCGCATGTTTGCGAACGACCGCATAGAGCATGCCGGCCACACCCTTCGGCGTGTCGCCGATAATATCGATCGCCTGTGCCGAAAGCAGGGCCTCAAGGGCCGCCAGTCGCTTCAGCGCCCGCATCTGCCGGTCGAACCGTTCGATGACGAGCGGCAGGAAGGCCGCCTCGTCCTCAAGCCCGGCCGCAACGACCAGCGACTGCGCCGAAACCGGGTTCGACATGGAGAGCACGCGCGAGAAGATCTCGCCGGCAAGCTTGATGATCGGGCCGAAGCCGGTGGCGATGCGGCCGGGCGGCACAAGGTTGACCGGCAGATCGCGCCGCTGGCCGTTGCCGAGCAGGACGCAGCGGTTGAAGGCATTGCGTGCCGCATGCGCCATGCACAGCGCCGCCGATTCCAGCAGGATCGTCACGTCGAGGGGCAGCGAGCCGCCTGACGTCATCACGCGGCCCTCGACGACGACGGGATTGTCGTCGGAGCGGCCGGTGGCGGCCAGGATCTTGTGGCCGGTGGACAGCAGGTTCTCGATGACGGCGCCGAAGACCTGGGCGATCATGCGCAGGCTGAGCGCATCCTGAACGTGGGTGGCGACCGGCCATTCCCATTCGTCCGACGCGTTGCAGAGCCAGGAGCCGATCAGCGCTTCGCGCGCCGTACCGACATGGCGCACGGCCCGCCAGGGATCGCGCGATGCGCCAAGCGCGCCGGAGGCCATCATGCCGGTTGCCAGCAGTACGCGGATCGAGGCGGCGGCATTGCGCGTCGTCTCGGCGGCGGCGGCAAAGCTCACGGCGTTGACGCTGAGCGAGGCGAGGCTGTCGCGCGGCGCCATCTTCACCGGTTCCATGCCGGCCGCCCGGAAAGCCTCCGCCGCCTGCATCCGCTCGCCGCGATAGATCGCCTCGCCGACACCGGTCAGAACGGCGCCGATCTGGCCCATCAGGCCGATATCGGCGCAGCCGATGGAACCGGTGCGCCGCACGACCGGAATAAGATCCGCCTTCAGCATGCGCATATAGGCGTCGATCAGATCCGGCGTGCAGCCGACCTGGCCGGTCAGCGCCGTGTTGACGCGCATCGCCATCGCATTGCGCACGACATTGCAGGAAAAGGGTGTGCCGGTACCGAAATGATGCGCACGCACGAGGCCGAGGTTGAAAGCGTCGAGATCTTCAGGCGACCATTCGACATCCTTCATGGCGCCGACACCGGTGGTCGAGCCGTAAACCGGCATGCCGGCTTCGATGGCATCTTCGACGATCGTGCGCGCAATCTTCACACGCTGCATGCCGATTTCGGAGGCTGAAATCCCGACCTTGCCGGAGCCGATCCGGACCATCTCGGCAAAGCTTAAGGGCTGGCCGCTAAGTTCGATTCCGGGACGTTCGTGCTTCATGTGCTCATCTCCATGGAGGCGAGACTAAGCGAGCCTCACGTCTGGCGGGATATCCCAAATGCCGAACACATCATGCTTTTGGTGCGTCTCGTCAGCTCACTACCCAGGCAATATAGAGAAGGGTGAGCGCGATGATCCAGAGGGCCACTTTGGCCGAGCGGTTGTGGCGTGCTTCCGACTTGCCGATCGCTTCCGCCGTCTGCTCGTCGAAGCGCAGCCCGTGTTCGCTCATATGCACAAGCTGATGGTGGAACCTCTCCGTCTGGGCGGCAATTTCGGGCGCTGCCTCGGCAAGTTTCACCGCCGCTTTCAGCCCGTCCTTGAGATCGGTGACGATGCGTTTGGGGCCGAGATTGTTCTTGATCCAGTCGCCGACGACGGGCTCGGACGCCTTCCACATGTTGAAGCGCGGATTGAGCATGCGCGAGACGCCTTCGACGACGACCATGGTCTTCTGCAGCATCACAAGCTCGGGCCGCGTCTGCATGTCGAAGAGTTCGGTCACTTCGAACAGCAGCGTCAAGAGCTTGCCCATGGAAATCGTCTCGGCCGGCTGCCCGTGGATCGGCTCGCCGATCGCCCGGATCGCCTGGGCGAAGCTCTCGGTATTGTGGTGGCCGGGCACATAACCCGCCTCGAAATGCACCTCCGCCACCCGGATATAGTCACGGGTGATGAAGCCGTAGAGGATCTCGGCAAGGAAGCGCCGTTCCTTCTTTCCAAGACGCCCGACGATGCCCATGTCGACAGCGACGATCATGCCCTCGGCGTCGACGAAGAGATTGCCCGGATGCATGTCCGCATGGAAGAAGCCGTCGCGCAGCGTGTGGCGCAGAAACGACTGGATCAGCGTATCGGCAAGCTGGTTGAGGTCGTGGCCGGCGGCGCGCAGGCCCTCGACGTCGGACATTTTGACGCCGTCGATCCACTCCATGGTGATGACGTCGCGGCCGGTGCGCTCCCAGTCCACTTTCGGCACGCGGAAGCCGGGGTCCTTTTCGGTATTCTCGGCAATCTCCGAAAGTGCCGCGGCCTCCAGGCGCAGGTCCATCTCCACCTTGGTCGTCTGCTCCAGCGTCCTCGTCACCTCGACCGGCCGCAGGCGCCGGCTCGCCGGCATGAAGCGTTCCTGCATATGGGCAACGAGATACATCGCCTCGATATCATGGGCAAAGCGTGCCCGCACACCTGGCCGCACGACCTTGACGGCAACCCTCTTGCGTCCCTGCGGCGTATCGACCTCGGCCGGATGCACCTGCGCGATGGAAGCTGCCGCAATCGGATCGCCGAAGCTTGCATAGAGATCCGTGATCGGCCGCCCGAGCGATCCCTCGATATTGGCCTTGGCGGCGGCAGCCGGAAAGAAGGCCATCCGGTCCTGAAGCTGCGACAGGTCGTCGGCGAATTCGACGCCGACGACATCGGGGCGTGTCGCCAGGAACTGACCGATCTTCACATAGGATGGCCCCAGCCGCTCGACGGCCTTCGCCAGCCGGTCGCTGCGCTTCTGATGTTTGCTGCGATTGCGCGCAAAAATGCCGACGAAGGATTTTGCAAGACTGACCGAGGGCGGCAGCCCTTCTGAAGGCAGCGCCGAAATGACGCCTTCGCGCACCAGGATCCAGCCGACCCTTACGAGCCTGAAATATGCCCCGAAAGCACTCATGCGGATCAGAGCTTCCAGCCGGAATGCAGCGCCGCGATACCGCCGGTATAGTTGGTGTAGCTGACGCGCGAGAAGCCGGCGGCGCGGATCATCGCCGCGAAATTCTCCTGGTTCGGGAATTTGCGGATCGATTCCACGAGATACTGGTAGGGCTCGGCATCGCCGGTGATCGCCTTGCCGAATTTCGGAATGGCGTTGAAGGACCAGGCATCGTAGACCTTGTCGAGAAGCGGCAGCTCCACTTCCGAAAATTCCAGAACGAGCAGCCGGCCGCCGCGCTTCAGCACACGGTAGGCTTCCGACAGCGCGACCTCGATCCGCGGCACGTTGCGGATGCCGAAGGCGATCGTATAGGCGTCGAAACTACCGGCCTCGAAAGGAAGGTCCTCGGCATTCGCCTCGACGAAAGTGAGATTGTCCGAAAGCTTCTTCTTGCTGGCCCGCTCTGCGCCGACGGCGAGCATCGAGCCGTTGATATCAAGCACCGTCGCATGCGCCTGGCGGTTGGAGGCTTCGACGATGCGGAAGGCGATATCGCCCGTGCCGCCGGCAACGTCGAGCACCTTGTAGCCCGGCTCCTTGCGCGGGTTCAGTGCTGCGATCATCGCGTCTTTCCAGGCGCGGTGCATGCCCATGGACATGACGTCGTTCATGATGTCGTAGCGCTTGGCGACCTTGTGGAAGACCTCGTTGACGAGGCCCTGCTTCTCACCGGTCGGCACCTCGCGGAAGCCGTAGGACGTTTCCATGCCGCCATCGGCGGAAGTCCGGCTGTCTGACATCAAGCTACTCCGTTCACATCAAGAATTCGGCGCGGCGACCATAGCGAAAGCAAGGGCGCGGCGCTATCTGTGGACCGCGGTCCGCCCGCGGCACGTTGGCGCTATAGCGCACATCGCGGGCGGTTGAAACACGTTAGATATAGATGGGTTAAGATGCCGGAATTGCCAGAAGTCGAAACGGTGAAGCGCGGCCTGACGCCGGCAATGGAGGGCGCACGCATCGAAAGGCTGGAATTGCGCCGCGGCGACCTGCGTTTTCCTTTCCCGCAGGATTTCGAGCGCCAGGTTTCCGGCCACACCGTCATCGGCCTCGGGCGGCGGGCCAAGTACCTGCTGATTGATCTGGACAGCGGCAAGACGATCATTTCCCATCTCGGCATGTCCGGCTCCTTCCGGATCGAGCAGGGAGCGCTTGCGGCCACGCCCGGCGATTTTCACCACCAGCGATCCAAGGACGAGAAGCACGATCACGCCGTCTTCCACCTGGACGGGGAGGGCGGCCCGCGCCGCGTCATCTACAATGACCCGCGCCGCTTCGGTTTCATGGATATTGCCGAGCGGTCCGAACTCGACGTCAACCCCTTTCTGTTCGGCCTGGGACCGGAGCCGACCGGCAACGAGCTTTCGGCCGCTTATCTGGCGGAGCGCTTCGACGGCAAGGCGCAGCCGCTGAAGAGCGCGCTGCTGGACCAGAAAAACATCGCCGGTCTCGGCAATATCTATGTCTGCGAAGCCTTGTGGCGGGCGCATCTTTCGCCCGCGCGCGCAGCCGGCACGCTGGTGACGAAGGCCGGCAGGCCGAAGGAGGCGCTGAACCTGCTTGTCACCTCGATCCGCGCTGTCATCGCCGATGCGATCGCTGCCGGCGGATCGTCGCTGCGCGACCATATCCAGACCGATGGCTCGCTCGGCTACTTCCAGCATTCCTTTTCCGTCTACGATCGCGAAGGTCTAGCTTGCCGCACGCCGGGTTGCGGCGGTACGGTCTCGCGCATCGTGCAGGCTGGCCGGTCCACCTTCTATTGCGCCGCCTGCCAGAAATAGGAGCGCGCCATGGCCTATGAAACCCTTCTCGTCGAAACCCGCGGCAATGTCGGCCTCATCACGCTGAACCGGCCGCAGGCGCTGAATGCGCTGAATTCCACCGTGCTCAAGGAATTGAAGCAGGCCTATGCGGCCTTTCACGAAGATGAAGCGATCGGCGCGATCGTGCTGACCGGTTCGGAGCGCGCCTTTGCTGCCGGCGCCGACATCAAGGAAATGCAGCCGCTCGATTTCGCCGAAGTCTATAAGAGCGATTTCATCAGCGGCTGGGACGAGATCGCCAAGGCCCGCAAGCCCGTTATCGCCGCCGTCAGCGGCTTTGCGCTCGGCGGCGGATGCGAGCTCGCCATGCTCTGCGATTTCATCATCGCCTCGGAGACGGCGAAATTCGGCCAGCCGGAAATCACGCTTGGCGTCATTCCCGGCATTGGCGGCTCGCAGCGCCTGACGCGGGCGGTCGGCAAGGCCAAGGCGATGGACCTGATCCTGACCGGCCGGATGATGGATGCGGCGGAGGCCGAACGCGCGGGACTCGTTTCGCGTGTGGTGGCGCCGGACCGGCTGCTCGACGAGGCGCTGGAAGCAGCAGCCAGGATTGCATCGCTGTCGCGCCCCTCGGTCCTGATGGCGAAGGAAGCCGTCAGCCGCGCCTTCGAGACGACGCTGGAGGAAGGCCTGCGTTTCGAGCGCCGGCTCTTCCAGAGCCTGTTTGCGACCGAAGACCAGAAAGAGGGCATGGCCGCCTTCATCGAGAAGCGCAAACCGGCCTTCAGGAACAGGTGAGCGGGCGGCATCCGGAAAGGGTCTTTTCCTTGAAAATGCGCGTTGACGTGGCGCGGCTTTAGCGTTATATGCCCGCCCACGGTTCGGAAAGCCGCTCAGGTTTTCCGCTAATGCTCCCGTATTGCTGAATTGAGTGGCCGCAGGGCCAGCGCGGCAATGGCGGAGTTTTGTTCGAATTCTTGAGAGAGGCATCCATGGCCAATACAACTTCGGCGAAAAAGGCGACCCGCAAGATCGCACGCCGCACCGCAGTCAACAAGGCTCGCCGTTCGCGCGTTCGTACCTACGTTCGCCAGGTCGAAGAGGCACTCGCCGCCGGCGATGCCGCCAAGGCAAAGGAAGCCTTCATCGCCGCCGAGCCGGAACTGGCACGCGCCGCAAGCAAGGGCGTCCTGCACGCCAATACGGCATCCCGCAAGGTCTCGCGCCTGGCTGCCCGTGTGAAGGCTCTTTCGGCGTCCGCCAACGCATAAATATCTCATTAACGAATTGCTCGTTATGATTAGCCCGGTAATTTTACCGGGCTTTTTCGATTCCGCCGCCTGCCCAGGATATGGTTAATCGGGCGACGTTTTCGTGTCAGAGGCATGACAGGAAAAATTGTTTTAAAACAATATGTTACGCAAGGATCTTTTTGAAGCTTGCGACTCTGGTCACGCAGCCTGCGGCCTCAATTGAGTCAAGAAGATTTTTTCTTTTTTCTTTTTATGCGTGTCCAAAATAGCCCAGTCGGGGAATCTCCTTGATTCAAAAGCGATTCTTTTTTGACGCTGGTGTGACGCCCAAAAAGGGCCGCCGGAGTCAATGGCCGCTTCTTAATTTTGCGTAAAATTCATCGTTGATCTTGGCTTTTGATCCTGCCTAAATGGCTTCCAGCAAAGGGCGCGGACATCATCTGCAGAAGTCAGTCCAAACTGCCACGTCGGCAGGATGATGGCTCTGTGTCGTTTGTTACGGAGCGTACAGCATCCGTTTTCTCACGCACTTGACGGCATTGTACCGTGACGTGGCTGTCACGGGAAGGGACGTTTTGTGCTCTCCGAAGCCACACGTATTGCGCGAGGCCAGGAGAAGGGCAGGGGGAAGTGTAACATTGCGTTCGGGCTTGCGGGCGAAAAACGAGGATCGGCCGCCAGCCTGACATGGAGAGTTTATGACGGTAGTCGCATGAGCGCGGCCACCGCAGGCTCTTTGTGTCGGTCCCGATTGAGGGACAGCGTTTGAGTGAACCGGCATGCGGGCGGCTCATGAGGATGCCGTTGGCAGTGTGTCAAAGCGGGGAATGATCGGGCGGCTGTCAGCGAATGACCGCCCGAGGAAATGAAAGGCGGCATTATGCAGATGAATTCGATGACGACGGGTGCACTGGATAACGGGGAAGCTGCATCGCAGTCTTTCGGTTCCATTCACCTGAGCGCAACGGAAGATAAGGGCGAGATGAAGCATGGCGTTCTCTTCGATCGCGTCAGTGCGCGTCTGAAGGCACAAGTCGGTCCCGACGTCTATGCAAGCTGGTTTGCGCGGCTCAAGCTTCATTCGGTTTCTAAGAGTGTCGTTCGTCTCACCGTTCCCACGACCTTTCTGAAGTCGTGGATCAACAATCGCTATCTCGATCTCATTGTCGGCCTGTTCCAGGCGGAAGATCCCGAAATCCTGAAGGTCGAGATCCTGGTGCGCACGGCAACGCGCACCGGCGCGAAGGCACTGGACGAGGCGGTCGCCGTCGAGCCGGTCGCCCAGCCCACCCAGCTTCGCCGCCCGGCATCGGCCCAGCCGGCGGGGCAGATCGTTCAGCAGGCGGTTTCGACCGCCGCCGCGGCCCGTCCGGCGAGCGCAGGTTCGCCGCTCTTCGGCTCTCCGCTGGATTCCCGCTTCACCTTCGACACTTTCGTTGAGGGCAGCTCCAACCGCGTGGCGCTCGCCGCCGCAAAGACCATTGCGGAAGCCGGTCAGGGCGCCGTGCGCTTCAACCCTCTCTTCGTCCACGCGACCGTCGGCCTCGGCAAGACCCATTTGCTGCAGGCGATCGCGAATGCCGCCGTGCAGAACCCGCGTGGCCTGCGCGTCGTTTATCTGACGGCGGAATACTTCATGTGGCGTTTCGCGACCGCGATCCGCGACAATGATGCGCTGACGCTGAAGGACTCGCTGCGCAACATCGACCTTCTGATCATCGACGACATGCAGTTCCTGCAGGGCAAGATGATCCAGCACGAGTTCTGCCACCTGCTGAACATGCTGCTCGACAGCGCCAAGCAGGTCGTCGTCGCAGCCGACCGCGCGCCGTGGGAGCTGGAATCCCTCGACCCGCGCGTCCGTTCGCGTCTGCAGGGCGGCGTGGCGATCGAGCTTGACGCTCCCGATTACGAGATGCGTCTCGAAATCCTCAAGCGCCGGCTGGCGGCTGCCCGTCTGGAAGATCCGTCGCTGGAAATTCCGGCCGAGCTGCTGCAGCATGTCGCCCGCAACATCACGGCGAGCGGCCGCGAACTGGAAGGCGCCTTCAACCAGCTGATCTTCCGCCGTTCCTTCGAGCCGAACCTCTCGATCGAGCGCGTGGATGAGCTTCTGGCCCATCTCGTCGGCTCCGGCGAGCCGCGCCGCGTACGCATCGAGGACATCCAGCGCATCGTCGCGCGTCACTACAACGTGTCGCGCCAGGAGCTGGTCTCGAACCGCCGCACGCGCGTCATCGTCAAGCCTCGCCAGATCGCCATGTATCTGTCGAAGACGCTGACGCCGCGCTCCTTCCCGGAAATCGGCCGCCGCTTCGGCGGACGCGACCATACGACGGTCCTGCACGCTGTGCGAAAGATCGAGGAGCTGATCGCGGGAGATACGAAGCTTTCGCATGAGATCGAGCTTCTGAAGCGCCTCATCAACGAATAAGCGGTGCACAGTCACCGTGTTCCGGCAGCCGGGAGCGATCCCGGCTGTTTTCTTTTATAAGCGTTTTATTCCAGAGCCTTTCCTGGTTGGATTGCAGCATTCTGCCGGAGCAGGTTTGTGTCAGGGCAAAGGCGATTGGCGAAGGGCATACCCCAAGGTACGTCCGAGCCGATCGCCTTTGATCCTGGCGCAAAGATGCCCGGCCCCGGCTGGTCTGCAAGCAAACCACCGGGGTTGGCTGAAACGGGCCGCCTGATCGACCGGCCGGCTTGGCCGTAGATCTGGGCTACGACGCGCGCCGGCCGGTCGACCATCCGACTCCGTTTGAGCCAACAGAATGCTTCAATCCAACCAGGAAAGGCTCTATACAGCCTCCACGTGAGAAAAATGCGTCGGCGAGGAACGCCGGCGTTCGGGAGGACAGCAATGAGTTTCAAACGGATTGCCGTGATCGGCCTGGGCAAGGTCGGGCGGCTGGCGGCAACGCTTTTGCACGAGGGCGGCTTCGAGGTCGTCGGTGTCGATGCGCAACTGCCCGCGGGCGACCTGCCCTTCAAATGCCGGGCCGGCGATATCACCGACGTCAGCGTCATCGGCGAACTGCTGTCGAGCGTCGAGGCGGTCCTGTCCTGCCTGCCCTATCATCTGAATATCGAGCTGGCCCGCGCCGCGCACCTGGCCGGCATCCATTATTTCGATCTGACCGAGGATGTGCCGACCACCAATTTCATCATCGAGCTTTCCAGGACCGCCCGCGGCCTGATGGCGCCGCAATGCGGTCTCGCACCTGGCTTCGTCGGCATCGTCGGTGCCAGCCTCGCCGATGGTTTCGACCGCTGCCGCTCGATCCGCATGCGCGTCGGCGCCTTGCCGCAGAACCCGACCGGACTTCTGGGCTATGCCTTCAATTGGTCGCCGGAGGGCGTGGTCAATGAATATCTGAATGACTGCGAGGTCATCGAGGGCGGTGTGCGCAAGCTGGTCTCGCCGATGGAATGGCATGAGACGATCTATGTCGGCGGCGTCAAGCTGGAGGCCTTCACGACGTCGGGCGGCCTCGGCACCATGTGCGATACCATGCTCGGCAAGGTCGACAACCTCGACTACAAGACCATGCGTTACCCCGGCCACATGGAGCTGATGAATTTCTTCTTCCATGAGCTTCTGATGCGCGACCGCCGCCAGCTTGCCGGCGAGATCCTGACCAATGCCAAGCCGCCGGTCGACGACGATGTCGTTTATGTGCATGTCGCGGCAGAAGGCACCGTCAACGGCTCCTTGCGCCGGAAGGAGTTCGTGCGCGCCTATTATCCGATCGAAATCGCCGGCGCCCGGCGCACGGCGATCGCCTGGACCACTTCGGCATCGGTGGTTGCGGTCATAGAAATGGTCCGCGACGGTCTGCTGCCCTCGGATGGCTTCCTGCATCAGGAACACATTCCGCTGGACATGTTCCTGAAGACGCCGACGGGCAGCCTGTTCAAGGCCGGGGCCACGAGCAGGGACTGACGCGATTCCGGCGAAAGACGAAGCGGCGTTGCGTCTCAAGCCGCACAGGACAAGAGAGGCGTCAGCTTTTCGCTTCCGAAAGCAGCCAGCGCCGGAAGCCGGCGACCGCCGGCCGAGGCCAGCCAGAGCTGCCGGTCGCGCCGCCGGACGTCGTGGATGAGCCGATATCCGGCAAGCCGATCAGGCGAAGGATCGGTGCCGAGCGTCGCTGCGATCGCCGGCGCCACCAATCTGACGCTGGTGACTTTCCTGATTCCCGTCGGCGCGATCCTGCTCGGCGCCGCCGCCTCGGCGGGCAATTGCAGCTCAGGCATCTGATCGGCACGGGATTGATCGCGGTCGGAAGGCTCGTCAATTTCAGAAAAAGGTGCGCGGCCTGATCTCGCTCAGCAGGCGAGGTCTGCGACGACGGAATCGAGGATCAGCATGCCTGCCGGCGTGCAGCGCAGGCGGGAATTGCCGATCCGCTCGATGAAACCGTGCTCCAGTAAAAATTGCTCGCGCTTCGGATCGGGATCGCGGCCGGAAAGCTGCTGCCAGCGGGCCAGATCGACGCCTTCCTTCAGGCGCAGCCCCATCAGCAGCAGCTCATCGGCCTGCTCGTCGAAACCGAGGCGTTCCTGCTCGATGATACCGTGCCCGTCGCGCTCGACGAGGTCCAGCCACGTTTCCGGCTTGCGCTCCGTCGCGGTCGCGATCTTGTCTGCGCCGCGCGTCAGGCGTCCGTGCGCACCGGGGCCGATGCCGGCATAGTCGCCATAGCGCCAGTAGGTGAGGTTGTGGCGGCTCTCCGCGCCCGGCCGCGCGTGGTTGGAGACTTCATAGGCTGGCAGCCCTTCGCGCCCGGTGATCTCCTGTGTCGCCTCATAGAGTGCGGCGGACTGGTCGCCGTCGGGTACGATCAGTTTTCCGGCCTTGTGGAGGCCGTAGAAGGGCGTGCCTTCCTCGATGGTGAGCTGGTAGAGCGAAAGATGGTCGACGGCATAGGAGATCGCCTCCTTCAGTTCGCGCTCCCATTCTTCCACCGTCTGGTTCGGCCTGGCATAGATCAGGTCGAAGGACATGCGCGGGAAGATGTCGCGCGCCAGCCGGATCGCCTTCAGCGCATCGGCAACGTCATGCAGCCGGCCGAGGAACTTGAGATCGCGATCGTTCAGCGCCTGCACGCCGAGCGAGACGCGGTTGACACCGGCGGCGCGATAGCCGCGGAAGCGTTCGGCCTCGACGCTGGAGGGGTTGGCCTCCATGGTGATCTCGATACCGTCGGGCACATGCCAGTGCCGCGAAATGCCGTTCATGATCGCATCGACCGTTTCCGGCTTCATCAGCGAAGGCGTGCCGCCCCCGAGGAAGATGCTGCTCACCGTCTTCGGCCCGCTCATCTGGCGGGCGTTCGCGATCTCCTTGAGGAACGCGGCGACATAACGCTCCTGATCGACCGGCTGATGCCGGACATGGCTGTTGAAATCGCAATAGGGACACTTCGCCGCGCAGAAAGGCCAATGCACATAGACCCCGAAACCGGGTTCGCCGGTATCGGGCAGAAGTTTTGCATCGCGCGTCAGCGCAGGCGAATTGATCATGTTCAACGCGTGGCCCTATGCTTCCAGGCAGGTTTCGACAAAGAGCTTGAAGGCGCGCGCGCGGTGCGACAGGGCCTGCGGCTTGCCGATAGTCCAGCCGTGCTTTTCTTCAGCGCTCATCTCGCCGAAAGTCACGTCATAACCTTCCGGCTGGAAGACCGGATCGTAACCGAAACCCTGCGTCCCGCGGGGCGGCCAGACGACCGCACCTTCCACTTCGCCGCGGAAAAGCTCGGTATGGCCATCCGGCCAGGCAAGGCAGAGCACGCTGACGAACCGGGCGGTGCGCTGCTGGGGCTTCGCCGCGCCGGCCTTCTCCAGCGCCTTCTCGACCTTTTCCATCGCCATGTTGAAATCGCGGGTGCCGTTGCCGGTTTCCGCCCAGTCGGCCGTGTAGACGCCCGGATCGCCTCCGAGGGCGTCGACGACAAGGCCGGAATCGTCGGAAAGCGCCGGCAGGCCGGAGGCCTTGGCTGAGGCGAGCGCCTTGATCGTGGCATTTTCCTCGAAGGTCGTTCCGGTTTCCTTGGGCTCGATGAAATTGAGTTCGGCGGCGGATTTTGCCGTAAAGCCGAGCGGCCCGATCAGATCCTGGATTTCGCGGATCTTGCCCTGATTGTGACTGGCGACGACGATGGTTTTGGTTTCGAGCTTACGCATAAAATATCCTTACTTCATGCCCCAGATTCTGGCTTCCGCGCATTCCAGGCTGTTGCCGTCGGGATCGCGGAAATAAATCGATCGACCGCCCTGCGGCCAGTGAACCTCGGATTCGACGGCGATACCGGCAGCTTTCAGCTTTTGCGCCATCGCATCGAGATTGTCACCCGAAACCCTGAAGCAGGCATGGCCCTTTCCGGTCGTGCCGTGCGGCGGAACCTGCAGGCTATCAGGCGCCGGCGGCTTCACCGTTTCCTGCGGGTTGAAGATCAGGAGCACGCCCGGTCCGCAGCGGAAGAACACATGGCGGTTGCCCGAGCGCGCGATCTTCTCAAGGCCGAGCACAGCCCCATAGAAGGTTTCGGCCGCGTCGAGATCGGTGGCGTAGAGCGCCGTTTCGAGAATGCCTTCGATGGGTTGCGCCATTGCCCGCCCCTTGTCCGGCCTTGCCCCCGGAAGCAGGGACAAGGAAATTCACTGGCCAAGCCCGAATGGAAGTCTCAGGCGATCGCCTGCTTCTGCAGGTCCACCAGTTCGCCAATGCCTGCCTTGGCAAGACCCATCAGCGAAGAGAATTCCTCCTCGGTGAACGGCGTGCCTTCCGCAGTGCCCTGGATTTCCACGATTCCGCCGGCGCCCGTCATGACGAAGTTGGCATCGGTCTCGGCCGAGGAATCCTCCAGATAGTCGAGGTCGATGACCGGCTGATTGGCGAAGATGCCGCAGGAGATCGCCGCGACATGATCCTTGAGCACGCGGTCGGCCTTGATCATGTTGCGCGTTTCCATCCAGCGCAGGCAGTCGTAGAGCGCAATCCAGCCGCCGGTGATCGAGGCCGTGCGCGTGCCGCCATCGGCCTGGATGACATCGCAGTCGAGCGTAATCTGGCGTTCGCCGAGCGCGGCAAGATCGACCACGGCGCGCAGCGAGCGGCCGATGAGGCGCTGGATTTCCTGCGTGCGGCCGCCCTGCTTGCCGGCAGCCGCCTCGCGCTTCATGCGCTCGCCCGTGGCGCGCGGCAGCATTCCGTATTCGGCCGTGACCCAGCCTTTGCCGGTGTTGCGCAGCCATGGCGGGGTCTTGTCTTCAAGGCTTGCCGTGCAGAGCACGTGCGTGTCGCCGAATTTCACCAGGCAGGAGCCTTCCGCATGCTTGGAGAAATTGCGCTCGAAGGAGACCTTGCGCATCTGGTCGGTTTTTCTGCCTGAGGGCCGCATTCTCTTCTCCTGAAACATGATGCCGAAAAGCGTGAGCGGTTTCCGGCCAATATCATGCATGTATTGTATCGTCGCCCGCTTCTACGATTGGCTGCGTGCATTTGCAAATTCCCTTTTGCCACGGGGGGCAGATTGGCTATATTTCCGGGATATCATTCAGTGCGGGTGCGAAAAGTTCATGAGCTACAGGTCGACATCAATCTCGGATGCTGTAGCTGCGCTGGATGAACGGTCGAAGGAAATCTTCCGGCGCATCGTCGAAGGCTATCTGGAGCATGGCGAACCCCTCGGCTCCCGCAATCTGTCACGCCTGCTTCCCATGTCCCTTTCGCCCGCCTCCGTTCGCAACATCATGAGCGATCTGGAAGAGCTCGGCCTCATCTATTCTCCGCATGTCAGCGCCGGCCGCCTGCCGACCCAGATCGGGCTGCGCTTCTTCGTCGATGCCTTCATGCAGGTCGGCGACCTCTCGGCGGAGGAACGCGCCAGCATCGATCGCCAGGTGCGGGCCGGAAGCCGCGACAATCCGGTGGAATCGATGATGAACGAGGCAAGCCGCATGCTCTCGGGCATTTCCCGCGGTGCCGGCCTCGTCATCACCTCCAAGAGCGACCCGGTTCTCAAACATGTCGAGTTCATCCGCCTGGAACCGACGAAGGCGCTGGCCGTCCTTGTCGGCGATCACGATCAGGTGGAAAACCGCATCATCGAACTGCCCGCAGGCGTCAGCTCTTCGCAGCTCACCGAGGCTGCCAATTTCCTCAATGCGCATATGGCCGGCCAGACGCTGCCGGAATTCCGCCTGCAATTGAGCCGGCTGAAGGATGAAGTTCGCCACGAGCTCGATGCGCTCTCGCGCGATCTGGTGGAGCGTGGCGTTGCCGTATGGGCCGGCAGCCCGGACGAGACCAAGCCGGCACAGCTCATCATCCGCGGCCGCGCAAACCTGCTGGAGGGCGTGGGCGGCGCCGAAGATCTCGACCGGCTGCGCCTGCTGTTCGACGACCTCGAAAAGAAGGACAGCCTGATCGAGCTCCTGAACCTGGCTGAAAGCGGACCGGGCGTGCGCATCTTCATCGGCTCGGAAAACAAGCTGTTCTCGCTGTCGGGCTCTTCGTTGATCGTCGCGCCCTATCGCGATGAGGATGACCGCATCGTTGGCGCGGTCGGCGTCATAGGCCCGACCCGGCTCAATTATTCCCGGATCGTCCCGATGGTGGATTATACCGCCCAGCTCGTTTCGCGTCTTTCGCGCAGTACCCTCTGAAATACTTCGCAAAACCGCTCGAATTTTCGCTTCTTCGTCACGCAGACTTGATTTTTTCCGGCCAAACATCGATATCGGGCGCATCTGAGAAGACACCAACCGGAGACCGTCATGACCGATGAAACGACGCAGAACGGACCTGACGCAACTGTGGCGCAAGCCGCAGCCGACGCTGCCGCAAACGTCGAAAATGAAGCCGTGAAGGAAGCTGCTGCAAGCGAGCCCGATCCGCTTGAGCTTCTGAAGGCCGAAAATGCAGAACTGCGCGACCGCTACCTGCGCCTCGCCGCCGAAATGGATAACCTGCGCCGCCGCACCGAGCGTGAGGTCAAGGACGCCAAGTCCTATTCCGTCGCCGGCTTCGCCCGCGACATGCTGGCCGTCTCGGACAATCTGCGCCGCGCGATCGATGCTATTCCGCCCGAAGCCAAGGCTGCGGCCGATGCCGGCCTGACGACGCTGATCGAAGGTGTCGAGATGACCGAGCGCTCCATGCTGTCGGCGCTCGAGCGCCACGGCGTTCGCAAGCTGGAGCCGGTCGGCCAGAAATTCGATCCGAACTTCCATCAGGCGATGTTCGAGGTGCCCAATACCGAAGTGCCGAACAACACGGTCGTTCAGGTCGTGCAGGCCGGTTTCACCATCGGCGAGCGCGTGCTGCGCCCGGCCATGGTCGGCGTCGCCAAGGGCGGCCCGAAACTCGTCGAGGCCGAGGCCAATTCGGTGCTGGACGAGAAGGACGCCTGAGACGGCACGGACGACAACAGTTGAAAAAGGCCGCGGGAGCGGCCTTTTTCATGCGGTCTGCATGGTCCGGCGGATCATATCCGCGCGAAGCGCTCGATCAGCAGGTCGAAGAAGCCGTCCGCATCGACATGGCGCATCACCTTCGCATTGCGCTTGCGGTCGGTCACATGCCACCAGTCGACCACCGTCATGCCGACGGTGAGTTCGGATTTCACCTCAATCTCCACGTTGCAGTCCCGCCCCTTGAAGAGTTCGGGTCTCAACAGATAGGCGACCGTCGTCGGGTCGTGCAAAGGACCGCCGTCCGAGCCGTATTTTTCGATGTCGAAGCGCTCGAAGAATTCCAGCATCTCCACCATCGCCTTGGCCGGCGCGGTGCCGAGATCGGCCATGCGCTTCACGCGGTCTTTCCGGGTCAGGAGCTGGTGCGTCACGTCGAGCGGCATCATGACAACGGGGACGCCGGAACGGAACACGATATCGGCGGCTTCCGGATCGACGTAGATGTTGAATTCGGCGGCCGGCGTGATGTTGCCGCCCTCGAAGAAGCCTCCGCCCATCATGACGAGTTCGCGGATGCGCGCCACGATGTCGGGCGCCTTCTGGAAGGCCAGGCCGATATTGGTCAGCGGTCCCAGCGTGCAGAGTGTAACCGTGCCTTCCGGCTCGCGCCGCAGCGTTTCGATGATGAAGTCGACCGAATGCTGCGCCTGCAGCGGCATCGTCGGCTCAGGAAGGGTCGGGCCATCGAGACCTGTCTTGCCATGCACATGCTCGGCGGTGACCAGCGCACGGGCGATTGGCCGGTCGGCCCCGGCAAAGATCTTCACATCGGTCCGTCCGCAAAGCTCGCAGATGATGCGCGCATTGCGGCTTGTCAGAGACAGCGGCACGTTCCCGGCGACAGTGGTGATGCCCAATATTTCAAGCTCTTGCGGACTGCCGAAAGCCAGCATGATCGCGGCGGCATCGTCCTGGCCGGGGTCGGTATCGATAATGATCTTTCTCGGTTCTGCCATCCCGATAGTTCCATCCTCTGGTGCGCGTCGCTCTCGCATGCACCTTCTTATTGTCTTCATGCTCCCGTCGCAAATCAGCACATCGCGTCGGGGCACGTTTTGATGCGGGGCCTTGCTTCCTTTGTCAAGGAAGCTGCCTCGCCGATATTTACCCTAAAATGCCGGGGGGCTGTGACCGACGACCATTGTGCCTTGCAGCAGGCAACCGTCGTCCCCATATTAGCGGTACCCGGATGCTGCATGTAAGGTCCGGAGAGGTCGCTTGCATCAAGGACTTTGGAAGATGAGCCGCATCACCCCTTTCGCCAGCCCGCTGCTTCTGGGCTTCGATGCCATGGAAAAGACGCTCGAGCGGATTTCCAAGGCGAGCGACGGATATCCGCCCTATAATATCGAACGTGTTGCCGCGGGCCACGACGCGCCCGAGCGGCTTCGCATCACGCTTGCCGTCGCCGGATTCAGCGAGGAAGAGCTCGATGTGTCAACCGAGGAGAACCAGCTTCTCATCCGCGGCCGCCAGGTCGATCACGGCGAGCGCGACTACCTCTACCGCGGCATCGCCGCCAGACAGTTCCAGCGCACATTCGTTCTCGCCGACGGCATGCAGGTTCTGGGCGCAAGCCTCAAGAACGGCCTGCTCTCGGTTGATCTAATTCGCCCGGAACCGGCGCGCATGGTCAAGAAAATTAACATTTCGGTTTCACAGTAGCACAACGGTTTGTTGAACCGTTGGTCCCTTCTCTCGGAGGAACAGGAATGTTGATGAAAGAAGCCACGTCGCGTTTGACCAAGTCCGAACTTGCCGGAATCGGCAACGGCGAGGTCGCCTATATCCGCAAAATACGCACCGAAGAGGTTGCCAAGTGCTTCCCCGAGGCTCCGGATATCGATCCGAGCGTTGATCTCTGGGCATTGTTCGGCGCCGACGGTACGCCGATCCTGCTGACGGACAATCGCTCCAGCACCTTCTTCAAGGCCGCTGAAGACGAGCTGAAGACGGTCAGCCTGCATTGATCGAAACCGGCCTGCCGGGCACGGCCGGCCGCCGGAATGCGTGTGTGAAGATCGTAATGGGCAATGCAAGGGACTGATGTCGGTCCCTTGCCCATGCGTCAGCTGCCTTGCGGCATTTCCCTATTCCCGAAAAATTCCATGCAACGGCAACCCTGTCGAAGGGTCAGACGCGCGTGAAGGTGAGATAGGCCGAGGAGCGCCCTTCGCGGCGGGCCTTGGCTTCGTAGCGGGTGCTCGGCCAGCCCTCATAGGGCGTCAGCCAGTCGGCGGCATTCTGTGCCGTCCATTCGAAGCCGCCGTGATCGCGGCACTTCAGCAGGGTCCAGTTCACATAAGTGTCGATATCGGAGGCGAAGCAGAAGAGCCCGCCCGGCTTCAGCACCCGGTGAAAACGGTCGAGATTGGTCTTGGAGACGAAGCGCCGCTTCCAGTGCTTCTGTTTCGGCCATGGATCCGGATAGAGCAGGTCGATCTGGTCGAGGCAGTGATCGGGAAGCCAGTCGAGAAGCTGCGTGGCGTCGTCATTATAGACGCGCACATTGCGCGCACCGGTCTCGTCGACGCGTGCGAGCAGCTTCTGCATGGAATTGATGAAGGGCTCGACGCCGATAAAGCCTGTCGAAGGCGCCTCCAGCGCGCGGTGGATGAGATGCTCGCCGCCGCCGAAGCCGATCTCCAGCCGCATCTTTTCGACCGGATCGGGGAAAAGCGTCTTCAGCGGCTCCGGGGGAGCCGCCGAGAGATCGACGATGAATGCCGGAAGCAGGGTGGCGAGCCTTTCGGCCTGCTGCTCGCGCAGGGCCTTTCCCTTGCGGCGACCGAAAAAGGCTTCGGTCGCCCGGCCCCGGCGTTCCATATCCGTCATGCAGCAGCCTTGGTCTTGACGGCGTCCTTGAGCGCCTTCACGAGGTCCGTGCGCTCCCAGGAGAACGAGCCGTCACGGCCTGCCTTGCGGCCGAAATGGCCGTAGGCCGAGGTCTTGGCATAGATCGGCTTGTTGAGGTCGAGGTGGCGACGGATGCCCGACGGCGACAGGTCCATGTTCTGGCGGATCGCGGCTTCGACCTGGTCTTCGGAAACACCCTTGCCGGTGCCGTGCAGGTCGACATAGATCGACAGCGGCTGGGCAACGCCGATAGCGTAGGAAAGCTGGATCGTGCAGCGGTCGGCAAGGCCGGCGGCGACGACGTTCTTGGCGAGATAGCGGGCAGCATAGGCAGCCGAACGGTCGACTTTCGTCGTGTCCTTGCCGGAGAATGCGCCGCCGCCATGCGGAGCCGCGCCGCCATAGGTATCGACGATGATCTTGCGGCCGGTAAGACCTGCGTCACCGTCCGGGCCGCCGATGACGAACTTGCCGGTGGGGTTGATGTACCACTTGCAATCGTCGGCGATCTTCAGGTCGCCGAGAGCTTCGCGGATATAGGGCTCGACGACGCTGCGAACCTTCTTCGAATCCCAGCTGTCGTCGAGGTGCTGGGTGGAAAGAACGATCGAGGTGGCTTCGGCCGGCTTGCCGTCGACATAGCGGACCGTCACCTGGCTCTTGGCGTCGGGGCCGAGCTTGGCGACTTCGCCTTCGCCCCGCTTGCGGGCGGCGGCGAGCAGCTGCAGGATCTTGTGGGAATAGTAGATCGGCGCCGGCATGAGGTCAGGCGTTTCCTTGCAGGCGTAGCCGAACATGATGCCCTGGTCGCCGGCACCTTCGTCGCCCTGCTGGTCGGCGGCGCTGTCCACGCCCTGGGCGATGTCGGCCGACTGCGAATGCAGGAGCACGTCGATCTTGGCCTTCTTCCAGTGGAAACCGTCCTGCTCGTAGCCGATATCCTTGATGGCGCGGCGAGCGGCAGCCTTGAACTTCGACGGGTTGATGACGTCCTTGCCGTCCTTGTCCTTCTTCATCAGGCTCGGCGGCAGGCGAACTTCGCCGGCAATGACGACGCGGTTGGTCGTCGCGAGGGTTTCGCAGGCAATGCGCACGCCCCACGGATTGATGCCGGTCTTTGCCGCTTCGCGGTAGACCAGATCGACGATCTCGTCGGAGATGCGGTCACACACCTTATCCGGGTGACCTTCGGCAACAGATTCACTGGTAAAGAGATAGTTCGCGCGCATTCCGGGATTCCCCTCAAAGAACAAAAGCAGCCTAGTAGGTACTCAGTTCGCGCCCGAATGACAAGCACAGAAGGACATAAATATATCTTTATATCTGCGGTGAAATGACAAATTTTGCCCCAAAAACGCAAAAAGGCGGCCAATGGCCGCCTCAGACCGCTGACAAAC
>UCFC01000056.1 GCA_900471515.1 Hyphomicrobiales bacterium | reverse complement strand
CCCCCACAAGGGGGGAGATTGGCTGGGGGCGCCGGTTTCCCCAAACAATCAGCGTTGCAAACTGCGCAACGCTAGAGAGGGGCGAAGGTCCAGCCACGAGTCGATCTCCCCCTTGTGGGGGGTCCGAAGGACGGGTCGAGACCCGTGGCTCGACCCCGGTAGTGCGGCAGGACAGAGGGGGGTGCCACACGGCACAACGCCCAATATTCTCAAATATTTAGCAAGACACGCCCCACTCACCCGAAGCGCAGGCGCCCCGCTACCGCCCGACCGCAATCCGCCCCTTCATGTTCGGATGAAACCGGCAGAGATACTCCACCACCCCATCCGCATTCACCACCGCCGAGCCCGACGCTCCCGCCGGGATCACCACGTCGAATTTTCCCTTCGCGGTCGCGGTATGGTCCATCACATCCCGGTTGCGCCAGAGGATCGTGTCGCCCGGCCGCGCCGTCACCGTCGCCGGCCGGAATTCCAGCCTGTCGATGGTGATCTCGATCGTGGCGGCGCCGGCGGCGGTGGCGCAGAACAGGAAGGCGGCGGCCGCCAGTGCCGGAAGCGCGCTCATTTCAGCGTCGCGGCAACGTGTTCGGCATGCTGCTGGTGGCCCTCGAAGAGCTTCAGGCCGGTTTCCAGCAGGGCCTTCAGGTCCGGGTTCTGCGCGGCCGGGATCAGCGCCGTCTTCAGGGCGGCGTTGACCGTCTTGTGATAGGCGACCTCGTTGTCGATATAGGCCTTGTCGAATGCGGCGCCCTTCAGCCCGGCAAGCTTCTGCCGCTCCTTTTCGGCATTGGCGGCAAGCTGCCTGCTGGTATCGTTGTCTTCCGGCGTCACGTTCAGCTTCCTGACGAGATCGAGCGCCTGTCTGTTGACGGCCTCGTGGTCGCGGATCATATCCCTGGCGAAGGCGGCGACCTCCTTGTTGCCGGCCTTTTCGACCGCCTGCCTGGCCGCCTCGATATCGACGACGCCGGCCGTATAGGCGATATGGGCGATCTGCGGATCGGTGGGGGCGGCGCCGGCGGCAAGGGCTGCCGGGGCCACCGAAAGCGTCAGGACGGCAAGCGTCGGGGCGGCGAGCGCGGCGATAAGGTGTCTGTGCATCTTTGTCCTCCTTCCGGCGAACGGGCGCCGGTCGATTGTTGCTACGTGCCATTGGATGCCGGCGGCGGGCGGGCGTTCCCGAAAAGATTTTTCCGCGATGGCGGGAACTTTCGGCGCGCCCGCGCATCCAATGCGCAAAGAGAGAGGGAGGAGCCATGGCGCGGCAGGCGGAAACAGGGCTGGCGGAACGCAGCGACGGGGAACTGGTGGCGCTGGCGCTGGCGCGCGAGGCGGGCGCCTTCCGCGCCATCATGCGGCGCTACAACCAGCGGCTCTTCCGCATCGCGCGCGGCATCGTGCGCGACGACGCGCTGGCCGAGGACGCGCTGCAGGAGGCCTATCTCAAGGCCTTCCGCCACCTTGGCGATTTTGTCGGCACCAGCGCCTTTTCCACCTGGCTGACGCGCATCGTCATGAACGAGGCGCTGGGGCGGCTGCGCCAGGCGGCGCGCAGGCCGGAAGTGTCGTTCGAGGGGCTGCCGGGCGAGCGCCGCATCCTCGATTTTCCCACCGGTTCGCCCATCGACAATCCCGAGACCACCATGGCGCAGCGACAGATCCTGAAACTCGTGGAAGAGGCGACCGACAGCCTGCCGGAAGAATTCCGCCTGGTCTTCATCGCCCGCGCGATCGAGGAGATGAGCGTGGAGGAAACCGCCGAGCTGCTGTCCCTCAAGCCCGAAACCGTCCGCAGCCGCCTGCACCGCGCCCGCGCCCTGCTGCGCCGCCGGCTGGACGCCATGATCGGCCCGCTGGCGCTCGACGCCTTCCCCTTCGCCGGCTGGAGATGCGAGAGGCTGACGGAACGGGTGATGCGCCGGCTGACGGAGCGGTGAGGGGACGGGCGACGGGGGCCTCCCCGGCCGGAAAGGCCCTTGAAAAACAGCGCCGCGATGGGGCAAGCTTCGAGCGCGAAGGGTGCCTTCCAGCACGGCGACGGTTTCAGGCATCCGGACGATATCAAGGCGCTGAGGCGGGCCTGACGGCCGCTCGCCCGCTCCGGCGCATCACCGCAGCCCGCATCGCGCTCAACCTGCCGCTTCGGCCCGTCTTGCCCTGACAACGGCGGCGATGAAGACGCGGGAGAGGCCGTGATAGAGCGGCTCGCGCGAGAGGATGCGGGAGGTGATGTAGCCGAGCATGGCCACCGCCATGATGGGGATGACGGCCTGGTGGTCGCCGGTCATTTCGAGGATGATGACGAAGGCGGTCATCGGCGCCTGCACGACGCCGGAGAAATAGCCGGTCATGCCGAGGATGGCGGCGAGCGCGATGCCCGTTCCCATCAGCGAGCCGACCGTGCTGCCGAAGCCGGCGCCGACGGCAAGCGAGGGGGCGAAGATGCCGCCCGGAATGCCCGACAGCATGGAAAGGAAGCTCGCCGCCAGCTTGCCGGCGAAGAAGAGAAGCGGCAGCGCGTGGCCCTCGACGGCGCCGCGCGCCTGATCGTAGCCGGTGCCGAAGGTCGCGCCGCCGAAGGCGATGCCGATGGCGGCGACCGCCAGGCCGCAGATCCCGGCCAGCGCCACCATGCGGGGGAGCGGCTGCGGCTGCGCCCAGCGGCGGATGCGCTGGCCGAAATGCAGGGCCAGACCGCTGAAGGCGGCGCCGAGCGCGCCGCCGCCGATGCCGCAGACGAGCACCAGGCCCCAGTCCTTCAGCCCGGCGGGCGAGACGGAGGCCTCGCCGAAATAATTGTAGCTGCCGGCAAGGCCGAGCGCGGCAAGGCCGGAGAGGATGACGGCCGTCAGCACCAGGCCGTTGGCGCGCGATTGGTAGGTGCGGCTCATTTCCTCGATGGCGAAGACGATGCCGGCAAGCGGCGTGTTGAAGGCGGCGGCGATGCCGGCGGCCGAGCCGGCGAGGATGAGGCCGCGCGCCTGCGCCATGCCGCTGAAGCGCGCCACCGCCAGCATGATGGAGGCGCCGACCTGCACCGTCGGCCCTTCGCGGCCGATCGAGGCGCCGCAGAACAGGCCGAGCACGGTCAGCGCGATCTTGCCGGCGGCGATGCGCAGCGACAGCAGCCGCGAGCGGTCCTCGGCCTCGCGCAGGTGGCGGGCGGCGATCGCCTGGGGAATGCCGCTGCCCTGCGAATTGGGAAACAGCCGGGCGGCGAGGAAGGCCGAGGCCATGAAGCCGAGCGGGCAGAGCGCCAGCGGCAGCAGAAACGCCCATTGGCCCGATGCCGTCAGCCCCGCAAAACCCTTCTGCGCGAGATCGGCCAGCCGCGCGAAACCGACGCTGACAAGCCCGATCGCCAGCGCCCCGCACCAGAAGACCAGCCGCGGCCGCCAGAGCGAAAACGATCCCCAGATGACGCGGGAGCGGCGAAGCAGCCTGGAATTGCGGTAGGGAAGCGGCATGAGGGACTCGGGATAAGCTGTCGGGGGAGTCCGGTATAGACGCAAATGGCCGCCGATAGCAGCATCTGATTGGGGCGGCGGTGTGTTTCGGTTTGCGGGGCGCTGCCCGGTCATTTGCCCTTCGTCGGCTTGTTGTCGTACTCCACCAGCAGCGGCGGGTCCCTGAACGGGTCGAGACACGGCACGCGGAAGCTGGCGAAGTCGGTCAGATTGCGCGTGACGACGATAAGCCCGTGCGTTTTCGCGACTGCGGCTATGCCCGCATCCATCACGTGCCTGTCCCTCGCGCCGACGGGACGGCCTTGTCTCAGTCATCGTCGAAGACACCGCTCCTGATCAGATCGGAAATTCCGCGTTTCAGGGATTTCGAAGGATAGGGCCGCCCCTTTTTCGGGTATGCCCGCGCAAAATCGATCGCATGCTCGACCTGGCTGCGCTTCAGCGAGGGGAAATCCTCCAGAATCTCCTCGATGGAAGCCGCCGGATACAGGGCCGCCACCTGATAGGCAGGAACATCGGTTCCCTTGATGAACGGTTCCTCTCCTTTCATCTTCATTGCCCCCCTGATCGTTTCGAGCAGCCTCAATCTCTTCCTGAGCTTCGCGTCGCTCTTTCGAAGGTCCACGGCAATCGCGCCGACCCGCGCCGTCGTGGCCGTTTGCGGCAGCCTTGACAGTTCCTCGTAGAGTCGGCGTTTGCCGGCACCGGAGAGCGCTTCACCAATTTCGCGGTCCATGGTCAAAAAGCGCAGCTCGGCTTTTCCGAGAAGGCGCTTGGCCCGCGACCCGGTTTTAACCACCGTGGATTTCACGACCTTCTTGTCGACTGCGTTTTGAATGTCCGCAGGAGAGCGATCTACCAGAAAACTCGCTTCGGTAACCGTAAACTCCATGTCTCTCATGTCGATAGTCCTAATTCAACTCCGTCTGGAGATGAATTAATATAGGTGTCGGGGGCTGCCGGGGTCAAGCTGCCGTCGCGAACATCGGCGAACTTGAGGTCCGCTGTTGGAGCGGCCAAGACACGATCGTGACGCCGGCGCACCGAAAAGGCCCTTGAAAAACATTGCCGCAATCCGCCTCTGAGCCGCCCGCTCAGGCGCCCTCGTCGGGAATGTTCAGCACCTCGCCGCAGGCCTTGCAGTGCACGGCGTCGGCATCATGGCGCTGCAGGCCGCAGCGGTGGCAGGCGAAGGTGACCTTGTGCGGCCGCACCACCGCCTGGGCCAGCCGCACGAAGAGCGAGATGCCGACGATCATGGTGACGACCGAGGTCAGCTTGCCGAGCGTGCCGGGCAGGGTGATGTCGCCGAAACCGGTGGTCGTCACCGTGGCGACGGTGAAATAGAGCGCGTCGACGAAGCCTTCGCCGCCCGGCTGATTATAGAAGAAGGAGGTGTAGACGAAGCCGGTGACGAGGAAGAGGAAGACCACGAAATTGATGACGGCGCGCACCACGTCGATGCGGTCCGCGCAGCCGAGCCGGCGCAGCGCCACCCTCAGCAGCGGGCTGCGGCCGATCGCCCAGAGCCGCATGACGCGCAGGAAGGCGAAGTTGAAGAGCGCGAAGGGAAAGAGAAGCGTGGCCAGCACGACGAAATCGATCCATGTCATCGGCCGCAGGATCCAGGCGCGCAGCGAGGGCGCGGCAAGGGCGCGCGCCCCCATTTCGGCGGCGATCCACAGCGCGATCGCGTAATCGACGACGAGATAGGTGGGGGCGGCGCGGAAATAGGGGCCGAGCACGAAGAAGGCGAGAATGGCGATATCGACGAGGGTGAAGAGGAACTGCAGGGCAAGCGCCCTTCGGCCTTCGCCCCGCTCTATGCGCTGGAGCGCCCGCCGCAGGCCGGCCGCCTGCCTTTTGTCGTCGAAGAGATGATCCATGCAGGCGAGATAGATCGCCCGCCGCCGGCATCAATGGCCCCGGCCGCCGCCCGGCCGCACGCGGCGGCCTTCCTTCACCGCCCCCGGCGTCCCGATGCCGGCTTCGCGGCCGCCGCCTTGCCTGCCGCCGCGCTTCGGGTGGCGGGTTTGGCTGCCGCCGGCTTGCTCCCCGCCGGCCTCCGGGCGGCCGGCCTGTTGCCGACCTTTCGCAGTTCGTCCCGGCCGATGAAATGATCGGTGGCGCCCGCCTCCTTGTCCGGATGGGAGATTTCCACATCCAGCTCCTCGGGCAGGTCGAGCGCCTGGCCGGTATTCATGATGCCGAGCGGCACGCGGCCTTCCCCGGTGCGGGCGGCGACTTCGACGAGCGGTTTTGTCCTGTGGGGCATGGAGCCTCCTTTCCGATGGCGTCAACCGGTCTCAACGCGGGGCGGACCCGCCGGTTCCATGAAAAGCGGCCCCCGAGGGCTGGAGAGGGGATGGAGAGGGGCTGGAGAGGGGCCCGCGGAACAAACAGGGACAGCCGGCGTTCGATCCTTGCGAACACGTTCAATTCACGGAGGATTTTCAAATGGGCCGCGGTATTCTTCTCTGGCTTCTCGGCATTCCCCTGCCGATCGTCATCCTGCTCGTGCTGTTCATGCGATAGGAGGGGGCGATGTCACTTGCGCAAGACAGGGGCGCTGCCGGCGAGCGCGCCGAACTCATGCCGGTCGAATCCTCGAAGCCGGCCATCGCCTGGGGGCCGATCTTCGGCGGCGGGCTGGCGGCGACGGGCATGACGCTCATCCTGCTGCTGCTCGGCTCCGGCGTGGGGCTGACGATGGTGTCTCCCTGGTCGGGCGAAAGCAGCTCGGCGGCGACTGTCGGCGTGACGGCGGCGATCTGGCTGGTCGTGGTGCAGTGGCTGTCCTCGGCGCTCGGCGGTTATCTGACCGGGCGGCTGAGGACGAAATGGGCGGCGATCCACACGGACGAGGTCTTCTTTCGCGATACGGCGCACGGGTTCCTCAGCTGGGCGCTGGCAACCGTGTTCGTCGCCGGTTTCCTCGCCTCGTCTCTGACCTCGCTTGCGGGGGCCGGGGCAAGTGCCGCCGGCCAGGCCGCAATGGCCGCCGGGGCCGCCGGTGCCGCCGGAACGGCCGCGGCCGCCTCTTCGGATGCCCCGGACGGGCCGACCGCCTATTTCACCGATGCGCTGCTGCGGCCCCGGAACGTCGCCGACCGGGCCGGCGAGAATGACGGCGCGGCGGCGGCCGAAATCTCCCGCATCCTGCTGCGGGGGGCGGCGAGCGACGGCGTGCCCGATGGCGACAGGACCTATATCGCCGGCATCGTGGCTGCTCGCACCGGGCTTTCCGAAGCCGATGCGCGCGCCCGCGTCGATACGGTTCTGAAGCAGATCGACGACGCCAAGGCCGCCGCCCGGGCCGCCGCCGACGAGGCCCGCAAGGCGGCCGCGACCTCGGCGCTGATCGGCTCGCTCTCGCTGCTGGTCGGCGCCTTCATCGCCGCCGCCGCCGCCGCTTTCGGCGGCCGCCAGCGCGACGAGGAGGAAGACCTGATCGCCGCCAGCCGCGGCCCCCTGGTCTAGCGCAGTCCGCCCCGCCTGCGCCCGCCGCGGCGGCGGCTTCCCACTCCTCGTCATTCCTGCAACGGCGGGAATGACGAGGGAGAGGGCGGGAACGCCTCTCTCCCGGCCGCGCCCCGACCTGTCCCTCACTTGCCCTCGAGCAGCAGCGGCAGCCTGCCCCTTATGGATGCCGAAGGACCCGGCGGGGCGGGGGGGCACCACACGCCGCAGCGAACAATGGTATCAAGACGTCCGTGGAGGCACCCCAAGGCGCAGCGCATTCAAGACATCTGCCGGAAAGGCCGAACCCCGGCCCGCCCTTGCAAAATTGCGCGGCTGCACACAGTTGATGTGTTCGACGAAACGGGCGGGAGCAGAATGCGGCGTATCAGATCCTGGCTGAACCAGTATGAGCCGATGACGCTCATCACCTTTGCCTGCCTTGCCGGCGGCCTCTTCCTGCTGCAGCGGCTGACGAGCGAGGTGCTGGAGGGCGAGACGCTGGGTTTTGACCGGACGGTGCTGCTGTCGCTGCGCCAGCCGGGCGATCTTTCCCGGCCGATCGGGCCGGCATGGCTGACCCATGCGGTGGGCGACATTACCAGCCTCGGCGGCGTCACCGTGCTGGCGCTGCTCACCCTGCTTGCCACCGCCTACCTGCTGCTCGACCGCAAGGCCGGAATCGCCGTCTTCCTGTTCCTTTCGGTGCTCACCGGCTGGCTGGCGAGCACGGGGCTGAAGATCCTGGTGGCGCGGGCAAGGCCGGATGTCGTGCCGCATCTCGTCGATGTCGGCGATCTCAGCTTTCCGAGCGGCCATGCGATGGTCTCGGCCGTCACCTATCTGACCCTCGGGGCGCTTCTGGCGCGCACGCAGCGCCGGCGCGCCACCCGTATCTTCGTCATGGCGGCGGGCATTTTGCTCGCCGTCATCATCGGCCTCAGCCGCATCTATCTCGGCGTGCATTACCCGACCGACGTGCTGGCCGGCTGGGTGGCCGGCGCGCTCTGGGCGCTCGGCTGCTGGCTGGTCTCCAAGCGTTTCATCGCGCGCGCGGCGGGCGAGGGCGGCGGCACGCAAGGCTAGCGCATTTGCGGCGAAAACGGGCGCGCCTTCAATGCTCTAGCTTATCGTTTTTGCCGCAATTCCTGACGCAAAACCGGTTCCCGCTTTTGCTGGAATTGCTCTAGCGCATTTGCGGCGAAAACGGGCGCGCCTTCCAGGCGCCGGCCCATTGCCTCTCCCGCATTTCCGGCAAAACCGGTCCCCGCCCGTGCCGGAATCGCTAGCGCCGCCTTTCGCGCAGCGCAGCCATGACCAGCGGTGCGGCGGCGCCGGCAAGGGGGCCGAAGGGCAGGCGCTGCAGCGCCCGGCCGGCCAGGAAGGCGGCGGCCATGGCGCCGGCGAGTTTTGCCCAGGGGTAGGCGCCAAGCTGCGCATGGGCGCTGGCATCGGCCCAGCGCAGGTTCTCCGTCACCACGCTGCCGGCCCGATGGCGGATGATCTGCAGACGGGCGCTGAGGTTCTCGATCTCGGCCCGCACCTCGGCGATCTGGCGCTGCAGCTCCTCGCGCGCCGCGCCCTCGATCGGCG
This sequence comes from Hyphomicrobiales bacterium, assembly GCA_900471515.1. Taxonomy (GTDB): domain Bacteria; phylum Pseudomonadota; class Alphaproteobacteria; order Rhizobiales; family Rhizobiaceae; genus Rhizobium. The sequence goes on along the minus strand of UCFC01000056.1, from coordinate 4,973 downwards.
CATCCAGATAGGCCTCGTAATCCGCCTCGCTGGCAAAACCCTCGGCATTGGCCCGATGGTCCGGCCTTTCCCCGCCGGGGGCGGCGGCCGCGGCGTTCCTGCCCGTGCTGTCTGCCATCTGCATCTCCTTTTGCTGATGCTGCTGAAACGTGCGAGCGGCAAAAAGGATGCATGGCGGATCGCTTCGGGGCGGGCCTCGTCTCTTGACGAAAACCGCAGGATGTGTATCGCTTGATCCTGCGCGCAATGGGGGTGGGCGATGGGGAGCGATTATCACCGGAAGGCGAATATCCGCACGCAGACGATCCGGGTGGCGGTTGACCAGAACCGGTCGCGCGAGCTTTGGGGCCGGGGCGCCTTCGGCGGCCTGCCGGCCGCACTTGCCTATGTGGGCGCGCTTGGCGCGGGTGAGCAGGGCACGCAATTCACCACCGCCGTGCCGCACGCGAAAAACGGCGATCCGGTCTGGGCCTACTGGTACCTGCCGGAGGACGGCGGAGACGCGCGCGTGAAGCGCCGGGTCGTGGGCAACAAGGATTACGCCTGCGTTGAAATCCAGCCCAGGCTTAACCGCTACCGTTGTAAATAGGGGCGAACTGGCCTAAATATGCAGCATGGATATGAAGCTTAGACATTCTCATATCGCTGTCCGTGCCGGGCTGGACGAGCTTGCGCGCACCGTCGGGGCCGACATTCTTTCCGGCGAGGACGATTTCGGCCGCTACCACTATTTCGACGTGGCGATCGCCCATCACGGCCTCGACAACCACGTCATGCGCTTTGCCGCCCATGACGGCGACCGCATGGTCCATCTGCTGGCGGAACGCATCCAGGAGGTCGACGACCTGGCGCTGGCGCTCTGCGCCGTCGGCATGACCGGCAGCGAGGCCCTGTCCATCTCCACCGACCAGGACGGCCGCCCGGTGCGCAGCGCCGGCGAGATTTCCGAACATATCGGCGCGCTCTCGCGCTTTGCCGCCGCCGGCGCGCTGGAAATCATGAGCGGCGGCGTGGGCGCCGAGGGGCAGGAAACGACGACGATCGCGCTCAACCAGTAGCGGCCCGGCCGGCCTTTGGCGCCGGCATTGCGCCGCCGCCGGACGACCGGCCCCGTGGTTTGCCCGAGGCCGATCCGCCGCCGCGTCAGTCCAGAAGGTCGGCCGGCACCTTGCCGCCGTTTTCCGAAAGCTTCTTCATCAGCGCCTTGTGGAGGAACATGTTCATTTTGGCGCTGTCGCCGGTATCGCCGGTATAGCCGAGTTCGGCGGCGAGTTCCTTGCGCTCGGCAAGGCTCGCATCCATGCCGAGCGCCTTCATGAGATCGACGATCGAATGGCGCCAGTCGAGCTTCTGGCCGGATTTCTTCACCGCCGCGTTGAGGATCTGCTCGATATCGGCTTTGCTGGCGGGATTGGCGCTAGCCGGGCTGGCGGGGCTGGCGCTCGCCGGGGCGGCAGCCGGCCTGGCCGCGGCCGTTGGCTGGGCGGGAGACGATGCGGGCGCGCCGGCCTGCGGGGCGGCGGCTGCGGGCTCCGGCACGGGTGCGGCCTGCGCCTTGCCGAAAATCGCGTTCTTGATACGGTCGAAGACGCCCATGGAAAAATCCTCCTCTTGCGGTTGCGAAGGGCGAGGCGCCCGCTGCCGCGGACGCCGCCACGGGAAGAACTAGGGCCAGTATCGCGGCCGGCCAGTCGGGCGGCCGATAAAAGGCCGCGTCCGGCCTCAGGCGCGCGCCAGAACCTCGTCCAGCCAGTTGAAGATCCTGAGATCGCGCAGCCCGTAGGCGCCGGGCTCGCAATGCAGGTCGGCCCCGTCGGAGGCGGCGAAGGCGGCCATCGTCTTCGGCCCGGTCAGCATCGCGTAGAGCTTTTGCGATTGGCCCGGCCAGAAGGCCTCGTTGGCGGGCTCGGTAATCAGCATCGGGCAGGCGATGCGGCCGGCCACGTCGTCCAGCCGGTAATCCATCGTCGCCTTGAAGACGTCGAAATAGGAGCCGGCGCCATAGGGGCGCATGCGGAAGGCGAGCGCGTTCTTCACCGCCGGCGGCAGCGCCTTTTCCATGAAGCCGTCGAATTCCTGCTTGCGGCCGGCCTGCAGCAGGGCCAGCATCGGCGGCGTCAGGCCGGCGGTCCAGGAGGCGGAAACGTCGGTCACGCCGGGATCGGCAATGGCCGCGGCGATGCGTTTTTCGAAGGCGACGGCGCGCGGCACCCAATAGCCGCCCTGGCTGATGCCCTGGATGGCGATCCTTGCGGGATCGACGCCTGGCCGCGCCAGCGCGAAATCGACGACCGGGGTGACGACATGCTCGAAATCCGGGCGGAAGGCCATGCCCTGTTTCCACAGCGCGTAGCCCTGGCCCGGCCCGTCGAAGGTCAGGCAATCGTAGCCGCGGGCGGTGGCGCCGGCCGCGCCCATCGTCCACATGTCCAGCGCCGAGCCGTCGCTGCCGTTGACGAGGATCAGCAGCGGGCGATTTTGCGCGCTGCTTTTGCCGCGGAAATAAAAGCCGCGCAGCGTGGTGTTCTCATAGGCAATGGCGACCTCTTCGATCGGCGGATCGAAGAGGGCGAGCGATTTCAGCCAGCAGGCGTCCATCATCTCCCAGGCGGCGGCGGCCCTGGTCGGGTCGCCGGTGCCGTCGGCGAAATAGATGGCGCTGTCGTAATAGTTCTGCGCCCAGAGCAGGGCCTGGCGGGCGCTCTCCCTGTGGCCGCCGGAAAGCGAATCCTCCGCGATCGTGCGGGCCTCGTCGCCGGCCGCGACCAGCGCGCCATAGGCGCTGTCGTAATTGCCGTCCTCGATCTGCCGCGAGAGATAGAGAACCTTGCCGGGATTGCCGCCCTGATGGTAGGCGCGCCCGAGGCTGGTCAGAAACACATATTCGAAAGCGGAGTTCCTGAAGAAATAGCTCGCCTGATGCGCCGCCATCGGCGTCGTCGGCAGGTTCTGCGCTGCCGGGGCCGGCTGCTGGCCGGGAACTTCGCTTGCCTGCGCAGTCGTTCTGGCGCCAAGACCTGCGGCAACCATGCCGAGGCCGAACTGTTTTCTTGTCAGGTTCATCGCTCTCTCCCGCGGATACTTGCCCTCTCGAACCGTGTGGACGGGTTTTACTTTAGCATTGTTGCGGGAAAGCGTCAGCTATTGTGCAAAGGCGTGCGAAACGCCTTCCGGCGGTGATGTGTTTTGCATCCTGCGCCCGCAGGCGCTATGAGCGGCGCATGACCCTGCCGACCGACCTCGATTGCCAGACCTGCGGCGCATGCTGCGCCTATTCCAGCGACTGGCCGCGATTTTCCACCGAGCCGGACGCCGATCTCGACCTCCTGCCGCCGCAATTCGTCGCGCCGGACCGCTCCGGCATGCGCTGCGAGGGCAACCGCTGCTCGGCCCTGTCGGGCACAATCGGCAAGGCGGCGTCCTGTCTGGTCTACGGTCTCAGGCCGGATGTCTGCCGCACCTGCATGCCGGGCGACCCGGAATGCCTGACGGCCCGGGCGGCCTTTGGCCTGGGGTGAGGGGGTGACCCGGCGGGGGCTGGCGGTGGTGTTGGACACCATCGTTCGCTGCGGCGTGGGATCTCGCCGGCGGTGCCACACCCACCCGACCATGACACCCATCACGAAAACTCGTTGGCCCGCGGCCCGGCCAGCGTCACGCGCCAGGTCGATCTCGCCTGGAAATCCTGCGTCGCCAGAAACGTATAGGGCGTCGCCCGCCAGTTCTTCACCGCGTCGTTGAGGTTGTCGAGCACGTAATCGCCCTCGTCGAGGCGGGCGATGAGGACGACGTGGTTTTCGTCGCGCGGGCCGATCACCACCGAGAGCGCCAGGCGGTCGGCCGGAAAGCCGGCGTCGATCAGGTCCTTCATCTTCTGCAGCGCGTAATCCTCGCAATCGCCCCGGCCGCCGAGGGGCAGGGTCCAGGCGTCGCCGCTGCCGGAGCGGTCCTGCGAGGCGCGCACGCTGAGGTTCACGGCGCGGGTGATCCTGCGCAGGAGCGGCATGGCGGCCTGACCGGCCGGCCCGCGGGCCGCCACCTTGTGGCAGAGCCAGCGGTAGCTGGCGCAGGCGGAGGCAAAGCCGACCGGCGCGCCGATGCTTCTGCCGGCGGGCAGGGCCTGTCCGGCAAGTGCCTGAAATTGCGCGGGAAAGAACACAAGGGAAACAAGGCAAACAAGCCACCGCATGAATCACCCCTTCTATTGTTCGTCGGCAAGGTAACATAGTTTAGATTAAAACTTTAATAAAATTTATTACTTGCGTAATTAACTATAGATTAAGGTGTTGTGCCAATATCCACAGTTTATTCTTGGAATTAACTTTTCGCTAATATAAGAATTCTCCCCGTTAACGGTTTGTTAACTTTGGGAGAAAGTAGATGATTCGCAAAGCAGCGAAGTATAGCGTTGCCGTTGCTTACCTTCTGGCAAGCAGCAGCCTGACGATGGCAGCGCCCGCAGTTGTCGACTGCGCCACGGCAGCGCCGGGTTCGATCGAGGCCAGGCTGTGCCTGCCGACAAAATCCATCCGCACCGACGACGACAGCCGCACGCTCAACAACGACAGCAGCGGCAACCGTTTCGGCGCGCCTTCGGGCAACCGTTCCGGCTCCGGCGAGCAGGCCTCGAACGGGTCCTCTTCCGGCGACCAGGGCAACGGCGGGAACAATGGCGGCGGCTCCGGCCCCGGCGGCGATGACGGCGGCGAGGGCGACGGCGACGGCAATCACGGCCACGGCCACGGCCATCACGGCGGCCGGGACCATGGCCACCATGGCCGGGACCGCGACCATCACGACCGGGACCGACATGACCGGGATCGCGACCATCATGACCGGGATCGCCACGACCGGGATCGCGACCGTCACGACAAGGATCGCCACGACCGGGATCGCGACCGCCATGACAAGGATCGCCACGACCGGGATCGCGACCGTCACGACAAGGATCGCCACGACCGGGATCGCGACCG
>UCFC01000064.1 GCA_900471515.1 Hyphomicrobiales bacterium | reverse complement strand
CCAGAGCGGCATCTGATCGCTTTCAGGTCTTTTCCATGCAAAAGCGCTCCTCGAAAGAGGGCCGCTCAGACCGCTGACAAACCCGTCGATTTTTTCGGCGGGTTTTGTTTTTGAAGGTTTGGTTGTTTCCGGTTTGGTCGTGAGGCAGACGAAGTTGGCGGCCTTTTGCCTTCATGTCATGGCTGGTTTGGGTTCTTTGGTGAGCGCCATGGCGATCTTCTTGATGTTTTGGGCGGCGGCGGCAAGCAGGCATTGGCAGGCGACGCGGGTGAGACTTCGGAAGCGGGCATAGCGGTGGCCGTGAAGCTGCTTGGCATCGGCGAAGGAGCGTTCGACCGTCTCTTTGCGGCGCTTATAGATGGCCTTGCCCCAGGGGGTTAGGCGATGGGCATCGGTGCGTTCACGGGCGTCAGCCCAGACATGGCGGGTGATGGTGCGGATGGCTTTGGTGTTCGATGTGCATGAGGCCAGCAGCGGACAGGTGCAACAGATGGCCGGATCCGACGTGTAATGCTTGTAGCCGTTCCGATCGGTGGTGGCATAGGCAAGCAACTGGCCCTCAGGGCAACGATAGCCGTCCGTGTCAGGTTCGTAGGCGAACTTCGACTTGCGCATCATGCCGTCTTTGGGCGGGGTCGGATTGCGATAGCCGGTAACACCGAGGACGTGCCGATCCTCCAGGCCCTTGGCTATGCCTGCTGTGGCATAGCCGGCATCCAGGCCGACGGCGCCGACCTCGAGGCCGAAGCGGGCGCGCTGCCGGTCCAGCCGGGAAAGATAGACGATCGAGTCATGCACATTGGCCGGCGTCACATGGGTATCGGTGATGATGGCAAGCTTGCCGTCCACCGTGCGATGATCGAGATAGAAGAAGCCCTTCGGCTTGCCGTCGCGCACCATGTAGCCGCTGTCGGGATCGGTGCGGCTGACCTTGGTCTCCTTGACCTGGGGCTCGCGCTCCTTGTCCTTCAGCGGTTTTTGCCCGTGCAGCGTCCGCTCCGCCTCGATCGCCCGGTCGAGATCGCTCCAATAGTCGGCCCGCGACTTGGCAATCATCGCAAGATCGTATTTGCCCTTGTTGGCATTGGCCTTCAGATGGGTCGAGTCGGTATAAAGCACCGTCCCGTCCACCAGTTTGTGGGCGATCGCCTGCTCGACGATATGATCGAAGATATCCTGGGCAACACTCGTGTCGTTGAAGCGCCGCCGCCGGTTCTGCGACAGCGTCGAGGCGTCAAACACCCCATCCGTCAGCTTCAGCCGCAAGAACCAGCGATAGGCGACGTTAACCTCGATCTCTCGCACCAGTTGTCGCTCCGAGCGTACCCCATAGAGGTAGCCGATGAACAGCGCCTTGAACATCAGCGTCGGATCAAGGGGAGGACGCCCATTGTCGGGGCAGTAAAGCCCGGCAACACGATCGTGAATGAACGAAAAGTCGATCACCGCGTCAATCTTGCGAAGCAGGTGATCCTTCGGAACCAGCTGATCGAGCGTCACCATCTCGAGCGCCGTCTGTTCAGGAGCGGGTTTCTTCAACATGTCCCAATGAATCACAAACCCCTGAACGAAGCCAGGGGTTTGTCAGC
>UCFC01000054.1 GCA_900471515.1 Hyphomicrobiales bacterium | reverse complement strand
CCCCAGACGACGGTGCGAATAGGCAAATTTCTGCTCCTTCATGCGATTGGCGGACCCGAACCGGTGGGAGACGGCCGGGTCCTGTTTGTTTGGTGGCTGGTCAGGCTGCGCCCTTGAAGGAAACCCTTTCGAGGGCGCGTCCGGATTGGTCGAAACGGTGAATGCGATCTCCGACCGGCGACACGCCCAGCCGCTGGCCGGGCTGGTGGCTCGATACGCCGGTTTCGCGAACGACGAGCGGCTCGTCCGAGCCGATGTCGAGATAGACAAAACTATCCGAGCCAAGGATCTCCGAGTGGATAACGGTGCCGGTCCAGGCGGGTTCCCGATCTGCAAACTCGATATGTTCGGCCCGTACCCCGATCGTGTGGGCATTGTAGGGAGCCGCGAACGGCCCGGAGAGGAAATTCATCTTCGGCGAGCCGATGAAGCCGGCGACGAAGACGGAATTCGGGGTCTCGTAAAGTTCGATCGGCGTTCCGACCTGTTCGACGACGCCGTCGCGCAGCACGCAGATACGGTCGGCAAGCGTCATGGCCTCGACCTGATCGTGAGTCACGTAGATCATCGTCGTGTCGTGCATGCTGCGGTGAAGCTTGGCGATCTCCAGGCGCGTGGCGACGCGCAGGGCCGCGTCCAGATTGGACAGGGGTTCGTCAAAGAGGAAGACCCTCGGGTCCCGAACGATGGCGCGGCCGATGGCGACGCGCTGGCGCTGGCCGCCCGAGAGCTGGCGCGGCAGGCGCTCCAGATAGGGCGAGAGCTGCAGCATGCCGGCCGCCTGCTCGACGCGCGCCTTGCATTCCTCCCTGGTCCGGCCGGAGAGCTTCATGCCGAAGGCCATGTTGTCGAAGACCGTCATATGCGGATAGAGCGCATAGGACTGGAAGACCATGGCGATGCCGCGCTTCGACGGGGAAAGACGATTGACGGGCTCGCCATCGAAGGAGAGCGTGCCTGAACTGATGTCCTCCAGCCCCGAGATCAGGCGCAGCAAGGTGGACTTGCCGCAACCGGACGGGCCGACGAAAACCATGAACTCGCCTCTGCGGATGTCCATTGTCACGCCCTTGATGACCTCGAACGCGCCGAAGCTCTTGCGGATATTGTCTAGTCTGATCTGTGCCATATCTCGCTTTCCTCAGCCTTTGACGCCGCCGGCGGTCAGCCCGGAAATGATCCGGCGTTGAAAAATAAGAACAAGGACGACGACGGGTACGGTGACGATGACCGATGCCGCCATGATGTTGCCCCAGGGGATCTCGAACTGGCTGCCGCCCGAAAGCAGGGCGATCGCCACCGGCACCGTCCGCTGAGCGTCCGACGAGGTGAACGTCAGGGCAAACAGGAATTCGTTCCAGGCCGTGATGAAGGCAAGCAGCCCGGTGGTGACAAGGGCCGGCCACATCAGCGGCATGAAGACTTTCGTGATGATGACCCAGGGTGATGCGCCGTCGACGATCGCAGCTTCCTCGATCTCGACCGGCAGATCCCGCATGAATGTTGTCAGCACCCAGACCGTGAAGGGCAGGGTGAAAATCATGTAGGAGAAGATCAGGGCGAACGGCGTGTTGAAGATGCCGATCCAGCGAATGAGTTCAAAGAGCCCTGCGAGCACCGCAATCTGCGGAAACATCGAAACCGAGAGGATGGTCAGCATCAGGAGCGCGCGACCGCGGAAATGCACGCGGGCAAGCGCGTAGGATGCGGTGACGGCAAGCAGCAGCGAAGCGGCAACCACGAGGCATGCGATGAACAGCGAATTGCCGAGGCTGCGGATGAAACTGCCCGTCGTCAACACGCCGCTATAATTTTCCAGCGAGATCGAGGTCGGCCAGTAGGTGACCTCGAAGAGAGCCGTGCCGGCTTTGAAGCTCGTGAGAATCGCGTAGTAGAAAGGGAAGACCGCGATGACGACGATGACCGCGACCAGAAGATAGAAGAGCGTATTCTTGGTGGCTGTAAGCAGCATCAGCGTTCGCCTCCGCCGAGATTGACGCGGCCGAGCCAGATGTAGAGCACGGTGACCGACGCGATGATGAGAAAGAGGACGGTAGAGGCGGTTGCGCCATAGGCGAACTTGTCGAAGTCGAAGAGGTTCTCGCGCGCCATGACCGACATGGTTTTGGTCTGGGCGTTGTTCGGCGTCAGCACGTAGATCAGGTCGAAGATGCGCATGGCATCGAGCATGCGGAAAATCACCGCGACCATGATGGCCGGGCGGATCAGCGGCAGGGTCAGACGCCAGAACACCTTGATGGGGTTGACGCCGTCGATCTTTGCGGCTTCGTAAATATCGGCTGGAACCATCTGCAGGGCGGCAAGGATCAGCAGCGCCATGAAGGGCGTCGTCTTCCAGACATCGACGATCAGAACGGCGATCATCGCGGTATTGGGATCTGCCGTCCACGCAATCTTCTGGCTGATGAGCCCGAGGCTCAGAAACATGTCGTTGAGGATGCCGAACTGGTCATTGAGCATCCAGGCCCACATTTTCGCCGAGACGATCGTCGGGATCGCCCAGGGAATAAGGATGGCGGCACGCACAATGCCGCGGCCGACGAATTGCGCGTTCAGTACAAGGGCAACGATAAGGCCGAGCGCGGTTTCGATCGTCACCGACAACAGCGTGAACTTCGCCGTGTTCCAGACCGCCCCCCACCATGCGGGATCGGCCAGCAATCCTCTGTAGATCGTGCGGCCGCTCTTCAGCGTGACCCAGGAGAGGTAATTGTCGAAACCGACGAACCGGGCATCGCCGAGGTTCGTCAGCGACGCATTGGTGAAGCTGAAATATATGGTGCGAAACAGCGGCCAGCCGGCCACGATGGCCAGGATCAGCAGGGTCGGAGCCAGGAAGATCCAGGCGGAACGGACGCGTTCCGAGCGCAGATCCGAAGAGATCGCTTTGGTGCGCGCGCCTGTGCTCAGGTTTTGGGAAACTGCAACTTCACTCATGGAATATCCGCTTCATGAGACGATCGACGACGGCGTTATCGAAAGCGGCAGCCACGGTGGATTCCGCCGCTGCCGCTTCGATCTGTTACCAGCCGCTGCCTTGCAGCGTCGTCAGATCGGCTTCGAGAAGCTCAAGGTTCTCTTCGGCAGTACCGTTGCCGGAGAGCGTATTGTGGACGGCGGTCCAGAACTTGGCGGAAACTTCGTTATATTTGACCTTGGCAACCGCCGACGGGCGCGGCACGGCGTTTTCGAAGATCGGCTTCCAGTTCGGCATGAACGGCTGCGCGGCGGCAATGTCCTTGTCGTCGTAAAGCGCCGAGAGGGTCGGCAGGTTGGAAAGCTGGATGGCGCGCTGCTTCTGGCTGTCCTTCGACGTCAGGAACTTGACGAGTTCGATCGCCGCATCCGGGTTCTTCGAGTATTTCGAGACGGCGAGGTTCCAGCCGCCCAGCGTGGAGGAGGGCTTGTCGCCTTCTGCGGCAACGGGAAGCGTGGTCACGTCGAACTTGCCCTTGACCGGGCTGTCGGCGCCGTTGCCCAGCGCGTAGGCATAGGGCCAGTTGCGCATGAAGACGGCGTTGCCGGTCTGCCAGACGCCGCGGGATTCTTCTTCCTGATAGGCAAGCACGCCGCTCGGCGAAATCGTGCCGACCCAGCCCTTGGCGCGATTGAGCGCTGCCGCTGCCTTCTCGTTGTTGATCGAAATCGTGCCGTCGGTCTCGATGATCTGGCCGCCGCCCGAGGACTTGACCCATTCAAGCGCATCGCAGGTCAGGCCCTCGTAGGCGTTGCCCTGGAAGACGTAGCCCCACAGGTCCTTCTGGCCGGCGGCGCGTTCCTTTTCCTGGATTTCCTTGGCGGTTGCCTCCATCTCGTCCCAGGTCTTCGGCGGCTGCTTGCCGTATTTCTCAAGCAGGTCCTTGCGGTAGAAGAGAGCCGGCGCGTCCGTATAGAGCGGCAACGCGACGAGGCGACCGTTGACGGTCTGGGAGGCGACGATTGCCGGGAAGAAGTCGCCAATGACATCCTTCGTGGCATCCTTCAGGTCGACGAACTGGTCGGCCAGCTGCGGCGCCCAGATGACGTCGGTCTGGTAGACATCGACATCCGTGTTGCCGGCTGCGAGCCACAGCCGGTACTGCGAAAACTGTTCCGTCGACGAGGACGGCATGGTCACGATCTTGACCTTGTTGCCGGTCGCCTTCTCGAAAACATCGAGCTGCTTGCGGAATAGCTCAAGGTTCTTGCCGGTGGAACTTGCCGATATGCTGATCTCGGCGGCGTAGGACGGTACGGTCGCGCCAATGAGCGCGGCCGCGACGGCGGCCGCTGTGAAACAAAACTTCATTTTCTCCTCCCAAAGGACCAAATTGAAATCGATTTGGCTGATGAAAAACTGTCAGAAGCTCCATACCATGTCAAGGGAGGGCTTCAGATGGGATCTGCGTCTGTGCGTAAGCAAGAAATGTTGTTTAAAATCAATGTGCGTCGCGAATGTAAGCGGCTCTGTAACTGCGGATTTGCTTATCTTGACCGGCGCCAAAATTGAAATCGATTTGAGAAAATATAGCCGACGGCTTAAAATGTGGAATTCGCGGCGCCGATGGTATAGATGCCCGGCAGCACAGGCGATGAAAGTTATTTCGGTCAATGAAACTCAAGGAATTCGCAAAACAACTTGGACTGTCCCCGACGACCGTCAGTCGTGCGCTCAGCGGCTATCCAGAGGTCAGCGAGGTGACGCGCGCCCGCGTCGTCCAGGAGGCGGTGCGGTTGGGCTACCGGCCGAACGTCAATGCGGTCAGGCTGAAAACGGGCCGCGTTGGCGCCATTGGCGTCGTCATGGGGCGCGCCAGCGAGTTTCATTTCGCGGAATTCATGGCCGGAATGGCGGAACGTCTTATCACGGAAGACACCGATATTCTGGTCATACCGATGGCCAATCCCGAATATGATGCCGAGATGCAGCTCTACAGGCGGCTGGCGGAAAGTCAGCGGGTGGATGCGATCATCGTGCATTCGCCTCGTCCCAATGACCAGCGCATCGCCTTGCTGCACGAGCTGGGAATGCCGTTCCTCGTTCACGGCCGTTCGGACATCGACGTGCCGCATCCCTGGCTTGATATCGACAACGAGGGGGCGGTGCGCCGGGCGACGTCGCATCTGATCGATCTCGGTCATACAAGGATTGCGATGATCAACGGCCGCGAGGGCGCGACCTATGCGCTGCATCGCGATATCGGCTACCGCAGCGCCCTGCAGAGCCGCGGGATCGAAGTCGATCCGCAACTCATCGCCAACGGCAACTTCACCGATGAACTCGGCTTCCGCTTCGCGCGCTCATTTCTCGAACAACCGAAGCGGCCGACCGCGTTCGTCGCGGGATCGATGATGACGGCGCTCGGCATTTACCGGGCTGCGCGCTCCCTGGGGCTGCAGATCGGCAGGGATGTCTCGGTTATCGCTCACGATGACGTTTTTCCCTATCTGACGGCCGACAACATGGCCCCGTCGCTGTCGGCGACCCGGTCGTCGATGCGGGCCGCCGGCACGCGCTGCGCCGATCTCGTCCTGCAGCTCCTGGCCGGGCGCTCGCCGACGGAGATACATGAATTGTGGCCGGTAGAGCTTATCCTGCGCGAGTCCACCGGCCCGGTGCGCATGCCGCAGACGTGAGCGATGGCGGCGGAGCAGCCGTTCAGCCGCCCTGGAAGATCGCCATGAAGCGCGTTCGCGAGCGCAGTATGTGCTCGCGCATTGCGCTTTCGGCGCCTGCCGGGTCTCTTGCCTTGATAGCCCTGATGATCAATGCGTGTTCGGCATTGGCTTCGCTTGTCGCGCGGGAATGAAAGTAGAGCCGGAAAAGATGCACATGCGTGTGCAGCCGGCCAAGTGTCTCGTGGATGAGCGCATTGCCGCTTCCAAGCGCAATCAGGTCATGAAACGCTCCGTCGCTCTGCGCAAACTGGCCGTAGGCCAGTCTGGCATCGTCATTGCGAACGGAGCGCATTTCGATATCGATTGCTTCGAGGGAAGCGATCGCCTCCTCGGACATGGCTTCAGCCGCCCTGCCGGCAGCGAAGGGCTCGACGAGCAGCCGCAGCTCGTAAAGCTGTTCCAGCCTCTTCTGGTTCAGTTGCGGCGCTGCGCTATAGCCGATCAGGTGCGTCTTGATGACGAGCCCCTGCGCCTCGAGGCGTGAAAGCGCTTCCCGGATCGGCGTCTGCGAAACCCCGAGTTCACGCACGAGACTGTCCACGGATACCCTTCCGCCCGGCGGAATTTTTAGAGACATCAACTGCGAATAGATCGCGTTGTAGACTTCGTCTCCGAGCCGGGGCGGCCGGCGAAGAAGACCCTGCTCACCCGTTCCCACACCTTTCAGTTCTCTTGTCATTCTAAAAATTGCTCCTTGACGCCCAAACTTCTTATCAGCATAGTCCGCCCATCGCAATCAGATATCCGATCGGATTTTATATTGTGGTTATTGTCCAGGCGAATGTGCTGAGACGTGTCGCGGAGGAGGTGCTCCGGCGGGCGGGTGTCGGCGGCGAGCACCGGCGGCAGCAGATTGATCTGCTGATGGAGGCGGACCTGCGGGGCGTCTCTTCTCACGGTCTCTTGCGGCTTGAGCGCATCGTGCACAGGATCCGGAACGGCGTCAGCGATCCCGGCGCGACTGGGCGGCATGTCTGGCGGTCGCCGAGCTTCCTTGCCGTCGATGGAGAGCGTGGGCTGGGTCCTGTCGTTGCCAATCAGGCGCTTGAGGTTTTGAAGCCCCGTGCGCGCGAAAACGGCGTCGCACTCGCGGCGATCACCAATTCAAACCATGTCGGCATGCTCGGATGGTACGCCGAGCGCGTGGCGGAAGCAGGTTTTACGATCATTGCTCTTTCCACCAGCGAAGCGCTTGTCCACCCCTGGGGCGGCAGGATGGCCATGCTTGGGACAAATCCGATCGCCATCGGCATTCCGACCGGCGGCGCGCCTTTCATGATGGACACGGCGACCAGCGTCGTCTCCATGGGCGAGATCCACGATCATGCCAATCGCGGGCAACCAATCCCTCTCGGCTGGGCGATCGACAGCGCCGGCAACCCGACCACGGATGCGAATGCCGCAAAGCAGGGGGCAATCGGTCCCTTCGGGCAGGCCAAGGGTTACGCGCTGGGCCTGGCATTCGAGCTGATCGTCGGCAGCCTTTCCGGGGCAGCCCTCGGACGGGACGTTCGCGGAACCCTCGACGATACCAATGTCTGCAACAAGGGTGACGTCTTCATCGTCATCGACGGTCCAAGGCGCGATCTGCAGGATTATCTGGAGGCGATCCGCCATCTGCCTCCGGCGGAAGGCTTCGATGAAGTCCTCATCCCCGGCGAGCGTGGAAGAGCCTGTCGCGACAGGCGATTGAGCGAAGGAATCCCGATCGCCGACGAAGTCTGGAGCCGCCTGCAGGCGCTCGCCTGCTGCGAAACGGCCTAGCAAAATCGGAGAGAAGGAACTTGTCGCTTTTTGGCACTTTGCGATCCACACGCAACCTGGTTTTCGGCGCAGGCCAACGGGCCGCGTTACCTGGCTATGCGGCAACGCTCGGCCGCAGGGCGCTTGTCGTGACCGACGAACGGTTCAGTGCGCAAGCTGACTTTCAGGCAATTGTCGATGGTTTGAGGAGGGCCGGCGTCGACGTCAAAGTCTTCGACCGGACGATCGCCGAGCTGCCGCTCGACTGCATAAACAGTGCGCTGGAAGCGGGAGCCGCTTTTGGCGCCGACATGGTGATCGGCATTGGCGGCGGCAGCTGCCTGGACGCGGCCAAGGTCGCAGCGCTGCTTCTGACGCATGGCGGGCGCGCTTCGGACTATTACGGCGAGTTCAAGGTTCCCGGTCCGGTCCTGCCGCTCCTGCTGCTGCCCACGACTGCCGGTACCGGCTCGGAGGTGACGCCCGTTGCCGTCATCACCGATCCTGACCGCGCCATCAAGGTCGGTATCGCAAGTCCGCATCTCATCTGCCACACGGCAATCTGCGATCCTGAGCTGACCTATTCCTGCCCGCCGGGCCTGACCGCGGTTTCAGGTGCGGATGCACTGACGCATGCAATCGAAGCCTTCACGACCGTCCGCCGCGAACCGACCGGCAGTATCGTCCACGAGCATGTGTTCCTCGGCAAGAATGCGCTCAGCGATCATTATGCCCTGCTGGCGATTTCACACATCTGCGCCAGCCTGAAGCGCGCCTATGACAACGGCCAGGATATCGAGGCGCGTCAACGCCTGATGTTCGGCGCAACCGCAGCCGGCCTTGCCTTCGGCGTCGCCGGAACCGCCGCTGCGCATGCGGTGCAGTATCCCGTCGGGGCGATGACGCATACCGCTCATGGTGCGGGCGTTGCCGTGATGATGCCCTATGTCATGGAATTCAATCGAAACCACTGCGAAGCGGAGATCGGCGAGATCGGCCAGGCGATGGGGCTCGACATCGGCGGGCGCTCGGCCGAACAGCAGGCCGACGCCACCATCGATGCGGTGGCGGCACTTTTTGCCAGCATCGGCATTCCAGCGACGATCGCCGATCTCGGAATCGGCAAGGACCAGTTACCGCAGGTGGCCGAGCAGGCGATGGGAAGCGCCCGGCTCATCAAGAACAACCCCCGGCCCCTGGATCTTGCGTCCATGACAGTCCTCGTGGAAGCCGCCTTTGGCGGCAGTCGCGATGCTCTGAGGGCTCATTCACGCTCAAGGAAGGCAAGCTGACCATGACCCTCATGGAGAAATTTCCCCCCCAGATCGGGTTCGATCTGCGCCTGGTCCCGACGGACCTGTTCATCAACGGCAAATGGCGTAGCGGAGCGACAGGCAAGCGGCTCGATGTGATCGATCCCTCGACCGGTTCCGTCATCGCGGCCGTTGCCGACGCGTCGATCGACGATGCCGTGGATGCCGTATCGGCAGCACATGCGGCCGGGCCGTCCTGGGCGGCGACGGCGCCGCGCAGGCGTTCGGAAATTCTCAGGCGTTGTTTCGAGCTGATGATCGAGCGCAAGGAGATGCTTGCCGAACTGATCAGCCTGGAAAACGGTAAGACCCTGGCCGATGCCCATGGCGAGGTCGCCTATGCGGCCGAATTCTTTCGCTGGTTTTCGGAAGAGGCGGTGCGGCTCAACGGTGAAATCTCGACGGCGCCGTCAGGCGCCAACAAGATCATCGTCCAGCATCAGCCGATCGGTGTCGCCGTTCTCGTCACGCCCTGGAATTTTCCAGCCGCCATGGCGACGCGCAAGATTGCCCCGGCGCTTGCCGCCGGCTGCACCTGCGTCTTGAAGCCGGCGACCGAAACCCCGCTGACGGCCTATGCTCTGGCAGCCCTCTATGCCGAAGCCGGCGTGCCTGATGGCGTGGTCAATGTGATCACCACGCAACAATCGGGTCCGGTCGTCAGCAGGATGCTGCACGATCCGCGCGTGCGCAAACTCTCCTTCACGGGCTCCACGGAGGTCGGCCGCAAGCTGCTGCATGAGGCGGCCGATACCGTGATTTCCTGCTCGATGGAGCTTGGCGGCAACGCCCCCTTCATCGTCTTTGACGATGCCGACATCGATGCGGCGATCGAGGGGGCGATGGTTGCCAAGATGCGCAATGGCGGCGAGGCGTGCACGGCGGCAAACCGCTTCTACGTTCACGCCGATGTGGTCGATGAATTTTCCGCAAAACTTGCGGCGCGCATGGGCGCCATGACCGTGGGAGCCGGCTATGACAAGGCCACGCAGTGCGGTCCGGTCATCAATCGGAAAGCGCTCGAGCGCATCGACGATCTCGTTGCCGAGGCTGCCGGACGCGGCGCCAAGGTGCTGACCGGCGGCAAGCTGCTGGAAAGGGATGGCTACTATTTCCCGCCAACCGTCATCCGCGATGTGACCGCCGACGCCAGGATCGTCCGCGAGGAGATCTTCGGGCCGATTGCCGCACTGACCACTTTCACGTCGGAGGAAGAGGTAATCGCCGCTGCGAACGATACCGAATATGGGCTGATTTCCTACGTCTACACCCGCGACCTCGCGCGCGGGCTCAGCGTTTCCGAAAGGCTCGAAGCCGGGATGGTCGGCCTGAATCGCGGCCTTGTATCCGATCCGGCCGCCCCTTTCGGCGGGGTCAAGCAGAGCGGCCTCGGGCGCGAAGGCGCCCACCACGGCATTCTGGAATTTTCGGAGACGAAATACATCGCCGTCACATGGTGACTGACAGCATTGGGAGGAAATATTGAAGATCACAAAAATCGAACCGTTCCAGCTGGCGCTGGGCGATGGTCCAAATGCGTCGAAGAGTGCCTTCGTCCGTATTGAAACGGAGGACGGCGCATTTGGCATGGGCGAGGCCTCGCCCATGCAGGGCGGCTATGCTTCGCTCGTGGTCATCGCGCGCGACATGGCGCCGTTTCTGATCGGCAAGGATGTTCTTGATCACGTCGTCCTGCTCGACGACCTGTTTCATCGCTGTGTAAAGCTCGGACCGGAGGGGATCACGACCGCCGCCCTTGCCGCACTTGACATCGCGCTTTGGGACCTGAAGGGAAAGCTGTTCAACCAGCCCGTCTACAAATTGCTCGGCGGTGCCTGGAAAACCAGCCTTACCTGCTACTCCTCGATCGGCGGCAATGCGGCACGAACGGTCGACGAGGTGGTTCGCGTCGTTGAAAGGCGCGTGGCCAGGGAAAACCCCGCCGCCGTCAAGATCCGCTGGGATGGCGATCGCAGCCGCCAGGATGTCGATATTCCGGGCGATATCGCCAAGGCGAAAGCCGTGCGAAAGCTGCTCGGCGACGATTTCGTCCTCGGTTTCGATGCCAATAACGGCTACTCCGTCGGTGGCGCCATGCGCGTCGGCCGGGCCTTGGAAGATCTGGGCTACACTTGGTTCGAGGAGCCGGTGCAGCATTACAATGTGCGCGCCATGGGCGAGGTGGCGCAACGGCTCGATATCACCGTGTCGGCCGGTGAGCAGACCTACACCTTGCAGGCGCTGCGCGATCTCATCGATGCCGGCGTGCGCATGGTCCAGCCCGACATCGTCAAGATGGGCGGCATAACCGGCATCATGAAATGCGCGGCTATCGCGCATGCCGCCGGTGTCGAGCTCGTCCCGCACCAGACGCAGCCGACAATCGGACATCTCGCCAACATTCACGTGCTCAGCACGATCATGCATTTGGCCAAGCCGGTGGAACTGGCGGACAACTGGGAGAGAGGAGCTTCCGTGTTCGTCAATCCATCGGAGCCAAAGAACGGCCGGTTCGAACTGCCGCAGTCGCCCGGCCTCGGAATGGAATTCGATGCGGCCGAACTGGAGCGGCGCAAGATCGCAATCCAGCATTAGGCCGTCGCAACACTGTCCTTGGGAGGAAGGAAATGAGCGCATCACGCAGAGAGTTTCTGATTCAGTCCGGACTTGCCGTTACGACGGCTGCCGTGGCGTCCGCAATCGGCCTGGACCTGGCCGAGGCGGGCGATGGAGACACGATTTCCATCGCGCTGGCGTCCCGCGCGCCGGTTGGCCTCAATCCGCAGCAGACCGGCCTGAATGGCGGTGACAACTGGGCGATCAACCAGCTTTTCGATACGCTGGTCAAACCGCCGGAGGGGCGTTGGGCCGTCAAGCCGGACGAGTTCCTGCCGAGCATTGCCGAGAGCTGGGAATCGTCGGCGGATGCCAAGACCTGGACCTACAAGATCCGCAAGGGCGTCAAGTTTCACAAGAACTACGGCGAGGTCACGGCCGATGATGTTGTCTTCACCTTTCAGCGGCAGCTCGATCCGAAGCAGGTGACGGCCAACAAGGTGATCTATGCCAATATCGCCAGCTGCGAAGCCGTCGATCCCATGACCGTCCGCTTCACGCTGAAGAGCCCCGATCCGCTCTTCAACGGAAGCTGCGCCTCCACGCTCAGCGTCTCGATCATGTCGAAGAAAGCCTTCGAGGAAAAAGGCGAGGGGTTCAATACCGACGCGATCGGCACCGGTCCGTTTCAGCTTCAATCCTTTGACGCCAATGACGGCCTGCTTCTGACCGCCTTTGCGGAGCATTTCGACGGACCGCCGGCAACGGCGAACCTGCGTATTACCTTCATTGCCGATACGACGGCGCGGACGCTCGCCTTCGCTGCCGGGCAGGTGGACATGATCGAAGGCGTGCGCGCCCCGGGCTGGATCGAGACGATGAAGCAGCGTTCGTCGGATACGATCTTCGATGCGACGGCACCCGGTTCGCACAACACGTTGAACATCAACCTGACGCGCAAACCGCTCGACAATCTGAAAGTCCGCCAGGCGATCCGTTACGCTATCGACAACGCGGCGATTGCCGCCGCCTTCCAGGGCATCGCAAGCCCCATGGTGGGTGTCATCGCTTCGCAGTTTGCAGGTTCCGTAAAGGTCGAGGATCTGCCTCCTGAATTGCAATACAAGCCGGATCCGGCAAAAGCCAAGGCCCTGCTGGCCGAAGCGGGCTTTCCCGGCGGCGTCACAATTCCCTGTTATGTCAGCCAGCGCGAAGACTACGCCTCGACCATGCTGATGATCCAGGAACAGCTGCGCACGGCGGGGATCACGCTCGATCTCAAGATCATCGATCACACGACGTTCCATTCCGACAATCGCCAGGACAAGAACGCACTTGCTCTCTACTCCTCAAGCTTCCCGCCGGTTCCGACGCTGACCCTTGCAACCCAGCTTGCCGCCTCCGCGGAGGTCAAGGCCGACGGCAAGGGCGGCGGCAACTACAGCCATTACGGCGTTGCCATCCCCGGCATCGATGCGCTTCTTGCCAAGGCACAGAACGAGCCCGATTTCGACAAGCGCATTGCCATCATTCAGGAGGCCGAGAAGAAGATACTGACGGACCTGCCGCTGCTCGGGATCATCGCATTGTCTTACGTGATCGCCAGGAACCCGCGTGTCGATATCGGGTACAAGGTCGAGTCGGGACCGGCCTATTGGTCGCTTGCAAAGGCCAAACGTATCGCTTGAGGCAAACTCGCCGCCGCGATCGCGATATCGTCAGCGGCTCATGAAGCCTTGGCTTCGAATCTGGGGGCGAAATCACCCAGCGATTTCGCCTTCAGGATCGCATCGCCGATATCCTGTTCCACGATCGCTTCAAGATCGGCGAAGCTGTCTATGACGTAGTAGATCGGTTGGAGGATATCGATCCGGTACGGCGTTCTGAGCACGGTCATGAGATCGAACGGCCGAAATTCGCAGGCAGTGCCTTCCATTGCCGCCTTTGCCTCGCTTGGCGATGAGACAATCCCTGCGCCGAAGCAGCGGCGGCCCTGCGGCGTATTGATAAGGCCGAATTCGACGGTAAACCAGAAGATGCGGAACAGATGCCATGAATAACCTTTGCCGAGGCGCATTGCGGTTTCGCCGAAATGGCGGACGAAATTGGCGTAGCTCTGGTTGGTCAGCATCGGGCAATGGCCGAAGACCTCATGGAACAGGTCCGGTTCCTCGATATAGTCGATATGCTCGCGACGGCGCAGGAAGGTTGCGAGCGGGAACTTGCCTTGCGACAGAAGTTCGTAAAAGCGTGAGGGCGGGATGAGCGCGGGCACGCCTTCGACGCCGAAGCCGGTGGTTTCGTTCAGGCGTCTGTTCACATCGAGAAGCTGAGGCACCTTGTCGGGCCTGAGGCCCAGCATTTTGACGCCGTCCAGATATTCGCGGCAGGCCGTGTCGGCGAGCAGCTTCATCTGACGCTGGTAAAGCTCACCCCAGATCGCATCCTCTTCGGGAGTATAGTCGTATAGACCGTCCGGGCCGGGCAGTTTGGCGGTGTAGCTGCTTTCCTTGGTCATGGTCTGATCCTCCCGGAATGGCGTTTCTGCCATTATCCCCCGGATTTCGAGGATTTTCTTTTCTTTCGTGCTGGCTATTGCCATAGTGGTGGCAAATCTTCCCGAATTTGGCGCATGAAATGAAAGAACCCGGGAATTTTCGCCGCAAGCTTCTGCAGCTCATCCAGGCGGACGGCAGCCTTTCGCTGGCCGACCTGGCGGAAAAGGCCGGCATGTCGCAAAGCTCGGCCTGGCGGAAGCTCCAGGAGCTGGAAGCTGACGGCGTTATCCGCAAGCGTGTGACACTGCTCGATCCCGGAAAGCTCGATCTCAAGCTCTGCGTGATCGCCCATGTGACGCTGGAGGATCATCACGAGGAGGCGGTCGCGTCCTTCGCTTCTGTGGTGCTGGAGCGGCCGGAGATCATGGAGTGCTACGCCCTGTCGGGCGCTTTCGACTATATGCTGAAGATCCGGGCGAGGGACGTGGAAAGCTACGAAGCCTTCATGACCCGCTACCTCATGCGCAACCCCCATGTGCGTACGGTCGTATCGAGCTTTGTGCTGCGCGAGCTGAAATTCTCGACCGAACTGCCGATCTAGATGTCCGTTGCATGCCCCGACGCTGGCATCACCGCGGGCCGTCGCCATGCCAATGCCCCGGCACGGGTACCGGAAAGCCTTCGAATGTCTTGAGCGTATCGAGAACGATCGACGTCTTCACATGCTGCACCGACTCGTGGGGCAGGAGAACGTCGTTGACGAATTTCGAGAGGTCGGCGAGCCCGCGGGTGGCCACTTTCAGGTGATAGTCCATTTCACCCGTCAGCGCATAGGCTTCGAGAACTTCCGGAAGGCCATTGATCAGCTGCGAAAACCGGCGGGCATTGTCCCTGTTGTGGGTCGCCAGCGTGACGGAAATGACCACGAGCATATCCAGCCCCAGCTTCCGTTGATCCAGATAGGCCCTGTAGCTGCGAATATATCCCTCTGCCTCCAGTCGCGTGCGCCGGCGCGAGCATTGCGAGGGGGAAAGCGCGATCCGCTCCCCCAGTTCGTTATTCGTCAACCGGCCGTCTTTTTGAAGTTCCTGGAGCAGGCGCAAATCCAGTTTGTCGAGCTGTTCATCCATTGCACAAAATCTCCAAAACACTCACGGACCGTGCATAGTCTCTTCCTGGAACATGAAGAATGCAAGAACTTTGCATGCGTTTTGGGCCACACTTTGCACTGGCGAAGTTCAATTCCCAGGAGGAGAAAATGGGTCCTTTTCCGCACGATGCGCCGCCTTCGGAAATTACGGCCGACAACCCGGCCGGCACCGACGGCTTCGAATTTGTTGAATTCGCCCATCCCGAGCCCGACAAGCTGCGCGAGCTCTTCACCCGCATGGGCTATGTCCCGGTCGCCAGGCACAAGACGAAAGACATCACCGTCTGGCGCCAGGGCGACATCAACTATGTCCTGAATGCGCAAGCCGGCAGCCATGCCGCGCGTTTCGTCGCGGCCCATGGTCCCTGTGCTCCATCGATGGCATGGCGTGTGGTCGATGCCGGACATGCCTTCGATCACGCCGTGTCGAAAGGCGCCGTTCCCTATGAGGGGGACGACAAGGCGCTCGACGTCCCGGCGATCGTCGGCATCGGCGGCTCGCTGCTCTACTTCGTCGATACCTATGGCGCAAAGGGATCGGCATACGATGCCGAGTTCGACTGGCTGGGCGAGCGCAACCCGCAACCTCAGGGCATCGGTTTCTACTATCTCGACCATCTCACCCACAACGTCTTCCGCGGCAACATGGACAAGTGGTGGGATTTCTACAGAAACCTGTTCAATTTCAAGCAGATTCACTTCTTCGATATCGATGGGCGCATCACCGGTCTGGTCAGCCGCGCCATCACCTCGCCCTGCGGCAAGATCCGCATTCCGCTGAATGAATCGAAGGACGACACGAGCCAGATCGAGGAATATCTGAAGAAATACGGTGGCGAGGGTATCCAGCATATCGCCGTTGGCACGGAAGATATTTACGCGGCCACCGACAGGCTCGCCGACAACGGTCTGCGCTTCATGCCGGGACCGCCGGAAACCTATTACGACATGTCCTATGAGCGCGTGAACGGTCATAGCGAACCTGTCGAACGCATGAAGAGGCACGGTATCCTGATCGATGGCGAAGGCGTGGTGAATGGCGGCATGACGAAAATCCTGCTCCAGATCTTCTCCAAGACCGTCATCGGCCCCATCTTCTTCGAATTCATCCAGCGCAAGGGCGACGAGGGCTTCGGGGAGGGCAATTTCCGCGCGCTCTTCGAGTCGATCGAAGCCGATCAGATCAAGCGTGGTGTCATCGGCACTGCGGCGGAGTAAACTCCGGGGGCCGCCGCGCGCCTTTGAAAGGCGCGCGGCGCCGTAGCGTTTTCGGGGAGGAATTGCGCAATGGACCAGGCATCGATCCAGACGTCGGAGGCTGAAGCTGCGACGGCAAACAAGCTGAAATATATGCCGGGCTTCGGCAACGACTTCGAGACGGAGTCACTTCCCGGCGCTTTGCCCCAGGGCCAGAACAGCCCTCAGAAATGCAACTACGGTCTTTATGCCGAGCAGCTTTCCGGCTCGCCGTTCACTGCGCCGCGCGGGACGAACGAAAGATCCTGGCTCTATCGCATTCGCCCCAGCGTGCGCCACACCCGCCGCTTCACGAATATGTCCTATCCGCACTGGAAGACCGCGCCTTGCCTGGACGAGCATTCGCTTCCTCTGGGCCAGCTTCGCTGGAGCCCCATCCCCGCGCCGACCGAGACGCTGACGTTTCTGCAGGGGGTGCGGACAATGACGACGGCAGGCGATGTCACGACCCAGGTGGGAATGTCAGCACATGCTTACGCCTTCAACGAGGACATGGTCGACGATTATTTCTTCAACGCCGACGGCGAACTGCTGATCGTGCCGCAGCTTGGCGCCATCAGGGTGTTTACCGAAATGGGCATCATGGACGTGGAGCCCCTGGAAATCTGCCTCATACCCCGCGGCATGATGTTCAAGATTCTCAGAGGCGGCGAGCAGGCTGTCTGGCGCGGATATATATGCGAAAATTACGGTGCGAAATTCACGCTGCCGGACCGCGGCCCCATCGGCGCGAACTGCCTGGCAAACCCGCGCGACTTCAAGACACCCGTTGCCGCCTTCGAGGACAAGGAAAAGCCTTGCCGCGTCCATGTGAAGTGGTGCGGTAAATTCTACGTCACCGATATCGGCCACTCGCCGCTCGACGTCGTGGCCTGGCACGGCAACTACGCCCCGTTCAAATATGATCTGCGGACATTTTCTCCCGTCGGCGCGATCCGCTTCGATCATCCCGATCCGTCGATTTTTTCGGTCCTGACCGCCCCGACCGAGGATGCGGGTACGGCGAATGTCGATTTCGTGATCTTTCCGCCCCGCTGGCTGGTGGCCGAGCATACTTTCCGGCCGCCCTGGTACCACCGCAACATCATGAGCGAATTCATGGGGCTGATCCATGGCCGGTATGATGCCAAGGAAGAGGGCTTCGTCCCCGGCGGCATGAGCCTGCACAACATGATGCTTCCCCACGGGCCGGATGCGCTCGCCTTCGAAAAGGCATCCAATTCCGAACTCAAGCCTGTGAAGCTGGATGACACCATGGCCTTCATGTTCGAGACCCGCTACCCGCAGCAACTGACGAGATATGCCGCCGAGCTTGAAACGCTGCAAGATGATTACCTCGAGTGCTGGGACGGCCTGGAACGCAAGTTCGACGGAACCCCCGGCATCAAATGACGGAATGAACGGAAGGTCGTCCGACACCTCTGGCGCGGGAATGGGATATGAAACTTGCAACGTTAAAAGACTCCACGAGGGACGGCCGGCTCGTTGTCGTCTCCCGTGACCTTACCCGCTGTTGTGACGTCGCCCACATTGCCCGCACGTTGCAGGCGGCGCTGGACGACTGGGAGCGGGTGGCTCCAAGACTGGCGCAGGTTGCCGAAAGTGTCGAGACCGGAGCCCAGCCGACGATCCGGTTTCACGAGCACGACGCGGCATCGCCTTTGCCGCGGGCCTACCAATGGGCCGATGGCTCGGCCTATCTCAACCATGTTGAATTGGTGCGCAGGGCGCGGGGCGCCGAGATGCCGGCGAGCTTCTGGACCGATCCGCTGATGTATCAAGGCGGCTCGGACGGGTTCCTCGCGCCGCGAGACCCGATCCTGGCGGCTGACGAGACCTGTGGGATCGACATGGAGGGCGAGGTTGCCGTCATCACCGGCGACGTTGCCATGGGTTCCGGTGCGCAGGCAGGGCGCGATGCCATCCGTCTCGTGATGCTCGTCAACGACGTGTCGCTGCGCGGTCTCATACCGGACGAACTGGCAAAGGGTTTTGGCTTCTTCCAGTCCAAGCCGGCATCGGCATTTTCTCCGGTCGCGGTGACGCCGGACGAGCTTGGAGCGTCGTGGCATGACGGCAAAGTGTCTCTGCCGCTGCTTGTGAGCCTGAACGGCAGGGCATTCGGCAAGGCGAATGCCGGCATCGACATGACGTTCGATTTCGGCCAGCTCATCGCTCATGCCGCCAAAACCCGCAATCTGGCGGCAGGGACGATCATCGGCTCGGGAACGGTTTCCAACAAGCTGGATGGTGGAGCGGGCAGGGCGATCGAAGACGGGGGAGAGGGCTACTCGTGCATTGCCGAGATCCGCATGATCGAGACGATCGAAACGGGTTCGCCGAAGACGCCGTTCTTGAAGTTCGGGGATCAGGTGCGCATCGAGATGAAGGATCGCGCCGGCCGTTCGATCTTCGGAGCGATCGAGCAGACCGTCGAAAGATACCGGAAGGCAGAGAGCAGTGAATAATGTCGTTTTCTACGACTACTGGAGGTCGTCAGCGAGTTATCGGGTCCGCATCGCGCTCAATCTCCTGGCGGTCGACTACAAGACGGTGTCCGTCAACCTGCTGGAGGGAGCGCACAGGACGCCGGAATATCTGGCGCTCAACCCGCAAGGGTTCGTGCCGACACTGGTGATCGACGGCAAAACTCTGACCCAGTCGCTGGCGATCGTCGAGCATCTGGCCGAGCTGCGGCCGGAATGCGGATTGCTGCCGGCCGATATAGACGATCGCCAGAAAGTGCGCGCCCTCGCCTATGCGGTCGCAATGGACATTCATCCGATATGCAACATGCATGTCGTGGCGTATCTGACGAACCTAACGGACAAGGCTGACGCCCGCGAGGCATGGATGAAGCATTTCATCACGGACGGGCTTCGCAGGCTGGAAGCGATGATCGGCAGCGTCGATGAAGCGTTCAGCTTCGGGGACCGGCCGACGATGGCCGACCTTTGTCTCGTTCCGCAGGTCTACAACGCCCGCCGCTGGGGCGTGGACATGACCGATTTCAGGCGCATCGTCGCAATCGACGGCAGATGCGCCGAACTGCCGGCCTTCCAGGCCGCCCATCCTGACCGCGTGAAACCTTAGCACAAACCGGAAATCGCGACGTGAAAGGCAGGGCACTACTCGCGCCTGAGTCCGTTGCATGGGCAGAAGAGGAGCGCACGATATCGGCGGCGTGGTGATATACTGCACCCAGGAGGAGGTCTCGCGCCGGCCGTGGAGCGGTTTGCGCGACGGCTGAGGGCTTGGCCGCGGCATCCCGCCCCGGCCCAGAAAGGGAAGGAGACAACGCATGAACAATGTAGCGATCCACCCGATCGTGGATTCAGGATACCGGGCGACCGATGCGGCATTTGCCGGTGGTACGCTGGTGTGCAATTGCGCGAGCAATCCGGTGAAGGTCCGCGTCAAGGGCGACATTGCCCACAATCACGCCTGCGGCTGCACCAAATGCTGGAAGCCGAAGGGCGCGGTCTTTTCCGTGGTTGCCGTGGCGCCAACGGCCAATATCGAGGTTCTGGAGAACGGAAGCAAGCTGGCGGTCGTCGATGCGTCCGCACTGATCCAGCGCCATGCCTGCAAGGATTGCGGGGTCCATATGTACGGGCCTGTCGAGCGCGACCATGCCTTCGAGGGCCTGTCCTTCGTCCATCCCGAACGGTTCCAGGAGAAGGGCTGGGCAGCACCCGGCTTTGCCGCCTTCGTATCGTCGATCATCGAAAGTGGTTACGATCCGGGGAAGATGGGCGCCGTGCGCTCGCGTCTCAAGGAAGTCGGGCTCGAACCTTACGATTGCCTTTCGCCCGGGCTGATGGATCTCATCGCCACCTGGACGGCGAAAAAGGCGGGGGTTCTTGCGGCCTGATTGGGCGCGATTTCGCCTGACGCCGCCGCGATCGGCGCGGCGGTGTTCCGGCGCGATAGAGCTTCCATGATCGTTCTGTCTCTGCCGCCAGCGGAAAACGCCTGGCATTCCCAGCCGAGCGCATCTTTCGCCGGACATGTTTCCCATGCCCCTAAGCGGCACATCCCTTGAGGAAAATATCCGCGCACATTCTCGCCCTTGCGGCGATCTCTTCGATATTGGGCGGCGGCAGCTGGCGCAGCATCGCGGCGCGTTGGGGCTCCATGACCATCATGCCGCGCAGCATGCCGCAGGCGGCGTGCGGGTCCTCGAGCGCGATCAGCCCGCGTTCCACCTGCCGGCGCAGCCAGTTTTCCATCGATGCGTTGGTGCGCATGATCGCCTTCTCGTAGAAGGAGGTGGCGAGCTCGGGAAAGCGATCGGATTCGCCGATGACGAGGCGGGTAATCGTGATCGTGTCCTGCGAAAGCGTCAGCATGCCATAGGCCATCAGCATGCGCTCCAGCCCCTGGCGGAGTTCGGCCGTCGCCAGGCTGCCGGGATCGAGCGCCAGCAGAAAACGCCCGGTGCGATCCGAGACCATTTCGGAAAACAGATCCGCTTTCGTCGGAAACAGGCGATAGAGCGTCTTGGTCGAAACGCCGGCTTCCTGTGCGATCGCGGCGATGCTGACAGCGGCGTAGCCGTTCTCGTGAAACTGCTTGTTGGCCGCCTCGATCAGCACGCTGCGCGTATCCTCATCACAACGCACCTGCGGCCTGCCGCGCGGCTTCTTCTCGATTTTGTGATTTTGGACCATTTTGATTTTCCAAATTCCTGTTGACTTCTCTTTTTTAGCTCATATTTTGGAAAACATCAAGTTTCCTAAATGAGCTTGAACCGGATTTCAAGGCCGCGGCCAAGACGACAGCGACCTTCCACCAGGAGAGAGACGATGTCCGTCAAGACACTGCATGCCCTGAACAGCAACGCTCCGGCCGATGGATCGACCGCCGCAGCGCCGGCCGATGCCTCGCCCGCAACGCTCGATGCCGGCAAGACGCCGGGTGTCGCCGATCCCGCTGTCGCAGCTCCCGCCCCAGAGGCTCCGGTGCGCAGGCGTGGCGGCCGTTCCCTGCTGCTTGGGGCCGCCGCCATCGCCATCATCACCGCGGCCGCCTACTACGGCCACAATTACTGGACGGTCGGCCGCTTCGAGGTTTCGACCGACGATGCCTATGTCAAGGCAGACAGCACGACGGTCGCGCCGAAGGTATCGGGCTATCTTGCCGAAGTTCTTGTCAGCGACAACGAACCGGTCAAGGCCGGCCAGCCGCTCGCCCGGATCGATGACCGCGATTTCCGCACGGCGCTCGATCAGGCAAAGGCCGATGTCGCCGCCGCGCAAGCGACCGTGAATGCCAAACAGGCTTCGCTCGATATTCAGCAGTCGACCATCGCGGCCGCTCGCGCCACGCTCGATGTCGACAAGGCCAACGAGACCTTCGCCGAGCAGAACAACAAGCGCTACACCAACCTCGCCACCAGCGGTTACGCGCCGGTCCAGACGGCCCAGCAGGCGGCTTCCGCGATTGCGGCCGCTCAAGCGACGATCGTTCGCGACACGGCGGCGCTCGATGCCGCCACCAAGCAGGTCGATCTTCTGAACGCCGAGCTTGCCCAGGCCAAGGCGACGCTTGCCCATGACGAGGCGGTCGCGCGGCAGGCCGAGCTCAATCTCTCCTATGCGACCATCGTTGCGCCGGTCGACGGCACCGTCGGCAACCGCACGCTGCGTGTCGGCCAGTATGTCCAGGCCGGCACCCAGCTGATGGCCGTGGTACCGACGACGGCCGCCTACATCGTCGCCAACTACAAGGAAACGCAGCTGACCGATGTGCATGCCGGCCAGCCTGTCGCCATCGAGGTCGATATGTTCCCGGGCCGCACCTATCACGGCCATGTCGACAGTCTGTCGCCGGCCAGTGGCCAGGAATTTGCGCTGCTGCCGCCCGACAATGCCACCGGCAACTTTACCAAGGTCGTCCAGCGCATTCCGGTGAAGATCGTTCTTGACGGCGATGCGGCCGAAAAGGGCGATCTGCGCCCCGGCATGTCCGTTCAGCCGAGCATCGACACCAAGGCCGATGCCGCCAGCAATTGAGCGAAAGGGCAGGAGATCGTGTCATGTCCGCTATCGCAGCAACATCAGGCGCCATACCGCAGCCGCGTGCCAGCGCCAGCACCAGGGATTGGATCGCCGTTCTCGCCGGCATGATCGGCGCCTTCATGGCGATCCTCAATATTCAGATCACCAATGCCTCGCTTCTGGATATCGAGGGCGGCATCGGCACGGGCGTCGATAACGGCGCCTGGATTTCCACGTCCTACCTGATCGGCGAGATCGTCGTCATTCCGCTGACGGCCTATTTCAGCAACGTCTTCTCCTTCCGCCGCTACATCCTCGTCAATTCCATCCTGTTCCCGCTTTTCTCGATGGCCTGCGCCTTCGCGCACGATCTCGGCACGATGATCCTGCTGCGCGGCCTGCAGGGCTTTGCCGGCGGCGTGCTCATCCCCATGGCCTTCACCATGGTGCTGACCAAGCTGCCGAAGAACCAGCAGCCGCTCGGCCTTGCCATCTTCGCTCTCTCGGTCACGTTCGCCCCGGCCATCGGCCCGACGATCGGCGGTTATCTGACGGAAAATTACGGCTGGCAGACGATCTTCTTCATCAACACAATCCCGAGCCTCATCATGGCTGCGGCCCTTGCGCTGACGCTCGACAAGCAGCCGATGCAGCTCCGCCTTCTGAAGGAAGGCGACTGGGCCGGCATCATCACCATGGCGATCGGCCTGTCGGCGCTGCAGACCGTGCTTGAAGAGGGCAACAAGGACGACTGGTTCTCCTCGCCTTTCATCGTCAAGCTCAGCATCGTCGCCTTCGTCTTCCTCGCCGCCTTCATCTGGATCGAGCTGACGGTGAAGAAGCCGCTGGTCAAGTTGCGGCTGCTGACACAGCGCAACTTCGGCATCGGCGTGCTGGTCAACGTACTGGTTGGTGTCGCACTCTTCGGTACGGTCTACATCCTGCCGCAATATCTGGGACAGGTGCAGCGCTACAATGCCGAGCAAATCGGCAACGTATTGGCCTGGACGGGTCTGCCGCAACTCCTGCTCATTCCGCTTGTGCCGGTGCTGATGAAGCGTTTCGACGCCCGCTATATCGGCTTTCTCGGCATCTCGATCTTCGCGATCAGCTGCTTCATGAACATCGCCCTTTCGGCCAACAATGCCGGCGACCAGTTCTGGATCCCGAATATCGTGCGTGCCGTCGGCCAGGCCCTGGTGCTGACGCCGATCACCGCGATCACCACGGCTGGCATCGCACCGGCAGACGCCGCGGCTGCCTCCGGCCTTACCAATATGCTGCGCAACCTCGGCGGCGCAGTCGGTACCGCTTCGCTCGGCACCATCCTCACGAAGCGCGAGCAGTTCCATTCGAACATCATCGGCCAGTCGATCACGCTGACCCGGGACGAAGTGCGCGACCGCCTGACCCAGCTCACCGGCTATTTCACCCAGCACGGCGTCACCGATCCTGCGGTTGCCTCGCAAAAGGCGGTCGTGGCTCTCGGCCAGATCGTGAAGAAGCAGGCCCTCATCATGGGCTTCAGCGATACGTTTGCCGTGATCGGCGTGGTGCTGGCGCTGGCAGCTCTTGCCCTGCTTTTCACCAGGAAGCCGCAGGCCGGCGGTGGTGCGGGCGCTCACTAACATTCCGGATCGAAGTGAAAACAGGAATACAGGCGCCTGGAGCCTGTATTCCTTTACGTTTTCAACGCGTCACGCAGTCTTCAGAAGCGGCAGCAGCTGCGTACCCTGCCGCTTGATTTCTGAGAGATAGGGCGTGTCCGACAGCACGAAATGTGTGATGCCAAGCGCCTGATATTTGCGCAGCGAGCGGGCGACATCTTCGGCGGAACCGACCAGCCAGGTCGTGCCCGCACCACCCCCACCGAATTTACCGGGCGTGGTATAGAGATTGTCATCGAGCACTTCGCCGCGCTGGTGCAGATCGAACAGGCGTTGCTGGCCGACGGCAACGGCGCGCTTATGATCATGCCAGCCTTCACCGCTGCTGGCCGCCATTTCGGCAACCTTGGCTTCGGCATCGGCCCAGGCCTGTTCTGTCGTGTCACGCACCAGCGTCGTAATTCTCAATCCGAATTGAAGCGGCGGCAGATCGCGGTCGAGGTCGCGGCTCAGCCGTTTGAGGCGATCGACGCGCTCGCGCACGCCATCCAGCGGCTCTCCCCAGAAGAGCTGCACGTCGGCTTCGGTAGCCGAGACGCGCTCGGCCGCTTCCGATGCGCCGCCGAAATAAAGCTTGGGGTGCAGGCGGTCGCCACGAGCTGCGATGCGCGGCAGGACGGTGGATTCGGCGACCCCGAAATGCTCGCCTGCAAAGGTGACGCTTTCCTCCGTCCACAGCCTGCGCACCAGCCGCATGAACTCCTTGGTGCGTGCATAGCGGTGGGCCTGATCGCCCTCGCTGTCGCCATAGGCAGCGAGATTGTCCTTGCCGGAGACGATGTTGACCCGCACGCGTCCGCCGGTGAGATGGTCGAGGGAGGCCGCCGCCGAAGCGAAATTTGCCGGCCGCCAGTAGCCCGGCCGGATCGCGATCAGCGGCTCGAAGCGCGTCGTCCGCGCCGCAAGCGCGGTCGCCACAGTAAAGGTGTCCGGGCGGCCCCAGCCGGTGCCGATGAGCGCGCCTTTCCAGCCATGTTCTTCGAGCGCCCTGGCGTGGCTCGTCAGCGTCTCCAGGCTGTTGTGGTTTTCGACGGCGGAATCGCCGCGATGGCCGGGTTTGACGGCATTGGGGATGTACCAGAGGAATTCCGGATTGCTGCTCATACGATGCGCCTGCGATTGTCTGTGATCGGATTGTCAGGGACGGGATGGCCGGGTCTTCCAGCGAACCCGGCCCCTCCATATCTCTCTCGGCGGATTACCCGACCGCCCGGGTCGCCTCGTCCCGTCGGGCCTTGAGCGCCAGGCCATTCGGCGGGCGACGGAGGCCGAGATTTTCGCGCAGTGTCGTGCCCTCGTATTCCTCGCGGAAAAGGCCCCGCTTGCGCAAGATCGGCACGACCTGATCGACAAAATCCGTCAGCCCTGTCGGCAGGATCGGCGGCATGATATTGAAGGCGTCGGCCGCACCATTGTCGAACCATTCCTGCATTGCATCCGCCACCTGTTCCGGCGTGCCGACCACCGTGCGATGGCCACGGGCGGTGGCGACCGCCAGGTAGAATTCGCGCAACGTCATGTTGTTGCGCGAGACCAGATCGGTAACAAGCTTGAGGCGGCTCTTGTTGAGCTCGGTATTGTCCGGCAGCGGCGGCGCCGGGTCGTCGAGCGAATAGCCGGAAAGATCGACGCCCTTGTAGTGGCGCTGCAGGATATTCCAGGCGACGGAGGGGTGAACGAGCGACTGGATATAGTCGTAATTCGCCTTGGCTTCCGCCTCCGTGCCGCCAAGAACCGGGAAGATGCCGGGGCTGATCAGCAGGTCGTCCGGGCTGCGGCCGTAGCGGGCAAGACGTCCCTTGACGTCGGAGTAAAATTCCTGAGCGTCTTCCAGTGTCTGGTTGGCGGTAAAGATCATCTCGGCGGTGCGCGCTGCCAGTTCGCGCCCCGGCTCCGAGGCGCCGGCCTGGACGATGACGGGATAGCCCTGGATCGGGCGCCCGACATTCAAGGGGCCGCTGACGGTGAAGAACTGTCCCTTGTGGTTGACCTGATGCACCTTGTCGGGGTCGAGGTAGACGCCGCTTTCCTTGTCACGGATGAAGGCGTCGTCCTCGTAGGAATCCCAAAGGTCCTTCACCAGATCGACAAATTCCTCGGCGCGGGCATAACGGTCGGCATGGGCCGGGTGACCGGGGATCGAGAAATTCCGGGAGACGTCGGCACCCGTGGTCACGACGTTCCAGGCCGCGCGCCCCTTGGAAATATAGTCGAGCGAGGCGAATTTGCGGGCAAGCAGATAGGGATCTTCATAGGTGGTCGACGCGGTCGCGACAAAGCCGATACGGCTTGTTACCTGCGAGAGCGCCGCCCATAGCGTGACCGGCTCGAAATGGGCGCCTTGCGCCGTGCGGCGCAGCGCTTCCGGATCTTTCGCCCGTTCCCAGCCGGCCGGACTGTCGGCAACGAAGACGAGATCGAACTTGCCGCGTTCGGCGGTCTGCGCAAGTTCGCGATAGTGATCGATGTTGAGGCCGGCATCGGCCTGGGCATCCGGGTGGCGCCAGGCGGCGACATGATGGCCCGTAGCCATGATGAACGCGCCAAGCCGTATCTGTCTTTTTCGACTAGTCATGATGACGATCTCCGTTGGTTTCAGGCGGCATGGCGGCCGGGGGCATCGACCCCGAGCCGGCTCAGAAGACGGGTCCGGATCTGCGCGAAGCGCGGATCGCCGTGATCGCGCGGTACCGGCAGGTCGACGCGCAGATCCTCCACGAACCGTCCCTCGTCGAGCACCAGGATCCGGTCGGCAAGCGAGATGGCCTCATCGACGTCATGGGTGACGAGCAGAACGGCGGGACGGTGTTTCGCGCAAAGTTCCCGCAGGAGGCCATGCATCTTCAGCCGGGTCAGCGCGTCGAGCGCACCGAAGGGTTCGTCGGCCAGCAGCAGCGCCGGCTCCCGCACCAGCGATCGGGCAAGCGCCACCCGCTGCTGTTCGCCGCCGGAAAGCTGGTTCGGCCACGCGGCTTCCCGTCCCTCGAGACCGACTTCGGCGAGTGCTTTGCGTCCGGCTTCCTGTTCGGTTTTACCGGGCAGGCCGAGCGTGACGTTTTGAATGACCGTGCGCCAGGGCAGGAGGCGGGCGTCCTGAAAGACGACCGAAAGCCTCTCCGGCGTCTCGAGCGTACCGGTTCCCTGGACATCGTGGTCGAGGCCGGCAAGGGCTTTCAGGAACGTGCTTTTGCCCGATCCGCTTTTTCCGAGCAGGGCCACGAACTCGCCCTCACCGATATCGAGTTCCACGCCGTCCAGGATCGTCTTCGTTGCAAAACGCCGCACGAGATTTTCGACGTGGACGGCAGGCTTCAGTTGGCCAGAGTGCGGCGCCATGACAGGACCCTCCGTTCGATGAGGCGGACGAGGCCGTCCGAGACGAGGCCGAGCAGAACGTAGACCACGAGGCCGACGAGGATGACGTCGGTCTGGCCGTAGGTGCGGGCCAGATCGATCATGTAACCGAGGCCGCTGGTGGAGTTGATCTGTTCGACCACGACCAGCGACACCCAGCAGAGCGTGACGGCAAAGCGCAGGCCGAGGAGGAAGCCGGGCAGGGCGCCGGGCAGCACGACCTGGAAGATGAAGTCCTTCTGGCTCATGCGCAGCGTCTCGGCGAGCTCGACATAACGGCTGTCGATGCTGCGCAAGGCGTTATGCGTGTGGATGTAGATGGGGATGATGACGGCAAGCACGATCGTCGTGACCTTCATGCCTTCACCGATCCCGAACCACAGGATGAAAAGCGGGATCAGCGCCAGCGTCGGGATGGCGCGTTTGATCTGGATCGGCCCGTCGATCAGGGCCTCACCGATGCGCGACAGGCCGGCGACGACCGCCAGAGCCGTGCCGATGACGAGACCGATGCTGAGCCCAAGCAGCGCGCGTGTCGCGGACGTGACGAAATTGTCCTGCAGCCGGCCCTCGGCGATCAGCCGTCCGAAGGCCTCGACGACCGTCCAGGGCGCCGAAAGAATGCGCGGGTCGATCCATCCGAATGCCGATCCGGCAACCCAGGCCAGTACCAGCAGGGCCGGGCCGATCTGCAGCCCGAAGGGTATCTCGCGTCCGGGGCCGAGCCTGCGACGGGCGCGGGAAGCTCTTGGCCTTGCGGCGGTTGTCACGCCGGCGCCCGATCGCCGCGATATCGACGATGTCTTGACGTTATCTGCATCCCAGGTGGTTGCCATGTTGCGATCTCCTCTCTTCGCGATGGGACCCGTGCGCTCACTGGCTTCTTGTCAGGGCGCCGGCGGCGATTTTTTCAAAGCGATTGTCGAAGATCTGTTCGACGTCGAAGGGCTTGTAGCCAAGCTCGTCGGCCAACAGGTTGATCGTTTCCTGATGGCGTTTCTTCACATCCGCCCAGCTGTCGGGGATGACCTGTGTGCCTGCGAGCTTGGTGAGAAATTCGGCATCCTCGCGGTTCAGGCCCTGCTGGCCGATGTAATATTCCTTGATCCAGATCTCGGGATTCTGGTCGATCCATTCCGTTGCGCGTGCCCAGAGGCGGACATATTCGGCTAGGGCTGCTGCTTTGGCCGGATCGTCGAGCACCCATTGCGGCGCATAGAGATGGGAGGGATCGTCACGCAGGCCGTGCTCGACGAGGCTTGCGCCGTCGGACCCGTACTGGCTGATATAGCGGCGGATATTGACGCCGCCGAGCGGCGCAATATCGACCTGCTTGCTGGCGAGCGCCTTTGGATAGACATCGCCGGTACTCGGCAGTTCGACCAGCGTGGCGTCCTTCTTTGTTAGCCCCGCGGCGTGAAGCGCGCGAAGCACGAGCGTGCCCTGGGCCTGGCCGGGGCTGAAGGCGATGCGCTTGCCGCGGAAATCCGCGAGCGACTTGACCTCGACGCCGGGTGCGATGCCGAAGCGGTAAATCGGATTGGCAATCGGGTCCTTGCGTTCGCGATAGGCGATGTTGCGGACGGGAAGATTGTTCCAGGTGGCGAAGATCGACGGGATTTCGGCCACGGAGCCGACATCGAGTGCATGCGCGCGAAACGCTTCGGAGGTCTGCGGGCCGCCGCTGAGGTTGGCCCATTTGACCTCGAAGGTGAGTTCCTTGATGAGGCCCGAGACCTCAAGAGCCTTCTGCGTTACCGGATCGCCGATCGTCAGTACCGTCCCCGATGGCACCTTGTCGAGCAGCGGTGCGCTCGTCCCGGCCGCTGCCACGGTGTTGAACATGCCGAGGGAGATGAGGCCGAGCACAGCCGTTCCCAATGTCTTTGCCAATGTCATCGTCGATGTTTCCCGTTTGAGGTTGCATTGTCAGGAAGCGATGACAGGAAGGGTGTCGAATTCTCTATAAAATCTATAGACTATTTATTTCTTTCGTTTGCCGGTTCATGAAAAATCCTACCAATTGTGCCGGCGCGACCGGCTCGCGTCTTGCCGGTTGAGGGCATGGTGACTTCCCATATGGGTGAGAACACGCGCCCTGACGTGTGATGTGATCGTGGCCGGAGCAGTGAAACCGATACGATGCCGAAGCCATTTCGTTGCAGGATATTGTCGCCGGATCGTCTCTTAACTTTCGAGAAACCCTGTTTTGCTTCTGGACGTGTATGAAATTCTCACACTGCGAGACTGGGTTACATTCCTTTACGTTCCGCTGTTAAAGTCACATCCGAAAGATCTGCTGAAGCGACTTGACGGTTGGGCTGATGATGCTTGGTGCCGAGATCCTTGCATTCCTGGAGGCGTGCCCGATGGCGGTGCTCGTTCTCGACGCCGCCGACCACGTTATTCTTGCCAATCCCGAAGCCAGGCGTTTCCTCCGCCTCGAAGACCGGTTTGACGGCGCCGATATTGCCGAACTCATTCCGGAATGGCCGTTGCTCCCAGGCTTCTCCACCACCGTCGTCCACGATCGTTCCGGCCATCGCCGGCCATGCCGTCTGCGGGTGATGAACTGGCCGGCCGGCGCGCAGACGGTCACAGCTGCTTTCCTCGAGCCCGTCGATGACGAGCGTCCGGCAGGTTACGCGGCGCGAGAGGCCAATCTGCGCCTGCGTTATGTCATCGAGATGCTGCCGGAAGCGGTCTGCGTGTTCGACGCCAACGACCGCTATGTGCTCTGGAACCAGAAATATGCCGAGCTTTATGCCGACATAGCCGAGCATCTCAGGCCCGGTGTCGCCTTCGAGGACATTTTGAGGACCAGTCTCGCCGGAGACGGGATGCGCGAGCTCGTCGACGACAAGGAAGCGTGGCTCGCCGCCCGCATGCAGAAATTCCGCCAGCCGGTTTCGCAAGAGGAGCAGCAATTGCGGGACGGCCGGTGGTTGCGCCACGACGACAGGCGCACGCCCGACGGCGGCGCGATCGGCATGCGCATCGACATTACCGGCCTCAAGCAGCGGGAAGACTGGCTTCGCCAG
The DNA here is from genome assembly GCA_900471515.1 of Hyphomicrobiales bacterium. Taxonomy (GTDB): domain Bacteria; phylum Pseudomonadota; class Alphaproteobacteria; order Rhizobiales; family Rhizobiaceae; genus Rhizobium. Next base: position 3,047 of record UCFC01000054.1, on the reverse strand, counting down.
CTCTTCGACGCCAATCCCATGCCCATGCTTCTGTGCGATGGCGACAGCCTCGCCATTCTTCAGGCCAACCGGGCGGCTGTCGATTTCTACGGTTTCGAAGCTGCAGCACTGCTGTCGAAGCGAGCATGCGACATGCATGCCGATGGCGAATTTCGGGCATTCGAGAGGGCACTGCTTCGCCTCGACGACGACCGTGATGCGCGCACGATCTGGCGGCAGACCACGCGGGACGGATCGGAGCGCCACGTGCTGATCTATGTGCGTGAGCTTCACGAGGGCGCCGAGCATCGGCTGCTGCTGACGGTAGCCGATGTCAGCGACAGAGTTCTTGCCGAGGCTGAAGCCAATCGTTTGGCACATCACGACATTCTCACCGGCCTGCCGAACAGGATGCAATTCTACAAGGCGCTCGAAAAGTCACTCGCATCGAAGGAGCGGGAAAAGGTCATCATCTGCTGCCTGGACCTGGACGGGTTCAAGCCCGTCAACGACACGTTCGGCCATGCCGCCGGTGATGAAGTGCTGAAAAATGTCGCTGCCCGGCTGCTGATGCATGCACGCGGCCATCTCGTCGCTCGCCTTGGGGGCGATGAATTCGCAATCCTCATGGCGGGAGAGGGAGCCGAGGCGACTGATCTTGCCGAGCGCTGCATCGGCGCCTTCGAACAGCCTTTTGTCATCAACGGGCTTGCCATCCGCCTTGGCGTCAGCATCGGCATTGCAACGTCTGAGGGAGCGGACGGCGAAGCGCTCATGCAGGAGGCGGACCGGGCGCTCTATCGCGCCAAGGCCGATGGTCGCAACACCTGGCGCATGGCATCCCGGGATCTGCCTGTGCCGAAGCGGGCCAAGGCCTGATCTGCCCGTCAGCGCTCTTCCTGCCTTGCGCCAAGCAGCCAGTCGCGAAGCGTCCTTGCCTCGCGTGAGAGCCCCTTTGCCTCGATGAGCCAGTAGGCCTTGTCCATGTCGCAGGCCCGCTCGAAGAGGGAAACGAGCGAACCTGCCGCGATCTCCTCCGCAATCAGTGCGGTCGGGCAAAGGCCGACACCCTGGCCGCCGATCAATGAGCCGATCATCAGATTGAAGTCGGCAAAAACCGGCCCGGCCTTCGGCGCGGAACGGATGCCGGCGCCGTCGAACCAGCGCGCCCACGCATCGGTCGTCTCGTCGTGCAGGATTTCGCAGGCAAGCAGGTCGGCAGGCTTGTGAAAGGGACCGTGCCGGGCGAGGAATTCCGCCGAACAGGTTGGTCTGGTCTCGGCGTCCAGGAGCTTGATGGCGCCGGAGCCCGGCCGCACGCCGTGGCAGATCAGGAGATCGGCACCTGCCGCTTCCGGCGTCTTGGCATCGAGCGCGTAGACGATGTTGATCCTGATATCCGGATAAGCGGTTCTCAGCCTCGGCAGCTGCGGGATGAGCCATCGCACGGCCATGGAGGGAATGCATGCAACGCTGACGGGGCGGCTGTTTGCCTCAAGCCGCAACTGCCCGGCGGCGACCTCGATATGCCCCAGCGCGTGCGTGACGGCCGCGCCGAATTCCCGGCCTGCGGCCGTCAGCGTCACGCCCCGGCTATGCCGCCGAAACAGGGGGATGCGGAGCCAGTTCTCCATTGCCCTCACATGCTGGCTGATGCCGGCAGGCTTCAGGTTCAGTTCGGCAGCCGCTCTGACGAAGCTTTCGTGGCGCGCGGCGGCTTCGAATGCCCGCAAGGATGCGAGGGGAAAGTTTCTCATGCCGGGATGACTAAGCCAGACTTGCCCATAGAGCAAGAATCATCTCGGTTGCCCAGAGGCGCAGCCTCGCTAAGAGTGCCTGCCGATTTAGCGCGTGTCACGGGGCGAGCACCCGAAGATCGCCAGCGGAGCGGAATATCAGAATGTCGAAGCAGCCGGTCGTGCCCATTCCTTCAGACGCAGCCGAACGGCGGTCGGCACCGCCCGTGGTCGTCTATCCCGTCGAAACGCTGCCTTCCGCCGATCTCGGACTGCTGGAGGCCGCCCGCCAAACGCTGACGAAGGTCGGCGAGGTAATCGTGCCGCCGCGCGAGGCGGCCAGCTTCCACGTTCCGCGGGGGCATTTCTTCCGTATCGTCAGCATCGACGGACCGCAGGTCGGCGATCTCAATCTGTGGAATGCGGCCGATCTCACCGAGCGGTTTTTCAGCGGCAAGACACGGGCCTTGCACGCGACCCATGTCGGTGTCGGCGATCGTCTCTGGAGCACGCTGCCATATCTGCGCCCCATGGCGACCATCACCTATGACAGTCTCGGCTGGTATGGATGGGATGATGACGGCGCCGGCGTCCATGACGTCATCGGCACGCGGTGCGATCCCTATACGAACCGGCTGCTGAAGGGCACGGATTACCATCACTGCTGCCATTCGAACCTGACGCGGGCGCTCGCTGCCGGGAGCGGCCTGCCGCTGGAGCAGGCCGAAATGCATGTGCATGATGTGCTCAACGTCTTCATGTGCACCGGCTTCACCAGGGACACGCACCAGTATTTCATGAAGGCCAGCCCCGTCAGGCCTGGAGATTTCATCGAATTCTTTGCGGAGATCGATCTCCTCGGCGCCCTGTCGGCCTGCCCGGGCGGTGATTGCGGGGCAAGCCATTCCAGCGATGCGGCCGCCTGCTATCCGTTGAAGGTCGAGATATGGAAGCCCGATCCCGTGACGCTCGCCAGCTGGACGCCGCCGGAGCCAAATCCCTATCCGAAAACGCATCGCTGAAACGCCGGGCCGCGCCGGCCCTTCAAAGGCGCGCTCACAGGATCAGGATCGCCCTGAAATCATTGACGTTGGTACCGGTCGGGCCGGTTTCGAAGAGGTCTCCGATCGCCTTGAAGCCGGAATAGCTGTCATTGCCGTCGAGAAGGCGGCGTGGATCGAAGCCGGCGGCGCGCAGCCGTTTGACGGTGCCGCCGTCGGCAAACGCACCGGCGTTGTTTTCCGAACCGTCGATGCCGTCGGTGTCGGCGGCGAGCGCATGGATGGCGCCGTCACCGTCGATCGCCTGTGCTAGCGCGAGCGCGAATTCCCC
>UCFC01000059.1 GCA_900471515.1 Hyphomicrobiales bacterium | reverse complement strand
CTCTCCATCGATCCCGCCCACCCGTTCCCGTTCATTCCGAACCTCGGCTTCTCGATCGGCCTGCAACTCGTCAGCCGCAACGGCCGCGAGCCGATGACGGCGCTCCTGCGCCTGCCGCCGGCCCTCGACCGTTTCATCCGCCTGCCGGACGATCGCAACACGATCCGCTACATCACGCTGGAAGACGTCGCCAATATTTTCATCCACCGGCTCTATCCCGGCTACGAGGTGCAGGGCTCGGGTACGTTCCGCGTCATCCGCGACAGCGATATCGAAGTCGAGGAAGAGGCCGAGGATCTCGTGCGCTTCTTCGAAACCGCGCTGAAGCGCCGCCGCCGCGGCAAGGTCATCCGCATCGAGACGGATTCCGAAATGCCGGTTTCGCTGCGCCAGTTCGTGGTCCAGGCGCTCAGCATTCCGGACAACCGCGTCGCCGTCCTGCCCGGCCTGCTGGCGCTCAACACGCTGTCCGAAATCACCAAGGCGCCGCGCGACGACCTGCGCTTCCCGCCGTACAATGCGCGATTTCCCGAACGCGTCCGTGAACATGCCGGTGATTGCTTCGCCGCCATCCGGGAAAAGGACATGGTGGTCCACCACCCTTACGAATCGTTCGACGTGGTGGTCCAGTTCCTTCTCCAGGCTGCGCGCGATCCTGACGTTCTGGCGATAAAGCAGACGCTCTACCGGACCTCCAACGACAGCCCGATCGTGCGCGCCCTGGTCGATGCCGCCGAGGCCGGCAAGTCGGTGACGGCACTGGTCGAACTCAAGGCCCGCTTCGATGAAGAGGCCAATATCCGCTGGGCGCGCGACCTGGAGCGCGCCGGCGTGCAGGTCGTCTTCGGCTTCATCGAGCTCAAGACCCATGCCAAGATGTCGCTGGTCGTGCGCCGCGAAGAGGGCAAGCTGCGCAGCTACTGCCATCTCGGCACCGGCAACTATCATCCGATCACCGCGAAGATTTATACCGACCTGTCCTTCTTCACCTGCAATCCCGTCATCGCCCACGACATGGCGAATATCTTCAACTTCATCACCGGTTACGGCGAGCCGGAAGAAGGCATGAAGCTTGCCGTTTCGCCTTACACGCTGCGCTCGCGCATCCTTCGCCACATCAACGAAGAAATCGAGCATGCCCGCAACGGCCGTCCGGCGTCGATCTGGATGAAGATGAACGCGCTGGTCGATCCCGACATCATCGACGCGCTCTATACGGCGAGCCGTGCCGGCGTCGAGATCGATCTCGTCGTGCGCGGCATCTGCTGCCTGCGCCCGCAGGTGCCCGGCCTTTCCGACAGAATCCGCGTCAAATCGATCGTCGGCCGTTTCCTCGAACACAGCCGCATCTTCTGCTTCGGCAATGGTCACGGCCTGCCGTCGGACAAGGCGCTGGTCTATATCGGTTCGGCCGACATGATGCCGAGAAACCTCGACCGTCGCGTCGAAACGCTCGTTCCGCTGACGAATCCGACCGTCCACGAGCAGGTTTTGTCACAGATTATGCTGGGCAATGTGATTGACAATCAACAAAGCTACGAGATATTGCCCGACGGTACGTCGCGGCGCATGGAAGTGCGCAGGGGCGAAGAACCGTTCAATGCGCAGCAATATTTCATGACCAATCCCAGCCTGTCCGGCCGCGGTGAAGCTCTGAAATCGAGTGCGCCGAAGCTGATCGCCGGGCTGCTCGAAGGCCGGAACAACAAGTAAACTGGACCTAATGGTTGAATCTGAAGCCCAGGGGCGACTTCCGGGAATCGCTCCGGTCTCCGTTGTCGATATCGGATCGAACTCCATCCGTCTGGTCGTCTACGAAGGCCTGTCACGTTCGCCCACCATCCTCTTCAACGAAAAGGTCCTTTGCGGTCTCGGCAAGGGCATAGCCCTGACCGGCAAGATGGATGAGGAAAGCGTCGCACGCGCGCTGCAGGCCCTTCACCGCTTCAAGGCTCTCTCCGACCAGGCGCGCGCCGCCACGATGTATGTGCTGGCGACGGCCGCCGCCCGCGAGGCGAGCAACGGTCCCGATTTCATCCATCGGGCCGAGACGATCCTGCAGCGCCACGTCCGCATACTGTCGGGCGAGGAAGAGGCGCGTTTCGCGTCGCTCGGCATCATCAGCGGCTTTTTCAATCCCGACGGCATTGCCGGCGATCTCGGCGGCGGTTCTCTGGAACTCATCGATATCAAGGGCAAGGATGTCAGTGGCGGCATTACCCTGCCGCTCGGCGGCCTGCGCCTGTCCGAATATGCCGGCGGCTCGCTTGCCAAGGCGCGCGCCTTTGCCCGCAAGCAGGTCAAGACCGCCAAGCTTCTCTCCAAGGGGGAGGGGCGCACCTTCTATGCGGTCGGCGGCACCTGGCGAAACATTGCCAAGCTGCACATGGAGATCACCCGCTATCCGCTGCACATGATGCAGGGCTACGAAGTCTCCCTCGAGGGGATGACGCAGTTCCTGGATCAGGTCGTCACCGCCAAGGATTCCAAGGAGCCTGCCCTGCAGGCGGTTTCCAAGCATCGCCGTTCGCTGCTGCCCTTCGGCGCCATTGCCATGAAGGAAGTGCTGAACGCCATGAAGCCTTCGGTGATTTCCTTCTCCGCGCAGGGCGTGCGCGAAGGCTATCTCTATTCGCTGCTTTCCGAATCCGAACGCCGCACCGATCCTCTGCTCGTCGCTGCCGGCGAGCTTGCCATCCTGCGCGCCCGCTCTCCGGAACATGCCCGCGAGCTGGCCGACTGGACCGGCCGCATGATGCCGTTCTTCGGCGTTCAGGAGACCGAGGAGGAAAGCCGCTACCGGCAGGCCGCCTGCCTGCTGGCCGATATCAGCTGGCGCGCCCATCCCGATTATCGCGGCGCCCAGGCGCTGAACGTCATTGCGCATTCCTCCTTCGTCGGCATCAGCCATCCCGGCCGCGCCTTCATCGCGCTGACGAACTACTATCGCTTCGAAGGCCTGCATGACGACGGCTCTACCGCACCGCTCGCCTCCATCGCCGGCCCGCAATTCATCGAACGTGCCAAGCTGCTCGGCGGCATGCTGCGCGTCGTCTACCTCTTCTCGGCCTCGATGCCGGGCATCGTGCGCAACCTGACCTTCCGCAGGTCCGCGTCTCCCGATCTCGATCTCGAATTCGTGGTCCCGCACGAATACCGCGATTTCGCCGGCGAGCGCCTCGATGGCCGCCTGCAGCAATTGTCGCGGCTGACGAACAAGCGGCTGGCGTTCCGCTTCGAATAGGCGGCCTCGCCGCCCCGGTCCAGGCCCCGATCCAGGCCCAGGTCCAGGCATGTGACGGCAAAACAAAAGGGCGGTGCCGTCGCACCGCCCTCCCGATCGTCCAGCTGGCTGCAGATTACTTCGCGTTCAGGAAGTCGCCGACTTCGAGGATGCTGAACTCGTTGTTGTCAGCCTTGTTGACGGCGCGACCGGCCGAGAAGGGCAGGTTGTTGTCGTTGCCGATGATGATGTGCGTGGCATCGACGCGGTCGACGTTTTCGATCGTCACGAAGGGCATGTTGTAGACGCCGGGCATATCACCGGCCTTCTTCTTGTTGTCCGGGTCCTGGATGTTCAGGAGATCGATGTAACCGATCTTGCGAACGGCCTTGCCGACATTGGCGTCGTTGAACTCGATCTTGTAGACGCGCTTCAGCTCGGCCGGAGCTTCGAAGCAGTCCGGCTTCGGCTGCTTGGGATCGGCGCAGGCCTTGTCCTTCGTGCCGGCGCCGTTGTCGCGTTCGATTACGAGAGCGGTGCTGTCGTCGAGCATGTTGAAGTCGCCGATCGAAACGCCCTTGTCTTCGAACGGGTAGAGCCAGCTGCGGCCGGTCCACTTCTTGGAAGCGACGTCGAATTCGATGACGCGGATGGCGGTGTGGCCGTCAACCGATTCCATCTGGCCGTCATCCTTGTAGATGGCGCCTTCGAGCAGGCCGTAGAGCTTGGAGCCGTCCTTCGACATGGCGAGGCCTTCGAAGCCGCCGGAGCGCTTCAGGTTGAAGGCCGGGTTCTTTGCCACCGGGTTGCCCGGCAGCTGGATCAGCGCGTTGTCGGGCGACAGGACCGGCTTGCCGTCGAGGGTGGTCGGGATGACGTCCGTCAGGCGGCCTTCGGTGTCGATCTTCAGGAGGTAGGGGCCGAATTCGTCACCGAGCCAGAAACCGTCGGCGACCGGCTGCACGGATTCGATGTCGAAATCGGCGCCGGTGAGGTAACGCGTGTCGGAGGCTTCCGTCACGATCGGGAACGGAGCGATCTTGTTCGGGTCGGACAGGAAGATGTTCTTGACCACGTCGACCTTGTTGGCGTTCCAGTCGAACTTCAGCTGATGCAGGAACAGCATGGAATCGGACGAGGTGAACTTCGAGCCGAAGCCGTTGTCGGAGAGCGTCCAGAACGTGCCGTCGGGCATGGTCTTGATGCCGGAGAAGCCCTGGATCGGCTGGCCGTCGAGCGGCAGCTTCACGTCGGTGACACGGGCGCCGTCCTTGCCGTCAATCGTGCCGAGCTTTTCGGTGCGCTTGCGGTCCGGGGTGGTGAACTTGCCGGAGGTCTTGAGGAAGGCCGGCGCATCGGCCGGAGCCGGAACGACCGTGTTGGCGGGCAGGATGGCCTGGCCGGTGAGCTTTGCCGGGAAAAGCTGCTGGTCGGCGGAGGCGGAGCCTGCGACGAGCATGAAAAGTGATACGGAAGCAAAAAGAACGTTCTTCATGATGTCCCCATAGAACGGATTGCAAAAGCGCCATCCGCTTAGCAGGGCATTCATGTCGCCACATTGACGATTGGGTGAAGCTTTGGTGACGAGTGCATCAAGCCGCGGCGTCAGCCGCGCCGCAGCGTTGCAGGCTGGTTGAGAACGGTGACGGCTCGTGAGGAAAGGGCGACGACATCCAGCCCCTGGCCGCGGCCGCGCACGGCGTGATTGCCGAGGTTTTCGCCGACGATCTCCTCCGGCAGCGTCATGCGCTGGGCAAGCTCGGCGGAGATCAGCACGGGCCGGTTCAGCGTCCGGCAGAGCGACTCCAGCCGCGAGGTCGTATTCACGGTATCGCCGAAGAAGCTGATCTTGTGGTGGTCGACCCCGACTTCGGCGGTGATGACGCTGCCGCCGTGCAGGGCGGCCCTGAGCTTCGGCACATGGCCGTAGCTCTTCTTCCAGCTTGCGGCATTGGCTTCGATATCGGCGAGGATCTCGAAGAGGCAGCGCACGCAGCGCGCATCCCTGGTGCCGCGCGCCAGCGGCCATGTAATGATGGCCGCATCGCCGACATAGTCGTTGATCATGCCCTTGTGGCGCCGCACCGGCTCGGCAAAGGCGGCAAAGAGCGAACTTAGAAGCTGCTGCGCCCGCAGGTCCCCATGCTTTTCGGCAAAGGCCGTGGACTCGGCAAGATCGATGAACAGGAAGACGCGCTCCTCCTTGACCGGCCGGCGGTAGCGGCTGACCAGCATGCTGATGAAAACCTCGCGCCCCAGCAGTTCGCGCACCCTGAGCAGGAAGATCAATGTGGCGCAGACGGCGAGCGCGTAGAGAAAGACGTCGAACGGCATGATCAGCACGTGGATCATCTCCGGCGGCTTCAGGACGCCGAGCAGCGCAAGCAGGAGGCCCGCCGCCGCAAAGCCGATGCTCATCAGGATTTCGTAGATGACGAGTTCGGAGACGATGAAGAGAAGGGTCGGCAATCTCTGAATGCGCCGGTAGAGGCCGCGCAGAAACACCTTCCGTTCGAAGGCGAGGATCGGCATGCCGATGAAGAGCGCGAAGACCGCTCCGATGATCGGCGTCTGGTCGGTATAGAAATACAGATCGTAGACCACGCCGCTGAGAGCCAGGACGAGCGCAATCAGGATCCAGTTCTGCGCCGGGGATATCTCTCTCATGCCGCCCTTTCGCCGAAGCACTTCATTCCGCTATTCTTTCCTGCGCGGTGCGGTGGTCAAGAGGTTTCGAATTTAAAGCATGTCGCGCAAAAGTGTGAAGCGGTTTTGCGACAACGACATGCGTCAAGCAAAGCATGTCGCGCAAAAGTGTGAAGCGGTTTTGCGACAACGACATGCGCGAACAAAAGCATGTCGCGCAAAAGTGTGAAGCGGTTTTGCGGCACCGACATGCGTCAAGCAAAGCATGTCGCGCAAAAGTGTGCGGCGGTTTTGCGGCACCGACATGCGGGAAACAACGGCCCGAACCGTTGCGGGCAGGCCCCGACGGCAGCGACACGCCTTTAAGCGGGCAGGGCGACGGTTTCGACCTTGCGGCCGGCAAAGCGCAGGGCGATTTCGCCGCGGATGAGCTGCAGCGCCGGCTCGCCGAAGAGATCGCGCCGCCAGCCGTGCATGGCCGCCACCTCTGCCTTTTCGCCCTCGGCCGCGATCTTGTCCAGATCGTCGCTGTTGGCGATCACCTTGGGTGCAACGCCGTGCTTTTCGGAGATCAGCTTCAGCAGCACCTTGAGAAGTTCGACGGCCGCTGCCGCGCCTTCCGGCGGCTGCGCCTGACGCGGCACGTGCGGCATGTCGGAGCGCGGCAGCGCCAGCGCGGCGTTGACCGCTTCGAGCACGGCGGTGCCGGCGGCCGAGCGCTCCCAGCCCTTCGGGATGGTGCGCAGGCGGCCGAGCGCTTCGGCATCCTTCGGCTGCTGCTGGGCGATCTCGTAGATCGCGTCGTCCTTCAGCACGCGCGAGCGCGGCACGTTGCGCGACCGCGCCTCGCGTTCCCGCCAGGCGGCGACAAATTTCAGGATGGCGAGTTCCTGCGGCTTGCGCAGGCGCAGCTTCAGCCGCTGCCACGCATCGTCAGGGTGGATATCGTAGGTCTCGCGCGATTCCAGGATGTCCATCTCCTCGCGCAGCCACGAGGCGCGGCCTTCGCGCTCCAGTTCGGCCTTCAGGTAGAGATAGGCGTCGCGCAGATGGGTCACGTCGGCCAGCGCATATTCGAGCTGCTTGTCGGACAGCGGCCGGCGGCTCCAGTCCGTGAAGCGCGAGGACTTGTCGATATGGACGTTCTTGGTGCGGCTGATGAGCTGGTCGTAGGAAACGCTGTCGCCGAAGCCGCAGACCATGGCGGCGACCTGCGTGTCGAAGATCGGGTGAGGGATCAGGTTGCCGCGATTGAAGATGATTTCGATGTCCTGCCGCGCCGCGTGAAACACCTTCAGCACGTTGGGATTGGCCATCAGCTCGAAGAAGGGCGACAGGTCGATGTCTTTCGCCAGGGGATCGACCAGCACCTCCACCGTCGGGCTCGCCATCTGGATCAGGCACAGTTCCGGCCAGAAGGTGGTCTCACGCAGAAATTCAGTATCGATAGTAATGAAATCGGACTTGGCCAGCTCTTTGCAGGCGGCCGCCAGATCGGCGGTGGTTTCGATCATGTCAATTCATTCGTCAGGAAGAGGTCGTCTAACCTTCCTTCCCCTTTCGACGGGATATGTCAATACGGTGAGAGGACTTAGCCTCGGTGAAGCCTTATTCGCCGGGGTGAAGACGGTGTTTTCTGCGATTGCTGCGTTCGTTCGCAGGCACAGCCACCCTAACATGCGGCTCCAGCCGGATCGCCGGGGCGATAGCCGGAAGCCGTGCACTGTCAAACCACGCGAACATAGCTCGTCATGCCCGTCTTCTGGTGCTCGATAATATGGCAATGCAGCACCCAGTCGCCGGGATTGTCGGCGACGAAGGCGAGCTGCACCTTCTCGTCGGGCTGGATGAGATAGGTATCGGAGACGAGCGGCATCACCGCGCGCGTCGAGGAGGAGATGACGGTAAAGCTCATGCCGTGGAGATGGATCGGGTGCGTGTGGGGCGTCACGTTCTCCAGGTTGAAGACGTAGCTCTTGCCAAGCTTCAGCTCGGCGAGCGGTGCGGTCGGATCGGCCGTATCGCCCGGCCACGGCACCTTGTTGATGGCCCAGAAGCTGTAACCGAGCGTGCCGCAGATGCTATCGACGGCGGCGTTCTCGGCGGTCGCTGAAAGGACCAGCGGGATCGCCTCCGCCGAAGAGAGGTCGGCCTTGGCCACCGGGTTTTCCGCCAGCGGGCCGAGGTCGCCGATATCGCGCTTCAGCGATTGTCCGCTGGCGCTGAGGCGCGCGAGCACCTTCGGCGTCGTGCCGCGAATATCTTCCAGCGTTGCGACCGCGCCTTCGCTGTCGGGCATGCGGACAGCGAGGTCCAGCCGCTGTCCCGGCCCGATCTGCAGCAGGTCCAGCGGGAAACGCTTCGGCACCGGGTTGCCGTCGATGGCGATCACGGTCGCATCGGCGCCTTCCATCTTCAGCTGGAAGATGCGGGTCACGTCGGTGATGACGATGCGCAGGCGGATCAGCCCGCCCGATGGTGCGTCATATGTCGGCTCCTGATGCCAGTTGGCGGTGCGGATCGTCCCGTAGGTGCCGGCCTTGGCCGCATCGCGCGGGCGGAAGGGGGCGATGAACTGTCCGTCGCCGCCAAGCCGCCAGTCACGCAGGTTGAGCACGACCTCCGCGTCGAAGACCGGATCGGACGGATCTTCCACCACGAGCACGCCCGTCATGCCGTGGCCCATCTGGGTCAGCGTGTTGCAATGCGGGTGATACCAGAAGGTGCCGGCATCCGGCGGCGTGAAGAGATAGTCGAATTTGTCGCCCGTATAGACATAGGGCTGGGTCAGGAACGGCACCCCGTCCATCCTGTTGTCGATGCGCAGCCCGTGCCAGTGGATCGTCGTCGGCTCGTCGAGGCTGTTGGCGAGCCGCGCCGCATAGGGCTTGCCTCTCGGCATGCGCAGCACCGGCGGCAGGCCGCCGTCGCCCCATGTCATGATGTCCCGGGTGGGAGCGGCATCGACGATCTGCGCCTCGGTCTTGCGCGCCGTCAGCACGCGCGGCTCGGGCGCGGCCTGCGCCATCCCGAACCGCCCCGCGATCGCCATGCCCGCACCGTAGGCGCCGGCGACGGCGGAAGCCTTGATGAGGTTGCGGCGCGTGAGCAGGGGCATCGGAAACTCCGTCTTGATGATGCCTCCTTTTAAAGTTGACTGCCGTCTTCATCAATATGCCGCCCGCGGCCAAACTGCCGCAGCGCCAGCCTCCGGCCGCCTCCGAAACGCGGGGGCAAACGGCCCCTCGGCAGCGCCAAGCCTTGACAAATCAGAGCGTCCATGCGCTTGTCCGCCCGATTTTCTTGTCGGCGCCGCAGGTCCTCGGGCCATGCCGCCGTCTTAAGCCAAATGCCAGGATTTGAGATCATGCACCGCTACCGCAGCCACACATGCGCCGCTCTTCGCAAGTCGGACGTCGGCTCGAATGTCCGTATTTCCGGTTGGGTCCATCGTGTCCGAGATCATGGCGGCGTGCTGTTCATCGACCTTCGCGACCATTACGGCACGACGCAGATCGTTGCCGACCCGGATTCGCCGGCCTTCAAGCAGGCGGAAACCGTTCGCGGCGAATGGGTCATCCGCGTCGACGGCCTGGTCAAGGCCCGCACCGACGATACCGTCAACAAGAACATGCCGACCGGCGAGATCGAGCTTTACGCGCAGGAGATCGAAGTTCTCTCCGCCGCCAAGGAACTGCCGCTGCCGGTCTTCGGCGAGCCGGACTATCCGGAAGACGTCCGCCTCAAGTACCGCTTCCTCGACCTGCGCCGCGAAACGCTGCACAGGAACATCGTCAAGCGCACGCAGATCATCTCGGCCATGCGCCGTGAGATGAACGGCGTCGGCTTCACCGAATATACGACGCCGATCCTGACGGCCTCCTCGCCGGAAGGCGCCCGCGACTTCCTCGTGCCGAGCCGCATTCATCCCGGCACCTTCTACGCCCTGCCGCAGGCCCCGCAGCAGTACAAGCAGCTCCTGATGGTTGCCGGTTTCGACCGCTACTTCCAGATCGCGCCCTGCTTCCGCGACGAAGACCCGCGCGCCGACCGCCTGCCGGGCGAATTCTACCAGCTCGACCTCGAAATGAGCTTCGTGACCCAGGAAGACGTCTGGAACACGATGGGTCCGCTGATGACCAAGATTTTCGAGGAATTCGCCGAGGGCAAGCCGGTCACCAAGGAATGGCCGCGCATTCCCTATGACGAAGCGATCCGCAAATACGGCTCCGACAAGCCGGACCTGCGCAACCCGATCGTCATGGAAGCCGTGACCGAGCATTTCGCCGGCTCCGGCTTCAAGGTCTTCGCCAACATGATCGCCTCCAACCCGAAGGTTCAGGTCTGGGCGATCCCGGCCAGGACCGGCGGTTCCCGCGCCTTCTGCGACCGCATGAACGCCTGGGCGCAGAGCCAGGGCCAGCCGGGTCTCGGCTACATCTTCTGGCGCAAGGAAGGCGACAAGCTCGAAGGCGCAGGCCCGCTTGCCAAGAACATCGGCGAAGAGCGCACGGATGCGATCCGCACCCAGCTCGGCCTCGATGACGGCGACGCCTGCTTCTTCGTCGCCGGCGAGCCGGACAAGTTCTACAAGTTCGCAGGCGAAGCGCGCAACCGCGCCGCCGACGAACTGAACCTGATCGACCGCGACCGCTTCGAACTGTGCTGGATCGTCGACTTCCCGTTCTTCGAATGGAACGAAGAAGAAAAGAAGGTCGACTTCGCCCACAACCCGTTCTCCATGCCGCAGGGCGGCCTCGATGCGCTGAAGAACCAGGATCCGCTGACGATCAAGGCCTTCCAGTACGACGCCGTCTGCAACGGCTTCGAAATCGCCTCGGGCTCGATCCGTAACCAGTCGCCGGAAACCATGGTCGCCGCCTTCGAAAAGGTCGGCTTGAGCCAGCAGGACGTGGAAGACCGCTTCGGCGGCCTCTACCGTGCCTTCCAGTACGGCGCGCCTCCGCACGGTGGTGCTGCTTTCGGTATCGACCGCATCGTCATGCTGCTCGTCGGCGCCAAGAACCTGCGCGAAATCTCGCTCTTCCCGATGAACCAGCAGGCCCAGGACCTGTTGATGGGCGCGCCGACCCCGGCAACGCCCACCCAACTGCGCGAACTGGCGATCCGCCCGATCCCGCCGGTGAAGAAAGACTGAGGCAGACATCTCTCAACAAGAAGCCCGGCGAAATCATCGCCGGGTTTTTGTTGCATCCGAATAGTCCTTAGTCGTTGGCCGAAACCTTCACGCCGAGCATCTGCGGCACCGTGTTGGGTGCGCCCATGGCAGCGCCCAAGATCATCGGGAAGGCAACCGGCTTGTCCGGCGTGGCCTTGACGGTCAGGCTCTTCGGATCGTCAAGGAACGTGCTGACGGCAGCCGAAATCGCATTCTGCAGTTCCGGAATGTTGAGCTGCGCCAGCATGATCGGCGTCATGGCCTTCAGCGAATCCGCCATCTGCTGGCCGGAAACGTTCTGCTTCGAACCGGCATAGTCCAGTGCGCGTTTGGTGATCGAGGCATCCTCGAAGCGGATTTGAGCGCCCTCGAAGGTCAGTTGCTGGGCAAGGCCGAGCGCCGCGAGGCCGAGCGCCTGCTGTGCTTCTTCCTTGTTCGGATTGGCGTCGGCCTGATCGAGCGCTTGTCCTAACGACTTACCGAAAGCCAACGTATAGCCGGAGATCTTCAGGCCAAATTGCAGCTTGCCGACATTTGTGAAGTCAAAGGAGAGATCGGAGAGATCTAACGTACCCGGGCCAAGATCCCAAGATCCCTTCAAATTTATGTCGCCCTGGACATGTTGAAGGGCCAGCTTTTCGATCGCTTCCTTGCTCTGCGGGTCGCCGGCCTTGCTGAGGTCGAACTTCATCCCCTTCAATGCGCCGTCGATGTCGAAGCCGGACTCGTCCTCGCGGAGCGTGCTATTCACATCGCTTTCCAGCATTGAAAACACTTCCGCGCCGTCCTTAACCACTTTGAGGGCGCCGGTATGGAGATTTTCGGCCCAGAGCATGGTGTCCGGACTATCATCGCCTGGTTTGGCGGGTACGGTGATACCGCCGAGACTGAGGTCCTTTGCGGTTACCGTCACACCACCTGCGGTGCTATCGACATCTTCAAAAGTGGCCCCTTCAATATAGTAGCTGCCGTCCTCCTGCTCTTCCACGCCAGAGAGAGTGATATCGCCGACCGAAAAGCCTTGAACACCTTTGGGCGTGTAAATGGCGTTCTTGAGCGTGACGGTCGTCCCGTCGATATCGATGCTGTCAGTCGAAATCGTTCCGCTCTGCTGGCTGGAGGCAGCATTGATCTTCGTCAGCAGGTCCTGGCCGTCGAGCGCGAAAGCGGAGCCCGCGAAGGAAAGAATGGCTGCGCTCGACAGCATCAGCCGCGTCGTGCGGTAAAAGGTCATGAGAAAGTCCCCTGAGTGGCAAGTGCCGTGGAATATTGCAATGAAGCGACTGCGGAACAGTCCGGCTTTATATTCGCAGACCCCTAAATTTCTATTGAGAGGATCGGCCGGCGAAGTTCAAATTCAGGCGATAGTTTTGTCGCCTTTCATGTCAGCCCGAAGAGGTCATCCACAGCCGGAATGCCCGGATTCCTTGCCCCACAGGGGTTTCTGAGCTAGTCAGGATTCCATGGGACAAGAAATTTTACCGCCTTCCGGCGGAGACGGCGACAATATTCATCCGGTCGATCTGAAGGCGGCGCTTGAAGAGCGCTACCTGCGTTATGCGCTGTCGACCATCATGCACCGCGCGCTGCCTGACGTGCGCGATGGCCTGAAACCGGTCCATCGCCGCATCGTCTACGCGATGAACGACATGGGCCTGCGGCCGAACGCGGCCTTCAGGAAATGCGCCAAGATCGTCGGCGAGGTGATGGGTAACTATCACCCGCATGGCGACCAGTCGATCTACGACGCGCTGGCGCGCCTCGCGCAGGATTTCTCGCAGCGTTATACGCTGGTGAACGGGCAGGGCAATTTCGGCAATATCGACGGCGACAGTCCCGCCGCCATGCGATATACCGAATCGAAGATGACCGTGGTCTCCGAGCTGCTGCTCGAGGGCATCGATCAGGATGCCGTCGATTTCCGCGACACCTACGACGAATCCAATTCCGAGCCGATCGTTCTTCCCGGTGCCTTCCCGAACCTTCTGGCCAACGGCTCCTCGGGTATTGCGGTCGGCATGGCGACGTCGATTCCCTCGCACAACGTGCATGAGGTCTGCGACGCGGCACTGCATCTGATCAAGCACCCCGATGCCACGGTCGAAAGGCTTGTCGAGTTCATCCCCGGCCCGGATTTCCCGACCGGCGGCATCATCATCGACAGCAAGGAAAGCATCATCGAAAGCTACCGCACCGGCCGCGGCGGTTTTCGTGTCCGTGCCAAGTGGGAGACGGAAGATCTCGGCCGCGGCGGCTACCAGATCGTCGTCACCGAAATTCCCTTCCAGGTGCAGAAGTCGCGCCTGATCGAAAAGATCGCCGAACTGCTGATCGCCCGCAAGCTGCCGTTGCTGGAAGATATCAGGGACGAATCGGCCGAGGATATCCGCATCGTGCTGGTGCCGAAGAGCCGCACCGTCGATCCGACCATCCTCATGGAATCCATGTTCAAGCTGACGGAGCTGGAAAGCCGCTTCCCGCTGAACATGAACGTGCTCTCGATGGGCGTGATCCCGCGCGTCATGGCGCTCAACGAGGTGCTGAGGGAGTGGCTGGACCACCGCCGCGAAGTGCTGCAGCGCCGCTCGCGCTTCCGCCTCGCCGCCATCGACAAGCGCCTCGAAATCCTCGGCGGCCTGCTCGTTGCCTATCTCAATATCGACGAGGTGATCCGCATCATCCGCGAGGAGGATGAGCCCAAGCCCGTCATGATGGCGCGCTGGGACCTGACCGACGTTCAGGTCGAGGCGATCCTCAACATGCGGCTGCGCGCCCTGCGCAAGCTCGAGGAATTCGAGATCCGCAAGGAGCACGACGAACTCACCAAGGAAAAGGCCGATATCGAGGCGCTGCTCGCTTCCGACGAGAAGCAGTGGCAGACGGTTTCCTGGGAAATCGGCGAGGTGAAGAAGAAATTCGCCAAGGCCACCGATATCGGCCGCCGCCGCACGCAGTTCGCCGAAGCGCCGGAGACCGACGAGGAAGCCATCCAGCACGCGATGATCGAGAAGGAGCCGATCACCGTCGTCGTCTCTGAAAAGGGCTGGATCCGCGCGCTGAAGGGCCACATTTCCGATACGTCCACGCTGGCCTTCAAGGAAGGCGACGGCCTGAAGGTTGCCTTCCCGGCGCAGACGACGGACAAGATCCTGATCGTCACCACCGGCGGCAAGGTCTTCACCCTCGGCGGCGACAAGCTGCCCGGCGGCCGCGGCCATGGCGAGCCGCTGCGCATCATGATCGACATGGAAAACGATCAGGACGTGCTGACCGCCTTCGTCCACGATGCGTCGCGCAAGATGCTGATCGTCTCGACCGTCGGCAACGGTTTCGTGGTGCCGGAAGCGGAAATGGTCGCCAATACCCGCAAGGGCAAGCAGATCATGAATGTCTCCATGCCCGACGAGACCAAGCTGCTCGTGCCCGTGACCGGCGATCATGTCGCCGTCGTCGGCGAAAACCGCAAGATGCTGGTATTCCCGCTGAGCCAGATGCCGGAGATGACGCGCGGCAAGGGCGTGCGCCTGCAGCGCTACAAGGACGGCGGCATTTCCGACGTTCGCTGCTTTGCCATTGCCGATGGCCTGAGCTGGGAAGACAGCGCCGGCCGCACCTTCACCAAGAACAAGGACGAGCTTGCCGAATGGCTGGCCGACCGCGCCACCGCCGGCCGCACCGTGCCGAAGGGCTTCCCGCGCAGCGGCAAATTCGCCGGCTGATCCCGGAAAATTGAGGCTCCGCCCTTGGCGGGCGGAGCAATTCCTCTATCTCAGTCCTGTCACCAAAAAGAAGAGCCGACAAGAAGGGCAAGGGCGTTCCGCGGGCGGGCGGGACGGCCATAAGCCGTGCGCCGGCAAGCGCGCGAACAACGATGGAGGACTGTCGATGCCTGCCGCCAATACGATAAAACTGCATGTCGCCCACAGCTACAAGGCGCCGCCCGCCAGGGTCTATGACGCCTGGCTCAACCCGGAAATTGCCCGCCGCTTTCTGTTTGCGACCGATGACGGTCACGTCGTCCGCGCCGATATCGATCCACGCGTCGGCGGCCGTTTCATCATCGTCGACCGCCGCCCGACCGGCGACGCCTTTCATCACGGCCTTTTCCTGGAATTGAAGCGGCCAAGGCATATCGCCTTCTGCTTTTCCGTCGAGGAGCACGACCACAATTGCGATCGCGTCGAAATCGACATCGAACCGCTCGGCAGCGGCAGCAGGCTGACCCTGACGCACGAAATGTGCGCGGAATGGGCGGAATATGAGGAGAAGACCCGGCAGGGCTGGACGCATATTGTCGAAGGGCTGGATCGGGAACTGGAGCTTTCGGCGGGGCCGAAACGATCGAACCCCGAAGCGGATCGGTCTGCCGGTGCTATGGCGTGAGCCGGACCGTGTGGTCGCGCCGTCCTCGTCGATTTCGCCTGCCGCGGGCAGCAATCGCCGCAAGCGGGATCGGGCCGTCGATCGCTGTCGGCAGCAGGCCCTTCCGATGAGCGGAAAGGTGGGCAGGGGTATCAGTCCTGCGGGTCGTCCTGGAGGGCAGAGGGATCGAAACGTTCCCAGCCGCGCGGCGTCAGATGTTCCTGCGGCTGGAAGCGCGTCTTGTAGTCCATCTTCCGCGAGCCCTGAACCCAGTAGCCGAGATAGACATGCGGCAGGCCGAGCGCTTTCGTGCGGCGCACATGGTCAAGGATCATGAACGTGCCGAGCGAGCGCCGGTCGAGATCGGGATTGAAGTAGGAATAGACCATGGAGAGGCCGTCGCTCATCGTATCGGTCAGGGCGGCGGCCAGCAGTTCGCCCTTCGGCCGCGTTTCCAGCCCCGAGCCTTCCTCGCGCCGGCGGTATTCGATGATCTTGGTGTTCACATGCGTGTCTTCCACCATGATCGCATAGTCGAGCACGCTCATGTCGGACATGCCGCCCTGCTGGTGGCGATAGTCGAGATAGCGGCGGAAGAGGGAATATTGCTCGCTGGACGGCTGGGCCGGAAATTCCGTGGCGATGATGTCGGAATTGCTCGCCAGTACCCGCTTCATCGATTTCGTCGGCTGGAATTCCTGCGCCAGAATGCGCACGGACACGCAGGCGCGACAGGCCTCGCAGGCGGGGCGGTAGGCAATGTTCTGCGAACGGCGGAAGCCGCCCTGCGTAAGGATGTCGTTCATCTCTGCCGCGCGCGGACCGACGAGATGGGTGAAGACCTTGCGCTCCATCTCGTGCGGCAGATACGGACAGGCAGCCGGGGCCGTCAGATAAAACTGAGGGGATGGCGTAGTCTGCGTATTCATCTCTCGCGGAGATTTCCTTTCAGGCGCGTGTCGATCCAGACAGCATGACGCAAGAATAAAAAACGTCAACAGCGCGACATTCAGTGCCGCGCAATCGAATATTCGATTTTTTGGATATGGCGCTCTTTTGTGGCCGTCAAAGGGCGGGCCGAGACTTTATTTCGTCTCCGCCGGGATAGGCTCAGCCGGTACGCACCGTCGCGGTGCCGACGAGGAAATCGTGCAGCAGGCGCGAGCGTTCCGTGAACAGGCCGACGAGCAGAATGAGCGGCGTCAGCAGCGAGTTCAGGATCCAGAACAGCGCCAGGTGAGCGATCGCCAGGATGAAATCCATCGGCCTGCCGTCGATGCGCACGATCGCAATACCCATGGCCCGCATGCCGAGCGAAGCCTGGGACGGGCCGCCGACGGTCAAGCCGAAATAGAGGCCGGCGACGATGACGAAGAGGGCCGGAAAGAGAATGAAGCCGAGCCCCAGCGTGACGATGCCGAGGAAGAACACCACCACCGCCGCCGGAATGCAGAGCAGGGCGACGATGACATAGTCGAGGATGAAGGCGAAGACGCGACGGCTGAGCACGCCGCTATAGGCGCGCCAGTCCTCCGGTGCGGCATAGACCGGGTTGGGGTTATAGCTCATCTGCATCTCCCTTCGAAAGACGATGCCGCTGATATGGTATCGTCAGGGGGAAATGCAATAATCCGCCCCAAAATCACCTTTTTGCGAGGATTTTGGCCACTTCCGGGGCAAAATAGGTGAGGATGCCGTCGCAGCCGGCGCGCTTGAAAGCCAGCAGCGTCTCCATCATGATCCGCTCGCCGTCGATCCAGCCGTTCATGGCCGCAGCCTTGATCTGCGAATATTCGCCCGAGACCTGATAGGCGAAGGTCGGCAGGCCGAAGGCCTCCTTCACGCGCCAGCAGATGTCGAGATAGGCAAGCCCCGGCTTGACCATCAGCATGTCCGCCCCTTCCTCGACATCGAGGGCGGCGTCGCGGACCGCTTCCGTGCCGTTGGCCGGATTGATGTAATAGCTGTTCTTGTCGCCCTTCAGCAGGCCCTTGGTGTTGATCGCCTCGCGATAGGGGCCGTAGAAGCCGGAGGAGAATTTCGTCGCATAGGACATGATGCCGACGCTCTGATGCCCGGCGGCATCGAGCCCGCGGCGGATCGCGCCGATGCGCCCGTCCATCATCTCCGAGGGAGCGATGATATCGGCGCCGGCGTCGGCCTGCAGGATTGCCGCCTTGACCACCTGGTCCACCGTCTCGTCGTTGACGATCTCGCCGTCGCGCAGGATGCCGTCATGCCCGTGGCTGGTGAAGGGGTCGAGCGCCACATCGGTAATAATGCCGATATTGGGCACCGCCTTTTTAATGGCCGCCGTCGTCTGATTGATGAGGTTGTTGGCAACAAGACTGTTGGAGCCCGTCTCGTCGCGCAATTCCATCTCGATATCGGGGAAGGTGGCAATGGCGGGGATACCGAGATCGGCTGCTTCCTTCGCCGCTTCGACCGCCTTGTCGACGCTCATACGGTTGACGCCCGGCATGGCGGGGATCGGATCGACGATGCCGGTGCCGGGAACGACGAAGATCGGCCAGATCAGATCGTCGACCGTCAGGCGGTTTTCCTGCACCAGCCGGCGCGTCCAGTCGGCCTTGCGGTTGCGCCGCATGCGGCGGTGACCGGTGATTTCATCGACGAGATGTGTCTTGTCCTGCATGATATCTGTCCCTGGGCCATTCCATTTATCGGAGCGCTCATTATCATGCGCCCCGGAAAATCCAAACCGGACGATTGGCCGCGGCGGATGAAGCCGCCATAAAATGAAGCCGCAACTCGAACGTGATGTACCGCCATGGAAACCGATTCTCCGACGATACCGAAACGGACGCTGACGGATATCCTCTTCATCTTCTTCCTGCGGCTGGTTGCCGTCTCCTGCTTCTGGTTCGGCCTGCAATACTGGGCGATGCTGGTGGGCTACTCGCTGGTCGGCGCCGGCCGGTTCGATCTGCTCAGCCTGCCGTGGAAGGTGGCAAGCACCTGCCTTGCCGTTCTCTTCCCGGTCGCCTCGCTCGGCCTCTGGCTCACCGTTTCATGGGGGCCGGTCATCTGGGTGCTGGCCGCCGGCGGCCAGATCCTCATGTACGGCCTGCTTCCGCAGATCTTCGGCGCCAACCGGCTGATCATCCTGCTGCATGTGATCGTCGCCGTAATCTACTGGATTTTCAGGCTTTCCCTGTGGCTGGAGCGGCGCCGGCAGCGGCGCCAGGTAAGCGTTGATTTACCCTGATACACCAATGGGTTTCCGGTAAGCCTCTGTTAAGCCTGCGGTTTAAGTCGAATTTTATATGTATTCGATAGGGTCTCACTCAAGGCGGGAAGAAAACGACACCGCCAAACAAAACAGTGAGGCAGTCAAATGAACACGAAACTCAAGCCGCAGGCGGCATCGACTTTCCATGCACAGGATCAGGGCATCCGTGATCTTTACATGGAATCCCTTCATCTTGTTGAACGTCTTCATCGCCGTCTTCTCGACGTCATCAAGGACGAGTTCGACCGCCAGGGCCGCAGCGACGTCAACGCCATCCAGGCGCTCCTGCTTTTCAACATCGGCAATTCCGAACTGACCGCCGGCGAGCTGCGCTCCCGCGGCTACTATCTCGGCTCGAACGTTTCCTACAACGTCAAGAAGCTGGTCGACCTCGGCTTCATCAACCACCAGCGCTCGCGCATCGACCGCCGCTCGGTCCGCATCAGCCTGACCGAAACCGGCCAGGACATCGCCGAAACCGTGGGCAAGCTCTACGAACGCCACATCGCCTCGATCGACAAGGTCGGCGGCATCGGCACCGACGAGTTTACCCAGATGAACAAGCTGCTTCAGCGTCTGGATCGTTTCTGGAACGATCAGATCCTGTATCGCCTGTAAGGCATTAGAGGATTGTTCCCGCTTCTATATTAGAATGCTCCAGCTGACGCGCGGATGCGTAAAAGGGCACAAGATGGCACTAGGTGGCGCTCGTTTGCGCGCCACTTGCGCGCCAGCAAATTCCGACCTCCAATCGGCACCTAGAGCGCAAAGCGGCTTTCCCTCCGCGATGCGCTTTTCTGCTGTTGCGGCTTCATGTGGGGAGGGCGCGGAGGGTTCGAGTATTTCCATGCTCGTTCCCGACGTGAATCTCCATGGTAGCTGATGATGGTGTCCGGGGGGCCCTCGGCCGTACAATTCCAGGCAGCGTAGGATCTGGCTCGACGATCAGGACACAGAGGTTTTGCCCGATGCCCTGAGAAGACGCTAAGCTCAAGTGCGGGTTAATTCTGCAGCATTCGGTAGTAGGCGCTCAGAAGGTCGTGGCACGTCATATCTTCAATATGGATATGCATATTGTTGATTGCCGATTCGAGACACAGTAAGTCCCGCAGTCTTGTCTCGATGTAGCTACAGTTTGATTTTGACGTACGATATCCGGTGGCTATGACTTGCTTGTAGCCTCTGTCTCCTTTCAGCCGGAACAGATCGAGATTCATTTCTCCGAAAGAGAACCCCAGAAAGACAATGGCTGCTGCTGAGTCTAAATGGACTCTAATCCTTTCAGGAATATCATCAGCGACTTGTTCGGTGAAAGTACGAATCTGACGGGAAATTTCGATAAGATTGTTGCTGTAAGATTCACCACCAAACTCGACAAAATCCGGAGTTCGATCCAATAATTCGCCCACCCGACCGTAGGGATGGATTATCTCAAGCGTCGAAACCAGCCTTCTGGCTTCGAGAGGGTGTAGGTTCATGTAGCGCGTGAGGGCGTGCGCCAGATAGTGTTCAATGCATCTGTCATAGTTGAAGCAAATAAAGACCGTGTTTCTGAAAAGATCTTCAAGACTGCTCTTCTGAGCACCCTCGATGAGTAGTTTGAAGAATACATTATGCCAGCTTGGTGAACTGCCATCACGCCTGTAACCGGCGTGCAAATCTGCAAAGTCGAATTGCGAGCCGGGGTCGGTCGCCAACCTGGATTTGTTCTCGGCCTCCAGGATGCATCTGGCGATAGCCAGTTTCCCGATTTTGACCCTTCGTGTGTCGTGGTAGTGAGTGTGCAGGTAGTTATCGATTGATGGCGCAAGTACAACGGCCTGAGCTAGATCATCGGCGATCTGAAACCACGGAGCTGCGTTTGGTTCCCCAGCATCTTGCGCAAGTTTCCTTATCAAGTGATAGAGAATGTCGTCGGTGGGCCTAAGTGTTCGAGGATCTTTCTGCTTGAGTTTTTCCGAGATATCGACCGCCAATTGATCCCCGATAGGGAGGCCGACTTCGGCACTGGCGCCTGCTCCCACCACGAAAACGGTTTTTTTGTTGAACATTATTTTTCCATACAAAAAAGTTGCCATGACAGGTTTAATTGAGTCGTGGCAAAGAAAAAGCCTTACGAAGAAGGGGCGTGTTGTTACGTAGATAAAAGGGGCCTCGCATTCATTGTGGCCAGCAAGGTCAACGCCCTTTCCTGTCCTGCGACAGCAGTCAATCTTTACACGACAGAGCGGGAAATGGAGGTGGCGACGGCTCTTGGCCGTTTCCGGAACAATCAGATCCGGTCTTCCCACTCGCCTCTGCGTGGCATCTTTGCAACGCACGCCCACCAACCGCGAAGCCCGGTATTCAAGCCGTTTTTTAGTCGTTATTAACCCTCACGGTTTACCCGTCATATGGTTCGTTGCATGCGGTTTCCGGCAACCGGCAGTCTGTCGTCCGGCCCGGCAACACGAATTGGCCATATTGATGTGACAGCGGAATATTCGATAGCCGGCGTCCTCGAAGGACCATTGGCATCATCCGGATCGCCCCTCGCGATTCTGTGATGGGACTGGCGGAATTTCCTGCTGCGCCGGAAGAACGAACGGATAGGGATCTGCGTTAAGGCGCAGGATATCGCAAAGGGCCGTGGCCTCCTCCACCGCGGCATTGAGTGGTTGGGACGAATGTCTAAGAAGAACGGAATTGAAGCTCTCTCTCGCCGCGCCTTTCTGGCCTCGGCGGCAACGGTTGGTGCCGGCGCGCTTGCCGCGCCCGCATTCGCGCAATCGGCGCTCGACGGGCTGCTGAACGCCCCGAGGCGCGGCAACTGGGACGACCAGTTCGACGCCAAGGCTGCCTCGCGCACGGCCACCGCCGTTCTTTCCAATACCCCGATCCTCAGCCCGCAATCGATACCGAGCACGCAGCAGGCGATCATGCAGTATCAGCAGATCGTCTCCATGGGCGGCTGGCCGCAGGTCAATCCGGGCGACGTTCGCCTGCAGCTCGGCGTCACCGATCCCTCGGTCCAGGCCCTTCGCCAGCGCCTGGCGATCAGCGGCGACCTGCCGCGCGAAGCCGGCCTTTCGAGCGCCTTCGATTCCTATGTCGACGGTGCCGTCAAGCGCTTCCAGGCCCGTCACGGCCTGCCGGCCGATGGCGTGATCGGCGAATTCACGCTGAAGGCGATGAACATCCCCGCCGATGTCCGCCTGCAGCAGCTGAATACCAACCTGATCCGCATCCAGACCTTCCCGGAAGACATGGGCCGCCGCCATGTGATGGTCAACATTCCGGCAGCCTACGTGGAAGCGGTCGAAGACGGCAGCGTCGCGACGCGCCACACGGCCGTCGTCGGCCGCCTGAGCCGCCCGACGCATATCGTCAATTCCAAGATCTACGAGGTCATCCTCAATCCGTACTGGACGGCGCCGCGCTCGATCGTCGAGAAGGACATCATGCCGCTGATGCGCAAGGATCCGACCTATCTCGAAAAGAACGCGATCCGCCTCATCGACGGCAAGGGCAACGAAGTCGCCCCGGAAACGGTCGATTGGAACGGCGAGGCGCCGAACCTGATGTTCCGCCAGGACCCCGGCAAGATCAACGCCATGGCCTCCACGAAGATCAACTTCTACAACAAGAACGGCGAGTATATGCACGACACGCCGCAGCAGGGCCTGTTCAACAAGCTCATGCGTTTCGAATCCTCGGGCTGCGTGCGCGTCCAGAACGTCCGCGACCTGACGACCTGGCTGCTGCGCGAAACGCCCGGCTGGAGCCGCCAGCAGATGGAGCAGGTGATCGCCAGCGGCATCAATACGCCGATCAAGCTCGCGACCGAAGTTCCCGTCTATTTCGTCTATATCTCGGCCTGGGGCATGCCCGACGGCGTCGTCCAGTTCCGCGACGACATCTACCAGATGGACGGCAATGCGGAACTCGCGCTCGACACCACCTCGGGCATCGAGCAGCCGGTCCAGTAAATTACGCCTGCATATCCCTGAAAGCCGCGCCCGTTGCGCGGCTTTTTTCGTTCCGGCAAGGCCGCGCGCCCCGCGCAAACCGGTCGTCCGCGCGCTTAGCCCAGCAAATGTCGTTCTTCGTATTGCCCTCGCATCGGCGGAAGGCTAATACCTTGGCCGCATTCCAGTGAAGGAGCCAGCCCATGACCAATGCTTCCACCGAATCCTTCTTCAATCGCTCGCTCGCGGACGTCGATCCGGAAATCTTCGGCGCGATCGGAAAGGAACTCGGTCGTCAACGGCATGAGATCGAACTGATCGCATCCGAGAACATCGTTTCCCGCGCCGTTCTGGAAGCCCAGGGCTCCATCATGACCAACAAATACGCCGAGGGTTATCCGGGCAAGCGCTACTATGGTGGCTGCCAGTTCGTCGATATCGCCGAGGAACTCGCCATCGAGCGCGCCAAGAAGCTGTTTGGCGTCAACTTCGCCAACGTCCAGCCGAACTCCGGCTCGCAGATGAACCAGGCCGTCTTCCTGGCGCTGCTGCAGCCGGGCGACACCTTCATGGGCCTCGACCTGAATTCGGGCGGCCACCTGACGCACGGTTCGCCGGTCAACATGTCCGGCAAGTGGTTCAACGTCGTCTCCTACGGCGTGCGCGAGGGCGACAACCTGCTCGACATGGACGAAGTCGAGCGCAAGGCCCGGGAACACAAGCCGAAGCTCATCATTGCCGGCGGCACCGCCTATTCCCGTATCTGGGACTGGAAGCGCTTCCGCGAGATCGCCGACTCGGTCGGCGCCTACCTGATGGTCGACATGGCCCATATTGCCGGCCTCGTCGCCGGCGGCGTGCATCCCTCGCCGTTCCCGCATTGCCACGTCGCGACCACCACGACCCACAAGTCGCTGCGCGGCCCGCGCGGCGGCGTCATCCTGACGAATGACGAGGATCTGGCGAAGAAGTTCAACTCGGCCGTCTTCCCCGGTCTCCAGGGCGGCCCGCTGATGCACATCATCGCCGCCAAGGCCGTTGCCTTCGGCGAAGCGCTGCAGCCCTCGTTCAAGGACTATGCCGCCCAGGTCGTCAAGAACGCCAGGGCGCTTGCCGAAACGCTCGTCGCCGGCGGCCTCGATGTCGTCTCCGGCGGTACGGACAACCACCTGATGCTGGTCGACCTGCGCAAGAAGAACGCCACCGGCAAGCGCGCCGAAGCCGCGCTCGGCCGCGCCTACATCACCTGCAACAAGAACGGCATCCCCTTCGATCCCGAAAAGCCCTTCGTCACCTCGGGCGTGCGCCTCGGCGCCCCGGCCGGCACGACGCGCGGCTTCAAGGAGGCTGAATTCCGCGAGATCGGCAATCTCATCGTCGAGGTTCTCGACGGCCTGAAGGTCGCCAATTCCGATGAGGGCAATGCCGCCGTCGAGGCTGCCGTGCGCGGCAAGGTGGTGAACCTGACCGACCGCTTCCCCATGTATGACTACATGGGCTAAGGAGTAGGCATGCGCTGCCCCTATTGCGGTTCGGAAGATACCCAGGTCAAGGATTCCCGCCCGGCGGAGGATAATACCTCCATCCGCCGGCGCCGCATCTGTCCGGATTGCGGCGGCCGCTTCACGACCTTCGAGCGCGTGCAACTGCGCGAGCTGATGGTCATCAAGAAGACCGGCCGCAGGGTTCCCTTCGATCGCGACAAGCTGGTGCGCTCCTTCGACGTGGCGCTGCGCAAGCGTCCCGTCGATCGCGACCGCATCGAGCGCGCCGTCTCCGGCATCGTGCGCCGGCTGGAAAGCTCGGGCGAGACGGAAATCTCCTCCGAGCAGATCGGCCTGCAGGTTCTGGAAGCCATGAAGAGCCTCGATGATGTCGGCTTCGTGCGTTATGCTTCGGTCTACCGCGATTTCTCGCATGCCGAGGATTTCGAAAAACTGATCGCCGAGCTCAACGCCAAGATTGCCCGCGATCCACTGGACGTCTGACCATGGGCGAGAGGATCGCCGAGCATGAGGACGAACGCTTCATGGCAGCCGCGATCCGCCTGTCGCGCTGGCACACCGGCCGGACGTCCACCAATCCCTCCGTCGGCTGCGTCATCGTCCGTGACGGCGTCATCGTCGGGCGCGCCGTAACGGCACTCGGCGGTCGCCCGCATGCCGAGCCGCAGGCGCTCGCCGAAGCGGGCGAACTCGCCCGCGGCGCGACCGCCTATGTCACGCTCGAACCCTGCTCGCATCACGGCAAGACGCCGCCCTGCGCCGACGCGCTGATCGCCTCCGGCGTCGGCCGCGTCGTCATCAGCGTCACCGATCCCGATGTCAGGGTCTCCGGCCGCGGCATTGCCATGCTGCAGGAGGCCGGCATCGAAGTGACGACGGGCGTGCTGGAGGAGGAGGGCCGGCAATCGCTGTCAGGCTACCTCACCCGCCAGACGAAGAACCGCCCCTATGTGACTCTCAAACTTGCGGTTTCCGCCGATGGCATGATCGGCCGCGAGGGAGTAGGGCAGGTGGCGATCACCGGCCCGGAAGCCCGCGCCCAGGTGCAGGCGCTGCGCGCCGAAACCGATGCCATCCTTGTCGGCATCGGCACGGCGATTGCCGACGATCCGCTGCTGACGGTGCGGACACCGGGGCTTGAGGCGCAATCGCCCGTTCGCATCGTGCTCGATCCTGCTCTGGCATTGCCGTTGACGAGCAAGCTTGTCGAGACGGCAAAGGACGTGCAGGTGATTGTGGTGGCGGGTGAAGAGGTTTCACCGCTGGGATCGGAGGAAGGATTACCCCCCTCTGCCCTGCCGGGCATCTCCCCCACAAGGGGGGAGATCGGCAAGGGGCCCGCTCCCAGTTCTTCTGACAGCAATGTTCCCGCCTCGGCGAATTTAGGGCAGGGAGCTGTGGGAGAGATGTCCGGCAGGACAGAGGGGGGTAACACACCCGCCGACCCCACCGAGATGGCCTCCCGCCGCGCCGCGCTCGAATCCGCCGGCGTCGAAATCCTCTACTGCAATCCCTATCACCCCGAAGTCCTGCTGCCGGCGCTTGCCACCCGCGGCATTTCCTCGCTTCTCGTCGAAGGCGGCGCAAAGACCGCGAAGCTTTTCCTCGAAGCCGGTCTCGTCGATCGCATCCAGCTCTACCAGGCGCCCGTCGTCATCGGCGAGGGCGGTATTGAATCGCCGCTGCAGGCAACCGACATACCATCCGGCTTCGCCCACAGGGGCACTTACATATTCGGCGCGGATCGCCTGGACGAATACGAAAGAGAGACTTGATGTTCACCGGAATTGTCACTGAAATCGGCACGATCGAATCCGTTTCGGCCCTCAAGGAGGGCATCAAGCTTCGTGTTGCCACGAACTACGACCCGGCGACCATCGATATGGGCGCCTCGATCTCCCATTCCGGCATCTGCCTTACCGTGACCGGCCTGCCGCAGGAAGGCAGCAACGGCCGCTGGTTCGAGGTCGAAGCATGGGAAGAGGCGCTGCGGCTGACCACGATTTCCACCTGGCAGGCGGGCAGCCATATCAATCTTGAGCGGTCGCTGAAGATCGGCGACGAACTCGGCGGCCATATCGTTTCCGGCCATGTCGACGGCAAGGCCGAAATCCTGTCGGTCACGCAAGAGGGCGATGCCACCCGTTTTCGCCTGCGCGCGCCCGCCCATCTGGCGAAATTCGTCGCGCCCAAGGGCTCGATCGCGCTTGACGGCACGTCGCTGACGGTCAACGCCGTCGATGGCACGGATTTCGACGTTCTCCTGATCCGCCATACGCTTGAGGTCACGACCTGGGGCGAACGCAAGGCCGGCGACTTCGTCAATTTCGAAGTCGACACGATGGCGCGTTATGCCGCCCGCCTCGCCGAATTCCCGACAGCATCGGCCTGAAAATCGCAGCGCTCTAACGCGAAAACTGGATGATCGGGCCGTTATAGTCCGTGCGCGCCGTTTCCCTGAAGCCAAGCTTTTCGGCGACCCTCAGTGAGGGCGTATTGTCCGGGCTGATGATGCAGGTCATCGGCCGCCCCGGAAACGCCGTCTCACCCCAGCCGATGATCGCCTTCAGCGCCTCGGTGGCATAGCCTTTCCCGTGGGCCGACGGCATCAGCGCCCAGCCCACCTCCATCGTGCCTTCGATCGAGGGCTGCATGTCGCGCCTGGCTTCCAGGAAACCCGCTTCGCCGATGAAGCGGCCGCTTTCCTTTTCCTCGATCGCGAAGAAGCCGAATCCCATGTGATGCCACATGCCGGCCAGGCGCAGCAGGCGCGACCAGCTCTGTTCGCGGCTGGAGGGCACGCCGCCGATGAAGCGTACCACGTCCTCGTCGCGCCAGAGTTCGAAATGCGCGTCGAAGTCTTCAAGCCGGTGCGCCCGCAGAATGAGCCGTCCGGTTTCCAGTCGCGGAATATCGATCATGAGAATATCCCTCTGAATGGATTGCTGATGATGTCAGAAGCCCGGCTCGCCGTCCCAATAGTCGAGCGCGTTTTCGCCGCGGCCGATATGGTCGAAGGAGCTGCCGTCGCGGTTGGTCCTGGCGAGAAACTTGCCGGAATCGGGATATTCGCAGATTTCGGTCTTCGCCTTGGTCGAGAGCCCGAGATAGATCAGCGGCGTCGATCCGGTATTGATGATCTGATGCGCCGTTTCCGGGCCGCCCGCCGGCGCGCCCAGCACGTCGCCCTTCCTGATCGCATGGCGCCGCTCGCCGAAACGATATTCGCCGGTTCCCTCGATAATGTAGAAGAGCTCGTCTTCGACGTGGTGATTGTGGAAAGGGCAGGCGGATTTGCCGGGCGGCACTTCGTTGTAGCTGATGCCGAGATTGGTAAGCCCGAGCTCTTTTCCGAAAGACGTGTCGCGGCTTTCGAAGAGCCTTCCCCTCGTCCAGTGTTCGAGGGCGAGATCGGCCGTGTTGATGACCGGTTTTGCGTTCGTCGCCATAGGCTTGTCCTCCGCTTCGGCGAGAAGACAATCCTGTAGCGGAAAATGCAACAGCGATCTGGGGAAAAGCGGTACGGGCGGTGAGGAGATCAGCCGCCCATACGCGCCTTGCTGTTGGCGGCCTCAGCGAACGTAGAACGTGATGCTGCCATCGGCTGCCTGTTCGGCGTTCACGACATTGCGGATGTTGACGCCGTCATTGTTAAGCTTGTGCGCCAGCGACTTGTTGGCGTCGATCGAGGCCTGGATGGCGTGGACAGCGCTTTGCGGGCGCTGCAGCACGGAACGCGGGCCGGTGTCCTCGTCATCGAGATTGTGCCAGTTGTAGACCGGCTGTACGTCGAAATTGCCCTGGAAGGTGCGAAGCGTCTGCTCGATGCCTTCTGCGCTATTCATGCCGAGGCTTTCAGCCCGGCTGACGCCGGCAAATGCAAGGGAGGTGAAAGCGGCGGCGATGGTGATTTTGGCAACGCGGTTCATGAGAGTGTCCTTTCGTCTGCTGCGACGGTCGGCTGTCAACAGGGATCGTCTGCGTTACGACTGGGATCTGGCGCTGCAGCATGGGCCTTTCAATGGCGTAAGTCGCTGAAAATCAATTAAAAATTGTTCATGAATCCTGCCTTGGATTTGCCGTTTTTCCGTCACCCGGCTAAGCATGTTTTCTGCGTCGCCGCGCTAGGGAAGGCCGGCTCCGGCTATCCCATTGCAGATATTTTGACTTTCGCCCCGGAGCGCTGCCCGAATTTGCTTGCCATTCGCTCGAAGGCATGTTTTGACCGCGGCCTGCCCGAGTGGAAAACGCCCCTCCAACCGAAGGTGAACCATGCCGAAAGAGACCGCTCCCCATATTTTGATCGTCGAAGCTCGCTTCTATGACGACATGGCCGATGCTCTTCTGGAAGGCGCGACCTTCGCGCTCGAAGAGGCGGGGGCCACCTATGACGTCGTCACCGTGCCCGGCGCGCTGGAAATTCCGGCGGCGATTGCCATGGCGCTCGATGGCGCGGATAATGACGGCACGCAGTATGACGGTTTCGTCGCACTCGGCATGGTCATCCGCGGCGAGACCTATCATTTCGATATCGTGTCGAACGAGTCTTCGCGCGCGCTTATGGATCTCGCCGTCAGCGAGTCCCTTGCCATCGGCAACGGCATCCTGACGGTCGAGAACGATGAACAGGCCTGGGCGCGTGCGCGCCGTTCGGACAAGGACAAGGGCGGTTTTGCCGCCCGCGCAGCTCTCACCATGATCGAGCTGAAGAAGAAGCTGGGTGCATAAAGAATGACTGACGAAAATACCGAACGACCGGTCAAGGCAGCCAATCAGCGGGGCGCAGCACGCCTCGCGGCTGTGCAGGCGCTCTATCAGATGGATATCGGCGGCACCGGCGTTCTGGAAATCGTGGCGGAATACGAGGCGCATCGTCTCGGCCAGGAGATCGACGGCGAAACCTACCTGAAGGCCGATGCCGGCTGGTTCCGTTCGATCGTCTCGGGCGTCGTGCGCGACCAGCTCCGTCTCGATCCGCTGATCGCCTCTGCCCTGCAGGACGACTGGGCGCTGTCGCGTCTCGACAGCACCGTCCGCGCCATCCTGCGCGCCGGCGTTTTCGAGCTCGTCGACCGCAAGGATGTGCCGGTCGCCGTCATCGTCACCGAGTATGTCGAGATCGCCCGCGCCTTCTTCGATGACGACGAACCGAAGCTCGTCAACGCCGTTCTGGACCGCATCGCCAAGCAGGTGCGCGGCGACCAGAAGAAATAGGCACTTAGCCGCCAAACGATCCCTCCCGTTCTTTCTGCGGAACTGCAAGGCTTTTGAGGTTTTGCAGGCTTGACGCGACGTTATCGACCACGCAATCTCCGCTCGCCGGCTGGGCGTTTCTGTGGAGAGGAGTCGAACCAGCGGCATTCGTCGCCGGAGAAGGAGTGAGCTCCGGCTTATGGGAGGAAAGAGCGAATGACCATTCTTTTATTGGTAATCGCGTGCGGCCTGCTCTCGGTGGTCTATGCCATCTGGGCAACCCGGTCGGTGCTTGCCGCCGATCAGGGCAACAGCCGCATGCAGGAGATCGCGGGTTATATCCGCGAGGGCGCCCAGGCCTATCTGACGCGCCAGTATAGAACCATTGCCATCGTAGGCATTGTTGTTTTCATTGCGGCATGGGTGCTCCTTTCCGCCACGGCCGCGATCGGGTTCCTGATCGGCGCCGTTCTTTCGGGTGCTGCCGGTTTCATCGGCATGCATGTCTCCGTCCGCGCCAATGTGCGCACCGCCCAGGCGGCTTCCGCCAGCCTCAAGGCCGGTCTGGACATCGCCTTCAAGTCGGGCGCGATCACCGGCCTGCTGGTTGCCGGCCTCGCACTGCTTGGCGTCTCCATCTATTATTATGTCCTGACGATCGTGCTCGGCCACGAAGCCGGCTCGCGTGAGGTCATCGACGCGCTCGTGGCGCTCGGCTTCGGCGCATCGCTGATCTCGATCTTCGCTCGTCTCGGCGGCGGCATCTTCACCAAGGGCGCGGATGTCGGAGGCGATCTCGTCGGCAAGGTGGAGGCCGGCATTCCGGAAGACGATCCGCGCAATCCGGCGACCATTGCCGATAACGTCGGCGACAATGTCGGCGATTGCGCCGGCATGGCGGCCGACCTTTTCGAAACCTATGCGGTCTCGGTCGTCGCGACCATGGTCCTGGCGGCAATCTTCTTTGCCGGCGCGCCCATCCTGCAGTCGGCGATGATCTATCCGCTGGCGATCTGCGGCGCCTGCATCATCACCTCGATCATCGGCACCTTCTTCGTCAAGCTCGGCCCGAACGGCTCGATCATGGGCGCCCTCTACAAGGGCCTCATCGTCACCGGCCTTCTGTCGATCGTCGGTCTCGGTGCCGCGACCTCGCTCACCGTCGGCTGGGGTTCGCTCGGCCAGGTGGCCGGTTTTGACGTCACCGGCACGAACCTCTTCGCCTGCGGCCTCGTCGGCCTGCTGGTCACGGCACTGATCGTCGTCATCACCGAATATTATACCGGCACCGGCAAGCGCCCGGTCGTCTCGATCGCCCAGGCGTCGGTTACGGGCCACGGCACCAACGTCATCCAGGGCCTTGCAGTATCCCTGGAATCGACGGCGCTACCGGCCATCGTCATCGTCGGCGGCATTCTTGCCACCTATCAGCTCGGCGGCCTGTTCGGCACGGGCATCGCCGTCACCGCCATGCTCGGCCTTGCCGGCATGATCGTGGCGCTCGACGCCTTCGGCCCGGTCACGGACAATGCCGGCGGCATCGCCGAAATGTCCCACCTGCCGCCGGAAGTGCGCAAATCGACGGACGCGCTCGATGCCGTCGGCAATACGACGAAGGCCGTCACCAAGGGCTACGCGATCGGCTCGGCCGGTCTCGGCGCGCTGGTGCTCTTCGCCGCCTATGCGAACGACCTGCAATATTTCGCTGCGCATCCGGATCAGTATCCGTATTTCCAGAATATCGGCACGATCTCCTTCGATCTGTCGAACCCCTATGTCGTCGCCGGCCTGCTCTTCGGCGGCCTCATTCCCTACCTGTTCGGCGGCATCGCCATGACGGCCGTCGGTCGTGCCGCCGGCGCGATCGTCGAGGAAGTGCGCAAGCAGTTCCGCGAAAAGCCCGGCATCATGGAAGGCCGTGAAAAGCCCGACTACGGCAAGGCCGTCGACCTTCTGACCAAGGCTGCGATCCGCGAGATGGTCATTCCCTCGCTGCTGCCGGTGCTGGCGCCCGTCGTCGTCTATTTCGGCGTGCTCGTCATCTCCGGCTCCAAGGCGTCGGCCTTTGCCGCCCTTGGCGCATCGCTGCTCGGCGTCATCATCAACGGCCTCTTCGTCGCCGTCTCGATGACCTCGGGCGGCGGCGCATGGGACAATGCCAAGAAGAGCTTCGAAGACGGCTTCGTCGACAAGGACGGCGTTCGCCACATGAAGGGCTCGGATGCGCACAAGGCATCGGTGACGGGCGATACGGTCGGCGACCCCTACAAGGATACGGCCGGTCCCGCCGTCAACCCGGCGATCAAGATCACCAACATCGTGGCTCTGCTGCTTCTGGCGATTCTCGCCCACTGAAATAGCAAATCAGCGAAACAAAAGACCCGCCGGATCGCTCCGGCGGGTTTTGGGTATCGGAAACAGGCTGCCTTAACGCAGGCTGGACGGGTTCTGCGGCGTGCCGCCGGCGCCGCCGCCGAACAGGCTGCGGGCCGCATTCGCCGCGCTGCCGCCGGACAGCATCTGCTGCAGGAAGGTGAGCTCGCGCCCGCCGGTCGGCGTCACGCGCGAAATCGTGTCGAACACCTTGCCGTCCTGCAGGGTGTAGTTGGCGCGGCGGGAAACCACACCGTCCTTGTCGAAATAGATGGCGAGAATGCTCTGGTCGACGACGCGCAGCTTCTGGAAGGCCACCGAGCGCTGGCGGCGCTGCGAGATGTAATAGAAGACTTCGCCGTCGAAGGTTGCCGTCGTGGAAGGCGTGCCGAGCGACAGCAGCACCTGCTCGCGGCTGGAACCTTCGGGCACGAGCGCCAGCGACTGCTGGTCGACAATATAGCCGCCGTTCAAGACGGTGCTCGTCTGGCAGCCTGAAAGGGCGGTGGTGGAGGCGATTATGATGGCAATGGCGGCATTACTGAAGAATTTCATGTCTGACTTGAAATACCGTTTCTTCAACGACATCTACTCCCTTGAGTATCGATAGCAGCCATTCCGGGCACTGCGTGCTTCCTCCTGCAAAACCATTGTGGCCATTCCGGGGTCGAATTCTCCCGATCCGCCTCGTTGTGCACCGGAGCGCACCTGTCCCGAAACCGGCCACGAACAGCATTGCAATTCGCGCCTGCTTCGGTAAACCAGCTTTCGAAATCATGCAACAAGGCCCGGCCCCGCTCGGCGTCAAGAATGAGGCATTTCCGGAAAAAACAAATGATCTTCGGGCTCTTCGCAAAGAGAAACAGCAACCAGGCTATCGTGGACCGGCAATATGCCGCGCTGACGGCCGCCGCACGCATGCCGGAGCTCTACGAGCGCCTGAACGTTCCCGATACCGTCATGGGCCGTTTCGAGATGCTGTCGATCGCCATGATCCTGTTCTTCCGCCGCACCCGCGCCTCCGGAACGAGCGGCCAGGAAATCGCCCAGGAAATCGTCGATGCCTTCTTCCAGGATATCGACTATTCGATCCGCGAACTCGGCATCGGCGACAACAGCGTGCCGAAGCGCATGAAGAAGCTCGCGGGCATGTTCTACGGCCGGCTGGAGGCCTATTCGAAGGCGATGGATGCAGGTGACGCGGCCGCTCTTTCCGTGGCCCTCCAGCGCAATATCTATCCCGAAGCCGCCGAGCCCGCCGACATGAGCGGGCTGGCGCACTGGATGATGGCGGCGGAAGCCCATCTGTCGGCCATCCCCGAAGAGGCGATCGCCACCGGTTCGGCGACGATTCCCGCGGTCGCCCGAGGAGCAGAATCATGAAGAAAGATCCGAGCGCGGTTCCCTTTTCCTATCCGGTCAAGGTCGGCCACATCTCCGCCAATCCCGTCGAGGTGCGCGTGAGCGCCGACAAGGACGAGCTGAAGGCGCTGGCCGAAAGCTGGAACGTCGTGTCGGTGGACAGCCTCCACGCCGACCTGCAGATCAACAGGTGGAAGCGTGACGGCATCCGCGTCAAGGGCCGGGTGCAGGCGAGAATCGTCCAGGCCTGCGTCGTGACGCTCGAGCCGGTCGAATCCGATATCGACGAGACCTTCGAGCAGATCTTCGTGCCGGAAAATTCCAAGCTCGCCCGCCATCCCGCCAACGATGCCGGCGAAATGGTGCTGGATCCCGATGGCCCCGACCTGCCGGAAACCTTTACCGGCGATACGATCGATGCCGGCGAGATCGTCGCGGAATTCGCAGCGCTTGCCATCGATCCCTATCCGCGCAAGGAAGGCGCCGAGTTCGAGGGCCATATCGAAGACACGGGCGAGAATGACCGCAAGCCCTCCGCATTCGCCGCGCTCAAGGACTGGAAAAAGGACTGAAGCCTCCCCGGCATTTGACACAATTCAGTTGTAAGCGACGCCAAAACCGGTATTTTGGCCGAAATTTCGCCCCCCTCAGGCGAAAAAAAAGGATCAGGGACGCGTGATCAAAATATCTCTCGACCTCATGGGTGGCGACTTTGGTCCCCAGGTTGTCATCCCCGGCGCAGCCAAGGCGTTGGACAGGCATCCGGATATTTCCTTCGTCTTCTACGGTATCAAGGAACAGTGCGAGCCGGTTCTGGCAAAGTTTCCCAAGGTCCGGGAACGGTCTGTGTTCCATGATTGCGAACTCGCCGTCAGCATGGAAGAGAAGCCGAGCCAGGCGCTTCGCCGCGGACGTTACATCTCCACCATGTGGCGCACCATCGAAGCGGTGAAGTCGGGGGAGGCCGATGTCGCCGTTTCCGCAGGCAATACCGGCGCACTCATGGCCATGGCCAAATTCTGTCTGCGCACGATGGCCAATATCGAACGCCCGGCGATTGCCGCCATCTGGCCGACGATGAAGGGCGAAAGCATCGTGCTCGATGTCGGCGCCACGATCGGCGCCGATTCGCAGCAATTGATGGATTTCGCCTTGATGGGCGGCGCCATGGCGCGCGCGCTGTTCGAGCTCGAGCGTCCGACCGTCGGCCTGCTGAATGTCGGCGTCGAGGAAATCAAGGGCCAGGAAGAGGTCAAGGAGGCCGGTCGCCTGCTGCGCGAGGCCAACCTCGATTCGCTCGAATATTACGGCTTCGTCGAGGGCGACGATCTCGGCAAGGGCACGGTCGATGTGGTGGTGACGGAAGGCTTTTCCGGCAATATCGCGCTGAAGGCCGCCGAAGGCACTGCCCGGCAGATCGGCGCCTACCTGCGTGCCGCCATGTCGCGCACGCTGCTTGCCCGTATCGGCTATCTCTTTGCCAAGAGCGCCTTCGACATGCTGCGCGAGAAGCTCGATCCGAGCAAGGTCAACGGCGGCGTGTTCCTCGGCCTCAACGGCATCGTCATCAAGAGCCATGGCGGGGCGAATGCGGAAGGCATCGCCGCGGCCATCGAAGTGGGTTATGACATGGCCAAGAATGGCCTGACCCAGAAAATAGAAAACGATCTCAAGAAATATCATGCCAAGCGGCTGCCCCCGATGGGGCCGGAAGCCGCGTGAGCGACGGGGTTCAAGCAATATGATCCGATCAGTGGTTCGTGGTTTCGGGGCAGCACTGCCGAAACGCGTGATGACCAATCGCGAAATGGAAGGCATCGTCGATACGTCGGATGAGTGGATCGTCCAGCGTACCGGTATCCGCCAGCGCTACATTGCCGGCGACGACGAGACGACCTCGTCCCTCGGCGAGGCGGCGGCACGCGCGGCGCTCGCCAATGGCGGCCTGACGCCCGACGATATCGATCTCATCATCTGCGCCACCTCGACGCCCGACAACACCTTCCCGGCGACGTCGGTCAACATCCAGAACCGGCTCGGCATGGCGCACGGCTTCGCCTTCGACGTCCAGGCCGTCTGCACCGGTTTCGTCTATGCGGTGACGACCGCCGATGCCTATATTCGCGGTGGCCTTGCCAGGCGCGTGCTCGTCATCGGCGCCGAGACCTTCTCGCGCATCCTCGACTGGAACGACCGCACCACCTGCGTGCTTTTCGGCGACGGTGCCGGCGCGATCGTGCTCGAAGCAGCCGAAGGCGAGGGGACGACGGCAGACCGCGGCGTGCTGACCGCCCATCTTCGCTCCGACGGCTCGCACAAGGACAAGCTCTATGTCGATGGCGGCCCGTCCTCGACGGGTACGGTCGGCAAGCTGCGCATGGAAGGCCGCGAGGTCTTCAAATATGCCGTGGGCATGATTACCGACGTCATCCAGGCCGCTTTCGATTCGACCGGAACGACCTCCGACGATCTCGACTGGCTGGTTCCCCACCAGGCCAATCGCCGCATCATCGACGGTTCGGCCAAGAAGCTCAACATTGCCCCGGAAAAGGTCGTCATCACCGTCGATCTGCACGGCAATACCTCGGCTGCCTCCATTCCGCTCGCTCTGGCGACGGCCGCCGGCGACGGACGCATCAAGAAGGGCGACCTCGTGATGCTGGAGGCCATGGGCGGCGGCTTCACCTGGGGCGCGGTTCTGCTGCGCTGGTAGGCGCAAATCCTGAAAAACTGGCGGCGAACAAGAGCTTGACCGTGAGGCACAAGACAAATAATCTTTGTCCACTTTCACAAAATATTTTCTATTGGGCGGGGAAACCATGACCGGAAAGACAGTGACGCGAGCAGACCTGGCGGAATCCGTTTTTCGGAAGGTCGGTCTCTCCCGGACGGAATCTGCTGAGCTGGTCGAAACGGTCATCGACGAAATCTGCAACGCCATCGTGCGCGGCGAAACCGTCAAACTTTCCTCCTTCGCGACCTTCCAGGTGCGCGACAAGAACGAGCGCATCGGCCGCAATCCGAAGACCGGCGAGGAAGTGCCGATTTCGCCCCGCCGCGTCATGACCTTCAAGGCCTCGAATGTGCTGAAGACGCGCATTCTCAAGTCCCATATTGCCCGCAAGGGCAAGACCAAGCCGCAAAACCCGGCAGCCTGACGGTCTTTTTCCCGCTGA
Source organism: Hyphomicrobiales bacterium (assembly GCA_900471515.1). Lineage (GTDB taxonomy): Bacteria > Pseudomonadota > Alphaproteobacteria > Rhizobiales > Rhizobiaceae > Rhizobium. The sequence continues at coordinate 6,615 of UCFC01000059.1, read as the reverse complement.
ACGAAAAGTTTTGCCGCACAGCGCTTCGGCTGTGCGCAACGCCAAGACGTGACTTGAATTCGCGGCTCCAAACCGTTGAAATATGATGAGTCGCCGTTTGGATGATCCGCGAGGTCGCGTAGCAGTATGACGTTGGACAAGAGCCCGGATGCCTTTCGCACCATCAGCGAAGTTGCTGATGACCTTGACCTGCCGCAGCACGTGCTGCGCTTCTGGGAAACGCGTTTTCCGCAGATAAAGCCGATGAAGCGCGGCGGCGGCCGGCGCTACTACCGGCCGGAGGATGTCGATCTTCTGAAAGGCATCCGCCATCTGCTTTACGATCACGGCTATACGATCAAGGGTGTGCAGAAGCTCCTGAAGACCAACGGCAACAAGTTTGTCGTCGCGGTCGGGCACGGCGATCTTGCAAGCGTCGAGGCGCTCTCGGCCAGCGTCAGCGATACCGTCGCCGGCGAACCGCGCGTCGCCATGGCGGAAGAGGATCAGATCGTCGGCCGCGCCAAGCCGCCGATCACCCGCCGCTTTTTCAATTTCGTCAGCGGCGAGGACGACCAGCCGGAAATCTCGGTCGGCAAATCGAGTGTCGGCAAGGAGGACCGTGCGCTGCTCCAGGAAGCGCTCTACGATCTCCTGGAATGCAAGCGACTGCTCGATCAGGTGCGATAGACCCTAAACCATTGTTTTCTCCGCAATTCCGGACGCAAAACCGGTTCCCGTTTTTGCCGGAACTGCTCTACGCCTGCATGCCCTTCAGTGCCTTTTCGAGATCGGAGAGCTGAAACGGTTTTCTGAGAATGGGCTGGTTCGAACTGCTGCCCTCGGGCGCGCTGCCGTATCCGGTGGCAAAGACATAGGGCTTGCCGAGCGCCTCAAGCAGTTTCGCGACCGGCAGCGAGCTTTTTCCCGCCAGTGACACGTCGAGGATCGCCGCATCGAATTCCTTGTTGCGGGCCACGTCGAGCGCCTGTTCCAGATCGGGAACGCTGGCGCTGACGCGGTAGCCGAGATCTTCGAGCATCTCCTCGAGCAGCATGGCGATCAGCGCATCGTCTTCGACGATGAATATGTCTTTCATGGCCTCGTCCACCCTTCACCCTCGCGCCGGCCCTTGCCTGGCCCGGTGCCGGATATCACGGCTTATCTGTCCCGAGCCAGCTTCTCGTCAAGGCCGGGGCGCCGTCTTGTGCGAGGTGGCATATTGCCGGGCCGGATTCGATATGCAAAAGCTGGAAGGCCGCTTTCGTAACGGAAGGGAAGGCTGGGAAATGGATCTGTTGAGCGCCACGGACTGGCTGCGACACCGGCCGGGTTTGACCTATCCGCTCGCGCTCGCCGTCGTCGCCTTCACCTTCCTGCTGCGCGTTGCCGCCGGCGACTATCTCTCCGGCTTTCCCTTTCTGAGCTTCCTGCCCGCCGTGCTGGTCGCAAGCTTCATCGGCGGTGCCGGGCCGGGTGCCGTCGCCGCCCTTCTGTCGGGTTTCGTCGTCCAGCAATTCTTCGTCGAGCCGCGCAATGCCTTCTGGCCCGCCACGTTCGGCCAATGGATCGGCCTGTCGATCTTCATCGTCAACGCCTTCATCATCGTCGGGCTGATGCAGGCGGTCATCGTCTCGCATGGGCGGCAGGTGCGGCTGCGTGGAGAACTCAACGATTTCAACGGGAAGCTGGAAGACACGGTTGCCCAGCGCACCGGCGAACTCAAGCGCGAGATGGCCGAGCACGCAAGCGCCCAGGCGCAGGTGCGCCAGTTGCAGAAGATGGAAACCATCGGCCAGCTGACGGGCGGCGTCGCGCATGATTTCAACAACATGCTGGCGATCATCATCGGCAGCCTCGACCTTGCCCAGCGGCGGCTGAACGGCAAGGAAGACCCGCGCCTGCTCAATTCGATCCAGAGCGCCAGGGACGGTGCGCAGCGGGCGGCGGTGCTGACGGCGCGGCTGCTCGCCTTTTCGCGCCAGCAGCCACTGGCGCCCGAAATCGTCGATGCGAACAAGCTCGTCGGCGGCATGTCGGAGATGCTGCGCCGGACGCTCGGCGAGCAGATCAGCATCGAAGTGGTTCTGGCCGGTGGCCTCTGGCCGACCTTTGCCGATCTCAGCCAGCTTGAAAACGCCATTCTCAATCTCTCGGTCAACGCCCGTGACGCCATGCCCGATGGCGGCCACCTGACCATCGAGACGGCCAATACCGAACTGGACGATCGCTACGCGCGCCTGCACCAGGATGTGGAGGCCGGCCAATATGTGATGGTCAGCATCACCGATACCGGCATCGGCATGTCCCCCGAGGTTCTCGAACGCGCCTTCGATCCGTTCTACACGACGAAGGGATCCGGCAAGGGCACCGGCCTCGGCCTCAGCCAGGTCTATGGTTACGTCAAGCAGAGCAGGGGACACATCAAGATCTATTCCGAGATCGACCGCGGCACCACGGTGAAGATCTATCTGCCGCGCCATCTCGGTTCGGGCGTAGCGCGTCCGGCGCCCGCGACGAAGCCGATCCCGCAGGGGAGCGTCGAGGATACGATCCTCGTCGTGGAGGACGACCGGAACGTGCGGGAAATGACCGCCGAAAGCCTGCGCGAACTCGGCTACAGCGTGCTGCAGGCGGCAGATGGCCCCGAGGCGCTGAACCTGCTGGAGAACGAGCGCGTCGATCTCATCTTCACCGATATCGTGATGCCGCAGATGAACGGCCGCCAGCTCGCCGATGCCGTCACGGAGAAGTGGCCGGACATCCGGATACTGTACACGACCGGCTATACCCGCAACGCCATCGTCCACAACGGTGTGCTGGACCACGGCGTCTCGCTGCTTGCCAAGCCCTTCAGCCTGGAACAGCTCGCCCACAAAGTCCGCGAAGCCTTGAACGGCAAGCCTTCCGCCGATCAGGCGTGAGGCCCGGCAAGGGCCTGATCGCCGCCCCGGCCCGCGCTGGCCGCGGCCGGGATATTGACCATTTGTTAACCATAAGCATCGTTTATTCCTAATGAACGACATAAGGATTGTTGATTCGGAAATTCGCCGCGCTTTGTCCCCGCAGACAGAGATTAAAAATAAGATAGCAACGGCCAGGACATGCATTTTCCGAAGACGATATCGGTGGTGGCCGTTGCGGCCATGATGGCCGGCTGTACGTCGACAGGCGCAGTGCGTCAGCCCGCCGGGCCGGAGACGGTAGAGCCGGAAAGGGCGCTTGTCCTGCCGCCGCCCGGTGGCCCGTCGATCGTCAGCGTCGTGGAACGAAAGCGCGGAAACGGCGTGGAGCAGACGATCTCGCTCTTCACGTCCTCATCCGTTCCGGGCCAGAATTTCCTGAAAGTTCAGTTCCTTGGCGCGTCCGGCGCCAATCCCGGCGCCGGCAGCGCCTCTTTCCGGATGATCCGGGAAGGCGATATTGCCCGCGAGGCGGCGCGCTCGGTTCCCGGCGTTGCGATGGCGACTTCGGCCACCTTCCTGCAGAACAGCTACGGTCCCTTCGGTTATGCCTCCGGCCGCAGCCGCGCCGGCGATACCTGCATCTATGCCTGGCAGCAGATCCGCTCCAGCCGGTCGGCGCAGACCCAGGCGCGCAACTTCGGCATGATCCAGATCCGCCTGCGCCTTTGCGATGCCCGCGCCAGCGAGCGCCAGCTTCTCGGCATCGTCTACGGCTACACCGTCACCGGCACGTTCGACGGCGATATCTGGAACCCCTATGGCGCGCCGCCGCCTGCCAATCCGCTGCTCGGCCAGACCGGCGCGCCGATCTATCCGGACGAAGGCGGTTATCGCCCGAACGCCATGCCGATCGGCTACGAGCCTGCCCCGGCCACGCTCCGCCAGCCGCAGGCCGTGACCGTGCGCCGCGCGCAGCCGCAGCCGGCGCCTGCCGCACCGGTCCTGCCATCGCCGGTCGGCCCTCGCGTGCCGCTGCCGAACGACGACCTGCAGACGAATGCGATTGAGCCGCCGGCGGAAGTGCCCGCGCCGGTTCCACAGACAGCGAGGCCGATCGGCGTGACCGTGCCTTCGCCCGATTGCATAGGCAATGCGGCCATGACGGCCGCCTGCCGGAAATAGCAAACCTGCCCGGCGCGCCGATGCGCTACGGGCGAGCCATTTCGAAGGAATGTCCATGCGTAAGGCTGGCAGTATTGTCATATGGGCCGTGGTGTCGCTGTGTGTGATCGCCCTCGTCACGCTGCCCGTCAATCTGCAGACGCAGCTCATCGCCAGCTTCACCGTCGTTACGGTCATGGCGCTCATCAAGGTGCTGAAGGGCGAGGGCACATGGCGCCTGGTCGCGCTCGCCTTCGGTACGTCCATCGTGCTGCGCTACGTCTACTGGCGCACGACCAATACGCTGCCGCCGGTCAACCAGCTGGAAAACTTCATTCCCGGCCTGCTGCTCTATCTCGCGGAAATGTACAGCGTCATGATGCTGGCGCTGTCGCTCTTCATTGTCGCCACACCGCTGCCGCCGCGTCCCTCACGGGCCGGCAGGCTCGAGCGCTTTCCCCATGTCGATGTCTTCGTGCCCTCCTACAACGAAGATGCCGGCCTGCTTGCCAATACGCTCGCCGCCGCCAAGGCGATGGATTATCCGGCCGACAAGCTGCATGTCTGGCTGCTGGACGATGGCGGCACGTTGCAGAAGCGCAATTCCGGCAAGCTGATCGAAGCGCAGGCGGCTGCGGCCCGCCACGCCGAACTCAGGCAGCTCTGCATCGATCTCGACGTCAATTACCTGACGCGCGACCGCAACGAACATGCCAAGGCCGGCAACCTCAACAACGGCATGCAGCATTCGAGCGGCGAGCTGATTGCCGTTTTCGACGCCGACCACGCGCCGGCACGCGATTTCCTGCTGGAGACGGTCGGCTATTTCGACGACGATCCGAAGCTTTTCCTCGTCCAGACACCGCATTTCTTCATCAATCCGGACCCGCTGGAGCGCAACCTGCGCACCTTCGAAAAGATGCCGAGCGAGAACGAAATGTTCTACGGCATCATCCAGCGCGGCCTCGACAAGTGGAACGCCGCCTTTTTCTGCGGCTCGGCAGCCGTCCTGAGCCGCCGCGCGCTGCAATCGGCCAACGGCTTCAGCGGCGTCAGCATCACCGAGGATTGCGAGACCGCGCTTGCCCTGCACGGCGCCGGCTGGAACAGCATCTATCTCGACAAGCCGCTGATTGCCGGCCTGCAGCCGGCGACTTTCGCAAGCTTCATCGGCCAGCGCAGCCGTTGGGCGCAGGGCATGATGCAGATCCTGCGCTTCCGTTTTCCGCTGCTCAAGCGCGGCCTCTCCCTGCCGCAGCGCTTCTGCTACATGTCCTCGTCGCTGTTCTGGCTGTTCCCGTTCCCGCGCACGATCTTCCTTTTCGCGCCGCTCTTCTACCTCTTCTTCGATCTGGAAATCTTCACGGCATCGGGCGGCGAGTTCCTGGCCTATACGCTCGCCTACATGATCGTGAACCTGATGATGCAGAACTACCTCTACGGGTCGTTCCGCTGGCCGTGGATTTCCGAACTCTACGAATATGTGCAGACGGTGCATCTGCTGCCGGCCGTCGTTTCGGTCATGCTCAATCCGAGGAAGCCGACCTTCAAGGTCACGGCCAAGGACGAATCCATCGCCATCAGCCGCCTGTCGGAAATCAGCAGGCCCTTCTTCGTCATTTTTGCCGTGCAGATCATCGCCGTCGCGATCACCGTCTACAAGATCTATGCCGAACCCTACAAGGCGGATGTCACCCTTGTCGTCGGCGCCTGGAACATCATCAACCTCATCCTTGCCGGCTGCGCGCTCGGCGTGGTTTCGGAGCGCGGGGAGCGGGCGTCTTCCCGCCGTGTGCGCGTCAACCGCCGCTGCGAATTCAGCGTCGGCGACCAGTGGTACACGGCCTCCATCGAGGATGTCTCCGTTCACGGCGCGCGGCTGCACGTCTTCAGCAAACATTTCGATGCGGTGCAGGTCGGCGCGCTCGGCGACATCCGGTTCCGCCCCTATAGCGGCGCCGATCTCGAAACCCTGCCGCTCATCGTCCGCAATATCGAACCGCTCGGCGATATCATAAATGTCGGCTGCCAGTATCAGCCGAAGAGCGCGCTGGATCACCGCCTGATTGCCGACCTGATCTTTGCCAATTCCGATCAGTGGACGCAGTTCCAGGCCTCGCGCCGCCGCAATCCCGGCCTGATCAGGGGCACCATCTGGTTCCTCGGCCTGTCCTTCTACCAGACGAGCCGCGGCCTGGTCTATTTCTTCCGCAGCATGCGGCCGGAGCGGGAGGAACATCGCCAGCAGCAGGCGGCAAAGGTGAACGCCGGATGAGAAAGCTCTTCGCCGCGTCGCTCCTTCTGGCCTGCACATCGGTCCTCGCCTATGCGCAGATCAGCCCTTTCGATATGTCCGGCGAGCGCCCGGCCGGCGCGCCGCCGGTCAAGCCGCGCCTGACGCTGCCTGCCCAGCCCGCGCCGGCCCCCGTTCCCGTTGTGCCGCAGACGGCCGCCCCGCCGCCGGCGCCGCCTCCCGCACCGGCGCAGACGCCAGCCGCTCCGCCGCCTGTCGTCCGCCCTGTCGCGCCCGCTCCGCAGGCCGGTGACGTCAGGCGCTTTGTCGTGCCTT
>UCFC01000061.1 GCA_900471515.1 Hyphomicrobiales bacterium | reverse complement strand
GAAGCGAAATCGTTCATCTCGGCAAGCGCAACCGCATAACCGCGCCCAACCGCATCGCGCGCGATCCCGCAGCCGTTGATCCCCCCGCCGATGACGAAAATATCGTGAATACGGCCCATGTTCCCCCTCGTTGAGCCAGGACAGCGCAGCGGTTCCCCCAAACCGTTGCGAAAGTGAGGACGATTAAATCGAAAATTTTCCGAATGTCAAACGAATGTTATTGAGCGCTAAAATCAGCGGTTTGTTTTCGCGGTTTCGACAAGCACGACACCGCTCTGCTGACAGATATTGCGGATGGAGGGTGACTCGCATTGGTCGGTGATGAAGGTGTGAACCTGCGAAATCTGGCCGATGCGCACGGGCGCGGTGCGCTCGAACTTGGTGGAATCCGCAACCAGGATGACGTGACGGGCATTGGCGATGATGGCCTGCGCCACCTTCACCTCGCGAAAATCATAGTCGAGAAGCGCGCCGTCCGGATCGATCGCGGAAGCGCCGATCACGGCATAATCCACCTTGAACTGGCGGATGAAATCGACCGCCGCTTCACCGACGATGCCGCCGTCCGACTGGCGCACCACACCACCGGCAATCACCACCTCGATATTGTCGATCAATCGCAACCTGTTGGCAACATTGATATTATTGGTAATCACCATCAGTTCGTGGTGATCGGTCAAGGCCTCTCCGACGGCTTCCGTCGTCGTGCCGATATTGATGAAGAGCGAGCTGTTGTTGGGAATGAGATCGGCTGCGGCGACGCCGATCGCCTGTTTTTCGCTGGCGGCGATCTGGCGCCGCGCATCGTAGCGGACATTTTCCGTGCCGCGCGGGAAGGTTGCGCCGCCATGGATGCGCGTCAGAAGCTGCGCATCGCAAAGGTCGTTCAGATCCTTGCGGATCGTCTGCGGAGTCACGGCAAACTGCGCCGCCAGATCGTCGACGAGCACCCGGCCCGACGATCTCGCAAGTGCGATGATCTTCTCCTGACGATCCGACAGAAACATGCGCCCTCCCTTCGTTTCGCTTTCATCTTTAGCGAAACTTCGCTTCGAGGCAAAGCAATCGCCACTGGTGCGATCGGCAGGAGCAATTTCGCCGTGCGGTTCTTTCGAACATGATCGCGTGCTGAAATCCCTTTGGATATTGCAAAGCTCGCCCAGCCTCTGCCTTGTTGCGCGCTTAACCTATAGGCGATTCGCGGTCCGCGACGGGCGGAACACGCACGAGGGACAAAAGGAGAGTTCGATGACAGACGCCAAGAGCGGCATTACGGGATTGCGGCCGCAGATTACGGTGATTGGCGTCGGCGGGGGCGGCGGAAACGCGATCAACAACATGATCGCCGAGAAACTGGCGGGTGTCGATTTCATCGCCGCCAATACCGACGCCCAGGTGCTCGCGACCTCCAAGGCGACGCGCCGCATCCAGCTCGGCGCCCATGTCACGGAAGGCCTCGGCGCCGGCTCCCTGCCGGAGGTCGGCCGTGCTGCGGCGGAAGAATCGCTCGACGAGATCATGGATCACCTGAGCGGCTCGCACATGTGTTTCGTCACCGCCGGTATGGGCGGCGGCACGGGAACGGGCGCGGCCCCCGTGATCGCGCATGCGGCCCGTTCGGCCGGCATCCTGACGGTCGGCGTCGTCACCAAGCCATTCACCTTCGAAGGCAACCGCCGCATGAAGATGGCCGAAGCCGGCATCGAGGCGCTGCGCCAGGCGGCCGATACCGTCATCGTCATCCCCAACCAGAACCTCTTCCGCATTGCCGACGCCAAGACCACCTTCGCCGATGCCTTCATGACGGCCGATCGGGTGCTTTATGCCGGTGTCGGCTGCATCACCGATCTCATCGTCAAGGAAGGCCTCATCAACCTCGATTTTGCCGACGTGAAATCCGTCATGCGCGGCATGGGCCGGGCGATGATGGGTACCGGGGAAGCTGGCGGTGAAGGCCGCGCCATGAAAGCGGCCGAGGCTGCGATCGCCAATCCGCTGCTCGACGATATCTCGATGAAGGGCGCCAAGGGCGTGCTGATCTCGATCTCGGGCGGCTCCGACATGACCCTCTTCGAGGTCGACGAGGCGGCCAGCCGCATCCGCGACGAAGTGCAGGACGACGCCGAAATCGTCGTCGGCGCCATCTTCGACCGCAGCCTCGACGGCAAGTTCCGCGTCTCGGTCGTGGCGACCGGCCTCGACGGCGCCGGCCAGCCGGCCGCCGTGCCGGACTATGCCGCAGGACAACAGCTGCAGAACCGCACGCTGCAATAACGATCGCCTCGCTGCCTGCGGGCGCGGCGCGCAAGCGGAGGGCTGGCGCCGTCCGCCGCTGCTGCCGACATCAGCCGGCGAGCCGCCGTTCCAGGTCCCGCACGTCCCGGCGGCTCATGCCGATCTGCGCCATGTAGGAGCCCGCCCCGCCATAGCGGCTGGCGAGATGATCGAGCGCGCGGGCCATGCTTTCCGGCGCGGATGCAAGAACGGTATCGACGAATGCGGCGGAAGCGCCGCGCGTGAGCGCCCGCGCCCGCAATTGGCCGAGCAGCGGACCGGATACCGATCCCGTCAGCGCGTAGTCTTCGATGATGACGGCGTCGTCGACCCCGGCATTTGCAAGAATGAGGGCGGCGATGAGGCCGGTACGGTCCTTGCCCGCCGTGCAATGAAACAGGGCGATGCCGGCAGGCGCGCGCGCAATCGTCGCCAGCACTTCGGCGATGGCCGGCTGACAGCTGTCGAGGGCCTGGCAATAGCGCTCGCCCATATCGAAGCCTGCCGCATCGGCCGCGCCCATGTCGATGGGCGCAAGCGCGGCAAATAGCGGTATGTTGGCGTAGACGACCCGCGCGTCCCCCTCGAGCCGGTTGGGCTGGAGGGCGATCTCGTGGCCGTTGCGCAGGTCGATGACGGTCGTTACGTCCTGCGCGACGAGGGCTTCGATATCGGCCGCGCTCAGGCCGTGCAGGGCATCGCCGCGCAGGAGGGAGCGCCAGCGCGTCAGCCCGCCGGCGCCGGTCGCATAGCCGCCGAGGTCGCGCACGTTATGGGCGCCATCCAGCGCAATCACTCTTTCATAGGTCTGCATTCAACGGATTCCGGATTTCATGAAGGATTCGATGACGTGGCGCTGGAGGACGAGATAGATCAGCAGGATCGGCAGGCTGGCGAGCGCGGCCGCCGCCATCAGCGGTCCCCAGAGGTTTCCCTCCTGGGTCATGAACATCTGCAGGCCGATCTGCACGACGGAATTCTCCGGCTTGCGCGAAAGAAGCAGCGGCCAGAAATATTCGTTCCAGGCGGAAATGAAGGCGATGATGGAAAGCGAGGCGATCGGCGCCCCCATGTTGGGCGCAACGATCTGCCAGAGAATGCGAAAACTGCGCGCCCCGTCCATGCGCGCCGCCTCCAGCACCTCGGTCGGGAAAGCGCGCATGGCGTGGTAGAGAAGCAGGATCGCGAAGGCATGGGCAGCGTTGGGCACGACGAGACCCGTCAGCGTGTCGAGCAGCCCGAGCCTGGACGCCAGCACGTAGTTCGGGATCATCGTCACCTGGAAAGGCACCAGCCAGGACAGGGCGATCAGGCCATGAACGACCCCTGAAAACCGCAGGCGCCAGCGCACCAGCGCATAGGCGGCCAGCATGCCCGTCGCCACCTGCAGCAGGGCGGTCGCGGCCGAGACGGCCGTCGTGTTGACGAGCATCTCGAGCATCGGCACGCGCGTCAGCACGAAGAGGTAGTTGTCGAAGGTCGGACGGGACGGCCAGGGCACCGTCGAGAAGATCTCGTTTTCGGGCCGCAGCGACGTGACGATCATCCAGTAGACCGGAAAGACCGAAACGAGGGAGAGCAGGATCATGACGGCGTGGACGCCGAATGCCCGCGCGGAGCCGCGCAATGGCGACGGCCGGCCCTGCCGGCGATCGTCGATGGCCTCAGTTGTCATAGAAGGCAAACCTCTTCGTCAGCCACATGCAGAAGGCGGCGAGCAGCGCGAAGCCGGCAAAGGCGATCATGCCGGCAGCCGAACTCCAGCCGGCCGAAAGTGTCTGAAAACCGTATTCCCAGAGCAGGTAGAAGATGTTGGTCGTCGACTTCAGCGGCCCGCCATTGGTAAGCACGTTGATATAGGCGAAGCTCCATTGCGCGCCGAAGAGCACCGTCATCATCGACAAGAGCAGGATGGTCGGCGACAGCAGCGGCAGGCGGATGTCGCGGATGATGCGCCATCGGCTCGCGCCGTCGATGCGCGCAGCCTCGATATAGGACGGGTTGATGCCGGCATTGGCGGCGGAAAAAAGCAGGGTGGAAAAGCCGATCAGCTTCCAGCCGGTGATCCAGGTCAGCGTCGGCAGGGCGTAATGCGGATCGGTCAGAAAACCGATGCGGGCAAGCCCAAGCGCCTGGAGGGAAAGCGTGACGAGCCCCTGGTCCTCGTTCAGCAGCCAGCGCCACAGGACGGCCGCGACAACGGGGGCGATGATCATCGGCACGAAGATCATCGCCCGGTAGATCGTGCGGGCGCGGCCGCCGAGATCCTGCGTCCAGATCGCCACGAAGAGGGGGATGACGACCGACATCGGAAACAGGCCGATCGTATAATAGAGCGTGTTCCAGAGGGCATTGCGCATTTCCGGCAGCGCCAGCAACCGCTGGTAATTCGTCAGGCCGACGAAGCGCTGCGGCGCCGTCGGCAGCATGTTCCACTGGTAGAAGGACAGCCGGAAGGCCTCGGCCAGCGGAATATAGGTCCATACCATCAGCAGCAGCAGCGCGGGCGTCAGGTAGAGCCAGGGTGAAAGCGCAAAACGTTCGCGCCCCGGGCGCGCGCTCGTCCGGGCTCCGGCAAGCTCGGCTGGGCCGGCGATGTCCGCCTGGATATCTGTCATTGGCGAAAGCTCCGATCGACTGGCGATGAAGGGCGGTGGTCTGGCGCCCTTCATCCTCCTGGTTCCTCGTGAAGGCTGCGGGCTTACGGCATCAGGTCCTGGCCCTGCTGTTGCGCGCTCTTCAGCGCTTCGACCGGATCGCCGCTGCCGAAGACGGCTTCGCGAACGCTGTCCATCATCATCTTCTCGACCTGGCGATAGTTCGGGCCGGGGAAGGCCATGTTGGCGGTCAGGTGGTCGAGCTGCTTGATATTGGCCCGGAACATCGGGTTTTCCTTGACCCAGGGGCCGAGATAGTTCGGGTCGTCGACGATATCGAGGCGCAGCGGCAGGTAGCCGATCTTGCTGGTGATGATCGTATAGGCTTCCTTGCTCGTCAGGTATTTGAGCAGCTCGTAGGAGGCGCGCTGCTTTTCGGGGTCCTTGCTGAAGACGAAGAGGGCGCTGCCGGAGTTGGTCGGCGCCGTCGGCTTGTCGCCGAAGGCGGGCATCGCCGCCAGGCGCAGCTCGAACTTGCCCTGGGCCGATTTCTTGACGCTGGAAAGCAGCGCGCTCGTATAGAGGAACATGCCCATATTGCCGGCCGCGAACGTGTCCGACGCGCTGGCCGGGTCGATCCTGGCATGCGCCCCGCTCTCGACCATGCCGCGCAGCATCCTGACGGCGTCGGCCGCATCCTTGTCGGCAAAGGTCAGCGTGTTGCCGTCGCGGACCTTGCCGCCATTCGACATGACGATCGACTGATAGACGAAAGTGCCGTCGGTCGGGCCGTAGGCGCCGGGGAAGAAGCCGTTCTTGCCGGTCTTTTCCTTGATCGCCTTGCCGGCAGCGTCAACCTCGTCCCAGGTCCTCGGCGGCTTGTCGGGATCGAGGCCGGCCTGCCTGAAGAGATCGGCATTGTAAAACAGGATCGGCGTCGAGAACGTGTAGGCAAGGCCGTAGGTCTTGCCGTCGACCTTGCCGAGCTCGAGCCCCTGCGGGATCATGCCGGCAAGATGGTCCTTCAGCTCCTTGGCATCGACCATGTCTTCCAGCGCATTGGCGCCGAGGTCGCTGGCGATGTAGATCAGGTCGCGGAAGACCAGTTGCGCCACGTCCGGCTGCTTGCCGGCAACGATATCGGCCTGCACGCGCGACATGATCTCGTTGGACGGGACGGCGACGGTCTCGACCTTGACGTTCGGGAATTTCTTTTCGAAACCGGCGATCAGTTCCTTGGTCGCCTCGGCACCGGCGCTCGCCGAGGCGAGATTGTAGTTGTAGAAGCTGATCGTCACCGGCTTGTCGACGGTAGCCGACATCCCGGCGAAGACGCCTGATGGCAAGAGCGAGACGGCAGCGAGCGCGGCCGTGAACTTCAACGTGGTTCTGCGCAACATATCTGTCTCCTGGAATTATTCGGCGGCCACGGGAACGGCCCGCGCCATGAGCATGTCAAGCGGATAGGTGTTGAGCTCGGCGCGATCGGACGGCAGCGGCACGAAGGCCATGGTGAGGCCGGAGGGGCGGATAGTGCCGATGCCGAAGGAGGCGCCGCGCACCATGCGCAGGATGTCCGTGCGCAGAATGTCGGTTGCGGCATGCTGGCCGGTGCCGACGACGACGGGGATGCCGTGCCAGACGGAAACGCGGTCGTGATGGATGTGGCCGCTCAGAATGCCGATGATGTTGCGGCCCTTGAGCAGGGCGCGGAACCGTTCGGACTGCGGGAAGTGAATGGTGCGCCAGTGCGTGGCGTCGGCCTCTTCGCCGAGCGCCGGCGGATGATGAACGACGATCAGCTTCGGCAGTTCCGGATGCGTATCGAGCGTCGAGGCCAGCCAGTCGAACTGTTCGGGATCGATCGTGCCGCCGATCAGGCCGGGGGTCGAGGAATCGATCGTCACGATGTGAATGCCGTCGATGACGGTGTCGTGGTCGTAGGGCGCATCCGGATCGTCGGTGGCGATTTCCATGCCCTCGTAGAAGCCGGGACGCGTGTCGTGATTGCCGAGCGCGTAGACGACCGGCACGTCGATCCGGGCATCCATGATCCGTTTCAGCCGGCGAAAGCTTTCCGCGTCGCCGCGGTTGGTAAGGTCGCCGCTGGCGACCACGAATTGCGGCTTCGGCGTAACCGTTGCGACGAGATCGAGCACCTTTTCGAGGGTCTCGGTCGTGTCGCTGTAGAGATGGTCGTCATCGGCGGTGCCGATGTGCAGGTCGGTCAGATGAATGAAGGTGGTTTCGCGGCGCATCGGAAGGCTCCCTGACGGTTTTCGCGAGGCAACCGATAGAGGGGGCGTGTTTCGCAGGCGTGACGGATTTCGAATGCTGTTCGAAACCCGACCGGCTGCGACGGGCCGATGTCAGCAGGACCGCCGGAACATCGGCGCGATGACCTCCACCATGCGCGCGATGACGAGCTCGGGATTGTCGAGATCCATCTGGTGGTTGGTCAGGATCTCGGTGCGCTGGCGGCTGCGGGTGACCTGCGAACGGATGCCGAGCGCGCAGTTCAGGCGCCAGCCGATATCGACCTCGTCGAGCCAGGGCGCGATCCGCTTCAGCTGCGGAATGAAGGCGCGGTGATGCTCGACATCGTCGGTGATGCGGCGGTAGTGCGGCGCCCCATCGCGGTTCGAATGGGCCATGGAGGTGAAATGCGAAAGCACCGGATAGCTCGATGTCGGATCGGTTGCCCAGCGGATCGACGGGCCGATAAGCGCGGCGATCACCTCCTCGATATCGGGAGGATTGGGCGCCCGCCGGTCGACGGCCTTCTGCAGGAGGCTGAGACGCTCGGCGTTCAAACGACGGTAGACGCGTTCGGCCACCGCGGTGATCAGCTCTTCCTGCGATCCGAAATGATAGGCGATCGCCGAAGGCGTGGCCTGCGCTTGGATCGCGATCCGGCGCGCCGTCAGCTCTTCCGGACTGTGCGCTTCGCAAAGCAGCGACTCGCATGCATCCATCAGACGTTTTGCAGTGACGTTGGTTCGACTGGACATGAGGCTGAAACCTCCGCTCAATGGCGTAGGCCGCAAGTGTGTAGTGCAGATGACGCCCCGGTCAGGTTCGGGCAAAAAAAGACCGTCGGCGGGCCAAAGCCTGCCGAAGCCGTCGATCTCAGGCAGCAGATTGGATGGCCTGGCCTGCCGCGCGCAGTCCGCTTTCCCAGGCTCCGTGCGCCGTCGAAAAATCGGATTGATGCGTCGCCTCGCCGGCAAAGAACAGGCGCTCGCCGACCGGCCGCGCCAGGGTTGCGCGGGCGCCGGCATGGCCGGGCAGCGCGTGGCTGTAGGAGCCGCCGACCCAGTCCGTGCGGCACCAGGAGGAGGCCGCCAAGGGCCGCAGATGGCGGCGAATATCGTTTCCGAGAAGCGATGACAGTTGATCGAGCGCGAAAGCGAAGGCTTCGAGCAGGCCCTTGCTTTCGAGAACGACGGCGCCCTTGCCTCCGAAAAAGCCTTCGACGACGGGCCGGCCGAGCGGCCGGATATAATAGCTGCCGGTCTCGTCGCTCCTGGGATCGCCGAGCAGATGGGTTTCCCGCTCCAGGCCATGATTGCCGGCAAGCTCCATGAAGAGCTTGTCGGCAAGGCCAAGCGGCAGCTGCCCGGCGGCATGGAGATGATCGTCAACATCGGCGTCGAAGGCGATCTTTCCCCCGGCAAGAACCGCGGTCGAAACGGTGACGATCGCCGCGCCCGCCGTCACCGCGCCCCTGTCGGTCGACAGCCGCACGCCCTTGCCGGTCAGCGCAACACGGCGCACCGGCGTCGAGAGGCGCAGTGCGACGTCGGGGACGGCGGCACCGATCAGGCTGCCGTAGCCTTCGTGCACCCGCCAGTTGGAATCGGTCGCGGCACTGTCATAGGCCAGGAAATCGGCGACCGACAGGCGTTCCAGCGGTGCGCCGTTCAGATAGCCGCTCAGCGACTGGCAATAGGCGTTCCACTCGCCGCCGGGCTCCAGCGCGTCCGAAGCCCTGTCGCTTTGCGGCGGATTGGCGCGAAGCCGCGCCTCCAGCGCCATCCAGGCGGCGGCAGCGGCCGCCTGCTGCTGCGGCGCAAAGCCGAGATCGCGCCATTGGCTCTGCCAGGCCGTCGGCCCGCTTTCGATCGTGAAGCCGGTGTCGCGGCCCAGCGCGACAAGCGGGTTGCGCTCTGCCGAGTGCAGCCAGCCGCAGCCCATGTCGAGCGGCATGCCTGACAGTTCGATCGTCCAGGCGCGGCCGCCAACGCGGTCGCTCGCTTCGAGGATGACGACCGAGCGGCCGGCAGCGGCCAGCTTTCGTGCCGCGGCAATGCCGGCTGCGCCGGCGCCGATAACGGCCACATCGTAGTCCATCGTCAACCGCCTCGCCCGCTCTTCGTCATCACCTTGACAGGCTTAAGCTTTACATGGGAGCCGCACCCGCTTCAATGCGCCCGAAAGCCTGCTACTATGCCCGCATGACCTTCTTCGAAACGCTCGTCGCATTGCTGGCTGTCGCGATCCTGCTGCTGCAGATCACCCGGCGCACGCACCTGCCCTATCCCGGCATCCTGGCGGCCGGCGGCGTCGCCGTGGCGATGCTGCCCGGCGCACCGGTCATCCCGATCGATCCGCCGACGGCGCTCGCCCTGTTCATCGCGCCCGTGCTCGTCGATTCTGCCTATGATTTCCCGATGGGGGCTGCGCGACGCATGCTGCTGCCGCTCATCTTCTACGCCGTCATCGCGGTTCTGGTGACGACCGGCGTCGTCGTGTCGATCAGCCTGCTGACCGTCGGCCTGCCGATTGCGGTGGCGGTCACGCTTGGCGCCATCGTTGCGCCGCCCGATGCGGCGGCGGCGACCGCCGTGCTGTCCAACCTGCCGGTAGACCGCCGGGTGGACGCGCTCCTGAAGGGCGAAAGCCTGTTCAACGACGCGACGGCCCTGCTGCTGTTCGGAGCGGCGCTGACGGTCCAGGCACGGGGCGGGCTCGACGGCGCAACGGCGCTGCAGATCGGCTTTGCCGCCCCCGGCGGCATTCTCTTCGGCATCGTCTTCGGCTTCTTCGTCTCCAGGCTTCGGCCCATGACCGAAAATACGGTCGGCGGCACGCTGCTGCAGTTCGTCTATGCCTTTTCGACCTGGCTGATCGCGGAACATCTGCATCTCTCGGCCGTGCTGGCAACGGTTGCGAGCGCCATGACGATCGCCACGCTTTCGACGGTCGAGGATTCTCCGCGCATGCGGGTGCATTCCTTCGCCGTCTGGACCACCGTGGTCTTCCTGCTGAACGTCGTCGCCTTCCTGCTCATGGGCCTGCAGGCCCGCAGCATCGTGGAATCCATGTCCGCCGACGCGCTCGAGCGGGCGCTCGGTTTTGCCGCCATCGTGGTGGTCGGCGTCATCCTTGCGCGTCTCGCCATGGCCTTCCTGCTGCACGCCTTCGTCGCCTCGCGCCACCGGCGCGGAAACGGGCTGGCGCCGTTTACGAACGGGGAGACCTTTCTGGTAGGCTGGTCCGGCATGCGCGGCCTCGTCACCCTTGCGACCGCCTTTGCGCTGCCCGCCGATTTTCCCGAGCGCGATCTCGTCGTGCTGACGGCCTTTGCGGTCGTGCTCGCAACCCTGGTCATCCAGGGGGCGACGCTTGCGCCGATGATCTACTTCCTCAAACTCGGGCGCCAGTCGGAGGTCCGCGACGAGCTGGAAGCGGCCCGGCGATCGCTGGCCGAAGCCGCCTTTCGGCGTCTGGAGACGGAGGGCGGCGCGGAGGCCGAGGCGATCCGCACCGTCTGCCGGGATCACTGGACCGTGCCGTCGGACCTGGGCCAGGCCTCGCCGCTCGAAAGGCGCCGCAAGCTGACGATCGCGGCCGTCATCGCCCAGCGCCAGCGCCTGGAGGAGCTGCGCGACAGGGACCAGATCGGGCCGACGCAATATCTGGAACTGCAGGAAGACCTGGACTGGAAGCAGCTCTCCGTCGGCACCGACGAGGACCGGCGCATCACGGAGAGCTGAAACATGCCGCCTGTCAGCGGATGCTGAACGGGAAATATTTCGCGTTGATCGTATCGTAGATATCGTTGGCCTGGATGGTTTCGAGCGCGGCATTCAGCTTGTCCAGCAATGCCTTGTCGGAGGGGCGCACGGCGATGCCGGCTCCGTCGCCGAAATATTCGGTATTCTTGATATCGGCGCCCTTGAACTCGCAGCAGCTGCCCGCCTTGGTGTTGGCGAGCCAGTCGTAGACCGCCAGCTTGTCTTCCAGGATGATATCGACCTCGCCGTCGGCAAGGCCCTTGTAGAGATCCGGCGACGCCTTGAAGACGGTCGTCGCGACACCGCCATAGAACTTCCTGGCGTAGGATTCCTGGGAAGTCGCCGCCGTTACGCCGAGCTTCAGGGTCTTCAGGTCCTCGGGTGACGTGCCGGCAATCGCAGACGTCTTGGGAGCAATGAAGACAGTGGGGCTGTCGTAATATTTGTGGGTGAAGGCGACTTTTTCGCGCCGCTCGGCGCTCATCGACATCGACGAGATGATCGCGTCGTATTTGTTGTCCAGAAGGTTCGGGATCATCGCCGTCCATTCCTGGATGACGAATTCGCATTTCAATTTGGCCGTCTCGCACAGGGCCTTGGCGATATCGACGTCGAAGCCCTGAAGCTGGTTATTGGAATCGAGATAGTTGAACGGAGGAAACGCGCCCTCGACGGCGATGCGGATGGCGTCGTTTTCGGCGGCAGCGACAGAAGCCGGATCGAAAATACCGATCGAAACGACGGCGGCACAAGCAATGGCGAAGAATTTCGAACGAAAGAGAAAGCCTGATCGCAACATATCAATCACCTTGATGTAGAGCCCGATTGCCAACCTTGCATCGGCAAGCGTTGCGCGACGAACAGCCAATCACAAAACGATTAAAAAGCTCGTCATTGCGAACCCTTCATTTTGATGCTGCTTGAAAAGCTTTTTGTAAACAATCGCGGTCAGTATCAGGGCGCTCGGGAGAAGACGACGTGCCTGCTGATCCGTCTTTAAGATTATTCGCACAAAGAGCGACCAGGACATCGTCCGGGTCGATACTGATCCTGCTTGCAATCAGCGGCCTGGCAATTCTTGGCCTGGTGTTCCTGGCCGCCATCTGGGCCGGCCGGGAAAGCGACGCGGCCGCCCTCGACCGGCAGCGCAAGCTGGTCAACGGCCGCCTCATGGACCAGGTCCAGCGCGTCTCGCAGGACATCCAGCTGATGGGCGCGGGCTACGGCTCGCTGCTGATGACCGATTCGACCATGGCCAGCGGCAAGAGTGAAGGCGCGGGCGCGACATCGGCAGCGACGTTCGGCAAGATCGCGACAACGGTATTCGGCTATAACGCGGCTTTCCTCGTGACCCCCGCAGGCGAGCTTGCCCTGCAGTCCGATCCCGAAACCAGCCGCCGCTTCAAATGGGTGCGGCCGCTGCTTCAGCCGATGATCCAGGATCTGGAAGCAAGGCAGCAGGGCGCGCCGCACGGGCCGAATTCCGATCCGGAACCCAGCCGGGTGGAACTGATGCGCCTTGAGGGCCGGCCTTCGGTCGCCGGCGTCGTTTCCGTCACCGGCTCTTCGAAGGATGCCGCGCCGGACGGCAATCACGCCAACCGGCTCTACCTCGTGGCATTCCGTTTCCTCGACGGCATCACGCTCGATATGCTGAGCCGCGAACAGGGGCTGGCCGGCGCCCGTTATGCCCGCACCGCGGATCAGGAGCAGGACGAAGTCGCCTTCGAAATCGAGGCCACGGCATCGCGCGAACCGATCGGCTTCATCATCTGGAAGCCGGACCTGCCGGGCTCGCGCGTCATCGGCCGGCTGGTCCCCGTGCTCTCCGTGGCCGGCCTCTTCATCGCCGGCCTTTTCTTCGCCCTGATGGGCCGTCTGCGCGGCAGCCTCCGGGAACTCAGCGCCAGCGAGCACCACGCGCGGCACCTGTCGCTGCACGACGTCTTGACGGGCCTGCCGAACCGCGCACTTTTCGCAGCCCGTTTCGAGCAATGCCTTGCGGCCATGAAATCTCCCGGCAAACGCGCCGTGCTTGCCCTCGTCGATCTCGACAAGTTCAAGGAGGTCAACGACATCCACGGCCATGCCGCCGGCGACGAGCTGCTGCGCGGGGTCGTCGAGCGGATGAATGCGCTGATCGGAGCGGGCGACACGCTGGCAAGGCTCGGCGGCGACGAATTCGCCCTGCTGCTTCCCGACGCGCGCGCGGGCGACGATCGCCATATCCTGCTCTGCAACGCCATTATCGAGGCTCTCGGCAAGCCGTTCCAGCTCCACGGCGGCGACGTCGTCGTGCGCATCGGATGCTCGGTCGGCATTGCGGCCTTTCAGGACGCGGCCCAGGCGACCAGCGAGATCCTGCGGCGCGCCGACGTCGCCCTTTACGAAGCCAAGACCAAGGGGCGCGGCCGCCTGATCGAATATGATCCCTCCCTCGACCACCGGGTCGAGGCGCGCGAAAACCTCAAGAACGACCTTCGCCTCGTGCTGGAAAACCACGCGAACCCGCCCGGCAGCGCGGACCATCTGCGCCCCGACCATCCCGGCCATCTGGAGGTCTTCTTTCAGGGCGTGCACCGAGCCGACGCCCAGGGCAGGCTTTCGGGTGCGGAAGTTCTCGTGCGGTGGCGCCATCCCGCCCACGGATTGCTGTCGCCGGACAGGTTCATCCCGATTGCCGAGGAGGCCGGCATGATCGACCAGCTCGGCGAATGGGTGTTGCGCAGCGCGGCAAGGACCGCCGCAAGCTGGCCGGCCGACATGTCGGTCGCCGTCAACGTCTCGCCCTCGCAGATCCGGCATCGCGACTTCGACCGGCAGGTCCTGTCGATCCTGGCGGAGACGGGCCTGCCGCCGTCGCGCCTCGAGCTCGAACTGACGGAAGCGGCCCTCTTCAACATCGACGAAAACGCCCAGGGCACGCTCGGCAGGCTTCGCTCCCACGGGATCCGGATCGCGCTCGACGATTTCGGCACCGGCTTCTCTTCGCTCAGCCACCTCATTCAGTTCAACATCGACCGGATCAAGATCGACCGGTCCTTCGTGCGGCTGCTCGGAACGCAGGCCGAGGGTGCCGCCATCGTTTCGGCGATCCTCGGCCTCAGCCGCACGCTTGGAAAAGCGACGACGGCAGAAGGCGTCGAGACGGAAGGGCAGAGGGACTTCCTCGTTGCTGCCGGCTGCAACGACCTGCAGGGCTTCCTGTTTTCCCGCCCCGTGCCCCTGGCCGATTTCCTCTCGTCGCTGCCGTCCGCGCAGGTGATGCGGCCGCAGACGGCTGCCGCCTCCTCCCCGCGCGATTGACCGAAAGCCAGGGCGCGCTTACGGCCGCCTGCCGATCATCCAGACAAGGTAGGGCGCGCCGGCAAAGGCCGCAAAGAGGCCGAGCGGCAGCTCATAGGGAAAGGTGACGGTGCGGGCGCCGAGATCGGCGATCACCATCAGCACGGCGCCGATGACGGCGGCGGCGGGAAGCCCGCTGCCCGGCTTTTCGAAACCGGCGCGGTGGGCGATATGCGGAGCCATCAGGCCGACGAAGCTCAAGGGACCGACGAGCAGCGAGGCCGCGGCGGTCGCAATGCCTGCCGTCAGCACCATCAGCAGACGGGCACCGACGAGCGGCAAGCCGAGCGCAAGCGCGGTGGGTGGCCCGAGCGGCAGGATCGTCAGCCATCGCGCAAAGACCAGGCCGATGATCAGGATCAGAACGGCGAGGCCGGCAAGGAAGGTTGCCGTTTGCGGCGTGGCCGCCGCAGCCGACCCGCCGAGCCAGGCCAGGATCTGCCAGGCGCGCTGGTCGCCCACGGCAAGCAGCGCGCTCAGGATCGCCGAACTGAAGGCGCTGACGGAAATGCCGGCGAGAAGCAGCCGCTCCGGCGGCAGATGCCGGCGGGCGGCAAAGAGCGCGACGATGACGAGCACCAGGATCGCCCCGCCGCCGGCGCCGAGGAAGAGCGCGGGCGCACCGGCATTGGCCGAAACGCTGAGCGCAACGGCATAACCGACGCCGGCTCCGCCGCTGACACCCAGCACTTCCGGGCTTGCCATCGGGTTGCCGGTGAGGCGCTGCAGCATGGCGCCGGCCATGGCGAGCAGGCTGCCGGCCGCAGCCGATGCCAGAAGCCGCGGCCAGCGGGCGGGGAAGAGTTCCCGCAGGAGGTCGCCGCTCAGCAGCGTCCAGCCATCGGGCAGGCGCGCGACGCAGAGCCCGGCCCAGACGAGCGGCGGCAGCAGGCAGAGGATGAGGACGAGGCGTGAGAGCGGCGCCCGCGACACGACAATGCTGTCTGGCGGCTGCGGCGGTTCGACGGCGCGCACCTGCGGCAAGAGCCAGATGAGCAGCGGCCCGCCGATCAGGGCCGTCACCGATCCCGTCGGGAAGGTTTCGCCGGCCGAAGCGGCGACGAGCTGGACGATACCGTCGCAGAACCAGAGCAGCAGGCCGCCCGCGACCGGCGACAGAAGCAGGATGCCGCGCGTCGTGCGGATCCCGAGCAGGCGCACCAGCGCCGGCGCGGCAAGGCCGACGAAACTGACAAGGCCGACGGCGGCGGCAACGCCGGCGCTCAGCGCCACCGCAAGGCTTGCGACAGCAATGCGCGTGCCGGCAAGCGCCACGCCCAGCGACCGCGCGCTGCTGTCGCCAAGCCCGAGCAGGGTGAGCGGGCGCAGCAGCAGAAGGGTGACGGCAAGGCCGAGCAGCAGCTCCAGGCCGAGGCTGACCGTCGCCGACCAGTCCTGCTGGCTGAGCGAGCCGCCGTTCCAGGTAACGAGCGACATCAGGTATTCGCCCTGCGAGAGCGTCATTGCCGCCGCCAGCGCGCTGCAGGTAATGCCGACCAGAAGGCCGGAAACCGCCATGGTGATCGGCTCGAAGCTGCGCCGCCAGCCGAGCAGGAAGACGAGGGCCGTGGCCGCGCCGGCACCGGCAAGCGCCACGAAGGCACGGTAGCCGTCAAGGATCTCGGGGAAGAACAGCGTCGCCGTCACGATCGCAAGCTGCGCGCCGGAGGAGACGCCGAGCGTCGAGGGATCGGCGATCGGATTGCGCAGCAGGCGCTGCAGCAGGGCACCGGCAAGGCCGAGGGCGGCGCCGGCGAGAAGCGCGACTGCGCCGCGCGGCAGGACGGCATAGGCGAATATGATCTGCTGCGTCGTCATCCGTCCGGCATCGAACGGCAGGGAGGGCCAGTCGGCGAAAGGCAGACGGTCGAGCGCCACCCACAGGAAGAGGCCGGCGGAAGCGGAAAGGGCCGACAGCGCGGTGAGGAAAGCGGCAGGTCTCGTCACGGGCTCTCCCCGGACGACTGCAGCGCCGCCTTGAAAAGCCGCGCGAAGCGGGCGGCGGCCAGGATGCCGCCATAGGGATTGATATTGCCGAGCATCAGGACGCGGCCGGCCCTTACCGGCGGCAGCGACTGCCAGATCATGCTGTTCTTCAGGCCGCTGCGCGCCTCGACCGGGATATCGGAGATGATGACGATGCGCGCCTGCGGCTCGGCCGCGAGGTTTTCGATCGGCACCGGGGCCGCAAACGTGTATCGGGAGCGGTCCGTCCAGGCATTCGGCAGGCCGAGCCGGGACAGGACATCACCGAACATGCTGTCGGCGCCGAAGACGCGCACATGCCTGGCATCGCCGATATTGACGAGATAGGTCGGGCGGGAGGCAAATCTCTGCAGGCTGAGGCGCGTCTGCTCGAGGAGGGCTGCCTGCTGCTCCACCACCACGCGCCCGCGTTCGGCAAGATCCAGTTCCTTCGCCAGCGCCGAGACGGCATCCACCGCCTTCTGATAGGGCGGCTCGCCCCTGTTGTAGAAGGGCAGCGACAGAACGGGCGCAATCGCCCGAAAGCTCGCCTCGAACCTGGTGTAGAAGGGCGAGATCAGGATGAGGTCCGGGCGCAGCAGGCGCAGGAGTTCGAGGTTCGGCGATCCGCGCAGGCCGAGATCGGCAACCGAGGGGTCAAGCGCCGGCTCGACCGCATCCTTGCGGAATTGCACGAGTTCGGTCGCGGCGACAGGCGTGACGCCGAGCGCGACCAGCGTTTCCAGCATCGCCCAGTCGATCGCGGCGATGCGCGTCGGGGCGGCGGCAAGGGCTCTGCCCGGAATGGCGAAAGCCGCCAGCAAGGCAAGTGCCTGCCGGCGGCTGACGAGCGTTGCGCTCCGTTCTCGATCGTCTCTCACCATTGAAAGGTCAGCTTGCCCATCACCGTCCTGCCGTCGCCATAGGTGCAGCCGAAGGAGCTGCAGCTTGCAACATAATCCTTGTCCGCAAGGTTCTTGACGTTCAGCGAGGCGGTCACATTGTCCTTCTTGTAATGCACTGCTGCATCGAGAAGGGTGACGGCGTCAAGATCGAGCGTATTCTTGGTATTGCCGTATCGCTGGCCGACATAACGCACACCGCCGCCGAGACCGAAGCCTTCGAGAGCCGTATCCTCCGGGAACGTATAGTCGAGCCAGAGGCTGGCGGCGTGTTCGGGCACATTGTCCGGGCGGTTGCCGTCATCGGCGCCGCCGACGATTTCGGCCTGCATGTAGGTGTAGGCGGCGCGCAGGTCGAGCCCGTCTGTGAGGCTGGTCACGCCTTCCAGTTCGATGCCCTTGACGTCGACTTCACCGATCTGCGCGGTCGTCGTCCCGATCGTCGTCAGCACGTTCTTCTGTTTCAGGTCATATCCGGCGACCGTGAAATAGCCGTTCCAGCCCTCCGGCTGATATTTGACGCCGACTTCCACCTGCTCGCCGGTCGTCGGTTCAAGTATCCCGCTCGTTGCGCTCACCGGCACCGGCTCGAAGGAAGTGGCATAGCTGATATAGGGCGCGATGCCGTTGTCGAAGACGTAGCTGAGGCCGGCACGGCCGGTGAGCTTGTGATCGTCCTGATCAAGCGGGCGAGAAATACCGGTCAGCCGGTTCGTCGAGGTTCCGTCGGTGCTTGCCCAGTCCTGGCGAAGGGCGGCCGTCGCCCGCCAGTTCTCATAGGCGAGCTCGTCCTGCACGTAGAGACCGACCTGGGTCATGGTGGAATCGACATAGGTGCTGAGCGTCGGTGCAATCAGCTTGACCGAGCCATAGACCGGATTGAAGGCATCGAGCGGGGTGGCCCGCCAGAACTGCGTGCCGACATTGTTGCTGTAATAGCGATAGTCGAGGCCGAACAGCATCTTGTGCCGGATCTCGCCCGTATCGAATTCCGCCAGCAGGTTGTTGTCGACGTTGAAGGTGTTGAGCAGCTCGTCCTGGATGGTGGCGTTGCGGTTGATGGTCCGTCCGTCCGCCGCAAGGCCCGAGGTCGACATGCCGAGGGCCTGATAGTTCCAGTCGAAATTCTGGTAGCGAAGGTTCTGGCGGAAGGTCCAGGTATCGTTCAGGCGATGCTCCAGCTCATAACCGAGATTGGTCAGCGTCCGGTCCGACGTGTCGAAGCTCTTGTCGCCGACGAAGAAATCGCGCGACAGGCGGTTGGCGCCACTCGCATCCAGCGTCAGCTGCGGCGGCAGGCCGGACGGCGTGCTGGGATTGTCGTGCTGGACGCTGGTCAGGATCGTCAGCCTGGTATCTTCGTCCGGCTTCCAGGTGAGCGCCGGCGCGATGAAGTAGCGGTCGTTGTCAAGCTCGTCGACCTGCGCCGAGGCCGTCCGCGCCAGACCCGTCAGGCGATAGGCGAAGTCGGAATTGCCGGGAACGATGTCGCCGAAATCGAAAAAGGTGCCGTAGGTATCGTAGCTGCCGGCCTGCACGCCCACTTCGCCGAAACGCTCGAAGACCGGCCGCTTGCTGATGAGGTTGATCAGGCCGCCCGGATTGCCCTGGCCGTACATGACCGAGGCCGGGCCGCGCAGCACTTCGATGCGCTCCAGCTGATAGGGATCGACGGCAGGCGCCCCGGCGGTGCGCATCATGCGCAGCCCGTTCAGGAATTGCGACTGGCGCCCGTCGAAGCCGCGGATGCGCGGGGAATCGAAGCGCGGATCGGCGCCATAGGGCTCGCCGACGACGCCCGGCACATAGTCGAGCGCCTGGCCGACGGTTTCGGCATCCTGCGACTTCAGCTGGTCGGCCGTCAGCACAGAGACCGACTGCTGGGTTTCGAGGAGCGGCGTGCCGGTCTTGGTTGCCGTCGCGCTGGTTCTGGCGACAAATCCCTTCACCGGTGCCGTCGGGTCTTCGTTCCCCGTGCCGTCGATGACGATCGGCGCAAGCACGGTCGGATTGGCCTCCTGCGCAAGAGCCGGAAGAAGCGGCCCGCAAAATGCGCAGGCGAGCGCCGTGGTGGAGGCGAATGTGAGGAGGCGAAGGGAACCAGTCATCGGGAGCTCGTTATATCGGAAAACTGGATTTTTCTAATCATGTTATTTTTCGGAGGTCCAATAAACGGGGGTCGAATTTTTCATAAGTCCTGGTTATGAAATTCGATAAACGTCATAGTTTTGAATTCTTCTAGGAGCGCGCAATGGCACTGACCGACCCCGGCTTCGAACTCCGCCACCTCAGATATTTCGTGACCCTGGTCGAGGAGCGGAATTTCGAGCGCGCCGCCATCAGGCTCGGCATCGCCCAGCCGGGCCTCAGCCAGCAGATCATGAACCTCGAAAAGATCGTCGGCACGCCGCTGCTCGACCGAAGCCGCCGGGCCGTGCAGCTCACATATTCAGGCGAAGTGCTGTTCCAGGAAGCGCGCAAGGTGCTGGCCCAGACGGAGGCGACGGTCGCGGCCATCGACCGCGCCGGACGCGGCGAAAGCGGGCGCATCTCCATCGGCTATGTGGCGTCGGCCGCCTATTCCGGCGCCGTCGTCGGCTCGATCAAGGACTTCAAGCGCGATTTTCCCTATGTCGAGGTCGAGCTGCAGGAAATGGAACTGCGCCAGCAGTTGCAGCGCATCGCCGACGGCCTGCTCGATTTCGGCTATATCCGTGCGCCGGCGCCGATACCGGCGGGCGTTTCCGTGCAGGTCGTGCTGCGCGAGCCGCTGGTCGCCATGATCCCCGCCGGCCATGAATTCGCAGAGCGCCCCATCGACACGCTGGCCCGGCTGGCCGGCAATACTTTCATCACGCCGCGCCAGCCGCCCGAAATCGGCTTCCACCGCAACACGCTGCAGGCCTGCCGGGAAGCCGGCTTCGAGCCGTCCGTCAAGGCCATCGCGCACGACTTCACCGAGATCGCCGCCCTCGTCGGCATCGGCGTCGGCATCGCGCTCGTGCCGCAATCGATGAGCCGGGTGGAACTGCCCGATATCCATTACCGGCCGCTTCGAAGCGTGGCGGTGACATCGGATGTGGCGATCGCCTATCGCAAGGGCGAAGGCGCGCCGGCGGTCAGGGCCTTCATTGCCCGGCATCGCGAGCAGCTGGTGTCTGCGGGCAGCTGACCATCGGCATCCTTTCAAACAAGCCCCGGCGCCGGCACGGTATGAGGAGCCGCGCTCGGTTGCGCATTCACCTCTCCCCCACCGGTTCTCCTGCGGACAGGATTGAAACCCTTGCCGATACGGCCTATGTTCTAACGTATTAACATCAAGCAGCAGGTGGCAAACCATGACCATCACGACCCTGTCCAGCCGCCAGTTTCAGCAGAACGCCAACCGGGCGCAGAAGGCGACCAGGGCGGGTCCTGTCTTCATCACCAACAGGGGCAAGCCAACGCAGGTTCTGCTCAGCTTCGAAGAATATCAGAGGATCACCGGGCAGCGCCGCAACATTGTCGAAGCGCTGTCGATGCCCGGCCTCGGGGATATCGATCTGGACATTCCGCGTTCACGTGATCTCCCGCGGCCAGCCGACCTATCCTGATGTTCCTGCTCGATACCAACGTTCTGTCTGAACTGCGCAAGGCGGGTTCGGGGAAAGCCGACCCTAACGTCATCTCGTGGATGTCGGCTCGGGATGCTGAGAGTTTCTACATCTCTGCCGTGACGCTTATGGAACTGGACCTCGGCATTCTTCTGATGGAAAGGCGCGATCCTTCACAAGGCGCCCGGCTGCGCACCTGGATGGACGACTATGTGTTACCGGAATTCGCCGATCGAATTTTGACCGTGGATCGAACCGTCGCACTTCGCTGCGCTCGCCTCCATATTCCCGATCCGCGGCCAGAACGCGATGCGTTCATCGCGGCGAGCGCACTGGTTCACGGGATGACGATCGTGACCCGCAACGTTTCTGATTTCGCGCCTATGGGTGCCGCGATCGTCAATCCCTGGGAGCCAACATAGGCTGCGGAGCGCTTTCCCGCGACCGGTCGGACAAAATCGCCACGAGTCCAACCGAACCCGAAATTGGCCGCGGCCAACTTTCTCTATCGATGCCCGCCAATCGGTCTTCGCACCGATAGGGGTCATCACAGCCCGCACCCTCCTCATGACAATTGCACGACACAATTGGAACAAGGGTGGAAACGCTTGTAACCGGCCTGACATTGGGGCGCTCTAAACAGGCGGCAAGAGCATCGCCTGCCGCCGGACAACCTGGCGCGGGCCAATCGGAGAGCGCCGGCATGAAAATCGTCCAGATCACCGACACGCATTTCAGCCCGTCGAAACCGCATTTCAACGGCAACTGGCAGCCGCTGGCCGATTGGGTCAATGCCAGCGGCGCCGATCTCGTCATCCATACCGGCGACCTTGCCGTCGACGGCGCCGACAGGGACGAGGACCTGACCTTCTGCATGGAACTGATGCGGCAGGTGAAAATCCCCATGCTGATCGTTCCCGGCAATCACGATGTCGGCCATCTGCCGGGCTCGCTGCAGCCGGTCGATGCAACAAGGCTTGCCCGCTGGCGCAGCCTCGTCGGCCCGGATTACTGGCTGGAAGATGCCGGCGACTGGCGCCTGATCGGCCTCGACAGCCTGCTGATGGGCATGGAAAACGACGAGCAGGAAACGCAGTTTGCATGGCTGGAACGGGCGCTTGCCACGCGCGCCGGCCGCCGCGTCGCGATGTTTGCCCACAAGCCGCTCTTCGTCGACACGCCGGATGAAGGCGACACCGGCTACTGGAGCATCCGCCCGGCCCAGCGCCGGCGCCTCTACGACCTGATCGCCGCCCATGACGTGGCGCTCCATGCCAGCGGTCACCTGCATTGGGCCTGGAAGGGCCGCTTCAACGACACGTCGCTGGTCTGGGGACCGTCGGCCGCCTTCATCATCGGCACGATGGAGCGCGAGATGCCGGGCGAGAAGATCGTCGGCGCGGTCCTCCACGATCTCGGCGATACGGTAACGAGCGAGATCGTCGCCGTGCCCGGCATGGTGGCGCATGTGCTCGACGACGTGGTCGAGCAGGTCTATCCGCACGAAGCCCACAAGGTGCAGAAGGAGCCGGCGCAATGAGTGCGCTCTCCCTCTCCGCGATCAAGAAATCCTATGGCGACAACGCCATCCTGAAAAACATCAGCCTCGACGTTCAGCCGGGCGAATTCATCGCCCTCGTCGGCCCCTCCGGCTGCGGCAAGAGCACGCTACTGCGCATCCTTGCCGGGCTCGACCATGCCGATAGCGGCGAGATCGTCATCGGCGGCAAGGAAATGTCCGACGTGGCGGCGGCCGACCGCAACATCGCCATGGTCTTCCAGTCCTACGCGCTCTATCCGCACCTGACGGCCGGCCAGAACATCGCCGTGCCGCTTGCCATGCGGCGCTTGAGCCGCCTGCAGCGCCTGCCCTTTTTCGGTCCCGCCATGCCGGGCTACCGGACCATTCGATCCGGCATTTCGAAAGACGTTCAGGAGACGGCCAAGGCGCTCAAGATCGACCATCTCCTGGAGCGCAAGCCCGGCCAGATGTCGGGCGGTCAGCGGCAGCGCGTGGCGCTGGCGCGCGCCATGGTGCGCCATCCGAGCGTCTTCCTGATGGACGAGCCGCTGTCGAACCTCGACGCCAACCTGCGCGTCCACGCGCGCGGCGAGATCGTCGAGCTGCATCGCCGCGCCGGCGTGCCGACCGTCTATGTCACCCACGACCAGGCCGAGGCGCTCTCCATGGCCGACCGGGTCGCCGTGATGATCGGCGGCGAGCTTTTGCAGCTGGCCGCACCGCAGGTCATCTATGACGATCCCGCCCATATCGAGGTCGCCCGTTTCGTCGGCCAGCCGCGCATCAATCTCCTGCCCGCACGCGCCGAGCACGGAATAGTCGCCTTCGGCGATATCAGGCTGGCGCTGGAAGGGACCAGCCCCGCCGGTTCGGACGTGACGCTCGGCATCCGCCCGGAATTCGTCCGCCTTGCCGGCGAGGGCGAGACGTCGCTCTCCGCCCGCATCGAACGCATGGAGTTCCTGGGCTCCGAGGTCATCCTGTTCTGCCGGCTGAACGCGATCGGGCAGACCGTGCTGGCCAAGCTTGCGCCTGACGATGCCGCAGGGCTTGTCGCCGGCATGGCGATCGCGCTCTCCTTCCAGCCTGACAAGGCCATGGTCTTTGCCGCCGATGGCCGCCGCCTGCGCACGAGCGCCCTTCCCGCCGATGCGAGCCGGGAGAAGGCCCATGGCTAGCATCGCTGCCGGCGATATCCGCCCGGCCGCATCGGCCGCCAGGCACGAACGGCGCCAGGCGCAGACCGCATGGCTGCTGGCGCTGCCGGCGATCATCCTGATCGTGCTCTTCGTGCTCCTGCCGATCGTCGCCGTTCTCGTGCTCGGCTTTACCGATTTCGAACTCGGCGCCGGCAGGTTCCGCTTCGTCGGCTTCGAGAACTATGCCGAGCTCTTCACTGACCGCACCTTCCGCAAGTCGCTGTGGAACACGACCGTCTACACGGCGATCGTCGCGCCCGTCTCGATCCTGCTCGGGCTCGGCGTCGCCATGCTGATCGAGAGCGAGGGTTGGGGGAAAAGCTTCTTCCGCACCGCCTATTTCCTGCCCGTCGTCTCGCTGATCGTCGCCATGGCGACCGTCTGGCAATATCTCTTCCACCCGACCATCGGCCCGCTCAACGCGCTGCTTGGTCTCGCCGGCCTGGGCAAGCCGAACTGGCTCGGCTCTTCGGCAACCGCGCTCTACAGCCTCTCGATCATCGGTGTCTGGCAGACGGTCGGCTTCAACATGGTGCTGTTCCTCGCCGGCCTTACCGCCATCCCGCGCGAGCTTTATGCCGCTGCCGAGATCGACGGCGCCAAATCCCCGCTCGACCGTTTCTTCCTCGTCACCTGGCCGATGCTCGGGCCGACGGCGCTCTTCGTCACCACGATCAGCATCATCAATGCGGTCAAGACCTTCGAGACGGTGAAGACGCTGACCGATGGCGGCCCCAACCACGCTTCCGAAGTGCTGCTCTTCACCATCTACCAGGAGGGCTTCGTCTATATGAAGGTCGGCTATGCCTCGGCCATGACCGTGGTCTTCCTCGCCATCCTCGTGGTGATGATGTTCCTGCAATACCGCTTCCTTGACCGGCGGGTGCACTACTCATGAAGGCGCGCTCCCGCTTCACCCCCGGCCGGCTGATCCGCCTTGCCCTGCTCCTCCTTGGCGCGATCGTCTTCCTCGCGCCCTATATTTTCATGATCTCGGCGGCCGGCAAATCGCAGGACGATATCTTCACCGCTGCGCTGTCGCTGATCCCGACGCATTTCTTCTACGTGCAGAATTTCTCCAAGGCGCTCGACAAGGTGGCGATGGGCACACTGCTCTGGAACGGTTTCGTCGTCTGCGCGCTGATCTTCGTCTTCCAGGTGCTGGTCGCCATCCCCTGCGCCTATGCCATGGCCAAGCTGAAGTTCCGCGCCGCCCGCCTGATGATGGTGCTGGTGCTGCTCGGCCTGCTGGTGCCGATCCACGCGACGGCGCTGCCGCTCTATGTCGCCTTCGACAGCCTGTCGCTGCTCAACGGCTATACGGCACTGGTCGCCCCCTTCACCATCTCGGTCTTTGCGATCTTCCTGTTCCTGCAGTTCTTCCGCGCCATGCCCGACGATCTCATCCATGCCGCCCGTCTCGACGGCATGTCGGAACTTGGCATCGTCTCGCGCGTCATCGTGCCGAATGCCTGGCCGGCGGTCACGGCCTTCGCGATCTTCTCGGTCGTCGCCCACTGGAACGACCTCTACTGGCCGCTGATCGTCATTTCGAAGCCCGGTTACGCCACGCCGCCGCTCGGCCTGATGAACTTCCGCGCCGCCGAAGCCGGCGACGATTACGGCGCGCTGATGGCGGCCACCATCATCATCACCATTCCCCTCGTTGCGGCCTTTCTGCTTGCGCAGAAACGTTTCGTCGAGGGCATCACCATGACCGGTCTCAAAGGCTGACCGGCTGAACCCAGGAGAACGAGCGATGAAGCATTTCACCCAGTTCCTCGCAGCGGCGGCTCTGTCCGTGGCGGCAGCCCTGCCGGCCCACGCCGAAACCACGCTGACGATCCATTACCCGATGCCGGGCTTCTTCAAGGACGTGATGGACACGATCTCGAAGAAGTTCATGGAAGAAAACCCCGACATCAAGATCCAGTTCGCCGCTCCCTCGGCGACCTATGAAGACGGCATCCAGCTGATCCTGCGCCAGGCCGGCACCTCGGAAATGCCCGACATCACCTTCATCGGCCTGAACCGCCTGCGCATGCTGAACGAGCGCAATGTCGCCGTCGACATGACGCCGCTCGTCCAGAAGGAAGGCAATATGGCCGAGCAGGGCTTCTCGGACACGATCCTGAAGCTCGCCCAGGTCAACGGCAAGCAGGTCGGCCTCGCCTTCGCCACCTCCAACCCGATCATGTATTACAATGCCGATCTGGTGAAGGCAGCCGGCGGCAACCCGGACAACCCGCCGAAGACCTGGGACGAAGTGATCGCGCTCGCCGCCAAGATCAAGGCGCTCGGCAACGGCGTCGACGGCATGGACTTCCGCTGGCAGGGTGACGACTGGATGTTCTCGGCCCTGCTCTTCGGCGCCGGCGGCAAGATGCTGAGCGACGACGAGCAGAAGGTCGCCTTCAACGGTCCCGAGGGCCAGAAGGCCGTCGATCTCATCAGCCGCTTCGTCAAGGAAGGCGGCATGCCGGTCTTCACCAAGGCTGCCGGCGAACAGGCCTTCGCAGCCGGCAAGGTCGGCTTCGAGTTCCAGACGACGGGCGCGCTCGTCAATACGATCAAGAATGTCGGCACCAAGTTCGATCTGCGCACCGCCCAGATCCCGCTTCTCGACCCGGAAAAGGGCCACCTGCCGACCGGCGGCAACGCCGTCGTCATCCTCGCCAAGGACCCGGCCAAGCAGGAAGCCGCCTGGAAGTTCGCCAAGTTCGCCGCCGGCCCCTATGGCGCCTCGGTCGTCGTTCCCGGCACCGGCTACGTGCCGAACAACGAGCTCGCCGCCAAGTCGGCCGAATATCTCGGCGACTTCTACAAGAAGAACCCGCTCTTCCAGGCCGGCCTCAGCCAGATGCCGCGCATGATCCCCTGGTACGCCTTCCCCGGCACCAACGGCGTCAAGGTCACGCAGACGATCGTCGATAACCTGTCGCGCATCGTCGACGGCTCGGCCGAGCCGAAGGAAGCCCTCGACGACGCGGCCGCCGATGTCGAAGGCATGCTGCCGCGCAGCTGAAGCGCATGACAATCGCGGGTCAAGCCGCCCGCGGTCTCGATCCGGAACCGCCGCATCCCAAAGGGGGTGCGGCGGTTTCGTCTTTGCCGAGGTTGCGCACCGTGCCGCCGGAATGCAGCGCATGCGACAGTTCCAGGTGCCGCAGCGGCGCGTCGTTTTCGACGATATCGAGCAGCAGCGAGGCCGCCGTCGCCCCCATGCTGAGATCCGGCATTTCGATCGAGGTCAGCGTCGGGTTGATGAGCCTGCCGATGGCAATACCGTCGAAGCCGGCGACCGAGACGTCGCCTGGCACCCGCAGGCCCTCGCGGTGGATGGCGCCGATGACGCCGAGCGCGATCAGGTCGTTAGAGCCGATGATGGCCGTCGGCGCGACGCTGCGCAGAACCTGGCCGAGATCCATCTGGTCGTAGCCGCTGACGAAGGACACTTCCACGGCCTCAAGCGGCGCCACGCCGGCCGCCTCCATCGTCTGCAGATAACCGCGGTAACGCAAAAGCGCCCGGTCCGAGGCCTTGAAACTGCCGGAGACATAGAGGATGCGCCGGTGGCCCATGGACAGGAGATGCTCGGTCAGCCGGCAGCCTGCCGCATAGTTGTTGACGGTGACGGCGGCCGGGTAGCGGGCGGTCGGCGGATTGCCGAGCAGCACGGTCGGCGGCAGGTCCTGGGCGAGCGCGGCACTGGTGCCGGCATCGCAGACGGTGAGGATGAGCCCTGTCGGCCGCTCGCCGAGCAGCCCCGCCACGGCATCGGCCTCCTGATCGGGATCGTAGTTCGATTGCGCGATGAGAACGCTGTGGCCGGCAACCAGCATGCGGTTCTGGATGCCCGAGAGCGACGAGGCAAAGACCGGATTGGTCACGCTCGGCACCAGCACACCGATGACCGGCCGCCGGCCGCTGCGCGCCGAAGGCGCGGCTGCGCGATAGCCGACTTCGGCTGCGGCGCGGCGCACGCGAAGGGCCGCCGCCTGGCTGACGGGACCGCTGAGGTTCAGCACCCGGCTTGCCGTCGCCATGGAACATCCAGCTCTGAGCGCAACCTGTTTCAACGTCGTCATCGCCGCACCGTCCGCTTCCGTCGAAGTTTGCAGGCTCTTACGGGGCGATTGTCATGAAATGATGACGGAGAGAGGTCTCAGCCGCGCTTGGGCTGGCGGCCGAGGATCTGGCGCACGCCGTCCCTGGTGAAGGGTTGCGTCAGCTGGCCGACGAAATCGGGCGCGATCTGCCCCTTGATGCCGATATCGGTCGAAGACGGGCGGTCGGGATTGAAATAGGTGCCGAAGATCTGGTCGAACAGCACGATATTCTCGCCGTAATTGGTGTTGCCCTCGCTGATATCCTTCGAATGGTGCCAGCGATGCAGCCTCGGCGTCGAGAAGACGAGGTCGAAAACGCCTGTGCGCATATCGACATTGCAATGGGTCAGGATGCCGATGAAGGCGGTGACGGCGCCAAGCCACCAGAAGACCTGCAGCGGCGCCCCGAGCAGATAGAGCGGGATCTGGCTCAGCGCCACCTTGAACAAAGAATCCATGACATGGAACCGGCCGGTATTGATGACCCAGAGCCGGGTGACGCTGTGGTGCAGCGCGTGAAAGCGCCAGAAGAACAGCCGTTCATGGGCGATGCGGTGTGCCCAGTAGAGGCCGAACTCGGCAATGACGACGGCAAGGGAGGCCTGCAGGATCATCGGCCAGGACGACGGCCAGAGCGAGAACTGCATGGCCGCGACCGGCTGCAGCAGACGGGCGGCGAGCATCGGAAAGATCACGCCGGCAAGCGCCGCTAGCTCGACCAGCCCCTTGGTCAGCACCGTATGGGCAATGTCATTCGCCGTCTCGCCATCCGGCTGAAGCCAGCGCTCTTCATAGGGAATGGTGCGTTCGAGCAGGAAGAGCGAAGACACCGCACCGGCGTAGACGGCCACAAATGCGATCATCGGGGTGTCGCTGGCAAAGGCGAAATATGCGCCCGTCAGGCCGGAGAAAAACACCAGCGGCCAGGACAGATAGGCAAGGACAAGCCTTGCGGCGGCAGCGGCTTTCGACATCGATTTCACGTCCCCTCGTCATTCATAGCGTTCATGCCGGCCGAACCATTGCGCAGGAGCACGAACGGCAGCGGGTCCGAACTCAGATCATCGCCATACTGTACCCAACGACAGGATCCGGGTGCCCAACCCGCATCCCTGCCCCGCCTGTCAAGCGATCGGCAAGGCGAACAAATCACAACGAACGGCATTCGCATAGCCATCAGTCTCGTTGAAGGATGCGGCACGTCCCGAAGCGGAAGATTGCAGGATTACGCGATGGGACCGATCACAAGCCGACGACCAGATTCCCTGCAGTTTTATGACCTTGAGTGAGAAGCCGGACTTCTGCGGCCTGTGCTCCGTCTCTTTCAAGGCGGCGGATCGCCCGATCGGTTGACGATTGATATTAACCTTTCATTAACCATGGCTCCTTAGCCTCAGGAACGCTGCAACATTCTCCGGCAATTTTTGAGGAGACCAAAATGTCGCTCGTAACCGTGCCCGGTAAAATCCGCCTTTGTGGCACCCACGCTGTTCTGGTCATGGCCGAAGGAGATCTGCATCAGGCCGTATGCATAGCAGGCGATGCTCTTCCTTCCTTCGCTGGTGACATGATCCAAGGCCTCCTGGAGAGGCTTGACCTGTATGAGGGTATCGCCGACCGCAAGTTTGCGCATGGCGAACTGGCCTATGACGGGCGGGTCTGGATTACCTCATCGGACATCGATCCGCGATCTCCGCAGAACCGGCTTTGACAATTGCCTGAAATCCGAAAAAGCCCCTTGGTGGCCGCCACCGGTGACGGCTGACTGGCTTATCCGGTCACGTCACCCTCACGACGCCGATTGTCCCGGATTAACTCATTAATTAGCAATCCCTTGCATGAGCGGCCGATGATGTTAGCCTCATCGCACCGTTGAGGATTGCATATGACGATTGAAGAGCTGATCGATCTGCAGGAAGAAGGTTCACGGGCCTGCGTGCTTGGATTGAAGGCGCACGAGAACCCCTATCTCGAACCGCACAGGATGCCCACCGACGATGCCGGTGCTCTCGGCGATTGGCTTGCGCGGCACGACGCGTGGAAATTCGGCTGGGAGGCGGAAGACGCCAGTCGTGAAGGCCGGATTGCTACTCACTTCAAGGGACTGATCTCGCTTCCCAAACGGCGGGTGCTCGACGCCTGATCCTTTGGAGACCGCGTCCAGGCAGGCCGCGCGCCGAATTCCTCAGCCGTGACGGGAAAGCTCACTTCGTCGAGCGGCTTCAGGAGATCGATGATCAGGCCACGCAACCACTCGTGCTCCCGGTTGCTCATATCGCGTTTGCGCCAGTAGAGATACATGTCGATCAGCGGCATCTCGAACGGCAGGCGGTAAGCCACCAGTCCGAGCTTATCGGCAACCGACAGGGCAAATCGTGCCGGCAGCACGCCGATCAGATCGCTCTGGGCCGCCACGCGGCCGACACCGTAATAGCCCGGCATGGTGAAACGCACATTGCGCGATCGGCCGATCCGCTCCAGCGCGGCATCCTCGAAATGGCTGAAATCGTCGGTGACG
Source organism: Hyphomicrobiales bacterium (assembly GCA_900471515.1). Lineage (GTDB taxonomy): Bacteria > Pseudomonadota > Alphaproteobacteria > Rhizobiales > Rhizobiaceae > Rhizobium. Next base: position 27,611 of record UCFC01000061.1, on the reverse strand, counting down.
GAGAAGATCACATGCGGCAGGCCGCAGAAGAGGTCGAGAGGAAGCACGCTTCCCCATGTTAGGCCGCGCAGCATCGGATGATCCTGCCGTGCGACGACCATATTCGTCGCCTGAAAGGCGCGTTGTTTCTCGATCCAGACCGGCGGATCGATGGAGATCGAAAGCACCACGTCGAACCGCTCCGCCGCCAGCATGGCCGGAAAGCTCGCGGTCGCGGCCGGCAGCATCTTCAGCCGCATGTTCGGCGCGTTCCGCGTCAACAGGTCCGCAAGCTGCGGCATCAGCATCTCGTGGAAATAATCCGACGCCCCGATCACGAACGACCGCTGGCTCCTGGAAGGGTCGAAGCTTCCCCCGCCCGATAACGCGTGTTCGAGGCTTTCGAGCGCTGCGCGCACCGGGACCTGAAGGGAAAGGGCAAAGCCTGTAGGAACGAGAAGATTGCCTTCCCGCACGAATAACGGATCGCCAAGAATATCGCGAAGCCGCCTGAGCGCCGAACTGACGGCAGGCTGGCTGAGACCGACGGTCTCGCCGACGCGTGTCGTGTTGCGCAGCGACAGCATCGCATCCAGCACGCGCAGCAGGTTGAGATCGAAGGCACGGAAATTCATAGGGTGAATACCTGGAATACAAACTGTCGATTTCATTTATGACCTCGTTTGCGCGAGAAGTCATCTGGCGATACCGGCCGGTCGCGCTCTGGTTCACTTTCCTTGGGACGATCAACATCATGACCCTTTACGCCGACATATTGCCGGCCGGCACGACCGTGTCCTGGCTGCATTCCGTCTATAAGATCCTGCTTACCCCTCATGAGACGAACGGCCTGCTCGGCATGTTCTCCGCTGTCGGCGCGCCCGATAGCGGGCCACCCCGCCACGTTCACGAAAACGAGGACGAAACGATCCACATTGTCGATGGCGAAGCGGAATTCTGGCTGGAGGGAGAGACCTTCCGTCGCGGGGCCGGCGACACTGTCTTCGTGCCGCGCGGCAAGGAGCATGCCTTTCATATCGTCAGCAGCACGCCCGCACGCTTCATCACCTGCCTCACACCCGGCGGCTTCGAAAGCTTCTTTGCCGCTGCGGCGCGAGATGGCCTGCAAATCCCGCAGCACGGCAAGGAACTCAACGCTCTGGCGGGGCAATATGGCTGCAGGTTCACCGGCCCTCCGCTCCGCCAACGATAATCGCACCGCACATGGTCAGGACGACGCGCCAGTTCCCGATGCCTTCCCGCTCGGCGAAGAGACGGGCGACAGAGGTCCGATCTGCGCCGATCACCTTCCGGTCGCATGGCCCGAGGGCTGGCTTGACGACAGCCTGATGCGCTGGGCCGTCCGGTTATTCAGCATTCGGCTGTGAGCCTGAGGGCCGGACGCGGCCCTCAGGCATGATGAGTGAGGCGAGCCGCCACATATTCGTGTCTTGAGACTGTCGCCCGCCTTTGCCAGATTGGCGGCAGCGGCTTCGGGCTGCTTTAAAATCAAAGGGATTGGTTCATGAAACGCGATATTGAAATCACGACAGCCGACGGCGTTGCCAGGGCGTCGATTTTCCGCCCCGAAGGCAGCGAGGGCAAGGTTCTGCCCGGCATTCTCTATTACATGGACGCGCTCGGGCCGCGCAAGGCGACCGACATCATGGGCGAGCGCCTGGCCGCTGCCGCCTTATTCGGCGGCAATCAGCCCAAGGAAGAACCAACATCATCGTCGAATTCGTCGATGATCGGCTCGCTGCCGCGCGCAAGTGCGGTCTGGCGGACCTGCGACGCCGGGGGCGCCGAAGATCCTTGTCTTTCACTGGTTCTATCAAAAGCCGAAGAACAGCAACGTTGACCGGTCAGTGCTCGAAATAGGCGTTACTCATCATTTGGCCGGCATATGCGCTCGGGGTTTTGCCATACATTGATGATGAAGGGTCGTACGCGACTTTCTGGGTCGATCCGTCCGAGAACGCGAGGGTCAGAGATCCAGGAGCGACCTTGTCACGCAGGTAGACGGTCAGATGGGTGGATTCATCGCCATCGAATGTGATGACCGCCTTGTTACCATCGATCGCAATTTTCGTGTTCTCGGCGGTGAAACCTTCCCCCAACTGAAGGGTGGAATCGCCCCAAGAGATGTCGATCCTGTCGTTCCCGTCACCGGCCGAATACGTAAGAGTTGTATCGCCCATCAATATGAGAGTGTCATCGCCGGCACCACCATCGATCTGGTTGCCACCCTGTACCGAAAAGATGGTGTCGGCACCATCTCCGCCATAAGCCTTGCCCTCGTAACTGACAGCGATATTGTCAGCGCCAGTACCGCCGTAGGCAACACTCCGCCCCGCTGTTGTGATCCAGTCGTCACCATCGCCGCCTGTGACGGTGGAATAGGGGCCAGTATCAATGGTGTCATTTCCGGCGCCGCCGTCGATGGTCGAGCCTCCCTGGGTACTGATCGAGTCGTCGCCGCCGCCGCCGCTGACCGTGCTGAAGGGGCCTGCACTGATAATGTCATTTCCGGCGCCGCCGCTGACGCTGCTGCCAATGCCGACCCGGATGATATCGTCGCCGTCAGTGCCCTGAACATTGCTGTTGACGCCGCCGACGATGACCTGACCGTTGCCGTAGAGGATGCGGGTGATGGCGCCCTCGGCCATTTTCAGGGGATCGATGCCCTGGCCGGAGAGTGCGCTGAGAATCTGGCTCGCGCCGGAGCCGGCCGGCTTCGCACTGCTCTTGGCATTATACTCAGCGACCTTCCGCAGCAGGGTCAATGCCGTCGAGTTATTCACCGTTGATATCGATGTCATTGTGGTTCCCTTTCTCGCATGCCGGTGCCCCTCTCATCGGGCGACATGCCTGGAGCCTGCGGCGTCATGCCGGGAACTGAAATGAATATGGATCAAACGATTGCGACCGTAGATTGCAGAGGTTAACGGCGCGATAACAGCAACTGTAGGAAGTTACACACGCTTGCCGCCCAATTCGGCGGCAATCAGCCCAAGGAGGAACCAACATCATCGTCGAATTCGTCGATGATCGGGGCTCGCTGGCGCGCGCAAGTGCGGTCTGGCGAACCTTCGACGCCGGGGGCGCCGAAGATCCTTGTCTTTCACTGGCTCTATCAGAAGTCGAAGAACAGCGACGTTGACCGGTCAGTGCTCGAAATGGGCTTGTTCATCAGGACGGTGCTATCGCTGTGAAACTTTGCGTACGTCGACGCTGAAGGGTCCAAGTTCAGCTCTTGAGTGGACCCGTCCGAGAAGGCGAGGGTCAGCGAGCCGTCTGGAGATACCTCACTCAGCTTGACGGTCAGCTGGGTCGATTCATCGCCATCGAACGTGATGAACGCTTTGTCGCCATCGATCGCAATATTCGTGTTCTCAGCGGTGAAGCCTTCCCCCAACTGAAGAGTCGAATTGCCGGAAAAGATTCTGATCGTATCGCTTCCGTCGCCCGCGGAGTAGTTCAGCACGGTCTCTCCGAAGAGGTAGATAGTGTCATCCCCCGCACCACCGTCGATCCGGTTGCCATCTTGCCCGGAAAGAATGGTGTCTGCCCCATCCCCGCCATGAGCCTCGCCGTTGTCTATTGAAATATTGTCCGCGCCGGCGCCGCCATAAACGACACTTCCTCCTCCTGCGTAGATCCAGTCATCTCCATCACCGCCTGTGACAGCGGAATAGGCGGCTGTAGTGATAGTGTCATTTCCGGCACCGCCGTCGATAGTAGAACCTCCGTGCGTATTGATCTGGTCGTCGCCGTCTCCGCCGCTGATCGTGCTGAACGGGCCTGCACTGATAATGTCATTTCCGGCGCCGCCGCTGACGCTGCTGCCGATACCGACCCGGATGATGTCGTCGCCGTCAGTGCCCTGAACATTGCTGTTGACGCCGCCGACGATGACCTGACCGTTGCCGTAGAGGATGCGGGCAATCGTCCCCTCGGCCATTTTCAGGGGATCGGCGCCCTGGCCGGAGACTGCGCTGAGAATCTGGCTCGCACCGGAGCCGGCCGGCTTCGCGCTGCTCTTGGCATTATACTCGGCGACCTTCCGCAGCAGGGTCAACGCCGTCGAATTGTTCACCGTTGATATCGATGTCATTGTGGTTCCCTTTCTCGCATGCCGACGCCCCTCTCATCGGGGCGACATGCTTTGAGCGTGCGGCGTCATGCCGGGAACGGAATATGAATAAGGATAGAACGATTGCGACCGTAGATTGCAGAGGTTAATGGCGCGATAATAACAACTGGAAGAAATTGTATTTTAGGTTTCTCTCGCATTCGTTGAAGTGCGAAACGCCAAGGTCGTCCGGTCCGCAAGCGTCAGGCGCGTGCGAAATCACGGCTGTCGAGCGGGAAGGCCGGCCACCGGGCGCAGGAACAGGCGCGTCATCAACCGATCAATGCCCGCGGAATGCCGTTTCGCGCCTGCGGGACGGATCGGCCCCGGACATGGGGGAACCGGGATTGCGTCCACGCATTCGTGTCTTGAGACTGTCGGCAGCCTTTGCCAGATTGGCGGCAGCGGCTTCGGGCTGCTTTAAAATCAAAGGGATTGGTTCATGAAACGCGATATTGAAATCACGACAGCCGACGGCGTTGCCAGGGCGTCGATTTTCCGCCCCGAAGGCAGCGAGGGCAAGGTTCTGCCCGGCATTCTCTATTACATGGACGCGCTCGGGCCGCGCGAGGCGACCGACATCATGGGCGAGCGCCTGGCCGCTGCCGGCTATATCGTGCTGCTGCCCGATCTCTTCTACCGTTTCGGCTCATACGGCCCCTTCGACGGCTCCTCCTTCGGCAACGAGGCTTCGCGCGCCGAGATCATGAAGATGATCCGCGAGACGACGCAGGAGATGACGAAGAAGGACAGCCGGGCCTTTCTCGACGCGCTCGAAGCCGAAGGCGTTTCCGGCCCGGTCGGCGTCGTCGGTTACTGCATGGGCGGCGGTCGTGCCTTGACGGCAGCGGCCACCTATGCCGACAGGATCGCGGCTGCCGCAAGCTTCCATGGCGGCAATCTGGCAAGCGAAGCGCCCGACAGCCCGCATCGCCTGGCCGCCGGCATCAAGGCGCGCGTCTATATCGGCGTTGCCGGTATAGACGGCAGTTTCCCGCCCGAACAGTCCGCGCGCCTGGCCGAAGCGCTGCGCACCGGCGGCGTCGACCACATCATCGAGAACTATGTCGGCATGTCGCACGGCTGGACCGTTCCCGACCGCGGCGCGATCTACAACGAGAAGGGCTCCGAACGGCACTGGAAGCGCCTGCTCGAGCTTTTTGCGGAAACGCTTTCCTGACGATCGGCATGCGGGAACGGCGCACGGCAGCCCGGCACTTCGGCAACGGGCCTGCGGTTTCATGACGCAGCCGTGAACGCCCTGCGATTGAAATTGCCGCTGGCCGGCCTAACATCAGCCCCATGAGCGGATTGCGGGCGCGCCTGGCGCAACAGCGACTGATGGCCGAAAGCTTTGATGTGCCGCCCGGCGGCGGCGCATTCGTGCTGCCGCATCTGGCGGTCGGCCTCTTCCTCAACGACCAGCCGGACCACCGGATTGCGGTCGGATCGGATCGTCGCAGGCCGGTGCCGCTTGCGGCCGGCGAGGGCTGGATATTGCCGGCAGGCGCATCCGGCATCTGCGAATATGATGCCCCACTCTCCTATCTGAAGCTCGCACTGCCCGCGGCCTTGCTCGCCGATGTCGGCTTCGAGCGCGCACGGGATGCAGGCCCGGTTGTCGGCCGCATCGATCCGCTGCTGGCCGGGCTGGCGCGCCAGGCGGTCGCGTCGGCGAAAGAACCGGCATCGCTCTATCGTGACACGATGGAACTCGCGCTTGCCGCCCATGTTGCGCATCTTCTGTCGCTGCGCGCGGCCGGGACGGCAGCGGCCGACGACCGGCGCCTGCAGCGCGCCGTCGCCTATATCCAGGACAATATTGCCGAAGATCTGTCGCTGGAGGAGATTGCGGCCGAGGCCGCGATCAGCCGCTTCCATTTCGTGCGCGCTTTCCGCAATGCTTTCGGCACGTCGCCCTACCAATATGTGATCCGCGAGCGGATGGAGCGTGCCGGGATCCTGCTCAAGACGACGCGGCTGCCGGTCGCGGAAGTCGCAGCCCGGGTCGGTTACGGCGACGTCTCCCGTTTCGGCCGGCATTTCCGGCGCCATGCCGGCGTCACACCGGCCGCCTTCCGCATGGGCTGACGGCCGCAAAGCGCAAGAAAGGCCCGTCCTTCGCCAAGAATGACGCCTGTGGCCGGCGCCCCTTCCTGCCAGATTTCCTTCGACGTCAATGAAGAGCGGATGGAGGATTTGCCATGAGACGCTTTGTCCTTTCGACGATCGGTGCGGCCCTGATGAGCGCCGGCGCCATTGCCGCCGATATGGAGACGCGGCCTGTTTCCTTCGAGAATGAGGGGACGACGCTCGCCGGCACGCTCTACCTGCCGGCCGATTTCCGGCCGGGCGAGAGGCGCCCCGGCGTGCTGGTCACAGGCGCCTGGACATCGGTGAAGGAGCAGATGTCGGGCCTTTATGCCCGCGAGATGGCCGAGCGCGGCTTCGTGGCGCTCGCCTTCGATTTCCGCGGCTGGGGACAATCGGGCGGCGCGATCCGCTTCAAGGAAGAGCCGGCCGCCAAGACCCGGGATATTTCGGCCGCCGCCAGCTATCTCGCCGGCCTGCCGGAGATCGATGCGTCCAGGATCGCCGGTCTCGGCATCTGTGCGTCCGCCGGCTATATGGCGGCGGCCGCGACCGGGAACGCGCATTTCCGAAGCGTGTCGCTGGTCGCCCCTTGGCTGCACGATAGCGGCATCGTCGAGCAGGTCTATGGCGGCAAGGACGGTGTCGGCAGGCTGATCGCCCTGTCGCGCCGGGCCGAAGAGGCCGAACGGAACGGCGAGCCCCAGGTCATTACCGCCGCCAGCATGACCGACGAAACCGCGCTCATGTATCGGCTTCCCTATTACACGGAGACCGGCCGCGGGCTGATCCCCGAATATGACAACCGGTTCAACCTCGCCTCCTGGGAGCCGTGGCTGACCTATGATTCCGTCTCGCTCGGCAGCCGTCTCGACAAGCCGGTCCTGATCGTGCATTCGGAGGCGGCCGCCGTGCCGCAGGGCGCCCATGCCTTCTTCTCGCGGCTGACGGGCGAGGCCAGCGAGCTTTGGCTCGACAATGTCAGCCAGTTCGATTTCTACGACAATCCGACGGATGTCTCACGCGCCGCGGATGCCGCGGCCCGGCATTTCCGGCGCATCAACGCACACTGACCGCCCCCGTCCCCAACCTGGTTTCAAGGAGAGACCGATGAAGCGCCTGACCCTGATGACGGCGATCTGCGCCCCCTTTGCCTGCCCCGGCACGGCAGGCGCCGAGCCGATCGGCATCGACGACCGCATGGCCATCATCGATCGGATCACGGATATCGCCGCCGGCGCCGACCGGCATCAGTGGGATCGCGTGCGCGGCGCTTTCGCCGAGACGGTCACGCTCGATTATACCGGCCTCTGGGGCGGCAAAGCCACGAGCCAGAGCGCCGACGAGGTGGTGGCCCAATGGTCGGGCTTCCTGCCGGGCTTCGAGCGGACGCTGCATCTTGTCGCCAACCACGCCATCGTCGCGGCCGGCGAGACGACGGCAACGGCCGAGGCCGATTTCCAGGCTGTCCATCGCATCGGCGCCGATAGCTGGACGCTGATGGGCCACTATCGCTACGAGCTTGCAAAACGCGACGGCGCCTGGAGGGTCACGCGGCTGACCATGACGCCGACGCATGAGAGCGGCGACCGCGGCCTGGTGGACCGTGCCGCGGCGCGCGCCAGGGCCTCTCGCTGAATAATCCTCACTCGACCCAAGGAGACCGACATGCGCATTTCACAGCTTCCCGCCATCGCCTTCGCGCTGTTTTGCGCAGGCGCATCCATGGCCGCCAGTCCCGGTGAGAACAGGCCCGGCGAGAACAGGCCCGATGAGAACAGAAAGGTGATTGCCGATTATTACGCTGCCTATGCCAGCGGCGACATGAACCGGGTCGCCGGCTTCTTCGCCGACGATATCGAATGGCATATTCCCGGCCATCATCCGCTTGCCGGCACCAAGCGCGGCAGGAGCGAGGTCGCCGCCTTCTTCCGGGAACTCGGCAAGTCCGGCTTCCGGGCCGAGCTCATCGCGCTGGCGGCCGACGAAAACTGGGTGGTCGACATGCATCGCGGCTGGTCCAATCGCGAAGGCGGGGTCAATGTCGATACGGTCTGGGTGCTTGCCTTCCGCATCGAGGACGGCAAGATCCGGGAAGCCCGCAATTTCGCCTTCGACCAGGCCGCGGCCGACAGTTTCTTCTGGCGAACCTATCCGCTGAAACCTCTGCCTGAACGACTGGCGCAATAGGACAGATGCGCAGACCGGCCTATCGGCGGCGATGGTGCCGGACCATGCCTTCAAGCGCGGGGGCCGCGGCGCGGGCGACCGCCATCAGGGCGTCCTGCCCGCCGCCGTCGCGGGCAAGCAGCGACATGCCGTTCTGCAGTGTGGCAAAGAAGACGGCAGCGGCGGCGCAGTCGAACGTATCGGCCAGTTCGCCCTGACGGACGGCGCGCTCGAACCTTTTCATGATCTGGCTGATGTTTTCGGCGCGGCGCAGCCTGAGATCCTCGCCGATTGCCGCGATCTCGCTGGCGGCGGGATTGGAGCCGAGCACGATCATGCAGCCGGGGGGCTGGTCCGGGCGGCTATAGGCGCGGGCGGTATTGACGAGGAAACCTTCGATCGCCGCGGCAATCGTCTCCCCCTCGTCGAGGGCGTTCCAGATCTCGTTGTTGACCGTTGCCTGATAGAGATCGAGCGCTTCGGTAAAGAGCGCTTCCTTGGAGCCGAAGGCGGCATAGAGGCTCGGCGGCGCGATGCCCATGGCCTGGGTCAGGTCGCTCATCGACGTCTCCTCGAAACCCTTCTGCCAGAAGAGATGCATGGCGCGCGAAAGCGCCTGCTGCCGGTCGAAGCTTCTCGGGCGTCCGCGCTCGCTCATTTCGGGTTTCCTCAGCCTGCCTTCCCCAGCCCGGTCGGCGTCCATTCTGTATCGATCAATACATAAATCGCTTGACGGCGGGATGCAATCGCAGCATGACTTCTGTATCAATCACTACAGAAAGGAAAACCATGTCTGTCCTTGATGGAACACTGCCTGTTCTGAAGGGAAAAGTTGCGCTCGTCACCGGCGGCAGCCGCGGCATCGGCGCTGCGATCGCCAGGCGGCTTGCGGCCGATGGGGCCGCGGTCGCGCTGACCTATGTGAACGGGGCGCAGGCGGCCGCCAAGGTCGTCGGGGCGATCGAGGCCGCAGGCGGAACGGCGCTTGCGCTCAGGGCCGACGCGGCCGATGCCGCCGAGGTCGAGGCGGCGGTTGCAGCCGTTGCGCAAGGCTTCGGCCGCATCGATATTCTCGTCAACAATGCCGGGATATTCCACGCCGCGCCGATCGAAACCCTGTCGCTTGCCGATTTCGACGCGACCTTCTCGATCAATCTCCGCTCCGCCTTCGTGGCCTCGAGGGCGGCCCTTGCCGTCATGCCTGACGGCGGCAGGATCATCTCGATCGGCAGCAATCTCGCGGTGCGGGCCACCTCTCCCGGCCTCAGCCTCTATACGGCGAGCAAGGCTGCGATCGCCGGCCTGTCGCAGGCGCTTGCCCGCGAGCTCGGCCCGCGCGCCATCACGGTCAATGTCGTGCATCCCGGCTCGACCGACACGGACATGAACCCGGCAGACGGCCCGCATGCGCGCAAGCAGAAGGGCCTGATGTCCAATCCGGCGGGTTTTGCCGATCCAGGAGAGATCGCCGATGTCGTCGCCTTCCTCGCCTCGCCGGCCGCCCGCTCGGTCACGGGTGCGGCCTGGACGGTCGATAACGGGGCCAATGCCTGAAACCGGAAAGAAAGGCCCGGCAAAACCGGGGCCTGATCACGCCGCCGTATGGGCCTCGGCGGCGCTGAGCGCCAGATCCGTGACCTCACCGGTCGAGGCATAGCCGGAAACGAGCTCGGCGAGCATCAGGCGGGCGGCCGGAATGTCGTTGCGGTCCAGCGCCGCGTCGAGCGCCTTCAGGCGCTTGGAAAGCTCCGGCCAGAAGAGGAAATCCTCGCGCGCCTTCATGATGCGCGGATGCTCGGTCGTCTCGGGATTGTCGCCGATCAGCAATTCCTCAAAAAGCTTTTCGCCCGGCCGCAGGCCCGTGACCGAAAGCTCGATATCGCCTTCCGGGTTGTCTTCGCTGCGCACCGTCAGGCCGGAAAGATCGATCATCCGGCGGGCGAGATCGGCAATGCGAACGGGCTCGCCCATGTCGAGCAGGAAGACATCGCCGCCATCGGCCATGGCGCCGGCCTGGATCACGAGCTGCGAGGCCTCAGAAATGGTCATGAAATAGCGGGTAATATCCGGATGCGTCAGCGTCACCGGGCCGCCGTCCCTGATCTGCTGGCGAAACAGCGGCACGACCGAACCGGAGGAGCCGAGCACGTTGCCGAAACGGACCATGGAGAAATTGGTAGGTGTGCCGGCCGGCCTTTCGGCCGAGAGCGCCTGCAGCACCATTTCGGCAAGCCGTTTGCTGGCGCCCATCACATTGGTCGGGCGGACGGCCTTGTCGGTACTGATGAGAACGAAATTCGACACGCCGTATTTTTCCGCCGCCTGGGCGGTGATCAGCGTGCCCATGACATTGTTCTTGATGCCTTCGACGGCATTCTGCTCGACAAGCGGCACGTGCTTGTAGGCGGCGGCATGATAGAGCGTCTGCGGGCGCCAGCTCATGATGATGTGTTCCATGCGGTCGCGGTCGCGCACGGAACAGAGGATCGGCACGATCTGGACCTTCTGCCGGTCGTAGAGTTCCGAAAGCTTCTGCAGCTCGCCGTGGATGGCATAAAGGGCATATTCGTTCTGCTCGACGAGGATGAGATGCGTCGGGCCGCTGCGCAGGATCTGGCGGCAGAGTTCGCTGCCGATCGAGCCGCCGGCGCCCGTCACCATCACCACCTTGCCGAGCGTTGCCTTGTCGAGCAGTTCCTGGCGCGGCGCAACGGCCTCGCGCCCGAGCAGGTCCTCGATTTCGAGTTCGCGGATATCGGAAACGGCGATGCGGCCCTGGGCAAGGGCTGTCAGGTCCGGCAGCGTGCGGACGTTCACCCGCGCCTTGCGGATCTGTTCGAGGATCTCGTTGCGGCGCTGGCGCGATGCCGACGGCAGGGCGAGCAGAACGTTGTGCACGTTCAGCGTCTGGACGAGCATCGGCAGGTCGCCCGGATCATAGATCGGCAGGCCGCCCATGATGCCGCCCTTGAGCTTCGGGTCGTCATCGAGATAACCGACGACATTCAGCTCGGCACTGTTCGTCAGCGCCGCGGCAAGCTGCCGGCCGGAACTGCCGGCGCCGTAGATCAGCACCTTTGCCATCGCGCCCCTGCGCAGGATGCGCTGGTAGGTGTCGCCGAGCCAGTAGCGGATGCCGAGGCGCGAGAGGCCGATGGCGATCAGAAGCAGGAAGGGCTGCAGGATGCCGACGGTGCGCGGGATGCCGGGAACGCTGAGGGCGGTGAAGATCGTCGCGAAGGCAATGCCATAGATCGCGATCGCCTTCAGGACGGCCAGGAAAGCGGCGATGCCGGCATAGCGGAAGATTGCCCGGTACATGCCCATGACGATGAAGATCGGCAGCGCCAGGCACAGCGAGACGAGAACCGCAAGCCATTGCACGCCCGTCAGCACCGTCCATTCGTTCAGGCGGAAACAATAGGCGAGCCAGATCGTCAGGACACAGAAGCTGGAATCGACGATGAGTGCAAGAATGCGCTTGGCCGGACGCGGCATCGCCAAGAGCGGCCCGACCAGTGCCTGCATCGACATCCAGGACCGGCTGGCCGTTGATCCGTCGTTGGAAGGATCATCATGCATGTTTATACTGTCCACCCATCATTCCAGCCTGACTTCTTCTTGTCCTTTTCGATCTTAAGTGCAACCGAAATAATCGTCGGTCGTGCAAGCAACCTGTTTATAACCTTAGGTCGTAGCCTCAATGGGTTATGCCCTTGCTGCCCAATACCTTGCCGACCGTCATGGCCAGAATGCGCATATCCATGACGAAAGAGCGGCGCCTGAGATAATCAACGTCGAACTCCACCTTCTGAGGTATGGGCAGTTCGTCGCGCCCGTTGACCTGCGCCCAGCCGGTCAGCCCCGGCAGCAGCGCATCGACGCCCTTGGCCGTGCGCAGCGCGATGAGGTCGTCCTGGTTATAGAGCGCCGGGCGCGGGCCGACGAAGCTCATTTCGCCCTTCAGGATGCACCAGAGCTGCGGCAGTTCGTCGAGGCTCGATTTGCGCAGGAACCCACCGATCGGCGTCAGGTAGCGGGAGGGATCCTCAAGCAGGTGCGTTGCGACTGTCGGGGTGTCGATCCGCATGCTGCGGAATTTCGGCATCCGGAAGATCACGTTGCGCCGCCCCACCCGGTTCGACCAGTAAAGCACCGGCCCCGGCGAGGTCAGGCGCACGCAAACTGCCACGATCGCGATCGGAACGATCAGGATTATGGATGCCACCACAGCCAGGAAAAGGTCCACCGCCCGCTTCAAGTCCGTCCTCGTCTTTCGCTCACTCTGCCCGGCCTCCAGCGGCCCGCCCTGCCCTATCGTTTCCGGCCAATTCACGTCAACGATCCTTTCCGGCCTGCGGGCGCTTTATGCGTTGTTTCTCAGGCATTTGCGGCAATTCGGCCACCGTCTTGCGGCAATGCAGTTCATGCAAGCCATTGACATGACATATCTATCTCACGTTTACGGAAGTCAAACCATCTTTCATTTCCGCCACCCGTTCACGGCTTGAAAAGCCCGTGTTGCGCAATCGTCCCCATCCGGGCGCCGTTTCCGGCCATGACGGGCCGCCATCGCGGCTCCTCAAGCGCGTTCACGCCCTCCTGCGCGCAACCGGACCGTTCTGCCGGACCAGCGCCATCAGCATCGGCCCAAGCGAGAACTCTCCTCGTGCTCCCTTGCGGGTCAGGTCGCGCAGATAGCCGCCCGGCGAGTTAATATGATTTGCCCGTTCGAGCATGCAGGCGATGACGATTGCGGCATTTTCCCGGCCGAAGCTTTCGCAAGCGGCCTGATAGGTCTCGGCGGTGATCCCGAGCATGGACCGGACGGTGACGGCAGCGGTCACCAGATCCCTCCAGCCCCTGATCGATCCTCCCTGCGCATAATCGGCAATCTGCGGGCAGGCCTGCAGGATGAGGGCAAGAGGGAATATCTGCTGGGATTCGTTGACCCGAATGCGCCCGGGCATGGGCACGACTGCGGTCGTTTCCACTTGCGCTACCGGTGAAGATTCTAATTCAAGAGAGTCTATATCTGAATTCTGTATGTGCGGTTCATTTTGAACCACACTGGCGCTCGTTTTTTGGGAATTATCGAAATCTGTCAACAGATTGACGATATCGGCGCGAAGCACTTCGAGCTTCAGGCGCACGTTGTCGAGATCGCAGGCTTCAGGGTTGCGGGGAAGGCAAGCGAGATGACGGGCATAGGTCGTCTCGATGTCGTCCCAGTTGCCGGGAACGCTTTCTTCGATGGCGGCATCGATCAGCTTTCGCACGTCGCGGCGGCAGATCGTCAGCCGCTCTCGGGCGCGCCGCAGTGCGATCCGGTCGGCCTCGATCTTCCGCGCCATGGCGGCCAGCTCCTCGCTGCGGGCAAGGAGAGGCGCCAGGCTGAAGCCATAGGCCTCCTCCAGTTCGCCTGACGTCTTGCGGCGGGCAAAACGTTTTCCGTTGGCGCTATCCCTGCGGGTAATCAGCCCGGCATCGACAAGAGCCGCCAGGTGCCGGCGCAGCGTGGTGACTGCAATGCCATGCGCACGCACCATCAGTTGCCGGTTGGAGGGAAAGACGACCATGCTCGCCTCACCGGAGAGATGGCTCTCGGGATAGAAGGAGAGAAGGGCGTTGAGGACCGCAAGCGTGCGGTCGGAAATGTCGAGCAGCGGACGTGCTTCGCAGATATCGCGGAACAGCTTCCACTTGTCGACGGACTTGTCCGGCTTAACTGATTCGGCCTGAAGCTGACCTCTCATCAAGGCAAGCGACATCGGCCGCCGCCCGAAAGGCGTCGTTACGAGTCCCGTATCCATCGTGGTTCACCTTATACAAAGGCAAATCATCAGCGCCCGCCAAAACGGCGTTCAAAAACCTTGACAGTGATTCCGGGAAGTGCGATTCTCTGGGTGCTAAACGAGAGAAGAGGGCTTCCGGATGTTTTGTTCGGGGGCCTTTTTCTTTGCCTATTGGCTCCTTTTCCTAACAGTCAAATCCTCGTCAGCAGGCCTAACCTGCCAACAGTTATCGTTGTGACCGGACGGCGCCGAACTCCTCGAAGAGTTCATCCAGCCGGGTCGTGAGATAGTCGGCAAAGTCAGGCACCATACGCTCGTCGAACGTGATGCGCGTCTTGGTGCCGGAGCGCTCGATCTGTGCCGCCCTCTGTCCTTGCCGTGTCTTCCAGGTTTCGCCCGCCGCCTTTTTCGCGTCACGGGCGGCCATTTTCGACAATATGCGTTGCAGCCGCTGATCGCTGTCGAGATCGGCGAAGCCTTCGTCCTCGATGATCGCCTCCACCTTCTTCGGCGCGGAAGAAACGGCATCGACGAGCGCCAGCCACCGGGCACGGCCGGCTTTCGGTGCCGGGCCGATGGCGAGGATCACGGTCTGCGGCACGCCACGGGCAACCGAGATGTAGCGGCTGAGATCGGCCTTGTCGGTGGAGAGCGCCGCCATGATGACATCGCGCGCGTAACCCGCCTCTTCCAGGCGATGGGCAAACAGCGCCTTCTCGATGAAGGAAAGATCCTGCCGGTCGAGATTTTCCTTGCCCTGGGCGATGACCAGTTCGTCGTCGCTGAGATTCTGTACGATCGCCTTGACCTTGAGCCCGAGCTTTGCCGCGGCGCGCAGACGGCGACGGCCATAGGCGATCTGGTAATGCCCGTCCTTTTCAGGATCGGGACGTACCAGGATCGGCACCTTCTGCCCATGTTCGGAAATGCTCGTCACCAGCGCATCGAAATCGGCGTCGCGCTCGATCGGGATGCGGTCGCTGATCGAGGAATTGGAAATATCCGACGACTCGATTTCCAGAACCGAGAAACCGGAGGAAATCTGCGCCTGCAGGCGGCCGGCGGCGCGAGCCGCCTCCGTCATTTC
Source organism: Hyphomicrobiales bacterium (assembly GCA_900471515.1). Classification (GTDB taxonomy): domain Bacteria; phylum Pseudomonadota; class Alphaproteobacteria; order Rhizobiales; family Rhizobiaceae; genus Rhizobium. Next base: position 12,355 of record UCFC01000061.1, on the reverse strand, counting down.
CTGCAGCGACGCGCCCATGGCCGAGACCGCTCCGGTGCGCACTCGCTCCGGGTTTTTCTCGACGCCGGCCGAAGGCAGCGGCGCATCCGCCTTGCGCATGAAGATCGAATTGAGAGTATCGCGTCGGCTCATCAATTCTCTCCTTTCCGGTCAGATGCGGGCAAGCCGGACGGGCGCAGTTGGGAGCTCCCAACGCGTTTGCGGATGGCCGCCAGATGGAGGGGCTCTTGCCGGATGCGTTCACGGCAACGGCCTCCGTTGGGAGCTCCCAACAGAGTGGCGGCAGTTTCGCCGAAAGCCGGCAGATCGGTGCGGATTGAAGGGAACGTCATGTGCGCCCCCATGCCTGGCGGATCAGCGCCTCGACCTCGCCGTTGACGGCATCGAGAGCTTCCATCGCCCGGTCATAGGTCGAGCGTGTCAGGTTCTCGCGGCCGATCTCATAGAGCGTCTGCTTGGTGAGGCCCGCATCGGAGACGGCTGCCGATTTCACCATGGCGTTGATCATGACGTGATCGTCGAACAGGTTGCGCAGGAGGGCTGCGACCTTCGTCTGCGGCGCGTCCTGCGGTTCGTAGCGGGTCAGCAGGTAGCGGATGAAATCGTAGTTGAGTTCGCCGCCGGCTTCGCGCACGACCGAGAGAAGGTCGTGCGTCATCAGCAGGAACTGGCTCATCGAGGCCACGTCCAGCATCTGCGGATGCACGGTGACGATCATCGAGGTCGCCGCGCAGAGGCCGCTCAGCGTCAGGTATCCGAGCTGCGGTGGGCAATCGAGCACGACGACATCGTAGTTTTCGGCGACATCGTCCAGCGCCTTGGCGACGCGCATGAAGAAGACGCCCTCGCCATCCCTGGAGCCGCGCATCAGCGCGCGCGGCGTCGTATGCTCGAACTCCATGAGTTCGAGATTGCCGGGGATGAGATCCAGGCCGTCGAAATAGGTATTGCGCACCACGTCGGAGAGCGGGCGCCGCTCGTCGTCGTAGCGGATCGCCGCATAGAGCGTCTCGTTGGAGCGGACATCGGTTTCCGGCATGACGCCGAGCATGGCGGACATGCTGGCTTGCGGATCAAGGTCAAGGGCGAGCACGCGGTAGCCCTGCAGCGCAAGATATTGCGCAAGATGCACCGAGGTCGTGGTCTTGCCCGATCCGCCCTTGAAGTTGGTGACGGCGATGACCTGGAGATGTTCGTTCTCCCTGCGGCGCGGCAGGAAATCATGGGCCTCACGCCCGCGGGCCGAGGCCGCAAGCAGAACACGCAGTTCGTTGAGCTGGCGCAGGGAATAGAGACGCCGGCCGTTGCTGGCGACATCGGGCTGCGGGCCTTCGCCGGCAAGCGTCATCTTTCGCAGGGTCGAATCCGACACGCCGATCAGCTTGGCCGCCTCGCCGGAGGTGAACCGGCGCAGCGTCTTGCTGGCGGTCGGCGGAAACAGGGCTTCGCTGATCGCCTGCAGCTGCGAGCTGATCGTCGACGCATGGGCGCCGATCGTCTCATCGACGCTACGCTGAAGGGTCCGAGAAGTCCTTTGTGGCTTGCTCACGCTCTAATCTTTCATCACGGAAAAACGCCAGAAACGGCTTTTTAAGCGTGACGATTACCGATCGCAGCGATTCTGGCAAGGTATTCCGATGAAACAAGGCCTTAGCGGGGGCGCCGGAGATCACGAGTTTACGACAAGGGGATTACAATTTCCTCTGATATCTCCATCAGTTAACAGAAATCCGATTCCCTTTGCAAAGCTGTGCCATCCTCACATCATTTTTTGCGCCCGGCATGGCGGAGCCGGCCTTTTGATCCCGCAGACGACACCTCGCGCATCCCATTGAGAAGAATCAGCTATTACCGATTCCTAATCTTTGCCGGCAAAGGATCTGGCGACACAGCGGACCGGGAGGCCCGCTCCCGCGATCCCGTCGGCCGTGACGAGGTTGCACGAACACGCCTGCCTCCCGCGTCCGGGAGGCAGGACCGGTGAGGCGCTGCTTCTGTGCGGGAGGGCAGCAGGCGCAAAGATCCGGGCAACGCCTTGTTCCGGGACCGGTCGTATCAAAATCGAACAGGCTGTGGCGGAATCAATCCGCGAAATTGATTCCGTTTCGATGAAAGATGTCAGAAAAAACAGCGAGTTAGAAAAGCGCGAAACAGGCTGTCCGAGGCTCGCGGAAACCGCTCCTGCGAGCCCGTCTCCCTGGACGATCTTTATAAAAGATCCGGCGTGCTTTCGCAATGGCTGGCATGTTTCTATCCCCAGCAGACAGGGGGAAGCCACGATGCTGCCTGCCCTAGCCGCGGAATGTGTAGCCGGCAATCGAGGCCGGTTTCATCTCGATCGAGAAGCCGGGGCGTGTCGGCGGCATATAGGCGGCGCCCCTGATGGTGCAGGGGTCGAGGAAATGTTCATGCAGATGGTCGACATATTCGATGACACGGCCGTCCTTCGTGCCTGATACCGCCACATAATCGATCATCGACAGGTGCTGCACATATTCGCAGAGCCCGACGCCGCCGGCATGGGGCCAGACGGGCAGGCCGAATTTCGCCGCCACCAGCAGCACGGCCAGCACCTCGTTCAGTCCGCCCATGCGGCAGGAATCGATCTGCACGATATCGATCGCGCCTTCGGCGATGAACTGCTTGAACATGATGCGGTTCTGGCACATCTCGCCGGTGGCGACCTTCACCGGCGCGATGCCCTGGCGGATCTTGCGGTGGCCGGCAACGTCGTCGGGGCTTGTCGGTTCCTCGATGAAGAAGGGCTTGGCGAAGGCGAGCTGCTTGACCCAGTCGATCGCCTGGCCGACCTCCCACACCTGGTTGGCGTCGATCATCAGATAGCGGTCCGGGCCGATCACCTCGCGGGCGATCCGGAGGCGGCGGATATCGTCCTCAAGGTCGCGCCCGACCTTCATCTTGATGTGGTTGAAGCCGGCATCGATCGCTTCCCGGCAGAGCCGGCGCAGCTTCTCGTCCTCGTATCCCAGCCATCCGGCCGAGGTCGTGTAGCAGGCATAACCTTCCTTCTCGAGCGTGGCGATGCGCTCGGCCTTGCCGGTTTCGGCTCGCCTGAGGATGGCGATCGCCTCGTCGCGGGTCAGGACGTCGGTGAGGTAGCGGTAATCGACGATGCCGGCGATTTCTTCTGCCGGCATGTCCGCAACGAGGCGCCAGACCGGCTTGCCGGCCTCCTTGGCAAGCAGATCCCAGACGGCGTTGACGATAGCGCCGGTCGCCAGATGGATCGCGCCCTTTTCAGGCCCGATCCATCGAAGCTGGCTGTCGCTGGTCAGGTGTCGCCAGTATCTGCCGGGATGGGCGAGCACGTCCGAAAGCTCGGTGCCGACGACCAGATGCCGCATGGCCTCGATCGCGGCGCAGCAGATGTCGTTGCCGCGGCCGATGGTGAAGGTCAGGCCGTGGCCTGCGAGATCCTTCCTGTCGGTCTCAAGGATCACATAGGCGGCGGAATAATCGGGATCGGGGTTCATCGCATCGGAGCCGTCGAGGCTTTGCGAGGTCGGAAAGCGCAGATCGAAGACGCGGAGGTCGGTAATGCGGGTCATGGTGTCTCTCCCGTCTGGCCGGGGCCGTTGGGCGGCCGGCATCCGCTCGTGCGGAGCCGGCCGGGGAATGGTTCAGATCGTCCATCCGCCGTCGATGGCATAGGCCTGGCCGGTCGTGTAGGTCGCGCCGGCGAGATAGACGGCAAGATCGGCGATCTCTTCCGGCGTGCCGAGGCGGCCTAACGGCTGGCGGGCGATGAAGGCGGCGCGCGCCGTCTCGTAATCGCCCTGGGCGCGCATGCGCTCCTGCAGCGAGGGGCTTTCCACCGTGCCGGGGCAGATGCAGTTGCAGCGCACGCCCTGCGCGACGTAATCGGCAGCGACCGACTTGGTCAGCCCGATCACGGCTGCCTTGGTCACGCCATAGGCGAAGCGGTTCGGCACGCCCTTGATGCTCGAGGCGACCGACGACATGTTGATGATTGCGCCATCCTTGCGCTCCAGCATGCCGGGCAGCACCGCGCGGATGGTGCGGATCATCGCCTTGACGTTGAGATCGAAGGCAAATTCCAGGTCGGCATCCTGCATCTCCAGCACCGAACCGTTATGGACGACGCCGGCGCAGTTGAAGAGAATGTCGACGGCGCCGATCTCGGCCACCAGCGTCTTGACCGCATCCTCGTCGAGCACGTTCAGCTTGTGAGTGGCGATCCCGCTCCCGGCGGCCAGGGCTGCCAGTGCATCCCTATTGATATCGGTGGCGTGCACCCTGGCGCCGGCAGCGGCGAAGGCGAGTGCCGTGGCGCGGCCGATGCCCTGACCGGCTGCGGTGATGAGAACGGTCTTGCCGGAAAGATTGCTTGTCATGTCATGGCCTCTTCGGGGATTTTCGCGCGCTGGCGGTGATGCTGGAACCTGTCTCAAAAGGATCGGTCGTGAAGGCCGCGCCCGGTCGAACGCCCTCTCCGGCGAGGCCGCGCCGGGCCGTCGGTTTCGATATCCATGCGCTGCATGGCATCCTCCCTCTCCCCTTGTCTCCTGTCTCGCCGAAGCGGGACTTTCCGGGAATTGCGGCGTCCGGCGCCAGAAGCACGCCGGACATCTCCTCACGCTTGATTTGTCTGTTTATAGACAAACAGACGATGGCTCCACGGTCAAGCGAACTTTTTCTTTTCCGCTGCCCTGTCTGCGTATATGCAGAGTGATATTCACAGGAGAGAAAAATGGAGACCGAAGAGGCAGATCGCTATCGCGCTCCGGCGCTCGACAAGGGTCTCGACATTCTCGAACTTCTGGCAGGCGTCGACAGCGGTCTGACGCAGGCGGAAATCGCCAAGCGGCTGGAGCGCAGCCCGAACGAATTTTACCGCATGCTCGACCGGCTGGTAAAGCGCGGTTACGTCACGCGGCTCGACGGCGACCGCTATTGCCTGACGCTGAAGCTCTTCGGGCTGGCGCAACTGCATGCGCCGGTGCGCCGGCTTGCCTCCTATGCCACGCCGCTGATGCGCGATCTTGCCCAGCGCTCCCGCCAGGCAAACCATCTTGCCGTCTTCGACCGGGGTTCCGCCGTCGTCATCGCCCAGCAGGAGGCGCCCGATTATTGGGGCCTCTCGATCCGCGTCGGCTCCCACATCAGCCTCTTCGACACCGGCTCCGGCCATGTGCTGCTTGCCTTCCGCAGCGACGAAGAGCGCGAGATGATGATTTCCGAACACGTGCGCAGCCGCGAAGACGCCGATCTCGGCCCGGAATTCTACGAGCGGCTGAACCAGATCCGCGAGCGCGGCTACGAGATGATGGCAAGCGCCCAGACGGCCGGCGTCTACAATCTGTCGGCACCGGTCCTGGGGCCGGACGGGCGCGGCATTGCGGCGCTGACCTGCCCCTATATCGCGCTGGTCAACGCGCCGGCAGCGCCCGACATTACCCAGGCGATCGCCATGGTGCAGAAAACGGCGGCCGAGCTTTCCGCGCTCGCCGGCGCCACGATCGCCGTGCGGGGTTAGAGCGAGCGGAATTTTTATTTGAACAATCCATTCACCAAGGATAGGTTGCTGCCAACCACTCTTTGGAGGAGAAGAGCGTGTTCATCGATACCCATCTGCACGTCATCGACCGGTCGGCGCTGAGCTATCCGTGGCTTGCCAATGTGCCCGATCTCGACCGCGATTTTCTTTACGGGACCTATGCGGCCGAAGCCAGACGCTGCGGCATTGCCAAGGCGCTGCACATGGAGGTGGATGTCGATCCGGTCATCATGCAGGCCGAGACCGATTATGTCGGCCGCCTCGGCGATCTGGTGGCTGGCGCCATCGTCGCCTGCCGGCCGGAGGAAGCCGGATTTGCCGCCTATCTGGAGCGTCAGAAGGCCGATCCCTTCGTCAAGGGCTTCCGGCGCGTTCTGCATGTGGTGCCGGACGACGTTTCGGAAGGCGCGCTTTTCCGCGAGAATGTCAGAAGGCTTTCCGGCACCGGACTGACCTTCGATCTCTGCACGCTGCCGCATCAGGTCGGCAAGGTCCTCGCGCTCGCCGATGCCGCCCCCGATGTGCAGTTCGTGCTCGATCATTGCGGCAACCCGGATATCAGGTCGAATGCATTCGAGCCCTGGAGCCGCGGCATTGCCGAAATCGCCCGCCGGCCGAATGTCGTCGGCAAGATTTCCGGCATCGTCACCAATGCCGATCCGGCAAGCTGGACGGCGGAAAACCTGCGGCCCTATATCGAGCACGTCATATCGAGTTTCGGCTGGGATCGCGTGGTCTGGGGCAGCGACTGGCCTGTCTGCACGCTGGCAAACGGCCTTTCCACCTGGGTTGCGGCCACCCAGGCAGTGCTGTCGGGCACGGCGGAAACGGAGCGTTCGCGGCTGCTTTTCGCCAACGCCCAGCGTTTGTGGAAGCTCTGAACCTCACTGGGGCTCGCCCCTTTCGCGTTCAATTCTGGCGGATTCCCGTCTGAAGCGATCTGTCGCGACGTGCAATCCGCAGGGGCTCTCGGATGGCGCGATGTTTTGCCCAGGCTAAACTACATCCAAACAATTGCTAGGTTGAACCAACTCGGCTAAAAGTTGTTGTTGCCGGGCGTGTAAGTTGTCGGCCCGGTTTTCGCAGGAGGGAATATCAGATGAAAGAAGAACCGCATTCCGTGGACGTTCACGTCGGCAAGACGATCCGCATACAGCGACTGCTGAGAAAGGTTTCTCAGACGGAACTGGGCGATCGTGTTGGCGTGACCTTCCAGCAGATCCAGAAATACGAAAAGGGCTCCAACCGCGTTTCTGCCAGCATGCTCGTCGAAATCGCCGGCGCGCTGAACGTCGATGTCAGGACCTTCTTCGACGACCTGACGGCGCCTGCCGCCAATGCGAACGATAATCCCGCTCCGAGCGAAGAATTCGTCATTTCGCGTGAGGGCGTACAGCTCAACGCTGCCTTCTTCTCGATCAAGAACGAGCAGCTCCGCAAGAAAATCCTCAAGCTCGTCCAGGCGATCGCCAATACCGAGCAGATGGAAGCCGACGCCGCGGAATAGCACGCCGGCCTGATTTTCTGGCGCTCAGCGCACCCTGCACCAGGGCTAATGGCGATCGATCACGATCAGATTCTCGCCAGCGTCCTTCATTGCGATCTTGGCTTTGCTGCCGACGAGTTTTTCGAGGTTCGCATCGAGTTCCCTGTCCGGATCGATGCCGTCCCAATCGATGACGACCTGCAGCAGCGCCATGTTTGTCAGGTGCATGAGACTGCGCAGCTGAAGTTTTTCAGCCTCGTCCCTGGCTGCCGACAGCAGCCGGAAGAGTCTTGCGTATTCTCTGCCTGCACCTTCGTCCCTTGTTTCGAACATTGTTTCCGCCCTCGACAACAGTCATTTCCCCCACCCAAGGCACATTGGGCCTGGAACCGTTATTCGAGCGTTACAGGCTGCATCTGCTGCGTGACTTCGGCCTGCAGCAGCTCGAAATGCGAGGTCGCCGCAAAGCGCCAGTCACGCTTCGTTGACGCGAATTCTCCCTTTTGCAGCCATTCCAGCACGAGCCTTGCGTCGCCACGTTTGCGTTCGACGCGATTGGCCCGGATGGCGGCCAGGATCTGCTCGCGCCGCAGCTTGCGGGCAAAGTGCGACTCTTCGACCACCCTGGCATAGGTCCGTTCGGAAAAATGCAGGAAGCGGCCGGCCAGCAGCAGCTTCTTGCGTTCGCTGACGGTAATCTCGCCTCTCGCATGCAGGCCCTCGATCGTCGGCTCGAAATCGACCCAGGGGACCGAAAGCGGCAGCCAGCCGAGTTCCTGCGGCGCATGGACGAGGGCGACAGCCTCGTCGTCCATCAGGTCGCCGGATTCGTAATCGTCGAAGATCGAGCCGATGCCGACCATGCCGAAGGCGGCGCATTCGGCAGCGCGCAGCGCCCCCATGCTGGCGCCGCCGGCAACGGCCACACCCTTCTCCAGCGCAAAGAGGATTTCCTTGTGCCAGACGGATGGCAGATCGCCGAAATAACCGTCGACCAGACCGATCGCGGTCGCCCCTTCATGGACGGCCTTGAGGATGTCGCCGCAAGCGGCAGGCGGGCGGAAGTCGATATCGGGATGCTCTTTGCGCGCTGCAGTGATCTCGCTTGCAAGGCTCGGGCCGACGAAGAGGATCTTCATGCCGCGGCCTCCCGGATGACATTGACGGCGCGCAGGCCGAGCTGGATGTACTGGCCGCTGATATCGACCTCCAGGCCCGGCACGATCATGCGCACGACGCAAACCGGAAGCGCCGGATGCGGCAGCGGCACGGCGACGATCTGGCCGATGCCCGCCGCCCTCAGCCGGCCGGCTATGTGGCGGATCGTATCCTGGATCGTTGCCGGGCGCTGCGGGCGCATGGGGAAGGGTTTCAGCGCCGCGTCGTCGTTGCAGAGATCGACGACCTGGCGCATGCCGGCGCTGCGGTCGATCCGCTGGTAGATCTTCGGCGAGAAATCGTCGCGGCTGCCGGCGATCGCCGTCAACCGGCTCTGGGCGGCCTCGGTGATGGCGCGAAGGGCGGCACGGACGGGATCGGGATGGCAGCCGCAACCGCCGCAGACCTGCGCCCAGCGTGCATCGACGCGGTCCGAAAGGTTGCCGGGAATGATGATGGCGAGGAAAGCCGGCACAGCGATATCGGTGGTCATGTCGATCAGGAGCAGGCGCATGCCGGCCTGACGAATGCGATCGACCATGACGTCGATCACGGCGTCACCGAAGGCGAGCGGATCGATGCGGTTCTGCTTGAGCTGTTCGGGAGATTTGAGCTGGGTCAGCGCCCAGGCATCGCGCTCGACGAGTTCGCAGAGCCCGTGCAGCACGGCCTCGGCCGGCGTATTGCCCGACGCAAGGCCGTCGCTCGATTGTTCGAAACCCGGCGGGCGTTCGCCGCGATGGTCGAGGCCGACCAGCCACCAGGGCACGAACGTGGTGCTGCCCGAGAGGAGGTCGACGCCGGAGCACCAGGGGATCTGATCCTCGCCGATCTCGTCGGGCGCGCAGCGCGCCACGCTGTCGAGGTCGATCATGGCGGCCCGCTCGGCTTTCATGGTCGCGACACTCGCAAGCGTCAGATCGGCAGGAGCGATTTCGGCGACGCGGGTTTCGATCGCTTCCATGGCCGCCGAGGTCATCGCTGCTTCCTTGTCGATGCCCTTGCCCTGGAAGACCGACAGCGTATGGCTGTTCGGCCGCGTGGCGAAGGCAACCGGAATGTTCAGCACGTCGAGCCCGGTCAGCAGCCCCACGCGGGTGATGCCGAAATCGCGCAGGTGCGGCTTGATGGCCGCAAGGGTCTGCGCCGGCGTCATCGACCGGTCGTGATAGCTGTTGACGCCTGCCGATGATCTGCTGAGGTCAGCGGCAAGCGTTTCAAGGTCGGCCAAAGCGGGCATGCCGATCGGGCCCTTAGCGGAACCTCAGCGCATGCGTCAGGCTTTCAAGGCCGTTTGCCGAAACGTTGAGTTCGTCCTGCTTCATGGCTGCCTTGGCGGCGGCGGAGAAGCGGAGTGCGGGGGCCTGGGTTGCGGCGCTAGTTTCAACGGTCTTCATGGTCTCTCTCCAATAGGTTGGGCGGCTGGTCGCCGTTAACCATTCGAAAAGAGCATTACCTGCGTCATTTAAGCGTTACAGGCTTCGTTAAAAGGCTTTCTATCAGGGAAGACCGGCCAGTTGCAGGCCCCTTATCAAGGGTTCGGTGAAGGCCGGGTCGCGATCGGGAACGAAGTGACGGATCTCTTCGCTGCGGAAATCGGGGAAGTTTTCCAGCACCACGCGCGCGTAGCTCCTGGCTTTCGCGGTGTCGCCGGCCATGGCATGGGCAGCCGCAAGCAGGCGTGCGGTCGCCTGTTTCGACTTTACCGGCTCCAGGGCATCGATCGCCTTTTCATATTCTTCGCGCATGAAGTGGATGCCGCCGAGGTTCCAGTAATAATAGTCCGGCGGCAGCGGATTGAGCTTGAAGGCAGCGCGGCTGAGTTCGAGTGCCCGGTCGAAATCGCCGTCATGGGAAAGCGCGTCGGCGAAATCGGCCAGGATGTCGGCATCGTTGGGATTGAGATCCTGGGCCTGCTGGAAGGAATCGAGGCTTTCGTCGAAGCGGCGGCGATAAAGCGCCACGAAGCCAAGCTCGCGATAGGCCCGGCCGCTGTTCGGGTCGGTCTGGCGCGCCATCCTTGCGGCGCTATAGGCTTCGTCGAGCAGTTCCCGGTCGTGCATGCCGCGGATCAGCCATTCCATGCCGAGCGCGCGCGACATGCCGGCATGGGCGGGCGAGAAATGCTCGTAACGGCTGAGCGACGACTTGAACCATTTGCGCGCCTGGCGCAGGTGCTGCAGGTCGGTCTGTGAAATCAGCCGCTTGCCCTCCAGATAGAGGCGATAGGCGGAAGCCGGCACGTCGCCGAGCGGCATGGCCAGCTCGTAGCGCTCGATCGTATCGGCAAGCGTCATGACGATGCGCCGGGTCAGCTGGCTGAAGGCTTCGCTGATCTTCTGCATCGCAAAGGGAATTTCGACCGCCCAGAGCACTTCCGACGTCGCCGTGCGCGTCAGCCGGCAGGTGGCATAGACATCCTCGTCGCGGCCCTGGATCGTCACATAGACGGCATAATCGAAGGACAGGTCGAGCGGGCCGATGGTCGGGCGCGTCGGGTCGAGCGCGCGGCTCAGCATTTCCAGGCTCGTATGGGCGGCAATCACCTTGAAGCCGCGCTGCTGGCTGAGGCCGATCGTGACATCTTCGAGCAGCGCACGGCCCACCCGCTCCATCAGCGGATCGGTGAAGATGCTTTCGGGCGGCAGGATGACGATGCGCGGCTGGCCGGCCGGATCGATCAGCAGTTCCGAAGCGGGGCGAAGGCGGTCCGCCGCCGGCTGCGCGGCAGCCAGGATGCCGAGTTCGCGGGCAAGGGCGGTGGTGGCCTCGTCCGGCTCGATGTCGAAATCGTCCTTGAGCTGGCTGCGGCATTTCAGATAGGCCTGACGCGCCGCCGGCAGGTCGTTCATGCGGGCATGGGCGCGCATCAGCGCCCGGCAGGCGATCTCGTTGGCGGGGTCGAGCTCGATCAGGCGTCTGGCGAAGGCGATCTGGTCTTCGTCCGGCCGCTGGTCTTCACTTTCCAGCAGACGGACAAGATGCGCCGAGCGCGCTTCGTTGATGCGCTGGCGCTCGAATGTCAGCCAGTCCTCGGCGCCCTGCGTCGGAGACTTGACGCTTTCAAGCAGTTCGCCGAGCAGGGCGACGCTTTGCTCAGGCCCCAGCACATCCTTCTGCTTGAGCATATCGAGGTCGATCTCCCAGCCGGGCGCAAGGCCGAGATGGGTACGCGTGGCGACCAGCAAGGGCGGCAGGCCTTCGGGAATGCTCTGTTCGATGCGCGACAGAAGCTGGCGCAGGCTGCCGGCCCGTTTTTCGGGAAGCTCGGATTGCCAGAGCTGGCATCGGATGGTTTCGCGGTCGACCAGCGGTTCCGACGACAGCGCTAACATTGCCAGCAGGAAATAGGACTTTTCGGGCAAGGGCAGTTCGGTCCCGGCGGCCAGCAATCGCGGCCTGCCGAGCAGACATAATCTGTTCGCTTTCACTTCCCCGGTTGACCCGTCCATTACGGTTCTCACCTTCAAGGGCCGGAACGCCTGCAGCGAACCGACCGGTTCCATGATGTTAGAGTGAATAGCGCGCAACGGGAAGCGCTTTTGCTTTGATGAGGCAATATTTTCATCGAATATTTACGTTCCGGCCGCTGCCTGCTGCCAACACACTTTACGAATACTGCATATGGGCGCGAGGCACCGCCCTGTTTCGGAGCATCATCCCGCCATGCGGATCGGCGCTGCGGCCATATATTCATCCAGCGCCGCCGCTTCCGCGCCCGAGAGATAGAGCCCTTTCTTGCTGCGCCGCCAGAGCACATCGTCAGCGCAGACGGCCCATTCGTTGTCGATGAGATAGCGCACCTCGGCCTCGTAGAGATCGGAGCCGAACAGCCGGCCAAGGTCGTCCGTCTTGCGGGCATCGCCGAGAATGACGGATGCTTTGGTGCCGTAGCGGCGGACGAGCCGGCGCGCATGGGCATCGGCCAGGAACGGATAGCGCGCCTTGAGTTTCGTCACTTCCGCCTCGTAGCCCTCAACCGGAAAGTCGCCGCCCGGCAGATGGCTGCCCGCCGTCCACGGCCCGCCCTTGGCACCGATCGCCTCGCCGATCTTCTCCAGCGCATGTTCCGACAGCCGCCGGTAGGTGGTGAGCTTGCCGCCGAAGACGTTGAGCAACGGCGCCTCGCCCGCCTTGCCCTCCACCTTCAGTACATAGTCGCGCGTCGCCTC
>UCFC01000062.1 GCA_900471515.1 Hyphomicrobiales bacterium | reverse complement strand
ACCGGCAAGCAGGACGACCCCACCTTCCGCCATGCCGCCAACCTGCAGAAGGTCATCGATCTCGCGATCGTGTCGGAGAAAGAACGCCGGGAGCTCAATCTGCTGGCCTCCGATAACCCGGAGGGCAGCGCCCAGGAAAACAGGGCCGACGATCAGGGGCCGGCACTGGCACTCGTCGTCTGACGGCGGCAATATGGAAGGCCCGCGCAACCGGGCCTTCTTCGCGCCTATGTTCCAGGCGACTTAGGCAGCCTTAACGGGTACGCCCGGGCCGCGATAGGCAATGAGATCCTCGATCGTGATCAGGTGGAGGCCGTGCCGTTCGGCAAACTGCTCGAGTTCGGGCAGGCGCGCCATCGTGCCGTCATCATTGGCGACTTCGCAGATGACGCCCGACGGCGACAGACCGGCAAGCCGTGCGAGATCGACGGCCGCCTCGGTATGGCCGGGGCGGGAAAGCACGCCGTTCGGATGCGCGCGCAGCGGAAAAATATGGCCCGGTCGCGCAAAATCCTCGGGGCGGGAATTTTCGCCGACGAGCGCACGAACCGTCGCGGCGCGGTCGGCCGCGGAAATACCGGTCGTCGTTTCGGGAATATAATCAACCGACACGGTGAAGGCTGTTCGCAACAGTTCGGTATTGTTGGGCACCATCTGCGGGATCTGCAATTCGTCCAGCCGCTCGCCTTCCATGGCCACACAGATGAGGCCACGGGCATAATTCATCATGAAGGCGATCGCCTGCGGAGTGATCGCCTCGGATGCGATGACGAGGTCGCCCTCGTTTTCGCGGTCGCGATCGTCGACGACGACCACGATCTCGCCTCGCGCAATCGCGGCGATTGCGTCTTCGATTTTGGAAATTGCCATCTTCTCTGCCTTTCAAGGGTTAGCCGCGTGAGCGGCATTCATGGCTGTAGAAAGCCACCATTTTCCCTTGGGCGAACAAGCATGCGAAACGCCGCGTGCCGCGCGGCGCCCTCTGCGTTGCTCTCTTCCATCCGGACTGTGACCGTCGGCTCCGGCATCTCACCGGATCTGCTGACCCTTCGCTTTTCGCGAAGGCGCTCGCGGGCTCCGAGTTGCCTCGATACCGCCGGTGGGGAATTGCACCCCGCCCTGAGAACATTCGTTAGATAGATGATGAAGCCCTTGTCCTGCAAGAGGTTGGGTGCGGATCATCCCGCAGGAATTGCCTCGCAGGAGTGAAAGCACCGTTCCCTTTCGTCGAACAGCGTCATGGCATGATCGGGCCGAAGCCGGGGACATCGTTGATACCGGCGTCATCGCGCCGGCCGGTAGCTACAGCGAGATCAGGCGCCCGATCGATGACCCATAGGGATGTTCGTTGCGTAAAGCGGTGCGAGCAATCATGGCCTGTCATCGTGAGGCGGCATGCCCAGCAGCGCCAGCCGCCGGTTCAGATGAAGGTCGCTTCGAACAGCTCGCGCGCATATTCGTCATGCGTTTTCCCGTCCTGCAGATCCTGCTTCGAGAGTTCGTCGATGAACCGGCCATCCTTCATGATCAGCACGCGATCGCACATATGGGCGATCACCGCGAGATCATGGCTGACAAGCACATAGGTCAGCCCCATCTCCTCGCGCTGGTCCGCGAGCAGGTTCAGGATTTCCGCCTGGATCGACACGTCGAGCGCCGAAGTCGGCTCGTCGAGAAGCAGGATCGGCGGCGAGGGGATCAGCGCCCGTGCGATCGCGACGCGCTGGCGCTGGCCGCCGGAAAGTTCGTGCGGGAACCGGTTCGCAAATGCGGCCGGCAGGCCGACCTGGCGCAGGGAGCGTTCGACGGTCTGCCAGATTTCCTGCCTGCCCATCGCCCGCAAGGGCTCGGCAAGGGCAGTGCCGATCCGGTGGCGCGGATGCAGCGATCCGTAAGGGTCCTGGAAGACCATCTGCGCACATTTGAGGTCGTCGAGGCTGCGGGACTTGCCAACGCTGCGGCCGGCGAGGGAAATCTCCCCCGACCATCCCTTTTCCATGCCTGACAGGCATCGCAGGACGGTGGACTTGCCGCAGCCCGACTCGCCGACAATACCCAGCGTTTCCCCGCGCGCGACGCTGAAGCCGATGTCCCTGACGACATGGTTCTGCTGTTTGCCGGACGTGAATGTGACGTTGAGGTCGCGGACGTCGATCATCATGCTCTCTCCAGGTCGATCTTCGAGCGGTCGAGAACCGCAAGCCGCCGGACGGGATGGCGCGGATCGGGCATCGCGGCGATCAGCCCCTTCGTATAGGGATGGCTCGCATCCTCCAGCCGCGTCAGCGTCTCGACGATACGCCCCGCATACATGACGATGATCCGCTCGCAGAAGGCGGAGACCATCCGGATATCGTGACTGATCAGCAGCAGGCCGGAATCGTTCTCCCGGACGAGTTCGTCCAAGAGCGTCAGCACGTCCTTGCGCACGCTGACATCGAGCGCCGAGGTCGGCTCGTCGGCGATGACGAGCTTCGGCTTGGCAAGCAGCATCATCGCAATCATGACGCGCTGGCCCATGCCGCCGGATATCTGATGCGGATATTGTGCCATCACGCGCTCGGCGTCGCGGATGCGGACCCGTTCGAGCATCGTTTTGGCCGCTGCACTGGCCGCCGCGCCGCGCAGGCTGAGATGCAGGCGGGCCGCTTCGGCGACCTGTTTGCCGACTGTCAGCACCGGATTGAGCGAATAGCGGGGGTCTTGCATGATGAGCGCAATATCCTTGCCGCGCATCTTTCCCATCTGCCTCTCGGACAGCGACAGAAGCGGACTGCCGTCGAGGTCGAGGCGCTTTGCCGAGACGGTGGCGCCTGCCGACAGAAGACGCATGATTGCCCGACCGGTCGTCGATTTTCCCGAGCCGGACTCGCCGACGATGCCGACGCGCTCGCGCCCGATCTCGAAGCTGACATGGGAGACGGCCGGCACGGCATTCTTGCCGAAGGTCACATTGAGGTCTTCGACGCAGAGGACTGGCTTCATATCAGGACCTGGCATGACGGGGATCCAGAATGTCGCGAAGCGCGTCGCCCGCGACGTTGAAGGCAAGGCTGGTGACGAGAATGGCAACACCCGGCATCACGGCAACCCACCAATAATCAAGCATGAACTTGCGCCCGCTCGATATCATCGCGCCCCATTCGGGCGCCGGCGGTTGCGCGCCCAATCCCAGGAAGCCCAGCGAGGCGGCCGTCAGGATGATGCCTGCCATGTTCAGGGTCAGGCGCACGATCACCGAAGGAATGCACATGGGGGCGATATAGACGAACAGGATGCGCAGGGGCGAGGCGCCATAGAGGCGGGCCGCGGCCACATAGTCGGCATTGCGGACGACCAGCGCCTCGGCGCGCGCGAGGCGCGCGATGGGCGGCCATGCCGTGAGCGAAATGGCGATGATCGCCGTCGTCAGGCCGGCCCCGAGCGCGGCGGCAAATGCCAGCGCCAGGATCAGCGAGGGAAAGGACAGGACGATATCCGTTGCCCGCATCAGCAGTGCGTCCGTCCGGCCTCCGAAGAAGCCGGCGACGACGCCGATCAAAAGACCGATCGGGCCGACGATGAGAGAAATCGAGAGCACGGTCTGGACGGTGATCCGCGTTCCGTAGATCAGGCGGCTCAGAATATCCCGGCCGAACTCGTCGGTGCCCGCCCAATGCGCGGCACTCGGCGGCTGCAGCGCATCGGACAGGACCTGGATGTTCGGATCATAGGGCGCAAGCAAAGGCGCAAGGATCGCAACGGCGCAGAGGATCGCCAGAATGACGAAGCCGGCCATGCCGAGCGGCTCCTGCCCCAGCCGTGAGACGATCCGCATGGTCGAGGCGCCAATCCGGGCAGGCAGGCTCGGCGGGCGTACAGCGAGGTCGGTCTGGATTACATCGCTCATTGCGCGGCCTCCCGCGTCCGCGGATCGAATATCGCATAGGCGATATCCGCCAGGAAATTGAGGAACATGAAGATGAAACCGATGATGATGGTGGCGGCGACGACGGCGTTCATGTCGCCGATCATCAGCGCGTTCGTCATATATTGGCCGATACCCGGCCAGGAAAAGACGATCTCCGTCACGACGGCACCTTCCAGCAACCCGCCGTAGGAGATCGCCAGGATGGTGATGAGCTGCACGGCGATATTCGGCAGAACGTGACCGATGACGGTGCGGGCCGGGCCGACACCCTTTGCCCGCGCGGCAATCACGTAATCCTGGCTCAATTGCTCCAGCGTGAAGCTGCGGGTCATGCGGGTGATATAGGCCATGGCGGCATAGGCGAGGATCACGGCAGGCAGGATGATATGCCCAAGCGCATTCCAGAAGATTTCCGTCTCTCCCTGCAGCAGGCTGTCGACGAGCAGCAGCCCGGTCTGCGGCGCGACCATGCCCTCGTAGAAGACATCGACACGGCCGGGGCCGCCAACCCAGTTCAGCCCGGCATAGAAGATGACCAGGCCGACGATCCCGAACCAGAAGACCGGGATCGAGTGGCCGACAAGCGCGACGATCCGGGCGATCTTGTCGATAAACGTGTCTCGAAAGAGCGCCGCCGTCAGCCCAAGCGGAACGCCGACAAAGGTCGAGATCAGGATTGCCAGAGTGGCGAGTTCGAAGGTCGCGGGAAATGCCTGGGCAAGATCCGAAGAAACCGGATTGCCCGTCAGCACCGCCGTTCCGAAATCGCCATGCGCGAGACCGTTCAGGTAGATCAGGAACTGCTGGTAGATCGGCAGGTCCAGACCGAGCTTCTGCCGCATGGCGGCATAAGCGGCGGGGTCCGCCAGCTCGCCGACGATCGCTCCGACCGGATCGGCGGGAAGAATGCGGCCGATCACGAAGGTGACGCACAGCAGGATGAACAGGCTGACGGCCAGGTGCCACACACGGCGCGCCAGTTCCTTGACGGAGAGTTCCTTCATGATCGGCGACCTTGCTTAATCGGTCTCGGCTTTCGTGACGGCCTCAAGGCGGGTCGTCTGGTTCGGATGACCGACATAGTTCTGAACCTTGTCGTTCAGCACGATCGGCTCGAACCGCTCGAACATCGGCAGGACGGCGGGCTTCTGATCCACGAACATCTTCTGCATCTCGACATAGAGTTCGCCGCGCTTCTTCGGATCTGGCTCGAGCGAGGCCTTTGCCGTCAGGGCCGTCAGTTCGGGTATGTCCCAGGCCGAGCGCCAGACGAAGTTGCCGGCATTGTTCGCCTCGAGAGAATTGTCGGGATTGGAGGCGAACTGCTCCATCGCCCCAAGCACGTTCGGCATGTAGGCGCCGGTCTGCGGAATGAGCAGATCGAAATTCCGAGCCCGATGGGCCGCGATGATATCGGATCCGTTGCCCTGCTGGATATCGACCTTGATGCCGATCTGGCCGAGCGAGGCCTGGATGGCAGTGGCAAGATCGATGCGAGGGGTCTGCGCGATGGTCTTCAGAGTAAGGGTGAATCCGTCCTTGAAGCCCGCCTCGGCAAGAAGCTCCTTCGCCTTGGCGACATCGAGATGCCAGTCAGGGCTTGGAATTGCATATTCGAAGTTTTCGGGAACCGGCACGGTGCGCGCCCGCCCGTAAGGCCCCATGATGGTCTTCTCGATCCCCTTGTAGTCGATACCGTAGGCGATCGCCTCCCGCACTTTCGGGTTCGAGAGATATTTGTTGCCGGCATTCATCGACAGCACATAGAAGCCGCCCGTGGGCACACGCTGGATCTCGAAGCCCTTCTTGTTTTCGAAGGTGGCGAGATCCGATGCGGTCATTGCGCTCGCTATGTCGATGTCGCCGCGTTCCAGCATCAGGCGCTCCACCTGGCTTTCGGGAACATGGCGGACGATGACGCGGCGCATCTTCGGCGCACCCGCAACGTAATTCTTGTTGGCGTCGATAATGACGAGTTCGTTGGGCGTCCAGCGGTTCAGCGTGAACGGCCCGGAGCCGGCCGAATGCGTTCTCAGCCATGCGTTGCCATAGTCGTCGTTGACGACATGTTTCTGGACCTCGACGCTGTCGACCACACTCGCAATGACCATCGCGAGGCGGTAAAGCAGAAGCTCCGACGTCACTTCGCCGGAAAGATCGACGCGCACCGTCTTGTCGTCGACGGCCTTGACCAGCTGGTCGACATTGTCCTTCGTATAGCCGACGCGCTTCAGGTTGGCGGCAGCAGCCTGATCGAGCTTCAGCAGACGGCCGAGCGAATAGACGACATCCCTGGAGGTCACCGGATTTCCGGAAGCGAAGGTCGCGTCGCGCAGCTTGAACGTGATCCCCTTGTCGTCGACCTGCCAGCTCTCGGCAAGCTGCGGCACGATCTTGCCGTCAGGCGTCGAGGCGACGAGCCTGTCGTAGAGGTTCGACATGATCTCGTTGGCCTTGGCCTCCGTCGCCTGCTGCGGGTCCAGCGAAAGAACCTGGGCAAGCGAGGTGCCGATCACCAGCTGATCGGCAGGCGTCGCCGCCCGAAGCGCGGGCGCCGCCAAGGTCAGCGCGCAGAATGCGACGCCAACAAACAGGCTTCTGGAAAAATGCTTCATTGCAACTCCTCCCTGAGTTACTATACAAGACATAATATGTCGTCCGTATGTCGTATTATGATTTTTCGATCCGCTTTGCAAGCGCCATACGGACGGGGGCGAATAAAATGGGGAAAGACGAGATGGTAGCGGGCACGCGCGGCAGGCAGCGTTTGGCGCAGCAGGTGATCGATCAGTTGCGCACGCAGATCGAGACGGGAAAGCTTCGCGAGGGAGACCAGCTTCCGACCGAGCCTCAGCTTGAGGCAACCTTCGGCGTCAGCCGCACCGTCGTGCGGGAAGCGATCGCCGACCTGCGGGCGGCCGGTTTCGTCCGCCCCATTCAAGGCAAGGGCGTCTTCGTGTCCGATCCCAATGCGCACGGCCGGCTGATCCTGACCCCGGTCGAGGTCAAGAGCATTCCGGAAACCCTTGAATTGCTGGAGTTTCGCATGGCGGTCGAAGGGGAGGCGGCCGCCATTGCGGCCTACCGCAGAACCGCCGAACAGGAGGCGGCTATTCGGCTCGCCAACCGGAAAATGGCTCAGCTCATCGAGAGCGGCGAGCCCACGGTCGAGGCCGACTACGAATTCCACACGGCCATTGCCAATGCCTCGAACAATAGGTTCTATATCGACGCGCTGCGTCATTTCGGGCCGCGCGCGATCCCGCGCGGCCAATTTCCGACCCTGCCCGAAGCCAATGATCGCGCCTATCTCGAAAAAGTTCATGCGGAGCACGGCGAGATCCTGGCGGCAATCGCCGAGCAGGATCCGGACCGCGCGCGACAGGCTATGCGCGCACATATGATAGCGAGCCAGCGGCGATACCGGATGCTGGCAGAGCAGCAATGAGGCTCGACAACCTCAAAAATTCATATTATGTCATACGACATGATTTGAATGGTCGGGAGGTTAATCGTGTATTTGGGAACCCAGGTCGCCGCGCGGGACGATGATGATTTTCGAGTTTTTGCCCAGCTTGGCGTAAAGCATATTTCCGCCGACCCGCCGGGCGCACCGTCGAGCTGGACGCTGGAGGATATCGAACGTCATCGCGATCATGTGGAGAGCTTCGGCCTCGTGCTGGACATGATCCAGCTGCCCCTGCCCTCCAAGCCGATCGAAAGCGCCTCCTATCCCGACATTCTGCTGGCCGGCCCGGAACGCGACCGGCAGATCGATGCCGTCTGCCGGATGATCGAGAATTGCGCAAAAGCCGGAATTCCGGCGGCGAAATATAATCTCAACCTCATCGGCATTCCCCGGACGGAACTTGAAAAGGGCCGTGGCGGCTCGCTGAACGAGGCCTTCCGCTGGGACAGGGCCGACCAGCAGGCGGCACCTGGCCTTGCCGGCGTCCTCTCGGAGGATGAGAACTGGGAACGCATCGACTATTTCCTCGAACGCGTGGTCCCCGTTGCAGAGAGCAACAGGGTGCGCCTTGCCTGCCATCCGCACGATCCCTACACGCCGCCGGGCTATCGTGGCGTCACGCGCGTCCTTGGCACGGTCGACGGGCTGAAGAGATTCGTGCAGATGCACGAAAGCCCCTATCACGGGCTGAATTTCTGCCAGGGTTCGATCGGCGAGATGCTCGACAATCCGCGCGAGGAGATCGACGACATCATCCGCTGGTTCGGCACGCGCGGAAAGATCTTCAACCTGCACTTCCGCAACATCAGCGGCGGCAAGCTCTCCTTCATGGAAACGTTCCCCGATGAAGGCGACATGGACATGGTGCGGTCCCTGAAGGTCTACCGGGAGGTGGGCTACAAATACATGGTCATGCCGGACCATGTGCCGCGAATTAGCGGCCGCGACGCGACGGGCGTCGCCTTCAGCTTCTGCTACGGCTACATCGCCGCAATCCTCGAGGCGATGGAAGCCGGGCATATGTGAGCAGGCGCTCACCTTCAATCAGCAATCATTCAAGGAATTCGACATGGATCCCAACGCTATCAAGAAAGCCGTGGGCGACGGCCTGCTCTCTTTCCCGGTGACGCATTTCAACAGCGAGAACAAATTCAACGAGGCAGCATATCGCGAACACGTGAACTGGCTTGCCGGCTATGACGCAAGCGCGCTCTTTGCCGCCGGCGGCACAGGCGAATTCTTCTCCCTCAATCCGGCCGAAATTCCCGCCGTCATCCGCGCGGCCAAGGCTGCCGCAGGCAAGACACCGATCATCTCCGGCACGGGCTACGGCACCTCACTGGCGATCGACATTGCCCGGTCCGCGGAAAAGGCCGGTGCCGATGGGCTGCTGCTCCTGCCGCCCTATCTGATGTTTGCCGAACAGGCCGGGCTTGTCGCTCATGTGAAGGCCGTCTGCCGGTCGGTCGGAATCGGCGTGATCGTCTATAACAGGGACAACGCGATCCTGTCGGCCGACAGCATTGCTAAACTTTGCGACGAATGCCCCAACCTCATCGGCTTCAAGGACGGCGTCGGCGATGTCGACCGTGTCATAGAGATCACCACCCGGATCGGCGACCGGCTGGTCTATGTGGGTGGCATGCCGACCCACGAAGTCTACGCGCAGGCCTATTTCGCGGCGGGGGTCACCACCTATTCCTCGGCGGTCTTCAACTTCGTGCCGGCTCTTTCGCAGCGCTTCTACAAGGCTCTCAGAGCCGGCGACCAGAAGACGGTCGACCAGATCCTGAAGGACTTCTTCTTCCCGTTCGTCGCGCTGCGCAACCGCAGGAAGGGCTATGCGGTCTCCATCATCAAGGCCGGGCTGAAAGTCATCGGCCGCGATCCGGGCGCCGTGCGCGCGCCGCTCACGGACCTGACGGCCGAGGAACTTTCGGTATTGCGGTCGATTGTCGAGGCCAATGATCAGGCGAAACTGGCCGCGGAGTAAAACCGCGGCCAGCGGCGCCGAGCCTCACGGCCGCCACGAGCGGCTGCCCTTGCGAAGGGCGGCCCGCTCCTAGCGCGCGTTGTATTTCGCGTCGAGCTCATCAATGGCGGAGACGTTGCCGGCGGAGCGGCCGTTCTGGTCGAAGGTTTGCGCGAGAAACGCGTCGGCGATCGACTTCGCGAGTTCCGGTCCGATCACGCGCGCGCCCATCGTGATGATCTGCGCATTGTTTGAAAGGGCGGCCCGCTCGGCCGAATAGGTGTCGTGCGTCAGGGCCGCGCGAATGCCCGGCACTTTGTTGGCCGAGATGCAGACGCCGATGCCGGTGCCGCAGACCAGGATCGCCTTGTCATAGGTGCCGTCGATCACGCCCGAGGCGACACGGTCCGAGAGGTTGGCATAGAACGGGTCGAGCCCGTCGTTGACGCGCGACACTTCATGAACGTCGAACCGATCCTTGAGATGTTCGGCGAGCACCTTGGCGAGACCTTCGCCGGCGCTGTCTCCGGCAATTGCAAGCTTCATAATCTTTCTCCTTGGAGTTTGGCGGCGCATTTCGAGAGGATGTCGAGATAACCCTCGACGTTCCAGGCGGAACGGCCAATGAAGAGCCCGTCGATATGCGGGCTCGAAATCAGTTCCTCGCAGTTCTGCGGATTGACCGACCCGCCGTAGAGGCAGGGGATTTTTCGCCCGAGCGCCGCTTCGGCGACGGCGATGATCTCGGCCTGCCGGGCATCGGCATAGTCAGCGGTCGCCGGAATGCCCTTCTCGCCGATCGCCCATACGGGCTCGTAGGCAAGAAGGATTTCCGCGGATTTCTGCTCGCCGGAGAGTTTCGAAAGCGCCCCGCGCACCTGGACCGCCAGGATCTCCGCGGCCTTTCCGCTCTCGCGGTCGGCAAGGGTTTCGCCGATACAGATGAGCGGGATCAGCCCGTGGCGGACTGCCGCCTCGGTCTTCAGCCCGACCGTCTCATCCGTTTCTCCGAAAAACTCGCGCCGCTCGGAATGCCCAAGCTCGACGATATCGAGATTGCAATCCTTCAGCATCAAGGGGGAGACTTCGCCGGTCCAGGCGCCCTGGTCCGCCCAGTGCATGTTCTGCGCGCCGACCTTGACGGAGGTCTTTGCAAGCATGCTCTTGACCTCCCGCACCGCCGTAAACGGCGGGATCACGAAGCGCTGGATGACGGGATCGCGCAGAGCATCGGCCGCCTCGAGGCCGCGAGCGAAATGCTCGGCTTCCGCGAGCGTCTTGTTCATCTTCCAGCTGGTGCCAATCCAGAAGCGCGGTTTCTCCGTCATGCCTGATCCTGTGCTGGAGCGACGGTGAGCCTGATGCCCGCCCGATCGAATTCATCGAGAACAGCGGCCGCCGGCGCGCTGTCGGTGATAACAGTGTCGAAATCCGCCAGATCCGCCATGACGTGCAGCGCGGTGTGGCCGATGCGCTGGTGGTTGACGAGCAGGCAGCTTCTGGCCGAAGAGGCCATCATCGCCCGCTTGGCGCGAACGACATTGTCGTCCATGTGATAGGCAAGCCTGCCGCTCACCGCCGGCGTCGAAATGAAAGCGATGTCCGCCCTCAGGCGTGACAGCGCTTCTTCCGTCACGACGCCGAGATAGGCGTTGAACTTCGCCGAATAGATGCCTCCGAGCGCGATCAGCGTTATTCCGTTCTCGCCCTTCAACCGCTCCATGATCGCCGCGTTGTTGGTAATCACCGTCAGCGGCCGCTTGCGCAACAGCATTTCGCCGAGAACCGCCGCCATCGAGCCGTCATTGACCATGACCGTCATGCCGGGCTCGACCAGGCCAAGCGCTTCCTGCGCCATGGCAATCTTGGCTTCGCCGCCCCGACGCTCGCGAATGCGAAAATCGCTCTCGAATTGCGTTCCGGCATCGATCGTCGCGCCGCCGCGCACTTTGCGCAGGACGCCCGCTTGCTCCAGGTCGTCGAGATCGCGGTGAATGGTCATCTTGGAGACGGAAAAACGTTCAGCGAGATCGTCCACTTCGACGGTCTTGGCCTCGACAAGCAGATTGACGATCAGCTGCTGGCGTTCTTCCCGTTTCATTCTTCTCAATCCCGATTAATAACAAAATAACATTGAAATCGTGAAAATCAACAAACAATGATGTTACCATGTGGCTATCGGCCACCAATCATCGTCACGCCAGAAGGGCTTGCGCGGTCCGTTCGTCGGTGATGAGCCCGTGAAGGCGGCGGCTGCGCAGGATGGCTCTGATGGCGGCCACCTTGGCCTGTCCGCCCGCCAGGGCCACGAGGCGCTCCTTCTTGGTCGTCGGAAAGGATGCCGACAGCGTGCGGCCGGTCAGGGCCGTATCGAGGATCTGGCCATCCGCATTGAAAAAGTGACCGAGAATTTCGCCGACGCCGCCTGCGGCGGCAATGTCCTCGATCTCGCCAGGCTCGACCAGACCGGAAAGCACCAGCTGGGCCTCGGCATCCACCGTCCCCAGGCCGACGAGTTTCAGGTCGGCATTGTTTGCGAGATCGAACACTTCCTTGACGCCGCGCTGCGCTCTCAGCACCTCCCGGTCCTCGGCGGTGTTGGCGAAGAAGGGAACCGGCATGACATAGGCCTGTGTGCCGGTCTTTTCCGCGATGCGGTGCATGACGTCATAGGGATTGGCGCCGTAATTCCGCGTGAGGCCGCCAAGCAGGGAAACGAAGCGCATATCCTTGGCATTGGTCCGCGGCATGTATTGAACGGCGGCCGAAAGCGTGCGGCCGTGGCCAAGGCCGATGACGGCGTGATCGCCATGTTCGATCTCGCGCTTGAGATAGCCCGCCCCCGCATGACCGAGCGCGCGCAGCGGCAGGCCCTCTTCGCCAAGATCGGGCGCGACCTCGCAATATTGCAATCCGAATCGCTCGGCGAGCCGCGTCTCCAGTTCGACGCACTCGACGATATCGCCGTCGATCGTGACCTTGACGACACCATCGGCGACGGCCCGCGCAATCAGCCGATGCGCCTTGACGGAGGGGATACCGAGGCGCCGGGCCACGTCGGACTGCGTCAGCCCGCCGGCGTAGTGAAGCCAGGCGGCCCGGACTGCAAGCGTATCATCGGCATCCGTCATCGCCGCATCCTTCCCATCTCTTCGACGGCTATACCGCCTGATAACAACCAGCCTTTGTAGATCGCCGGATCATATCTTCAAGTCTGCAGCGCCCGTGTCGATATGCGGCGCCCAGAAGGCGACACTCTCGGCGATCTGCGCGATGACCTCGCGGTCGTTCGGTTCGCGTTCCTTGAAGGAGAGCTCGAGGCAGATCTCGTTGTCATCGGCACCGCCTGCCGCGAAGGCCTCCAGCAGCGGTTCGGCTTGAATCCTGCCCTTGGCATTGAATTCCGCCGTGAACGGCCGGTGGCCGCCCTTGTCCATCAGGCTCTGCTTGATGTGGATGATCGGCGAGAGCTTCGGCACGGCCCGCGCCCAGGCATAGGGATCGTAATCGTCGGGATTGGCGGACGTGACGTCGCCATGGTCGATATCCGCCATCATCCACATCGGCACCGCCATATCGGCGGCAGTCAGTCGCGCCTGCAGCGCAAGGCAGGATTCGATCGTGTCGCCGAATTCCCGACCGATGCTCATCGGCTCCCAGAAAACATAGGAAAGACCGGCGGCCCTGGCATGCTCGGCAACCTCGCACCAGCAATCGATGGCGATTTTGATCAGCTCTTCGCGCCGGCTCGCGTCGTCGAAGTCCTTGTAGGTGAAGATTGCAAATTGCGTGCCGACGGAATGGCCGCCGAGATCGGCGGTGATATCTGCGAAGGTCCTGAACCAATCCACGTAATAGCGCCGGACCTCGGCATCCGGATGCCCGAAATGGTTCAGCCGTCCGTAAGGCCCGGTCATGCCCGAGGTGACGCGAACGCCGGTGCGCTCCAAGGCCGCCTTCATCTGGCGGGTGAGACGACGGATGACAGGTGCCTGCCAGCTTGGATTGATGAATTCGTGCGTCAGCTGGAGATCGCGGATGCGCAGGTCGCGCGCCACCGTCTCGATCAGGTCGTCGGGATCGGCGAAACGGTTTACCAGCGGATTGGTATTCAGCGAAAGCGAAAGCGGCATCAAGGCCTCCTCAGGCGGCGGCAAGATGGGATGAGGCAAACCAGTCGGCAAAGGCTGCCCGCTCGGCCTCGCTCAGATGCAGGTAATGCTTGGTGCGGCGATAGAGGATGTCTTCGGCCGTCTCCGCCCATTCGCAGGCGGCGAGATAACGGGCTTCGGCCTCGTAAAGCTGCCCGCCGAAATGGCGGCCGAGGCCCTGCAGGTCCGTTGCTCCGGCAACCAGGTTCCTGGTGCGTGTGCCGTAGAGGCGGCCATAGTGATGGACGAGCTTGCGCGGCATCCAGGGATAGCTGTCCCGCAGGCTGTTGGCGAAGGTCTCGTAGTCGGCATTGGGCATTTCGCCGCCCGGCAGCGGCGCCTTTTCCGTCCAGTCGCCGCCCATGTTCGGGAAGACGTGCCTGAGGCGCTGCATGCCGCGTTCGGCGAGTTCCCTGAATGTGGTGATCTTGCCGCCGAAGACGTTGAGAAGCGGCGCCCCTCCGGTCTCGTCGAGATCGAACACATAGTCGCGGGTCACGGCCGACGGATTGCCCTTGCCATCGTCAAACAGCGGGCGCACGCCGGAGAAGCTGTGCAGCACATCCTGCCGGCGCAGCTTCTCCTTGAAATAGCGGTTCACCGCCTTCAAAAGATAGTCGATTTCCGCCTCGTCGGCCGACACATCCTCAGCCCGGCCTTCATAGGCGATATCGGTCGTTCCGATCAGCGCCTTGTCGCCCTCATAGGGGTTGATGAAGATGACGCGCTTGTCGTGGTTCTGGACCAGATAGGCGTTGGAGCCGGCCCAGAACTTCGGCACGATGATGTGGCTGCCCTTGACGAGACGCACATTGCGGCTGGAATTGGAGCCGGCGACGCGGTTGATGATGTCGGTGACCCACGGGCCGGCGCAATTGACGAGACATTTGGCGCGGAACGTCCGCGTCTCGCCGCTCGTGCTGCTTTTCGTCGTGATCGTCCACTGGCCGTTTTCCCGGCGCGCCGACACTGCCGGCGAGCGGGTGAGCACAAGGGCGCCCTTCTCGGCCGCGCTCACCGCATTCAAGGTGACGAGGCGAGCATCATCGACCCAGCAATCCGAATATTCGAAACCGCGGGTATATTGATCGAGTAGGGGCGTGCCTTCGGGATCGCGCAGCAGGTTGAGCGTGCGGGTGCCCGGCAGTTTCTTGCGGCCGCCGAGATGATCGTAGAGGAAGAGGCCGAGCCGGACGAGCCAGGCGGGACGGTCTTCCGGACTGTGCGGCAGGACGAAACGCATCGGCCAGATGATGTGCGGGGCTGCGTTGAGCAGCACCTCGCGTTCGATCAGCGCCTCCCGCACGAGGCGGAACTCGTAATATTCGAGATAGCGAAGGCCGCCATGCACAAGCTTGCCGGAGCGGGAGGAAGTGCCCTGGGCCAGGTCATCCTTTTCGCACAGGGCGACTTTCAAGCCGCGCCCGGCGGCATCGCGGGCAATGCCCGCGCCGTTGATGCCGCCGCCGATGACGAAAAGATCCAGGATTTCGGGTTCGGTCATGTCGTGCTCCCTCGGATGCCCGTTGCATCAGCGATTCATTTTGCAGGCGGCATCGCCGCGGCTCTGGCCAGCATTTCCCAGGCAGCGGGCATCGCCCTTCGGATATCCGCATAGGCGGAGAAAAGCAGATCGAAGCGCGCAGCTTCCTCGCCGACCGGCTCTTCGGCCTCGCCGAGCAGCGGCGTGACCCAGTCGGCGATGCAGTCGTCCATTGTCCGGTAGGCGCCGATCGCCACAGCCGCCATCATGGCGGCGCCGGCCGCTCCGGTTTCCTCGCGGCGGGACAGCCGGATCGGCGCCTTGAGGGATGCGGTGAGAGAGCGGCGCAGCGCACTCGAGCGCACGGCGCCGCCGGTGACGCGCAGCTCTTCCGGCATATCGCCCATGGCGGCGTAACAATCGCGCGTTGCGAGCGCCAGTCCTTCGACGACCGCACGGACGAGATCCGGAAATCCGTGGCGGACCGAAAGACCGGAAAAACCTGCCCGCGCCTGGGCATTGACGAAGGGGCCTCGCTCTCCGGCCTCGGAAATATAGGGATGATAGACGACCGATCCCGGCGTGCTTTCGAAAAACCAGCGGTCGATCCTGGCGACGAGATCGGCGTGCGTGGCAGGCTTTCCGGCCTCCGCCATCAGATAGGCCGCCATTTCCAGCAGCCAGTCGATGTTGATCGTCGCCCCCATATTGGTCTGCACCTGGGTAACAATGCCCGGGATCGGCAGGGCGATAACATAACCTGTGCCCTCGCGGTTGAGATGCACGTCGGCGACCGGTTTTGCACGCAGATGCACGCCGGTCGAGCCGATCGTCGAACAGGCCGCGTTGCGCCCATCGCTGCGCACACCGGCGCCGAGCGCCGTCATCACCATGTCGACATAACCGAGGCTGACCGGCGTGCCGGCGAGCAGGCCGCAGGCCCGGGCCGCTTCCGGTGTCAGCGGATGGCTCGTTTGGCTTCCGTCGACAATATCGGGCAGAAGCGCGCGCCGATGCGTCAGCCCAAGCGCGTCAATGGCAACAGGCGAATAGCGCCGGGTCCGGAAATCACCAAAAGTGAAGCTTGCCTCCGAAGGGTCGGTCGCCCGCACGCCGGTAAAGTTGAGATAGAGCCAGTCCTTGCAATGCAGCGCCGCTTCCGCCCGATCCAGAAGCTCCGGCACGACCCGATCCATATGAGCGAGCTGCGCGCCCTGCTGGCAGGTGTTGAGCCCCGTACCGGTCTGTTCGAAACGTGCCCGGTCCGTTGCCTGGCCGGCAAGCGAAACCACGGTCGGCGCAGCACGGGCGTCAAGCCAGAGCCAGGCATCGGCCACGGGTCGATTTCCGGCACCGACAAGCCATGTTCCGTCGCCCTGCCCCGTCACCGCGATTGCAGCGGTACGCGATGCAAGACCCTCAAGCTTCTCGCCAAGGCCGAGAAGCGCAGTGACACAATCTTCCCATGTCTGCGCGAGCGATTGCGTGGCCGAACCATCGCTGCCGCTTGAATATCTGTTGCGGACGGATGCTGCGGCGATCTGACGGCCGGAAAGGTCGAAGGCGACCGCCTTGATGACCGACGTGCCGGCGTCGATACCGATGATGACCTGGTGGCTGACGTCCATCGCGGCTTATCCGGCAACCACGTCGGGTGTCGCGAGGGGCAAAACGCGCGTCGATTTCATGTCTCATATCCTCCCGGTCGGCATGGCCGGCAAAGGGCACAGGCGACCACACTTCGAATCTACGGGCAAGTCGGCGGGCGCGCAGCCGCGCTCCAAACCCTTGAGGCCCGATCCTTTCCGGATCTCCCATAGCTTCACCAAGAAGATAACATAAAGATATCATTGTTCCAGTAAGATTTTTCTCGCAATGAAATTTTTTTCAGATAAAATAGACCCGATCAGCAGGATAGACGCCGACGACGATCCTGGCCGCGCGCGACCACAGCCGCATATCGCGAATACGCAAGAGAAGTAATTTTCTCTTTTATAATCAAATATATATTTTCAGATGCCGCGGCGATCGAGCAGCTGTTCGGTCGAAGCCTGCGTCCGATGTCGCGCTCCTTTTCGCCGCGCTTCGGATACGTCGAACACCAAGTTGTCAGCACCAGTTTACAAAACGGCTGTTGACAGGCAGACGATTTGATAACATGATTTTTGGCATAAATACCACTTACCTATCACGCAGGCATCGCTGCTGACGGGAATAGCGGCCCAGGCGGTTGGAGGAGACAAGCGCCGGTCCGAGATGGAGGAGGTTCGGATGTGCATTTTTCCCGCTGATCGTCGTGCTGCCCGTTCCGGCAGGGTTTCGCACTCCAATGCGGTTTTCGATGCGCGCCGCCTGCGATGAACGGCACCAGGCTCTCGCCTCGTTCATCCTCTCTCGAGATAAATCCGACCAGCCGTAAAGGCCGCCAGCAATGAATACCCAGTCCGCCCCCGCACCATCCACGCCAGGCAAAGGCAACCTCAAGACCATCGTCAGCGCCGTTGCCGCAATCGTTGTCATCGGCGCAATCGCGCTCGACACCAAGGTCGTCCAGATCGGCTCGGCGAACGACGTGAGGCAACAGGCCTTTTCTCCGGAGACCTTCGGTGCGGAGCAGTTTCCGAAAATCCAGGCGGATGTCGAAAAGAGGGCTGTCGCCGCGTCCGACCTGGCTGCGGCGATCGCGGCAGACAAGAAGGCTGCCGGCGAAAAATACGGTGTTGCCACAAGCACCGGCCCGGTCATCCCGGTGACGCTGAGCGGCACTTTCGGCGCGCGCAAATCCAATACAAACGAGATGAAGATCGACGGACTTCCCCCCGAGACGGTGGTCCGTGTCCAGACCGGCCCTGCGGTCAATGGCACGGACCTCCGCGACGCCACGGGCACGATCGAATTCGGTCAGTTCACCAACCAGATCCAGTATCAGGATGCCGGCTCGGCCATCAACAACGAGATGAAGAAGACCGTCTTCGCCGGCCTTGATCCGGACCAGCTCGATGGCAAGACGGCAACCGTCATCGGTGTCTTCAAGCTGATCAACCCGAAGAACTGGCTCGTAACTCCGGTCAAGGTCGACGTCAGATGAGCGCGCCGTCCACATCCGAAGTCGTCGGCGAGGTCGTGCTTGCGGCCCGCAACATCGCCAAATCCTACGGCAGCGTGCATGCCCTCAAGGGCGTCAATTTCGATATCCATCGCGGCCAGGTCACCACGCTGTTCGGGGAGAACGGGGCGGGCAAATCGACGCTGATGAAGATCCTTTCAGGCGTCGTCCAGCCGACATCAGGCGAGATCATCCTCGACGGCGCGCCGATCAGCTTCAGCTCTTCGACCCATGCGCGCGAATGTGGCATCTCGATCATTCACCAGGAGCTCAGCCTCGCCCCCAATCTCAGCGTGCGCGACAACATTTTCATGGGCCGCGAGATCATCAGAGGCGGCGTTGTCGATTTCGCGGAGGAAGAGCGCCAGACGCGCATTCTGATGGAAGAGCTGGAAGAGGAGATCGATCCGCTGACCAAGGTCGAAGATCTGCGTCTTGGCCAGCAGCAGATCGTCGAGATCGCCCGGGCGCTATCGGTCAATTCGCGCATCCTGATCATGGACGAGCCGACTTCGGCGCTGAGCGCCACCGAGGTCGAGGTGCTTTTCAAGGTCATCCACGACCTGACCGATCGCGGCGTGTCGATCGTCTATATCTCCCATCATCTCGAGGAAGCGCTGCAGATCACCAACCACGCCGTCGTCTTGCGCGACGGCACCATGACCGCCTACGCGCAACGCCGGGACATCGATCTTGAATGGATCGTGCGAAACATGGTGGGCGACAATTTCGACCTCGGCAGTCCGCCCGACGGTTACGAATTCGGTAAGCCTGCGCTGTCGATCGACAATCTCACCGTTCCCGGCCCGTCCGGCTCCGCCTTCAACTCCGTCGACCGCCTGTCGCTGGACGTGCGCGCCGGAGAGGTCGTCTGCATCTACGGCCTGATGGGCGCCGGCCGTACCGAACTTCTGGAATGCGTGGCCGGGCGATTGCGCGCAAGTGGCGGCACCGTTCGGCTCGAAGGCCAGGACGTCGGACACCTGAGCATCGCCGGACGCATCGCCAGCGGCCTTGTTCTGGTGCCCGAGGATCGCCAGCGTGACGGCCTCGTCCAGACGATGTCGGTCGGCTCCAACCTGTCGCTCGCCAGCATCGGCGCTTTTACCAGGGGACTGTTCACATCCGGCCGTCGCGAGCGCGAGCTTGTCGATGCTTCCATTCGCAGGGTCCGCGTCAAGACCGACGGGGGAGAGGCCGCCATCGGCTCGCTGTCGGGCGGCAACCAGCAAAAGGTGGTTATCGGCAAAATGCTGGCGACCGACCCGAAGGTCATTCTTCTCGATGAGCCGAGCCGCGGCATCGACATCGGCGCCAAGGCCGAAGTCTTCAAGCTGCTGGCCGAACGCGCCCGGCAGGGCCTCGCCGTCGTCTATTCGACCTCCGAAGTCAACGAATGCCTGAGCATCGCGCACCGCATCATCGTCATGCATCGCGGCCGGATCTCGGCCGAGTTCGGTGCTGATGTCACCAAGGAAAAGATCATGGCCGCATCAGGCGAAGCCGTGGTCGCGCACTAGCCCGGAATTATGGAGCACTGATTATGTCAGTCACGAACATCACCGAAAAGAAGTCAGTGTCGCACGGGCAGAAGCGCAACACCAACCTCGTGCGCCTGATCCTGGAAGGCCGCGCCTTCTTCGCGCTGATCGTCATCATCGCGGTCTTCTCCTTCCTGTCGCCCTATTACTTTACCCTGGGCAATTTCCTGACCATGGCCTCGCATGTGGCGATCTTCGGCATTCTGGCGATCGGCATGCTTCTGGTGATCCTGAACGGCGGCATCGACCTGTCGGTCGGCTCGACGCTCGGGCTTGCCGGCTGCATTGCCGGCTTTCTGATGCAGGGTGTGACGCTGACGGCTTTCGGCGTCATCCTCTATCCGCCGGTCTGGGCTGTCGTGGTCATCACCTGCGCCCTCGGCGCCGTCGTCGGCGCGGTCAACGGCGTGCTGGTTGCCTATCTGAAAGTGCCGGCCTTCGTCGCCTCGCTCGGCGTGCTCTATGTGGCGCGCGGCATTGCGCTGCTGATGACCAACGGTCTGACCTACAACAATCTCGGCGGCCGCCCCGAACTCGGCAATACCGGTTTCGACTGGCTCGGCTTCAACCGTCTGGCGGGCATTCCGATCGGCGTCATCGTACTCGCCGTGCTCGCGATCATCTGCGGCATCGTGCTTAGCCGCACGGCCTTCGGCCGCTGGCTATACGCCTCCGGCGGCAACGAGCGCGCCGCCGACCTCTCGGGCGTGCCGGTCAAGCGCGTCAAGGTGATCGTCTACGTGCTTTCGGGCGTCTGTGCGGCCATTGCCGGCCTGGTCCTGTCGTCGCAGCTGACCTCTGCCGGCCCGACGGCGGGCACGACCTACGAATTGACGGCGATTGCGGCCGTCGTCATCGGCGGCGCTGCGCTGACGGGCGGGCGCGGCACCGTGCGCGGCACGATGCTCGGCGCCTTCGTGATCGGCTTCCTCTCGGATGGCCTCGTCATCATCGGTGTCTCGGCCTACTGGCAGACCGTCTTCACCGGCGCGGTCATCGTCCTCGCGGTCCTCATGAACAGCATCCAATACGGGCGCCGGGCAAAATCGTCCTGACGTCAAAAGCAGAACTTATCCACGACGGCACCTGGATCTCCAAAAGACGGATCGTGGAAAGCACCGCCGGCTTCCGGCAGCACCTGAGCTCACAAATGGGAGAGAGACTATGTTTAAGAAAGGCATGCGCATTCTTCTGGCAGCCGCGGCTGTCGCCCCGATCCTCGTCAGCTCCGCCTGGGCGGCGGGCCAGATGACGATCATCGTCAACGATCCGTCGAACCCCTACTGGCTGACGGAGGGCAACGTCGCCAAGGCAACGGCCGAAAAACTCGGCTACACGGCCACTGTCAGCGCGCATAAGGGCGACACCAACACCGAAAGCAACCTGATCGACACGGCCATCACCAACAAGTCGGTCGCCATCATCCTCGATCCGGCCAATGCCGACGGTTCGATCGGCGCGGTCAAGAAGGCGGTCGCGGCCGGTATTCCGGTCATTCTCGTCAATGCCGAAATCAACCAGGAAGGCCTTGCCAAAGCCCAGCTCGTTTCCAACAACGCCCAGGGCGCGGCGATCGGCGCACAGCAATGGGTCGAAGCGGTTGGCGACAAGGGCAATTATGCCGAACTCTTCGGCGCGCCGTCCGACAACAACGCCGCCACCCGATCGAACGGCTATGAAACCGTTCTGACCCAGTATCCCGACCTCAAGAAGGTCGCCCAGGAAGTCGCCAATTGGGACCGCACCCAGGGTCACAACAAGATGCAATCCATATTGCAGGCCAATCCCGACATTATCGGCGTGATCTCCGGCAATGACGAGATGGCGCTCGGCGCCATCGCGGCGCTGAAGGAAGCCGGCAAGCTCGCCAACGTCAAGGTCGGCGGCTTCGACGGTTCGCCGGATGCGGTCGCCGCGATCAAGGCAGGCGAGCTGCAATATACCGTCCTTCAGCCCGTCGCCGTCTTCTCCGAAGAGGCCGTCAAGCAGGCTGACAACGTCATCAAGACGGGCAGCACCGGCGCCAAGAGCGAAAAGCAGCTGTTCGATTGCCTGCTGATTACCAAGGACAATATCGACAAGTACACCGGCCCGTTCGTTCTGGCCCAGTAACGCGATGGAGGGCGCCCGACCGGGCGCCCTCCACAACTTTCAACCGCGTCCGGCCGCTTTCGCCTTCTTTGCCTTGGCACGGCAATCACTATACGAAGCTGGGGTATGGAATTCAGCGACAAGGGTGAACCGTGACACAGAAGACCAATCAAGGCGACGAGCTGTTGGACCAGCTGACCAGCGACAGCCGCCAGACACGACAGGTCGCGCGCCGGCGCATGATCGCGGAGGCCGTAATGAGCGAAGGTTCGATGCGCATCGAGGATCTGACCGATCGTTTCGGCATCAGCCTGATGACGGCGCATCGCGATGTGGACGAACTCGTCAGCCGCGGGCTCTTCAGGAAGACGCGCGGCATCGTCACGGCGGCGGCTACCAACCTTATCGAGTCCAGCGACGTCTACCGCTCCAGCCGGCAGTCGGCGGAAAAGAAGGTGATCGCCGAGGCCGCCATGCAGTTCGTGGAACCGGGACAGGCCATCTTTTTCGACGATTCCACGACTGTCCTGCAGATGGCATCGCATCTTTCCTCGAAAGTGCCGATCACCGCCATCACCAATTCCCTGACGCTGATGAATGCCCTGACCGGCATGCACGACGTCACCCTGCTTGCGCTCGGCGGCCAGTACTATAACTGGTGCAATGCCTTCATGGGGCGCATGACGATCAACGAGATCAAGGGCTTGCGCGCGGATATCGCGTTCATTTCCATGTCGGCCATCAACGACGGCATCGTGCTGCATCAATCGCCGGAAACCGTCGATACGAAACGCGCCATGTTCGACTGTTCCGTCAAACGGATCCTGCTTGCCGACCATACCAAATTCGAACGGCGCGCGCTCCACAGCTTCGCGGCGCTCGAGGAATTCGACGTCGTCATCGTCGACGACAAGACCCCCCCTGTCCACATCGACCGGATGCGGTCCAGGGACATCAACGTCGTCGTCGCCAGGACCGGCCACGGACGCACGTGACCGGTCGCCACGGAAAGGTGAATGTGCATGCCGAGCCTTCTCGGGATCGATAGTGGCCTGACGGTTACGAAGGCCGTCATTTTCGATATCGACGGGACACCGATCGCCGTCGCGCGGCGGCGCGTCACCCAGCTCATTCCGAGGCCGCGTTTTGTCGAACGGAACATGCACGAACTGTGGACCGCAACGGCCGAGGCCATCCGCGAGGCTATCGGCCTCAGCGGCCGCCCGGCAGGCGATATCCAGGCCGTGGCGGCAACGGCGCATGGCGACGGCATCTATGTGCTGGATCACGCCCAGGCGCCGCTCGGCAACGGCATCGTATCGCTGGACAGCCGCGCAGGCGATATCGTCGATCAATGGACGACGACCGGGATCGCCGACGAGGCGATCGCGCTCACAGGTCAGGTGCCGCACGTCTCCGCCCCGTCGGCGCTGCTGGCCTGGATCCGGGATCATGAGCCGGAACGCTTCAAGCGCATCGGCCACATTATCAGCTGCAAGGACTGGCTGCGATTTTGCCTGACCGGTACCGTCGGTACCGATCGCACCGAAGCGAGCACCTCGTTCACCGATGTCGGGACACAAGATTATAGCCAGGATGCCCTGCGCCTGTTCGGTCTGCAGGCGCTTGCCGGAGCTCTGCCGCCAGCCTCGCGCTCGGACGAGATCGTTGGCCGGGTAACGGCCGATGCATCGCGGTTGACCGGCCTCTTGGAAGGCACGCCCGTGGCTGCCGGATTGCACGACGTGACCGCCTCGGCACTCGGCGCGGGTGGTTATGCCGATGGTATCGTTGCGGTCATTGCCGGAACCTATTCGATCAACGAGACGCTGTCTTTCGAGCCGCGCGTCGACCAGCGCTGGTTCTGCCGCAATGGCATTGCGCCCGGCGTCTGGAACAGCATGTCGATTTCGCCGGCGTCGAGTGCCAACTACGAATGGTTCATCGAAAAACTGTGCGGCCGCGAATGGGCGGACTGCGAAGCCAGGGGCACATCCATCCACGCTTTGCTGGCATCGGAGATCGACGCGGCTTTCGCGCGTCCGTCATCGGTGCTTTTCCACCCCTATCTCTTCGGCTCGCCCTACGGCGCATCGGCAAGCGCAAGCTTTTTCGGGCTCGGCGGCTGGCATGACCGCGGCGACATGCTGAGGGCCGTCATGGAAGGCATCGCGTTCAACCATCGCATCCATGTCGATGCCCTGCGCGACGGCTTCCCCTTCCGGGAGGCACGGCTTGCCGGCGGCGTATCGCGCAACCCGGCCGTCGCGCAGATGTTTGCCGATGTGCTGGCAATGCCGGTGACGGTGACCGGCACCGACGAGGCTGCGGCCTGGGGGGCCGCCCTTTGCGCCGGCGCGAGCGCCGGTCTCTACCCGGACCCGCAAAGCGATCCGGCAAAGGACAAGCAGGGCAAGACCTGCAAACCGGATGCCGCCCGCAGCGCGGAATATGAAAGGCGCTACCGCCTCTTCCGGGAAATCGCGGAAACGATGAAGCCGCTCTGGCCGAAGATCACCGGCCTTGCGCAGGACAGCGCGGCAGAGGCCGCAGTTTAGGACGACAGTACCATGATCCCCGATACGCTTGAGCGCAGCGCCGGCATCCGCGAGCACGACGTCGACGTCGTGATCCTTGGAGCAGGCATCAACGGTGCCGGCCTGTTTCGCGATCTCGCGGCCCAGGGCGTCAGCTGCATGATCGTTGACAAGGCAGACTTCGGTTCGGGAACGAGTGCGGCCCCATCCCGCCTCATTCACGGCGGACTGAAATATCTGGAAACCGGGGAATTCGGCCTGGTTGCCCAATCCACTCTGGAACGCAACCTGCTCTTGAAGAACGCGCCGCATTGCGTCGAAGCGCTGCCGACATTCATTCCGATCTTTTCGTGGACACGCGGTATCTGGGCGGCGCTGCAGACATTGTTCGGCTCCAAGACCGCGCCCCGCAGCCGGGGCGCCCTGCTCATCAAGATCGGCCTTTCCCTTTACGACTTTTTCGGTTCGCGCGACCGCGTGATGCCGCGCCACCGGCTGATCCTGAAGAAGAAGGCCAGGCGGGAAATGCCGCATGTGACGCCGGCAATCGTCGCCGGGGGCATTTATTACGACGCAAAGATCAGCCGGCCGGAACGCCTCGTCTACGAACTCGTCAAGGACGGGCTGGAGGCGAACCCGCATTGTTCCGCGGCAAATTTCACCACGCTGACCGCCTGCTCGGAAGGCCGCCTGAACTTTCGACGCGAGGACGGAGCGGAATTTTCTGTGCGCCCGAGGCTCGTCGTCAACGCCGCAGGCCCATGGATCGATCACGTCAACGAAGCGCTCGGCGCGCCCTCGCACCTGATCGGCGGCACGAAGGGCTCGCATATCCTGATCGATCACCCCGAGCTGGTGCGCAGCCTCAACGGCCACATGATCTATTTCGAAGCCGACGACGGTCGCATCTGCCTTGTCTACGGCTATCTCGGGCTCGCGCTCGTCGGCTCGACCGATATCCCGAGCCGGGACCCCGACAGCGTGCGCTGCGAGGAGCCCGAGATCGACTATTTCCTGCAGAGCCTGAGATCGCTGCTGCCCACGTTGCGCTTCGATCGCGACCAGATCGTCTACACCTATAGCGGCATCCGGCCGCTACCGGCCTCCGACGGAACGGCGCCGGGCCTGATCAGCCGCGACCATTCAGCACCGGTCATCGAAGCGGACGGCACGCGGCCTTTTGCCATCATGTCGCTTGTCGGCGGCAAATGGACGACGTTTCGCGGTTTTGCCGAGGAGGTTGCCGACAGTGTTCTGGCCCGGCTCGAGCGCCCGCGCAAGCAGTCGACGCGCTACCTTGCGATCGGCGGCGGAAAGGCGTTTCCCGCCGATGCCCAGGCAAGACGGGGCTCTGTCGACAAGATCGCCAAGGCCGCAGGCATCACGGCCGCGCGCGCAGAACAGCTTCTGAACCGCTATGGCACCACGGCAGAGGCTATTGCGACGTTCCCTTCGGCTCATTCCGACGAGCAGCGGATAGCGAGGGCGGAACATTACAGTTTTCGGGAGATCGACTGGATCGCCCGCAACGAGCTTGTGGTCCATCTCTCCGATATCGTCTTGCGGCGCACGACGATCGCGATCGAGGGTCGGCTGACCTACGAGGGCTTGACGGACATTGCCGGCATCGCCGCCAAGGCGCTCGGCTGGGATGCTGTGCGTATCGAGCATGAAATCAGCGACGTCGTCACCCTGCTCAAAGTGTTTCACGGCCAGTCCCTGGCGGCCGGCACGACGGATATCGAGCCGGGGAAAAGCGCCCGCCCCGTCAGCCTTTAATATCCTGGGAAAAGACCGGGTCGAGTGCGCCGGAGGCGTAGCGCTTTGCCATTGCCGAAACCGGGAGAGGGGTAATCCGTTCCGCCGTGCCGGCGGTGCCGAACTGCTCGAAGCGCTCCCTGCAAAGCCTGGTGAGCGCGGCCATTGCGGGCTTCAGATATTTGCGCGGATCGAATTCGCTCGGATCCTCCTGCAGGACCCGGCGGATCTGGCCGGTCATGGCCATCCGGCCGTCGGTGTCGATGTTGACCTTGCGCACGCCATTCTTGATGCCGCGCTGGATCTCTTCGACCGGCACGCCCCATGTCGGCTTCATCTGGCCACCGTATTTGTTGATGATCTCCTGCAATTCGACCGGAACCGACGACGAACCGTGCATGACGAGATGCGTGTTCGGCAGCTTGCGGTGGATCTCTTCGATCACATTCATCGCCAGCACCGAACCGTCCGGCTTGCGGGTGAACTTGTAGGCGCCGTGCGAGGTGCCCATGGCGATCGCCAGCGCGTCGACCCGGGTCTCGCGCACGAACTTTACAGCTTCGTCCGGATTGGTCAGCAACTGGTCGTGAGACAGCTTGCCTTCCGCACCGTGACCGTCCTCGGCCTCTCCCATGCCGGTCTCGAGAGAGCCGAGCACACCGAGTTCGCCTTCAACGGAAATGCCGCCCAGATGCGCCATCTCGGTCACTCTCCGGGTCACGCCGACATTATAGTCCCAGTCGGCAGGCGTCTTCGCGTCCGCCTTCAGCGAGCCATCCATCATGACCGAGGTGAACCCCGCCTGGATGGCCGTCATGCAGCTGGCCGGGTCGTTGCCGTGATCGAGATGCACGCAGACGGGGATGTGCGGATAGATTTCGACGACCGCGTCCATCATGTGCTTGAGCATGATATCGTGGGCATAGGCGCGCGCGCCGCGAGAGGCCTGCATGATGACGGGAGCGCAGGCCGCATCGGCGGCATCCATGATGGCGAGCGCCTGTTCCATATTGTTGATATTGAAAGCGGGAACGCCGTAGCCTTCCTCCGCCGCGTGATCCAGCAATTGCCTGAGCGTAATGCGCGCCATTGAACACCCTTCCTCTCACACGGGAGACGGTCGAAATCCCGGTGCTGAAAGGATCGCACAATCACTAAATTGGAACAAGCATAAATCACAATATCACAATATTTATGAAGTTTTCTGCCTCTTTAAAACGTTTAGCATCATGGCGATACGGCCCGGCGGAAGGAACCCGCGACCGCCGCCTTCCAGGATGGGCGTGACAAAGCGGCACCGGTCAGGATCGACCATCGTATGATATTAAAAACAAATCGTGGAAAAGCGGCGCGATGCCGTCTACAAGTCGATGGATTGAAATGCGAAAGAGACAGAAGGTAGGCCATGAACGTCAAGACACCGAACGCGATTGATACCTATGTCGGCATGCGCGTGCGCAGGCGCAGGCAGCTTCTCGGCATGAGCCAGGAACGGCTTGCCGAACAGATCGGCGTGACCTTCCAGCAGGTGCAGAAATACGAAAAGGGCATCAACCGCATCGGCGCGAGCCGGCTGCAGAAGATCGCCGAAGTGCTGCGCACCTCGCCCGCCTTCTTTTTCGAGCAGGACGATACGCAAGCGCCGAGCCTTGCCGGCCTCGATTTGTCCGCCCCCGCCGATCCGGTCGCGGAATTTCTGCGGTCGAAGGAGGGCCTCGTCCTCAACAGGGCCTTCATGAAGATCGAGGACCGGCGCATTCGCGAAACGATCATTTCGCTCGTCAAGGCGATGGCGCAGACCGAAAGCAGCGACATTCCGCTCAGCGCACTGAGGATGGACGAGCCGGATTCCCGCAGAGAGTGAAAGCGGACGTCACCCGCGCATGTCCCTCAGGCTCGAGTCGTTTGGCCCGCTGCGGCTGCTGAATGCGGCGGGAGAGCCTGTAGCCTTTCCCGAAAAGGGCCTGCTGACGCTTTGTTACCTGCTCGACAGGCCGGATAGAAAATGTTCGCGCCGCGCTCTTGCGCGCTTTCTGTGGGACAGCCCCGGCAATCCCGATATCATGGCGAACCTGCGCAAGATGATCTCGCGCATCCAGGCACGGCAGGCAGAACTCGGCGTGGAATTGCTGGCCTTCACCGCGACCGACGTAAGGGTCAGGCGAGAAGCTTTTGTCGCCGACCGCTCCGAACTCGATACCCTTGCCTCGACCGATCCGCTCGATGTGCTGCGCAGGCTCCTATCCCTGCTGCGGCCGGATTTCCTCGCCGAACTTGCCGATCAAAGCACCGGCATGCGGGCGTGGGTTTCCGGCGAGCGCAGCCGGCATATGGCAATCCTTATCGACGCGGTGAAGCAGGCGCTGCCACAAGCCCGCTCGCGGGCCGATATCGGCCTCATCAAGGAAGCCGCGCTCAGGATCTTCCGCGATGCCCCCGACGACGAGAACATCCGCCATATCCTTCTGCAAGCCTATGAGGCCGAGGGCTCCCTGGAAAACGCCAGGCAGCTTTTCGAAAGCCGCAGGCCTGATCTCCGGAACGCGCTGGATGTCGGCCTCGATCTGCAGGCCTTGAAGGAAGTGCGCAGGATTTTCGATGCCGGCAGGGCGACGCCGTTGCCGGCCGCACCGAGGCTTGACAGCGGCATCGTTCTCAAAGCCACGCCCCTGCCCCGCCTTGTCCTGCTGCCGCCGGCCGAAGCCGGCGATGCCGGTTTCCTGCCGATGCTTTCGGAGGCGCTGATCGAGGACGTGACCATCGGCCTTTGCGCCCTGAACAGCGTCTCGGTCGTTGCGCCACATACCGCCGTGCAAATCGCACGCCATGCCGATCGTCAAGGCATGATCCTGCGTCATTCGATTTCCTATGTGCTCCACACACGGTTGGCTGCGGGCAGCGGCCCGCCGTCGCTGTTCGTCCAGCTCGTCTACGCCGCCAGTGACGAGGTCATCTGGGCCGAGCGCTTCAGCCTCGAAAAATACGACCTGATCGCTGACCGCCGGGAGATGGCACGACGCATCGCCAAGGAACTTTCCGCCCAGATACACCAGAACGAGAGCGTGCGCGGAGCTTTCGAGGCCAATCCGGCCGCCTATCACAGCTATCTCCTGGGCTTTCGGGACATGAAGCGGCTTTCCCTGCCGGATATCCGCAGGGCACGAAAGGCGTTCCGCGAGGCCCTGCGGCACAGCGCCCATTTCTCACCGGCGCTCGCCGGCCTTGCGCGCACCTTCCTGATGGAATGGCTGCTGACGGCTCGCGGCGATGCCGAGCTGATCCGGCTTGCGGAGGATTATGCAAACCGGGCCATCGTCGCCGACCCCTCGCTGGCTTCCGGCTTCCGCCAGCTCGGCGTTGCCAAGCTCTATCTGAACGACTTCGATGAAAGCGTGGTGGCGCTGAAGGTCGCCGAGGAGCTCAGCCCGCATTATGCCGACGGCATCGCAAGTTATGCCGATACGCTCGTGCATGCCTCGCGCCCGGCCGATGGGCTCGCCAAGATCGACCGGGCAATCTCGCTCAATCCGCTGAGCCCCGCCGAATATCTGTGGACCGAGGCCGGCGCGAATTTTGCGCTCTTCCGTTATGGGGAAGCGCTGGATGCGATCGGCAGAATGGATGACCGCACGCCGGCCGACCGGCTTGCGGCCGCCTGCTGGGCGATGCTGGGCGATGTGAAAAATGCCCGCCTCTACATGCGCAAGGCGCGCGAAACCAATCCCGATTTCGACGTCGACAGATGGCTGACCCTCGTCCCCTTCAAGGAGACGTGGCAGAGGGAACAATATCGCGAGGCGCTGCGGAAGGCGGGCTTCTGAACTGCTCCGGATTGCGCCGCAGGGTTGTCGCCTTTCGATATGCCATCCAGACTAGTGTCACGCCCGTGTCACGCGCTTTTCTCGCCCTTATCCTCTAGGTTCCTTCCGGCACACCCGGAGAGCTCAATAGACATGGCAGCTGAAGACAATATCGAACTCGGGACCACCGAGAAGGATCAAAGGCTGCGGGATATCGCATCGCTTGCGCGGCTCGTGTCCTACGCCCGCCAGAACGCCCGGGAACTCAATGCCGAGTTTTCCGTCTATTGCCTCGATCTTGCGCTCGGCGCGCTGCTGCAGGATCTCGCCGAGAGCGGCTTAGACCTGCCCGTCGAGGAAACGATCGAAAGTGCGCCGGCAGGCCAGGTGCACTGAGGGCCAATCGTTTCAGCCCGCCTGCGTCAGCGGATTGGGCGCAGCGAAATGGCAGGCTGAGAACTGGTTTGGCGAGACTTCACGCAGACCCGGCCGATCGACCTTGCAGATGTCCTTTGCAATCGGACAGCGCGTATGGAAGCTGCAGCCCGGCGGAACGCGGGAGGGGCTTGGAACGTCGCCCTGCAGCACGATACGGTTTGCCTTGCGATCCGGATCGGGTTCGGGTGCTGCCGACAGCAACGCCTGCGTATAGGGATGCTGCGGCATGGAATAGACCGACTTCTTCGGCCCGATTTCGACGATCCTGCCGAGATACATGACTGCTACGCGGTCGGCGATATGCCGGACCACCGCCAGATCATGGGCGATGAAGAGGTAGGAAAATTTCCGTTCGGCCTGCAGATCCTGCAACAGATTGACGATCTGCGCCTGTACCGAAACGTCGAGCGCCGAAACCGGCTCGTCGGCGACGATGAAACGCGGATTGACCGAAATGGCGCGGGCAATGCCGATACGCTGGCGCTGGCCGCCGGAGAATTGCCGCGGGTAGCGATCCATGAAAGCGGGCGACAGGCCGACCTGCGTCAGCAGTTCCGCCACACGGTCCCGCCGCTGCCTTGACGACTTCGCCATGCCGAAGACTTCCAGCGGCTCGGAGATGATCTGCGCGATCGAACGGCGCGGACTGAGCGAGCCATAGGGATCCTGAAAGACCATCTGCATCTTGGCGCGCATCATGCGCATCTCGGCGGCACTCAGCGATGTGATATCGCGCCCCTCGAACAGCACTTCGCCGTCGGTCGGCTGGATCAGCCGCAGCAGAAGCCGTCCGAGCGTGGACTTGCCGCAGCCGGATTCACCGACCAGCGCCAGCGTCTCGCCCGGTTTGACGGAGAAGGAGGCGCCGTCCACCGCGCGCACGCCACCCGAGGACGAGCGTGCAAAAGACAGGCCGCCTGCATCCGAAAAGGTCTTGCCAAGGTTGCGGACGGTCAAGAGGTCGTCGACGCTGTTCATCTCTGTCATGCTGTTGCTCCGGCGGTGACCCAGCAGGCCGCCTTATGGCGTTCTGAAACGGTAAACATGGGTGGCATTTCGGCCGCGCATCTTTCGGTCCGGTCGCCACAGCGGGCATAGAAGGGACAGCCCTGCTTGACGGTGCCGGCAAGAGGCACCGAACCGGGGATCTG
>UCFC01000063.1 GCA_900471515.1 Hyphomicrobiales bacterium | reverse complement strand
GCTGCCATCGTCGAATAATTGGGGATTGCCCTGATTGAGGAAAAACCCGCTGGAAACGGCGGGTTTTTTCGTTCTTTCGGCCTGCTCACGCGTTCCTGAGATGTTGTAAAAATATCGTTAAGATACCCCATAACAGTATTTTGTTCATCTAGCGTTCAGAAACCGTTTTGCGATCCGGCCTTTTTAGTCCAGACTCCTCATTGTAGAGAGGAGAGTACGATGATTCACAAGGCTACATTCGTTGCGACGATTTTCGCGATGTATGTTTTCACGATGTTTTTCATCGCTGCAATTCCGCAGGAAGTTGTTCAGGCAGCTGGCGTGCAGATAGACGAAATAAGCGTCGTTAAGTGATGGCATAAGCGGTTCGCCGGAATGCCGGCGGCCATGAAAAACAACAGGCAGGTGCTTCCGGTTGGAAGCTCCTGGCCGAGGCGGGTTTGAACCCGCTCCTCAGACGCTCGCTTGCTCTTCGCGCGGAAGAGTTTATTTATGCCTCCGATTTCATGACGCGGAGGATATTCCATGAAAAAGCGGATTCTGTTTACAGGCGGCTCCGGCAAGGCCGGTCGCCATGCTGTGCCGTGGCTGGTCAATGCCGGCTACGAGGTCCACAATGTCGATCTCGTGCCGCTGCAGAGCCCCGGCGTCACCAATCTCATCGCCGACATCACCGACAGCGGTCAGATGTTCAACGTGCTCTCCATGCATCGGGATTTTCCCGATCT
This sequence comes from Hyphomicrobiales bacterium, assembly GCA_900471515.1. Lineage (GTDB taxonomy): Bacteria > Pseudomonadota > Alphaproteobacteria > Rhizobiales > Rhizobiaceae > Rhizobium. The sequence continues at coordinate 19,721 of UCFC01000063.1, read as the reverse complement.
GGAAGCGGGCAAGGGCGTGCAGCCTTTCGACGCCGTCGTCCATTTCGCCGCGGTGCCGCGCATCCTGATCAAGCCCGACAACGAAACCTTCCGCATCAACACGATGGGCACCTACAATGTCATCGAGGCGGCGGTGAAGCTCGGCATCAGGAAGATCATCGTCGCGTCGAGCGAGACCACCTACGGCGTCTGCTTTGCCGAAGGCCATCGCGACTTCCATCAGTTTCCGTTGGAGGAGGACTATGACGTCAATCCGATGGATTCCTACGGCCTTTCCAAGGTCTTGAACGAGAAGACGGCGCGTGCCTTCGCCGAGCGTTCCGGCTTCGACATCTACGCGCTGCGCATCGGCAACGTCATCGAGCCGCACGAATACGAGAAGTTCCCGACCTATTTCGCCAATCCCGAAATGCGCAAGCGCATCGCCTGGAGCTATATCGACGCGCGCGATCTCGGCCAGATCGTCCATCTCTGCATCCAGAAGGACGGGCTGGGCTTCCAGGTCTTCAACGCCGCCAACGACACGGTTTCGGCCAACACGCCGTCGAGGGAGCTCGCCAGGCGATTCTTCCCGAACGTGCCCTTCACCCGCGAGATCGGCGAATATGAGGGGCTGCTCTCCAATCGCAAGATTCGCGAAGTGCTCGGCTTCAAGGAAGAGCATAACTGGCGCAAATACGTGAAAGTGTGAGATTGCGCTTGAAGAAACCTCGCGGCCGGGCGGCAGGCAATTGCGCGTCCGGCCGCTTCTTGCGGCCGGCGGCCGAGAATGCTTCTGAAAATCGAAAATCGCTCTTGCATATCCTGAGCCGCCGTCTTAAAGGGAGCGCCATGCTTTTCACGGGGCGCTGGCGGTCGCAAGGCCAACAGGCTGAATGCAAAGCGTAAAGGGGTATAGCTCAGTTGGTAGAGCGGCGGTCTCCAAAACCGCAGGTCGGGGGTTCGAGCCCCTCTGCCCCTGCCATTTTCCTTGAACGGACAGCGCGGACGTATCGCAGCGTTCCGGCGAGGATTGAGCATATGGCGACAAATTTCGTTAAACATCGGTTTTCCTCTTGTGTATTCGGAAATCGATGTTTATTTAGGGTTCAACAGACACGCGGTGCGTGGGGCTGATAGTTTCAGCTTTACGCGCCGTAATTGCGTGGGCAGTCGATGGCATCCAAATCCAATCCATTCGCGTTTCTGCAGCAGGTCCGCACGGAAACGTCCAAAGTTACCTGGCCGTCGCGCCGCGAGACGATGATCTCGACGGTCATGGTGCTCGTTATGGTTGTATTTGCTGCGCTGTTTTTCTTTGCCGCCGACCAGCTGATTGGCTGGGCGCTGAGCTACGTGCTCAATACCGGCAACTGATACGGGTGGAGATGAAAATGGCGGCACGTTGGTACATCGTCCACGCATATTCCAATTTTGAAAAGAAGGTCGCTGAGGACATCGAGAACAAGGCTCGCCAGAAGGGGCTTGAGCACCTGTTCGAAAAGATCCTCGTGCCGACCGAGAAGGTGGTGGAAGTGCGTCGCGGCCGCAAGGTCGATTCCGAGCGCAAGTTCTTCCCCGGCTACGTCATGGTTCGTGCCAACCTGACGGACGAGGCCTATCACCTGATCAAGAATACGCCCAAGGTCACGGGCTTCCTTGGCTCCGACAACAAGCCGGTTCCGATTCCGGATTCCGAGGCCGAGCGCATCCTTGGCCAGGTTCAGGAAGGTGTCGAGCGGCCGAAGGCTTCCGTCACCTTCGAGATCGGCGAGCAGGTTCGTGTTTCCGATGGTCCGTTCGCGTCGTTCAACGGCACGGTTCAGGATGTGGACGAAGAGCGTTCGCGCCTGAAGGTGGAAGTGTCGATCTTCGGTCGCGCGACCCCGGTCGAGCTGGAATATGCTCAGGTCGAGAAGGTCTGATTTCGAGATCGGGGCTCAGCCGCTTTGGGCTGATCCCTGCGCGGCGATTGCCGCATCGCGTGGAAGGTGAGGGGTCTTAGCCGGACCTCAAGAATCCGAACCACGCAACCGCAGCCGCCGGAGCAATCCGGCATTAAGGGCCGGGCAACCGGCCATCAGTGAAAGGCAGAGAGATATGGCTAAGAAAGTTGCAGGCCAGCTCAAGCTGCAGGTCAAGGCAGGATCGGCAAACCCGTCCCCGCCGATCGGCCCGGCACTTGGTCAGCGTGGCATTAACATCATGGAATTCTGCAAGTCGTTCAACGCGGCTACGCAGGAAATGGAAAAGGGTATGCCGATCCCGGTCGTCATCACCTATTACCAGGACAAGTCCTTCACCTTCGTCATGAAGCAGCCGCCGGTCAGCTACTTCCTGAAGAAGGAAGCCAAGATCCAGTCCGGTTCCAAGACCCCGGGCAAGGGCGCAAAGGCTGGTTCGCTCACCAAGGCTCAGATCAAGTCGATCGCCGAAGCCAAGATGAAGGACCTGAACGCAGCGGATATCGAAGGTGCAATGGCGATGATCGAGGGCTCTGCCCGCGCCATGGGCCTGGAAGTGGTGGGTTAAGACCATGGCAGGCAAGCGCACTCAGAAGATCAACGAAGGTGTTGATCCGACCAAGCTCTACGCTCTTTCGACCGCCATCGGCATGGTCAAGGAACGTGCCGTCGCCAAGTTCGACGAAACGGTGGAGATCTCGATGAACCTCGGCGTTGACCCGCGTCACGCAGACCAGATGGTCCGCGGCGTCGTCAACCTGCCGAACGGCACCGGCCGTACGGTTCGCGTTGCCGTTTTCGCCCGTGGCGCCAAGGCTGACGAAGCCAAGGCTGCCGGCGCAGACGTCGTCGGCGCGGAAGAACTCGTCGAAATCGTCCAGGGCGGCAAGATCGAATTCGATCGCTGCATCGCCACCCCGGACATGATGCCGCTCGTCGGCCGCCTCGGTAAGGTTCTCGGCCCGCGTGGCATGATGCCGAACCCGAAGGTCGGCACGGTCACGATGGACGTCGCCGGTGCCGTCAAGGCTTCCAAGGGCGGCGCTGTCGAGTTCCGCGTCGAGAAGGCTGGTATCGTTCACGCCGGCATCGGCAAGGCATCCTTCGATGCCAAGGCTCTGGAAGAAAACATCCGTGCCTTCGCTGACGCCGTCATCAAGGCAAAGCCGGCCGGCGCCAAGGGCAACTACGTCAAGCGCGTAGCGCTCTCCTCGACCATGGGTCCGGGCGTCAAGATCGAAGTGGCTTCGGTCACCGCAGCTCCGGCTGCTTAAGTTTCATCGGGCCACGGCCCGATAACAACAATTCCGGCCTCGCAAGGGGCCGGGATATTCCGGAGAAATCCGGAATCCTGTCCGAGATTGCAGGTGGTTCTCCCTTAATCACTTTGCCTGCATGAGACGGGTAAGACCCGAATTGCATGAAGTTCTGCTTCTAGGAAATCGGTTCGAGCCTTGGATGCCTTGTGCCTCCTTTGCCTTGAGTGGCGCGGAGCGCGAGGGGACAGGATCCTCAAGCGCCGCTTGGGATCTTTTTGATCCCGGGAGGCAAAAGGCAACCCGGTGGGGCCGTCCAAACGGTCCTGCCAACTGGAGATAGGCAGTGGAAAGAGCGGAAAAGCGCGAATTCGTCACGGAACTGAACGATGTCTTTAAGGCATCGGGCTCGGTTGTCGTGGCCCACTATGCTGGTGTCACAGTCGCACAGATGAACGACTTCCGTTCCAAGATGCGCGCTGCTGGCGGCACCGTCAAAGTCGCGAAGAACCGCCTGGCCAAGATTGCCCTTCAGGGTACGGAGTCCGAAGGGATGAGCAATCTCTTCAAGGGTCAGACGCTGATCGCATACAGCGAAGACCCGGTAACGGCTCCGAAGGTCGTCATGGATTTCGCCAAGACCAACGACAAGCTCGTTATTCTCGGCGGCGCCATGGGTTCGACGACGCTCAATGCGGACGGTGTGAAGTCGCTTGCGACCATGCCTTCGCTGGATGAACTGCGTGCAAAGCTGCTGGGCATGATCCAGACCCCGGCTACCCGCATCGCAGGCGTCGTACAGGCACCGGCAGCTCAGCTTGCCCGCGTGTTTTCGGCCTACGCCAAGAAGGACGAAGCCGCTTAAGGCGGTTTTTCGCTGTACATACTCAACAGTTCGAACCGAACAAAAGGAACTAGAAAAATGGCTGATCTCGCAAAGATCGTTGAAGACCTCTCCTCGCTGACCGTCCTGGAAGCCGCTGAGCTTTCCAAGCTGCTCGAAGAAAAGTGGGGCGTTTCCGCCGCTGCTCCGGTAGCTGTTGCTGCCGTTGCTGGTGGTGCAGGCGGTGCAGCTGCTCCGGCTGAAGAAGAAAAGACCGAGTTCGACGTCATCCTCACGGATGCCGGCGCAAACAAGATCAACGTCATCAAGGAAGTCCGCGGCATCACCGGCCTCGGCCTCAAGGAAGCCAAGGACCTCGTCGAAGGCGCTCCGAAGGCTGTCAAGGAAGGCGTTTCCAAGGCTGAAGCCGCTGACATCAAGAAGAAGCTTGAAGACGCCGGCGCAAAGGCCGACGTCAAGTAATCTTGAACGTCTTTTGGGAGACGGTATCTACCGTCTCCCATTTGCCGTTTTTATGAACGAATTACCCAAAAGCCGCGTGAAAACGGCTTTTGGGTAATGGGTTCTTCAAGAGCATGGTCTCGAACCGAGGCGCCAAGGCAATCCGGCCTGGCTGTTTCGGGAGGTGGGACGAGGTTGAACTACTCATTGGTTGACGGGATCGACTGGCCATCGGTTCCCGTCCGTTGCAGGCCCGGATGCAATTTTTGAAGGAGCGACGATGGCTCAGACCCTTTCGTTCAATGGTCGCAGGCGCGTACGCAAGTTTTTTGGTAAAATCCCCGAAGTCGCAGAAATGCCGAACCTCATCGAGGTTCAGAAGGCGTCCTACGACCAGTTTCTGATGGTTGAAGAGCCCAAGGGCGGTCGTCCCGACGAAGGCCTCCAGGCTGTCTTCAAGTCCGTTTTCCCGATCACCGATTTCTCCGGCGCGTCCATGCTGGAGTTCGTGTCCTATGAATTCGAACCGCCGAAGTTCGACGTCGACGAATGCCGCCAGCGCGACCTGACCTATGCCGCGCCGCTGAAGGTTACTCTCCGTCTCATCGTGTTCGATATCGACGAGGATACCGGCGCGAAGTCGATCAAGGACATCAAGGAACAGTCCGTCTACATGGGCGACATGCCGCTCATGACGAACAACGGTACGTTCATCGTCAACGGCACCGAGCGCGTGATCGTGTCGCAGATGCACCGTTCGCCGGGCGTCTTCTTCGACCACGACAAGGGCAAGAGCCATTCTTCCGGCAAGCTGCTCTTTGCTGCCCGCGTGATCCCTTATCGCGGTTCCTGGCTCGATATCGAATTCGACGCCAAGGACATCGTCTATGCCCGTATCGACCGCCGCCGCAAGATTCCGGTGACGTCGCTGCTGATGGCCCTCGGCATGGACGGCGAGGAAATCCTCGACACTTTCTACACGAAGTCGCTCTACAAGCGCGACGGCGAAGGCTGGCGCATTCCCTTCAAGCCGGAAACACTGAAGGGTGCGAAGGCGATCACCGACATGATCGACGCCGATAGCGGCGAAGTCGTCGTCGAAGCCGGCAAGAAGCTGACCCCGCGCCTGCTCCGCCAGCTCTCCGACAAGGGCCTGAAGGCGCTGAAGGCGACTGACGACGACCTCTACGGCAACTACCTCGCCGAGGATATCGTCAACTACCAGACGGGTGAGATCTATCTCGAAGCCGGTGACGAAATCGACGAGAAGACGCTCGGCGTCATCCTCGCCAACCACTTCGACGAGATCCCGGTTCTCGGCATTGATCACATCAATGTCGGCGCCTACATCCGCAACACGCTCGCAGCAGACAAGAACGAAAACCGTCAGGACGCTCTGTTCGACATCTACCGCGTCATGCGTCCGGGTGAACCGCCGACCATGGAATCGGCCGAAGCCATGTTCAACTCGCTGTTCTTCGATGCGGAGCGTTACGACCTCTCCGCCGTCGGCCGCGTGAAGATGAACATGCGTCTCGACCTGAGCGTCGAAGACACCGTCCGCATCCTGCGCAAGGACGACATCCTGGCCGTGGTCAAGATGCTGGTCGAACTGCGCGACGGCAAGGGCGAGATCGACGACATCGACAACCTCGGCAACCGCCGCGTCCGTTCGGTCGGCGAGCTGATGGAGAACCAGTACCGTCTCGGCCTGCTGCGCATGGAGCGCGCGATCAAGGAACGCATGTCCTCGATCGAAATCGACACGGTCATGCCGCAGGATCTGATCAACGCCAAGCCGGCTGCTGCAGCCGTCCGCGAATTCTTCGGCTCCTCGCAGCTCTCGCAGTTTATGGACCAGGTGAACCCGCTCTCGGAAATCACCCACAAGCGCCGTCTCTCGGCTCTTGGCCCGGGCGGTCTGACCCGCGAGCGCGCCGGCTTCGAAGTCCGCGACGTTCATCCGACCCACTATGGCCGTATCTGCCCGATCGAAACGCCGGAGGGACCGAACATCGGTCTGATCAACTCGCTGGCAACCTTCGCGCGCGTCAACAAGTACGGCTTCATCGAAAGCCCGTACCGCCGCATCGTCGACGGCAAGGTGACCAATGACGTGCTTTACCTCTCCGCCATGGAAGAGGCGAAGTACTACGTCGCCCAGGCCAACGCCGAACTGGCTGCGGACGGCTCCTTCGTCGACGAATTCGTCGTCTGCCGTCATGCCGGCGAAGTTATGCTCGCGCCCCGCGACAGCATGAACCTGATGGACGTCTCGCCGAAGCAGGTCGTTTCGGTCGCAGCCGCTCTCATCCCGTTCCTGGAAAACGACGACGCCAACCGCGCTCTCATGGGCTCGAACATGCAGCGTCAGGCCGTTCCGCTCCTGCGCGCCGAAGCGCCGTTCGTCGGCACCGGCATGGAGCCGGTCGTCGCCCGCGACTCCGGTGCTGCCATCGGCGCGCGCCGCGGCGGCGTGGTCGACCAGGTCGACGCGACGCGTATCGTTATCCGCGCCACGGAAGACCTCGAAGCCGGCAAGTCCGGCGTCGATATCTACCGCCTGCAGAAGTTCCAGCGCTCGAACCAGAACACCTGCGTCAACCAGCGCCCGCTGGTCACCGTCGGTGACGTGGTCAACCGCGGCGACATCCTTGCCGACGGCCCCTCGACCGATCTCGGCGATCTGGCGCTCGGCCGTAACGCGCTCGTCGCGTTCATGCCCTGGAACGGCTACAACTACGAAGACTCGATCCTGCTTTCCGAGCGTATCGTTGCCGACGACGTGTTCACCTCCATCCACATCGAGGAATTCGAAGTGATGGCGCGTGACACCAAGCTTGGTCCGGAAGAAATCACGCGCGATATCCCGAACGTTTCGGAAGAAGCGCTGAAGAACCTCGACGAAGCCGGTATCGTCTACATCGGTGCCGAAGTTCAGCCGGGCGATATCCTCGTCGGCAAGATCACGCCGAAGGGCGAAAGCCCGATGACGCCGGAAGAAAAGCTTCTGCGCGCCATCTTCGGTGAAAAGGCATCCGACGTGCGTGACACGTCCATGCGCATGCCGCCCGGCACCTACGGCACGATCGTCGAAGTGCGCGTCTTCAACCGCCACGGCGTTGAGAAGGACGAGCGCGCGATGGCGATCGAGCGCGAAGAGATCGAGCGTCTGGCAAAGGACCGCGACGACGAGCAGGCAATCCTCGACCGTAACGTCTACGGCCGTCTGATCGACATGCTGCGCGGCCAGGTTTCCATCGCCGGCCCGAAGGGCTTCAAGAAGGGCACCGAGCTGTCGAATGCCGTTGTCTCCGAATATCCGCGCTCGCAGTGGTGGATGTTCGCGGTCGAAGACGAGAAGGTCCAGAGCGAGCTCGAAGCGCTCCGCGGCCAGTACGACGAATCCAAGTCGCGCCTCGAACAGCGCTTCATGGACAAGGTCGAAAAGGTCCAGCGCGGCGACGAAATGCCTCCGGGCGTCATGAAGATGGTCAAGGTCTTCGTCGCTGTTAAGCGCAAGATCCAGCCGGGCGACAAGATGGCCGGCCGTCACGGCAACAAGGGTGTCGTTTCGCGCATCGTGCCTGTCGAAGACATGCCGTTCCTGGAAGACGGCACGCATGTCGACGTCGTTCTGAACCCGCTCGGCGTTCCCTCGCGCATGAACGTCGGCCAGATCCTCGAGACGCACCTCGGCTGGGCTTGCGCCGGCATGGGCCGTCAGATCGGCGAGATGCTGGAAGCCTACAAGGCCAGCGGCAACATCGAACCGCTCCGCAAGACGATCGACCAGGTCGTCGGCTCCGGTCCGAAGGGCGAGCCGGTCAAGGAATACGATGATGAATCGATCCTGCGTCTGGCCGACCAGTGGAAGCGTGGCGTTTCCATCGCGACCCCGGTCTTCGACGGTGCGAACGAAGAGAACGTCAACGAGATGCTGCGCATGGCAGGTCTCAAGGATACCGGTCAGTCGACGCTGTACGACGGTCGTACCGGCGAGCAGTTCGACCGCCAGGTCACGGTTGGCTACATCTACATGCTGAAGCTCAACCACCTGGTCGACGACAAGATCCACGCCCGTTCGATCGGCCCGTACTCGCTCGTCACCCAGCAGCCGCTGGGCGGTAAGGCACAGTTCGGCGGCCAGCGCTTCGGCGAAATGGAAGTCTGGGCGCTCGAAGCTTACGGCGCAGCCTACACGCTGCAGGAAATGCTGACGGTGAAGTCGGACGACGTCGCCGGCCGCACCAAGGTCTACGAAGCGATCGTCCGCGGCGACGATACGTTCGAGGCCGGCATTCCGGAAAGCTTCAACGTTCTCGTCAAGGAAATGCGTTCGCTGGGCCTCTCGGTCGAGCTCGAAAATTCCAAGGTCGAGGACCTGCAGGCTGCAAGCCAGCTGCCGGACGCCGCCGAGTAACCACTTGATAGGGTGTGCGCCTTAATAGGGCGCACACCGGTCCCGCCAAGGCCCCGTAACGTGTCGGCCGGGCAGGGACGCTTTCGCCGCTTACTGCGGTTATTGTCGTTTAAGCGATGGCGCGGCTCCCGGGAATTTGCCGCCAACCTCGCAAGCTAAGGGCGCTTTCGCCCATGAAGGAGACAGGCATGAACCAAGAGGTCATGAATCTTTTCAATCCGCAGGTGCCTGCACAGAACTTCGATTCCATCCGGATTTCGATCGCCTCTCCGGAGAAGATTCTTTCCTGGTCCTACGGCGAGATCAAGAAGCCGGAAACCATCAACTACCGTACGTTCAAGCCGGAACGCGACGGCCTCTTCTGCGCGCGCATCTTCGGACCGATCAAGGACTACGAGTGCCTGTGCGGCAAGTACAAGCGCATGAAGTACAAGGGCATCATCTGCGAAAAGTGCGGCGTCGAAGTGACGCTGTCGCGCGTTCGCCGTGAGCGCATGGGCCATATCGAGCTCGCCGCTCCCGTTGCCCATATCTGGTTCCTGAAGTCGCTGCCGTCGCGCATTTCCACGCTGCTCGACATGACGCTGAAGGATGTCGAGCGTGTCCTCTACTTCGAAAACTACATCGTCACCGAGCCGGGCCTGACCGCGCTCAAGGAGCACCAGCTCCTGACGGAAGAAGAGTACATGCTCGCCGTCGACGAATATGGTGAAGACCAGTTCACGGCCATGATCGGTGCCGAAGCCATCTACGAGATGCTCGCATCGATGAACCTCGAAAAGATCGCGGGCGATCTGCGCTCCGAGCTTGCCGACACCACGTCGGATCTCAAGCAGAAGAAGCTGATGAAGCGCCTGAAGATCGTCGAGAACTTCATGGAATCCGGCAACCGCCCGGAATGGATGATCATGAAGGTCGTTCCGGTCATCCCGCCGGACCTGCGCCCGCTGGTTCCGCTGGACGGCGGCCGTTTCGCGACGTCGGACCTGAACGATCTCTACCGCCGCGTCATCAACCGTAACAACCGTCTGAAGCGCCTCATCGAACTGCGCGCTCCGGGCATCATCATCCGTAACGAAAAGCGCATGCTGCAGGAATCTGTCGACGCGCTCTTCGACAACGGCCGCCGTGGCCGCGTCATCACCGGCGCCAACAAGCGCCCGCTGAAGTCGCTGTCCGACATGCTCAAGGGCAAGCAGGGCCGCTTCCGTCAGAACCTGCTCGGCAAGCGCGTTGACTATTCCGGCCGTTCGGTCATCGTGACCGGTCCGGAGCTGAAGCTGCACCAGTGCGGCCTTCCGAAGAAGATGGCGCTCGAACTCTTCAAGCCGTTCATCTACGCCCGCCTCGACGCCAAGGGTTATTCCTCGACCGTCAAGCAGGCCAAGAAGCTGGTTGAAAAGGAAAAGCCGGAGGTCTGGGATATCCTCGACGAGGTCATCCGCGAGCATCCGGTTCTCCTGAACCGCGCACCGACGCTGCACCGCCTGGGCATCCAGGCCTTCGAACCCACCCTGGTCGAAGGCAAGGCCATCCAGCTGCACCCGCTCGTCTGCACGGCCTTCAACGCCGACTTCGACGGTGACCAGATGGCCGTTCACGTGCCGCTGTCGCTCGAAGCCCAGCTCGAAGCCCGCGTCCTGATGATGTCGACCAACAACATCCTGCATCCGGCAAACGGCGCGCCGATCATCGTTCCGTCGCAGGACATGGTTCTCGGCCTCTACTACCTGTCGATCATGAACCAGAACGAGCCGGGCGAAGGCATGGCCTTCTCCGATCTCGGCGAGCTGCACCACGCTCTCGAAAACAAGGTCGTGACGCTGCACACCAAGATCCGCGGTCGCTTCAAGTCGATCGGCGAGGACGGCAAGCCCTACTCGAAGATCTACGAGACGACCCCTGGCCGCCTGCTCATCGGCGAACTCCTGCCGAAGAACGGCAAGGTGACCTTCGATATCTGCAACCAGGAAATGACCAAGAAGAACATTTCCAGGATGATCGACGCGGTCTACCGCCATTGCGGCCAGAAGGACACGGTCATTTTCTGCGACCGCATCATGCAGCTCGGCTTCAGCCATGCCTGCCGCGCCGGCATTTCGTTCGGCAAGGACGACATGGTCATCCCGAGCACGAAGGCGAAGATCGTCAACGACACGGAAAACCTGGTCAAGGAATACGAGCAGCAGTACAACGACGGCCTCATCACCCAGGGCGAAAAGTACAACAAGGTTGTCGACGCCTGGGGCAAGGCGACTGAAAAGGTCGCCGAAGAGATGATGGCCCGCATTAAGGCTGTCGAGTTCGATCCGAACACCGGTCGTCAGAAGCCGATGAACTCGATCTACATGATGTCCCACTCGGGCGCCCGCGGTTCTCCGAACCAGATGCGCCAGCTGGGCGGTATGCGCGGCCTCATGGCCAAGCCGTCGGGTGAAATCATCGAGACGCCGATCATCTCGAACTTCAAGGAAGGCCTGACCGTCAACGAGTACTTCAACTCGACGCACGGCGCCCGTAAGGGTCTGGCAGACACCGCCTTGAAGACCGCAAACTCCGGTTACCTGACCCGCCGCCTCGTCGACGTCGCGCAGGATTGCATCGTCACGCATGTCGATTGCGGTACCGAATCCGGCCTCACCATGACCGCCATCGTCGATGCCGGTCAGGTCGTTGCCTCGCTCGGCGCCCGCATCCTCGGCCGTACGGCCCTCGACAACATCGACCATCCGGTCACCGGCGAGCGTATCGTCGATGCCGGCAAGATGATCCTCGAGCCCGACGTCACCGAGATCGAAAAGGCCGGTATCCAGTCGATCCGCATTCGCTCGGCGCTGACCTGCGAAATCCAGACGGGCGTCTGCTCGGTCTGCTACGGTCGCGACCTTGCGCGCGGTACGCCTGTTAACATGGGCGAAGCCGTCGGCGTCATCGCCGCTCAGTCGATCGGTGAACCGGGCACGCAGCTCACCATGCGTACGTTCCACCTTGGTGGCACGGCAACCGTGGTCGACCAGTCGTTCCTGGAAGCCTCGTATGAAGGTACGGTGCAGATCAAGAACCGCAACGTGCTGCGCAACTCCGAAGGCAGCCTCGTTGCCATGGGCCGCAACATGACCGTCCAGATCCTGGACGAGCGTGGCGTGGAGCGCTCCTCGCAGCGCGTCGCCTACGGCTCGAAGCTGCATGTCGACGAAGGCGACAAGGTCAAGCGCGGTCAGCGTCTGGCGGAGTGGGACCCCTACACCCGTCCGATGATGACGGAAGTGGCCGGTACGGTTCAGTTCGAAGACGTCGTCGACGGTCTCTCGGTTCTCGAAGCGACCGACGAATCCACCGGTATCACCAAGCGCCAGGTTATCGACTGGCGTTCGACGCCGCGTGGTTCGGACCTGAAGCCGGCCATCGTCATCAAGGACGCCAGCGGCAATGTCGCGAAGCTGTCGCGTGGTGGTGAAGCCCGCTTCCTGCTCTCGGTCGATGCGATCCTGTCCGTCGAGCCGGGCCAGAAGGTCTCGCAGGGTGACGTTCTCGCCCGCTCGCCGCTGGAAAGCGCCAAGACCAAGGACATCACCGGTGGTCTGCCGCGCGTTGCAGAACTGTTCGAAGCCCGTCGTCCGAAGGACCACGCCATCATCGCTGAGATCGATGGCACGATCCGCCTCGGCCGCGACTACAAGAACAAGCGCCGCGTCATCATCGAACCGGCAGAAGACGGTGTCGAGCCTGTCGAATACCTGATCCCGAAGGGCAAGCCCTTCCACCTTCAGGAAGGCGATTATATCGAAAAGGGTGATTACATCCTCGACGGTAATCCGGCTCCGCACGACATCCTGGCGATCAAGGGCGTGGAGGCTCTGGCTTCCTACCTCGTCAACGAAATCCAGGAAGTCTACCGCCTCCAGGGCGTTGTCATCAACGACAAGCACATCGAAGTGATTGTCCGTCAGATGCTGCAGAAGGTGGAAATCACCGATGCGGGCGACTCGACCTATATCGTCGGCGACAATGTCGACCGTATCGAGCTCGAAGACGTCAACGACCAGCTGATCGAGGAAGGCAAGAAGCCTGCCCGTGGCGAACCGGTTCTGCTCGGCATCACCAAGGCGTCGCTGCAGACCCCGTCCTTCATCTCGGCCGCGTCCTTCCAGGAAACGACCAAGGTGCTGACGGAAGCTGCGATCGCCGGCAAGACCGACGGCCTGCAGGGCCTCAAGGAAAACGTCATCGTCGGCCGCCTGATCCCGGCCGGTACGGGTGGCACCATGACCCAGATCCGCCGCATCGCCACGGCGCGCGACGACCTGATCCTGGAAGAGCGCCGCAAGGGCTCCGGGGCAGGGGCCGCAACCCCGATGCTGCAGGACATGGCGAACGAAAGCGCTCCGGCTGCCGAGTAAGCTTACGGCTGCAGCTGCGTCAGATATTTGTGCAAGGCCCGGAGAAATCCGGGCCTTTCATTATTTCGCGGCCGGTTGATCTCGAACAAGGAGAAGGCCGGGCGCCTTTCTAGGCTGGTTTCCGTTGAGATTTATGGAGACTGCTATGAAAGCCATTTTGATATCCCTGGCGGCATGTCTTGTGACGACCGCAGCCTGCGCCGATTCTCTGCCGGCGAATTTGCGGCAGATGGCCCTGGACAATTTCAAGCCTTTGCCGTCGACGGTTCCCGCCGTGCATGACAACCCGATCACGCCGGAGAAGATCGCGCTCGGCAAGGCGCTGTTCTTCGATCCCCGCCTGTCTGCCTCCGGCGTCTTCTCCTGCAATTCCTGCCACAATCTTGCGACCGGCGGTGACGACAACCTCGAAACCTCGATCGGTCACGGCTGGCAGAAAGGCCCGCGTAACGCGCCGACGGCGCTGAACGCCGTATTCAACGAAGCCCAGTTCTGGGATGGGCGTGCCGAGGACCTGAAGGCTCAGGCCAAGGGCCCGGTCCAGGCCGGCGTCGAAATGGCCAACACGCCGATGCAGGTCGTAACGACGCTGAATTCGATGCCGCAATATGTCGGCTGGTTCCGCACGGCCTTCCCGAAGGATGCCGATCCCGTCACCTTCGACAACATGGCAAAGGCGATCGAGGCATTCGAAGTGACATTGCTGACGCCGGCTCCCTTCGACGCCTATCTGAACGGCGATGACGATGCCATGAGTGACGAGCAGAAACAGGGCATGGCGCTGTTCATCGAAAAGGGCTGTTCCGCCTGCCACAACGGCATCAATGTCGGCGGCACCGGCTATTATCCCTTCGGTCTCGTCGAAAAGCCAGGCGCCGAGGTTCTGCCCGAAAATGACAAGGGCCGCTTCTCCGTCACGCACACGGCCGACGATTCCTACGTCTTCCGCGCCGCACCGCTTCGCAACGTCGCCGTCACCGCTCCCTATTTCCACTCCGGCAAGGTCTGGAACTTGAAGCAGGCCGTCGGGATCATGGGAACGGCCCAGCTCGGCGAAGAGCTGAACAGCCAGGAGGTCGATCAGATCGTCGCCTTCCTGGATTCCCTGACGGGCCGTATGCCTGATGTCGCTCTGCCGCTCCTGCCGCCGGAGACGGAGACGACGCCCAGGCCGGACGGAGCGGTCAGGAAATAGATCGGGCCAAAATGCGCAAGCCGCCGGCCTTGCGGCGGCGGCTTGCTTCAATGCTATCGGCTATGGGGCGAGGGCGGGTGCCGGCGCGCCTCCATTCCCTAAATGTTCAGCTGAAACGGATAATCGAGACTTCGCCGTCCAGGGCGCCCTGATAGGCGGAGGCATGCGGCTCTTCGGAGGGCACTTCGGTCAGCATGCCGATCTGGTCGAGGTCGGCTTCGATGAAGCCTTCCTCGGCGAGTGCGTTGAGAGCTTCGCGCACAGCGCTGTCGTCGTCGGCGGCCTTCAGCATGACGTGCAGGTCCACGCCCTCGCTCGTATCGGATTCATAGCCCTTGCCGATGATGATGAAGATCATCGGTCCGTCGAAATTGTTGTCGTTGTCCGGTGTCCCGATCATCTTCTTGTCCTTCGGCTCTCTTAGAATCGCAATATGCAGGTCCCATATAAGGGCTTGATGTCTGCAAATACCGATTCCTATCCGTTTTTGCTGCAATGCCCAAGTTTATCTTGCCGGATATCTTCAACCGGCCTAAAAAGCCCGTAAACGGCGTGCCCACAGGGCTTTTCAGGCCGTTGGGCCGGAGATTATTTCTTAACCGGCCTTGACGAACTGGGTGGAAACCAGTAGTACGCCCGCCATCAGATCCCATGTGAGGTTTGGCTGTTTGGGGCGACGCGCCCTGGAGATCGCCTCAAACAAGGTTCTATACGCACGTTGAAGTCATGATGCTGCACGCATGACGCATCTCTTTTGCGTCCTCTGCTCTATGTGGTCCATCTGCGGAAGCGGATCGGGCCATATTTTGCGCATTGAGGGAAAATATGTGTGGCAATGCCGGAAACGGCGAAGTTCGAGCCCGCAAGGGTACTGAGACAAACGTAAGGGATGGTTGAATGCCTACCGTAAACCAGCTGATCCGCAAGCCTCGCCAGGCGAACGTAAAGCGTAACAAGGTTCCCGCTCTCCAGGAGAACCCGCAGAAGCGCGGTGTTTGCACCCGCGTTTACACCACGACGCCGAAGAAGCCGAACTCGGCTCTGCGTAAGGTCGCAAAGATCCGCCTCACCAACGGCTTCGAAGTCATTGGTTACATTCCCGGCGAAGGTCACAACCTTCAGGAACACTCTGTCGTCATGATCCGCGGCGGCCGTGTAAAGGACCTTCCGGGTGTCCGTTACCACATCATCCGCGGCGTTCTCGATACCCAGGGTGTCAAGAACCGCAAGCAGCGCCGTTCCAAGTACGGTGCGAAGCGTCCGAAGTAATTTCGCCCCGGGCGGTACTGCCCGGATAGGCTTGAATGTGAGTTTCCGGCGCTGCGCGAGGTCCTCCGCGTGGTAAAGCGCCTTAACAGTTAAAGAGACGAGAAGTATGTCCCGACGTCATAAAGCAGAAAAGCGCGAGATCAATCCGGACCCGAAGTTCGGTGATCTCGTTGTTACGAAGTTCATGAATGCCATCATGCTGGACGGCAAGAAGTCCGTCGCTGAAAGCATCGTATACGGCGCATTTGACTCCGTGCAGAACAAGTCGAAGCAGGAGCCGCTGACGGTTTTCCATTCCGCGCTCGACAACATTGCTCCGCACGTTGAAGTCCGTTCGCGCCGCGTCGGTGGTGCGACCTACCAGGTTCCGGTCGACGTTCGTCCGGAGCGCCGTCAGGCCCTTGCCATCCGCTGGCTGATCGCTGCTGCTCGCAAGCGCAACGAAACCACCATGATCGATCGTCTTTCGGGCGAACTTCTCGACGCATCCAACAACCGCGGTTCCGCGGTCAAGAAGCGCGAAGACACGCACAAGATGGCTGATGCCAACCGCGCGTTCTCGCATTATCGCTGGTAATCCCGAACGATATCGAAAGGCAGTCCATAATGGCTCGCGAATATAAGATCGAAGACTACCGCAATTTCGGTATCATGGCGCACATCGACGCCGGCAAGACCACGACGACCGAGCGTATTCTTTACTACACCGGCAAGTCGCACAAGATCGGCGAAGTTCATGATGGCGCTGCCACGATGGACTGGATGGAGCAGGAGCAGGAGCGTGGCATCACGATCACGTCTGCTGCGACGACGACCTTCTGGAAGGGTCGCGACGGCAAGATGCGCCGTTTCAACATCATCGACACGCCCGGCCACGTCGACTTCACCATCGAAGTCGAGCGTTCGCTGCGCGTTCTCGACGGCGCCATCGCGCTGCTCGATGCCAACGCCGGTGTTGAACCGCAGACCGAAACCGTCTGGCGTCAGGCTGAGAAGTACCATGTTCCGCGCATGATCTTCTGCAACAAGATGGACAAGACCGGTGCGGATTTCTACCGCTCCGTCGAAATGATCAAGACCCGTCTCGGCGCTACGGCTGTTGTCATGCAGTTGCCGATCGGCGCTGAAAGCGACTTCAAGGGCGTTGTCGACCTCGTCGAGATGAACGCCCTGATCTGGCGCGACGAATCGCTCGGCGCCCAGTGGGACGTCGTCGAGATCCCGGACGACCTGA
This sequence comes from Hyphomicrobiales bacterium, assembly GCA_900471515.1. Classification (GTDB taxonomy): domain Bacteria; phylum Pseudomonadota; class Alphaproteobacteria; order Rhizobiales; family Rhizobiaceae; genus Rhizobium. The sequence goes on along the minus strand of UCFC01000063.1, from coordinate 2,716 downwards.
AGGCCAAGGCTGAAGAATATCGCGAAAAGCTGATCGAGACGGTTGTCGAAATCGACGAAGCCGCGATGGAAGCCTATCTCGAAGGCGTCATGCCGGACAACGACAAGATCCGCGAACTCGTTCGTCGCGGCACGATCGACGTCAAGTTCCATCCGATGTTCTGCGGTACGGCCTTCAAGAACAAGGGTGTTCAGCCGCTGCTCGACGCCGTTGTCGACTATCTGCCGTCGCCGCTCGACATTCCCGCGATCAAGGGCATCGACTTCAAGACCGAAGCCGAAATCGAGCGTCATGCAGACGATTCCGAGCCGCTCTCCATGCTCGCGTTCAAGATCATGAACGACCCCTTCGTCGGTTCGCTGACCTTCGCCCGCATTTACTCGGGCAAGCTCGAAAAGGGCGTTTCGGTTCTGAACACGGTCAAGGACAAGCGCGAGCGCGTCGGCCGCATGCTGCAGATGCACTCCAACTCGCGTGAAGACATCGAAGAAGCCTATGCAGGCGACATCGTTGCTCTCGCAGGCCTCAAGGAAACCACCACGGGTGACACGCTCTGCGACCCGCTGAAGCCGGTTATCCTCGAGCGCATGGAGTTCCCGGAGCCGGTCATCCAGATCGCTATCGAGCCGAAGTCCAAGGGCGACCAGGAAAAGATGGGCCTCGCGCTCAACCGCCTGGCAGCCGAGGACCCGTCCTTCCGCGTGAAGACGGATCAGGAATCCGGTCAGACGATCATCGCCGGCATGGGCGAACTGCATCTCGACATCATCGTCGACCGCATGCGTCGCGAGTTCAAGGTCGAAGCAAACGTCGGTGCGCCGCAGGTTGCTTACCGCGAGACCATCACGCGCCAGACCGAAGAAGATTACACGCACAAGAAGCAGACCGGTGGTACCGGCCAGTTCGCGCGCGTCAAGATCATCTTCGAACCGAACCCGGAAGGCGAAGACTTCAAGTTCGAATCCAAGATCGTCGGCGGTGCTGTTCCGAAGGAATACATCCCGGGCGTTCAGAAGGGTATCGAAAGCGTTCTGTCTTCCGGTCCGCTGGCAGGCTTCCCGATGCTGGGCGTCAAGGCGACCCTCGTCGACGGTGCCTTCCACGACGTCGACTCCTCGGTTCTGGCGTTCGAAATCGCTTCCCGCGCCTGCTTCCGTGAAGCGGCAAAGAAGGCCGGCGCTCAGCTCCTCGAGCCGATGATGAAGGTCGAAGTCGTCACCCCGGAAGACTACGTCGGTGACGTTATCGGCGACCTCAACTCCCGCCGTGGTCAGATCCAGGGTCAGGAAAGCCGCGGTATCGCAGTCGTCATCAGCGCCAACGTTCCGCTGGCGAACATGTTCAAGTACGTCGATAACCTGCGCTCCATGTCGCAGGGCCGTGCTCAGTACACGATGACCTTCGATCACTACGCGCCGGTCCCGTCGAACGTCGCAACTGAAATCCAGGCAAAGTATTCCGGTCAGAAGTGACCGGAATACCAATTGACCGAGAACAAGAATTAGCGCCCCTCGGGGCCAAAGAATGGAGAGCCGAAAATGGCAAAGAGTAAGTTTGAGCGCAACAAGCCGCACGTCAACATCGGCACGATCGGCCACGTTGACCACGGCAAGACGTCTCTGACGGCAGCGATCACGAAGTACTTCGGTGAGTTCAAGGCGTATGACCAGATCGACGCGGCACCGGAAGAAAAGGCGCGCGGCATCACGATTTCGACGGCCCACGTCGAGTATGAGACGGCCAACCGTCACTATGCGCACGTCGACTGCCCCGGCCACGCCGACTATGTGAAGAACATGATCACGGGTGCCGCGCAGATGGACGGCGCGATCCTGGTCTGCTCTGCCGCTGACGGCCCGATGCCGCAGACGCGCGAGCACATCCTGCTCGCCCGCCAGGTTGGCGTTCCGGCGATCGTTGTCTTCCTCAACAAGGTCGACCAGGTTGACGACGCAGAACTCCTGGAGCTCGTCGAGCTTGAAGTTCGCGAACTTCTGTCGTCCTACGACTTCCCGGGCGACGACATCCCGGTCGTCAAGGGTTCGGCGCTTGCTGCCCTTGAAGATTCTGACAAGAAGATCGGTGAAGACGCGATCCGCGAGCTGATGGCTCAGGTTGACGCCTACATCCCGACGCCCGAGCGTCCGATCGACCAGCCGTTCCTGATGCCGATCGAAGACGTGTTCTCGATCTCCGGCCGTGGTACGGTTGTGACGGGCCGCGTCGAGCGTGGCATCATCAAGGTCGGTGAAGAAGTCGAGATCGTCGGCATCCGTCCGACGTCGAAGACGACGGTTACCGGCGTTGAAATGTTCCGCAAGCTGCTCGACCAGGGTCAGGCCGGCGACAACATCGGCGCACTGGTTCGCGGTGTGAACCGTGACGGCGTCGAGCGTGGCCAGATCCTGTGCAAGCCGGGCTCCGTGAAGCCGCACAAGAAGTTCAAGGCAGAAGCCTACATCCTGACGAAGGAAGAAGGCGGCCGTCATACGCCGTTCTTCACGAACTACCGTCCGCAGTTCTACTTCCGCACGACGGACGTGACGGGCATCGTGACGCTTCCGGAAGGCACGGAAATGGTCATGCCGGGCGACAACGTCACGGTTGACGTCGAGCTGATCGTTCCGATCGCGATGGAAGAAAAGCTTCGCTTCGCGATCCGCGAAGGCGGCCGCACCGTCGGTGCAGGCATCGTCGCTGCCATCGTCGAATAATT
>UCFC01000065.1 GCA_900471515.1 Hyphomicrobiales bacterium | reverse complement strand
GCCCGTCCCCGCCCAGCCCTTCACCGGGGCCGCCACAGCCGCTTCAACCTCTGCCATCGTTTGAGGAGGCGGATCACGACCGGCGGCGGGATTTTCCTGTGGTCGCCCACCGTCCCCTGCCGCATCACCGTCGCTGCGCGATCGATCAGGAAGGCGACCACAACGCTGGCGCTCGTCGCCTGCGCCATCAGCGCCTCGTCCGACAGGAGCAGCCCCTGCTCGCCCTCGCCGAACGCCTGCCCGCCGGCAAGGATCGCGCCGCTGAACATATAGAAATAGAGGTCGCAGCCCTGCCTGCGCGGAAAGTCCGCCCGTGCGCCGGCCTGCAGCCTGATGTCGAACAGATCGATACGGTTGCGCACGAAAAACGGCGCATCGCCCCCTTGCCGCCCGACAAGATGCCGCCAGCGATTGGGCGCGAAGTCAGGCACCGGCCCGTGCTGGATGCCGGGTTCGAGATCCACCGCCTCCGGCCGCACCAGGATCTGCAGCATGCGCAGCGGCGGGTCGGAAGCCAGCGTCTCCTCGGAATGCCAGAAGCTGCGCCCGGCATTCATCACCATCAGGTGCCCGCTGTCGCAGGTAAGCCGCCCGCGCGCCCTGTCCTCGTGGCGCATCACCCCGTCGGGCACCCAGGAGATGATCTCGTCGTTGCGGTGTTCGTGCATGGCGACCAGCCGGCCCGGATGCAGGATGGTTTCGGCCACCATCGCCAGCGGCCCGTGGCCGTGATCGGCAGGCTTCGGCTTCACCCATCCCGGCATGTTCACATGCACGATGAAGCCGCCCATGTCGCGCACCACGAAGGTCCGTTCGCCTTTCAGCAGCATGGCGTCCTCCCTGCCCGCAAGCCGTGACGATGCTGCCCCATTAGCGCCCGCAGGCGGCTCAAGGTCAATGACCCCGGCGCCCGCGCGCGCTCACGTGCCCGGTTTTGCCGCCTGCCCGGCCGGCGCATTGCCCGCGCGGCCAAGGATTTCCTCCAGCGCCTGACGACGGTTTGCCTCATGCGAGAGCCGCCAGCGCACATGCTCGTCGGCGCCTTCCCCCGGCCGGATCTCGAGATCGACGGGGCTCACCTGTTCGCCCGTCGTCCGGTCGAAGAAACCCCAGCCGATCTCGCCGCCCGTCCTGCGGTTGACGAAGGTCATCGGCGGCCCCGAAGCACCCGACAGGCTAAGACGATCGCCGATCTCGGCCAGCACCGGCATGAGCGGCGCGATCTGCCAGCCCTTGCGCGTCAGAAGATACTCGAACCGCTCCGGGTTCACCTGATAGCGCCGCCGCTCGATAATGCCGTTGGCTTCCAGATGTTTGAGCCGGTCGCTCAGCGTTGCGTTGGTGACACCCGAAGACTGGCGGAAATCCTCGTAGCGGCGGATGCCGCACACGAGATCGCGCAGGATGAGCATGCCCCACCGGTCGCCGATCGCCGCCGTCACGCCGGCAATCGAGCAGACCATTCCATCAAAACCTTTCGAGCGCATCGAACCCTTCCCGGCGGCCGGACATTTCGGCCGCCTCTCATCATGAGAGCAACATTAGTGGCCGGCGCCGGCCGTTTCAACAGGTCCCGCCCCGCGGCACCGCTGCCGCACCGGGAAGAGAAAAACCGCTTGCCCTCGCAGTCGCTCTTATTATAAGAGTTACTAGCAAACATCACCAGTCTCGTCCCAACGCGAGGGTTTCCATTGGCGTCCGACAGCCCCACTTTCTCCACCAGCCCCATACTCGCCTTTGCCGCGACCGCCGTCGTGACGGGCCTCTGGTTTTCCGCGCTCCTTGCGATACCCGGCCTTCAGGATTCCGGCCTTTCGGTCGTCGTCGCGCGCATCGGCGTGCATCTCGTCGAGATCAGCGGAACCTGGGCGGCGCTGTCCCTTGCCCCGCTGACGAAAGCGCAGAAGATCCGCACCTGGCTGGCGCTTGCCGTTCCGCTCACCCTCTGGCACGGCGCCGCCTGGGCGATCGTCGCAAACGGCCTGCTGCTGCCGGGTGCCACGGCCATTCCGCTGCTGCCGCTGATGATCGTCGTGCCGACGGCCATCGTCATCGTGCTCCTCTTGCGCTCGCGGCGCATCGCCACCGTGCTCGATGCGATGCCCGCCCACTGGCTGGTCGGCCTGCAGGCCTACCGGGTGATCGGCGCCGTCTTCCTCGCCAATTGGATGGTCGGCACCACCCCCGGCATCTTCGCGCTTCCGGCCGGCACGGGCGATGTCATCACCGGGCTGATGGCGCTGCCGACGGCCGTCGTGCTGGCAGGCGGCCGCCAGGGCAGCATCCGCTCGGCCCTCTTCTGGAACCTGTTCGGCATCGCCGATCTCGTCGTCGCCGTCACGCTCGGGGCGCTGACGACACCCGGCCCGCTGCAGCAGCTCGCGCTCGACCACCCCAACCTGACGACCGGCACCTACCCGACCGCCATCATCCCGGCCTTCACCGTACCCACGTCCCTCGTCCTGCACGCCCTGTCGCTGCGCCAGCTTGCCAGACGCGCAAGGCCGGCCGCCACCGTCGCCGCCTGACGGCACCCGCCCCACTATTGCTTCCGGAGACAGACCCATGGAAAAAGAACCCGTGGTCGCACGCCGCGACCTCATGAAGGCGGCTGCGGCCGTCGCAGCCTTGGCCCCCGCGCTCGCGGCCTCCTCCGCGCTCGCCGCAGAGCAGCAACAGGGCCAGCCGCAACAGGGCCAGCCCGCCCCCGCCCCGCAGCCGACGACGCTCGCCGAGGTCGCGCCCGCGGCCGATATCCGCCTCAGCGTCGAACGCCGCGGACAGGTGGCCCTCTTCGGCCTCAACCGCCCCGAAGCGCAGAACCGCATCGATCCCGAGACATTCCAGGCGCTGGCAAGGGCGCTTTACGATTACGACCACGACCCGTCGCTGCGCGCGGCGGTCCTCTTCGGCCACGGCGATCATTTCTCGCGCGGCATCGATGTGGAAGCCTACCGGGCAGCCGCCGGCAACGGCAGCCCGCTCGCCGGCTTCACCCGCATCGTCAATCCGCTGAACTACGGCCAGGCCCAGCGCAGCAAACCGCTGATCGCGGCCGTCCACGGCGACACCTGGAACATGGCCCACGAACTCTTCCTGGCCGCCGATATCCGCGTTGCCGCCGCAAACACCAATTTCGGCCAGGATGAAAACGCCCACGGCCGCTTTCCCGGCGGCGGCTCCACCGTGCGCTTCGTCCGCGAGGCCGGCTGGGGCAACGCCATGCGCTACATGCTGACGGGCGACCATTGGGGCGCCGAAGAAGCCTACCGCATGGGCACGCTGCAGCATGTCGCCGAAACGCCCGAGGCCGCCCTTTCCCGCGCCGTCGAGATCGCCCGTCAGGTGGCGGCCTGTGCGCCGCTCGGCGTGCAGACGACGCTCGCATCCGCGCATCTGGCAATCGACGGTCCCGAGGCCGAGGCATTCTCCAAACTCGGCGCCCAATATAGCGGCCTCTACCGCACGCAGGATTTCATCGAAGGCGTGCGCGCCCAGGCGGAGGGCCGCCCGCCCGTCTTCCACGGCAACTAGAACTTCCCGCGCCTTCGCGACCCTGGGGATCGCAACACGCTTGAGGGCGCAATTATCGACAATCGCCATTTTGCGCGAGACGCTTTCCCGCTTTCGCGCTATGAACATTGTCGACAATTTCGCCCCACCCGACATCGAGGTCCCCACATGGCACTGAAGATCCTTTTCATCGGCGGCACCGGCCAGATTTCCTATCCCTGCGTCGAGCGCGCCGTGGCCGCGGGCCATCAGGTCAGCGTCTTCAACCGCGGCCTGCGGGGCGATCCGCTGCCGGCGGGCGTCGCCTCCATCGTCGGCGAGCTCGGATCGCCCGCCTATGCCGATCTCGCCAAGGCCAATTACGACGTCGTCGCCCAGTTCATCGCCTTCACGCCGGATCAGGTTCAGCGCGATATCGACATCTTCTCCGGCCATTGCGGCCAGTACGTCTTCATCTCCTCGGCCTCGGTCTATGAAAAACCGGCCCGCCACTACGTCATCACCGAGGAAAAGACGCCGGCGATCAACCCCTACTGGCCCTACAGCCAGGCCAAGATCGCCTGCGAGGAACTGCTGAAGAAGGCCGACAGGCTCGCCTGGACCATCGTGCGCCCCAGCCACACGGTGCGCACCGGCCTGCCGATCATGATGGGCGACAGCGATATCATGGCGCGGCGCATGCTGGACGGCGAGCCGACCATCGTCGCCGGCGACGGCCACACGCCCTGGACGCTGACCCGCTCGGTCGATTTCGCCGTGCCCTTCGTCGGCCTGTTCGGCAAGCAGGCCGCGCTCGGCGATATCTTCCACATCACCAACGACCACGCCCATATCTGGGACCATATCCAGCAGGCGATCGCCCGCCTTCTCGGCGTCGAGGCCAGGATCGTGCATGTGCCGACCGATACGCTCGTCAAATACAATCCGGAATGGATCGGCCCGCTGACCGGCGACAAGGCCTGGACGGCGATTTTCGATAATTCCAAGGTCAAGCGCGTCGCCGGCGATTTCACCTGCGCCACGAGCCTGGACGAAATCCTCGAAGAGCCGATCAGGCACCTGAAGCAGCGCTTCGCCAAGGGCCGCCCGCCAAAAGGCGATTTCGACGCCCTGATCGACAAGATCTGCGCCGAACAGAGCGCGCTCGGGCAGGCCTGACCCATTGCCCGACCCGGCGCCCGCCCGCGAGCGCCGGGCGCCTCCTCTCATATCTGCGTCCAGCCGCCGTCCACGGTCAGCTCGACACCGGCGATATAGGCCGCGTCGGCGGAGGCGAGGAACAGCACGGCTTTCGCAACCTCCTCGGCGCTGCCGCTGCGGGCAAGCGGGATCTGCCTGTGCGCCTGCGCGTTGATCTCCTCGATCGCATCGTCGCTGAGGCCCACCTTGCGGATGAGGTCGGTATCGATGAGGCCGGGCGCCACCGCGCTCACCCGGATGCCCCGAGGGGCAAGCTCCGCCGTCAGCGTGCGGGCAAGCGAGCGGATCGCCGCCTTGGTCGCGGCATAGACGGTAAAGCCCGGCCAGCCCTTCGATCCCTGGATGGACGTGTTGAGCACCACCGATCCGCCGGCCGGCATCAGCGCCACCAGTTTCTGCACCGTGAAGAACGTGCCCTTGAGGTTGGTATCGACGCCGAAGTCGAATTCGTCTTCCGATACCTGCTCGAAGGGGCCTGGCCTTGCCGTGCCGGCATTGGCAAAGAGAATGTCGACCCGGCCATATTGCTCGGCGATCCGCGCCTTCAGCGCCTCGATGTCACCGAGCCGCGACATGTCGCTGCCGATCGCCTCGACATTGCGCCCGATGGCGGCCGCCGCCGCATCGAGGGCGGCCCGATCGCGCCCGGTGATCACAACCCTGGCGCCCTCCTCGACGAACAGCCTCGCCGCCGCCAGTCCCATGCCCGCGCTGCCGCCGGTGACGACTGCGATTTTCCCGTCCAACTTGCCCATTCTCATCTCCTTGACCCGCTCGGGGGTGGAATAACCGTGACCGGGAAAATATATGAGCCCTGCTTCCGCTCCGGGATTCGCATATGAAAACCAGCCCTTCGGCCGTGCTGAGCCGCCGCAAATGCCCGCGTCAGGCGCGCTCCGCCGTCACCGTGGACGCGATTTTCGAAGGCACCCTTCAGGTTTTGCTGCGGGCCGGATCGACCCGCCTCAACACGACGCGGGTGGCCGAGCGCGCCGGCGTCTCCGTCGGCACGCTCTACCAGTATTTCCCCAACAAGCAGTCGCTGCTCTATGCCGTGCTGGAGCGCTATCTGGACAGGCTGATGGACATGCTGGAAGCGGCCTGCCGCCGCCAGCACGGCCGACCGGCGCAGGAGATGACGGAAGCGGCCGTGCGGGCCTACCTGCAGGTCAAGGCCGACGAGCCGGAAATCTCCCGCGCCCTTTATGCGATCGTGACGGAACTCGACGCCTATCGTCTCGTCGAAGCCGCCATCCAGCGCGCCGAACGGGCGCTCGCCGCCATGCTGTCGAGCGCCGGCGACGGAGATTTCGCCGATCCGCACGCGGTCGCCCGCCTGCTTTTTGCGGCGGTCCACGGCACCTTGCGCATGCTCTACGAACGCGACCTGCCGCCCGTGATCGGCTCGGATATGGAAAACCAGCTGATGACGATGTGCCGCGCCTACATCGCCGCCGCCCTTCGCCCCCCGCAGGCGGCGGCAAGCCCGGCGGGCTGAAGCGCGTCAGGCCTCAGGCGCGCGCAGGCATTTCATCACCTCGCGCAGCCCGCGCGTCAGATGTTTGTCGCGCCGGATGACCAAACCGAGCTGGCGCACCAGCGGCGGCTGGAGCGGGGAGATCGCAAACCGGCCACGGTCGCGCCTCACGGCCAGTCCCGGCAGCACCGACCAGCCGAGGCCGGCGGCCACCAGTTCCTTGATCGCTTCGACGCTGCCGAATTCCATCGCAGGCGCGCTCCTCGTGCCAGCCGCCTCGAACCATGCGTCGATGGTGCGCCGCGTATTGCCGCCCTCGTAGAGCATCATGGTCCTGTCCTTGAAGAAATCGGCGGTCGGCCCGCCCTCGGGCATGGCGCTTGCCTTCGGCCCGACGGCGACAAGCTCGTCGGCGTAGAAGGGCTCGATCTCGATGGAGCGGCCGGAGGCCGGCAGCGTCACGACGGCGATATCGAGCGCATTGGTCTCGAGATCGCGCACCATCTCGTCGGTATTGCCGACACGGACGACGATTTCGAGACCGGGCATGCGCTTCTTGGCGGCAGCGATCGCGCCGGGAAGCAGGTGGATCGAGGCCGTGCCGCCGCTGCCGATGCGCACGCGCCCGACCGCGCCCTGCCGAAAGGGCGCCATCGCCTCCTCGGCGGCCGCGCATTCGCCGAGGATGCGGCGCGCATGGGCAAGCAGCTCGACGCCCGCCGCAGACGGCTGCGCCCGCCGCCCGACGCGCTCGATCAGCCGCACGCCCATGCGCTGCTCCAGCAGCTTCACCTGCAGGCTGACGGCCGGCTGCGTCAGCCCCGCTCTTTCCGCCGCCGCCGTGAAACTGCCGAGATCGACGACGCTGACGAAGGCCGAGAGCTGGTCGAGATTCAGCATCAGAAGAATTCCTTATGGATTGCATAAAAACCATAAGCTTCCTTGCGGGGCTGCGCCAGTCCATTTTCAGCCGTCAGAAACGAATGCTGGAGACGCCCGATGACGACTGCCGCGGAATTGCCGGCGACAACCGATCGCGCCCCGCGCGGCACCCTTGCCCGGCGCTGCCTGATGCGCCTCCACCTCTATTTCAGCAAGCGCCGCGAGCGGCAGGTCCTTTCCGGCCTCACCGACGACCAGCTCCGCGATATCGGCCTCAGCCCCTCCGAGGCGAGGGTCGAGGTGGAAAAGTCCTGGTTCTGGGGATAGCGGCCTGCGGCCCTAAATCGCGCCTCGGGGCTGGAGAAATCCGCCCTGCCCCTTATGTCACTGCCATCGGGGAGAAACAGCGAAGGACCGCGCAATGCACAAGAACACGATCTGCGTCTGGTACGACAAACATGCCGAGGAAGCCGCCCGCTTCTACGCCGGGATCTTTCCCGACAGCAAGGTCGGCGCCATCCACCGCGCCCCCGGCGATTATCCCTCCGGCCAGCAGGGAGATGTGCTGGTCGTGGAATTCACCGTTGCCGGCATTCCCTGCATCGGCCTCAACGGCGGCCCCTCGATCAAGCACAGCGAGGCCTTCTCCTTCCAGATCTCGACGGAAACCCAGGAGGAGACCGACCGCTACTGGAACGCCATCGTCAATAATGGCGGCCAGGAAAGCGAATGCGGCTGGTGCAAGGACAGATGGGGCATCTCCTGGCAGATCACCCCGCGCGCGCTGATGGAAGCGATCGCCGCCGGCGGCGCCGAGGCAAAACGCGCCTTCGACGCGATGATGACGATGCGCAAGATCGACATCGCCGCCATCGAGGCCGCCCGCCGCGGCTGACGGCAACAATGCCCGGACAGGGATCGGCAACGCAGGCAAGCGCCGGCAGCGCGTGAACGGTCGCCTCACCCTGCGCGGCTTCATTCCGCAGGAGATCGACGAGGCTTCGCCCGCCTGACCGCCGGCCAGGAGCTACCCCTCGCGCTGCCCGCCGGCCGGCCGGGGCACATGACGGCAGGCCCATTCGAAGGCTTCCTCGATGGCCGCGAACTTCACCGCCTGCCAGTGCCGGTAGTCGCGGATCAGCTCCGCCCCGAGCCAGAAATCGCCGCGCTCGCCGGAAAGGTCCCATCCGCCGATCTCAAGCAGCTGCGCACGCTCGAAAACGCGCCGCGCGTGGGTTCGGGAGATGGCGTAGCGCTTGAAGAACTCTCCGATCCGCAGCGGGCCGATCGGCATGCGCGCTTCCAGCGGCTTTTCCGGCGGCAGGCGGCACATCAGGTCGTGCAGGATATTGCTGCCGGACGCGGTGCGGACAAAAGTGTCCACGCTCTGCGGCGGGTTCGCCCAGCGCGGATCGTGAAAGAGGCTGTGGCACATTCTCGGCTGCGCATACCAGAGCAGCCGCCGGTCGGCCACCGATCGCGAAAGGCGCGTGCCCCGGTCGAGCATGTCGAGCGATTTCAGGTGCTCGTCGAACCATTCGCGGATCAGGGTTTCGGCCGTTTCGGAAATCTTGAGCGGGCGCGCCCGCCCGTCCCCGCGTTCGTGGATATCGATCAGCAGGCCGTAATTGCGCATCTCCGCCAGATGCGCGAACGCCGTATTCCTGGAGACAACCTTGCTGTCGGCGAGGAAGCCGTTCAGGTTGGCGGCCGTCAGGCTCGGATGGGACGGCGAGGTGACGCGCCGGAAATGAAAAGCCAGGATCGATTGCGTCAGCAGCCACCGCTTCATGTCTGCGGTATAGCGCACGATACGGGGCGCGGCATCGTGCATGGCAATCAGCTTCAGCGCCGCATCCCTCAAGGCAAAGGCGTAAAGGCGATTTTCCACAATGGCTTCGACGCTCAGAACCTTCGCCGCATCCGTGGCGGAGGGCATTGCGGTTGATGGGGACGTCAACGGAATTCTCCAGGCAGGGTTGAATGGGGCAATCGACCGTCTCGGCGAGCGACGGCCTGCCCTCGCGGCGATGCTCATGCCGCGGCAGCCCCGGCCTTCGTGCTCACGCACGCTGCCTGGAAGCCGGGGCATGGCGACATCGCCGGCATCCTCCGCCAGCAGCCGGCCATCTCCTGCTGCACTATGTCCGTTGAGATAAAATTGCAACGGGCCGAAAGCCCGGCAAAGGCTCAGGCCGGCGGCTTCGTCGCATCCGGACGATTGCGTCGGCACGACACACGAAGCCTTTGACGTGAACGATCCTGCATTCGTCACGGATTGCGAAGCGGCGGGAGCGCTTCATCGCGCCCAGGCAGCGCCCAAGGCTGTTATTGTTGGCGACGTTATCGTGGGCGCGGCCAGCCCTGGCAAACGCATATCATGCCTGGCCGGAACGCACCGGCTCCAAACGGGGCCGCACTTCGGTTGCGAGCAACGTCAGGGACCGCTTCAGCTGGTCAAGCGGCAGATAGCCGAAGAAGGCCGCCAGAGCATTGAGATATCCAAGGCCGAATTCGCCGCAGAGTTCGTTGATGCGTGCCGCGCAGGTGGACGGTCCGCCCGCGATGACCATGCGCCGATAGAAGGCTTCCGGCTCCAGATCTTCCGCGTTGATGACATTGTCCCGTTTCGCAATGCCGATCGTTCTCAACCGGGCCGTCAATTTTTCGACCGTGGGCCAGAGTTCGCGCCGCGCGCTCTCGTCATCGTCGCTCACATAGACGAACCGGCCGAACGGCACCTCCGATGGGTCGCCTCCCGCCGCCGTATAGGCGCTCATCACGGGCCTGATGGTGTCGAGGCTGTTGATCCCGTGGCAGATGATCCTGTGCCCCTGCCGCGCGGCCCAGGCGGCGGTATCCGGCGTATAGGTGCCGACGAAGACCGGCGGATGCGGAATCTGGACCGGCTTCGGCTCCACCGAAAAGCTCTCCGTCCCGAAGACGATCGGGTCCGCAGACCAGGCCCGGATCATAAGTCCGAGTCTCGCTGTGAAATCCTGCGCGGAAACGTCGGCATCCGGCGAGCTGAAGGCGGAAAGATAGCGGGCGTTCGCACCGCGGGATATCCCGACATCCACCCGACCGTCCGACAGGACATCGAGACTGGCCAGGTCCTCGGCAAGGCGAAGAGGGTGATGGATGGAAAGCAGCAGCACCGAGAAGCCCACACGCAGGCGTCTGGTCCTGGCGAGGATCGCCGATGCGAGGATGAGCGGCGAAAGGCACCGTCGACCGTCGAGCCCTCCCCCGGCTCCGCCCTGGAAATGTTCTTCGTTGAGCCACATGGCGTCATAGCCCAGTTCCTCGACGAGCACGGCCAGATCGAGCAGGCTCGATGTCGAAATCGACTCCAGCGCGCCGCTGCAACCGGAAAGTCCCAGCTTGAGAACCTGCGTCATGGGCCGCGCCCCGCGACGGCATCGGCTTGCGAACCCGCCTTCCCGTGGAGAAGCGGCGCGGACAAGCGATCGAAAAGCCCTTTCCGGCGCAAGGCCACCTTGTGGGCGGATTTTCCGAAGAAATGATAACCCGACCCTCCCTCGCAGAGAATATCGAGGAAACCGTCGGCATCCGTGATTTGAATGCCGCCCAGAATATCGCAGCCGCGGTTGAAGAAGGGCTCCGGGATCATCGTGACCGTCGGACCGACCACGACGGTCCGTGCGGTCGGCTTGGCCATGCCGAGCAGCCCGTCCAGCGTGTCGTTGATCAGTGTCGTGCCTGTTATAAGCAAGACATCCGCCTGCGGGACCACTTCGCCGGCCAGGTCGGCCTCCCGGAAGAACGGCATCTCCACGGGCTTCAGCGTCGCCGGGTCCTTTTCCAGGACCAGGTAATCGGCTTCGATCTTGCGCAACGCCCGCAAGAAGGGCGCGAATGCGCCGACGACCACGACCTTTTCGTGAGGCTTGACCTCGACCGCGTCGAAGGCGTCGGTGTCCTGGAGGAATTCCGCATCCGGACAACCGTAGCGGTCGATCGCCACCTGCGCCAAGGCGTTGAGAACGGCGATACCGAGAGCGCGCCGAACACCGCCGCTCTCGATCGCGTCTTCGACGAAGGCCGCCGCCTTGCGCCCGCTCAGCTTGCCCGGAAACGGCATCGCCATGGCCGAACTCGGGCAGCAGACCGCTTCCGGAACCTCCTTTATCGGCGTGGCTGCGCTTCCCGCGTGGCCGGTGGACAATTTGACACCCGTGAAGAACAGCCCGACGACGACCCGCGCGACGACGATCTCATCGAAATCGTGAAGCCGTTCGCGCAACGCGAAGACCGTTTCGGCCAGAATCCGTTTTGACATGAATGCGCTCCTCGTCACCGGCATATGCCGGAACACCTGGTATCGATGCGTCATTTCCAGACCACGCTCCGCAGCAAGGGCGCTCATGCTTCGCCCCTGCTCCGGAAGCTCTTCCCGGTTCCGACCTGGTGCTGCGCCTGATGCTCCAGGCGCCGGCAGCAAGGCTCGCGAAAACGCCGTTCCGGGGAAGAGAGAGCAGGACGCGTTAGCTCGCCCTGCCGCTCATCAGGATCGATTCGACCTGCGCGTCGTTCAGCTCGGTCTTGAAGAACGTCGCATAAAAGTTCTTTACCTCGGCGACCAGTTCCGCATGGGGAAACTGCGCCGGATGGAACTCGCTGGCCGCCCATAGGACCGTCAGGACCTGTTCGACCGTCCGGTTGCCCCAGGTATGCGCGCCCATGGGAGCGACAAGGATGCGACCGTTCTTGACCGCATCGAGTTGGGACAGCGTGGCGTCGCGTTTCAGCGTCTCGATATGGCCGGGGTCGGACAAGACGATATAGTCTGGGTTTGCATCGATCACCGTCTCGGTGGAAAGCGTCAGCACTTCCTCCGAACGGCCGTTATCCGTTACGCTGCGGGCGCCACCGGCCCTCAGCCACCATTCGGCAACCAGATGGGGCTGGGTCATGTTGGTTGGATTGATATAGAGAGCCGTAGGCCGCTGATCGAGCGGAATGGCATCGATCTTTGCGGCAATCCGCGCCAGCGTGGCATCGAAATATTTCGCGTATTGTTCGCCGATATCGGTGTTGCCGAGCAGGTTGCCGACCAGCCTGACCCCCGCCTTGACGTCGTCAGGCGTTTGAATGCGCAGCAGCACCGTCGGAACGCCGTTGGCGCCGAGGATATCGGCTGTCGACTTTTCGAAGCTCAAGGCGACATCCGGCCGAGCGTTGAGGATCTTTTCGGGATCCGGCGCGTAGTTGGCATCCTGCAGGTCGGGGCCATCGCGCAGCTGCGGCGCGAAAACGAACTGCCAGGACCAGCGCTTTGCGTTGAACCGCACGGGAAGCCCGCTGACAAGGGTGTCCGCCTTGCCGGCCGCGAAAACGAAGCTGTTGATGACTGGCACCGAGCCGAGCGTGACGACACGCTCTATCTTGTCGGGCACGGTCACTGTCCGCCCGGTCATGTCGACGATATCGCGGGCCAGCGCGTCACCGGCAAGGACGACCGCAGCCACGACGGCCAAAAAGCCGGTCTTGAATCTATGCATCTTCGGGTATCTCCGCTCTGCGTTGGGAAAGAATTGGCAAGCATGCGCGCGCGCCGTCGCGCTCTTCGAGAATGCGAACCGGCGCGTCGTAAAGATCGGAAAGGAATCGTGAGGAAAGGAGCGACTGCGGCGTCCCGCGGCCGAAAATGCGCCCCTCCCGCAAGCCGAGTATCTGCGTGCCGACAAGCAGCGCATGGTCCGGATGATGGGTGGTCATCAGGATCGCGTAGCCACTGTCGGCCAGTGAGGCAACGATGTCGAGAATCCGGATCTGATTGCCGAAATCGAGACTGGCGGCCGGCTCGTCCATGATCAGGATGGGAGCTTCCTGCGCCAAAGCCCGCGCCAGCAGGCATAGCTGGCGCTCACCCCCGCTGATCGTCGCGAATTGCCGGTCGGCCAGATGCGCCATGCCGACGCGCGCCAGGGACGCCTCGGCGATCTTGTGATCGCGAGCCCCCGGTGCCTCCATCATGCCCAGATGCGGAGATCGTCCCATGAGCACGATGTCGCGAACGAGATGTCCGAACACCGAGTCCGTGCTCTGGGGAACATGGGCCACTTTCGCGGCAAACTGCCGGGAGCCGAGGCTGCGAGCCGGTATTCCTTCAACCGCAATGTTTCCGCGAGTAACGGCCAGGACGCCCATGATGCAGCGTATCAGCGTCGTCTTTCCCGCGCCGTTCGGTCCAAGAACGCAGATGACGTCGCCGGCCTCAAGGACGAAGCTGATATCGTCGAGACTCCGCTCCCCCTGCGGAAAACTGAACGCGAGATTCTCCACCGTCATCTTCACGACCATGCAACCCTCGTTCGCAGGAGAAGGATGATAAACAACGGGGCGCCGATGACGCTGGTCACGATTCCGAGCGGCAACTCCATGGAACTTGCCGCACGGGCGAAATCGTCCACCAGGAGGACAAACAGCGCGCCGGAGACAATCGCAACAGGCAGCATGCGCTCGAAGCTCGGGCCGACGAGGATGCGCGCCATATGGGGAACGACCAGCCCGACCCAGCCGACGATTCCGGAAATGCTGACGGCGGCGGCCGTCATCAAAGTGGCGGTCAGCACCAGCAGGATGCGTATGAGCCCGACATTGACGCCGAGGTTGCGAGCCTCCTCTTCGCCCACGCTCATCACGTTGATCTGCCAGCGAAGCGCGTAGAGAAGCGTCAGGCTTGCGGCGATCACCGCTGCGGTGACCGGCAGATCCCCAGGCGTGATCTTGTTCAATCCGCCGAGCAGCCAGAATGTGATCACCGGCAGCACGTCGATCGGATCCGCCACGATCTTGAGTATGGAAATCATCGCCTGAAAGAAGGCCGCGATCACGACGCCCACGAGTATGAGGACGATCAGCGAATAGCGATTGATTGCCTGGGCAATTGAAAAGCAGAGCACGACCCCGAAGAGGCCCATGACAAAGGCGGCAGCCTGGATGCCCAATGCGCCCAGGTTGAGTATCACCCCCATCGACGCCCCGAATCCCGCGCCGGCCGAGACGCCCAATATGTCGGGCGACACGATCGGATTGCGGAAGAGGTTCTGGTAGGCGGCCCCGGCCGCCGCCAGGGCCGCCCCGATCATCATCGCGGCACAGATACGAGGCAGCCTGACATTCAGGACGATGAGTTCGTCCGCGGCCCTCCAATCCGGCAGGATCGGAAAGACCTTCGAAAGCAGGATGGCCAGCACGCGATCAGGCGGGACGGAAACCCGACCGATGCCGACCGACAAGACCGCCAGGGCCAATACCAGCAAAACCAGCATCGCCAGCACCAGCCTGCCCCGGCGGTTTGCGACACCGCCGGTCACGGGTCCGCCCCTCACCGGGCGCTCTAGCATTTGTTGACGTGGGAAACGGCAATTCCGTTTTCGGCAAAAAAGGCTTCAAGCCGCGCATTGGACTCCGCGTAACTGCCCTTCTTCCAGACCATGCGCCATTCGCCCGCCGCCTCGTCATATTGGGCGGCAGGAAACGCCTCCTGAAACCGCGCGGATACGGCGCCTTCCCTTGGAAGGGCGATACCGTGCAGCTCGCACATTTTGGTCAGCGTAACGGATTTCGACGTCGTCGATGTCATCTCCTGCTTCCTTTGCGTTATATTTCTTCGGATATATCGAGGATACTATAACGCCATCCGGGAATGGCAAGCGGCCGGAACCGGGCGCTTGCGGGAAATGTCAGACTTGTTTGCTCCAGCGCAAAAAGATCGCCTCGGCCCGCCGACAAACATGATTGAAATCAATATTGGGCGCATGGCGCGGCTTTCAGATGCCGCCCCATCCGCCTTCCAGGAGGTCGGCAAGGCCCCGGCGCCACCCTCTCGTCGGGCGGCCGCCGGCTTCGGACCATTATCGGCCGCGCGGCAGCGTCTGCTCCTGCTTCATCGCGTCGATATCCTGGGCCTGACGAAGCGCGCGCTCCGCGTCTTCGTTGGATTCGTCCACCGTACGGTGGTGCCCGGTCGGAAGAATATCGTCACGCAGTTCCGGATCGAGCAGCGGCTCCTCCCCGAGGCCGTAGCTTCGAACGCGCGGCGAGGCCGGATCGACGCGGCGCGTATGGTGGCCGGTCGGCATCGCCTCAGCCGCACCTGCCGCAAAGACGTCGTCCTCAGCGGCCGCCGCCTGCCGGGCGCGCTCGGCCTCGTCGATCCCCCGCATGCCGCCTGCATCGCGGCCGGCGAAGGCTTCGGGCGACTTGCTGATATCCCAGCCCTCCGCCCGCCAGAGATCGGCACGCTCGTCCATGTCGACGGCGCCTTCGTCGTCGAGAATGTCGAGAGCGATATCATGGGTGGCATCGTCCACCTCGGCGGCGACCAGAAAGCCGCCGCGGCGCAGGCCTTCGGCATAGACCGTCCGGTCCTCGTCCGGAAACAGCCAGCCTTCCAGCCTGGCCCAGAAGCCGCCCCGGTCGTCGGCGGCGACGCCCGCCTTGTCGCTGTCGGCCTCGTATCCCGACATCAGCCTGATATTGGCGACGCCCGCCTCCTTCAGCCGCTCGATCGCCTTTTCGGCGTCGTCCTGGCTGTCGAAAAAGGCCGTCAGCCTGTTGTGGCTGCCCTCGCCGGATGATGCGGGACCGTTATCGCTGTGAAGATTGCTCATGGGAATTCCTCCTCGTTTCCACCAATCCGGCAACGGCCGAAAGTGCTTGAGGTTCCCGCGCGGATGCGATTGTTCAGGACCGCAACGTCCTGAACGCGGCCCGGACCTCCTGCGCGAAAAGTTCGGGCTCCTCCCAGGCTGCGAAATGCCCGCCCTTTGCCGCCGCGTTGTAATAGATCAGCTGCGGATAGGCCCGGCCGAGCCAGTGGCGCGGCGGCCGGTAGACCTCGCCGGGAAAGACCGTGACGGCGACCGGAACCCTGACCGGTTCCAGCTTGGCCCCGGCCGCGGCATTTTCCCAATAGATGCGCCCGCTCGAAGGCCCGGTATTGGTGAGCCAGTAAAGCGTGATGTTGTCGAGAATGGCCTGCCGGCCGAGCGCCTGTTCCGGGTCCCCGCGGGTAAAGACCCAGTCGGCGATCTTGTCGTAGAGCCATGCTGCAAGCCCCGCGGGCGAATCCGCCAGCCCGTAGCCGATCGTTTCCGGCCGCGTTGCCATGATTGCGGCATAGCCGAAGCCGTTGGCGAGGAAATCCCGGGCTTCCATGAAGATTGCCTTTTCCTCCGGCGACAGGCTCTCGGGCGCCGGCGCCCCGCTCATCAGCGCCTGCGCGGCGTCAGGCGGAAAGGTGGTCGCGCGCTCGACCCTGTTGACATGGATGCCAAGCAATCCCTCCGGCGCCTGCCGCCCCAGCGCGTCGCTGATGATCGCGCCCCAGTCGCCGCCCTGCGAAACATAGCGGGCATAACCAAGGCGCTTCATCAGCGTGTCCCAGGCAGCCGCGATGCGCTGCGGGTTCCAGCCCCTCTCCTTCGGCTTGCCGGAAAAGCCGAAGCCGGGGATCGAGGGGATCACCAGATGGAAGGCATCGCCGGCCTCGCCGCCATGCGCGGTCGGGTCGGTCAGCGGGCCGATCACGTCGACGAGTTCGAACACCGATCCCGGCCAGCCATGCGTCATGATCAGCGGCAGGGCGTCCTCGTGGCGGGAGCGGACATGGATGAAATGGATGTCCACCCCGTCGATCGCGGTCACGAATTGCGGGAAAGCGTTCAGCCGCGCTTCGGCCCTGCGCCAGTCGTAGGAAGATCGCCACTCGTCCACCAGCGCCTTGAGCCTTTCCGGCTGCACGCCCTGCGAACGGTCGCCCACCGTCTCTCCGTCCGGCCAGCGCGTGGCCGCAAGTCGCCGCCTGAGATCGGCAAGTGCCGCCTCGGGCATATCGGCCCGGAACGGCCGGATTTGGCCGGAAAGCGCCCCGGCATCCACGGGGTCGGCCGCGCCCGCGCCCGAACCAAGCATGGCCGCAAGCCCGCCCGCAGCCCCCGCAAACAGCAGCGAGCGCCGCGACATTTTCAAAGTCTCGGTCAATGGCCCTGATCTCATGACATGCCTCCATTCCGCCGGAAGGTTCGCGGCCGCGTTTCAGACGCCCGGCATCATGCGCCTGAAATGCGCCGCAAGCGATCTCAGGCCTCGTCCGGCCCGGCGCGGTAAACCAGGAACTTGTTGCCCTCGGGGTCGCGGAAATAGGCGCAGTAAGGCCCCTCGCCGTTCTCCCCGCGCGGCCCCGGCGCCCCTTCGTCGGAGCCGCCGGCACGCAGCGCCGTCGCGTGCGCCTCCCGCACCTTTGCGCGCGAGGGCGCCTCGAAAGCGACCATGCTGCCGTTGCCGGCCCGCGCCGGCCTGCCGTCGAAGGGCTTCACCACGCCGAATTCCAGCCTGCGCTTTCCATAATAGATGGCCCGGCCGGGCTGGACCAGGAAACGGCCGATGCCGAGGACGGCCATCAGCCTGTCGTAGAATTCGCCCGCGGCCTCGAGATTGCCGGTGCCGACGGTCGAATGGCCCGGCAGGCCGCGCACGCTTTCAGGCTCCGCGTTTTTCAGGTTTACGGTCATATCGTTCATGTCTCCTCATCCTTTCATGGGGGACGCGGGGGCCATTCCCCGGCGCCGCTGATGGCGCAGATGTACGGGCCGCGCGCCTTGCCCGGTACTGCGGGAAAGCGAGAGGCAGCCTCTCATCCCGGCGCTCTACCGGCGGCAGGGGCGATGCCCGATCATTGCCTTCGAAAATTCACCCCGGTCGCGGCCACGAGGCCCCCGCAGCGGGCACGGCCGCCTGAGAGGAAGGACAACGGACATGATGACATCGTCACTTGGAGCATTGCTCGCCGCCGCCGCAATCACCGGCACGGCGCTCACGCCCGCAGGCGCCGGCACGGCCGAAGCCGCAAGGCCCGAAACCGGCACCATCGCCATCGGCGGCGATATCACGCTCAGGCGGTTCGTCGTGCCGAACCCGGCGGCGAAAGGCACCGTGCTTTTCCTGCATGGCTTTCCCGAAACCTCCGCCGTCTGGGGCGATATCGCGGCCGCGCTCGGCGACGAATTCGAGGTCCATGCCTTCGACTGGCCGGGATACGGCCTGTCGTCGCGCCCGGCCGCCGAAGTTTTCTCCTATTCGCCGCGCGATTATGCCGGCGTGCTGAAGGCCTATATCGAAAAAGCCGGCATCGACCGCTCGAAGCTGACGATCTATGCCGCCGATATCGGCGCCCTGCCCGCCCTGCTTCTGGCGCTCGACGAGCCCGATATCGCGCGGGCCATCATCGTCGGCGATTTCGCCCCCTTCAACCGGCCGGCCTATATGCACGAGCGCCTGCAGAGCCTGAAGGCCGAGCCTGCGGCCTCCACCACCCGCGCCGCCATGAACCGGACGCGCGACGAAATCCTTGAAAACGCCCACCGGCGCGGCCTGCCCGAAGACAGGCAGTTCGATCTTGCGGCCGGCGTGAGGGAAGACATGGCCCGCGGCTGGAACAACGGCGCCCTCACCTCCGCCGACGCCTTCTACCATTATTACGCGGCCTTCACCCGCGATCAGGACCGGCTGGAGGCGGATCTCGGCCGGCTGGGCACGCCGCTGAAGGTGATCTGGGGCGAAAAGGACATCTATATCGACAGCCGCATGGGCGCGGAATTTGCCGCAAGAACCGGCGCGCCGCTCGAAATCCTGCCCGGCATCGGCCACTATCCGCATCTGCAGGCACCCGAACGCGTCGTCGCCGAAATCCGCGCCCTAGGGCATTGAGCCATAGCCGCGGCAGGCTTCCCGCAGTCGCGGCAGCGTCCAGTCGATGAAGGAACGCACCTTGAGCGCCAGGAAACCCTGGCGCGAATAGACGATATGGATCGGCTGCGGCGCACCCGCATAATCGCCAAGGATCGGCACGAGGGCCCCGGACGCGAGTTCGCCGGGGATCTGGTAGTCGAAGAGCCTGGCAATGCCGGCTCCGCCGATGGCGGCGGCAACGCAGTTTGCCGCCGTATTGACCTCGATACGGTGGCGCGGCACCACCTCCACCGGCCGCCCGTCGATATCGAAGGTCCAGAAGAAGGTCCTGTTGTTGAAGATGATCCCGTCATGGTCCGGCAGCTCGCCCGGATGCTGCGGGCAGCCGCAACGCGCAAGATAATCCGGGCTCGCGCAGGTCAGAACCCGAAACTCGGCAACCTTGACCGCATAAAGCGAACTGTCCGCCAGCGCCCCCAGCCGGAAGGCGACATCCACCTGCTCGCCGACAAGGTGAACGGTGCGGTCGAGCGACAGGAGGTTCAGCGAGACTTCGGGATGCTCCGCCAGAAATTCGAGCGCGATCGGCAGCACATAACGGTTGCCGAATTCCACCGGCATGGTGATCGTCAGCACGCCCCGCGGCTGCTGGTATTCGCCGGAGGCGCGGCGCTCCGCCTCTTCCAGTTCCGCAATGATCCGGCGCGCCGCCTCCACATAGTCGCGCCCGGCATCGGTGAGCTGCAGCTTCCGGCTGGTGCGGATGACGAGGCTGGCGCCAAGCGACCGCTCCAGCTCCGCCACCTTGCGGCTGACGCTCGGCAGCGGCGCATTCAGCCGCCTGCTGCCCGCCGACAGACTGCCGGCATCGACAACGGCAAGCAGCACGCGCATCGCATCCAGCCGGTCCATCCCCCGCCGCCTTCATCCCGCCTTCCCGCGGAAAATCTTAAACCTTCGAAACTCCGGCCGATAGATGGGTCCACGTCCGCCCCGGCCTGCTGGTGTTCGATATCGCCTGCGATCGATAGGGCGTGGTCGCGCTGCCGGATGTCCAGCCGGATCATCGGGTTCTCTTGATCCCCTTAGCGGCAGATTTTGTTTTGACCATATATGGTCATAAAAAGCAGGCTGGGATGCCGGCCTTCCGGCTGCCTTCCGGCCGGAATGAGCGTCAGGCCCATCACGCGTTCGTTACCGCCCCGCCTGTAACAACCCGCGTGCCCGTTGCGAATACCCCGACGTGCCCCGCCGAAAAGAGGGGCGTTTCACGCAACGGAGATTACCCATGTTGAAGACTTCCATCAGCACCGCCCTTCTTGCCGGCGCGATCACCTCCGCCCTTGCCACGATGGCAAGCGCCGGCCCGCTGACCAAGGCCGAGGCCGATGCTGCCGTCGCTGCCCACAAGGAGAAGTGCTACGGCGTTGCCCTGAAGGGCCAGAACGATTGCGCCGCCGGTCCGGGCACCACCTGCCAGGGCACCTCGGTCAAGGACTTCCAGGGCAATTCCTGGAAATTCGTCCAGGGCGGCACCTGCGCCTCGCTTGAACTGCCGGGCGGCCGTCACGGTTCGCTGAAGCCGCTGACGCGCGACATCTAAGCGGCAGGCAACAAGGAAAGCGGAGGCGAACATGGCCAGAGTCGACATGACGTCCAACCCTCTCATGGAGACGGAAAGCACCCTCCGCTTTCCGACCTATTCGCTGGCCGGCCAGGCCGGCACCAGCTTCAAGCCGGAGCACCTTGCGGCCATATCGGCCATCTCAGGCCCGCAAGGCTTCTTCGAAATCCATGCCGAAAACTATATGGGCGCCGGCGGCCCGCCGCATCGCGCGCTGGAAAGGGTGCGCCGCGACCACCCGATTTCCCTGCATGGCGTGTGCATGTCGCTCGGCGGCCCGCAGCCGCTCGACAAGGACCATCTCGCCCGCTTCAGGAGCCTCGTCGACCGCTACGAGCCGGCGCTGGTCTCCGAACATCTTGCCTGGTCCACCCATATGGACACCTACCTGAACGACCTGCTGCCGCTGCCCTATACGGCCGATACGCTTGCCCATGTCTGCGATCATATCGACGAGATGCAGGCCGCGATCGGCCGGCCGATCCTGCTCGAAAACCCCTCCACCTACGTGCTCTTTGCCGAATCCGCCATGAGCGAGACGGATTTCATCCGCGAGATATCGCGGCGCACCGGCTGCGGCCTGCTGCTCGATATCAACAACGTCTTCGTCTCGGCCACCAATCACGGCTTTTCGGCGCTGGAATACCTGCGCGATTTCCCGCTGTCGCAGGTTGGCGAAATCCATCTCGCCGGCCATGCCGAACAGGAGGACGACGAAGGCGAACTGCTGCTCATCGACAGCCACGACGGGCCGGTCGCCGATGCCGTCTGGCAGCTCTACGAGATCGTCGTCGCCCGCTGCGGGCCGATCCCGACCCTGATCGAATGGGACAGCAGGATTCCCGACTGGCCGGTCCTGCGCGCCGAAGCGCTCGCCGCCCAGGCGATCCTCGACAGGCACGCGGGCCAAGGACAGGCCTTCCGGCAGGAGCGCTCCCATGCGCTCGGCTGATATCCTGCCGATCCGGCCGGCGGCGGCCGACTTTGCCGGCCGCTTCTCGGCCGCGCTTCTCGATCCCGACGCTCCGGCCCCCGGCCTGGTGACGGGTCCGCGCGGCAAGCGGGCGCAAAAGCGCTACAACGTCTACCGCAACAATGTCACCGTCAGCCTGATCGCCGCGCTGTCGTCGATCTTCCCGGCCGTCGAGCGCATTACGGGGGCGGATTTCTTCCGCGCCATGGCCCGTTTCCATGTGCGCGAAACGCCGCCCGTCTCGCCGCTGCTCTTCGAATACGGGCGCGACTTCCCCGATTTCATCGACCGCTACGAATATGCCCGCGACATGCCCTGGCTTTCGGACGTGGCGAGGATCGAGCGCGCCTGGCTGGATGCCTATCACGCCGCCGATGCGCCTTCCCTCAAGGCCGAAGCGCTCGCCGCCGTGCCGCCCGAAGAGCTGGGTGCCCTGACCTTCCGGCCGCATCCGGCGACGCGGCTGGTCTGCTCGGCCCACCCGGCCGTCACCATCTTCGCCATGAACCGCGCCACCGGCCCCGTCACCCGCGTCGAGAACCGGGCGGAAGACGGGCTGATTACCCGCATCGACGACGACGTGACCGTGCGCCTGCTGCCCCCCGGCGGCGCCGCCTTCCTCGGCGCGCTGCTGGCGGGACAATGCCTTGCGGCGGGCGTTGCCGCCGGCCTCGAGGCCGAACCGGGCTTCGATCTCTCCGCCGCCATCGGCGAGATGCTTGCGGCCCATGCCTTTTCCGATCTCGGCACCTTCTCAGATATCGAACTGGAGAATTCCCATGTCTGATATGCTTGATTCACTCCCTCACAACGAGCCTCGCAACGGCGCTCTCTCCCCGCTGACGAGGCTTGTGGCGACGGCCGACGGGCTTGTCCGCGCCGTCGCCCAGCCCGATATCGTCCAGGCGGCGCTGCGCGTGGCGCTCGCCGTTCCCTTCTGGCGCTCCGGCATCCTGAAATGGGATGGCTTCCTGCAATTGAACGATACCGCGGTCGATCTCTTCACCCAGGAATTCATGCTGCACCTGCCGGGCGGCCCCTACCCCTTCCCGATGCCGGCCGTCATGGCCTTCCTGTCGGGCTGCGGCGAAATCATCTTTCCGACCCTGCTCGTCCTCGGCCTCGCCACCCGCTTCGCCGGCCTCGGCCTGCTGTTCATGACCTGCATCGTGGAACTGACCGTGCCCGACGGCTGGCCGATCCACGTCACCTGGGCGGCGATGGCGCTTGCGATCATGCGCTACGGCGCCGGCCGCCTGTCGCTCGATCACATGCTTGCGCGGATGTCGGGCACTGCCCGGAGCTAGACCGTACCGCAGCCATCGGCACCGATGCCCGCCCGGCTCGTCATTCGGCCGGGCGGCTTTTGCGCTTTGTTGCCGCAATCCTCTTGCCGTTTGCCCGCCGATGCGCTCAATAGGCGCCGACGCCGGCATTCCCTCTCGTGCCGCGTCATCAAAATTTTCGAGATGACGGTAACAAACACGTAGACCCGTGCGTAGAGGTAAGTGGCGGATGAAACATTCGGCCCGTGAAGAGGAATGGGCGGCCTGGATGCGCGCGGCAATCGCCGGCGACGCACCGGCCTATGACCGGTTCCTGAAGGCCGTGACACCCTACCTGCGTTCGATAGCGCGCCGGCGCTGCGACCAGTTCGGTGCCCCGCCGAGCGAGGTGGAAGACGTGGTGCAGGAAGTTCTGCTGGCAGTACACCTGAAGCGCGGGACCTGGGATGTGTCCCGGCCGATCGGCCCGTGGCTGTCCGCCATCGTGCGCAACAAGCTGATCGACAGCCTGCGCCGGCGCGGCCGCCATGTCGCGGTGCCGATCGAGGACGTGATGGAAACGCTGGAGGCCGACCACCACGAGGATGGCGCCGACCGCATCGATGTCGATCGCATGCTGGACGGCCTGCGCGGCCCGCAGCGCGAAATCGTCAGGTCGATCTCGCTCGACGGCGCCGGCATCCGCGAAACGGCCGAGCGGCTGCAGATGACGGAAGGCGCCGTGCGAGTGGCGCTGCACAGGGCGCTCAAAGGATTGGCGGCCCTCTATCGGAGCGACAGACGTGAGAACGGATGACCTGATCAACCTCATGGCAAAGGATGCGCGCGTGCGGCTGCGCTTCGGCCGCGTCTTCATGGCGGCGCTGGTGATCGGCGTCGCGATCTCGGCCGCCCTGCTCGTCTCCACCATCGGCATCCGCGGCGACATGGCCGAGATGATCGGGACGCCGCGCGTGCTCTTCAAGATCGGCATGACCCTGCTGCTCGCCGTCACCGCCACCCGCCTCGCCTTCCGCATCGGCAGGCCCGGCGTGCCGCTGCGCCCTGCGGCACTGCTGCTTGTCCTGCCGCTCGCGGTCCTGGTTGCCGGCATCGCCGCCGAACTCATCGTCGTGCCGCAGGCCAATTGGGCAGGCAGCATGGAAGGCCGTTTCTCCGCCTTCTGCCTGCTCTTCGTGCCGACGCTGTCGATCGCGCCGCTTGCCGCCATCCTCTATTCGGTGCGCCGCGGCGCCCCGGAAAATCCCGGCATGGCGGGTGCGGTGGCTGGCCTTGCCGCCGGCGGCATCGCCGCCGCCATCTATGCCTGGCACTGCCCGGACGACAGCCCGCTGTTCCTGGCGACATGGTATTCGATCGGCATATCCGTCGCCACCGCGGCCGGCTTCCTGCTCGGCCGCAGGATCCTGCGCTGGTAGATGTTAGAAAGAGATCGCGACCCGGCTTTTATACGAACCGGAGATCGTCAAGATGTTTGGCAATCGGTCAGATCAATCATATTTGAAAGGTATGTGTGTAAAATCAAACGAAGCCTGAGAATTGCTCCATTGTTGTTCGCGGCGCATTGATTTTCTCCTTTGATGCTCCGCTCTTGCATTTATTCCAAGTACGACATCAAGTCCTCGATGGACGACAATGGGGAGATCAAAGTCGAAAGAACTCTTGGGGTTCCTGTATTTGAATATACGGGAACCTTTATTTATATTTCCTATCGCACTGTAGTTGTATAATATCTCTAATATTCTGTAGGACGACAAGCCAAGAAGCTCTGCCTCGTTCAGGAATTTGATATCGATATATCTATCCAGAATCTCATCGAATTCATTATATTCAAACGAAGGCTTTCTTATCTTCTCTATTATTTTCAAGATTTTATCGATTGGCGGAACCAGGGGGCCAACTTCATCGACCATTTCTTGCCAAAAATATTCGGAATACCAACTCTCTGTGTAGTACACGACGCCCGGACGCACTACGTCGAAATCACGGCGATGAGCTACCTCGCATACGTCCTTGATATAGGTAATATAGTCGCGCGGTCTAAATAATGTTCGCGTTGTTATGTAATCAAAAGTGTGAACCTGCCGGTTCCCGACACTTATTAGCTCATCTGAAAAAACAATGCGCCAGGCATCTTCAAATGTCGGGCATTCTCGCTCGGGCAGACGCGCTGCTTTCCTTAACCGATACGCTATGAAGCTTTTCAGTTCATCTTCGTCCCACTCAAGATACTTAATTGAGTAACGAGACTTACCCTTATCTCTTCCTTTCAGCAAATCGAATACGTCACCGCTGATAAATGCAATAGGAAAGATGTTCAGACCAATTTTTGAGAAATGCGACGTCAAATTTTCGATGGATTTAATCAAACCAGTGATACAGGAATAGTATTTGCTTTTTTCGATATCTCCTTCTGCCTTATCTATCGCTCCCTGAAAATTGTCGTCCAGCGAGTCAAAGAGTATATAATATTTGGAGTTGTCCTGGATTGTCTCGACCGCGCTCATTAGCGCCTCATTCTTTTCGAGCAGGCTCACCTTTTTGTCGGTCTTTTCATCCGATATTTCCAGGTATTCGAGGATTTTGACCCGAAAATTTGAACTGCCATCGAACGCACTCTTGAGCTTTGAGTCAGCAAAAGGTGGAAATATCTTGCGAATCTCGCTCAGTCCCAATCCCTTGGCGCTTTCGCTTCGGGCCACCAACTTGCACAGTTCTTTCAAGATTATAAACGTCCACAAGGAAATGTAATCACTGCCGGATTCCATACCTTCGTCTCGGAATTCAAGCAGGGAAGTTATTGGAAGCCCTGTGAAAGAATTGGCGCTGACATGGCATTTCGGACCGCTTAGGGTCTTTATGTATTCGAACATAGCCGTTTTGCCGGTTCCCTTACGGCCAACGACAATGGGACGACTTCCTTTTAAGACTTGGTCCAGATCGCTAGGTTGAAAATAGTATCGGGAGATATCCTCTTTCTTCGCATCGATATCCCAGTCTTCATAGATTTCCCGAATAGCCGTTTTCATCCACCGCCCCTCGTCACTTCGGTTGAAATGAACACGAAATCAGTCGGTGCGTCTAGAGTAACGAAGGCAGTGCGAGGCGAGCCCCTCGCGATGCTGTTGTCGATCACGAGCCGCTAATGTATCCCCTTGAACCCCGGATCCATTTCGGCAGGCCATATCCGCGCTGACCGCGCGGATCCTGATGACGGCACGTCCTGATCTTCGTTCTCTGACGAATTCGCTTTTTGGGTGAAGTCGGGACTTTGCTTGAAGAAGCCGCCTTATCAGAGTTGGGTCGCCCGGCGACTTTCCTTACTTGGTCTGGAACTGGAAACTAGCGCACCCGCTTTCCCGTCAGCGCCGCCCAGGCGATCCGCAGCGTATCGAGGCGCGAGCGGATCTTTTCCCGCTGCGGAATGGCCAGCTGGTTGCGGAAATCGGCAAGCGCCTGCGCTTCAAGCCTGCTGCCGAGCTTTTCCGGCAGATGCGGCACGGGCGCGCCCGTCAGCCGGTCGATGACAGTCCATTCGTCGTCGTTGCGACGTTCGATCTCGTAGCGGTTCATGGTGTCGGGGATATCTCTGGATTAGGAATGCCAAGAGCAAGAAAACCGTCTTTCCCGGTCATATGCAATCGGCAAAAAGTGAGCGAACGTCGGAAAGCGCGTTCATGGTTAAAAAGCGTCTTGCCGGATCAGGCTCAGGCATGCGGTTTCGGCGTCTTGGCCTTGGCGAGGCGCTTGCGAACCCTGACGGGCTTGGCCTTCAGCTGGGCCTTGGCATATTTCAGGTCTGTGGCAGGCAGGGGCCTGGCGTTGATCGCGGCGATCTCGGCCTCGAGCGCGGCCAGGCCCACCATGATCTCGTCGAACATTCTTGGCTCCATGTGCCCGTCCTCCGCTGCGGTCCATTCCCGGCCGCTACGTTAGCATCCGATAAATTGGCAGGCCAATGCCACATTGGAGCTAGCCCGAATGAACTTCGATTGCCGTCTTTTCGCCATCGCCGCGACATGCATTCATAGCAATGCGAACCTAGAATGCCGCAAGCGTCGGAAAACAGTCACGGAGGATAGTCATGCACGAGATGACTCCATCGGAAATGCTCAAAGATCCGCTGATCCGCCAGATGCTTCGCGCCGACAAGATCAGCCTGGCATCCTTTGCGGCCCTGCTCGAGGCAGCCGCCCGCCGGAACGCCCGTCCCGCCAGCGTCAGCAGCTTTGCCGCGTCGAAGATGCCCGACAGCTGGAGCATCGATGTCGCGGCCTATATCTGATCGCCCGCCTTTTACCGATGCCCGTCCGACTCCGGGCACCCCTGAGGCCCGCTCCCTGGTGAGCGGGTCCTTTTTTATGCGCGCAGCCGCAAGCCGCCCGGCCGGTCCCTGCCTTCCCGGCCGTGAAGGCGGCAGGCCCTCATGCACGCCTGCCGCCTCCCACCTCCGAGCGTCCGCCGCCCAGCGCTCAAGGAGGGACGGCCACCATAGAGCGGCATTGTGGCCTTTAGGGCAGTTTGCCCTGAAGATAGTGCCTGTGTCGTGCCGCGGTCACATCACCCGTCTGGAGCAGACGGATCGCATTCGGGCATATGTCGTTGAAAGCGTTGGCGGAGATTTCGCCTCCCCTGTGGATAAGCTGTGGATAGCCTGTGGAGAGCGGGCCGCTTGCGGGCAGGCTTCGGCGTCGGGCGTTGCCATTTCGTTCCCGATGCGGTCTTCTGATCGTGCCTGCTGTCGGCCTCCGCCGCAACTGACGCCGCTGCAGCCGGGGGCGCTCCGACATGAAGTCGTGAAGCGCCCTTCTTTTGCCCGCGGCAAATAAGTCACTCGCTTAACATTCACACAATCCGCAATTCCGAATTTCATAATTCGCGCGTATAGTGTGTTTGAGGGTTTCAATCTCCGTGCCTTGAGGGGTCGAGGATAATGAACTGGAACACGTCGTCGGCATTCGCGCCGGTCGGGCTGGTTTTGCGCGGTCGGGAAACGCACACAGTCGTGCGCACGCTCGGCGACGCCGCATATCTGCTCATCCGGGACTGGCCTTTCGATGACGGCGAGGAATATATGATCGCCGTCAAAGCCTGCATCGACGCCATCTGTGGAGAAGTGGCTCCGGAACAGTTCCGCGAGGCATTCCTGCGCGCCGCCGACGAGGCGGGCATCGCCGCGCTGACCATCGTCCACTGACGGCCCCGCTTGAGCTGGTGGCATAGACCCTGTTGATTTTCCCGGCAAAACCGTCATCTGCTTGCGGCGGCGCGATCCTGCGCGCAGGCAGGAGCCGGGAAGCAATGAAGACAGCGGCGATATCAGGCGCCATCGCCTGCCTGGCCCTTGCGGGATCGGCCGCCGCGCAAGCCGGCCGCGATGCCGCGCCGGATTACGTCGCCACCATGCAGGCGCTCGACAGGGACGGCAGGCCGGCCGATCCGGCCGTCACCGTCGTCCATCACGACGGCATGTTTCTGACCGAGACGCGGCTGCGCGACGGCCAGGCCAGCATCGGCTTCGGGCCGGACAGGAACGCCCCCGTTCTGCGCTGGAGCAGGCGGCCGGATGGCGAGGTCACGCTCATGGAGCTTCTCATGCCGGCACGCAAACCGGATGCCGCAGACAGGACCCGGCCGCTCGATGCCTCCTCGATCGTTGCCGGGCAGACATGCCGGTGGCGCGAGACGGCGGACGCATTGCGTCCGCGCGAACAGTCATGCGTGACCGGCGACGGCATCGTCGCCGAAACCAAGCTGCTCAGCGACAAGGACGTGGCGCTCTACCACAGCCGGCTGGCGAGCCTGGAGCGCCGCGCCGTCACGCTGGAAGACATGCGCCCGCCGCCGGAAATCCTGACGGCGGACTTCTGGCTGCGGCCGGCAAGCATCCGTGCCGCCGACCCGGCCCGGCCCGATTACGAGATCACGCTCGAAGGCGCCGGACAATCGGGCCTTCGCCTGCTGCGCCACTATCCCTGGTCCTACCGCGAGCAGCGGGACACGGATGGCGCGATCACGGTGAGGATCTGGAACGAGCGGGAGGATCGGGGCATCCTCTATCGGCAGGGCCGAGACGATCGCCATCTGCGGGCCAGCCGGCGCGCTCCATCCTCTTCCGATCTCGACGCGACAACCGGAAGGGTCTCGCTCGGCAAAGGCGATACCGTGCTCGGAGAAACATGCGAATGGTTCGATCCGGCGCCGGCCGGGCATGACGGCGCAAACCGCCAGTGCCTGACGAAGGACGGGCTTCCGCTCAAGGAGGATGCCGCGGGGCGCACCGCCGATCGGTCCTACACGGCAACCTCGCTGCGCCGCCGCCCCGTCGATCCCCAGGAAATGCGCCTGCCGCCGGAAGCCTTCTCACCGGCCGCATGGGGGCTGCCGTGACGGGGACCGCATAGGCTTGCTGTGCAGTGGGACCGCGCACAGGCATCCCGCGAAAAACCGCCTTGCATCCGCCCGCCCGCATAAAGACATAGAAACAGGCATGCCCCGTGTCGCAAAAGCCGCGGCACGTTCGTCCTAAGGCAGAACTCCTTCTCTCAGACATGGATACAGGAACACCATGACCAGTGAACCCTTGACTTCCGAGATCGAAGAACAGGCCAAACTGCCGGTCGAAGATCATAGCGCCCGCAACAGGCTGGTAATCGGCCTGCTGCTCGTTTCCGCCTTCGTGGTCATCCTCAACGAGACCATCATGGGCGTGGCGATCCCCCACCTGATGGCGGATCTCAGGATTCCGGCAAGCTCGGCCCAATGGCTGACCTCCGCCTTCATGCTGACCATGGCCGTCGTCATCCCGGTGACGGGCTATCTCCTGCAGAGGCTGAACACGCGGCCGGTCTTCATGCTCGCCATGTCCTTCTTTTCCGCCGGCACGCTGATCTCGGCGCTTTCCCCCGGCTTCCCCATGCTGGTCGTCGGCCGCATCGTTCAGGCGTCCGGCACGGCGATCATGATGCCGCTGCTGATGACGACGATCATGCACCTCGTGCCGCCGCATTCGCGCGGCCGGACGATGGGCAATATCTCGATCGTCATATCTGTGGCGCCGGCCATCGGCCCGACGATTTCGGGCCTGATCCTTTCCTCGCTCGACTGGCGCTGGCTCTTCCTGCTGGTGCTGCCGATCGCGCTTGCCGCCCTTGCGCTGGGTGCCGCGAAAATCGAAAACGTCACCGTGCCGTCAAAGGCGCCGCTCGATGTGTTCTCCGTCATCCTGTCGGCGATCGGCTTCGGCAGTTTCGTCTACGGCATCAGCGAGCTCGGCGCCGCACAGGCGAGCGCCGCGCCGCTCGATCCCCGCGTCATGCTCGCGGCCGGTGCCGCCGTCATCGCCGTCTTCGTCTGGCGCCAGATCCGTCTCCAGAAACACGAGAAGGCGCTGCTCGACCTGCGCACCCTGCAGACCAGGACCTTCACCATCGCCGCCGGCATGATGGCGATCCTGATGATGTCGATGTTCGGCGTCTTCATCCTGATCCCGATCTACATGCTCTCGGTACTCGGCCAGACGACGCTGACGACCGGCCTGCTGCTCCTGCCGGGCGGCCTCATCATGGGCCTCTGTGCCCCCTTCGTCGGCCGCCTGTTCGACCGCTACGGCCCCGCCCGCCTCGTCATCCCCGGCGCGCTCATCTTCAGCGCCGTCATGTGGGGCATGACCTTCCTCGGCGTCGCCACGCCCATCTGGGTCGTGCTTGCGCTGCATATCGCCATGAGCATCGGCCTTGCCCTGATGTTCACGCCGCTCTTCACCGTCAGCCTCGGCTCGCTGCCGCCGAAACTCTATTCCCACGGCAGCGCCATCATCGGCACCACCCAGCAGGTCGCAGGCGCGGCCGGCACGACGCTCTACGTCGCCATCATGACCTGGCGCGCCGGC
>UCFC01000069.1 GCA_900471515.1 Hyphomicrobiales bacterium | reverse complement strand
CCCCCTCAACGCCCAGGTCCTCGCCCCCGACCTTTCCGACTACCGCCGCATCCCCTGCCGCATCATCGCCTCCGGCGGCCCCCACAAACACGCCATCCTCAGCGCCACATTGCGGGCAGGCCTGGCAACCGCGCTGGTGACGGACGAGGAAAGCGCGCGGGTGTTGCTGGCGGAGTGATGGGGTGTGGGTGCGGCGGCGGCAGGATAGCGGCGGGCGTGCGGGATTGCGCTGGCAGATTGGGGCCAATAGTGGATGTCGTGGGGCGACCGCCTTGCGCCACAAAGGATCATCTTATCGTACGCGCGAGATTCCCAAAAGCGGACGGAGCGACCTTCGAGCAACCGGAGTTGTAACGCCCCCCACTCGGGTTCTAGCCTGCATCCCTACGCGCCAGACAAAACGGGGCGCCGGCCCGAATCCGCCGGGCTGGACGCGGGCTGATCTCAGCGGTACCGGCTTTGATACGGCGAGTTTGGAAAAGATATTCTCCTAGGCCACCAACACCTCATGGTCTTTGGCTGACACCAGCGCCATGCGCCCCTCGTTCCAGGCCATTGATTTTTGCAATTTGCCTATCCGACTCGGATATGCTGCTCGGAAGGCGATTTTAGTGATTTTGTCGCCGGAATTTACTTGTCGCAGATGATGTTGAGGTCCCAATAATGGGCGAAGAAGAATGAGGACTGAAATAGATTATGCCCGCATACGCCCCTACGGCGGAAGCCGCGACAAGGGGTTTGAGGAACTGGTTTGCCAGTTGGCGTCGCTCGAGCCGCGAGAGGCCTCCTCGTTCTTCCATCGCAAGGGAACCGGCGCTGACGGCGGTGTTGAGTGCTTTCTGCGTAAACCGGATGGCTTTGAGACCGGCTGGCAAGCGAAGTATTTCTTTTCGTTCGGCGCTCCCCAGATCGGTCAATTAAATAAATCGATCGAACAAGCCCTCGAGAAGCATCCAAAATTAAACCGCTTCGTCGTCGCGGTGCCATTCGATCTGAGAGATGCTAAGCTCGGAAAACAACAGACTGAACTGGAGCGCTGGGGAGCCTGGACAGCACGCTGGCAAACGGAAGCGGCCAAGACCGGGCGATCTCTTGAGTTCGAGCTATGGGGCGCCGCCCAGTTGACGGAAAGGCTCAGCCGGGATCTTCCGCTATACCGTGGGCGGGCTGTGTTCTGGTTCGATGACGCCGTCCTCACTCCACCTTGGTTTCGGCAACGCTTCGAAACGAGCCGAGCGGCATTGGGTGCGCGTTATACGCCTGACACCAATATCGCTCTGCCAATCAGACGTACGATCCAGCAATTTTGCCGCGACCCGTCGCTCATGGCAGAGGTCGAAGAGTGGTCTTTGAAGATAAACGAGCGCACCTATCGCGCCATCGATCAACTGATCCGCGTCGATGACGGCAAGGCATTCTCAAAAGAGATCGAAGCGATTTCGACAACGTTGAGGTCGATGAATGCACTTCTCGAAACTTTTTCTGCTGAGCCAGACTACGAATTCCCACTAGGAGAATTGCTAGAGCGGGCAGGTAATTTGCAGCGCGCAGGAAGCAATGCTGCCCGCGCCTTTCGGGCATATGAACCAAAAGGCGCGGAGAAGCCCGACAGAGAACGATACACGGAGCATACCCTTTATCAACTGAGCGACACGCTCGATGAAATCATTGAGGACATAAAGAGCGACCGCTGGAACGTCGTTAATAACCGGCGCCTACTCGTATCCGGAGATGCTGGAGTGGGAAAATCCCATTTGTTCGGCGACGTCGTGCAATATCAGGTCGAGCGAGAATGGCCCGCAATCCTCGTTTTGGGAAGCTCCCTGGTTGAAGGAGATCCCTGGACCCAGATTATTGCGGCACTCGGGCTTCAAGGCTGGGCAACTGATGATCTACTGGGGGCGCTTGATGCAGCTGGACAGGCGGCAGGCGTTCGAACTGTTCTGTTCATCGACGCGATCAATGAACGCCATGGCATTGATCTATGGGCGCCACGAATTGCCGCCTTCCTCCAGTCTATTGAAGGTTATCCGCATATCGGATTAGCCTTGTCTTGCAGGACAACCTATATTCCCTACATCGCGCCTGAGGACCAATCCTTCAAGGGTCTCCAGCGTATCGAGCACCGGGGATTCGCCGGGCGACCGGACGCTGCAAACAAATACCTCGATCAGCGCGGCATCGTTCGGATGGCGGCGCCTAACCTGATTCCGGAATTCAATAATCCCCTGTTTCTCAAAACCTGCTGCGACTTCCTCGAAAAGGATGGGCGTAAGGAATTACCTCGTGGACTGAAAGGGGTGACGGAGATATTCGGCTTTTACAGCGAAGCTGTAGCGCGATCTATCGAGGCACGCCTAAAGCTTGACCGACGGCGCAACATTGTTGGGCAAGCACTGACGAACCTCGCCGCTGCCTTCGATGAGGGCTATCGCGGCTACACGGACATTGCGACGGCGATAGAAATACTCGACAAACTTCTCCTCCCGGACGGAACAGTAGAAAAAAGCCTGTTGTCACAACTCGAAAGCGAGGGTGTCGTCGCAATTGAGCCCGTCCGGAATAATGATGGAAAATTAACTGAAACCGTCCGGTTCACGTTCGAACGCTACAGCGATCATCGGATCGCCACCCTGCTGCTCGATCGCCATCTCGACCGAGCTAATCCGTCAACATCCTTTGCGCCGGGCACTCCTCTAAATGATGTACTGACAGGCGACCGAGCGTACGAACGTGCAGGCATTGTAGAAGCTTTGGCAACGCAGCTCCCTGAGCGTTGCGGGCAAGAATTGCCTGATCTCATGGCGCCCGGAAAACACTTTGACGGCTGGATGATCAGCCGTGCCTTTATGGGCAGCCTGCTTTGGCGTAACCAGCGATACTTTACAAAGCGTACACTCGAACTGCTTGAGGCAGCATCCAAATATACGGGCGAAAGCGAAGTGTTGCGAACGCTTATCGCCATCTCAACCGAGCCTGACAATCAGTTTAACGCTCGCTTTCTAGACAATCGACTAAGGCAGATGCCTATGCCAGAGCGCGACAGTTCTTGGTCGATGCAGCTAATCGATGAAGGCGAGAATGATGATGGCCCCATAGAAACGCTCATTACCTGGACGCTCCAGAATGGCTTTTACCCGATTGAAGAGCAGCGGGCAGAGTTGGCGGCGATCGCACTAAGCTGGCTTTTCACGACGAGCCATCGCGCCGTCCGTGACCGCGCGACCAAGGCATTGTCTACATTGCTGGCTCCCAGACTTCGGCTCGCAGCTAGATTGGTGCGCGAATTTGCTGCAGTGAACGATCCATACGTTGTGGACCGTGTGTTCGCAGCCGCCTATGGCGCCGCGTTGCAAGGTGTTGACAGCGCGGCGCTATCCGAATTGGCCGGAAGCGTCTGGGACACTACGTTCGCGGAAGGTAGACCTCCTGCGCACATCCTTATCCGTGACCATGCGCGCGGCATAATCGAACTAGCGGCGCACCGCGGCGTACTGTCGGAGAAAGTGGATTTATCGAAAGCACGGCCTCCCTATCAAAGCGACTGGCCTCTGGAAGAGGTGTCGGTTGATCTGGTCGAAGGATACAAACAAGACTATCGCGGCGGGCGCTACCGGGACAGTATTGTCAGCTCAACTGTAAACGATGGTGATTTTGCACGATACGTAATCGACCCATGTGTCGGCGGTTGGACGGTATTTGGAATCGATTGTGCGGGTAAGCATCGTAGCTCGCTGTTCAAGTCATGGCAGCAGGATCTGGCTAACAAAAATGCCGCGGCCGCCAAGCAACTGACCAAGGTAGTCGATGCAGCTGAAGCCTTGCGAGCTAGGCAGAATGATCGCCCGCCACGCATTGAATTCATTATTGTGTCGCCAGGCGAAAAGAAGCCACCTAAATCGACCAAGTCATCTGAGGAGATCGAATGGCAAAAACTGGAGCGCAAGCTAAAAAGCGCCGAAAAAAAGCTTCACTCCACAATGACTGATGAAGAGTGGAGTGACTATCAACTCTACGGTCAAGCAGACGTATATGCCGACACCTTCTCTCGCGGAGGTTTTTCATGGCCGCCAAGACCCGATAGTCAGGCCATGCGGCGATGGGTGTGCAAGCGGGCGCACGATCTCGGATGGACATCTGAACGCTTTGCCATGCAGGAGAGGAACATTGGCTCATCCGGTAGAATGGAGCATCGTGTCGAGCGGATCGGCAAAAAGTACCAATGGATTGCCCTACATGAATTGACCGCCCATCTGGCTGACCATCTAGCCTATGCTGAATTTACTGACGATGAGCTTCGCGTGTTCGACGGTCCATGGAATATCCGCGGGCGCGACATTGATCCCTCCCTTCTTGTTGAGCAGTCAAATGGCGATGGTTGGCGCTCATGGGATCCGACGTGGTGGATGCCTGCAATTGTGCAGATGAAGTCCGCATCTCCGACTGCAAGGCTCGCTTGGCTCGATAGCGACGACGACTTCGTCAACAATGACACGCTGATTCGAGTCAAGGACCCGAGGACGGGACGTTACTGGTTCGTGCTTGAAGAATTCGCAAGCTGGCTCCAGTGGGGAGTTCATCGAGGCGACAAGGAGATAGAGCGCAGAACATGGTTTTCCTTGAAGAGCTTTCTTGTACGCTCTCCTGATGCGGGGGCCGTTGTTCAGCACCTCTCTGGGCGGGACTTGAACAATAGAGAATTACCGGACCTGGAAATTCCGTGGCGCGGTTACCTGGGCGAGTACCCATGGCATCCCGTGTATTCCGGCATAAAGCATTGGGTTCCCGCCGACCGAAAGTATGGCTTGCCGACACCAACTCAACCGACTGTGTCCCGGTACAGTGCCGAGCGTGGCGGTTACGATTTTTCCCTCAGCGACAGCCTTAGTTTCTATATTCCAGCTCCCGGACTTATCGCTGGGTTGGGCCTTCGCTTATCCAACGGCAGGGAACTTACGTACGCCGACCGGAACAGGGACCTCTGCTTTTTCGATCCGTCAACGAAGGAGCTAGGTCCAAGCGCAGCTTTGGTGGATGAAGTGGCGTTCAAAGATTTCCTCAAGCGCGAGAACCTTGAGCCAATATGGATAATCTCAGGCGAGAAAAGCGTACATGGCGGCCATTCCCATAGAGGGGGCTATGGCGGCACCCGCTCGTTCACATCCATCTACAGGTTTGATGGCGATGGTTTCTCCAGACAAGATTTTTTTCATAGGCACACTCCCTCAAGCGAACAGCTCAAAGAACTGCTTGGGACGGCATCTTGAAGAGAGCCAGGGTGGATCAGACACTTTGATTGGTCGGTAGGAATACAACGAGATGCGCCTAGCCAGCACAAAAGGTCATCTCGTCCCATCATCTACCGCGATTGCTGAAGCTTGGTCTCTCGCCTGCTCCAGCAACACTTTTCCAATTGCTGCTCAGAATTAGGCGGCGGCTTTGTACGGGCGCCCCCAGGCACACCGGCCCGGAGTAAGCAGCGTCTGGCCGCAACAGCGTGCGCTAGCTGCGAGCGTGCGGGATTGGGCTGGCGGAATTGCGCCTGCAGGGGGTTATCGACGCCCCGAACCGGGCGCCGCCCCCTGCCGCGTGTTGACTCACCGGCGGTTGAACAATAACCTGCTAATTCGGTCGTTAGGCTTGTCCTCAAATGACGGATCCATCTCTCCAGCGCCGCCTTGCCGCCATCGTCGTTGCCGATGTGGTGGGCTATTCGCGCCTGATGGAGGCGGACGAGGTCGCGACGCTGGAAAACCTCCGGCAGTTGCGCGCCGGCACGATCGAGCCGGCCGTGAGGCGCCACAAGGGGCGCATCTTCAAGGTCATGGGCGACGGCTTCCTGATCGAATTCGGCAGCGCGGTGGAAGCGGTGGCGGCGGCCCTGGAAATGCAGCGGGCGATCGCCGCCGTCGAGACTCCCGAAGACCGGCGCCTGCTCCTGCGCGTCGGCGTCAATCTCGGCGATGTCATCGACGAGGGTTCGGACGTGCTCGGCGACGGCGTCAATGTCGCCGCACGCCTCGAAAGGCAGGCCGCGCCGGGCGGCATCTGCATTTCGGCCAGCGTTCACGGCGAGATCGTCGGCAAGATCGGCGAGCGCTTCTTCGATGCCGGCGAGCGCTACCTGAAGAACCTCAAGCGCCCGGTGCATGTGTGGCATTGGCCGGATGCGCTGGAGGGCACGTTGCCGCTGCCCGAATGCCCCTCGATCGCCGTCCTGCCCTTCACCAACATGAGCGGGGACGAGGCCGACGCGCCTTTCGTCGACGGCCTGACCGACGACCTCATCACCGACCTGTCCCGCACCGCCGGCCTCTTCGTCATCGCCCGCAATTCCGTTTACGGCTACAGGGGCAAGGCGGTCGATGTCAGGCAGGTCGCCCAGGAACTCGGCGTGCGCTACATCCTGGAAGGAAGCGCCAGGCGCGCGATGGGCCGCGTGCGCATCAATGCCCAGCTGGTGGACGCCCTTGGCGGCCGGCACTTGTGGGCCGAGCGGTTCGACAGGACGGTGGAAGACGTCTTCGGCCTGCAGGACGAGGTGAACGCCAAGATCGTCGAAGCCCTCGTCGGCCGGCTCACCGTCCCGGCGCAGCGCAATCGGCCGAAGAATTTCGAGGCCTACGACCTGTGCGTGCGCGCCCGCCAGCTGACGGAACTGTCGCCGCAAAGCGAGCGCGAGGCCTATATGCTGCTCCAGCGCGCGGTCCAGCTGGAGCCCTCCTATGCCGAGGCGCTCGGCCTGCTCGCCTATAACCGCTGGCTGGCCTGGACGCATTTCGGCGAGCCGGAAGACCCGAACCGCCTGACGGCGCTGGCGTCGGCCCGCAGGGCGGTCGAGCTCGACCCCAACGATGCCGGCTGCCGCTACGTTCTGGGCACCATTCTGGCCTACGAGCGGCGATGGGAGGAATCGGAAGCCGCCTTCGCCGAGGCCCTGGAACTGGACCCCAACCACGCCGACACCTGGGCCGCCATGTCGGACATATCCGTGCTGGGCGGCAGGATCGCCGACGGACTGGCGCAGATCGAAAAGGCCCTGCGGCTCAACCCCTATCCGGCCTGCTGGTATCTCTGCCATCTCGGGCAGGCGCAATATGCCGCGCGCGACTACGAGGCGGCCAAAGCCACCCTGCGCAGGGAAGAGACCTATCGCACCAACTCCCGCAAATTCCTGGCCGCCGCGCTGGCCCAGCTCGGCCAGGGCGAGGAAGCGCGGCGGGAAGCAGAACTGTTCCTCATCGCCCACCCTCACTTCACCATCGCCCATTGGCTGAGCTCCCAGCCGCTGCGCGACGCCTCCGTCCGCGACCATTTCGTGGACGGCTTCCGAAAGGCCGGCCTGCCGGAGACGTGAGGGCGGGTGGGGAAAGCACGGTGCGCATCATCGCCTGTCGAGCAAGCGCCAACGTCACCTGTCCTGCGGCTACAGCACCCCTATGCAGCGTAGCAGCGCCTGCAGCTCGGCCTCGACACCTGCCGCGCGCAGGACGGCATCCCGATCAAGCCGGCGCGCCAGACTGGCGCGCGTCATGGGCTTTCTGTATTCCGGCCATTCCTTTTCGAGCGCCTTGAGCGCCCCCGCAGTATCTGGCGGGCGGTGCGCCGCCTTGCCCTCCAGATGGCGCAGCAGCATTGCCTCGAAACAGGGGCGTTGCCAGAGGATCGTGATGCGGTTGTCTGAGGCAAGCTTGCGCGTTCGCTCGGCGCGCGGGGGATCGCGCTCGGCCTGGTCGAAATCCAGAAGCGCAAAGCGTTCCGCGGGCGCACGGCCCTTTTTCTCGAGATGCTTCAGGCGCAGCACCGCCATTTCGATACGAGACAGCGGATCGCCGGTCCCCGGCCCCAATTCGTCAACATGCAGGTGCACCGGCAAATTTGCGTCACGGATCAGGTCTTGCAGGAAACCGGCATAGCCGACTTCCGAGGCGCCCTCGCAGCCGATATAGACCGGACGGCGAAGCTCGATCGATGGCGGGCGACGGCGTTTCATCCGAGATGCGGAACCCCGCCATATGCCCCGCTCAGATATTTGCGGTAGTGGTTCTCGTCGCGGCGCACCTTCACGTCCATGAGGCTGTAAATATGGCTGCGGCCCTGCCGGTCCTTCTCGCAGATCACGATTTCCTCCTTGTTGAGGTCGTCGAGCAGCGAGGCGGAATGGCAGGAAAGCCAGAGTTGCGCGTCGAACCTGTTGCGCCCCGAAGCCCCGTAGAACCAGCGGACCAGTTCGGGCAGCATGTTCGGGTGAATGGCCGCGTCCATTTCGTCGATCACGGCGACACCGCCCGTGTCCAGCGCGCTCATGATGAACGGGAACATCTTGATAAAGGCCCGCGTGCCATGGCTTTCCATCAGCCAGGGCATTTCGGCCGCAAGCCCCGCATGCCTGAACAGCAGCAGCGGGCCGTTGTCCGTGTTCTGAAAGCGCATCCCTTCCACGCCTACGTCGATGCGGCTCAGCTCGTCCGTCAGCCGCGACACGACGTTGGGCCGGTTCTTCAGGTAGTCGATCACGTCACGATCGGCGAAGGAATGCACGGGCTCGATCTGGAAGAAGGCCTTGCGCGCCATATCCACGAACAGCTGCGCGGCCGGGTGCTGGAATTTCGCGAACGACGACAGCACCGTGTGATTGCCGGCGAGCGTCTTCACGAGATGCTGGAAGCCTGAGAGGCTGAAGGTCTTCGAGTCCTTCACCCTGCAATCGGCATCGCGTTCATAGACCCGCTGCCATTTCCCCTGGCCGTTCGGCTTCTGGCGCAACGCCTCGGACGCGATCCGCACCGCGAGCCCGCCCTTGACTTCGATTTCCAGTTCGTAGCGGTAGGTGCCTTGCTCGACCTTCTCGCCGTTATGGGCGCGCTGCAAAACGTCCGGCGTCAGGTTCATGATGCCGCCCAGCTCGATTGCGAACCGGATCGGCCGATTGGCCGATTCCACGTCGTTGAAACGCTCGATGCCGGCAAAGCCCGGCACCGTGCGCACCACGCTGTCGCGGATCATCGTCACAACGAATTCGAGCGCGCGCAACGCCGTCGTCTTGCCCGAGGCGTTCGCGCCGTAGAGCGCGAGGACCTTCGGCGCGCGCACGTCCGCGCCTTCGAAGATGGGGGCATAACGGCCTTCGGGATCAGGCACCTTTCCGTCCACGCTGAGGTCGAGCACCTGCGGATCGCGGATGGAGAAGAAGTTTTCGACCTCAAGCTTGTAGAGCATAGAATACCTCGCTTGCGGCCAAAATAGCATTTTCAACGAAATTCTGTCAATAATTCGATTTCACACCAATAAAATGCCTGCTGATAAACTTGAGCGCCGGCGTCATCGGCTGTGCCGTGTGGCCCGCCCCGCCTACCCCCCGTCAATCGCCTCGCCGATGCGCACGATGGCCTGCTGGTAGACGCCGGCGGCGTTCCAGCCGGCGATGGCGGGGATGTTGGCCTGGTAGCCGGCGCCGGGTTGCCAGCCGTGGGCGCGCAGGAAATTGGCCGTCGAGATCAGCGCCACCGTCTTGTCGCGCATGTTGCGGTTGCCGACGCCGTAGGCCAGCACGTTTGCGGGCAGGAAGCCGGTCTGGCCGATCTCGCCGTGCATGGCGCCGACCGAGCCGGGGCTGAGCGCGCCCATATCCACCAGCCGCAGCGCGGCGATGGCATGGGGGGCGAAGAATTGCGGGCGGCGGCAGTCATAGGCGAGCGTGAGGATGGCCGAGACGGTGTTCTGGCTGCCCATCGCGGCGCCGAAGCCGGTCTCCATGCCCCAGATGGCGAGCAGCACCCCGGCCGGCACGCCGTAGCTGCGCTCGATGCCGGCAAAGAGCGCGGCGTTCGCCGCCTTGAGCGAGCGGCCCCTGGAAATGATCGAGGCTGCGCCGCGCCGGCGCATGAAATCCTCCACCGAGCCGCCGAAAGCCCTGTTGAGCGCGCGGTCGGCGCGGATCGTGCCCGCGGCGTAATCTGCCCCGGCAAGGGCGGCAAGCCCCCTGGCGCGCACGCCGGCGGCCCTTGCCGTCCCGGCAAACTCCGCCTTCCACGCCTCGAACCCGGCGGCACTCGTA
Organism: Hyphomicrobiales bacterium; assembly: GCA_900471515.1. Taxonomy (GTDB): domain Bacteria; phylum Pseudomonadota; class Alphaproteobacteria; order Rhizobiales; family Rhizobiaceae; genus Rhizobium. The sequence goes on along the minus strand of UCFC01000069.1, from coordinate 8,277 downwards.
CCGCAGGAGGCGGCCTGGGCATGGCCGGCAGGAAGACAGAGCGCCAGCACGCCCGCCGCGGCAAGCACCCGTTTTCCGGCAAGCAATCCCATGTCGCCCTCCCGCTCGGCCCGATCGATCGCGCTTCCCTGGGGTGCAGGCCGGAACGCCTGCCCGCGCGAGAAAAATCCGATCCCGCCTATATTAGCGGTTGTGCAGAATAAAACCAGCCGCCGCACCTTGGGACGCGCGCGTCACGGGCCGGCGCCGGGCGCATCGGCGGCCGGCGGCCATGCTCCGGCCGGCGCGCCATCGGCGCATGGCCGGCCTGCGCTGCCGCCTTGAAGACGGCGCGGCCTGCCCTACCTCACCAGACTGCCCGGCTGCGGCTTTCAGGAGGTGAAGGCCGCCGCCCGAGCGCCGCCGCCTTTCGTCATTTCGGGCGGGCGGGCGCAGGATTTCCACGAACGACAGGAGGATGCAATGGTGTCGCGTAACATGACCGCGCTGCTGGCTATGCTGGCGCTGGCCGGCTGGCAGAACCGGGATCGGCTGAGCGAAATGCTGGGCAAGATCGCCGGCCCGACGCCGGGCGATCCTTCCGTGCGGCCGGGCGGCGGCGCAAGCCCCGATCCGACAGGCGCGGCAACGGCCGGCAGCGGCGGGCTTGGCGATCTGCTCGGCGGAATCTTCGGCTCGGGCAGCAGCGGCAGGGGCGTTTCCGGCGGGCTGGGCGAGCTGATCGACAGCTTTGCCAGGGCCGGCAAAGGCGATGTCGCCGATTCCTGGGTCCAGACCGGCCCCAACAAGGACGTTGCCGAACCGCAGCTCGCCGACGCGCTCGGCGCCGATACGCTGGACGAACTCGCCCAGCAGACCGGCCTGTCGAAAGACGAGCTGCTCTCCCGCCTCAAGGCCGTGCTGCCGACCGCCGTCGACAAGCTGACCCCGCAGGGCCGCCTGCCGACCGAGGAGGAAGCCTCGCGCTGGTAGGCAAGCGCGCCGGCTCGGCCGTCAGCGGACCGGCCTGTCCGCGCGCGGGCGATGGCCGGCGGCGAAACCGGGCTGCCGGGGCGACCGGCGGCCGCTGCCCCGCTTGTGCCCCTCTCCCCCTATGCGCTCCCTTTACCGGCCAGCCCCTTCGAGGGCCGCCGGCGCTTCCCCCGCCCGGCCCTCGGCCGGAGCGACGGCCCTGCCCGTCAGCGCGTAGCGGCGAAGCGCCAGAACCGGCTTTTCGATGAAGTGCCAGGAAAATGCGGCCACGCCGAGCACCGCGATATCCGTCACCAGCGTCAGAAGCATGACGCCGGCAACGCTGCCGACGAAGACCGACGGCGCCAGGTAAATCGCCAGCTGGATGAACGGCACGTGGTAGAGATAGACGCCGTAGGAATAATCGCCGCCGCGGAAAATCTTCGGCAGCGGCAGGCGCGACAGGCCGGCATAGATGGTGATGTAGGTAAGGGCCGGGATCAGCACCAGCCGGTTGCCGACGCTTGCGGTCGCCCGCGTGTCGAGCAGGACCATGGCGGCGAGCGCAATGGCGATGCAGATGCATAAAAGCCCCCGGCTCATGGGGATCCGCCCGCGCTGCTGATAGGCGACGACGCCGCACAGGAAGGCCGTGATCAGCTGGGCGCCGCGGCTGACGAACAGCGTCTGCAGCCGCGTGTCGTCCGGCAGGCCATCCGCGGCGTCGATCGGCAGGACCTGCTCCACCGCAAGGCCGGTCACGAAGAAGGCCGCAAGCAGAAGCAGGCTGATCCCCGAGCGGCGCACGACGCCGGTGGCGATCATCGCCGACATGATGATGTAGCAGTTGATTTCCCAGGGGATCGTCCAGAGCGCGCCGTTGACCTGCACGGTCGGGTTTCCGGTGAAGACGCCGGGAAGCGTCAGCTGTATCCGGCCGACGATATTGAGCATATAGGCAAAGAAGCCCGGATCGGTGAAATAATCGGCAAGCGGCAGGCTGGTGACGGCCGGGCCGATGATGAAGGCGCAGATGAGAATATCGACGGCGAGCGCCGGAAGGATGCGCAGCCCGCGGTTGAGCAGGAAGTCCTGCAGGCTGAGGCGCTGGGCGCTGGCGGTGATGAGAAAGCCGCTGAGCGCGAAAAACATCGGCACAAGGCTATATTCGAAAAACCACAGAACAGGGCCGGTGCCCGCCGCCCAGAAGCCGTCGGCCGTGATGACGTGGTAGAAAACGATGGTCAGCGCCAGCGCAAGGCGCAGGAAATCGAAACCCGGACCAAGGCCCCGATAGCCTGCCAGCACCTCGCCAAAACTCTTCATATTCCCTCCGCAAACCATCCCCTGCCCCTTTCGCCTGCCGCATGAAACGCAACCACGGCTGGAAGCAGGCCGCATCCGGAGGCAACTTAGAGGAAAGATTTCAACGAAAGCTTAGCGCCGGGCGGGAGGAATACAGCCGGTGCGGTATATTTTCGGACAGTTCGCCTCGTTTCCGGCTGTGCCGCCAGATCGGTCATCGTGGCGCTCTCGTGAAACAGGCAAATTCAATCCCGATGTTTCGAGACTGATGCGTGGGCGCTGTTCAGGCGCTTTTCGGCCTTGTCGTCCGATGCGGCCTTCAACAGCGTCTCCCAATCGTCCGCAGCGTTGCCGCCGTCGAGCATATGCTTGAACGTCGCATATGCATCCGACTTCGATCCGTAGGTTCTCAAACTGTTTTCGTCGTTCACCCAGGCGAAAATAATCACCTTGGCCCGACTGCTGTAGCGGAAGAAAAGACGAAATCGCGCCGCGCCGAATTTCGCTCGAAACCAATGGCGCCGATCGGTTCCGAGCGTCTTGCCCTGAACATAGGCTGTCGAAGCCGGGTCCCGGGGGATCTTTTCAAACATCAGTTCCAGCAGTGCGGCCAGCAGTTTGGCGTTGGCGCTCTGCTGGTAGCGCTCGGGGTCCTTGAGCTTCAGCGCATCGATCGCCGCAGTGAGCCTTTCCAGCTGGTCGAGCAGAAGCGGGTGAGCACGTACAGTCCAGCCGTTGACGACGGGCATGGGTCAGATATTCACATCGCCCAGGATGGGCTCGTCCGGATCGACATGCATGCCCTTGGTCAGTTCAACCATCCGCTCGACCAAAGCCTGCGGAAACTCCCGGATACGGTCCGGATGCTGCTGCATATCGTCGGCGAGGAAAGCCAGGAAGCTGTCGATCACCGGGTCGTCGTCGGCCTCGTCCAACACCTTTTCGATGGAGACATGCCTGTTCTCGTCGACATAGAAGGCAACCCGTCCGCCGTAGCCGAGACCGAGCGCCTCGCGCACCGGTTTGGGAATCGTCACCTGACCTTTCTCGGTGATCGTGCTGATCTTTTTCAACAGGGCGGGCATCCGACTCTCCTTCGGAGTCTCTTCAATCGGCCCAAAAGTAAGGAATTCCGCTTACTTCGTCAATGCCGGAGTCGCGACCCGATTCCGAACCTTTTCGCGCGCAGGCCTCTCCGCCCGCCCGCAAAAAAACTCACCCCGGCACATAGGTCAGCCGGACCACGCCCGCGTCGATCGCCTCGTTCGCCACCAGCCTGAGCGGCGGCAGCGGCCCGGCGAAGAAGGGCCTGCCGCGGCCGAGCACGACCGGATGCAGGTAGATCCGGTAGGCATCGATCAGCCCGCGCCCGGCAAGGCTTGCGGCCAGCACCGGCCCGCCGAGGCCGATCTCGCCGTCCAGCCGCTCCTTCAGCCCGCCTATCGCCGCCTCGACCCCTTCGCCGATGAGGCTGGCGTTGGGGCCGACCGATGTGAGTGTGCGCGAGACGACCCATTTCGGCTGGCCCCGCCAGGCCTCGGCGAAATCGCGTTCGGCCGCGCCCCATTCCGGCCGGTCCTCGTCCCAGTAGCGCATGATCTCGTAGAGGCGCCGGCCGTAGACGCTGCCCGCAAGGCCGCGCACGCTCTCGATGAAATGGGCAAACAGCGCCGGGCTCGGCCCGAACGCATCATGATCGACATAACCGTCGAGCGACTGGTTCATTCCAAACACGAGCCTTGCCATGCCTCTTCCTCCTCGGCGCGGTAGCGATTGCATTTTGCAATCGGCCGCAGGATAGGCCAACCGCTTTCATTTCGCAATCGGTTTGTCGGAGGAGAGACCGATGGGCGGCAAAGCAATTCCAGCAAAAGTGTGAAGCGGTTTTGCGCCCGGAATTGCGCCGAAGCAAAAAACCGGGGCATGTCAGGCGATCCGGTCCTCGCCGGACATGCCCTAAATCTCGGCCATCCGCAGCTCGATCAGCTCGCGCGCCAGCTCGTAGGTCCCGTCCACGTCGTCGCCGGAGGCCTCCTCGATCATTTCGAGGGCGGCGCGATAGACCTCCCGCTCCTCCTCGGGCGAAAGCAGTCCCTTGTTGCCGAGCGTGGCGATCAGCGAATTGAGGACGGCGGCCGCCGACAGCGTAATTGCCTCGGATGTGAGGCGGGCGGACTCTGGAGACATGTTTATCCCTCGATCGATAGAACAACGCCTGAACAATACGTTGGGCCTGCAACAAGTTCCAAGTCGAAGCCCGCCGGCGGATCGGCTTTATCTTATCGCGACGGCATTGGCTCTGCTACCCCTGATGATACCGTCAATTGGGGTGAGGCTTAGCGGTAGATTTTATCTTGGCGGAAGGGCGATTCCGGCCACCTTGAGGGGGAGATTCGCCTGTTTGCAACTTGGCCTGCATGGGAATGGGACAGTGTTGCGGGCGGATTTTTCCGGGCGGCGGCGCCAGGCGCGTCTTCCCGCGTCGGGTCGGTTGATGCTGTGCCGTGGGATATCGCTCCAGGCCGCTGATGTTGTGCCGTGGGGCAGCGCTCAATCCCTGCGAACCCCAAAACACGCCGCCACCCCCAGCATTTGAGGGGTCGCGAGCCGAAAGACCCGCGAAAACACCCCTCAAACCCATCATAACCCTTTGATCCTGAATAAGAATTTCGTTTAGTGTAGCAAAAACGGCCAAAAATCGGGCTAAGTCATTGATTCTGAATAAGTGATCCACAAAGCCCCAAAAATACGCATAAAGAAATTCAAACAGGGCGAAAGCGCCGAAAAACGAAAAAAAATATAAAAGTTTTTTGCCCTTCCAGCGTCACTTATTCAGAATCAGGCACTTAGCCCCGTTTTGCCTGCATGATGGCAGCATCCGGCCTTTTGCGGGCTCAGTGGCGGTGGCCGCGGGGGCGGAACCAGGGGAAGGAGAAGGTGCGGCCCGGGGCCTCGGCGGGCTCGCGGCGGAAGGCGTCGCGGATGTGCTGGGTGTAGTACCAGCCGGGCGACGGCGCGGAAACGAGGTTGATGACGACGGCCGGCGGCACGTCGAAATAGCGGCGGCGGCCCTTCAGGCGGTGCTCGACCACGAGGATGCGGCTGACGGGATCGTAGGCGATTTCCCGGATGAGCCGCGAGGCCAGCTCCAGGCGCACCATGCGCGGGCGGGCGGCGGCTTGCGCGGGCGGCGGCGGCGCTTGCGGTGCGGGTGTGGGGGGCGGCGAAGGTGTCGGTGCAGGCGCGGCCTGCGGCGGAGCGGGGCGGCCGGTTCCGGCGCCGCCGTCTCCTCCCCCCTGGCCGCCACGCTGCGGGCTCATTGCCGGCCTGCGCCTTCGGCTTCCAGCGGGCGGTTCAGGGGCTCGATCTGGGATTCGTAGAAGCCGAGCTTGTCCTCGGCGATGCGCAGGCCGACAATATGGCCCTCGATGACGCCGAGATGGGTGTGCTTGCTGCCGTCGGAAAATTCCACGACCAGCCGCCGCGGCTCCTCGCTATAGCCGATCCTGCTGATTTCCCGGTCCCGGCGTGTCTTTTCGGCGATCCCGATAACAGTCTTGAGTTTTTCCAGCATCAGCGGGCTCCTCTATTCTCATAAATTCCTGGCAGATCCGCCGCCTTGGGCAACGAATAGTTTTCAATTCGGTTAAATTGGCTGGTTAAAATCCGGATTTACGCAAAACGGGTCTGTTCCGTGGCGATATACTTGCGGTGACTGCGGCTGAACCTTCCCTCTTTCCCTCCCCCGCCGCACGGCACGCCAAGCGGCTGAGGCACGAAACGCGGCAGGCCGCAAAAAGGTTCCCGCCCGAAAAATCACAATTGCCCCTTCGCCGCGCCAACCCTTGCCCGGCTACCGTCCGGCCGAAACGGGAGTATCGGCGCATGAGCGAACGGACGGCGCGGCGGCAGCGCCTTGTGGAAGAAGATCGGGCCGGCCCCGCCGAGGGCGAGCAGATGAAGGTCGATGCCGACTGGCTGCTGACGCGCCTTGCCGCCGAGGCCGAGGCCGACATTGCCGATCTCTATGACGAGGCCGGCGACCTGCTGCCGATCCGGCAATGGCCGGCCATCTGGCGGCAGGGGCTGGTGACGGATCTGGAAATCTCCGCCCTTTACGAAGGCACCGGCCGGGAGCGGCGCGAGATCGGCCATGTGAAGAAGGTCAAGTTCGCCGAGCGGCTGCGCCGGCTGGAGCTGATCGGCAAGCATATCCGCATCAACGCCTTCAAGGAGATCGTCGAGCACAAGGGGCTGACGGCGCTGGCCGAGCGGCTGGAGCGGGCGCAGCGGCGCAGCCGCGCCGGAGGCCAAGATGGCGCAGACGGCGAGCATGGCGCGGACGGCGGGGCCGAGCCGGCATGAGCGAGCCCTCCTCCCCCGCCGATCCGAACGACGCCCTCATCGAGCTTGCCGCCGCCTGCCGTTTCAGCCCGAAGCGCTGGAGCCGGCTTGCCTGGGACTGGGGCGTGGGCGAGCTTGCCTTCTATGACGGCCCGCGCCCCTGGCAGGACGAGATCAACGAACTGATCGGCGCGCATCTGGCAGACCCCGCCACCCGCTACCAGCCGCTGCAGATCGCGGTCGCCTCCGGCCACGGCATCGGCAAATCGGCCGAGATGGGCATGCTGTCCAACTGGGCCATGTCCTGTTTTGCCGATTGCAGGATCGTCACGACAGCCAATACCGAGGGCCAGCTGCGCACCAAGACGGCGCCCGAGATCGGCAAATGGTTTCGCCTCTCCCTCACCGCCCACTGGTTCGACCTGCAGGCCATGTCGATCAAGGCGCGCGATCCCGCGCGCGGCGAAAGCTGGCGGCAGGATTTCATCGCCTGGAGCGAGCACAATACGGAAGCCTTCGCCGGCCTGCACAACAAGGGCCGCATCATCCTGCTGCTCTTCGACGAGGCCTCGAAGATCCACGACAAGGTGTGGGAAGTGGCCGAGGGCGCGCTGACGGACGAGGATACCGTCATCATCTGGATCGTCTTCGGCAACCCGACGAGGAACAGCGGCCGCTTCCGCGAATGTTTCCGCCGCTTCCGCCACCGCTGGACGGGCCGCCAGATCGACAGCCGCACGGTGCCGGGCACCAACAAGGCCTTCCTGCAGCGCCTGGTGGACGACCACGGCGAGGACAGCGATATCGTCAAGGTGCGCGTGCGCGGCCAGTTTCCCAGCCAGTCGGCCCTGCAGTTCATCTCCGCCGACGATGCCGACGCCGCCCGCCGCGTGCATCTGCGGCCCGAGCAATATGCCTTCGCCCCGGTGATTTTAGGGGTCGATCCCGCCTGGACGGGCGACGACCCGACGGTCGTCATGCTGCGCCAGGGGCTCTATTCGAAGCGGCTGGCGACGATCGCCCGCAACGACAACGATATCGAGATCGCCAACCTCATCGCCCGGCTGGAGGACGAATACGAGGCCGACGCCGTCTTCGTCGACGCCGGCTACGGCACCGGCATCGTCAGCGCCGGCACGGTGATGGGCCGCTCCTGGCAGCTCGTCTGGTTCGGCTCCACGAAAGTGCCGGACCCCGGCTATTGCAACATGCGCGCCTATATCTGGGGCCAGATGAAACGCTGGCTGAAGGCCGGCGGCGCCATCGACCCCGCAAACGAGGCGCTCTACCAGGACCTCGTGGGGCCCGAAACCGTGGCGCGGCTCGACGGCCGGATCCAGCTGGAAAGCAAGGAAGACATGAAGGACCGCGGCCTGCCCTCGCCCAACGAGGGCGACGCGCTGGCGCTCACCTTCGCGCAACCGGTGGCAAGGAAACTGCGCCACCGGCCGGGAACCGGCGCGACGGCGGCGGTGGATTATGATCTGTATGGGTAGGTGGGGGGCGGAACGCCGGATGCGACCGGAGTCGCGCCACGGATCTCGGCTCGTCCTTCGCCCCCCCACAGGTGGGACACCGGTTTCCCCAAACAATGAGCGATTGCAAACTGCTCGACGTCAGTGAGGTGCGAAGGTCGCGCCTCTGGCCGATCTCCCCCCTTGTTGTACGGCCTTGATA
>UCFC01000071.1 GCA_900471515.1 Hyphomicrobiales bacterium | reverse complement strand
CCGGGCAGGACGGTGGCGAGAGCCGGGCGAGGCACTGTTGGGGTGGGCCTCCGGGCAAGGACGGTTGCGAGGGCTGGGTGAGGCGCCGTTGGGTGGCGCTGAAAGGGCCGTGTCGGCTGGCGGAGGCTGCGGCGGTCTTTGCCGCCATGCCCGACGCCTGCTTTGGGCAGCGACGCTCCCCTCCCCACCTCATCCCTGTGCTTGTCACAGGGATCCAGCCTGCCCAAGTCCTTGGGCAGGAGAGACTCATTTGCCTGCAGCATATGGGAGTCACTCACCGCGCAGACGCAAGCTGGCTGGATTCCTGTGACGGGCACAGGAATGACGGAGGTCGGGGATAGCTCACCGCGTCCCAACGGCCTCCTCTGCCGAACAATCACCCCCGCAAGAACTGCGAGCCCCTGTCGAAACTCAGCCCCGGAAAAATCTTCCCCGTCAGGTCTTCGGCCGACACATCGAACTGCCGGTAGAGCATCGCCGCCGCAAGCTCGCGCACGTCCGCCGTCGGCATCAGGTCGCGGTCATCCAGCAGCGCCCCGTCGCCGAGCCCCGGCCATTTGCCGAGAATGCGCCCGCCGTCGATAGCCCCGCCGGCCAGCACCGCGCAGCCGCCGGTGCCGTGATCCGTCCCGGCAGAACCGTTCTCGCGCACCGTGCGGCCGAATTCCGTCATGGCAAGCACCACCGTCTTCGACCAGACATCCGGCCCCATCGTCGCCTTCAGCGTCGTGATCGCCTGCGCCAGATCCTGCACCGGCCGCCTGAACTGGCCGAGCTGGCCGACATGCGTATCCCAGCCGGTGATGGAGAAGCTGGCGATGCGGTAATCGCCCTTCAGCATGTTGCCGGCGAGAGCGGCCACGTCGCCGATCTTCTCGCCGCGCTCCCCGGAAGGTTCCGACAGCATTGCCGCACTGTCGGCCCGCATCGCCTCGTCCATCGCCTTCGCGAAAGCCGGATCGCCGGCATAGAGCCGCATCAGGAACTGCATCTCGTCCTTGGCCGGCCCGAGATTGGAATCCGAGGCCCAGACATCGACATTGTTCGGCCCGGTCAGGATCAGCTCGGTGGACGTGTTGACGTCGATCGCCTTGCGCGCAGCCGGGCGCGGCATGACGGCGAGCGCCCGGTTGAGCCAGCCGGTCTTTTCCTCGGCCACATGCTCGCCGCCCGATTCCAGCATGTCCTGCCCGTCGAAATGGCTGCGCTGGTCGCGGTAGGGCGTGGAAACGGCATGCACGAAGGCAAGCTCCCTCGCCTTCCACAGCGGCATCAGGCCGGCCGCCGCCGGATTGAGCCCGAAGTGGCCGTCGAGATCGAGAAGCCCCCTGTCGGGCGTGAGCGCAAGCGTGGGCCGCAGCGCCGCAAAGCCGGCATCGCCATAGGGCTGCACGAGATCGAGCCCGTCCATCGCCCCGCGCAGCACGATCGTCACGAAACGGTTGTCGCCGGGCATCGCCGCGAAGGTGACGGGCGTAAGGACGGGGGCTGCGGCAAGACAGCAGGCGGAGGCGAGGAAACCGCGGCGCGAAAGCGTAAAGCCTGTCATGACGGAGATCCTTATCGGCGGTTGAATTCGGGGGAAGCGAGCACCAGCGTCAGCCCGCTCGTCCGGCTTGGCGCCTGCGAGACGACGCGGATCGTCTCGTCGCGGGCGGCATCGGCAAGCGTGGCCTTCAGGAATTGCCGCGGATCGGCATCCCTGCCGAACTGGGCGCTGGCGCGCCGCGCCCAGGCAAGCCGCTCGGAAAGCTGGCTGGCGGTAATCCAGGCCGAAAAACTCTCCTCGAAGCCGGCCGGGCTCGCCGGCAGCCATGTCGGCTGGCCCATGCGCCGCAGCGCGCCCTGCCCGAGCGCGCGCGCCGTCCGGAAGGCCTTGCGCCGCTTGATGCGCGCCTCGTCCTCCGGGCTCGGCGGCGCCTGCATGGCCTGCTGGCCGGTGCTTGCATCCTTCCTCTGCGCCATGGCGGCCATGTCGTCGCCGTCGGCATCCTCCTGCCGGTAGGCCTGCATGAAGGCCGCGACGTCGCCGGCGCCGGCCCCGCTATCCAGCGCCCGAAGCCCGCTGACGATATAGTCGAAAGGCTGGCGCGCCTTGGCGCCCTCGTTTGCCCAGGCGGCGGGATGGTCGAGCATGGCGCGGTAGACGGCGGTCAGGTCGCCATCCGTCTTCATCCAGGCCTCGCTCATGGCCGCGATCATCTCCTGCGGCGGCTGGTCGGAGACGAAATGCACCGCGAGCTTGCGGCTGATATGCCCGGCCGTCTTCGGATGCACGGCGAGATCGTCGAGCATGGCGAGATAATCGCCGCGTGTGCGCTTCGCCCCGCCATAGCTAACCCCGAGAACCCGATGTTCGCCGGGTTCGGAGATCTGCGGCCGGAAGGCCGTCTGCATCTGCTGCTGGTCGACCGTCAGCCCGGTCAGCACCATCGCTGCCGCGCGCACGTCGGCCTGCGTATAGCCGCTGCCCGCACCCAGCGTGTGCAGTTCCAGAAGCTCGCGGCCGAGATTTTCGTTCAGCCCCTTGTTGCGCCGCATGCCGCCTTTGGAATCCGGCCCCAGCGATTGCGCCTGATCGAGATAGATGAGCATGGCCGGATGCGCGGTGGCGGCGCGCAGCAGCGTCGCGAACCTTCCGCCCATGAAGGGCCGGATCGCCTCGGCCTCATAGAGCGGCACGATCAGCCGCATCGGCACGCTCTTGGCGGCGCTGGTGGAAAAATGGTTGGTCCAGAACGTCGCCAGCCGCTCGTTGAACCCGTCGGGCGAAAGCACCGCCTGCATCAGCCGCGCATTGGCATCCATCTGGAACAAAAGCTGCGCGCGCCGCTGCAGGGCGCGCCGCTGCTGCCGGCGCGCGAGATCGTCGCCGCCGGCCTGCCGGATCTGTTTCAGCCGCTCCTGCAGGTCGAGGATTTCCGCCTGCCGCGCCGCAACGCCGCCGACGGGAAAACCCGGCACGGCAGCCGCGCCGCGGCCGACCTGCGCAATCAGCTCATCCTTCGTCTGCGCCAGCGCCTCGCCCGGCCGCAGCCCGTAGCCGAAGCGGATCGCCGCCATCGTCGGAAAAGACAGGCTCATGACCGTTCACCTCTTCATCACCGGATAGTGACAGGGTCTCAGCCAATTGCGACGCCACGGTGTAGGAAATGCGGCGATTTCCCGACATGGACGATTTGTAATCTGTTGAAATCGTTAGAGACTATGCCCGGAAGATGAAGGACGCCCCAACCGCGATCAGCGCAAAACCGATCGCGTGGTTCCAGGTCAGGTTCTCGCCCAGCCAGAAGATCGAGAAACCGGAAAAGACGATGAGCGTGATGACTTCCTGCATCGTCTTCAGCTGCGCCGTCGAATAGACCGTGGAGCCGATGCGGTTGGCCGGCACCGCCAGGCAATATTCGAAGAAGGCGATGCCCCAGCTGGCAACGATGGCGATGAAGATCGCGCTGCCCTTGTGCTTCAGGTGGCCGTACCAGGCGAAGGTCATGAAGATATTGGAGGCAAAGAGCATGATCACCGGCCAGAAGGCGGCCGGATTGAGCGAAAAGGGCATGGTCGATCCTGTGGGCTGATCCTGCGGATGAATTGCGAACGGGTGAAACACGAGCCTTTTACCCGCGCCTTGCGGGCAATCAAGTCTCCAGGCCCATATTGCCCTGCCGGCCGCGTTATTGGGATGAGCGATAAAGACGCGGGCCGGACATGTCCTGCGGCGGCTCGCCCTCCACCATCACCTTGTTGCGCCCGCCCTCCTTGGCCGCATAGAGCGCCCTGTCGGCGCGCGCGATCTGCTCGTAGAGGGAATGGTCGGCGGCACTCGCGCCGGCCACGCCGAAGCTTGCCGTGATCCCGCCGGCCGGCTTGCGCTCGACCGCCGCAAAGGTAAGCCGCACCCGGTTGGCGAAATCGGCGGCGGCCACCAGCGGCGTGGAAGGCAGGAAGACCACGAATTCCTCGCCGCCGAAACGCGCCGCAAGGCCGCCCTCCGGCAACCGCGCCTCCAGTATCCCGGCAAAGGCGCGGATCATCTCGTCGCCGGGGCCATGGCCGAACGTGTCGTTCACCCATTTGAAATTGTCGATGTCGCAGATGATGACGGCGCCTTCCGCCCCCTTGCGCTCCCCGGCCAGACGGTCGAAGCCGCGGCGGTTGAGCATGCCGGTCAGCGGATCGCGCTCGGCCGCGTCGCGATGGGCAACGATCGTGTCGAACGTGGCGGCCGCCAGCGCAGACAGCGCAAAGACCAGCGCCAGAACCGATGCCGAGGCCTGCATGGCGAAGGCATATTGCGACGCGATGAAATCCTCGTGCCCGCCATAGGACGGCACGACGAAGACGAAGACGATGTTGCGGACCACCGTATCGGCCACCACGAGGCCAGAGACGGCGACGAGCACCCTGTCTGCCGCGTGGCGCATCCGTTTCAGGCTGGCGACGATCGCAAAGGCAAGCAGCGCCGCGCAGCCGAAATCGTCGAGCAGGAATTCCGCCGGAATGCTCCCGCGCACCAGCACCGCATAGAGGATGCCGGCGTAGACCGCCCCGGCAAAACCCAGACGCAGCGCCAGCCGCGACGGCTGGCCGAAACGGGCAAGCAGCGCGCCGCCATAAAAGACGAAGGAAATGAGGAAGAGCGCATCGGCAACCAGCGAGGCCCTGCGCTCGCCAAGCAGGCCGTCGACCAGCGGCACGGAAAAGGCCGCCGCCGCGACCAGATAACCCGGCCCCCACAATGTCGCCTCCCGCGACCCGAAGCGGCCGACGATCAGAAAGGTGCAGCCGAAAATCAGCATCATGACCGGCAGCAGGAAGGCGAAATTACTATCCATGTATCCTCGCGGCGGGACGTGGCACGGAACCGGCGCAGCCACGCAAGCTAGGGCAATGATCTTAAGAAAGAAAAAACCGGCCGGGGCAAGAAACCGGACCGCGATCGACCCTGCCGCGCCCGCAGCCGCAGGGAAAGGCCGCCAGCCGACTTGCGTCTGCAAGCCGAAGAGACTCCTGAAGAACAGACCGCTCGCCTCATGCCAGGAGGGAGGATCGCCGGCTGCTCTCCCGCGTATTCGCCAGCACTGCGAGCTTGCCGCAAGAACAAGAGTCTTCCGCCGCGTGGACACGCGGCTGCTGGATCCCTGTGACAAGT
>UCFC01000072.1 GCA_900471515.1 Hyphomicrobiales bacterium | reverse complement strand
CGTCGCCATCAACAATGTCAAACCCAAGCGACACGCCAAATACAACTTCCGCGACTCCGAGTTGTACGCAAGGTCGCTGATGAAATATCACGATTTCAAAGCGTGAACCTGAATATCGAATGATTTCATATTCTTGATCGATCCACCGTCGCCCTGGGCCGGTGAGAGACATCAATCATCACAGCCGGTACCCCGAGGGATCAGCAAACTGCAGGGACAGGAGAAGGGTGATGACCGACTATTACGTTGCCGCTGACGGAAGCGACATCGCCAAAGGCAGCCTTTCAGCTCCATGGAAGACGATCGGCCGCGCCATGCAGGCACAGCTCAGACCCGGCGACCAGGTGGTGGTCAAGTCTGGAACCTACCATGAGCAGATCGTGGTAACGAGGGATGGCACGGCGGACAATTACGTCACCATCCGATCCGAATTGCCGGGCAACGCCTTGCTGAGGCCGCCGTCTTCGGACACCTACAGTACGTTGAGCGTGCGCGCGAACTACGTGAAGATCGAGGGCTTCGACGTCGTCGGCGGCCAGGGACATGCGATCGACATCGAAGGGTCGCACCATGTCACGATCAAGGACAATATCGCCCATGACAGCGGCGGCTCGGGCATTTCCAGCGCGAAATCGGATTGGCTGACGATCGAGGGCAACCGGGTCTATGGCAATGCCGCGACGAACGGTTATCAGTGCAGCGGCATCTCGCTCTGGCAGAACATGGATCTCGCCGCAGGTACTGCCGAATTCCGCAACGTCATCAGAAACAACACAAGCTACGACAACGTGCAGGGACCCGCCATCGACTGGGAGCACACGGATGGCAACGGCATCATCATCGACGGCTTTCAGGACACCAAATACCGTTATGGCACGCTGATCGAAGGCAACCTCTCCTACGGCAATGGCGGCAAGGGTATCCACGTCTTCCTGAGCGACTTCGTCACGGTGCGCAACAATACCGTATGGCACAACAACCACGACAATGCCAACAAGGGAAGCTGGCGCGGCGAACTGAGCAACGCCATGGGCAGCCACAATACCTGGGTGAACAATATCGCGGTGGCGGACCCGGCGACCGATTCCAGGAATCGTGCCATCAACGACGTCAGTACCAACGACTACGTCAACAAGGATGTGAAGTGGTATAACAACATCACCTTCAACGGCACTCCGCGCGAGGCATCGGTGCTTTCGGACGGCCTCATGCCCGACGCAGCAAACGGAAACCTGCTCGGGTTCGATCCGCAGCTTGCAGATCCGACCACCGGAGATTTTCACCTGAAGCCGGGTTCGCCGGCCATCAATGCCGGAACGTCCACTTTTGGCCTCGGATCTAGCGACATGGACGGGCAGGACCGTGTGAACGGCAAGGTCGATATCGGAGCCGATGAGGCCGATTCCAGCGCGGGGACGCCACCCGATGCCAAGGATATTTCCGGCTCGCTGTTACGATGAATGCCGCCGCCGAACGCATCCACCAGCTGTACTGGATCATCGCCAGCCCAATGGCGCCGACGCGCGCTCAGCCGCAAGGCAAAGGGCCGGTCGATGGCGTGCGTCGCCAGATCTGGAAAGCCTGAAAGGTTTCGGCGATCTGAAAGTGCTGCTCGGACAGGAACTCTGCCAGCAGGCCCTGCGGATCGTAGATATCGGGCTTGCTGGTAATCACCACGGTCGGGGCTTCGAGTGCTGAAGCAAAGCCTGGACGCGGCTCCGACACGTAGAGAGCGCTGCCACACGCCTGACCCAGCGGCACATGGTAGACAAGGGCGCCAAGTGCATCGGCGCTCCACCAGACCCGGTCACCCCTCGTCAGGGCTGAGCGGGCGACAATGGCCGCGGAGCGGTAATCGTCCTTCGCGTGGCGAGGCGCAAACCTGATGCTTGCGCCGGAGACCAGTGCCATCGCCAGAAAGGCGATCACCACGAGTTTGCCCACTGGCTGGCGCCAAAGCAGCGTCACGCCTGCTGCCTGCAACGCCAGGACGACCGCGATTGCAGGCGCAAGGTGACGACCGACGACGCGCCAGTGGAGAATATATCCGGCAATCAGGATCAGTGCGGCCGCGGCCGCGACCGCGATCGCGCAAGCCGCCAATGCGCGAGGCGGAATATTGCGCATGGCCTGAATGACGCCGGCCAGTGTCACCGTCGCAACCAGCACGGCGTAGCTCGCCAGTACGACAATGTAGGAAGAGACAACCGCCCCCTCCCCGGCCCGCAGATCCGTGCGGCCCGGACCGAGACCGGCAAAACCCAACAGTTCGTAGGCCGAAAATACCAGCGTCCGTGCATCGGTGACCGCAACCTTCGTGCCGCCTGCCCCTGCAATCACCGTCCAGAGATAGTAAAGCCCGAGCGGCGCTAGAACAGTCACGAGCAGGATCGAAGGCCCGACGATGTGGCTTGCGGCGAGCCGGCGAGCGCTCCAGGGAACGGCGCAGGCGGCTGCGACGACCGCGGCGGCAGCCCATATGGCACCGAGCAAGCTGCTACCGGAAAGGGCGATAAGCGCAAACGCAAGAAGCCAGACTTGGTGAGGGCGAAGGAGGGGACCGCCCGCACTGCGATCGCTCGCTGCAACGACCGCACGTTCGAGCAGGCCGAAGACCATCAGGCTCGCCCCGATCTGCATGCCATAGGGCCGCGCCTCATCGATATAGTACCACAGGAAGGCGCTCGCTCCGGCCACCAGAAGACGATCAACCCGGCCATTGGCGAAAATGTAGAGGCCCGGCACAAGCCAAAGCAGGTTCATTACCCTCAACGCAACCTCGCCATCGCCGGCGACCTTCTCCCAGGCCCAGATCGCCACGAGGAAAAACGGCATCTGCGCATCGGAGCCCGTCTCCGCGACCATGCGGGCCAGAAGCGCCCCGAAATGCGGTTCTGCCGCGCGCCACGCGGTGTTGGCCTCATCTATCCAGTAGCTCTGTCCGCTGATGGCAGTACAGAGGGCCGCAAGCGCCGCGACCATGGCAAACCACAACGCGAGATGCCCCGAGAGCGGGCGCGACTTCCGCAAAAGCGATCCTGATTCCTTGACCGGGTTCGGTGGCCCCGCGATCTCCGTGCCCAACGCCGGATTGAGGTCAGATATGCCCATACGCCCACAAGTCCTAAATCCGTACCCAGTGCCTTGCCGGCAATACATCCATCCCGGCTTAGGTCAGCGCCAAGACTAACGCCTTCTCCGCTCGAGCAACAATCAGCACAAAGTGGTACGCGTACGTCTTATGGCTCGCTTTCGACCTGCCGGCATAAAGAATAAAGTTCATTTCTACAGGGGCTTGCGTGTCATCGCAGACAGGGATGTCGAGGAAAATTCGATGAGCCCTTGGAGCCTGCCGGTTCGGCAGGCTGGATGGAGCCGGGGATGGTCAAGAGTAAGACTGTTGTAAAGAGTGATCGGATCGAGCGGTTTCCCCAAAAGACCTACGGGCGGCGGTCTCGCCACCTTGGACAAGACCTTTGTCGGCCTCGATCCGATGGTCCAATCCATTTCATCGCACCGGGGGTTTGACATGTTGCCGCGCAGCACGGAGTTCCCTCGCACATGGCCGGTTGCCACGACTGACCTTTCGCCCCGCAGCATGTCCGATGCGGAAGGCCTTGTGCTGAGCATCGTCGTTCCGGTTTTCAACGAGGAGGAGACGATCGTGCTCTTTCTCCAGGCCGTGGATGCGCAGACCAACGCGATCCGCAGCGCTCTCGGACCGGGCGGGCAGGTGGAGATTCTGTTCGTCGACGACGGCAGCCGGGATCGCACCGTCGACATCATCGAAGGCCTGGCCGCACAGCGATCGGATATCGGACTGATCTGCCTGTCCCGAAACTTCGGCAAGGATGCGGCGCTGGCTGCCGGTCTTGCTCACGCTCGTGGCGACGCAATCATACCGATGGACGTGGACCTGCAGGATCCGCCGGACATCGTTCCGGACATGGTGAGCGCCTGGATGCGCGGCGCGAAGGTGGTCAACGCGCGCCGCAAGAGACGCAGCAGCGACACCTGGCTCAAGCGCTGGAGCGCCAACGCCTTCTACGGCCTCTATAACAGGATGGCCGACTATCCGATTCAGGACAATGTCGGCGACTTCCGGCTGCTGGATCGCAGCGTCGTCGATGTTCTGAACGGCATGCCGGAGCGTATCCGCTTCATGAAAGGCCTTTTCTCCTGGGTCGGCTTCACGCAGGCGACGGTCGAATACGACCGGCCGAAGCGCACCGCAGGCACGTCGAAATGGGTATATTGGCGGCTGTGGAACTTCGCGCTGGACGGGATCACCGGATCGACGACGATGCCGCTGCGGATCTGGACCTATGTCGGCCTTGTCGTCGTCTTTCTGGCGCAACTCTACGCAGCCATCATCATCGGACGAACGCTGATATTCGGCGTCGATGCGCCCGGTTACGCGTCGATAATGGTCGTCATCCTCGTGTTCGGCGCCTTCAACATGATCTCCGTCGGGCTTCTCGGAGAATATGTCGGCCGTATCGCGATCGAGGTCCGGCAACGGCCTTTGTACCTGGTGGAGCATCTCACCGGCCGGGCCGCGGTGGGAGCGGCCAATGGCACCGCTGCCGATCAGGCACGGCGTGGCGCACCGGGCAGCACCGGCCCACGGCGGCGGGTCGGTATTGCTGCAGGTTCAGCGGTAGCAGGCGCAAGGGCGCCGGAAGGCCAGTTGAGCAGCCAGTATCCGGCTGAATGATATGTTGGACAAGGCTTGCTACCCGGCAGTCTACAGTCACAAAGTCATCATGCCTTGGCGCTCGATGGAATGCGTCGGCGTCATTGTCGCGTTGCTGCTCCTGAGCGGTTGCGTCTTCCCCCTCATCGATCGCGATGGCTACCTGGATGCCAGCGAGATGGCGAAACTTCGCCTGCTTGGCATACCGATCTATCTGATCTCCCTTGGGCTTCTGGCGCGAAATCAGACAGAGCTGCTGATTGCCGTTCGCCGTAGCCTGCCGTTTGCCGTGCTCCTCCTTTTGCCGCTCGTCTCGGTGCTGTGGTCGTCCAGCCCTGCCCTCACCCTGCAGCGCGGTATTGCGCTCATTCTTTCCGTGTCGCTCGCATATCTTCTCGCCATCCTGTTCACTCCGCGACAATTGCTGTTGCTGACGGTGGCGGTGCTCGGCACCGGCATGGTGTTCAGTCTGCTGATGGCTGTGGCATGGCCCGGTCGTGCCTTCACCATGGGCGAAAGCTCGCTCAGAGGGGTCTTCGACAACAAGAACGCACTCGGCTGGAACGCCGCAATCGCGACTTTCGCATGCGCCATAATGGCGACGGATCGACGGGCGGGGCGGAGAATCGTCAGCATACCGCTGCTTTGCGCCAGCCTCGTCTGCCTCGTCGCATCCCAGTCGATGACCGCCATGACGTCTCTCGCGAGTGCCGCGGTGGCGACGGTCTTCTTCCTCGCCCTGTCGAAGACCCGTGACCTTGGCAGGGCAACCCTCGTACTGGTCTGCCTGCAACTGGTCGCGCTGGTCCTTGTAGGCCTCAGCGAACTGCTCGTCCCCCTGCTCGAAGCGATCGGCAAGGACGCGACGCTGACCGGCCGCGTCCCGCTCTGGCGGGAGGTGGATCACGCGATCGGCAGGCGGCTGTTGTTCGGCTACGGCTATCAGGCCTTCTGGGCGGACTCCACGCCCGACGGCTGGCGCGTCCGGGCTGCGGCCGGATGGCCGGCGCCGCACGCCCATAACGGATTTCGCGATACGTTGCTGAGCCTCGGACTCCTGGGCTTCGTACCCCTGGTCTGGACGATTGTCCGCGCGGTGCGGCAGGGCGCAACGCTGCTGTGTGACGCCCCCGAGGAAGGCTGGCTGTGGTTGAACGTGCTGGTCATCATGTTCCTGGTGATGAACCTCACCGAAACGATCATTCTCACGCAGAACAGTCTTCTCTTCGTCCTGTTTTCTGCTGCCGTGCTGATGTTTGCGATCCGGTTTCCAACCGAAGCAAGGGGCCTGACGTCAGGCTTGCGGTTGCTGCGCCGGCGGATGGGGATGATCGTGGCTGTGATGGCGGTTGTGATGGCGGCCTCCATCGTGCTGATATCGGGGCTGAGGCCGGCTTACCATGCCGAGTCCCGGCTGATGATCCACAAGCCCCTGGCGACTGCGCTCAGCACAGGCGATGC
>UCFC01000074.1 GCA_900471515.1 Hyphomicrobiales bacterium | reverse complement strand
CAAGCCGGGAAGACTCCCTAGAAACGTGCCCGGCATGGAGCATTCTTCAAGAGCCGGTGGGCCGCAGGATTCTTCCGCCGCGTGGACACGCGGCTGCTGGCAGTCCCTCGACCTCCCTCATCTCTGTGCTTGTCACAGAGATCCAGCCGGCTTGCGTCTGCAAGCCGGGAAGACTCCTCAGAAACGTGCCCGGCATGGAGCATTTTTCAAAAGCCGATAGGCAGCAAGATTCTTCCGCCGCGTGGACACGCGGCTGCTGGATTTCTGTGACAAGCACAGAAATGAGGGAGCTAGGGTCGGCGCTCGCGCCCAGAGTGAGGGGGCTCCGTCGCACAGCCTTGCCTCACAATACAAAACCGCCCGCCCACCCCCACTATTCCAAAATCCGAACGATTCATTCGTTTCCCTTTTGTACTCTTTCCCCCTTCCATTTCGGCATGACTCCCGCCATATTCCGCGCATGGCAAGATCTCCGAAGAAATCCCCCGCCTCGACCGGTTTCGAGGAAGCCCCCCAATCGTCTTTTACCGGGACACCCTTCGAGTGGAACGACAGGGATAAGCGAGTCCCGGCAGAAGACTCCGCTCCCCTTTCCGGCTCGGTGGCCGATTGGGTGAGGCAGCTCGAGGCGGATGCGGAGGCCGCCGGCATCGAAAGCCAGCGCGAAATCGCCTCCAGGGCGGGCAAGCATCGCAAGAAGGTGGAGAACGAGGCGCGCAAACACGCCGAGCAGGTTGCAGGAGCGAAGCGCAGCGGCCAGGCGGCCGCCGCCGGTCGTCCGGCGCCCGCCACGGAGGCCAGCCCGAAGGGCGGTACGGCCGTGAGTGTGAACAGGAAGGCGACGGTGAGCAAGACGGCGCGCGGCGTCTCCATCGGCGGTTCCACCGACCCGAAGACGCGTGCCGCCGCCGGCCTCAACCCGGTGGCCGGCCTCGACATCTCGCTGGAGGATGCCGACAAGATTTCCCCCGGCGGCGTCACCGCCACGGTCGAGGCGCTGTCGAAGCTGATCGAGAGCGGCAACCCGCTGCACAAGAACGGCAAGATCTGGACGCCGCACCGCCCTGCCCGGCCGGATAAATCCGAAGGCGGCATCACCATTCGCATGGCCTCGGAATACAAGCCCGCCGGCGACCAGCCGACGGCGATCCGCGATCTCGTGGACGGGCTGCAGAGCGGCGAGCGCAGCCAGGTCCTGCTCGGCGTCACCGGCTCGGGCAAGACCTTCACCATGGCCAAGGTGATCGAGGAAACCCAGCGCCCGGCCCTCATCCTCGCGCCGAACAAGACGCTGGCCGCCCAGCTCTATTCCGAATTCAAGAATTTCTTCCCCGACAATGCGGTGGAATATTTCGTTTCCTACTACGATTATTACCAGCCGGAAGCCTATGTGCCGCGCTCCGACACCTATATCGAGAAGGAAAGCTCCATCAACGAGCAGATCGACCGCATGCGCCACTCGGCCACGCGCTCGCTGCTCGAACGCGACGATTGCATCATCGTCGCCTCCGTCTCCTGCATCTACGGTATCGGCTCGGTCGAAACCTATACGGCCATGACCTTCCAGATGAATGTCGGCGACCGGCTGGACCAGCGCCAGCTGCTGGCCGATCTCGTGGCCCAGCAATACAAGCGCCGCGACATGGATTTCACCCGCGGCTCCTTCCGCGTGCGCGGTGACACCATCGAGATTTTCCCGGCCCACCTGGAAGACGCGGCCTGGCGCATCAGCATGTTCGGCGACGAGATCGACGCCATCACCGAATTCGACCCGCTGACCGGCGCCAAGACCGGCGACCTGAAATCGGTGAAGATCTACGCCAATTCGCACTATGTGACGCCGCGCCCGACGCTGAACGCGGCGATCAAATCCATCCGCGAAGAGCTGAAGGGCCGCCTCGTGGAGCTGGAAAAGGCCGGCCGCCTGCTGGAGGCCCAGCGCCTGGAGCAGCGCACCCGCTACGACCTGGAAATGCTGGAGGCCACCGGCTCCTGCCAGGGCATCGAGAACTATTCGCGCTATCTCACCGGCCGCGACCCCGGCGACCCGCCGCCGACCCTGTTCGAATATGTGCCCGACAACGCCATCGTCTTCATCGACGAAAGCCATGTCACCATTCCGCAGATCGGCGGCATGTACCGCGGCGACTTCCGGCGCAAGGCGACGCTGGCCGAATACGGCTTCCGCCTGCCCTCCTGCATGGACAACCGGCCGCTGCGCTTCGAGGAATGGGACGCGATGCGCCCGGATACGATCGCCGTGTCGGCCACCCCCGGCAGCTGGGAAATGGAACAGGCCGGCGGCGTCTTCGCCGAACAGGTCATCCGCCCGACCGGCCTTATCGATCCGCCCGTCGAAGTGCGCTCCGCCCGCAGCCAGGTGGACGACGTGCTCGGCGAAATCCGCGAGACGGCCGCCAAGGGCTATCGCACGCTCTGCACCGTGCTGACCAAGCGCATGGCCGAGGACCTGACCGAATACCTGCACGAACAGGGCGTGCGCGTGCGCTACATGCACTCGGATATCGACACGCTGGAGCGCATCGAGATCATCCGCGACCTGCGCCTCGGCGCTTTCGACGTGCTCGTCGGCATCAACCTCTTGCGCGAGGGCCTGGATATTCCCGAATGCGGCTTCGTCGCCATTCTCGATGCCGACAAGGAAGGCTTCCTGCGCTCCGAAACCTCGCTGATCCAGACGATCGGCCGCGCCGCGCGAAACGTCGACGGCAAGGTCATCCTCTATGCCGACACGATCACCGGTTCCATGCAGCGCGCCATGGACGAGACGGCCCGGCGCCGCGAAAAGCAGATGGCCTATAACCAGGAGCACGGCATCACGCCCGAAAGCGTCAAGGCCAAGATCTCCGATATCCTCGACTCGGTCTACGAGCGCGACCATGTGCGCGCCGACATCTCGGGCGCTTCCGGCAAGGGTTTTGCCGATGGCGGCAACCTCGTGGGCAACAACCTGCAGGCGCATCTCAACGCGCTGGAAAAATCCATGCGCGACGCCGCCGCCGACCTCGACTTCGAAAAGGCCGCCCGCCTGCGCGACGAAATCAAGCGCCTCAAGGCCGTCGAACTCGCCGCCATGGACGACCCGCTGGCGCGGGAGGAAGCCAAGTCGATGGAAGGCAAGAGCCGCGGCGGCTCCCCTTCTCCCCAACGGGGAGAAGGTGCCCGCAGGGCGGATGAGGGGGCCACACCCGCCTACTTCGCCAAGCCGGAACTCGACGACATGGGCGGCCGCAACGCCCGCCCGATCCCCGCCGACGGCAAGACCCTCTTCCGCCGCAACACGCTGGACGAGATGACCGTGGGCCGCACCGAAAAGCCGGTGACGGGCCATGTGCCGGAAAAGCCGGACGCCGCCAAGGGCACGAAACGCTTCTCGCCGCTGCTGGAGGGCCAGCCGGGGCACGATGATGTGCGCCCGCTGGTGCGTGGGAAAACGGGTGTCGGGAGCTATGAGGACCCCGGCGAGCAGCGGCGCAAGGGGCGGACGAAGAACAAGACGGGGCGGCCGGGGCGGTAAAAAAATTCTTCTTCTCCTTGACTCTCTCTACCTATGGCAGCAAATTCGTCGCCAAGGGGACCAATCTTGAGTATTAAGCCATTTTTGAAGTGGGCGGGTGGAAAGCGTTGGCTTGTAGACCGGCCTGAATTTAAAATCCCACAATATAGTGGGAAATATATCGAGCCCTTTGTTGGTGGTGGGGCTGTTTTCTTCTCGCATGCACCAACACAGGGAATCATTTCCGACGCCAATTCGCGTCTTATTGATACGTACATTGCTATCAAAAATGATTGGCGTGCAGTAGTCGCGAATTTGGAGGAGCATCAAAAACTGCACTCCAAGGACTACTACTACGAAATGCGATCCAGTAAATTTGAAGAACTGCACCTTCGCGCATCGCAGTTTCTTTATCTTAATCGGGCGTGCTGGAACGGACTCTATCGCGAAAATTTACGGGGAGAGTTTAATGTGCCTATTGGCACGAAATCCAAGATCGTGATGGACGACGACAATTTCGAATATGTAAGCAAAGTATTGCAAAAAACACAGATATTGAACGAGGACTTTTCTGTAGCGATCTCGCACGCTACAGAAGGTGATTTGATATTTGTTGATCCACCCTATACTGTTGCGCATAATTTTAATGGATTTATAAAGTACAACCAGAATATATTTTCGTGGAATGATCAGATCAGATTGCGCGATTGCCTTGTAGACGCGAAGCAACGCGGCGCACGAATAATGCTTACAAACGCATCTCACGATTCCATCCGTGAACTTTATTCACAGCTTTCCTCACCCATCGAAATTACCCGAGCTTCCGTAATCGCTGGAAGTTCAAAGAACCGTGTAAAGACGTCGGAGCTTCTGTATGTCGTCTAATCAAAAAAAGGGCTTTATTAGGCGCCTCTACGGAGCAATGGACAGGCACCCTAGCCTCGAAGCGGGTCTAGAAGTAATTTTCAATATTATTGTCGGATTTGCTCCATTTCTCATCATAGCTTTCGCCAAAGGTGAAAATAATTCGCAAATTACACCTATATTCTGGTCGTTCTTTTCTGCAGGCGAATTGATAATATCTTTGTTCTCAACCTGCGCAGCGATACTGTGGCTCACCTTTTTTAAGCCGCAGAAAGTCACCACCAAGGTATCAAAATTTTTCGTATTAACTCTTGTATTGTTAGGACTGCTGTTCTCAGGGATAGTTATCGGCGAAAACGTTGGCTTTAAGCAGGAGATAAGCATCTACAATCAGAACAAGATTTTCTTCTTTTACATCACATCCCTAATTATTTGGTTTTTCATAAGCATATCAAATACAGGACCAAGCAACACAGAGCCAGAAGACCCTACAAAAGCTGTAGATAGAAAATATTTTGGTGGGAAGGCTTAAGATATGGAAGAGGTTATTCTTAATGTCCTCAAGGTAGATCAGCCGATAGGCGAGTTTTATATTGGGGCAATCAGAAGCGAAACTCTCAATCAGATTTCAACTGTAGATATTAGAAAATTTAACGAAAACGACCCTGACGATATTGCCGGGATACAACGAACCCTGTCGAAAGATCGGGTGAAGCAGATATCTCAGTACGTTAATTTTGAATATGCTACCTTCCCAACTTCGATTGTCATAGCGGTAGATGAACGTTGCGCAACGCTCGAAAGCGTTGGCGGCTGTGAAGGCCTATTTAGATTGATCATACGTCCCTACGAGGGCGATGATGACGATCCGGGGATATCGATCGAGCGAGCAGCGTTTATTATCGATGGACAGCATCGATTAGCGGGACTGCGAAATTTGCAGGCCGGCAAAACGTTCGAAGTCAACGTATCAATTTTTGTCGGGGCAGATCTGGCGGACAAAGCCGAGATTTTTTCAACGGTGAACCTTGCTCAAACCAAGGTCAACAAGAGCCTTGTGTATGATCTGTACACATATGCGGAAAAGCCAAGTCCTGTAAAAGCGGCACATGAAGTTACGATCGCCCTCAATCGAGATCCAAACGGGCCATTCTTCAGGAAGATCAAACGGCTGGGGACAGCAACTCCTGGAATAGCAAATGAAACACTGGCGCAAGCGACAGTGGTCAACGCCATGCTGAAGTATCTTCCAAGGAATCCTGACAAAGAGAAAAACAAGGGTTTCTTTGATCTGTTTTCGAGAGCAGAAGAGGACGAAGACTGGAAAACTGAAATATTTGCGCCGTTTTATCGCGAGAATGATACCGTATCTATATTCCGTATTCTGAATAACTATTTCGGTGCAGTCCAGAAGCGCTGGCCATCAGCATGGAATGACAACGAGCGTGGTCTTATTCTAAACAGGACAAATGGCTATGTGGCGTTAATGCGATTGCTAAGAGATTGCTACAATCAACAGACAGCATCCCCGCGGGTTGTGGATATGAATGAGTTCATGCAATTTTTTGAACGAGTAGAATTGAAAGACTCGGACTTTAATACAGACAATTTTAAGCCGGGTAGCTCAGGTGCTAGCGCTCTCTATAAAACGCTCCACGGGGCAGCAATAGAAAGAAAAGGCAACCAACTTTTTACAGATTGAGCATTCCTCATGCTTGCGCTGAAGGGGAGAGAGCTACGTCCCGTTCCTCCGTGACCCCTGTGACCGCCTGACAGGGCGCGCGGCCGCCGGATTTCGCCCGCATCCTGCCGCGCAGCCTTGCCCATCTCGGCGCCTATGACGAGGGGCGGCTGATCGGCTTCGTCAATGTCGCCTGGGATGGCGGCATCCATGCCTTCCTGCTCGATACCTGCGTGCATCCGGACCTGCGCCGGCGGGGCATCGCCACCGCGCTGGTGAGCGAGGCGGTGCGGGCGGCGCGGGCGCGCGGGGCCGGGTGGCTGCATGTGGATTTCGAGCCGCATCTTCAGGGCTTTTACGCCGCCTGCGGTTTTGCGCCGACGGCGGCCGGGCTGATCCGGCTCGCCTAGAGCAATTCCAGCAAAAGTGGGAACCGGTTTTGCGTCCGGAATTGCGGGGAAAACAATAAGCTAGAGCATTGAAGGCGACTCCGTTTTCGCCGGAAATGCTCTAGTTTCGGCCGAGATTACGACAGAAGCGGCCGGTAGCCGCCGCCCTCGCGCCGGGTCAGGAAGAAATGCAGCAGGTTGGCATAGCCGCGTGCATCGTCGATGGCGCGGTGCGTGTGCTCCACGTTGCCCAGCCATTCGGCGGGATAATGCCGGATGTCGCATTCCCACGGCTTGCGCCCCGTCGCGCCCGCCACCAGCGAGA
>UCFC01000076.1 GCA_900471515.1 Hyphomicrobiales bacterium | reverse complement strand
GCGCTCAGCACAGGCGATGCCGGCGGCGATGCGCCGCTCAACGTCACCTCCGAGACCGAACGGCTTCTGTCCAGAAACGTGGCGGAACGGGTCATCCGCGACCTGCGGCTCGACGAGCGGCCAGAGTTCAACCCGGCCCTGCGCCAGGCCTCCGTCATCGACAGGATCAGGGCAACGCTGCGGGGCCTCGTCAGCACCGACAGGCCGTCGCAGCCGGCCGGAGACACGATCGAGCCGGTCGTCCAGGCCTATTACAAGGCACTCAGCGTGTGGCGCGACGGCCAGAGCGACGTCGTTGAGATCGGCTTTACCGCCGGCGATCCCGAACTGTCCGCCGCCGTCCCCAACCGCCTCATCACCATCTATCTCGAAGAGCGCAGGGACAGTATCCGCTCCAGCCTGGACACGGCGGAAACATGGATCGGCCAGCGCATCGCCGAACAGCAGGATCGCGCCAGGACCGCCCGCGATGCCGCCGACACCTATCAGCAGAGAATGGGTGTCGTTCCAGACGACGATGAGCAGAGCGAGCAGATCAAGGCGATCGTCGCACTGAGCGACCGGCAGACGAAGATCGCGCAAGACCGCACCGACATCACGGATACGATTGCCGCGCTGGAAGCCGCCCGCGACCCTTCCCTGGCCGCGCAGAACAAATCCATTCCCGACAGCATCGGCGTGATGCAGGCCGACCTTCGCGCCCAGCAGCAGGACCTTGCCCGTCTTCTCGACATCTATGGCAACGATGCCCCCGCCGTGGTCGACCTGCGAGCCCGGATCGACACGTCCCGCGCCGATCTCCGTGCCGCGATCGAACGCTACCTGCAGTCCCTGCGCGCCAGGCTGACCGCCCTTGACGACGAGGACCGCACGGTCCGCTCCGCACTGACGGCCGCCTACGAACAGCGCTCCCGTTCCGCATTGGCGCAGACCGAGCTCGTGCGGCTGCAGCGCATTGCCGACAAGGAGCAGGCCGCCCTCGACAAGCTCGAGGAGCAGCGCCGCGGCCTGGCCGGGCAGGCCATGCTGCCGGGCGCCGAACTGGAGGTCCTGTCACCGGCGGCCGTGCCGCTCGTGCCGCAGGGGCGCAGCCGGCTGTTCTATCTGATCGGCGTCTTCTTCGCTTCGGTCTCCGTTGCGGTGACGGCCGCCTTCGTGGTCGAGATGATGGACCGGACGGTGCGCAGCTTCGACCAGATCTCCACGATGGGCCGCATCGTGCCGGCCGGCTTCGTCCCGCATCTGCGGCGCAAGGAGCGCAGGGATCCCTCCAGGCTGTTCGGCCAGACGCAGATCGGCATGTTCGACGAAGCCATCCGCACCGTGATGATCTCGCTCAAACAGGCCAATGGCGGCAAGCTGCCGCACTCCATCGCCGTGACCTCGGCCCATAGCGGCGAAGGCAAGTCGCTGGTGGCCGGATCGCTGGCCATCGAACTGGCCGCCAACGGAACGCCGGTGCTGCTCGTCGACAGCGACATCCGGCGCGGCCATCTCGACACGCTGTTCAGGTCCGGCCTGAAACAGGGGCTGAACGAGTTCCTGAGCGGACAGGCCGCCCTTGAGGACGTCGTCCACCATCATCCGAGCGGGATCGATTTCATTCCGGCCGGCAGTCCCCGCCTGCAGCGGCGCGTGCGGCTGACCGACGTGGCCGAGATCATCGAGATGGCCCGCGCCCGAGGCCAGGTCGTCATCTTCGACAGCGCGCCGGTGCTCGCCTCGGCCGACACCATGCATCTGACGGCGCTGACGGAGCGCACGCTGATGGTCGTGCAATGGGCAAAGACCAGCCGCCGCGCTGCCGAATTCTGCCTGCAGCAGCTCAGGAGCGCCCGCAACGCCGACATCGTCGTCGCCATCAACAATGTCA
>UCFC01000078.1 GCA_900471515.1 Hyphomicrobiales bacterium | reverse complement strand
TTTGTCAGCAGTCTGAGCCGCCCTTCTGAGGGCGGCTTTTGCCATGTCACCGAGCCTGACGCGCCGGGTCGACCGGCGCGTCAGGCTCGAAGCATCGCTTCGTCGGACATCCTTCCGCCATCGGCTAGACAGTCGCCAATCGCGTCAAATGCGATCTCGGACCATAGCCGCGCCTCCGCTTCTGCCGCAGGAGTTCGAGGAAGACCCCGACCGCTTCCTCTTCCCTCTGGAAATGATGGACCAGTCTTTGGCCGCCGGAACCGATGCGGCCCCATCGGCGGATCAGACAGGCCTCGCCGAATAGATTGGGCTCGATCGACATTGCATAATAGCGCGCCATGTTCTTCCTGGCGTCCGTGCGTTCGATATAGAGCTGGTAGGGCTGCGTGATCATGAAACACAGAATCCGTGAGACAAGTCTTCGCGTCCAACGACATATTTGAATCGGTCGCTGCTGATTGATTCACGAGGATGATGAGTTTGTGCATGACGGGCGAGCCGCCTGCGGCGGACGGTGCTATTCGCTGTCGCTCACCGAACCCCTGGCGGGTTTCGTCCCATTCGGGTGACGCCCGCTCTCGCGGCTGTCGCACCGGCGTACCACTGTTCCATGACAATGGCCGAGGATAGACTGCATGGCCGGCGAACGCCGGATACGGACACGGCGCCAGGGGCGCCGTGGTCTATCTCTCTCTCTGACGTCCCATTGTGCACCCGCCACTCCGGCGTCAAGGACTGCGCGGCCCCTCCAATTTTCCGCCGCCGTCCCTTCGGGCCATCGTCAGAAAATCGGCTCCTCCGCTTGCCGCCGCTGGCGGTCGCGTACCGCGATCCCTGACCCCTCGCGGCTACAGTGCGGCCTCCTTTCGTCAGAGACGGAAAGGAGACACTGATATGTCCGATACCTGGTACTACGTCCATCAACTCGCAGTGCTTGCGGGCTTGAGGCTCATCGTGGTTGCAAATCGCATCGACTGCGAGGACGAATTCTTGCTCAAACTGTATGACGGGCTCGTTGACGGCCTGGAAGCGGCAATTGCGCGGGTACAATCCATAACGGCGCTGGAGCGCCAGCTTACCAGCGAGCCGGACGAGGAGGGTCTCGCCGCCTTCCAGCTTCATGGCGAAGAGGAATGCCTTGCCCGTTTCCGGATCACACTGCTCGATGATCTCGAAATCGACTTCAACACTCACGAGTACCGTGTGAATGGCGGCGAATGGCACAATGCACTCTCCGCCGATTGCGACGGCATCGAGGTCAGCTATGCGAGCCTTGTCGCCCTCACGGATGACGAGTTGGGCACGCTCGCCCCGATCGCGCGCTCCATTCGCAATGAGGCGGGCATCGCGATTAGCATCGCACGCGTCGTCTACGATTGATGCGGGACGAGAGGCGGCTCTTGCCGTCTCTCGTCTCTTCCGCGGCCTTGACCGCTTCCCGGCATCGAGCCTGCACGCGGTCTTGAGGGGAGAGACTTGCCGCCTCTCCCCTCAACCACCCCTCTCCCTGTGGTGCGGGTAAAGGCCCGCACGGCCTTTCGGGACGGTAAGCGGACGCTGCCGCGACTTCCCCAAACAGTACGGAGAGGAGGACCACCTTGCGCTGCGCCTTCATGCTTCAGGCATCCGCTGCAGGTGGTCCTCCTCTCCTGCGGTGCGCTCTCCGTCGCATCGTTCGCCGGCCATCGATGCCCGTTCCCTACGGTCACGACCTTCCCGGCAGCTCACGACGACGGCTCGCTTCAGCATCTCTCACCGAACTCATCTGGCCACCGTGCTGTCCCTCCGGCGCGGATCACAGGCAATCAGCCTGTGACCGCTGTTGCTTTGCCTGACGGCTCGCAACAGCATGGGCGCCTCGGGCACGGCGGCCAGATGAGTTCGGTGAGAGATGGCAGGATAGGCTATTGGTATACCAATAGCCGTTCCGCCCGAGGGGCGGGTCGCCTCAGAGGCGAGCGAGGGGTTTCCCGGTCTTTCATTTTTCAGGCGCAACAAGGCCATGAGGGAGAGAGGTCGGCCGCCGTGAAATGCAGCGGCATCTCATCGGTCAGGCGTTTTCGCTCATCAGCGAATGGGCGAATCCCTCGATAGGTGATAAACGATTCGACGAACCTGCGAATGTGCGAACAGGCGACTGCGCGTATACGCAAATAGGTGAATCGGCGCTTGAGCGTGTCGGCCGGCCGGCGAATGAGTGAATTAGTGATCGAGCAGTTGGGTGAAACGGCGGATCGGTCAGCCAGTAAATAAGTGAAACGGTGCGAAACCGATCTGGCGAATGGGAGTTCCGGCGATCCCGTTAATCGGTTTATTGGTGATTGCGCAAATCGCCGAATGGGTGGATGCGTGCACGCGCGATTGGGCGGATCAGCGAACAGCTCATGGAATGGGCCATTGAGCGATCCGGCGCATCGGTGAATGAGTGATGCACCCGTCTGGCGAAACGGTGAAAGCGTGTCCAGGCCGTCTTCGCTTTGCGGCCAAAACCCTCAATTGGCGCATTTACGATCGCAATTGTGGTTGCTGCGGTTACCGCAACAAACAAAATTGCTGCAATGCCTTTATCGCAACCGTCCGTGTCAGCGGAGCAACGCGACCACCGGATCCCCTGAATACCTACGGGAATCCGACATGCCCGGCTCCCTCGTCTTTTCCCGCTTGAGGAAGCCATCTGCTGCTGATAAATTATACCGGAGTATAAGTTGCTCATTTGATCTAAGCTGCGGGCCGAGCGGTACTCCGTCGTTCCAGAATAAGGTTTGACTCTGACACGCAACCGATCCCTCCTGACGAAGGAATGGTACAAGGTATCGTTCTCTGCGGACTGCCCCGACTGTGGTGCGCAGACAAGGTCCGCCGCTATCGTCGTTGGCCCTTCGAGCTTGGTCGGGGACCCAGGGTCCGCATCAGGAACCGATGTACTCGCGAAGCCTCGCAAAACACTTGATGCGTTCGCTCTCGTCGAGGCGCTCGGAGGCGAGACAGAACATGTTGAGCGATCCGTCGTCAACCGCTTCCATAGCACCTTCGCCTTTCTAGACGGCCAACTGACATCGATATGCGAACACTGCGCGGAAAATCTTCCACCGGCAGCAATCCGCTCCGCCGTCATGAACGCCTTTGTTCGGCTCGGGCAGAAGCGCCTTCTGGTGAACGAGCGCTTGATGCTCTTTGCGTCTGAAGTGGTGCTGACGGAATTTCGTGGGGAGGCCTTAATCGAAGAAAGCGCGATGCGCGATCCGGATTATGCGCTCCTACTCATATGCGACACCGAGAACGTAAAAGGCGAAACCGGCACGATCGAGCTCTGGCACAGCGTCGCGCGTGACGACTACGCGATCATGATCAAAGGCCACGATGGCCGAGAGATGTTGCGGGACGGGTTCAACAGCGACCTGAAGGACGTCGTGACGACCGTTTCCGATCTCGGACTGGTGCTCACCCAGCTTCACCTGGCTCAGTCAATGTCACCATATTGCGCGCTCGCCCGTGATCTTTTTTTCGAAGCCCTGGAACAGGCCGGCTATCGGCAGGCAAACTAGAAGGTAGCACCATGCGGACTTTTGCGAAGCTCTTCGGCTCTCTGGCAGCAATGTTGGCGCTGGCGGGATGTGGTCATCAGACTGAGCGACCGCGACCACAGCCGCTGGCGCCGTTCGTGTATCTCAGCCTCGCAGCTTGCAAAGCCTATCGGGACAACATCGCCGAGTGCCAGCTGGAGTATGG
Organism: Hyphomicrobiales bacterium; assembly: GCA_900471515.1. Lineage (GTDB taxonomy): Bacteria > Pseudomonadota > Alphaproteobacteria > Rhizobiales > Rhizobiaceae > Rhizobium. The sequence continues at coordinate 9,917 of UCFC01000078.1, read as the reverse complement.
CACCGAATTCGGACGCCAGCGGCTTGGTCCCGTCCAAGACAGCAACTTGTCGATGGGTCGTGATGGCGGCCGCTACCAGATCGAGTCCTGCTATCAGGTGACGAGAATACAGAAGGAGTTGCCTAATTTCGTGTGCCGAATCTCTGTCACAGCTTCGGGCGCCGACGCCGGTTCGGTCCTGGTAAAGGGCGGGACTGCCGTCCGTCTCGCTCGCATTTTGGGAGATCGCGAACAGCTTCGGTATCGCTGGACCCCGGATCAATGGTCACGACTAACGGACTGATTTTCTTATGGAAGCCCGCCTTCTGACATGGCGCGGTGCCCTGCTAATTATACTCCAGTTAAACTTTAGGGTTGATTTCAACGGCTGAATGCGGTTCAAAATCTTATACCGCAGTATAATTTTCGTTGGTTCAGCCATGGATAGCGATCCGCTTTCGCCTGTGAACAGACCGCACAAGATATCCTCGCGGGCCGTGCTATGGCTCGCGGGAACCTCGGCTTTTCTGCTTACCGGTTTCGCCTCTGGCCCAGATGACAGTGCCGGTTACAACGCCTTGGGAAGATCGGTGTACGTCGGGCCCACTTCCAAGCGGATGGAGCCGAAGGCTGACGAGGTGGCGGCAGTGCCGCCAAATCCCGAGATCTCAGCCGCTGCTTCGACGCGGGATATCCCAACGATCGATTCTGCCAGCTTCAACGCGCGATTTAGCGGCCCGGTCGTTGATGCGCTTCGGATCAGCGCTGGTCCGTCGGAGTTCATCGGAGGGTTTAGTGACAGCGTCGGGCGATCATCAGAATCAGCCTCTGGGATCACGAAAGACCGTCGGGAGCGCGCTGTGCATTCGCTGGCCAGCGTATACTCGTTTGACCATGCAACCGCCGTTCCGGAACTTGCCGAGGCGACAACCACACCTCATGTCAGCGAGCCACCAGTACAGGTCCGATCGGATCTTTTATCCGGTGTGCCCACGGACTATGCCGAACTTGCATTGAAGGTTGCCGGGAAGGAGGAGGTGGATCCCAACTGGGTGCTTTCGGTCATGCGGGCCGAGAATGCCGGGTTCGATCCAGATCTGGTCAGTTCCGCGGGCGCCATCGGTTTGATGCAAGTCATGCCACGCATCGGCCAAGCCTTCGGTGCGACCGATCTATCGGATCCGGAGCAGAACATCCAGGCCGGCACGCGATTTCTCCGCGTCTTGATCGCCAAGTACAAAAATCCTGTGTTGGTCGCCGCCGCTTATAATGCCGGCGAGCCGAATGTCGACCTTCGCCATTCCCTGCCACTGATCCGCGAGACCGCCGACTATGTCACCCGTGTCGTTGGATACTATACCGGCACGGCGGCCGCGCCGGGTGTCACGTCCACAAGTACGGCCTCGGCGTCCCGCCGTACCGGCCGGGCCGACCGCGCAAAATCCCCCATGCTTGTTTTCTCAGCAGTGACTTCGGCCCCACCAGAAGTCCGAGCTCAGGCGGCTCGGAATGATCCAGGTGGGCCGGTCAAAATTGTCAAGGAAGAGGTGTTTAAATGAATCCCATCGCGTTCGCAGTCCAGAGCGCCGTTCTCTATGGCAGCGTAGCCTGGTCCTCATTGGCCAAAAGGAGATGGGTCGGGAACGCCGCCATCGTGCTTGCGACGAGCCTGATCCTGCTCGTCAGCCAGTACGAGCCAGCGGCCGCGCAGAATCTCGATGCCCTTCAAAATGCGGCTGACCGACTTGTGCAGTTCTTCACCGGGCCGTTCGGTCGTTCGGTCGGAGCGATCGCCTTCATCGGCATGTTTCTCGCCGCAGCCTTCGGCTACTGGTCCTGGGGAGCCCTGCTTCGGGTTGGAGGGAGCCTTGCCGGCATGTTCGCCGCTGCCGAGCTCGTCGACTTCCTTGCTGGTGGGGGATCTTAAGCCATGGCGGGAGCAGGGAATACCGCCGACGGTGGCGACGAATATATCGAATCTCATCCCGTCATATTGGCTCTCACACGACCGCCGACGGTGATGGGAATTCCGTACACTTACTTCCTGGCGGAATGTTTTGTTTCGCTGATGGTCTTCATGATCCTGGGATCCATCCTGTGGTTCCCGGTCTCCTTTGTGGTCCTTCACAGCATTCTCTACGTGCTCACCGTCAAGCTCGATCTCTGGTTTTTCGAGATCGTCGGGCGCCTCAGCATGTGTGGCGTCAACCCTCTCGGCCGGAAGCTTGGTGGCGGCGTCAGAACCTACGGGGTGTAAGCGATGAACACGATGGCGAGATCGCTGAAGGGGAGTCTCACGAAGGGTTGGGAGATCTTTGCGGACCGGAACGTCGCGACGCATGTTCCTTTCTACGTCCCAATCGAAAACGGCATCATCCGCCTGAAGAACGACTGCCTCGTCTCGACCCTGAAGCTCACCGGCTTTTCCTTCGAGACGGCCGACATCGAAACGATCAATATGCTGCAGCGGCAGCGCAACGCCGCCTTCCGTGCGATTTCCTCGATCGGTAGCTTCGCACTTTATACTCATGTGGTCAGACGTAAGGTCGCGCCATCATTGCCGTCAGCCTTCATCGACCCCTTCATGGAGCGCCTCGATCACGTCTATCAGTCGAGCATCTCAAAGAACGAGATGTTCGTGAACGACACTTATGTCTCGCTGGTCGTGCGCCCCATGTTCCGGAAGGGATCCGCGCTTTCCCGCCTCATGGGCGCAGGCGGTACGACCGTGCGCAAGGAACAGTTCCGCGCGATGCGCGACAAGCTGGTCGAGGCAACGCGAGCGCTGGAGAAATCGCTTTCCGTCTATGGGCCGAAGGTTCTTCGCGACGTGCAACGCGTACAGGCCGATCTCGGCGACAACAGAAAAGTCTTCCGCGATGTCTCTGAAGATATGGTCGTCGACGAAGCCGCGCGGAAAATTTGGTTCTCCGAGCAATGCGAGTTCTTTTATACGCTACTGAACGGTGGACGCGTTCGACCGATCCGGCTTGGGAACATCCCGATCGACGAGATGCTGCCGGCGCGCCGAACGTCGATCGGCAATCGCATCATCCACCTGCAGGGCGATATACCGGACGATGACCGATATGCGGCGATGGTCTCCTTGAAGGAGTATCCGCCGGAGACCGGCGCCGGCATGCTCGACTATATCCTCAAACTGCCATTTGAGCTGGTGCTGACACAGTCGATGTCCTTTGTCGACGACATGGCGGCGCGCAGCCGGATCGAACGGCTGGACCGGCAGATGTCGAAAGCCGACGAAGGCGGATCGAGTGTCCAGGCCAATCTCGATATCGCCCGGGACGAACTTGCGCGCAAGCGGGTTGCCTTCACCGAACATCACCTCACCGTTATGCCGGTCGCCAAAACCACTGCCCAGCTTGACGATGCGGTGGCGCTGATCGGCAACGAGCTTGGCGCGCTCGGCGCCTCCTATGTCCGCGAGGACCTGAATGCAGAGCCGGCCTACTGGGCGCAGCTACCCGGCAATCAGGCCTATATCGCCCGGCGAGCCTTAATCTCCACGCTGAACTGCGCCGGCTTGAGCAGCTTTCACGCTTATCCCTACGGCAGGCCTGACGGCAACCACTGGGGGCCGGCGATCACCATCTTCGAGACGACGTCGGGCACGCCCTTCTTCTTCAACTTCCACCAGGGCGACGTTGGGCACACGACCGTCTTCGGCCCGACCGGGTCCGGCAAGACCGTCATCATGGCCTTCCTGATCCTGCAGGCCTACCGCGTCAGCCCCCGGCTGAAGACGATCGTCTTCGACAAGGACCGTGGTCTCGACATCATGGTGCGGGCAGCGGGCGGAGCCTACATGTCGCTGGAGCCCGGCCAGCCGTCGGGATGGAATCCGCTACTGCTCGACGATACCGAGGAGAACCGAGTTTTCCTCTACGGGCTCCTGAGCTTCATGCTGAAACCTTCCAAGGAAGGCGAAAGCCTGACGCCGCAGGAAGAAGCGATCATTCGCAACGCGATCAAGTCCGTCCTCAAGACGAAGGACAGGTCATATCGTCGTCTTTCGTCGCTGCGGGCGCTGCTCGCCGGCAGCGAGCGGACCGAAGGCAGCCTGATCGCCCGGCTCGACAAATGGGTCGACAAGGGACCCTACGCCTGGCTCTTCGACAACGCAGCCGACGATCTCGATATCTCGCGACCGATGATCGGCTTCGACATGACATCGATCCTTGATGATCCAACGGTGCGCACCGCAGCCCTTCTCTACATGTTCCACCGGCTGGACGCGGTCTACGACGGCAAGGCGCCGATCATCAACCTGATGGACGAAGCCTGGAAGCTGCTCGATGACGACGAGTTCAAGCGCACCATGAAGGACTATTTCAAGACCATCCGAAAAAGGAATGGTCTCGTCATCTTCGGCACGCAGTCGGCCGACGACGTGGTGCGTTCGAGCGTCAGCCGCACGATCATCGAACAGACGTCGACCAATATCTTCTTTGCCAATCCGAAGGCTGACGAAAACTCCTACATGGAGCATTTCGGTCTCTCGCGAGCGGAATTCGATTGGGTCAAGAACGGTGATCCGAGTTCGCGCTTCATGCTGATCAAGCAGGCAAAGAGCAGCGTGATCGCTCGCGTCGACATGTCCCACATGCCGGAGTTCATCAAGGTGCTCTCGGGGAGGGAAGAGACCGTGCGCGAAGTCGAGATGTTGCTCGACGAGTACGGCGACGATCCGAAGAACTGGCTCTCGAAATTCTGCGACTGGGATGGTAACGGTCGATGAAGAACGCAAAGCGTCTTGAGAAAGCCGCAGCCGGCGTCTTGGCCCTCGCTCTCGTCTTCCCCGTCGGCACGAGCCATGCCCAGGTCCCGGTCATCGACCAGGCGCGTCAGAAGATCCAGCAGGCGACCGAGAACTGGTATCAGTCCTATCAGGCCGATACGCGTAAAGTCAAAGGCGCCTCGGGCGGAACGACCGATAGCGTCGCACCTGGTCAGGGCTCTGGCGCGCCGGCCGATTGCTCGGCCGACGGCATGGGGGGAGGCACTGCGCCCGCAGCGCCATCGTCTCGGACACCAAGCCAGCAGGAAGTCGCCAGCATGGTGCAGCAGGAGGCAATCCGGCAGGGCGTCGATCCGAACTTCGCGATGGCGATCGCCGAGCAGGAGTCGCGCTTCCGCCAGTCGGCACGCTCGGCGGTCGGCGCTACCGGCGTCATGCAATTGATGCCGGGGACCGCCGCACAGCTCGGCGTCAACCCCTATGACACGCGCGACAATATTCGCGGCGGCGTCAAATATATCAAGCAGCTCCAGGGGATGTTCGGAGACCGCTATGATCTCATCGCCGCCGGCTACAATTCCGGTCCGTATCGGCAGTCGCTGCAGAACGGTCAGATTCCCAACATTCCGGAGACGCAGGATTACGTCAAAAAGGTCTCGGCCTACTATGCCCGTAACAAGGCCCAGAACGGTGATAACACCCCGGCGGAGGGTACAGCTGAGCCGGAAACTGCGAGCTACGGAAACGGCTGCGGCGAGCAGCTGAAGAAGGCGGTCGACCGAAACACGCAGGCACAGATCGAACGCGGTTCGGTTTGGAACGAGTTGCTTGGAAAGTCGATCGCTGCGAACCAGCAGTACCTGCAACGCCTCCAGTCTGGCTTGCAATCCTCGTCCGCAAGCCTCCGCGGCAGTGGTGGCGGAAATTCGAAAGACCATGACGGCTCACTTGTCATGGCCGAGATCCGGTGCCCGACCAACATCATCGACACCGGCGGCACGCGTTGCTTCGCTGTTCCGTCCAACGCCAGCACCGAACAGATCCAGCACTGGCTGTCCGATCTGCAGGAACAAGCACGCGCAAATGGGGCGGTCGCGACTTTCACGGCGTTGCAGGATCCAGCACTCGGCCTCGTCACGGTCGTCGATTCCAGGCCGACGTCAAACTGAGAACAGGAGAGGTCAGACACATGAAGACAGCAGTGATCGCAGCGGCGCTCGCCATCGTTTCCGTCCCTCAGGCTTATGCGCAAGTTCCGGTGAAGGACTCGCAAAACATCTCGATCAGCGAAGACATCAAGCGCCTCTCGTCCGAGATCCAGCAGGACACCTCTGTCGTCAAGGACAACACCACGAAAACGCTTCAGGCGATCACCGGGGATAGGAAGCAGGATGCGAGCCAATTTGCCAAGCTCGCAACCGGCAATGGCTTCACCATGGGACAGGCTCCGGATTTCAACACGGTGCTCTCCAGCAACGCGGCGGTGTTCGGAGGCATCGGTGGCCAGTTCCAGAACACCGCGGCCAAGCTGATCAATGGCCTCAACCTCGTGAAAATGGTGGTCGATACGGCCAAGGGCGGTGAGCTCTCGGGCGCCAATCAAGCCTATTCCCAAGGGATCAATGCGCTGACGACACTGACCGCGCTCACCGACGCGATGAATAGCGCCACCAAGGACCGGCAGAATTCGTTCATGCAGGCCACCCAACAGATCGGGACGGCGAAGGACCTGAAAGGGGCGCTGGAGCAGAACACCCAAATGGTATTGCAGGGCAATCAGACTGCCAACGAAGCGGTCGGCTCGCTCAACAATCAGGTCATGCTGCTGAACCAGCAGTATAAAGCCGCCCTTGCAACGTCGTCCCAGAACCTCAAAACCTTTGCGCCCCTACCCGACAGCGTCATGCGTGACAGCGGAACACAGCCGCAAGGCGCTTCCGTTCGCGATCAGTTGAAGGCCTTCGAGGATCAGAACCAGTGAGGGCGGTTCTCGTTTTGATGCTCAGCTGCACAGCGCTAGCCGGTTGCGCCGGGAAGTACGAGCAGCTGGCAAAATGCTCGGCCGACGAAAACCCAGTGCCGGCCCTCGGCTTCGTACCCGAGCCCAAGATCACCGCCGCTGAGAATGCGCTCGCGGGCGCCGTTAAAGACGATTGCGGCCCGATGCGACCGGTCAATAATTTCCAGGATGACACATGGATCCCGTCAGCTACGCGATAAACTTCTATGGCGATGCGCTTCGATACTTCGACAAGATCAATGAGGCGTCGCTGGAGCGGGCCTGGGGGCTGTTTGCCGAGAACAGAAACCTCGTTTCCGGCATCCTGGCGATCTTTCTGATCCTATATTTCCTCTGGGGCGCGCTCGGGCTATCGAGCGTTTCCCTTCAGGACATGGCGATCACTGCCTTCAAGATCACACTCGCCTATACTCTCATCATGTCCTGGGCGCTCTTCTACGACAATATTGGACAGTTCGTGCTGTCGGCGCCGCAGGATCTCGGATCGGCCATATCCTCGGCGATGGGTGGTCAATCGGCCGGCGCGGACATTGCCAGCCAAGTCGCTTCGATGGCGCGTAAGGTCTACGACTTTGCCATGCAGCTCTTTAATTCCTACGAATCCGGATGGCTGCCGAATGTGACGGGTGCCGTCGTTGTCTTTATCGTGCTGGTCTTTGGCCTCCTGCCTATGCTGCTGATCCTCACCGGCGTCACGCTCTTCGCCAAGATGATCACCGCCGTCATGCTTGCAATCGGTCCGATCGCCGTCCTCTGCTATTTCTTCGGCATGACCCGCTTCGTCTTCGACGCGTGGGTAAGGGGCGTCGCCTACGGCATGTTCATGCTGCTCTTCACCTATATCATGGCCGGCCTGTCCTTTGGTTTTCTCATCGGCATGATGGACACCATCAACGGTGACATGGCCACCAAGGAGAACGCACTGGCGATCGTGCTCGCCATGGTGCTGTACCTCGCGCTGATCTCCTATTTCATCTTTCAGGTACCGGATTTTGCGCGCACCTTCGCTTACGGGGCGGCCCTCTCCGGCGTCCCGGGGGGAGGTGGCGTGGATACAGCCTACAACGCCGCGCGCAGACGCCTCTCTTCGAGCAATTCCCGTGCTGCCCAGGCCGCAGCTATTGGGCTCGGCACACTTGCCGGCCCCAGTGGTGCCGTCGCGGCTGCGGCACTTGCTGGCCGCGGCGGTGTCGCGGGTGTCGGAGCGCTGGGTCGAATGCTCACCAATCGCCGCCGCAACAGCGAATGACGCGGAATGCAGCAAGGATCAGCGATTTTACTCATTGCGACTTCGAGGTTTGAAACTTGGTATTGTTCAAAAGGCAATTGAAAGCTGCGCCGGCCGATCGTGCGCCGGGACCCCAAGAGATCTACGATCAGCACCTCTCTTGGGGCGAGAAGAACCGGTCACTGCGGACCCTGATCGGCCTCATCCTGCTGGTCTTTGCAGGGGCGGGCTGGGTCGTCGCCGGCGTTCTGTCCTTTTCCGTGGCACAACTCTTTCCACTGGTACGCACCGAGGTCGTGCCGCTCATCGTCGACAAGAACAGCGGTTACATGGAGACGGTGACCACACTCGATAAGGACCGGTCGAACGTATCGGAAATCCAGGCCGTTCGCGCCTCCTTTGTCGGTAACTACGTCATTCGCCGTGAGACCTACGACCCTCGTTATCTCTCGGAAAACTTCGATATGATCGCCCTTTGGTCGGACCCGGATTCCCCGGCTTTCAAGGACTATTCGGAATGGATGAACCCTTCCAATCCGAGAGGTCCGGTCAAGACCATGGGAGCAACGGGCGAGATCCGACCCGAAATTCTGTCCGTCAATCCGCTCAATGCGACGACGATGTCGGTGCGCTTCGAAACCCGGGAACGGCGCCGCGGCGGCGACGTCGTCAATCGCTGGTCGGCGACGATCCGCTACCGCCAGATCAATCTGCCCGCCAGTAACAGGGTCCGGCTCTATAACCCCCTCGGCTTTGTCGTCACCGAGTACGTCAAAGTTCCCGAGACGATGCCGTCGGGGCTCACCCCATGAGGCGGGTCGGGGTCGGAATAATGCTGTCACTGTTGCTGACGGTCTCTTCGGTTCATGCGGAATTGATTGCCCGGCCTGGCAGGCTCGATCCGCGCGTGCGGACCTTGCCCTATTCGGCCGAACAGGTCTTCGTCGTCACCGGGACTTACGGGATGGTAACGACCATTCTCTTCGGTGCGGACGAGGAGGTTACACAGGTGGTCGCAGGTGACACGGTTTCCTGGCAGATCCTGACATCGGCTGACCGGCGCTCACTCACCCTCAAGCCGATGGAGAAGGATGCGCCGACAAACCTGTCGGTGGTGACAACGAAACGAACCTACTCGTTCGACCTTGAGGTCAATGACAGCAGGTCCATCCAGAACCAGACCTTCAAGCTGCGGTTCATTTATCCGGAGGATGCCGGGTTGAAGGGCACGGCCGAACTGTGGAAGCAGGCGCAGGACGCAGAACGCAATCCCAACATCAAGAACATCCGCCGCGACAAGGTCAATTACGACTATGGCTTCAAGGGCAGCGATACCGCCAAGCCCTTGTGGGTGTTCGATGACGGTCTGAAGACCTTCATGAAATTCACCGGGGATGTGCCGGCGATCTTCATTGTCGATAACAAACGGCGCGAGAGCCTCGTCAATTATCGCCGTGAGGCCGACTATATCGTCATCGACACGGTCTCGCGGCAGTGGACGCTTCGTTACGGTACCGAGAGCGAGACCTGCCTGTTTAATCTCAGGACCGCTCCAGCCGACGTGCCGGCACCCATCGAGGGTGCCGTGGCGCCGAAGCGCCTGGGCTCGGCTGGCTCAAGCTTACCATCAAAATCACGATAGGGAGGCACGATGTCTGATCCGAACTATCATTCGATAGACAATGACACCGCCATCGGAGGTCAGGTGAGGCGCTCCGGGTTTGGGTTGATGCGACCGATCGCCGTGGCGGCGGCGGTCGCTGGTGTTGGTGTCGTCCTCTATTTCCTTCTTTCCGGCGGCGAGCGGGGACCGGCGATCGACAATACGCCACATGAAGAGTTCCGCCCGATCCAGGCGCCTAGAAACGAGGGCTTCAGCCCGCCGGCGCCGCCGCCTTTGCCGACGGTGCAGGTGCCGGAGGCGCCACCCC
>UCFC01000079.1 GCA_900471515.1 Hyphomicrobiales bacterium | reverse complement strand
TGTATCAAGGCCGTACAACAGGCACAGGGATGAGGTGGGTGAGGTAGCCGCCTCGCCCCACTAGGGCAACTGCGCAGTATGGGAAACCGCATGAGGCGGAGGCCGGCAACCCAACCTCCCCCGGCATCGATGGCCGCTTGTCTTAAATCGGTCGGCATGAAAGGCCTCGTTTTACCAAGTACTTAAAGAGGGAACCGTGCGGACCTTGAGGCAGATAATGATGCTGTCTGGAGCATGTGGCGTTTTGGTCGGCTATTTGGGATGCATGTCGCCGTGGGCCATGGATATAAATTTGTGGCTATTTCCTGCATTTCTCGACGAAAGTGCCTACCCCGAGTTATTGTTTCTGGTCGTGCTTTGGCTGTCGATCGTCGTGTGGATCTTCGGGACCATGTTCCGACACTGGCCTCGAGCGAAACGTCGATAGAACTACGGCCCAGCCCCCCCAACATCGACTGCCTTGCGACAGGCGCGGTCAGGGCAGCGGAACCGGGTTGTCGCTGAGGGTTCTCAGATAGGCGATGACGTCTATGCGATCGGCTTCATCGGGCGCGCCGCGCACGTCCATGTTCACGCCCGGCGTCGTCAGCGACGGCCCGGCGATGAAGATGTTGAGGTCTTCGTAGGTCCATGTCCCCTCCCATTCCGACAGGGTTCTGGAATAGCGCGCGAACTCCGTCGAGGCCTTGTCCCGTCCCACGACGTTCCACAGGCTCGGCCCATTGCGGGATATGTCCTGCGGGCGCCTGGCATGGCAACTGGCGCAATTGGAGGCGAAGAATACCGCGCCCTTCGCCGGGTCCCCGCTTGCCAGTTTCGCGGAAATGGGCTCGGGTTTCTGTATGACGACGCCGTGAGCCAGAAGGTAGCCGGCGATTTCGGCGCGGCCGTCGCGCCTTGCCAGATGATAGGCGGTGATAATGCTCGGCAGGCGGGCGGGATCACCGCGCACCCATATGGCATTGACGTCGGCGCCAGCTTCGACAAGGGCCTTCACGCAGTCCAGACAGCCGCCCGCGACCGCGAAGTGCAGCATGCGCTCGCCTCGCGCCGCCGCATTGGGATCGGCGCCATGCGCCAACAGTATCCGGATGAGTTCGGCGGAACCTTTCAGGACGGCAGCGGTCAGGGGCAGGCCGATCGCCGACTCGCCATTCACGTTCGCACCGCGCGCGATCAGCAGTTCTGCCGCCTGCGGATGGTCGCCGCGAACGGCCAGAAACAGCGGCGTGGCGCCCTTGTCCTGCTCCTCGATATCGGCCCCGGCGTCGAGGGCGGCCGCAATCGCCGCCAGGTCGCCCTTGCCGGCCGCATCGTGGAGCGGACCGCCCTGGGCCGTTGCAAGAACACTCAGACAGATGAACACGCTCGCCGGGAACACACGCATCTTTGGTTCCTCCGCCGGACCCGCGATCGGAAAGGATACACCCGATCCCCCTGAGCGAACAGCCCGGCGCCGGTTCGGCCACGCGGGCACGGTACACCCTCCGTCCTTCCGGGCTGCCGGCCGGAGGCGGACGCCCTACGAAGCCCGAAAGCCGCCCTCGCCGCCGATCCACCGCAGCCACGGCCCGGCATGGAACAGGCTCATCAGCAGGTACATCGCCGCCATGCCGCTCATGCCGGCCGGCCCGTGCATCGGCATGCCGGAACAGATCATGCCGCCCGCCGGCTCGCTTGCCGAAAGCGCTGCCATGAGGGCGAAGGTCGGTGCCGCCGCGAGCGAGAGCCCGCGCGCAAGGCCCGCCGTCAGGCGGGAGCCGGCGCAACGGCCGGCCCCCGATGCGGATGTGGAGGCCGAGGGGCGCATCAGGCGGCCTCGTAGCGGTCGTGGTGGCGCCACCAGACGCCCGTCTCGTTGCGGCCGAGCGGCGCGCGGTCGAGCCACTGGTACATGCCCCACACGCCGTCGAGCCCCCGGGCATAGGAGGAATAGGTGTGGTAGATTTCGCCGCCCTGCATGATAAAGGCGCTGAGGCCGGGGCGGTCGCGGGTATAGGTGGCGATGTCGGTGCCGGTCATGGAGGCGATCTCGGCGACCGGCCCTTCGCCGCCGCGCAGCTCCCATTGCTGCACCGTCCTGCCGGCCTGCGCGTCGAGCATCGGCGGCTCGCGGCGGTAGTTGTAGTCGATGCCGCCGCCCCGCTGTTCCTCGGGCGTGAACCAGACGTTGAAATCGTGGTTGAAATCGCTGCCGCCCGACGAGGCCCAGTCGAAGTTCCAGCCCATGCGGCGCTTGAACTCCAGAAGCCTGGCAAGAGGGGCGCGGGAGACGGCGCTGAAGGCGACATCGTGGTTTTCCAGATGCACGGCGACGCCGTTGAAACCGTCGGCGATCGACGAGCAGGACGGGCAGCCCGCCGTATAGTCCGGCCCGAACATGAAATGGTAGACGATGAGCTGCGAGCGGCCCTTGAAGAGGGCGGCGAGCGGCACGATGCCGGCTTCCGTCTCCAGCCGGTAGTCCTTCTCGATCTTCACCCAGGGCAGCTCCCGGCGCAATTCGGCGATCTCGTCGCTGCGGCGCGTCAGTTCCTTTTCATGTTCGAGCAGCGCCAGCCGCGCCTGCAGCCATTCCGCCCGTGTTCCGGTCTTGTGCATCGTCATCGCTTTTCTCCTCATTGGCATCGAAACCTGTCAGACGGCGGGCGTTGCCTGCCGATGGGGAATAAACTAGGTCTGGAAGGCCAAGCGGTGGGAGTTACAAGTGTGACGGGATTCCGATGGACTCGCTGATAACAGCCGCCGCGCAGGCGCTTGCCGTCGGCGATGCGCTGGGCGCCATGAAGCGCGTGGCGCTGCGCAACGACCCGCCGGCGCTGGCGCTGCGCGGCATCGCCATGGCCCAGCTCGGCGATCTCGCCCGCGCCAAGGCGCTGCTCAAGGGTGCGGCCCTTGCCTTCGGCCCGCGCGAGCCGGTGGCGCGTGCGCGCTGCGTCGTGGCGCAGGCCGAGATCGCGCTGGTCTCGCGCGATCTCGCCTGGCCGGAAAAGGCGCTGGAGGCGGCCCGCCTGACGCTTGAGCGGCGCGGCGACCGCGTCAACGCCGCCCATGCCCGCACCCTGCAGATCCGCCGCCTGCTGCTGATCGGCCAGCTGGATGCGGCCGAAAGGCTGCTTGCCGATCTCGACCCCTCGCCGCTGCCGCCGGCCGCCCGCGCCGGCCACGAGCTGGCCCTTGCCGGTGTGGCGATCCGCCGGCTGCGCACCGGCCCGGCCCGGGCCGCGCTGGCAAGGGCCGCCGAGGCGGCGGCGAAAGCCGGCATCCCGGCGCTTGCCGTGGAGGTGGGCGAAGCGGCAAGGGTTCTGGATGCGCCCGCCGCCCGGCTGCTCGAGGGCGGCGCGCAGCGCCTCCTGCGGCTGCAGGAGGTCGAGGCGCTGCTTGCCTCCGGCACGCTGGTCGTCGACGCCTGCCGCAACGTCGTGCGCGCCGGCGGCGCCATCGTGCCGCTCGCCAGCCGGCCGGTGCTCTTTGCGCTGGCCCGCGCGCTTGGCGAAGCAGCACCTTCCGATATCTCGCGCTCGGCCCTGCTTGCCCGCGCCTTCCGCGCCCGCCATGCCGACGAATCCCACCGGGCGCGGCTGCGCGTCGAGATCGGCCGGCTGCGTGCCGCCCTTGCCGGTCTTGCCGAGGTGAAGGCGACGAGCCACGGTTTTGCCCTGCTGGCGCATGGCGGGCGCGCCGTCGTCGTGCTCGCCCCGCCGGTGGAGGAGGACCATGCGGCGCTGCTGGCGCTTCTTGCCGACGGCGCATCCTGGTCCAGCACGGCGCTGGCGATCGCGCTCAGCCTCAGCTCGCGCACGGTGCAGCGGGCGCTCGATGCGCTGGCGGCAGCCGGCAAGGTGCAGTTTGTCGGCAATGGCCGCGCGCGCCGCTGGATGATGCCGCCGGTCGTCGGCTTCCCGACAACATTGTTACTCCCCGGCCCGCTGCCGAGCGACTAACATCGTCTGGCCAACGGAGGATGGAGCAGATGAAGACATCGCAGGCAGAAATCGTGCGGGAATACGGCCCGTTCGAGGGCGCGCGCAATATCGGCGGCGTCACCTATGACGGCAGCAGGGTCTGGTTTGCCGCCGGCGAGAGCCTGCGGGCGCTCGACCCGGCAAGCGGAGCGGAACTTGCCGCCATCGATATCGCCGCCCATGCCGGCACCGCCTTCGACGGGCGCTACATCTTCCAGATCGCCGAAGACAAGATCCGCAAGATCGACCCTGAAACCGGCGCCGTGCTCGCCACTATCCCGGCCCCCGGCAAGGGTGCCGATTCCGGCATGGCCTGGTGCGAGGGTAGCCTCTGGGTCGGCCAGTACCGCGAAAACTGCATCCACGAGATCGACCCGGAAACGGGCGCGATCCGGCGCACCATCCATTCCAGGCGCCATGTCACCGGCGTCACCTGGGTGGACGGCGAACTCTGGCACGCCACCTGGCAGGACGACAGGAGCGACATCAGGCGCATCGACCCGGCAACCGGCGACGTGCTGGAACGGCTGGACATGCCCGAGGGCACCGGCGTCTCCGGGCTGGAAGCCGATGGCGGCGACCTCTTCTACGCCGGCGGCGGCGGCAGCGGCAAGGTGCGGGCCGTCAGGCGGCCGCGGTAAACCGGCGCGACGGCTCCGTCCCGCCTCACCCCGGCACCCTGCCCCGGCAGGCCCAGGCGACGGAGGCGAAGGATCGCGGCCCGTCCGGCTCGCCGGCCTCGTAGGCCTGCCTGACGGCGGCATCGACCTTCGCGCGCATCGGCGCATCGAGCGCCGCCACATATTTGCCGAGCGGACCTTCGCCGGCCGCGATCGGGTCCCAGTAATCGGCAAAGGAACTGTAGTCCATGCGGATCGTCAGCGACGTCTCCTCGACATCGGCAAGGCCGGCGGCGGCAAAGCTCGCCTTCATTTCCCCCGGCCGCATCATCGGCTGGAACGAGTAGCGGTGGCGCATGGCCTGCGCATTGGCGTCGATCATGGCAACCGTATCCCACGTCATGCGCATGCAGGACATGCCGCCGTAATGGTCCCAGACGGCGGCGGCAACCGTGCCGCCCGGACGCACGACGCGGGCCATCTCGGCCACCGCCTTGCCGGCCTCCGGCACGAAATGCAGCACCAGCAGGCAGAGCGCCCGGTCGAAGCTTGCATCCGCAAAGGGCAGCGCGCAGGCATCCGCCTGCCGGATCGTGACGCGCGGGTCCCGGTTGCGCCGGCTTGCCGCCTCCACGAAGACGGGCGAAAAATCGATGGCCGAAATCGCCTTCAGGCCGGCATGCCCGGCCAGCGCGAAGGTCAGGCTTCCCGTGCCGCAGCCGACGTCGAGAACGCTCTCGCCATCGCCGAGCCCGGCAAAATCGATGAAACCGGGCGCGAGCCTCCTGCTCCAGCGCCCCATCAGCTGCTCGTAACCCTCGGCACTTCCGACATTGAAACTCGACGGCATCGCAGTCTCCCCCTTCGAACGGGACAATGTCTGGCCCGAGTTTAGGACCGCCCGCCCGGCGCCGCAAGCTTTCGCTGGCTGGAGCATTTGCGGACGCAAAACCGCTTCACACTTTTGCTGGAATTGCTCTTTGCTTCCTCGCAATTCCGGACGCAAAACCGGTTCCCACTTTTGCTGGAATTGCTTTAGTTCATGAAGACGATGGCGCCGTTCAGCGCCGCGGCATAGGCGACCCACAGGCCGTAGGGCACGAACAGGGCCGACGAGAGCCGGTCGCGTTTCCACGACAGGCCGATGAAGGCAAGGATGGTGAGCAGCAGCGGGATGATGACCATCAGCCCCAGGCCCGGCGAGCGCAGGCCGAAAAAGGCCGGCGACCAGGCGAAGTTCAGCACAAGCTGGGCGATCCAGGCGGTCATGACGGGCGAGCGCGGGCTGCGCGCATAGCTGCGCGCCCCGGCAATGCCGACGAGGATGTAGAGCACCGTCCAGACCGGGCCGAACAGCCGCTCGGGCGGGGTGAACCAGGGCTTGGCGAGCGACTGGTACCATTCGTCCGGCAGGTTGATGAGGCCGACGAGCAGCCCGCCGCCGAGCGACAGCAGAATGAAGAGCAGATAGTGGTCGAACCGGTGCAAGAAAAACCCCGTCATGCGTGACGGTTGAAGTGGCGTTCCGCGGCCGGCCGTCAAGGGTGCCGGCGAACGGCGGCGGCACGGGGCGGATGCGAAAAACGGCCTGTCGGGCGGCGTTCAGGCCGCGGCAAGCTGCTACCTGCCGCCGGGCTCGGACAGCTGCTGCATCACCCGGTCGAGATTGAAGCTGGCAGGCTTCTGCCCGCCGGCAGCACCCGTCGCAGCCTGCTGTGCGCTCGCCGCCGGCGCGCTCGCCGAAACGGCAAGTGCCGCAAGCGCCAGCGAACTGCCGCCGAGCAGGATATCGCGCCGGCGCACCGCGCCTGTCTCCTCCCTGCCGTCGTTGATGATTTCGTCCCTGCCGTCTTCGCCCATGGCGGTTCCTCCCTCGCCTGTTGCGGCCGTCCGGCCGGCACCCGAAGATGCGACTTGAGGGGACAGCAAGGCAGATCGTTCGCCCGGCCGGAAGTACGTTACCGTAAACGGCCCGCGTAAACGCCGTTGCCAAACGGCCCGGACTGGCGGAAGCTCTGCCTGCAACGGGGCATCACGGCCATGACGACAGCGGCGAGCGCAAGGCATCAGGCAAGGCCCGGCAGCGCCGGCATCTGCCGCGGCTGCTGGGACCAGATGCATATGCCGATCCCGATCGGCGGCCCGCTTTCGCTGCCGCTGCGCGCCTTCGGCATCACCCGGAGCAAGATGAACCCGGATATCTGCACGATCTGCGAGCGCTCCTTCCAATATGTGAAGAAAAAGCGCCACATCACCTCCGGCGCCACCATCCTCTTTGCCGATATCCGCGATTATACCGGCCTTTCCGAGCGCACCGACGCCGCCGAACTCGGCCGCATCGTCAGCCTCTTCCAGACCCGCGCGGCAGAGGCGATCTGGGCCAATGACGGCATCGTCAACAAGCAGATGGGCGACGGCCTGATGGCGATCTTCAACTTTCCGATCAGGCGCCAGGACCATGCCGCCGCCGCCATCCAGGCCGGCAGGGATATCCAGCGCTTCTGCGGCGAAGCGCTTGCCGAAATCGACCCCGGCCAGCCGCTCGGCATCGGCGTCGGCATCCATACCGGCGACGTGCAGATCGGCGAATTCTCAAGCTTCCACAGCGATTTCACCGCCATCGGCGGCGTCGTCAACCAGGCCGCAAGGCTGGAATCGCAGGCGGCGGCGGGCGAGATCGTGGTCTCGGCCGAGGCAGCCCGGCAGGCGCCGGCGCTGGTGGCCGGAAGCGAGCCGCGCATGCTTTCGCTGAAGGGCATCGCGCAGCCGGTGGAGGCGCGGGTTCTGCGGGCGGGCTGAGCGCGCAAAACACCGCATGCCCTGCCCGTCCCCTCGCTTGCGAATGCCTATTGCGGATAGGCCAGAACAGGCGAACCGGATTCCCACTCTTCCATCGTCCGAAGAGCAATCTCGATCAACCGCGGCTCGGCTATCTCCAATCCCTGTTCCCTGACCCAATCGAGCAAAGGCCCGGCGCCGCCTGCCTCGCCCCGCCCCGCGGCCTTAGCCGCGTCGACCACAAAGCCCTTGATGACATCCAGGTCACCATGGCCGGATCGATTCTCCTATATTCCCCCTGCACAAGCGACGCGACCATAGTGCCCGGCGCCGTGCAAAGCTACCGTACCCACCAGCGGATGCACCGCGCTTTCTTCGGGCATGGGGTTTTGATCGGTCGGTATTTAAATAGAGTGAGCAAACCATGGGTAACGGGACGCGGGATACCTCCCAGTAAAACTCCGTTATTCTCCCAATGTGCCAACTGGTTGTGGATAGCACAACCGCAAAGCTAGTAAGCTCCAAGAGTGAGCTTATAAGCAGTAGAGAACTGTTGCTTTGATCCGCAGGAATGCCGACATTGCGGGACCAGAGAAGGGTCCATGAGGCCCATGCGAGAAAGAGGAGAAAAGATATGCTTGAGGAGGCATCTTGGATCGCGACCATCATAGGAACGGCGCTTGCCCTCATCTGGGCGGGGAAGACGACACTGAATAGGATTGAGACAAGGCAAAACGCAAGAGTTTCAGGCCGAAACAATACTGTAAATCAGTCATCGAAAGTCGGCAAGGATAAGTAAGCTGACATGAAATTGGGCCTATCTTCCCTCATATCAGTTATTTTGCCCAGGTCCCGTTCGAACATTCAGTCGGCAAATATAAGTGGCGACAACAACAGCATTGAGCAACACATACATGTCTCCGTAAATTCGGGAGACAATGTGAGCCGCGAATGGCTTTCTCAGGCGATACCCGGACTGCCTTCACAATCGCAGATCCGCGACAGCCTCAACGTTCAAGAGGAAGTTGAACAAGAAGAAATAAAGAGAATTGTCGAGTATAGGCAACTTGCCACCGACGGAGACAGCGAAACCGCGTTAAAATTACTTGAAAAATTACAATTAGACGATCGTTACTCTGCGGGCTCCATAGCATTCCGTCTGAATTTCAATATTGGAATCATTCAGGAAAGCATCGGAGAACTAGAGGCAGCAAGTGCTTCTCTGCGAAAGGCGTATACATATGCTGTTGACGACAAAAAGGCACAAGCGGGTTTAGCGCTTGCTGATTTGAACGACGGAAAAAACGATCAGGCGTTTGAACGAGCCAAAGATCTTATAGGGCAGGAAGGTGACCATCAGAGCCTAGCGGTTGTCGTTGCACTGCAGGCGGCAACAAGACTTAAAAGAGAATTTGATATTGCAGCCTATTCCCTTCAGGAGCCCGATAATCAAGATATAGTAGCGGCTAACCTCGAATATATTCGTATCATTCGCCCCGATGATTACTCAAGCGCTCTTGATGACGCTTATAAAGCATATCCCACAAATGGGCATGTTTCCTTAATGTGGGCGCAGGCAGTTCTCGATGACGTTCAACGAAATCAAGCTTTTCTCCTTGGCGCGAAGGTTCCGGACGCATTTTACGAACAGCTTTCGAAAAGCGTCGATATCCTCCGCTCCGATCTCGAAACTTCCTTAAAACGTCGTCCGCCCAACAAGCTTCTTTTACCATCGCAGGCCAACAACGCAGCAGTTGCCCTTCGGTTAGTGGGTAACGTCGCCGACGCAGCGAAGCTGTTAGACAAGGTTCTCGAAGAACACCCGTCATTGCAAGTGGAACTGGCCCAAATTCGAGCTGTTTTGTACCTGCAAGAAGATAGGGATCACGACGCCTTCAAGCTCATCGAGTCTTTCGGCGAGATACCAGAATTGCAGGTGATGGCTTCAGAAATTGAAGCAAAGATGGGTAGGCATAACGAAGCGCTAAATCGCGTTAATCAGGCTCTTAAGAAGACCATGCCCGATGCGATGCGTTCGACGGCACTTCTTACAAAAGCGCGAATTGCCATAAATTCGTCTAATCGAACAGCTGCTGACGAAGCTATCGAAGAACTCGCCGCGGACAGTACGACGTCACTCGAACTCGTCTTAATTCGATCCGCATACAGTCGCGCGTTTGAATTGCTCGTGGAGCAGAAAGAAACCCACCAGCTTTCAGCACTAGAGAAGGATCAAACAGAAAGTGACCGCAAGCTTCTCGCATCCCTGAGCAAAGCCGACGAATGGGATTTTTTGACCGTCCTTCGGGCCGCTGACGAACTCTTAGCTCACGGACACTACCGTGATTGCGCCTATCTGCTGCGAAACAAGGTGAGCTTCAACAAGGAAAGCCCCGCCTTGCAAACTCTTTGCGACGCATGTGTTAAAGGCGCGCTAGGAACAATCGCGAAGGAGATTGTCGAAAATCTGGCTCCGGATGTTAAAAATTCGGTCTTTGGCTGGAAATTCATTGCAAATACCAGTTACCTGAACGGAGAAGTCGCGAAGGCGGTGCCGGTAACGCGGAAGCTATTCGAAAATAACGCTAAATCCATTAGTGCGCTTGAATGGTACGTTCAATCGCTTCTGCGGATAAACAACAAGAATCGTATTTTCCGAGTAGTCGCAGATCTCAAGGATGAAGAACTCGTTGGTACAATTGACGAGAAGCGGGAGTATGTAAATTTATTGGTATTTTGCGGCGAAATTGATCGCGCGAGAACTTATGCTTACCAACTCTTTTGCGAGAACCGCAACGACTATAAGGCGTGGATGGCTTTAAGCTCCAGCGTACTAGCGTTGGGACGGCCTCCCGGCACTGACGACACCCTACATCTCGCGAAAGTCGAGGAGAATGCCGCTTTCGAAGTGCTGCGCGCCGATGAAAGTAGACAAACCTATATTCTAGAGGAGAACAAGCTACTCTTCCTCCTTCGGGATGAGAACATTTCTCTCGATCACCCAATTGCCAAAGCCGCTATCGGAAAGCAGGAAGGCGATACCTTCGTGTGGCCGTTTGGGAAAGGTGAAGAACACGCTACGATAGTCAGCATAAAGCACAAGGTCTTAGACGCGTTTCACTATATTCTAAGGCGTTTCGAAGAGCATTTCCCGGACGCTATAGGCTTCAAATCGGTGTCCATTGCGCCCAATCAAGAAGGTGGCCTCGACGAAATGATCGCGCTGCTCCAGCAACGCGCCGAATATTCGCAACAAAAAGCGAAGGAGTATCAAGCGGAATCGTACCCCTTGCCGATCCTCGGCTTTCACCTTGGGATCGACCCAATAGATGCGTTTCTTGGCCTGAAGCGAGAGTGTAACGTTTCGCCCAAGGTTTCTACCTGCTTTCAAATTGACCAGGACAAAGCGAGTTCAGCGCTTAAGAATGCCCGCACTGCTGGCATTATTGCTGACCCTGTATCGTGTTACCTTCTCAGAAGGCTAGAGATTGAAAATTTCGTTGAAGACGAATTCGGAAAAATCGGGATTACGCAAAATACAATTGATATATTTGCTAAGCGGCTTCAAGAGGCCGAACAATCCAGTTTCATCGATTCTGAAGACGGAAAGAAAAAAACATCCACAATTGCATTACACGACGGCAAACTTCTCATGTCGGAAAGCACCGAAGATGAGATTAAAGCTAGAATTGAGTTGTTGCGATCCGACTTAGACTGGCTGCAGAACGATTGCATCCTACTCCCGACCGTTGCGAAAACCGACCCCAGTGACGAAATTATACGATTTCGGAACAAGGAAGGCGGCCGGTTCTTCGACGACATCTTCGCGGCGGATGGTTCAGACCGCATTCTCTTATCAGATGATTTCCATTTGCGTCAGTGGGCCGAAGCGCTATTTGGCGTTCGGTCGGCTTGGTTGCAGGCGCTGCTGTTCCACTTGGAGGAGGCTGGCCGTATCGATATAGAAACGGTGGTTCGAAGCACCGTCCATCTCAGCGAAGTCGGAGAGGAGGCACTTAGCTTGAATAGCGAGCGGCTAGTAACAGCAGTCAGCATGCTAAGTTCCGGGCAACTGAGCGACGCCGAATTCGAAACCTTCTGTGCGCTAGTGGGTCAGGCTGGCGCTGAAATGCGATCGCATATCACTGCGGCAGCCTCCGCAATCGGGGAGATTTGGTCGCGCCGCTCCCTAAGTTCATACCGCGAAAAGGCAACGAGTACCATTCTAAGGAAGCTCATACGCAACCAAGGCGAGAGCTATAAAGACGTACTGCTAATAATTCGGCGAATGGTAAACGATAGGAATATTACTCAATATATTGAAGGGTGGCAGCGAGGACATTTTCTCAAGTAACGGGACGGGAATCGTAGCAGGATTTGTATCAAATCCAAGAAACGAATGTTCGTCGGCATCGAGACCTCACTCCCCCACCGCACCCCCAGCCTTCTTCCAAGCATCAATCCCACCCTCAATATGACACGCACTCCCCACCCCGGCATCCTGCGCCGCCTGCACGGCCATTGCCGACCGCTCCCCGAAGGCGCAGTAAAACACCACCCTTTTCCCCGTCGCCACCGCCAGCTCATGCAGCATCCCGCCGGCTGACAGGTTCTCCTGCAGGTCCGCATAGGGCGCATGCAGCGAGCCGGGGATCACCCCGTGCCGCTCCCGCTCGCTCCTCTCGCGCAGGTCCACGATGACAACATCGCTGCGCCCCCGTAAGCCCAGCGCCTCCTTCGCGCTCACCGCCCAGCCTTTTCGCGCAATCTCCTCCTGGTGCAGCCCGATATGGATATTGGCGGGCACGGCGACGTCCATCATCTTGGGGTTGGGCAGGTGCAGGTTGTTCATCAGCTCGACATATTCGTCGATCGATTTCACCTGCAGGCGCGGGTTGAAGCGTTTTTCCTCGCCGATGGTGGAGACCGTGTCGCCCTTGTAGTCGTGGGCGGGGAAGAGCAGCGTTTCCTCGGGCAGGCGCAAGAGCTTGTTGAAGATCGAGTCGTACTGGGCGCGCGGATCGCCGTTCTGGAAATCGGTGCGGCCGGTGCCGCGGATGAGCAGCGTGTCGCCGGTGAAGATGCGGTCGCCCATCAGGTAGGAATAGGAATCGTCCGTATGGCCGGGCGTGTAGAGCACGTCGAGGCTGAGGCCCTCGATGGTGACGCGGTCGCCTTCGGCAACGCGCATGGCGACGACATCGGCCTTGGTCTGCTCGCCCATCACGGTGATGCAATGGGTCTGGTCGCGCAGCGCGCCGAGCCCGGTAATGTGGTCGGCATGCAGATGCGTGTCGACCGCCTTGACCAGCTTCAGGTCCAGCTCGCGCACGAGCTGCATGTAGCGCTCCACCTTTTCCAGCACGGGATCGATAATCAGCGCCTCGCCGCCGCGCCTTGAAGCGATGAGATAGGTATAGGTGCCGGAAACACTGTCGAAAAGCTGCCGGAAAATCATGGTCGCCTCCGCTGCCGGGCCTCTCCGTCTTCCCCCGGGTTGCAAACCGCATCGGACCCCGCGCGCCGATGATAAGCTTGCGCCGGAAAAAGCGGAAGCAGCCGGCGGGCGCCGATCGCGGCTCTGCCCTCGCCCAATCGGAGTAGCTGACGCAACGCAAGCCTCGCTTCCCCTTACGGCAGGCCCGGCCGCAGAGCGCAGGCCCGCGGGCGGCCGCGGCGCCCCGCCCGGCCGCCGGCGGCGCGGGCAGTTATAAATCCGCTCAAACACCCGTTTTTACTGTGCGAAATTTATGCAAATGCCCGGCCGCAAAGTACCGCCGGGCATTTATTAAGCAATGCCTGAAATAATACGCCGCGATTTAAAAAGTGAAATTGCGAACGCGTCATTCCGGCCTACAATGCTCCACGCTGGATGCTGCAAAACCAGTGGAGAAGGGTTGCCCGAACTCCTAAGCGGGCGGCCCTTCTCCTTCCATAGCGCAAGCGCCGGCCTGTTTCTATTACATGCGTAACATCGCGAACGGGCATGGAAAAAATCCCCCCAGGCGGACGGGGGCGGCACGGCGACATGGGCAAATGCCGGTTGAAGAACGCAATCCGCGCCCTACAACCTCCCCGGAGGGGACGTGTGAGGGAATAGCGATGATCAGAGAGAAGATGTCGGCGGGCCAGACGCCGATGCAGGAAGAGGACGTCGCCCTTTGCCAGCGCGTTTACGAGCATATCTGCACGGCACGGCATATCGCCACCGACGGCGAACGGGAGGAACTGGCCATCCAGATCCTGCATTTCTACCAGCACGGGGTGAAGGACCAGGGCAGCCTGGAGCGGCTGCTTCTGTGAGCTGCGGACATGCCAGGGCGGCGCAGGCATGTCCGGTGATGTCGCCAGCCGGCGGCATCGCATAACTGCAGGGCGGGCGTATCCGGGTGCCCTGCAGTTACGCCCTCCGCCCTTGGGGCGGGCTTCGGGCAGCACGGTTGGGAGGCTGGGTGAGGCGCTGTTGGGGTGGTGGTGAACGAACCGTGTCGGGTGGTGGAGGCTGCGGAAGGCCCCTTGCCGCCATGCCCGACGCCTGCTTTGGGCAGCGACGCTCCCCTCCCCACCTCATCCCTGTCCTCGGGCTTGTTCCGGGGACCATCACAGGGATCCAGCCTGCCCAAGTCCTTGGGCAGGAGAGACTCGTTTGCTCGCGGCATATGGGA
>UCFC01000083.1 GCA_900471515.1 Hyphomicrobiales bacterium | reverse complement strand
CTAGATCAAGGCGTCGCGACCAAGACGCATGTACTGAACCTGCTGCATCGTCTGATCGATGGGAAGACGACTGACGGCCCTGACATCGATACGCCGCAGGCGCTGACCTTGGCTCGCGAACCCAAGGCAAACGTGGAGCGCTATGATGGCTTGCGAGTCCGGATCGTGGGAGGTCGCCATGCGTCATGATCCCGCCAGCGCCGCCATCATCATCATGCTGCGTAGCCTGAAGATGTATGGCATGGCACAAGCGGTCACCGACCTGATCGAGCAAGGAGCACCGGCCTTCGATGCGGCCGTGCCGATCCTGTCCCAGTTGCTAAAAGCCGAAATGGCTGAGCGCGAGGTCCGGTCCATCGCCTATCATATGAAGGCAGCGCGCTTTCCTGCCTACAAGGATATCTCCGGCTACGACTTCGCCGCCAGCGAGATCAACGAGGCGACGGTGCGCCAACTGCATCGATGCGAGTTCATGGACGGAGCGCAGAACATTGTTCTCGTCGGCGGACCGGGCACAGGTAAAACACACGTCGCGACTGCTCTCGGCGTCCAGGCTATCGAGCATCACCGCCGAAAGGTCCGTTTCTTCTCGACCATCGAATTGGTCAATGCGCTCGAGCAGGAGAAGGCAAAGGGCAAGGCAGGTCAGATCGCCGAGACGCTGGTCCGTCTCGATCTGCTGATCCTCGATGAACTCGGATACCTTCCGTTCAGTGCTTCCGGCGGAGCGCTGCTCTTCCACCTGCTGAGCAAGCTCTATGAGCGCACCAGCGTCGTCATCACCACCAACCTCAGCTTCAGCGAATGGGCCACGGTCTTCGGCGACGCCAAGATGACCACGGCTCTGCTGGACCGTCTCACACACCGTTGCCACATCCTGGAAACCGGTAACGACAGCTTCCGCTTCAAGGCCAGCTCGGCCGCAGCAGCTCAGAAGAGAGGAGAGAAGGCCAATCCCTTGACCAAACCCTGATCAGAAAACCATACTTAGAGGTGGCTCACTTCTCGGTGGAAAAACCGGCTCAGTTCTGCGCGGAAACCAACA
>UCFC01000080.1:208-2942 GCA_900471515.1 Hyphomicrobiales bacterium | reverse complement strand
CCCATCACCCCTCCCGCCCCTTCGCCGACCACGAAACCGTGTCGTGGTCCGGGTGCTGGTTGTTGCTTTGCCTGATTGCGGCCGCCCAGTCGGCGCCGTTGGTCTCGGTCGGGCCGGTGTTTTCGATGGCGGTGATCGTGTCGAACCAGCCCACCATGTTTTCCGTGCAGGTATTGGCAAGCGGCGGAAAGGCGTTGGGGTCGTCGAGCGAGCCGATCATCAGGTTGGTGCGGCCGTTTTCCAGGTGGTGGAAAAACAGCGGCGTGCCGCAATTGCCGCAGAAGCCGCGCTCGACGAGCTCCGAGCTTTTCCAGACGCCGGGCTTGCCGCGCGTCCAGGTGAGCGCGTCGTCGGGCGCGGCCACCAGCGCGGCAAAGAGGTTGCCCGAGGCCTTCTGGCACATGCGGCAATGGCACAGATGCGAATTGTCGAGCATGGCGCTGGCACGGTAACGCACGGCGCCGCACTGGCAGCCGCCGCTCACCTCCATCTCGATGCGCTTCATTATTTTGCTCCTCCAGAGACCGGTTTGTGTTTGATCTCCTTTAGATTTTCGCCCCAAGCCTGTCCAGGCTGCCAGGCCAGCGCCCTACCCGTCAAGCGCCCTGCCGAGCCGGTTGAACACCCGCCGCGATCGCGCCGGGGCCGGACGGCTTTCGGGCAAGCCTCATGGCTGCCCCGGACGGATGGATGCCTAGTAATAATCGGAATATTGCAGCAGCTTCCACGCGCCGACCAGGATGGCCCCGCTGGCGCCGACCCCCGTTCCCCAGCCGCTCACCTCCACGCTGTCGAACAGCGGATCAACCAGCCCGGCGCTGATGCCCATCAGCGCATAGCCGTAGGCGAGCCCGGCGCCGAGCGTGGAGAGCGCCCCGTAGGATAGGTCGAGATCGTCGCCCGAGAACGGCCGCTCGGGCTCGATCGGCGTCCACAGGTCTTCGGGTGCCGCGCCGAAGACATCGAGCGGGCTCGGGCCGGCCCCGCCGCCAAGGCTTCCGCCGCCGCCGACGCCGCCGCCCAGGAACGCGTATTTGCCGCGGAAATTCGCCGCAGCGCTGCGGAACTCGAAAAGGTAGAGTCCCGCCCCGAGAATATCGGCGCCGCCCACCTGCGCCACGCCAACACATTGCCAATCATGTCCCGCCTGTTCGAGCGACATCTGATACCTCTCCTCTTTTTCCGGATGCGGCCCTGCCGGCCCTTACTCGTCCTCGTCCTCGTCCCTGCCGTCGTCCACACGCTCGCCCCGCGCGTCCTCCTGCATGCGTTTGTCCACCGTGGCTCCGGCCACGCCGCCGACGACGGCCCCGACAGGGCCGCCGATGGCAAAGCCGATGGCCGCGCCAACCGCCGCAAAAAATCCCCCCGCGCCGCCGCCGCCACCACTGCCGCCACTGCCGCCGCTGCCGCCGCCAGAGAGGGACTCCAGCGCCTCCACAAAGGCTTCGCCCACCTCCCCGGCTGCCGGGATGGCCTGCGGAGCAGGCTTACCGCCCTGCGGCTGCGATGCGCCGGACGTCCCGCTGCCGGAAACCGCATCCACCACCGCCCCGAAATAGGAAACGACCGATTGCGGATCTGCCTTGAAAATCCCCTCCAGCCGGGCTACGGCCGCCGGCCTCTCTTCCATGATCTGCACAAGCGTATCCTGCCCGGCGTGCGAGATCAGCCGCACCATCTGCGAACGGGCGTCGCCGCCCTTCGCCTGCACGGCATTGTTCCAGGAAAGAACACTGGGTTCAGCCTCGGAAATCTTCAGCCGCCCGGCGATCTCGCCCACGCTGAGGGCGCCGAAATTGCTCCTGTCCTGCGCGATGGCCCCGAAACTGCTCTGGATTTCCACGGCCATCAGCTCGACGATCGCTCTCGCACCGATCGAGCTCTTGTTGTTGTCGGGCATTGCGGCACCTCCCCTCGAAACCTCTGATCTCGGCAAGCTGAACCTGGCGCGCAAACGCCTGCTGCAGCAGCCCGCGCCCTCTCGATGTCAGAAATTCTGAAATCGGCTGTCGCCGCCCGCCATTGCGGCGGCCCCGCCTGTCCGGGCCGCGCGGACGGTCCCATTTCGCTGCACGAATGAGAAGTACGTTACGGTAAATTCGAGCGTAAATTGCCGTTTCATGCCTGCTTTCGGCTGGCCGTCGGAGCGTGCAAATGCCTGCGAAACAGCCGATTAGCGTCAATATGGCCAAAGGGCGGTGTCGCGGGTGGAGGCCCGGGCCGGCGGGCGCGGCAGGTTAATCACANNGCCGCGCCGACTTTATCCACAGGATTGTTTGGCGCCCCGCCGGCGCGCAAAAGCCCGCGAAAGCAGGCCGCTGGCACCCCGCGCGGCCGGACTAGCCCGACTGGTCGAATTGCTGCGCCGGCGGCGCGGGCGTCTAATCTGCCTGTCACGGTGGAGGAATGAGATGAGACAAGCACCGGGGCTGGGGCTCGTCTTGGTGCTGGGTGGCGAGCCCCGAACTTGTCGCCGGCCGCCGGGCGCAACCGCGCCGCAACCGCCGGCCTTTGGGGACGCAGGGACACGCCGCCTGCGCAAGGTCCGCCAATGTCGCCATTGCTGGATGCCGACGACCCGAACAGCCTCGATATCGTCTGCGACGTCGTTCTGGTGGACTGGTTCAACGCGGGCGTCGACCGGTTCGACATCCGGGATCTTCGCGAGGAAATCGAGGCGCATTTCAAGGATATGGACAGGCCCGTGCCGGCACAGGTCGCCGATCCGCGC
>UCFC01000080.1:0-134 GCA_900471515.1 Hyphomicrobiales bacterium | reverse complement strand
CGGCTGCCGCCGCCTGCCGCTGTCGCTGCGCCACCTCCCCGACGCAGCGACGGCGCGGCCCGCAGGAACCGCCGCCGCAGCAAAAAAGGGGCGCCTTGCGGCACCCCCTTTTTGCCCCCCCAACCGGCATCCCC
>UCFC01000081.1 GCA_900471515.1 Hyphomicrobiales bacterium | reverse complement strand
CAGGCTGTGTGAAAACCTCTTGGGGCCTCGGTTTTGACCGGGGCCTTATTTGCATTGGGTGTTTCGTCTACGCGGGTGTCGGCTTGGTGTTGATGGTGCGCATGATGTTGTAGGCGAGGATTGAGAGGGCCATTTCGGTTCTGGTGCCGTTGAGGTTCCTTGTCAGGAAACGGCCGCCCGCCATCATTGGCTTGATGGTGCCGAACGGGTGTTCGACGGCAGAACGGCGGATGCGCATCATCTCCGGGGTAGCCCGTTCCTTCATCCTGTTGAGCGCATCCTCATCGAAGTGCCGGCTGACATGGCGTCTTGAGCCGGTGGTGCAGCGCGATTTGAGAATGCAAGCGCCACAGTCGTCCGGCTTTGCGGCATAGAACACCAGGCGGTCCTTGTTCATGACCTGCTTGCGTTCGAGCATCCGGCCCTGAGGGCAGACGAACCGGTCTGCCATGACGTCGTAGGCAAAGGCGGTGCGGTCGAACAGCGTGCCGTCACCCGTGTTGTTGACGGTGCGGTTGGCTGGGGCGCAGGGCGTGATGCCATCGTCCTCGCAGGCGCTTGCCTGTGCGCCGTTGGAATAGCCGGCATCGGCGACCACCGTCAGGCTGTCGAGGGAAAGCACGTCCTTCGTCGCCCTGGCCATCGGGTGAAGCATGCGGTTGTCGCTTGTCTCATCGGTGACGTCGTGGTGGACGATCAGGCCGCTATCGGCATCGACGACGCTCTGGACATTGTAGGCGGGCGGCTTTGGCCCCTTGCCCTTGCCCATCGGGCGCGCATCCGCTTCGCCTTCGACCACGGTCGCGCGCCCTGTCTCGTCAAGCCAACCTGCCATGCGATCCAGTTCGCCCCGGCGGCTTTCAAGCATCGCCATGGCGCTTTCCACCGCACCGCCGGCATCGTCCGGCTCGCTGGCGTCGGCCGTATCCAGACCCGAGAGATAATCGGCGATCCTGCGATCGAGGCGGTCGCGGGCCTCCTCGATCTCGCGCCGGCCCAGGATCTTCTTCGCGCTTGCCACGGCCCGAAAGAGAGAGCCGTCCAGCGCGACAAGGCGGGCCGTGAACAATCCCGCATCTCGGCAGATCAGCACAAAAGCACGGCAAGCACCGACGATCGCGGACCCGTTGTCACGGCGGAAGTCGGCAACCGTCTTGAAGTCGGGGACAAGGCGCCGCATCAGCCACATGGCCTCGACGTTGCGGCGGCATTCCCGTTCCAGCCGACGCGACGAGCGCACCTCGTTGAAATAGCCGTAGATATAGAGCTTCAAAAGATCGCGCGGATCGTAAGACGGTCGCCCAATCGACGGCGCAACCGCACGCTGGAAACCAAGTTCGGCCATGTTCAGCCGATCGACAAAGGCATCGATCACGCGCACAGCCGCATCCGCGGCAACATAATCCTCAATCCGATCAGGCAGCAAACATGCCTGACCTCGATCCGTTCCTGAAACATAACCCATGAAAATGGCCGCATCGTTTCCAATGCGGCCAGACTAACTGATTTGGCGGACTTATCACACAGGCTGC
>UCFC01000082.1 GCA_900471515.1 Hyphomicrobiales bacterium | reverse complement strand
ATGCCGGTATGCGGGATCGCAATCGAGACATTCTCGTCGGCAACCGCCTGAAGCGCGTTGTGCACATCCTTCAGCGGGTTCGATATGCCGCGGATGACCAGGTAGGCGGCCACGATGGCGACGAAGAACAGGATGATGCTGCCGGTCAGCGCAGTCAGGATCGTCTGATCGACCTGGGCATCGAGATCGTCCATGTAGACGCCGGTGCAGATGACGATCTTCCATGGGTCGAAAGCTATCGCATAAGCCGTCTTGCGATAATCACCAACGGGCTGGCCGGGCTTGGCCGTGGAATAATATTCAACGAGACCGCCGCCCTGCTGCCCGAGCTTGACCAGCTCCTCGCGGTAGAGCTTGCCCTTGCTGTCCGGCTGGCCCTTGTTGACCTGCCCGACTTTCGAGGCGTCATAGTGGAACATCATCTTGATGTCGTAGTCATAGCCGAAGAAATAGCCGTCCGGATCGTATTTCATGCCGTTGAGCGTGGCGTAAGCCTGCTTCTGGGCGTCTTCGAGCTTCAGTTCGCCGGCGGCGACTCTTGCCTGGTAAAGCTTGAGAACGGAGACCGCCGACTGGACCTCCGAGCGCAGCATGTCGTAGCGTTCCTTGTAGATCGCATCGACCGAGGAGCGGACCTGGAGCGTGGTTGCGATCGCAAACGCAACCATCAGGCCGATGACCAGCAGTATAAGCTGCTTCGATATTTTCAAATTCTTCATGATGCCTCGCAACGGGAAAGGGGGCTGCAGTCCGGTGCGGTTTTCTACCGACTGTGCGAACGCGCCCGACGAGGGCGACGCATCTACCGCTGCTAAAAGAACATGCTGCGACCGGCTAAGTACAATTGGCATTCATCTTATAATAAAGCCTTAATTTTATTAGATTTTGAGCAAAATTTCCCTAAAAATCCGGGGGTGCCCAAAACAGAACCGCCGGACTTTCGTCCGGCGGCCGCACGTGACAGCAATAGCTTTTGGTCGCCCCGCTTTAGGCGGCGCGGCGACCGTGATGGGCGGCGGGAGCGGCTGCGACATTGCC